>JAURWY010000019.1 GCA_030654695.1 Polaromonas sp.
GCGAAAAGCGTGGCGTGCGTGAATTGGTGCGTTTTCGTGACCCGGTGGGGTATCAGCACGAATTGTTTTACGGGCAAAAATGGCTGCCGCGCTCGTTCCAGCCGGGCCGTCCGCACAGTGGTTTCCTTGCCGACGAACGAGGCGCGGGTCATGTGGTGCTGATCACCCCGGACTACACACCGGAACTGGAAGACTTCCTGCTTAACGTCATGGGTTTCAGCTGGTATGGCGCCGGTGCGGGCAAAGGACGAACCGGTTTCTTCCGCTCCAAACTCAACCATCACACCAGTCATGACATCGCGTATGGCCACGGCCCGGGTCGCATGGGCGTGCAACATGTCGGGCTGTTTGTGCGCAACGTGCGTGATGTCGGTGAGACCTACGACATCGTGCGTCAGCGTGAACTGCCGATGATGATGACCCTCGGCCAACATGCCCAGGACCCCCATCTGTCGTTCTACCATTTCAATCCGTCCGGGTTTGCCTTTGAGACCATTGCTGAAATCGAGCCATGGCAAGGCGATCCCTACGAGCTGAATCCGGAAAAGCTCAGTCTGTGGGGCCACGAAATGGTCGGGCCAATTCTTGGTGCCAGCGTCAAGACACCGGAAGAAGTACTCGACGCCGAGTACCTGCCGACGTACCTGGCCAAGCACTGATATGCGCCTGGCGCGGGTCGAGGTGGACGGGCAAGCGTTCTGGGCGTTGCTGGATGCGCAAACTGACCGCCTGCGGCGTATTCATGCGCCGTTCACCCACTGGGCCGGGCTAGGGGCGGATCTTACGCCAGACGCCCTGGACCTGAGTGGCGAATGGTTGCCGTTGTCGGCTTCGCGCCTGCTTGCGCCGCTGGAACCGGGCAGCCGGGTATTTGGTGTGGGTCTCAATTACCTCAGCCACCTCAAGCGCCTGGGCAGTGAGGCGCCGGCGCACCCGCTGGCCTACATGAAACCTGAGTCAGCGCTGGTCGGTGCCAATGACGAGATCGATTATTCGCCGCTGACCACCCAGCTTGATTACGAGGTGGAACTCGTCGCCGTGGTGGGTCGCCCTTTGCTGGATGAACCCCATGCCAGCGCTTGCCTACTGGGGTACACCGTAGGCAATGACATCAGCGCGCGGGATGCCGGCAAGCAGATTGGTCGTCTTGACCTGTTGACCCAGAAATCCATGGACCGCACCACGCCAGTGGGGCCCTGGATTGTGACCGCCGACGATCTGGGCATTACCGGGCAACCGACACTGGATATGCGCCTGAGCGTAAACGACGAAGTGCGCCAGCAGGACAATACGCGGCAAATGATTTTTCCCCTGGACGAGTTGCTCAATTATCTGGATGCACGCATCAGTCTGCGTCCTGGCGATCTGGTGTTCACTGGCTCAACCCACGGTGTAGGGCTGGAAAGCGGGCGTTTTCTGCAGCCGGGTGATTGGGTCGAGGCTGAAATCAAAGGCATCGGCCAACTGCGCAATTCCATCGCTCAGCCGCGTCAGCTCAGCCCTTCGCGGGCGATGGGGCGACTGGGTCAGCCGCTGGACAAATAATTCCTGATTTTGACTGGCGTAGCCGCTGAGGAGTGAAGATGAGCGAGGGCTCGGCGTGGGCGCCGTTTCGCAATAAAGCGTTCCGCGGCTTATGGCTGGCAGCCGCAGTGGTCAACATGGCTATCTGGATGCAGACGGTCGCCGCGGCGTGGATCATGACCACATTGACGACCTCGGCAGCCATGGTCTCTCTGGTGCAAACCGCCGTGACCCTGCCGGTGTTCCTGTTTGCCTTTCCCGGTGGGGTGATTGCCGATCGGGTGGACCGTCGCAGTTGGCTGATCATTACCCAGTGCATGATGCTGTTCGCCGCGCTGGTATTGTGTGGGCTGGCGTACAGCGCGCACCTGGAAACCTGGGGCTTGCTGGCGTTTACCTTTGTGCTCGGTACCGGCAGTGCGTTGGGCATGTCGGCGTGGATGGTGACCATGGTCGGTGTACTGCCCCGCGACCAAGTGCCGGCCGCAGTGTCCTTGAACGGAATTTCCATCAATGCCACCCGCGCTTTGGGCCCCGCGCTGGCGGGTGCACTGATTGCGTACTGGAACACGACCTCGGTATTTCTGGTAATCGCGCTGTGTATGTTCGCGGTGCTGCTCTTCCTCTTTCGTATCGCGCCCAACCCGCCCACCGTGGGCTTGCCACCGGAAACCATGACCGGCGGCATGCGCAGTGGCCTGCGCTACATCCGGCATTCAGCGGTCCTGTTCAGCGCCATGAAGCAGGTTCTGGTGTTCACCATGAGTGCCAGCGCTTTGTGGGCCTTGATGCCACTGGTGGCCAAGCAGGAATTGGGCATGGATGCCGGTGGTTATGGCTTGCTCATGGCGTTTCTTGGTGCCGGTGCCGTGTTGGCTGCACTCAGCTTGCCGCGGCTGTATCGCGTACTGGGCATGCGTCATCTGCTGGTTTGCGGCGCCTTCTCCTTTGCCCTCGCCACTCTCACTGCCGCGCTATCCAACAACCGCTATGCGGTCTGCGCGATGATGCTGCTGGCGGGGTTTGGCTGGATGGCGGTCAACGCGACCATTTCCACGGTGGTGCAAACCTATGCCGCCAACTGGGTACGCGCGCGGGTCGCATCGGTCTATGTGTTGATCCTGATGGGCGCGATGGCAGCCGGAGGTGCGATATGGGGGGCATTGGCCGAATACCTGGGGTTGAGCCAGAGCTTGCTGCTCTCGACACTGTTGTTGCTGGTCGGTATCGCGCTGACCCGCAATGGCCATGTGGAGCTGGGCCAGGAAGCAGACTTTGCCGAGGTTCATTTGACCGACACACTGCAACTGGCCAGTCCAGTGTCCCATTCCGATGGACCGGTATCGGTGGAGATTGTGTACCAGGTGGCGGCGCCAGATCGCGATGACTTTCTTGCCGCGGTGTACACGGTAGGCAAGGCACGACGGCGCAACGGCGCGCAAAACTGGCGTTTGTACCGCGACATGGCGGACCCGCAACTCTACAGCGAGCGCTTTATTGTCGAGTCCTGGCTGGAATACTTGCGCCAACAGGTTCGGGTGACCCAGGCCGACCATGCCCAAGAGCGTCTCATCGAGCGTTTTCGTCGCGAAGATCTGCAAACCCGCCGTTTGATCTATCAGCCGCCAGTGAAACTAACCGATTGAAGTGATCGAGTAATTCCCAGATAAAACTTTTACGGCGCCAATCATTCTCAGGCTAGAATGGCGCCACTCTAAAGTTACTGGATCGGGCATGGAACTCACTGACGTCAACGACAGCAGCAAATCGGCCGGCGCAACCCTCGTCAAGCCTGTTTCCAACGCCATACGCATCTTGCGCTATCTCAGTCAGGTGGGAACGCCGGAACGTTCAGTGGACATCGCCCGGCAACTGAAAATCAACCCTAGCACCTGCTTCAACATCCTGCGTACCCTGGTGCAAGAGGAGGTGGTCGATTTCAGTGCGCTTTCCAAGCGTTACACCGTGGGCCTGGGCCTGGCGCGTCTGGTCGAACAATTGGTGACCCAGGGTCATCGCGTACAGATGGCCAAACCGCTGTTGCAGAACCTGGCTGCGCGCCAGCGGGTGACCATCACCCTGTGGCGCAAAATGAGCCCTGACCGAATCGTCATTGTCAGCTCCGCTGCGAGCCCGACCGATGTGCGTATCGACATGGCCGAAGGTCAGCGTCTGCCGATTCTGATGGGCGCCAGCGGCCGGTTGTTCGCCACACAGATCGACCTCGACGACCCGGAAGTACAGAGCAGCTTCGAGACGATTCGCTGGGCCCAGCCACTGTCGCTGGAGGTCTATCGCGAAGAGGTCCGGGAAGCTGCCGAGCGCGGTTGGGCAATGGACGATGGGCATTTCTCGGGAGGGATTCTAGCCATTGCAGCGCCGGTCTTTTCACCGACCAACAGCATCGATTTCACCGTGTCAGCGGTGATGTTCCGTGGCCAACGGGATGAAGAGGGCCTTGCCGAACTGGGCAAGGCGCTGATCGAGTTCTGTAGCGAAGTAGCCGGCGTACTCTACTGAGGCGCGCCGTTACTCGCGAACCAGAAGCAGGCTGCCCCCCAACGGGCCGCCTCCGGCTGCCACCGTGCTGACGCGGTGTTCGCGGATTTGCCGGCCTTCGGCACGACCCCACAGTTGCAGACAGGCTTCATGCACGTAACCCAGGCCGTGGGTGCGTCCGCCAGACAGCTGCCCGCCATTGGTATTGATGGGCAAGCTGCCCTGCAGCGCAATGCGCGTGCCACCCTCGACGAACGCACCACTTTGTCCGGTGGGGCACAGGCCCAGGGCTTCCAGCCAGATCAGGGTCAAGATCGAAAATCCGTCATACAACTGCGCAGATTCGACATCCTGCGGGGTGTAGTCGGTGCGCGCCCACATCATCTCGCCGACATCGAAGGCGGCCATTTTGGTCAGGGAGATCTGATCCCACGACCAGGGCTGGTTCAACGCTGCGCCCATGGCCTCAATGCGGATCGGTTTGTTCGGCTGGTCCTGGGCGATATCACGACGGGACAGGATGATGGCGGTGGACGCATCGCAATGCACGTCGCAGTCGAACATGCGCAGAGGCGTCGAAATCATCCGCGAGGCCATGTAGTCATCCATGCTCATCGGCGTGCGGTACAGCGCTTTCGGATTGCGCATGGCGTTCTGGCGACAAGTAAGGGCTATTTGCGCCAGCTGCTCCGGTCGGGTGCCGTACTCATGGAAGTGGCGCTGAGCATACAACGCCATCAGATTGATGCCCGATTGCACATTGAACGGCGTAAACCACTGCCAGGCGTAGCTGCTGTCGCGCCCCTGGGTTTTGTTGGTCAGTGCACCGGCCTGTTTGTTGACCATGCGCGCCGACGCTTCGGTGATGGTGCGAAACACCAGTACGTGCTTGCACAGGCCCGCCGCAATCGCCATGGCCCCGTTGATCACACCGGTGAGCGGGCCGGGCCCTTCATAACCACCACCGAACCAGTTGACGTTGAGCCCGAGGGCGCTCTTCAGCGCACTGGGACCGACCGGTGAAAACGGGTCGCCATTGTTGTTGTCGCCCGGCCAGCAGGCTACGCCGTCGATGTCGCTGCGTTGCAGGCCGGCGTCGGCAATGGCTTCGAGGCAGGCATCCAGGGTCAGGCGCATCGCTGACTTGTTCGAGGGTCGCCCGACTTCCGATTGGCCGATGCCGGTGATGGCTACGTCTTTCTCATAACGATGATCGAACATCACTGATCCTTCTCGAACAGAGGCAACCACACATCCTCGACATTGAGGAAGCTGACCCGTACCGGCATGTCGATATGCACATCCGTGACCGGTATGCCCACCACGTTGCTCACGAACTGCAAGCCGGGTTGTTCAACCAGCTCGATGATTGCCACCACATAGGGCACCTCCAAGTCGGGGGTCCAAGCCTGATAGTTGATGGTGAAGCTGAGCACTTTGCCCTTGCCGGACACCGCTTGCGGCGCGACGTCAAAGCTTGCGCAATGCGGGCACAGCGGCGCGGGCGGGTGGAAATACCGGCTACAGGCTGCGCAGCGATGAACGAGCAGTTCGCCCTGTTGACCGCCTTGCCAGAAGGCGCGGTTGTCGGCGTTGAGTGCAGGCAGTTTTCTAGGCATCAGCGGTCCGCAGGTGAGTGTTTGACTTGAAGTCATACGGTATCATTTGTACATATTTTCTAAAAGTGTCATATATTCATCCGGACAAAGGCGCGAATCGACCGTTCGCGCCGTAAAACAACAACAAGAGGATTTCGCGATGTTCCAATCACTATTGGACAAGAGGGTAGTCGTCACCGGCGGGTTTGGTGCCCTCGGCAGCGCACTTGGCAAATTTCTGCTGGCGCGTGGCGCCCGGGTGGCGTTGCTGGATCGTAGCGAGGCCCCAGCCGCTTTATTGGACACGGAAAATCTGCTGTGTGTGGGCGATGTTGACCTGACTTCGGTCGAATCGGCCAGCGCGGCGTTCGAGCAGATTGCGGCGCATTTGGGTGGTATCGACGGTTTGGTCAATGTCGCGGGCGGTTTTGCCTGGGAGACCGTCGAAGGTGGAAGCCTGCTGACCTGGGATCGGCTTTACCAGATGAACGTGCGTACCGCCGTGGTCAGTTCCCAATCGGCGTTGACGCACCTGCTGGATTCCGGGGCAGGGCGTATCGTCAACATTGGCGCGCTGGCCTCGGTCAAAGCCGCAACAGGTATGGGGGCTTACGCCGCCTCCAAGGCCGGTGTGGCCCGGTTGACCGAGGCGTTGGCCGAGGAGCTGAAGGATCGTGGTGTAACGGTTAACGCTGTGCTGCCGAGCATTATTGACACCCCCGCCAACCGCGCCGACATGCCTGATGCCGACAGCAGCCGCTGGGTCACCCCGCAGGCGTTGGCGGCGGTCGTGGCATTTCTGTTATCCGATGAAGCCGCAGCGGTAACCGGTGCGCTGCTGCCCGTGAGTGGCCGCGTATGAGACTGGTGACGTATACCGATGCCGAAGGTTTTGATCGCGCGGGAGCATTGCTCAATCGGGACCAGCAGGTCCTCGACCTGCAAGACGCTTACCGCTTGCTGGAAGGTCGCGACAGTGTGGCATTAAGCAGCATTCTGGCGCTGGTTGAGGCCGGTGAGCCGGCGCTTGAGTTAGCCCGTTCGTTGGTTGCCAAGGCTCCCTCGGCGGCAGTGCTGGAGCGTGACAGCGTGAAGCTGCGCGCACCGATCCAGCCACCTCCACAAATGCGCGACTGTTCCTGCTTCGAATTGCATCTGCGCCAGAGCTTCGCGGCGGCCCGTCGCGCCCGTGCGCTGCGTACCGAAGACCCCGAAGCCACCCTGAAAGCGATGAACACACGCGCCGACGACCGGATCATCGAGACCTTCAACAAGCAGCCCATCTACTACAAGGGCAACCGTTTCGCGGTGATTGGCATCGACGATGAATTCCAATGGCCAAGTTTCAGTCGGGCGATGGATTTCGAACTGGAGTTCGGTTGCTACATCGGCAAGCGCGGCAAAGACATCAGCCGTGAAGCCGCCCGGGCGCATATCGTCGGCTACACCATCTTTAACGACATGAGTGCCCGCGACGCCCAGGCCCTGGAAATGCCGGGCATGCTCGGCCCGGCCAAGAGCAAGGATTTCGATACCGCCAACATCATGGGCCCCTGTCTGGTGACAGCCGATGAGCTGGGTGATCCCTATGACCTGAACATGGTCGCCCGGGTCAATGGCGAGGAGTGGGGGCGCGGCAATACCCGCGATATGCGCTGGAGTTTCGAAGACGTGATTGCCCACGTGTCTCGTTCGGAAACCCTGTACCCCGGAGAGTTTCTTGGTTCCGGCACAGTCGGAAACGGCTGCGGCCTGGAGCAATTGCGTTATTTGAAGCCTGGTGATGTGGTTGAACTGGAGATCGACGGCATTGGTGTGCTGCGCACTCAAGTGGGCAAGGCGTCGAGCAAGGATTGACGCGTACGTGAATGACGGAAGAATTCACTTACAAGTGCAAAGTGAATTCTATGTACATAAATAGAGAAAGTGTCTTATATTTCGCTGCGACTACTGTCGTGACGCTCTGATCAGGAGGCAATCATGCTAACAAGAACAAGCCCCGTATTGTCTGATGGAACCAAGGTCTCCGACCTCATCTATCCTTCTAGCCGTGAAGTACAAATGCGCGTGTTATCCGATCGCGAAATCTACGAGCTGGAGATGGAAAAAATCTTCGGCAAGATCTGGGTACTCCTGGGTCACGAGTCGGAGATTCCCAATTCCGGAGACTTCATGGTCCGCGACCTGGGCTCCGACTCGGTCATTGTTGCCCGTGGTAAAGAGGGCGAGGTGTACGTCAACCTCAACGTGTGCCCGCACCGCGGCATGCGCATCAGCACTGCCGATTGCGGCAACACGCAAATTCATAAATGCATCTATCACGGCTGGGCCTTCCGCCCGAATGGTGACTTCGTCGGCTCGCCTGTCGAGCGTGAATGCATGCACGGCAAGATGCTGCCCAAAGAAGAATTGGGCCTGAAAAAGGCTCGGGTCACACTGTATGGCGGTTTGGTTTTCGCGACCTGGAATATCGACGGGCCGTCGTTTGACGAATTCCTCGGCGATGCCAAGTGGTATTACGACATGCTCTTCTGCCGTTCCGACAAGGGCATGGAAGTACTCGGTCCACCGCAGCGCTTTATCGTTAACGCCAACTGGAAAACGGCTGGCGAGCAATCGGCGGCCGACGGTTTCCACACACTGACCTTGCATCGTTGGTTGGGTGAAGTGGGTAACTACGCCAAGAAAGGAGAGGGCGAAACAGCCGACCTCAGCCCGGAAATGATCGGCGTCGAGATCAGCTCGCCCCATGGCCATGCCCTGCGCTGCATCGACCTGGCGCGCAAGATCAAGCGCCTGACCGGCCTCGATCCGGCAGAGTTGAGTGTGCAGCAAAAGCTCGAAGCATTGCCGCCTGCCGGCATGACCGCCGACATGGTCGAACAGCTGGCACGCAATCTCACCGAAGATCAGTTGAAAGTGCTCACCAGCATGCCGCCGCAAGTTGGTGGGATGTTCCCGAACATTCTTTTCGGTTTTGTCTACATTCCGCAGCCGGATGGCACTGTCGTCGGCTCGATGACCCTGCACGCCTACGTGCCGCAAGGTCCGGACAAGCTCGAGTTCGTCAACTGGGTATTTGCTGAGAAAGACGCTTCCCCGGAACTGCGCGACAAGATGCTCAAGCAAACCATCCAGCTGTTCGGCACGTCCGGTATGGTTGAGCAGGATGACTCCGACACCTGGCCGCACATGACCCTGGCCGCCAAAGGCGCGATGGGCCGCAAGAGCACGATGAAATACCAGGCGGTATTTGAAACGGGCGCACCGGAGGGCTGGCCTGGCCCGGGCATCGTCAACGAAGGCTTTACCAAGGACGATACCCAGTGGCACTGGTGGTTGTACTGGCATGAGCTGATGACTGCATCGGACGACCAGTAAGCGTCCGTCACGCCTGGTTTGATCGCGGCCCTCGCGGGCCGCCGTCGCTGGTATCAGCATTCACAAGAATAAAAGTGAGGGAATGACTCATGGCTCAGGTTCAACAACGCGGTGTGGAGGATATCCAGCCGGGTTCCCCAGTCGGTACCAAGCGAGTACCGGTGGGTTCGCCGATTTACAACGATGTGGTGACCTTCCTCTACGAGGAGGCCACGCTGCTTGACCAGATTCGCCTGCAGGAGTGGGCCGAACGCCTGGACACCGACCTGGTGTACACCGTGCCGCTGCGTCAGACGCGCTTGGCCGCCGAGTTAAAAACCACCATCGTGCGCAGCGTTCAGCATTACCACGATGACTACCGCTCGATCATGGGCCGAATCCTGCGCCTGTCTGGCAAAAGCGCCTGGGCGGAAGACCCTCCCTCGCGTACCCGGCGTCTGGTGACCAACGTGTTTGTCGAAGAAACCGACAAGAGCGATGAGTTCGTGGTGACCAGTTATCTGCTACTGACCCGCAGCCGGTTCAAAGACCACCATGTCGACATCATCAGTGGCGAACGGCGGGATGTGCTGCGCCTGAGTGAGGCGGGATTCAAGCTGGCGCGGCGCGAAGTCATCATCGACCAAGCGGTGCTCGGAACCCCCAATCTGGCGGTCTTCCTCTAGTTCGTATCGGCGGTCTGGATTGAGCCCGGATCGCCGTGCTTTGAAAGCATTGGCCGCATTGCTCTTGACGCAAGAGCGGATCGACTAGTGCCGTTGTCTCAGCCATTCCTGATCCTGGGCGCACAATTTCAGCTGTTCATGACTGAAGTCCAGGGTCGAGCCCTTCATGCGCAATGCCTGCTCCGCGCGTTCGGGTTGTTGGCTGTAACAAAGAGCGGTGGTGGCGGCGTGAATCTGCTCGTCGAGGTTGTACGCGCGCCCCATGGAAATCAGGGTGCAGCGGCGCAGTAAAAGTGCCGCTTCGGCGGCTTCTTCATTGAGGGTATTCAGTGCCCAGCGTGCCATGCCTTCGCGAAGGTTGATGCCGCAATAAGGTGAAGGTCCTTCGATCAGGGTGCCGTTGACTTCCCAGGTCAGGTCTTCATTGCCGTCCCGTATCAACGTGGCGCGAGTGCGGTTGGCGATGCGCTGGCCGATGTTGACGTCATATCGGCGCTGGTGGGTACCTCGTGCGGCAGCGGCGACGGCAAGGCCCGTCAGGTCCAGCAGATGGGTGCATTGATGACTGGCATCGGTCTGTCGGGTGACGGAGTGGGCTATCCGGTCCAGTTTCATACCCAGCAGCTGCTGTAATTGATCGCAAGCCTGCGGACACAAGGAATAAGGGTAGCGTAGCGCTTCACCGCCAATGGCGGTGACTTCACCTTCATGGTGGCAGACCCAGACACGGAAGTGATGGAAGTCGTCCTCCAGGGTGGCGCGGACTTCACCCGTGCCATTGCCAGGATGAGCAATGATGTCCACGCGCCGACGAAATACACTCATCCTCAATATCCTTGTTCCAGTACTGTTCTGGCTGACGAAATCAGCTATATTTGAACACTATAACCAATAATGTTCACTAAAAAACAAGAAATGGAGTGGCTATGGCACTGCTAAACAAACAGGTCGCGTTGATTACCGGTGCAGGTGGCGGAATAGGCCGCGGCATCGCGCTGAACTTTGCCAAAGAGGGCGCTGCCGTGGTGGTCGCCGAGCTGGATGTCACCAGTGGCGAGGCCGTAGTCGCCGAACTCAAAGCGCTGGGTGCCCAAGCGATGTTCATCAAGACTGACGTGTGCAGCAAGGCCGATATCGAAGCCGCCGTGCAATTGGCCGTTGATCAGTTTGGTGGGCTGGACATTCTGGTCAACAACGCATTTGCGCCAACGCCCAATGTTCTTCTCGAAGAGAAGACCGATGCAATGCTGGAGAAAACCCTCGGTTCTACAGTGTGGGCGGCCTGGTGGGCGATGAAGGCCGCGCTGCCCCACATGAAAGCGCGGGGTGGCGGCAAGATTATCAACTTCTACTCCATCGATATCGAGATCGGTGCCTGGTTGCATGGCGACTACAACACGGCGAAGGCAGCGATCGTGGGGCTGACTCGCAGCGCGGCCTCTGAATGGGGGCGGTTCAACATTCGAACCAATGCCATCGCGCCTACCGCGATGGGCGCCACGTTCCACAAGCTTGCTGCGGAGAACCCGGGGTTTGCCGAAATGTCCGCATCGATGCGTCCTTTGGGGCGCTGTGGCGAGCCTGAGGCGGATATTGGGCCGGTGGTGGTGTTTTTAGCGTCCGAGATGTCGCGGTTTATCACGGGTGAAACCATCCACGTCGATGGTGGCCTTCATCTGCCCGGTTATAACTCCCGCCCCAAAGGTATTCCCGTACGCGAGTATTGAGTTCACCCGATTAATGCAGGAGCAAGCTCAAAGGCGACACCAAGGCCCTAGAGACGCGAAAGCCCGCTGCAAGGCGGGCTTCGACGTTGGGCGGCCGACACATGCGGCCAGGACAATTACTTTTTGGACACCACAATCGAAGTAGTTTCCAGATCCCAGGTTGTTTGGGTCTTGCCTTCATCACGCAGCAAATACTTCAACACTCGTCCCTGCGGATTTTTCGGCAAACTGCTGCGAAACTCGATATAGCGCGGCAAGGCATAGTAGGGCACCGAATCGGTAGCCCAATGGAACAGCTGCTCCGGGTCTAGCGTCACACCTTCATGCAGTACTGCAGTCACCTTCACATCATCCTCGCCTTTATCAGAAGGCACGGCATGCACTGCGACCTCAGCCAATGCCGGGTGTGAAGCAAAAGCGGCTTCCATTTCAAAGCTGGAAATATTCTCTCCCCGGCGACGCATGTAGTCCTTCTTGCGGTCGACAAAGTAGAAGAAGCCATCATCATCGAATTTGCCAACGTCGCCCGTGTGGAACCACATGTTGCGCATCAGCTTCTGGGTGTCTTCCGGGCGACGCCAGTAGCCTTGGAACATGATGTCCGGACGGAGAGGGCGCACCACGATTTCGCCAGCGGAGTTGGGCGGCACTTCTTGATCGAGGTCGTCGACGATTCTGACGTCAAAATCCGCAATTCGTTTACCCGACGAGCCGGGCGCGGCGTATTCCCCGGCAGCCAGCGAAGTTATAACGCAGGCTTCGGTCAGGCCATAGCCGTTGCCGCCGACCAGCCTGGTGCCGAAGCGCTCGCGCCAGATCTTCTTGGTGTCTTCGGTGTAAGGGTTGCCGCGGGCGGTATGGATCTGCCCGACGCAGCGCAACATCGCTTCGTTGTCTGGCGCCTGGGCGAGGAGGCCGCCCATGCCGCCCAGGATCGAGGCAATGGTCGCGCCCGAGCGCTCCACTTCCGGCCAGAAGTTCGAGACCGAGAATCGCGCAAGAATGGCGGCGCGCGCACCCACCAGAATGCTGGCAATGATCGATACGCACAGTGCATTCATGTGGAAAAGTGGCAGCGGCGTGATGGTCACGTCGTCGGCACTGGCCGGGCCGGCGCGAAGTTGCAGGCGCGCCAGATTGCACATGAAGTTGTAGCTGATCATGCAGCCCTTGGAAGGGCCCGTTGTACCCGAGGTGTAAATCAGGCAGGCAAGGTCTGAAGGTTGCGGTTTATTGACGAGTGGGGTGGCGTCATGGCCACGCCATTCATCCAGTGGCGCAATGCGAATCGGGCAATCAGGTACTGCCTCAAGGGTGCCACGGTGAAGAATGTGGTGGACGTCCTGCAGCTGTGCGGCGAGCGGGGTGATGCGTGGCAGGTAGGCTGCTTCGCAAATCACCACCGAGGTGCCGGTATCGGCGATCTGATGGCGGAGAAACTCGCCCTTGAGCGCGGTGTTGATCGGCACACTTACAGCGCAGAGCTTGTTGATGGCCAGCCAGGTGGTGACGGCATCGATGTTGTTGTCCAGCATCGTCAGCACGGTTTCACCGGCTTTGACGCCCAGGGTGGCCAGTGCGTTGGCCATCTTGGTCGAGAGTGAGTCAACCTGAGCATATGTGTATAACTCACCACTGAAATCCAGCAATATTTTGTCTGGATGCCTTGCTACCGCACGATCTAACGCATCAATGACAGTGTCTCGTTCTCCCACTGCCCAGGTGTCTGGATTTCCACTGCTGCCCATCAGTTTTCTCCTTTTAGGCACCCATACCGGTCGGGTTGCCTGATTTTATTTTGAAGAGAGAATCCGATTCTAAATACAAACTGCGCAAATGTCTTTAGCTAAAAGTTGAACATATAGTGTTATTTATGCACAGATCCTGTGTTAACGTTGCACAATTCTTACTCTTCATGAGCCCGTCACTTCATGCCAAAAGCCGCATCCAAGAAAGCAGAGGCGCCTGCGCCGGCTCCCAGATCCAAAAAAAATGCGGCACCTGATGCTGGGGCGAGCCCGGTTAAACCCGTAGAACGCCGTGCTGCCGCCAACTCTGTGGCAGGCACCAAGGTCAAGCCGAATCGCCGTTCAGAAGAAACCATTGCCAACATCCTCAAGGCCACTGAAGAAGTCGTGCTGATGTCTGGCGCGGATCGTATTTCGGTCCTGGATGTTTGCCAGGTCGCGGGTGTTTCCCGTGGCACCTTTTATCGCTATTTCGCCTCGCAAGAAGACTTGTTGGATACCTTTTCGCGCCACAAGCGCGAAAGTTTTCACAGCTCGCTGTCCCAGGAACTCGGTCACATCAGTGATCCGGAAGCGCGCTTGAATGCGCTGTTTGCCTATCTCGACAACTACCTGGAGCAAAGTCGGGCTCGGCGTCTTCTCGTGGTTGCACCCGACTACGCGCTGGGCTTCTTCCGACGGATTTTCCACGATTCGATCGTGCGCTTTCAGGATGGCCTGGGCATCGTTTTCGACGACTGGGACGAACGCCTCGGGGTGCGTCTTGATCGTGAACTGATCTGCGAAATGATCATTCGTTACGTGTTGAGCGAAATTCTCGTGCCAGAAGCCGCAGGGCGTCGATTGTTCCCGGTCCGGGTGAAAAAACTCCTGGGCGCGCTGATCATGGGGTCTACCTCGCGCACACGCCGCTGACGTTAAAGCACTGCCCATCACGCTATCCAAAGCCCCCGTATATCGGGGGCTTTGCGTTTCCGTACGCTAATTTTTCCCCGCCTGCATTCCACTCTTTTTCGAGGCTGACTCGAAGTTTTGGACCCCTCTAAGCATTTTTCGACGCGTGTTGAGGGCTCTGGGTCAGGCCTCTTCGTGCGTCGGAAAAATAAATTGAACAGTATTTTGATTTCTGCTCAATTTAATCTTAAGCTCTGGTCTTGGCAGTGAGCCGTCGGCTTCCCCTTTTCGTGGCTACTTGAACCAGGTCACGTGAAGGCACCGCACAAATAACCAACAAAAAGTGCCAACTTCGAGGTACCTAGACATGCTTATCGATCTTCACGCCCACGCACCGCACCCTGGCTATTACAACCAGCACCCTCACTGGGGGCCGTTCTTCGAGCAGCACGCCGATGGCGATATCAAGCTGCGTGTTGGTGACTGGATTCTCGGTCTTGGGTCGCCAGAGCGTAAGGCTGCCGTCCGCTCCGGCAAAGGTCCCAAGCTTGAAGAGTATTTTGCGCGCTGGGCTGATCCGAAAGTGCGCTTGGCTGGCATGGACGCTGCGGGACAAAACCTGCAGGTGGTTTCCGTCCCGTCCCACTGCTACATGTACTGGACCGAAGCCGAATTCGCCGTCCCGTTCGCCCGCACCGTCAACGAGACGTTGGCCGAATACTGCTCTGCAGCCCCAGATCGACTGATGTTCTGGGCTCACGTACCTTTGAATGCGCCAGAAGCAGCGGCGGCTGAATTGCGCTACGCCTGCACCGTACTGGGCGCTAAAGGTCTGGTCGCTGGCGGCGCCAACTTCGGCGGCCTGGAATTCGATTCGCCAGAACTCGACGTGGTGTGGAAAACCCTCTGCGACCTGGACTTGCCGATGTTTATTCACGGCTACAACCAGTCGGTCACCTGGGGCAAGAACGCCAACGACGACCGCTACGAAACCACCGCTATCGTTGGCATGCAGTACGACGAAAGCCGTTGTTTCTGGAACCTGATTTGCGGTGGCGTACTGGATCGCTTCCCTGACCTGAAGGTGTACATCACCCATGGTGGCGGCTATGTCCCGTACCAGCTCGGTCGTCTGGCCAAGACCAACGAGAACCTCGACGTCAAATACAATAAAAAGCCGCTGCTCGAGTACATGAAAAACTTCTACTTCGACGTAGAGCTGCATGAAGTACCGATGCGCCAGGCCTTGGTCGATATCATCGGTGCAGACCATGTGCTCTACGGCAGCAACTTTGGCGGTAGCGATGCCGTGCGTCACGACCTGACCCATGGCCTGAAGTTGTCCGACGCCGACTTGCGCAAGATTCGCTATGAAAACGCATGCCGCTTGCTGCACATCGATCCTGCCAAGTTGGGCAAGGTAGGTGCCTGATGAAACTGGCGCGATGTGAGTATTTTGAAACGGGCGTTTTTTGGGCGGTGGTCGATGTCGCCCAAGATCAGGTGACGCCGATTTCCGGCAATTTCAAAGAATGGGCGCCCGGCGTGGCTGCCGGACGCGGCATCAGTTCGTTGCGTTTCGCCGGCCCAGCGCTGCCACTCTCAAAAGTTCGTCTGTTGCCACCGATAGAGCCCGTCAACCGGGTGGTCGTGGCAGGCGCCAATTACGCCAAGCATTTG
>JAURWY010000020.1 GCA_030654695.1 Polaromonas sp.
CCTACCGAGCTACTGACCAGAACGTGGCCTTTTGTTATGACGGCGAACAGCACTCGATGAAAGTCCAGACTGGCACCTGCCACCAACGGCGCCGGACGCTTGCCCTGTGCCAAAACCAGGAACACCAATCCGAACAATACCGTGCACACCCCACCACTGGCGAGGCCCAGTGAATGGCGAAGCAACACACCCAATGGCGCGCCGACCGCCGTACCGCCGTAGGCCGCGATCCCATTCCACGACATGACCTGTGCTGCCCGAGGGGCACCACATAACCCGATGGCCCAGGTGCAGCAAGGCGTGGAGATCATGGCCGTGGACGCACCTAGCACCAGCCTGCCCAGCAGTAACAGAGTCAGGGTCAACCAGAGGTGGGTGGGAAGCATGATGGCGAGTGTCGTCAGGCTGCCGCTCACCATCAGGCCACCGAACCCACACACCACCGCGTATTTGGCTCCCAGTCGATCTGCTACACCGCCGGCCAACGGACGAGCCAGTAGTGTTGCAAAGTACTGCGAGCTGATCATTACACCAGCGAAAACTGAGGTCAGGCCCAAGTCATTGAGGACGTAGCCCGGCAACACCGCAAGCGGCAAGCCACTGCAAACGTAGGAGATAAAGTTGAAGACGATAATGGAAAGGATCAACCGATTGCTGCGGATTGTCTTACCGTTGCCATGACTTAAAACAACGAACTCGCTCATCACTCATGCCGCTCTATACCTCGTACGACATCCGCCAGCAGCTGCGGGTGTGATACGAACGGCTCATGCGCGGTATCGATTTCGATCACCACGCCAGCACCGGCACGTTGCGCAAAACGGCGCTGCCAGTCCACGGGCAAAATGTTGTCGCGCAGTGTGATGATGTAACTCGCCGGAATCATTCCCGAGTATCCCTCACGGCTAATAGAGTCTGTCGCCACACAGAGTGGTGTTGTGTCCTGGCTCACTTCGCCTAACAACCAACCCAGGGTTTGCTCATCCAGGTCGTGACCGAACATGACCACAGCCAGCGCTTGAGGAGTAGTTTGCGCTGGATCCAGCGGCCAACCGACATGTTCCGGGCTTTCGCCGTGTAACGTATTGCCAAGCAACTCCAGAATGGATTGGCCTTCACTGGGCAATGCGCAGGCCAGGTACACCAGCTGCGAATACAACTGAGGAGCGGCCAGCACCATCATCGGCAGCACGGCCCCGGCGATGGAATGCCCAAGCAACATAGCCTGGCTCACACCCAAAGCATGCAGGTCTTCATTGAGTTCGTTGACTACATCGTCCAGCCGCAGGGATGCAACATCCCGACCACGCTTCTTGCCGCACCCAGGCATATCCAGAGTGATCACTCGTTCGAAACATCCGGGTTGCTGGTTTAACGCCTCCACAAAAGGCCCCCAACACCACGAGCCATGGTTGCCGCCATGCAGCAACACTAAATCAGTCATGCGCACACTCCTTGCTGCGGACTCCGGTGGCCCCTGTTCTGATCACTTGATTGCATAGCAGCCCACGGCGACGACGTATCCATTCACTCGCTGCAGAAAAGTCCTCTTGTATTCGTTCTGCCCGGTCATAGGGTTGCGCCATTGATAGGTGATTTCCCCTGCTTCATGCGTATTCATTTGCTTGAGAATGTCCTCGCCAATCGGCTTGCCGTCGGTTGAGCGCAATGACTTGAAGTCGGTACCGATCAGCCGGGGCGAAAAGCCGTGAGCGACGAACCGCTTGGTTTTCAGGTCCACCACAAAGGCATAGAGATCATCCTGGGTAAGCTGCTTATCGTGCTGATTAATGAGCCCGACAGTGGCTTTCGCGTCGCTGGCAACTTGCGACGAAATCTGGCGAAGCAGCTGTTGTGCCTTTTCAGGGCTGGACCGTGGCATGTAATAACCCACGGAGATCACCCGATCTTTCACACGTTGATAGAACACGCGCTTACGCTCGACCTTACCGTGTTGCCAGTTCCACCAGCGGTATTCGGCGCTACGCACAATGCCGTCGTCTGGCTGCGAAATGGCTTGCTGGAATGCAGCCTTGAGGTCGTCGTCCAGAACGCTGACCACCGGTTTTCCGACCAGTGATACCGAAGGCCCTCCGCTGGCAAGCATCACACCGGAGGTATCGACCACGTAGATGTACAGTTCACCATCGACATAGGCTCCCTGGCGACTAAACTCGGCCAGGGCGGTGTCGCCCTTGGCTTTGTATTCGGCGACAGCTTTTAACAACAAGGCGTTGGCACGCTGGGTGTCGGCACCATAGGCATCCGCTGGCGCTTGTTGAGCCATACCGACAAGAGAGACAAGGCACAGACCAAGAACAGTGAACGCTCGATAGAGGCTCATGGATGTTGTTCCTCTGGTGATCTTTTTGATGGCCGAAGGTCCACCGTCAGATTGTCAATGAGCCGCGTTTTGCCGATGCGCGCGGCCACCAGAATCACAAAGTGAGTATCGGAGCTGGTCAGAGGTTTTAAATCCTGAGCATTCCTGACTTCAAAGTATTCCAGCTGAAAACCGGCGTCGCTTATACGTTGATGACATTCAATCAACTGGCGCTCAGTCACCCGCCCCTCAGCCTGGATACTCGCCGCCGTTTGCTTCAAACAAGCGTAAAGGACGGGAGCCACCGAACGCTCATGGTCACTCAGATAGACGTTGCGCGACGATAATGCCAAGCCGTCCGCAGCCCGGATCGTCGGTGCACCGACAACATCAGTCACCATATTGAGATCCCTGACCATCGAGCGGACGACTGCCAGCTGCTGATAGTCCTTTTCACCGAAAACCGCCACGTCTGGCTGAACGATGTTCAGCAGCTTGGTAACGACAGTGGCCATCCCGTCAAAGTGACCAAGGCGTATCGCGCCGCAAAGACCTTCAGACACGTTTGGCACGCTGACGATGGCCTGGTTGAGCATTCCATCCGGATAGATTTGTTCGACAGCAGGGGCAAAGAGCACATCGCAGCCGGCGTTGACCAATTTCTCTCGATCGGCGTCGGGCGTCCGGGGATAGTTGGCAAGATCTTCATTAGCCCCAAACTGGAGTGGATTGACAAAAATGCTCGCGACGACAAAGTCAGCACGCTGCTTCGCGCAATGAATCAGGGAGATATGACCGTCATGCAAGTTGCCCATTGTCGGCACCAGCGCGACTTTCTTGTTTTCACCTCGTGCACGGGCCACGAGCGCACGAAGCGAGCTAACCGTATCGACTGTCAACACCGCTTCACGCCTCTTGGACTAATTGAACTTCGATTGCTTCAAGCAAACGAGGATTATCAGCCGCAATGTCCGGAGCGAAACGAGCAACGACGATGCCCTGCCGATCAATCAGAAACTTTTCGAAATTCCAGAGTACGTCCGTTGTGTTGCCTGACTCGATGCCATAACCCTGCAGACGCTCCCGAAAAGGTCCCTCACCCGTTGTTTCGGGTTGTGCGGCAGTCAGTTCCGCGTAGAGAGGATGCTGGTCCGCACCGACAACGGAGATTTTCGAGAACAACGGAAAGTGAATGTCATAGTTCACTGAACAGAACTCAACGATTTCCACATCGCTACCCGGTTCTTGTTCCTTGAAGTTGTTAGCAGGGAAACCCAGTATTTCCAGGCCTTGGGATTTTTTGTCTTGGTAAAGTTTTTCCAAGCCCTCGTATTGCGGGGTAAGCCCGCATTTTGAAGCGACGTTGACCACCAGCAGCACTTTGCCCCGATAGTCGCCAAGGGTACGGATGCTTCCATCGATCTGCTTTAGCGAAATTTCGTAAAGGGAATTACTCATCTGTTTGCCCCATGCAAGTGTGCTTCAAAGGGTACGGCCGATAATTTCTTTCATGATTTCCGAAGTGCCGCCGTATATGCGGGCCACTCGGGCGTCGACCCAGGCGCGGCTGATCTTGTATTCGCTCATGAAGCCGTAGCCCCCATGTAACTGCAGGAATTCGTCAAGCAGCTTGCCTTGCATTTCCGAGCCCAGCAGTTTGGCCATTGCCGCGATTTCCGGCGTCAGTTCACCGCGCATCACTTTGGCCAGGCAGTCGTCGACGAACACCCGCAACATGGTGGCCTGGGCCTTGGCTTCAGCGAGTTTGAAGCGGGTGTTCTGGAAGTCGATCACCTGTTTCCCGAAGACCTTGCGCTCCCGGGTGTAGCCGATTGTTTCTTCCAGCAGCGTGTCGATGGATTGCGCAGCACGGATCGCGATGATCAGGCGTTCCCAAGCCAATTGATGAGTCAGGTATTTGAATCCCATCCCCTCCTCACCCAATCGATTGCCGACGGGCACCCGGACTTCATCAAAAAATAATTCGGCAGTGTCTTGCCCTTTCAGGCCAATCTTTTCCAGCAGACGCCCCTTGGCGAAGCCGGCTCGGTCTTCCTCAACGCAGATCAGAGTCAGTTCCTTCGCCGCTGGATCAATCTTGGTGGCGGTGACCACCAGGCCGGCATTGCCACCGTTGGTGATAAAGGTCTTCTGGCCGTTGACGATGTAGTCATCACCGTCACGCCGCGCCGAAGTGCGCATGGCGCGCAGGTCGCTGCCAATGCCCGGTTCGCTCATGGCAATCACGCCAATCAATTCACCGCTGACCATGCGCGGCAGCCATTGCTGCTTCTGCTCTTCGCTGCCATAGGCAACGATGTAAGGCGTGACGATTTCCGAGTGGGTGGTGAAACCCACGGCGGTAGCGTTGGCCCGCGCCAGCTCTTCGATCATAACCGCCGAGTGACCAAAGTCGCCTCCGGGGCCACCGTATTCTTCGGGCACCGTGGAGCATAACAAGCCGTTCTCACCGGCCTTGAGCCAGACTTCCTTGGGAACGATGCCGTTCTTTTCCCACTCATGCAGGTAGGGCACGATTTCGCGATCGACGAAACGGCGGGCCTGATCACGGAACATGTTGTGGTCTTCTCGAAATACGCCACGCATTTTGCTTACTCCAGATCGATTCTTGTATTGGGCGATGGATAATCAGCGGTCCTGGTAATTGGGATCGCGCTTATCGACAAAAGCCGCCACCGCTTCATGATGGTCTTCGGTGTGATGCGCCAACGCCTGATACGCCGCCGACAATTCCAGAAGCGAATCGAGGCGCATATGTTGGCCTTCACGCAGCAGACGCTTGCACAGGCGCAACGCATGACCGGGATTACTGGCGATTCGGCGCGCAAGCGCCTGCGCTTCCGATTGCAGCGTTTCGTGGGTGCAGACTTGCTCGACCAGGCCCCATTCCAGCGCCTTGGCTGCATCGATAGCGTCACCGGTAAACGCCATCAGACTGGCTTTCGGGATACCAATGATGCGCGGCAACAGCCAGGCGCCGCCGTCACCCGGAACGATGCCCAGGCGCACGAAACTCTCGGCGAAGATCGCCTTGGGCGCCGCCAGCCGGATATCGCACATACAGGCAAGATCGAGGCCCGCACCGATCGCCGGGCCGTTAACCGCGGCGATCACCGGGATATCCAGCTCATAAATCGCCAGGGGAATACGCTGAATGCCGTCCCGGTAGGTATTGCGCAGTTCATACGGCGAGCCGGCGAAAATGCCGCCGCGCTCGTGCATGTCCTTGACGTTGCCACCGGCACAAAAAGCGCTGCCATTGCCGGTAAGCACCATGACCCGCACCGACATATCACGGCGCAGCTCGGCGCAGAGATCGACAAACTCCTGGATCTGCTCGCGCGTCGTCAGGGCATTGCGCGTGTCGGGATGGTTCATGCGCACAGTGACGATGCCGCCCTCACGCTCAATCTGAAGAAACGGGCTCATACCGGATTACTCGCGAGACGGGTTAAGGGTTGTTGGCCATGGCTGGTGAGCAACGGCCAGTATCCATCGCTGCCGCCTTGGCATATTTGAGTACCCAGGCGCTGACTCCAAAGGCTGGCCGAGCCGAATTCACTGCGCCACGCCCACAACCGACGGGTGAGCAGATGCAGCGGATATTCCTCGGTAAAGCCGATGGCGCCATGCACCGAATGGGCGATGCCGGCACCGACGCTGGCGGCTTCGGCTGTGCTGATTTTTGCCGCGGCAATGGTCAGCGCGGCGAGCCCCGCACTGGATTCCGTGAAGGCCGCCTCGGCCGCGATGCCGGCGGCGGCAGCCTGCTCAGCGAATACTGCGAGCTGTTGTTGAATGGCTTGAAAAGAACCGATTGCCTTGCCGAACTGCTTGCGCTCACCGGCATAGTTGGCGGTCATGTCCAGTAGCGCGTGCAACGCCCCGGCGGACTGCGCCGCGCGCAGCATCGCGCCGCCCAATTCCAGGACATTGGCGTCGAGCCCGCTGGGCAACGGTGCTTGCGCCAATACCTTGGCACTAGTGAAACCCAAATCATCGCGCGGTTCGCCCGCCACATTCAGACTCAACGTCAGTTCGCTTGCAGCGCTACGCGGCAGCAGCACCACATGCGCAACACCGGCTGGGCTATTGGCGATGGCGACGACCGCTTCAACGTTGCGCCCCCAAGGGACCGAGCAGGCGGTGCCATAAACGCGCTCGCCATCAAGCACCAGATCGGAATTGGCGGCCACGCTGATTGCACCCGCCCTTCCCTCCAGGCCGGCCTTGCTCAGCAGCCAGTTGCCGAGCAAGGCCTCACCCAGTGGCGCGGGCACTGAAAAGCGCCCGGCGGCACGGACCAACACATACATATCGGCCCAACTGGCTTCAGCGCCGCCCAGCGCTTCGGATACACCCGCCTGGGTGAAGCCCGACTCGTCCAGCGCGGCCCACAACTCGGCCGGCCATTCGCCGCCTTCACAGCCCATCACGTAAGCCGGCGTCGCCAGATCGGCAAACAGGCGTTCAATCGTCGCTTCGAATATCTCGCGCATTATCGCAACCCCAGGCCGCGGGCAATGATGCCGCGCAGAATTTCGCGAGTGCCCCCGCGCAGTGAGAATGAGGGCGCCATCTGTGTCAGGTAGGCCAGCACGCGTGCATGCTCGCTGCCGCCGTCCTGCCGTGGCTCGGTTTCCAGCAACAGCTGGGCTACCTCGGGGATTTCCTGCTCAAAAGCATTGCCAAGGTCTTTCACACAGGAGGCCGCCCAGGCTGGATGTTCACCCGCCGCCAACTGTGCCGTGACCGACAACGACATATTGCGCAGCGTCAGCAGCTTGGCCGACAGCCGTCCGATCTCCCGCGCTTGTAGTGCGTCAGGGGTCTTGCCCACTGCGTCGATCAGTGTTTTCAACAACGCCATGCAACTGAGGAAACGTTCAGGGCCGCTGCGTTCGAAGGCCAGTTCAGCGGTCACCTGATCCCAACCCTTGCCCTCAGTGCCAATCAAGGCATCGGCGGGCAGCCGCACATTGTCGAAAAACACTTCGTTGAAGTGCTCGCCACCGGCCAGATCGCGAATCGGGCGGATGGTGATGCCGGGCAGGCTCAGGTCGACGATAAATTGCGACATGCCCTCATGCCGGGCCGCTTGTTTCTCACCGGTACGCACCAAAGCAATCATGTACTGCGAATGGTGCGCGTTGGTGGTCCAGACCTTCTGGCCATTGACTAGCCAGCTATCGCCATCACGCACCGCAGTGCTTTTGATCGAAGCCAGGTCCGAGCCGGAATTGGGTTCGCTCATGCCAATGCAGAAGTAGCTTTCACCCCGGCAAATGGCTGGCAGGTAGTGCCGTTTTTGTTGCTCGGTACCGAAGCGATTGATCAGCGGCCCGCTTTGCCGGTCGGCGATCCAGTGGGCCGATACCGGCGCACCGGCGGCCAGCAATTCTTCAATGATCACGTAGCGCGCAAAAGGACCCGCCTCGCCACCACCGTACGCTTTGGGCAATGCCATGCCGACCCAGCCTCGCGCGCCGAGTTTCTTGCTGAATTCAGCGTCGAAGCCCATCCAGGACTGCGCACTCAAGGTTGGGGGGTAATCGGCCAGTGTGTCGAGAATGAACGCCCGCACTTCGGTGCGAAGCGCTTCCGCCTCGGGAGGAATATTGCTGTAGGAAAATTGACTGATGGCCATATGCGCTCTCTAACGCTGAACACAGGCGCAATCGCTTCGAACGAAGCGACCACAGAACGGCAACCGCTCCACAGTCGCCGTTGGCCGGCGACTGTAGGAACAGCGGCAACTTACAACGCGGTTTGCGCGTCAGCGTCGGCGAACATCGCATTGATGTCGCCGGAAGTGACCGGCTTGTTGTCATGGCGACCGTGATCGGCACCACCCAAGCCCAGGGCCGGCTCGATGCTGACGTGCGTGGCCTGAGCCCGCAGCGCGCCGACCGTGCAGTTTTCCCGACCATGGATGGAGAACGGATCAAAGGAAAACTCACGCATGGCGTTCAAGTGAGTGACCTTGTCGATCATCTCCTTGGGCAGGTGCTGCAACCCTTCCCACGCGGTCTCTGGCGAGTTCGGCCAGGTGCAGTCGGAGTGCGGGTAATCGCTTTCCCATGTGACCATCTCGGCGTTCAGATAATCGAGGTTCTTCAGGCCGAAATTATCTTCAATGAAGCAGGTGATGAAGTGCTTGTTGAAGATGTCGCTGGGCATCTTCCCGTCGAAGTTGGAATTGGTCCACGCGTTGTGGTGACGGTGGGTGAAGTCAGCACGCTCCAGCAAATAAGGAATCCAGCCGATGCCGCCTTCGGAAAGCGCCATGCGCAGGTCCGGGAATTTCTTCCACATCGGCGCCCAGATCCAGTCAGCGGCGGAGTTGGCGATGGAAATCGGCATGGAGGTGATCCAGGCGTCGATAGGCGACAAATCCGAAGCGTGTTGAGCTTTCACCCCGGTACCGATATGACAGCAGATCACCACCTTGTTATCGCTGCAGGCTTTCCACAGCGGGTCCCAGTAATCACTGTGGATCGACGGGTAGCCATGAATAGCGGGGTTGTCCGACAGCGAAAGTGCGTGCACGCCCTGTTTGGCCAGACGTTCGACTTCAGCAGCGGCGGCTTTCATGTCCCACCACGGCACGATCATCAGCGGAATGAAGCGGCCTGGCGCAGCGTTGCACCAATCGTGCAAATGCCAATCGTTGTAGGCCTGGATGGCTGCCATCGACACATCACGGTCAGCGTGTACCTGAAAACGTTGGCCGGCAAAGCCCGGGAAGGTGGGGAAACACAATGAACCGAGCACGCCGTTGGCGTTCATGTCGTCGACGCGGTCCTTGATGTTCCAGGTGCCACGGCGCATCTGGTCGTAGCCCAGTGGCTCCATGCCGTATTCCTCTTTGGGTCGGCCAACCACGGAGTTAAGGCCCATGTAGCCAGTGGCCTGCTCCTCGAAGACCCACACATCACGATCACCCTTTTTGACCACATGCGGCTCACGCCCCTTGAAACGGGCAGGCATATGGCGAGCAAAAGCATTCGGCGGCTCGATCGCGTGGTCATCGACGCTGACAAGAATCAGATCTTCAACTTTCATTGTTTTCCCCTTCGCATTCGGGCTTGTTGTTGTGCCTGAATCATAGTGCACATCACCAACTAATTAAACACATTTTTTGAATGTGTTCATATTAATTCAAGCACACAGTCCATCAGTCCCACAGCACGTGCAGATAGTGCGGACCGCGCAGCTGTGCGCCGACGATCTGCGGCCCGGGTCTGTCTGGGTCGAGACGGATGTTGGGCATCAGATCGAGGATCGCATTCAGTGCGCAGTTGATCTCGGTTTTGGCCACGAATTGACCGATACACATGTGTGGGCCAAAGCCAAAACCAAACGAAGGTTTGGGCTTGCGGTCGATGTCGAATTTATCGGCGTTTTCGAAGGCGTCTTCGTCGCGATTGGCTGAGGTTACGATGCATTGCACCATTGCCCCTTTGGGGATGGCTACACCGCGAATCTCCAGGTCCTTGGCGGCCTGACGCACCTTGAAAGTGGCCACAGGCTCGAAGCGCACCGCTTCGTCGATGGCCTTGTTTACAAGGCTTCGGTCATTACGCACCCGCTCCAGCACATCCGGATTTTGCAGCAGCAACGACATCAAGGTACCGAAGGTGCGAGTCGTGGTTTCGCTGGCAGCCGGGAGCAGTGAGCGTACAAAAGTGGCGATTTCATGATCGTCCAGCGACCGTCCTTGATACTCCGCGTTGATCAGCCGGCTGATCAGGTCATCGCCCGATGCGCCCTCTGCGCGACGCTCGGACACCACCACTTTCACCACATCATACAAAGCCTGAGCGGCCTGCATCGCGGCGCCACGGGCCGCGGCGGCTTTTTCCGGATCGACTTGCGGGCCCGCCAGGATGGCCAGCGCCCAGGCCGCGTACTGCTCGATCTGCTCGGGACGATCCTCGGGAAAGCCGATCAACGAGTAAATCACCCGGATCGGAAAATACAGGGCAAAGTCCATCAGGTCGGCGCCCTTGGCCGGCACCATCGGCTTGAGATACTCCTCGCGAATCACCCGATCGATCTTGGTTTCTTTCCAGCGATTCACCGTCTCGGGCATGAATACCGGTTGCAGCAGGTTACGGATGTTCTTGTGAGCATCCCCGTCCATTGCGGTGAGGATCAAGCCATCGAAAAACGCACCCAGCCCCTCGGCGATAAAACCGCTGGTAAAGGTGCCGGCGTCACGCATGACCGCCATGACATCGTCGTATTTGAACAGTGTGAACGTCGGCCGACTGGCATCCAGGCCGGCAATCGACGGCACGCCCAGACTCGCCATGAAGTTGCCTTGCAGCACGGGCGAATTGGCGCGCATATCGCGGTAAGTCGCGTGTAGGTCGATATCGCTGGTACCGCGATAATTACTGGCTACGTCGGTGAAAGCCTTCGTCAGGTCGTTCTGCGCCGGTGTGGACATGATCGTCTCCGCTATTTTTGTCATTATTTTTTGTCAGGCAGCTGCTGAAGGCCATACCTTCCGACTGATAATAGGCCTGACTAGATCTGTATTGGACACTTATTAATATTTCGATCAACTATTTGTGCTGCGAGACGTGTCAGTAGGCCTGCTGCACCAGTGTCATGCGGCCACCCGCCAACATCAGGGCGCAGTACAGCCCCAGCTCTGCCACCTGGGCGTCGGAGAAAAACTCCCCGAGTCGCAAGAAATGCGTGTCGTCGATCTCCAGGTAGTCGCTGGCAAACAACTCGGCATAACGCAACGCGGCACGCTCGGCTGGCGTGAAGGACTCGCTGTCTGTGGCCATGCACGCAATATCCTCTTCCGTCACTGCGTCGGACTTGCGCGCCAGTTGGCAGGCCTGGCAAGTGGTGATGCTGGCGATTTTCAGCCGCACCAACTCGCGCAAACGCTCATCAAGCAGGCTGTCGCTGTGCAGGCTCTCCATCAAACCCAGCCAGGCCAGGGCTACCTTGGGTCGGTGAGCCCAGACCTGCACCGGCGTCGTTGAACTGAGCATGCGACTGCGCCGGCCCCGCTCTACCGCGTCTTGCAACGCAGACGGCATGGCATCCAGCGGGATCAGCGGTAGACGTGCCATCTCAATCGAGCCGTTCGATGATGGTCGCCGTACCCATACCGCCGGCGCAGCAAATGGCTTGCAAGCCAAAACGCCCGCCTCGGCGTTCAAGCTCGTTCAACAAGGTGGTCATCAATCGTGCACCACTGGCGCCCAATGGATGACCGAGGGCAATAGCGCCACCGTTGACGTTCAACTTGTCGTGCGACACACCTGTCTCCTGCATCCAGGCTAGCGGCACCGAGGCAAACGCTTCATTGACCTCGAACAAGTCGATGTCGTTGATGTTCAGCCCAGCCTGGCTCAACACCTTTTGAGTGGCAGCAATCGGGCCGGTGAGCATTAATGTCGGATCGGAACCGACGGTTGTGAACGCCACAATCCGCGCTCGAGCCCTGAGCCCGAGTTTTTTCGCGGTTTCGGCACTCATTAACAGCAATGCCGCTGCTCCGTCGGAGATCTGTGACGAGTTGCCAGCGGTGATTCGACCGGTGTCCGGACGAAAACTGGTTTTAAGCGTCGACAGTTTTTCCCGCGATGTATCACGGCGAATGGTTTCGTCGTAGCGCAACACAGCAACTGGCTCCGTCAGCACCTGCTCACGTATCTCCTCGACCGCAACCGGCACTATTTCATTATCGAAATAACCGGCATCGGACGCCGCGGCAGCGCGCTGATGGCTGGCAAAAGCGAAATCATCCAGCGCATCGCGACTGAGCGCCCATTTGTCGGCGATACGTTCAGCAGCCTCGCCCTGACTGGTCAGTTCATAGCGTTGCGCTGCCATCCAGCCAAACGCCTCGCCGTGGATTTCACGGTTACTGCCCATGGGCACGCGGCTCATGTTTTCCGCGCCACCCGCCACCACGATATCAGCGGAGCCCGCCGCGATAGCACCAACGGCCAAATGCACGGCCACTTCGCCCGAACCACATTTACGGTCGATAGTCAGCCCAGGCACGGTGACCGGCCAACCGGCACCGAGCAAGGCCGTGCGGGCAATGTTGGCGGACTGCTCACCAATTTGCGTGACATTGCCGAAGATCACGTCATCGATCAGCGTGGGCGACACATCGGCCCGCTCCAGCAAACGACTGATTACCAGCGACCCAAGGTGATCGGCGCGTACGCCGGCCAGGCTGCCTCGGAACTTACCGATTGGCGTGCGGACCGCATCAACAATGACGATATCCTTCATAGCGCACTCGCCTTGAGCCCTGAACCCGGAACCTGTTTACCCTCTTCGTAGCGGTAAACCCCCTGCCCTGACTTGCGCCCCAGCCGCCCGGCAGCAACCATTTTGATGATCAAAGGGCACGGCCTGAATTTCTCACCCAGGGTCTGGTGCAGATAGCGCAGAACAGACAGCCGGGTATCCCAACCGGTCAGGTCACCCAGTTCCAACGGGCCCATCGGATGGTTGAAGCCCAGACGCAGTGCCGTGTCGATGTCTTCGGCGGTCGCGGTGCCTTCCTGCAGCATCCACATCGCCTCGTTACCCAATAGGGCAGACATGCGACTGGTGGTCAGTCCTGGCGATTCGTTGACGATGATCGAGGTTTTGCCAATCTGCTCGCAGAGGGTGCGAGTGCGCGCCACCACCTCATCACTGGTCGCCAACCCCCGCACGAGCTCCACCAGTTTCATTTTGTGCACGGGGTTGAAGAAGTGCATGCCGATCACACGATCTGCACACTCAACTGACGCCGCAATTTCGGTCACGCTGAGGGCCGACGTATTGGTCGCGATAATCGCGTCCGGCGCCAGCAGTGGCGCCGCCTGCGCGAGCACCGCCTTCTTCACTGCCAACTGCTCGGAGACCGTCTCTACCAGCCAATTGGCACCACTCGCCGCTTCACTCAAGTCGCTGCAGGTCAGCAGATTGGCCAACGATTGCTGGGCTTTTTCTTCGCTGACTTTGCCCAGGCGCACGCCATCGGCGAGGATTTTTTCGATGCTCGCCCTGGCGCTTGTCAGGGAAGCGGCATTGGTGTCGACCAACACCGTGCTGAAACCTGAGCTGGCGAACGCATGCGCAATACCGGTGCCCATCAGACCCGCACCGACGACGACTACTTTTTCTTTATTGGCGTTCATGTTTGGCTCTCGATTAGGCGCGGTTCTTTTTACTGACCACATTGCGCAAAGTGCCAATGCCTTCGACGCTGGCTTCGACCACATCGCCTTCCTTAAGGAACAGACCGGTGCCCATCCCCACTCCCGCCGGCGACCCCGTGAACAACACATCGCCACAGGCAAAACTCGAGCGCTGCTGGACAAAGCGGATCAGATGATCAACACCCCAGGTCATTTCGCCGGTGGAGCCGTCCTGGCGCGTTTCGCCATTGACTTTCAAGGTCAGGCGCAGCGTCGGTGACCCTTGCGGAAATTCATCTTTCGTGACGATCCAGGGACCAAGTCCGGTGGTTTGATCCTGGCTTTTGGCTGCGAACAGATCCATGCCAATACCCGCCGGCCCGCTACGCTGCAGGTCTCGAGCGCTGACGTCATTGCCGACGGTGTAACCGAGCACGCAAGCAAGCGGGTTTTCCAGGTCAATCTCGTCAGTGCCGATGACCGCTACCAATTCAACTTCGTGATCGAGCTCTTCAGTCAACGGTGGAAAGCGGATCGGGTCATTGGCGCCAATCAGCGCGCCATAGGCCTTGAGAAAG
>JAURWY010000025.1 GCA_030654695.1 Polaromonas sp.
CTGATCGGTACCGTGCATTCGGGCGTGGCCATGGCCCTGGCCAAGGTCGCCAAAGACAGCGGTACTTTGCTGATCGTCCCGAACGCCGGTGCGGATGCTGTGACGGGCCCGATGTGCGCCGTCAATATTTTCCGCAGCTCTTTTTCCAACTGGCAACCCGGCTACGCCATGGGCGAAGTCGTCGCCAAAAAAGGTCACAAAAAGGTGGTCACCATCACCTGGAAATACGCTGCCGGCGATGAGTCCGTAAAAGGTTTCAAGGAAGCCTTTGAAAAAGGCGGCGGCAAAGTCGTCAAGGAACTCAGCCTGCCTTTCCCTGGCGTCGAATTTCAATCGTTGCTGACCGACATTGCCGCCACCAAGCCGGATGCGGTTTACACCTTCTTTGCTGGCGGTGGCGCGGTGAAGTTCGTCAAAGACTATGCGGCCGCCGGATTGAAAAAAACCATCCCGTTGTACGGCTCCGGTTTCCTGACCGACGGTACGCTGGAAGCCCAAGGGGCTGACGCCGATGGCCTGCTGACGGCGCTGCACTATGCCGACAGTTTGAACACGCCGCGCGACAACGCCTTTCGCTTGAGCTACGCCAAGGCCTACAAAATGCAGCCCGATGTTTATGCGGTGCAAGGTTATGACGCTGGACAAATGCTCGGCATCGGCCTGAACGCGGTCAAAGGCGACGTCAGCAAGAAAGCCGAATTTGCGGCGGCCCTGCACAAAGCCAAAATTGACAGTCCACGTGGACCTTTCACCATTTCCAAGTCGAACAACCCAGTGCAAGATTTCTACCTGCGCCAAGTGTCCGGCAAAGAAAATAAGATGATTGGCATTGCCAGCAAAGGTCTGTCTGACCCGGGTCGTGGCTGCCGTCTTTGATCTGCGCTAGCGCTTAACCATCCGTCCAACGAGCTCACCCACCGACCGCCTTCTTGCGGTCGGTGGGTGTCGCTCTGCCCAGAGGTTTCCCCATGGATATGTCCATTTTTTTAATCCAGTGTCTGAACGCACTGCAATACGGCTTGTTGCTGTTTCTGGTGGCCTCGGGCCTGACGCTGATCTTCGGGATCATGGGCGTCATCAACTTAGCGCATGGCAGTTTCTACATGATCGGTGCCTATATGGCGTACGCGTTGGCACCGTTTGTGGCGATGACGTTTGGTGGCGGATTTTTTGCGACCCTGTTCGTGGGATTGGTGCTGGCGGTGATTCTGGGTTATGTGTTGGAGTGGGCGTTTTACAGCTTCTTGTATGACCGCGAACACCTGCAGCAAGTGCTCATGACCTACGGTTTGATTCTGGTGTTTGAAGAGTTGCGCAGCATCTTGGTGGGCGATGACGTGCATGGCGTCGAGGTGCCGGCGATGCTGTCTGGCACGCTGGCCTTGGGCGATGTGATGACCTACCCTGTTTATCGCCTGTTTGTGTCGGCGGTCTGTTTGGTGTTGGCGCTCGGCATGTACCTCGTGTTCACGCGCACGCGCTTGGGCATGATGATCCGAGCCGGCAGCACGAACCGCGAAATGATTCAGTCTCTCGGGATTGACATTAAATTTTTATACCGTGTGGTGTTCGCCGCCGGTATGGCAATTGCCGTGTTGGCCGGCATGGTGGCCGCACCGGTGTCGTCGGTTTACCCGGGTATGGGCAACAGCGTGTTGATCATCTGTTTTGTGGTGGTGGTGATCGGCGGCATTGGCTCGATCCGCGGTGCGCTGCTGGCGTCGCTGCTGATCGGCGTGGTCGACACCTTCGGCAAGGTGTTGCTGCCGGAAGCCGCTGGCGTGTTGGTGTATGTGCTGATGGCCCTGATCCTGCTGTGGAAGCCGGACGGACTTTTCAAGGCGGGCTGAGCGATGTTCAATTCTAAAAATTTATTTGCCATCGCGTCCTTTGTGGCGCTGGCACTTTACCCGTTGGTCAGCGGCAGCTACGGCATTGACCTCGTCACCAAGATCATGATTTTCGCGGTCTTTGCGCTCAGCCTGGAGTTGCTGGTCGGCACCACCGGCTTGGTGTGCTTTGGCCATGCGGCGTTCTTTGGCATTGGCGCGTACGCGGCGGTGCTGCTGTCCTCGCCAACCGATGCGTCGTCGCTGGCTTGGTTGCTGCCTGCCAGCGTGCTGGCGGCCAGCGTTTACGCGTTGATGGTCGGTGCGTTGTCGCTGCGGACCAAGGGTGTTTACTTCATCATGGTCACCTTAGCCTTCGCGCAGATGGCTTACTACGTGGTGCATGACACGCCGTTGGGGGGCGGCACAGACGGTATTTATCTGATGATCAAACCGACGTTGGGCGCATGGCTTGACTTGGACAATGCACGCGTGTTGTACGGTTTCACGTTGGCCACACTGGTGGCTGTTTTCGGCTTTTTGGCGGTGCTGTTGCGCTCGCGCTTTGGCCGGGCGCTCTCTGGCATTCGCGTCAATGAGCAGCGCATGCGGGCTACCGGCTTTTCGACCTACCCTTACAAGCTGGCGGCCTTTGTGATCTCTGGCGGCATTGCCGGCCTCGCTGGATTTTTGTTCGCCATCAAGGACGGCTACGTGAACCCCGAGATGATGAGCTGGCACCTGTCGGGTGCGGTGCTCATCATGATTATTTTGGGTGGTCTGGGTGACTTGCGCGGTGCGCTGATAGGCGCGTTTGCTTTTGCACTGTTGCAAGAATTTTTCAAGTCCGAAGCGATTTTTGGCGCCTTTGCGAAACATTGGAACATGGGCTTGGGCCTGACCATCATCGCCAGCGTGGTCCTCTTGCCACGCGGTCTGGTGGGATTGCCAGGACAAATCAAGGCACGGTTGACCGGTCGCCGTGGTGAAGAAGGAGCACGCCATGAAGCCGTCTGAAACCGTCCCTAACGTGTTGCTGCGCGGGCATGAGATTAGCCGCCGCTGGGGCGGTCTGTTGGCGCTTGACAAAGTGTCACTGTCGCTAGAACGCGGGACTGTGCATGCCGTCATCGGCACCAATGGCGCTGGAAAGTCCACGCTCATCAACATCTTGTCGGGCGAAATAGAGCCGTCCAGCGGTCGGGTCGAGTTGATGGGCCAAGACGTGACCGGCTGGACCCAGCCGCGGCGCGCCCGTGCCGGGCTGGGGCGCAGTTACCAGCGCAACACGATTTACCCGAGCTTCTCGGTGCTTGAAAACTGCCGTCTGGCGGCACAAGCTGCCAACCAAAAGCCGTGGTTGTTTTGGCAAGACGCACAGCGCTGTGAAGCCAGCTTGGCGGCAGCGCACGGCGCTGCCGAGCGCAGTGGCTTGACGCCGCTGATAGACCGCGCTGCCGGCCTGCTCTCGCATGGGCAAAAGCGCCAGCTTGAAATCGCCATGTGCCTGGCCACCGCGCCTGATGTGTTGCTGCTTGACGAACCGCTGGCGGGGATGGGCGCGGAAGAAACCGAACGCATGCTCACTTTGTTGGCCGAACTCAAACAAAGGCATGCCATCTTGCTGGTCGAGCACGACATGGATGCCATCTTCCGCATCGCTGACTGCATCACGGTGATGGTCAATGGCTGCGTGATTGCGACTGACACGCCAGCTGCCGTGCGCAGCAATCCGCTGGTGCAGGCCGCCTATCTCGGGGAGCATTGACATGAGCGAAATCAAAACGGCAGCGTCCATGTCGGATGATGTTTCTGTGGCTTCTGCCGACCTTTTATTGGACGCCCACGGCATCCATGCCTGGTACGGTTCCAGCCATGTGCTGCACGGCATCGACCTGCAGATCGGGCGCGGTGAAACGATCGGTCTGCTTGGCCGCAACGGCATGGGCAAAAGCACATTGATACGCAGTCTGCTCGGTCATGTGACGCAACGCGATGGTCATTTGACCCTTTTCGGCAAAGACTGCTCACGCGCCAAACCGCACGAGGTGGCACGACTCGGCGTGGCTTATGTTCCCGAGGGGCGCGGCGTGTTCCCCAACCTCACGGTGCGAGAAAACCTGGTGATGGCCGCTCGGCTTGGCCGCGACGGGCGCAACGATTGGTCGCTGGAGCGGGTGCTGGAAACCTTTCCGCGGCTGCAAGAGCGACTCAGCAACCTCGGTGCGCAACTGTCCGGTGGTGAGCAGCAAATGTTGTCCATCGGCCGGGCGCTGATGCAGCACCCGGAACTCATCATTCTGGACGAAGCCACCGAAGGTCTGGCGCCGTTGATCGTGGCCGATATCTGGCGCGTGATCGGACAGATCCGCGCCAGCGGCATCGCCACCTTGATCGTTGACCGCGACTACCGCAAGGTGTTGACGCATGCCGATCGGGCCATCGTCTTGCAAAAAGGGCTGGTGGTGTTGCAGGGTTCTGCTTCTGCGGTGGCGGGGAGCGCTGCGTTGGCTGGATTTTTGGGGGTTTAAGCTGGGGCTCGGCCTAGGCCGTTGGGTACAAACCCAGCCCTTGCATCTGCAATCTTGACAAGCCAAAAAGCGCATCGGTGAACGGCGTGGCCACACCGGTGATCTGGCCCAACTCGCGGACTGCGCCGACCAGTGCATCGAGTTCTACGGCGCGCTTGGCTTCCACGTCTTGCAGCATCGACGACTTGAAGGCACCGAGTTTGCGCGTCACCGCATGCCGGTCTTCCGGGTGTTGATCGATCGGAATCCCGATCGCCGCACCGATGGACTTCGCCTCCAGCATGACCTGCGAGATGAAGTTCAGCACCAGCGGGTCATTCAAAATTTTGTCAGTGGTGGCACCGGTCAAAGCACTGACGGGGTTGATCGTCATATTGCCCCACAGCTTGTACCAAGTGTCCTTTTGAATTTGTGCCGACAGCGTGGTGTCGAACCCGGCGTTTTGCAGCAAGGCGTGTAGCGCTTGAACGCGCTCAGACACCAAGCCAGAAGGCTCGCCAATGATCAGTCCGTTGCCGAAGTGGTGCTGCACTTCGGCAGGGCTGCGCAGTGAGCAACTGGCATGCACCACACAGCCGATGACATGCTCTGCGGGAATGGCTTGGGCAATGCGGTCCTGCCGGTCTACGCTGGACAGCGGGGTGTTGGCGTGCGAGCCGCCAAAGCCTTGTAAGAACCACCACGGAACACCGTTCATCGCCGTCAGCACCACCGTGTTTGGCCCTAAGAGGGGTGCGATGTGCGCAGCGACATTCGCCAAACTCGGGGCTTTAACAGCCACGATGACCAAATCTTGCACGCCTAGATCAGCCGAGTTACTGCTGGTGGTGAGTGCGCTGTGCGTGATCAAAGCGCCCGACATGTGCAGGCGTAAACCTGATGACTTCAGTGCCGCCAATGTCTCGCCGCGCGCCACGACAGACAGCGTTACGCCCGGTTGTTGCGCCAAGCGCGCGCCTATCCAGCCGCCAATGGCACCGGCGCCGTAAATACAGATTTTTTGAAACATCATGGTCTAAGAAAGTCCCAACAAACGAACCGCGTTGTCTTTCAAAATGCCGGGCATCACCTCGGGCTTGAACCCGGCTTCTTGAAACTCTTTCATCCAGCGATCTGGCGTGATCAGCGGGTAGTCACTGCCAAACAGAATGCGGTCTTTTAAAAGCGTGTTGGCGTATTGCACCAACTGCTTGGGAAAGTACTTTGGACTCCAGCCGCTCAGGTCAATCCAAACGTTGGGTTTGTGGGTGGCCACGCTGAGGGCTTCGTCTTGCCACGGAAAGCTGGGGTGGGCCATGACGATCTGCATGTCCGGAAAATCAATGGCAACGTCGTCCAGGTGCATGGGGTTGCTGTACTCCAAGCGAAGCCCGCCGCCGCAGCGCATGCCACTGCCAATGCCGCTGTGACCTGTGTGAAAAATAGCCGGCAATTTGTACTCGTTGATCACTTCGTAAATGGGCCACGCCATGCGGTCATACGGGTGATAGCCCTGCACCGTGGGGTGAAACTTGAAGCCCTTGATGCCGAACTGTTCAATCAAGCGCCGCGCCTCCCGCGCACCCATCTTGCCTTTGTGGGGATCAATGCTGGCGAAGGCCACCATCATGTCGGCGTTAGCCTTGGCCGCCTCGGCGATTTCTTCGTTCGGAATGCGTTGACGCCCCATCTGCGATTCAGCGTCGACCGTGAACATCACCAGGCCAATTTTTCGCTCACGGTAATAGGCGATGGTTTCTGCAATCGTTGGGCGACGACTGTTTCGGAAGTACTTGTCAGCGGCGCGGTCAAATTCCTCACCGTAGTTGTCAAACGGATTCCAGCAACTCACTTCGGCGTGGGTGTGAATGTCAATAGCGACGAGGTTTTGATGGTCCATAAAAATTCTCAAATAGGGGATGGTGACAGGTCGGCAGACTAGGGTAAACACCGAGTCAAGGTGATGAAAAGCCTCTTGAATTGCTTATATCTTATAACCATAATTCAGCCCAGAAAGATTAAATACCATGAGCAGCAAAGACATCCATTTCGAACTGTGCGGTGAGCAAAAAGAAGTCGCCGTGATTCGGCTGACCCGCGTTGCCAAGCGCAACGCTTTGAATGACGCCCTCATTCTGGCATTGCGTGACCTGTTTGAAAATATGCCCGCCAGCGTCCGTGCGGCCGTCATTGATGGCGAGGGCGAACACTTTTGTGCCGGTCTTGATTTGAGTGAACTTCAGGACCGCGATGCAGGCCAAGGCTTGCATCACTCGCGCATGTGGCACTCGGCCCTCGAGCGTGTTCAGTACGGGCCGGTGCCGGTCGTTGCCGCCTTGCACGGCGCGGTGGTCGGAGGCGGTCTTGAATTGGCCAGCGCCTGTCATATCCGCGTCGCCGACGAATCTACTTTTTACGCGCTGCCTGAAGGCTCACGTGGGATTTTTGTGGGCGGTGGTGGCTCGGTGCGCATCCCGCGCCTGATTGGCGCAGCGCGCATGACTGACATGATGCTCACCGGCCGCGTCTTCAATGCGCAAGACGGTGAGCGCATCGGTCTGGCCCAGTACCTGGTGCCGCAAGGGACAGCTTTTGAGAAGGCTTATGCGCTGGCCGTGCGCATTGCAACCAATGCACCGCTGACCAACTATGCGCTGACCCATGTGTTGCCGCGCATTGCAGAACAACCGGCCGATCAAGGCTTCATGACGGAAGCCATGATGGCGGCGATTGCCCAAAGCGCACCAGAGGCTAAGGAGCGTGTTCGCGCGTTTCTGGAAGGTCGCGCCGACAAGGTCAAAAAAGCTTAAAAGCTAACGGATAAAAAAGAGACAAGACCATGAAAGCCCCTCAATTTCGCCCAATGACTTTTGGTGTCACCCGCGTCAGCCTGCGCGATGGCGCACCTGGCGTGCATTACCTGAAGGCCGATCAGGCGCTGGCGGACTACCCGGTACGGATGACAGATCGTCTGCAGCACTGGGCTGAGACCGCGCCGGATCGTGTCTTTATGGCGCGCCGCGAAAAGCTCGCAGCCGGCGGCAGCGGTGAATGGCAAGAAATCAGCTATGCGCAAGCCTGGACCAGTGCCCGCAGCATCGCCCAAGCCTTGATCGACAGAGGGTTGAACGCGGAGCGGCCGGTGGCGATTCTGTCTGAAAACGACTTGGAACATGCGCTGCTGTCATTGGGTTGTCTGCTGGCGGGTGTGCCGTTTGTCCCCACCTCACCGCCGTATTCGTTGGTCAGCCAGGACTACGACAAACTGCGTCATGTGCTGAAGACCGTCACCCCTGGTTTGGTGTTTGCAGCGGATGCCACTCGCTACGCCAAAGCCATCACTGCGACCGTTGGCCCTGAGACAGAAGTTGTTCTCACGCATGGTGACATGGGCGATCGCGCCAGCACCTCGTTTCAAACACTGCTGGACACCGTGGCGACGCCTGCGGTGGATGCCGCGATGGCGGCCACAGGCCCCGACACGATCACCAAGTTTCTCTTCACCAGCGGCTCCACCAAGATGCCCAAGGCGGTGATCAACACCCAGCGCATGTGGTGCGCCAATCAGCAGCAAATGATCCAAAGCATGCCGGTGCTGGCCGAGCAGCCGCTGGTGTTGGTGGACTGGTTGCCCTGGAACCATACCTTCGGTGGCAACCACAATTTCGGCATGGTGGTCTACAACGGCGGTACGCTGTACATCGACGACGGCAAGCCAACCCCCGCCTTGATGGCAGAGACACTGCGCAACTTGCGTGACATCGCGCCCACGGTGTACTTCAATGTGCCGACCGGTTTTGAGGCGATCGCTAACGCCATGAAGACCGATGCCGCGCTGCGCAGCAAACTGTTGTCGCGTGTGAAGATGTTCTTTTATTCAGGGGCTGCGCTGGCGCAACCCATCTGGGATGGCTTGTACGCAGCCCAGGAAAAAGAAGTCGGTGAGCGCATCGTCATGGCCACCGGCTTGGGCATGACAGAGTCGGGACCGTTTGCGATTTTTGTCACCAACCCCAACGTCAAGGCAGGTGACTTGGGTGTACCGACACCGGGCATGGCGCTCAAACTGGTTGACATGGATGGCAAGACAGAAGTGCGCTACCGCGGCCCCAACATCACACCGGGCTACTGGCGCGCGCCGGAAGAAACGGCGGCGAACTTCGACGAAGAAGGCTACTTTTGCTCAGGTGATGCGGTCAAGTGGATCGATGAAACCGACATCCACCAGGGCCTGAAGTTCGATGGCCGAATTGCTGAAGATTTCAAGTTGGCCACCGGCACATTCGTCAGCGTCGGTCCGCTGCGCGCCAAGATCATCGCGGCGGGTGCGCCTTACATTCAAGACGTTGTGCTGACCGGCATCAACCTCAAGGAAGTCGGCGCCATGGTCTTTCCAACGCAGGCGGTACGGACCCTGAGCGGTCTGGACGCTTCGGCACCGATGGCTGATGTGCTGGCCAGCGAAGCCGTCCATCTGCAATTCCAAAAAATCATCAACCAACTGGCTGTGACCGCCACGGGCAGCGCCAGTCGCATCGCCCGCATGTGTTTGTTGGCTGAGCCGCCCACCATTGATCGCAGCGAAGTCACGGACAAGGGCTCGATCAATCAACGCGCCGTGCTGACCCACCGCGCAGAAACGGTGGACGCGCTGCATGCGGACAAGTTGCACAGCATTCTGAAACCCGTCACGGCTTGAAAGGTCAAACACCATGGCAAGCAAAGGCTTTTTCTCCCACTTCGACGACGTTTGGATGCTCGACGGCGTTCGTACGCCCATGGTCGATTACTGCGGCGCACTCGGTCATATTTCGCCGACTGATCTTGGCATCAAGGCAGCGCGGGCGGTGCTGGCGCGCAGCGGTGTTCCGGGCGAGCACATCGGCACGGTGATTGCGGGCAACATGGCCCCAGGCGACTTTGACCAATTCTTTTTGCCGCGTCATATTGGTTTGTACGCAGGCGTGCCCGTCGAGGTGCCCGCCCTGATGGCGCAGCGCATTTGCGGTACGGGGTTTGAGTTGTTTCGCCAAGCCGGCGAGAGCATTCAAAGCGGCGCGTGTGAGGCAGCACTGGTGGTCGGCACTGAAAGCATGACGCGCAACCCGATTGCCGCTTTCAGCCACCGCACGGGCTTCAAGCTGGGTGCACCGGTGGACTTCAAGGACTACATGTGGGAAGCCTTGAAGGACCCGGTGGCCGGCATCAACATGATCCAGACGGCTGAGAACCTGGCTAAAAAATACAGCATCACCCGTGAGCAAGTCGACGAATTTGCATCGGCCTCGTTTGCCAAAGCGGTGGCCGCGCAGCAAGCCGGTTTTCATGCGGGTGAGATCGTCCCGGTGATCACTGAAAAGTTCGAGCTCGAGGGTTACACATCACGCGGCATCAAGCTGCAAGGAAAAATCACCGAAGTCGCACAAGACACCCATGCACGCATTTCACCGGCCGATGTGCTGGCCAAGTTGCGCGCTGTGTATGAAGGCGGCGTGCAAACCGGCGGCAACAGCGCGGCGCTGGTCGATGCGGCTGCGGCGGCTGTGGTGGCGTCGGGCAATTACGCCAAAGCACATGGCAAGACGCCGATGGCGCGTGTGGTGGCGGCGGCTGTTGTGGGCGTGCCGCCAGAGATCATGGGCATTGGCCCGGCACCTGCCATTCGTCTGCTCTTGGAACGCACCGGCTTGCGGCTGGATCAAATCGGTCGTTTTGAAATCAACGAAGCCCAGGGCGCGCAGACACTGGCCGTGGGTCGCGAACTGGGCTTGGACCTCAGCTTGCTCAACGTCAATGGCGGCGCCATCGCGTTGGGTCACCCGTTGGCCACCACCGGGGTGCGCTTGACCATCACACTGGCGCGTGAACTCCAACGTGCCCACAAACGCTGGGGCATTGCGTCGGCGTGCATTGGCGGCGGCCAAGGGATTGCATTGCTGCTTGAAAATCCGGAAAGTACGACATGAAAATTCAAGGACACACCGCACTCGTGACGGGTGGAGGCTCCGGTTTGGGTGAAGCGACGGCACATGAGCTTGCTCGCCAAGGCGCTCGCGTTGCGCTGCTCGACGTGAACCTCGCACAGGCCGACAAAGTCGCGGCAGATATCAATGCAGCCTATGGCGAAGGCCACGCTGTTGCCTGCCATTGCGACATCACCCAAACAGACAGCTTGCAAGCGGCAATCGACCAAGCCGCAGCGGTCCTCGGCCCGGCCCGCATGTTGATGAGTATTGCCGGCATCGGCGCGGCCAAACGCGTGATCGCCAAAGATGGCTCACCTGCGCCGCTGGAAGATTTTGTGCGCGTGATCAACGTCAACCTGATTGGCACCTACAACGCAGCCCGTTTGTTTGCAGCGGCCTGCGCCAAACTCACACCGATGGAAGACGGCGAGCGCGGCGTGATGGTCTTGACCGCGTCGGTCGCGGCCTTTGACGGCCAAGTCGGCCAGCAGGCTTACAGCGCTTCTAAAAGCGGTGTGGTTGGCATGACCTTGCCGATGGCGCGAGACTTGGCGCAATACGGCATTCGGGTCTGCACCATCGCCCCCGGTCTGTTCGCTACGCCGCTGATGAAAACACTGCCCGAGCCGGTGCAGGCGTCGCTGGCAGCCAGCATCCCGTTCCCTGCGCGTCTTGGCAAGCCTGAAGAGTTTGCGCAACTGGCCAGCCACATCGTCACCAACATTCACCTGAATGGCGAAGTCATTCGACTCGACGGCGCATTACGCATGGCACCACGCTAAGCTCACCCAAACTAAAAAAATAATGCCCAAAATTGTCATTTATGAAGTGAACGTGATGTTCGGCGATTGCGATCCGGCCGGCATCGTTTTCTTTCCGAATTTCTCCAAATGGATGGATGCCTCGTCCCTGAACTTTTTTGTTCAATGTGGCGTGCAGCCGTGGCGTGAACTGGTCAAGACCACCGGCATCATCGGCACCCCTTTGCTGGAGATTCACACCAAATTTTCACGGCCGGCCACCTATGGTGAAACGCTGCAGATTCACACCTCGGTGGAGGAGTGGCGGGACAAAGTGTTCATCCACAAGCACGTGGTCAAACGCGGCGACGACGTACTCTGCGAAGGCACTGAAACACGGGCTTTTTGCACACGTCATCCCGAGCATGCCGATCGCATCAAGGCCATTCCAGTGCCTGAATTTATCAAGAGTCTCTGCTCATAAAAGAGCAGGCCTTCAGTTTTCCCCTCAACGCTACTAAAACTTATCAGGAGACAAGCACCATGAAGAACTTTAAAACACTCGTTGCAACCGCCGTCGCGGCCTTGGTCACTGGCGCGGCGCAAGCCGACATCACGGTCGGCGTGAGCCTGCCGCTGACCGGGCCGGCCTCAGGTCTTGGTATTCCGATGAAGAACCAGATCGCCTTGTGGCCTGCCAGCATTGCCGGCGAAAAGATGAAATACATCGTGCTCGATGATGCGACCGATCCGACCAACGGCGTCAAGAACGCCCGCCGTTTTGTGACCGACGAAAAAGTCGATTTGATCATTGGCTCTGCCGCCACACCGGTCGGCATCGCGATGGCGGACGTCGCCATGGAAAGCCAGACCCCACAACTGCTGGCAACGCCCGCTGGCCTGCCGCCCGGCAAAGACGCGTGGAGCTTTCGTCTGCCGCAATCCAACTCAGTCATGTCGCACGCCATGGTGGAGCACATGAAAAAGCAAGGCGTCAAAACCGTCGGCTTTTTGGGCTACACCGATGCCTACGGTGAAGGCTGGTTGAAAGAATTCACCCCGATCGCGGAAAAAGCGGGCATCAAGGTTGTCGCCGCTGAGCGCTTTGCCCGGACCGACACCAGCGTCACAGCGCAAGCGCTCAAGCTGACATCAGCCAATCCGGATGCGATGCTGGTCGTCGCCTCTGGCAGCGGCGCCGCCATGCCTCACATGGCCATCGTCGACCGTGGCTTCAAGGGCAAAATTTACCAAACGCACGCAGCCGCTACGCGCGACTTGATGCGCGTTGGCGGCAAAGCGGTCGAAGGCTCTTACGTGGTTTCTGGTCCGGTCATTGCGCCTGAGCAACTGCCTGATAGCCATCCCTCCAAAAAACTGGCAATTGACTTCGTCCAGAAGTACGAAAAAGTCTACGGTGCGGGCAGTCGCAACCAGTTCGCCGGTCACGCTTACGACGCGGCCATCGTCATGGAAAAAGTCATTCCGGTGGCGCTGAAAAAAGGCAAGCCAGGCACGCAGGAATTCCGTACAGCGCTGCGTGACGCGATTGAAACCATGGGTCGCACCAATTTCGCACACGGCATCATGAACTGGACCAAGCAAGACCATTGGGGCTTCACCAACGAGACTGGCGTCATCGTCAAGGTCGTCAATGGTGATTGGAAAATGGAATAAAACGCTCGCCAACGTGACCCGCTAGGGCGTCTCTTATGACGACCTAGCGGGCATGGCTTATTTCCTTTTTAGTTTTCAACCAAGGGTTGGTCATGGATACCTCGATCGCCAGCATTCTGTTGCTGGACGGCCTTATCAACGGGTCTATTTATGCCCTGTTGGGTCTGGCCACCGTGCTGGTGTTCACCGTCACGCGGGTTATTTTTATCCCGCAAGGTGAGTTCGTCGCCTATGGCGCGTTGACGCTGGCCATCCTGCAAACTGGCAAAATTCCGGGCACGGTCTGGCTGCTGCTGATATTGGCAAGCGTTGCCGCATTCATGGATTTGACCAGCGCTTGGCAGCGGCATCGCAATGCCTTGGCGGCGCTTAAAACCGGTGTCAAGACCCTCCTACTGCCGGGCGCGATTGCGGGCCTGACCGCTTGGGCCGCACCCCAACAATTTCCCTTGGTCGTTCAAGCCTTGTTGAGCGTGGCCATCGTCACGGCCTTTGGGCCGCTGGTTTATCGGGTCGCCTTTCAGTCGCTTGAAGCAGCCACACCGCTGGTGCTGCTGATTGTCTCGGTTGGCGTGCACTTTGCCATGACCGGGCTGGGCCTGCTGTTTTTCGGCGCTGAAGGTTTTCGCAACCCGTCGTTCTGGGATATTCGCTTGCCGCTGGGGCCGGTGGTGTTGAAGGGGCAAACCATCATCATCTTCACGGCATCGTTAGCGTTGATCGTGATGTTGTGGCTATTTTTTGAGCGCTCCTTGTATGGCAAAGCCTTGCGGGCGACAGCAGTGAATCGCTTGGGCGCACGCTTGATGGGTATTTCATCCCATACCTCGGGTCAACTCACCTTCGCCATGGCGGCTTTGATTGGCGCCTTGTCCGGCCTGCTGATCGGCCCGACCACCACGGTGTTTTACGACTCCGGCTTTTTGATTGGCCTCAAGGGCTTTGTGGCCGCGGTGATTGCCGGTTTGTCGAGCTACCCCGGTGCACTGCTGGGTGCCTTGTTTGTCGGCATCGTTGAAGCGTTTGGTTCCTTTTGGGCCAGTGCCTTCAAAGAGGTGATCGTCTTCACGCTCATTCTGCCAATTTTGCTGTGGCGCTCGCTGCAGAGCGGCCCTTCGGACGAGGATCATTGACATGTTGGCTAGACGCTATGGATTGTGGGCGCTGATCGTCGCCATCGTGCTGTTGGCCGTGCTGCCGCTGCCAGATTTTTGGATCACACAACTCAACTACATTGCCTTGTACAGCTTGGTCGGCTTGGGCTTGGTGCTGCTGACCGGTGTGGCCGGCTTGACCTCTTTTGGACAAGCGGCCTTTGTTGGTATCGGCGCTTACACCACCGCCTGGTTGACCCTCAATACCGGTTTGTCGCCTTGGCTGACGCTCTTTATCGGCCTCGCCATCACGGGTGTCTCGGCGCTGATCGTGGCGGGCATCACGCTGCGCATGTCGGGTCACTACCTGCCACTGGCGACCATTGCTTGGGGCTTGTCGCTGTACTACCTGATGGGCAACGTCGACGCATTGGGCAAGTACGATGGCTTGCTGGGCATTCAAACACTGTCGCTGTTTGGGCTTGAGTTGGGCCAAGGCCGAGGCTTCTTTTTGTTTGCCTGGTCGGTCGTGGTGCTGGCGGCATTGGCGATTCTCCATCTGCTGGACTCGCGTCCGGGGCGGGCCATGCGCTCGCTGCGCACTGGCACGCAGATGGCTGAAGCCATGGGCGTCAACACCTTGCGCTACAAGATCATTATTTTTGTCATCGCCGCCTTGTTGGCGTCGGTGTCAGGTTGGTTGTTTGCGCACTTTCAGCGCTCCGTCAACCCGTCGCCCTTCGGTCTCAAGATGGGGATTGAATACCTGTTCATGACGGTGGTGGGCGGTGTCGGCCACGTCTGGGGGGCTATCACCGGTGCGCTGCTCACGAAGCTGCTGGAAGACCAGTTGCAGGTGTTGTTGCCGATGCTGATTGGCACCAGCGGCAGCTATGAAACGATTGTCTTCGGCATTGTGCTGGTGCTCACGCTGAAATTTTTGCCGAATGGGCTGTGGTCACTGGTGGAGCAAAAACTGCCCCGCCCGCAGCGCTTGATGGATTGGGCCAATGCCCCGGCACTGAGCGAACGCAACAAACCGGCAACGGGCGAGTTGGTGTTGGAGGTGCAAGCCATCCGCAAACAGTTTGGCGGCTTGGTGGCCGTCAATGACATTGGCTTTCAAATCAAGGCCGGACAGATTGTGGGGCTGATTGGACCGAACGGTGCGGGCAAGTCCACCACCTTCAACCTGATCACAGGTGTCTTGTCGCTGACCAGCGGTAAGGTTTTTTTTCGGGGTGACGAGATCAGCGGTCTGCGCTCCCGGGAGATCGCCAGCCGAGGCATGTCGCGCACCTTCCAACACGTCAAGATGATCCCGGACATGACGGTGCTGGAGAACGTCGCACTGGGCGCTCATCTGCGAGGTCGCAAAGATGTGGTGTCCGCCATGACCCGCTTGAACCGCGACGAAGAGCGCCAGTTACTGCGTGAAGCACAGCGTCAACTGGAACGCATCGGCATGGGTGCGCATCTGCACGAACAAGCCGGCAACCTGGCCATGGGTCCGCAGCGCTTGATGGAAATTGCCCGCGCCCTGTGCAGCGACCCGGCACTGCTGTTGCTGGACGAACCCGCCGCCGGACTGCGCCACAAAGAGAAGCAAGCCCTGGCCGATGTGCTGCGCCAACTGCGCGGTGAAGGCATGAGCATTTTGCTGGTGGAGCACGACATGGACTTGGTGATGGACGTCTGTGACCACCTGGTGGTGATGGAGTTTGGCACCTTGCTGACCCAAGGCACGCCGGTTGAAATTCAGCAAAGTCCGGCCGTCCGAGCGGCCTATCTTGGCACTGAACATTGAGGACGCCTGACATGACAACGCCACTTCTTCGCGTCCAAAATCTGCGTGCCGGCTACGGCCGAGCCGAGGTCTTGCACGGCATCAGCCTGCATGCCGACAAGGGCAGCGTGATCACGGTGATCGGCCCCAATGGCGCCGGTAAATCAACCCTGCTCAACACGCTGATGGGCGTTCTGCCTGGACGCGGAACCATTGAATTCAACGGCCAAGACGTGAGCGCTCTCACGCTCGAAGACCGCGTGATGCTGGGTATTTCTCTGGTGCCAGAGCGGCGCGAGTTGTTCGGCACGATGTCGGTCGAAGACAACCTCGTGCTGGGTGCGTTCCGCCAAGTGAGGCAGAAAAATAAACTCTGGCGTGAACAGATTCATGTGGTCTATGAACTCTTCCCGCGTCTGCTCGAGCGACGCACGCAAATGGCCGGTACCTTGTCCGGTGGCGAGCGTCAAATGTTGGCGGTCGGCCGCGCCTTGATGGCCCGCCCAGTGCTGCTGATGCTGGACGAGCCGAGTTTGGGTTTGGCGCCTTTGGTGGTGAAGGAAATCTTCCGCACGATCGATGGTCTGCGTAATACCGGCGTGACCACGCTGCTGGTCGAACAAAACGCCCGCGCGGCACTGGAAACCGCGGACGACGGCTATGTGCTGGAAATGGGTGAAATCGCCCTGTACGGACCGGCCAAAGAATTGGCCACCGATTCGCGCGTGATCGACACCTATTTGGGCGCCGCCCGCAAGAAAGAAGCTGCATGAACTACCAGCCGCCGTTGGACGATATTCACTTCATCCTTCACGATGTTCTCAAAGTGCCTGAGCAGTTTCAGGCGCTCGCCGAGTTCGCGGACACTGATGCTGATTTGATGCGCCAAGTCGTTGATGAGGCCGGCAAGTTTGTGGCCCAAGTCATCGCCCCCTTGCAAGAAATCGGCGACACCGTTGGCTGCCAGTGGGCAGACGGCCAGGTCACCTCGCCACCCGGCTTCCAGGCGGCTTATCAGGCCTTTTGGCAAGCCGGTTGGCCTGCACTGGCCTGTTCGCCGGAAGATGGCGGCCAGGGATTGCCGGCGGTGCTCGAAGCGGTGTTGTATGACATGCTGAGCGCGGCCAACCATGGCTGGACCATGGCACCTGGCCTGTTGCATGGTGCTTATGAGTGCCTCAAACACCACGGCAACGCCTCTTTGAAGTCGACCTATCTTGAAAAAATTGCAACTGGTGAATGGCTGGCCACCATGTGCCTGACCGAGCCCCACGCCGGCAGCGACTTGGGTCTGCTGCGCACCAAAGCGACACCTCAGGCGGACGGCAGTTACCGCTTGAGCGGCAGCAAGATTTTCATCTCCGGTGGCGAGCATGATTTGAGCGACAACATTGTTCATCTGGTCTTGGCGCGCTTGCCCGATGCCCCGGCGGGTCCCAAAGGGCTGTCCTTGTTTCTCGCCCCCAAGGTGCTGCCCGATGGCAATGCCAACGCCGTTCATTGCGATCGCATTGAAGACAAAATGGGTCTGCACGGCAGCTCGACTTGCGCCATGCGTTTCGACGAGGCCACCGCGTGGATGATTGGCGAGCCGAACCGCGGCCTCAACGCCATGTTTGTGATGATGAATGCCGCGCGTTTGCATGTGGGCTTGCAAGGCATTGGTCTGCTGGAGGCGGCTTGGCAAAAGGCCGATGCCTACGCCAAGGAGCGTCGGCAAATGCGCGCACCCAAGCAGCCGATGAGCACCACGCCAGACCCGATTTCGGAGCACCCGGCGGTGCGGCGCATTCTGTCGACCCAGCGCGCTTGGATTGACGGTGGTCGTGTGCTGGCCTACCGCACGGCGGTCGAACTCGACTTGGCCAAACACCACCCCGACGCGGCTCATCGTCACGCTGCCCAGCAGTGGTGCAGCTACGTCACGCCGGTGCTCAAAGCTGCTTGGACGGCGCAGGCCTTCAAAGGCAGCAGCGACTGTTTGCAGGTCTTTGGTGGCCATGGTTACGTGCGCGAATGGGGCATTGAGCAAATCGTGCGTGACTCGCGGGTCACCATGATTTATGAGGGGACCAATGAGATTCAAGCGATTGATTTGCTGGTGCGCAAAGTGTTGCCGGACGGCGGCGTTGGACTGTTTGAATTTTTCCAAACCTTGAGTCTTGAGCTGGACTTGCAGAACCCAGAAAGCGCCCAGCTTCTGAGTCGTATCAACGAGCTCAAAGAGCTCACCAGCTTGCTGGCAAACAAAGCCAAAGCAGAGATTGAGCTGCCTTATTGGGTGGCCGACGACTACCTGCGCGCCATCGCCTTGCTCTTGTTGGATTGGGCCTGGCTGCAAATCAAACAAGCCGCACCAACCAACCCGGCAGATCCTGCGAATGAGCTGTCTGGCCGATGGACCGAGCCTGCCAGCGCCCTTCGGCACTGGGTTTCGCCGGAATTCAATTTGTGTATGAGCATCATGCAGGCGCGGCTCTGAGTGCTGCGTTCGCCCAAGCATTCACCTGAGACATCGATGGACGGGCAGACCCCAACACCGCACGTAGAGAAGGTGAACACGCGCTACCTCGAGACATTGATTGGCTACAACGCTCGCCGCGCTGCGCTGGCCATCATTGGCGTCTTCATGGAGCGGATGCGTGTTTACGATTTACGGACCGTTGATTTTTCAGTGCTGTCGCTGATCGTCCATAACCCCGGCATCACATCGCGGCAATTGTGCGCATCTCTGGGGCTGCAGGCGCCAAACTTAGTGGGGATGATTTCGGCCATGGAAAAGCGGCAACTCATTCATCGACTGCCGCATCCTCAAGACGGCCGGGCCACTGGTTTGCACCCCTCCGCTGAAGGCTTGGCCATGATGCGCAGTGCAGAAAAAACAGCGGCGCAATTGGAGACCGAAACGGCTGATCGACTCAGTCCGGAAGAGCGCAAGACTTTGATCGCGCTGCTCAAAAAAGTTTATAAGTAACTCAGCCTTCTAACTGCAGGTAAACGCGGCCGCCTTCAATCTTCACCGGCCAGGATTTGACCGGGTCAGTCGCTGGTGCGCAGGTCGCAGCACCTGTGCGCACATCAAAGCGTCCTTGGTGAAACGGACACTCCACCTCATGCCCTTCGATGAAGCCGTCGCACAGTCTGGCGTGACCGTGTGAGCAGATGTTGTCGGTGGCAAAAACCTCACCATCGATGCTGAAGAGGGCCACGTCATAGCTTTGCGCTTGCACGGCAATGCCAGCGCCTTCAAATAAATCGGCCTCGGCCGCAACGTCAGTCCATGGGCTCATGCTGTCTTTCAAATCGGGTAAATGATGGCGTTGGGGATCATTTCACTGTCATAGATCACCAGTCGCTCGGCAAACTTTAAACCCTCAGGCGTCTGCACGATGGTGTCGATGTAGCGCCCAACATTGAAGACCGTGCTCAGTTTGTCGAGCTTGGTGCGAAACACCGCGTAGTTGGCTTCGCTGTGAATCCGGCCGGCCTCCACGCGCCGCACCACCGGTGCACCCACCACATGGCGCTGGTAATACGGGTCATGGAACAGCGTTTCCTGGATGCCATAGACGCGGTCCTTGAGCATGCCCTTGCTGGTAAATGACAACGTGGCCAGCGGAAAGCCGCGTTCGTGGTTCTCGCGCGGTTGCAGTTTGTAAACGCCGTCGTCCATAAAGAATTCTGGCCACAAATCCCACTGACCGCTGTCCACGGCCAGTGCGTAATCAGCATACAAGCGGGTCAGCGCCAAGTGCGTTTCAAAGTTGATCATGTTCACTCCCCCATCACTTTGCGCCAGTAGGCGTACATGCCGCGAATCAGCGTCTCCGTGACCATGTGGTCGGTTTCGCCGACCTCGCGGCCGCCCAACTCAGCCAGCGTGCGGTGCTGCGGTTTGCTCTCAAAGGCCTGCTGCGAAAACTCAATCACCTCGCCGTCGTCAGCCGACACAAAACCGGCCGGTCCGAACAGATTGGCCTGACGCAGGCGCCGTTGATGCATCTCGGGCGTGTCATCGTCAAAACCAAAATGCGTCCAGACAAAATCAAACGCACCATGACCGTCAGGCTGAATATGGCGCGTAGAGACGCTGTTGACTTGCTGCTGAAAAATCACACTCGGAAAAAGCGTGGTCATGACGGCGGTCGGCCCGCCCCACCAAGCTTCAGGAACGATGTCCAGAAAGCTCGGATCATTGAGCTGCATGTCGGCTTTGAAGCTGCTGACCTGCGTCACTTGCGAGGCTTGACCCGAAGCCTGACCAGCGCTGCCGCGAGTGGACACCATGGCCGCATGCCGGTGGTGCGCGTCCATGCGCAGCTCCGATTTATTGTCAGCACGCCAAAGCCCAAACGTCACAAACCAGGTATGCAGCAAGCCCGGGTGATACGGGTCTTTGATGTTTTCTTGCATCAGCTTCCAGTTGCCTGGAATGCGTTGCCGGTTGTAGCCCAAGATGACCAACTTCCGGCCGTTGAAGAGTCTGTCGAAGTAGCCCAAGATGGTTGGGCCCATGAAGTCTTCCAGCGACTCAACCTCATGGTCGAAGGACGCAAACACCACGCCGCCACGCACGGCGACCTTGAGCGCTGTGAGGCCGTGGTCTTTGGGCTCAAAGTCAGCTGGCATGCCGCCATTGACCTTGCCGTCTTGGCGCACGCCCCGACGGAAAGGGACGCCCTGCAGATCGCCTTTGAGCGTGTAGCTCCACTGGTGATACGGACAGACGAATTCTTTTTTGTGGCCGTGCCGCTCGCGGCAGAACTGCATGCCCCGGTGCGCGCAGACGTTCTCAACCACGTGGATCTGGCCGTCATCGGCACGCGTCATGATGACCGAGCGTTCACCGACCACCGTGCGCTTGAAGTCCCCGGGCTGGGGGATTTCAGCCTCCAGCCCCACATAGCACCAGTGGGCCTTGTAGAAAAATCGCGCCAACTCCTTTTTGTGGCGTTGCTCGTCGGTGTACACGGCGAAGGGGATGCGGCTGGTGTCGCCCTTTTCCCAATGAATGGGTTGGGCCGCAGGACTCTGACTCATGCGATGTCTCCTCATATTTATAACGAGAATCATCCGTCAGCTTATAAAATTCGTAAATCGAAGTCGGTCGATACACTCTATTTGAATATCAAATATTGCAATACCTCTGACCCTTTTATTTTTATGCAGCTGTCCCAAATCGACCTCAATCTTTTGCTCGTCTTCCAACACCTGCTCAGGGAGAAACGTGTCTCAGGCGTGGCCCGGACGTTGGGCATGAGCCAGCCGGCGGTCAGCAGCGCGCTCAAGCGCTTGCGTTTGACGTTGGGCGATGAACTTTTTTTGCGGACTCAGCAAGGCATGCAGCCCACGCCATTTGCCCTGCAATTGGCCGAGCCGGTGGCGCAAGCGCTGGACGCGCTGCAACTGGCCTTAAATGTCCGCAGCAGTTTTGACGCGGCCAGCAGCGCGCGCAGCTTCAACTTGGCCATGACCGATGTCGGTGAGATGTATTTCTTGCCCGTGCTGATGGACCTGCTCGACCAACACGCGCCGGCGGTCACCTTGAACGTGGTCTCGGTTGCCCGTGACAGTTTGAAAGACGACATGGCCGCCGGTCGCATCGACCTGGCGCTGGGCTTGTTGCCTCAACTTCAGGCCGGGTTTTTTCAGCAAGCGTTATTCCGGCAAGATTATGTTTGCCTGATGCGGCAAGCCCATCCTTTGGCGCAGCGCACCACGCTGGGTCTTGCGGAGTTTGCCGCTGCGGCGCATGTACGGGTTCTGGCCGCCGGCACGGGCCACGGTCGGGTAGACGAAGCGCTAGAGCGCCAAGGCTTGCAACGACGGATACGCCTGACCGTGCCGCACTATGTCGCATTGGGCGATGTGCTCGGCCATTCAGATTTGATCGCGACGGTGCCAGAACGCTTCGCGCAGCGTGTGACACGCCCTTTTGGTTTGACCACCTGCCCCTTGCCACTGGCCGTGCAAAGCAGTGCGATTCACCAGTTTTGGCACGCCCGGCTGCACCGAGACCCGGGACACCAGTGGCTCAGGACCATGATCGCGCAGGGCTTTGGTGCCGACGGCGACAATGCGGCGCCATGGGAATCGCGCGTTGGGACTTAAGGGGTGCTGTCTTGTTTTGCGGCTTGCAGAACATCCCGCGTTTTGATGGCTTCGCGCCTTGCGGCTTCGGCAAAGTCGTCGCCTGACGAAGCGTACAAAATCGCCCGCGATGAATTGACGATGATGGGCGCACCGGCTTTGTAGCCGGCGCGCACAGTGGCTACGGCGTCACCGCCTTGGGCGCCAACGCCGGGAATCAACAGCGGTAGCGTGGGGGCGACTTGGCGCACACGTTCGATTTCGGCCGGGTAAGTGGCGCCGACCACCAGCCCAAGTTGGCCATTGAGGTTCCACGGACCTTGCGCCAAACGCGCCACATGTTCGTAGAGCAGCGGTTGGCCTTCCACCGAGGCGAGGCGTTGATTTTGCAAATCGTCACCACCGGGGTTGGAGGTGCGGCACAGCAAAAATGCGCCCTTGCCTGCGTACTTCAAATACGGCGCGACCGAGTCGAAACCCATGAACGGCGACAGCGTGACAGCGTCAGCGCCGTAGCGCTCGAAGGCTTCAATCGCGTACTGCTGCGCGGTGCTGCCGATGTCGCCACGCTTGGCGTCCAGAATGATCGGCACCTGCGGCGCCACGCGGCGCATGTGCTCCATCAAACGCTCCAACTGGCCTTCAGCGCGGTGGGCGGCAAAGTAAGCAATCTGCGGTTTGAAGGACACCACGAGATCGGCCGTGGCGTCAACGATAGCCGCGCAAAAATCATAAATTTTGTTGGCGTCGCCTTTGAGCTTGCCGGGGAAACGGGTGGGTTCCGGGTCCAAGCCCACGCACAGCATGGATTGGTTCTGCCGGCCGGCGGCATCGAGCATGTCAAGAAAAGTCATGCGGGTATTGTAAGAACGGCCTGTTCCCAAGGGTTTGTACTCGTATTGATTTTATTGAATATTGGATATTCTAAATAAGAGTAACGGCGTTACCAATTATAAAAATACATCTCGGACTGATGTTCGCCAGATGCAAAGGAGACCAGATAGTGCATTCAAGACAGGCGGATTCACGTGTTGCTGCTGACGTTGGCGGAACATTCACAGACATTGCCATCTTCGATGAGAAGACAGGCCTTATCAAGCTAGGGAAATGCTTGACGACACCCGCGCATTTGATCGACGGCATCAACGATGGCGTCGAGAAAGCGGGTTCAAGCTTCGACCAAGCCAACCTTTTCCTGCATGGGACGACGACGGCCATTAACACGCTACTAGAGCGAACCGGCGCACGTACGGCTCTGGTGACGACCCGAGGGTTTCGGGACATTTACGAAATCGGTCGGATCAATCGCCCTGAGGCTTACAACCTTTTCTTTCAGAAGCACAAGCCACTGATTGAGCGAGCGCTACGCTTTGAGGTTGATGAGCGCCTTTATGGGTCCGGCGAAGTACTGAAGGAGCTGTCAGAGGAAGAGTTGGCTGATATTGCCGACAAGCTGGAGGTCGAAAATGTCGATTCCCTGGCCATCATGTTCATGCATTCCTACCGCAATCCTGACCACGAGATCCGCGCGAAACAGTTTTTTGAAAAACGTTTTCCGGCTATGTACATCACGGCGTCGCACGAGCTGTCGCAGGAGTATCGCGAATATGAGCGCACCAGTACGGTGGCGGCTAACGCTTATGTCGGCCCCAGAGTGCGCTCCTACCTTCGGGAAATCGTGGCGCATTTAGAGCAAAAGAAGTTTGGCGGAGGCTTCTTGATTGTTCAGTCTACAGGCGGACTTTATGACGTTGAGAGCGCGCAGAAGGAATGCATTCGGATGCTGGAGTCCGGCCCGGCGGCAGGTGTGATTGGAACGCGTGAGTTGTGCCGATCGATGGGCGTGCGTGATGCTATTGCGTTTGACATGGGGGGCACCACAGCCAAGTCAGGCGTGATCTTGGATGGCAATGTTCTGATGACGTCTAACTCAATGATCGGCGGTTATGCGGAAGGCTTGCCGGTGCAGATACCGATGATCGATATTCAGGAGGTCGGCACGGGTGGCGGCAGCATCGCGCGGTTGGCCGCTGGCGATTCGTTGCGTGTGGGGCCACAAAGTGCAGGCTCTGTGCCAGGGCCTGTTTGCTATGGCTTGGGAGGACAAGAGCCTACGGTGACCGACGCCAATCTGATTCTCGGTCGCTTGTCCGAAACCCGATTTCTTGGCGGCGATATGCGCTTAGATGCAAACGCCGCACGCAAGGCGATGCAGGAACGCATCGGGGACAAGTTGGGCTTATCGGTGGAGGCCGCTGCGGAAGGCGTCATACGTATCGCAGCGGTCACTATGTCCAATGTGGTGCAACGGGTCACAACCGAACGCGGGCTCGATGCGCGGGATTTTCCCATGGTTGCTTTTGGCGGTGCAGGCCCCTTGCACGCGGTGCTGGTGGCGCGTGAATTGCAGATGCCGCGCGTCATCATCCCCAATGCACCGGGTCATTTTTCCGCATATGGCATGTTGGTCGCGGATCTTCGTCGCGACTATGTTCGAACACGATTTACCTCGCTGGAGGCGTTTGACTTTGTGGAAGTGAATAAGCTTTACCTCGCGATGGAGGCAAAGGGCGAAGACGAAATACGCCGCGCTGCCGTGAAGGCTGGCGAGATCAAGATTGAACGCGGCTTAGACATGCGATATGTCGGGCAAGAGCATGCCGTGTCTGTGGATATCCCGGTGGAGGTTTTTAATGCGCATGACCTCGCGGCTATCAAGCGCCTTTTCGACGCGGTCCATTTGAAACGCTATGGTTATTGCTCCGATAAAGAGCGTGCCGAGGTGGTGAGCATCCGTACGTCAATCTCTGGCGAAATGCCGAAGCCGACAGTGTCAGAACTCGTTCCTGGTGCATCAGAGCCTGAGGTGGCTCCAAGTCGGCGGCCAGTGTATTTCACCGCTGAGGATGGCTGGCAGGATGCGCGTGTTTACCAGCGCCAAGACTTGCGCAGGGGCAACCGGATTGCCGGCCCGGCGCTGGTGGAAGAGTATGCCTCTACCACGGTGATATTCCCAGGCGATGAGCTGACGGTCGATAAATTTGGAAATCTAGTGATTGAGGTGGCGAATGATGAAAACTGAAGTACCTGGGACAAAGCGCGCTCCGCGGCAGAATGCGGTCATTACAGAGATCATCCGAAACGGCATGGTGGCGACCACCGAGGAGATGAAGTCCAATCTCATGCGGACCGCCTACAACATGATCATCTACGAGGCGCTGGACTTCACGGTCGGCATCTTTGACCGCGAGGGCAATACCGTGTCCATCGGCATTGGGCTGCCGATGTTCATACGCGGGATGAGCAACACCGTCAAGCGGATGATCGACCAGTATGGCTACGATCAGCTGGAAGACGGTGATGTGCTTTTGACCAACGATGCATACATCACCGGTAGCCACTTGAACCACATGACGTTTGCGGTGCCGATCTTCTTTGAGGGCGAAGTTGTTGGGTTTTCCGCCTGCATGGCGCACTGGCAGGACATTGGGGGCACGTTGGATGGCATGACCTTCGATATCTATTCTGAAGGCCTGCAAATGCCTATTGTGAAGGTCTACCGCAAAGGTATTCCCAATGACGACGTGTTCCGAATCATCGAGCTGAATGTCCGTATACCTGAACGAGCCATGGGTGATTTGCGCGCGCAAATTGCAGCTGTCAAGACGGGCGAAAAGCGGGTGTTGGAAATGCTACGAAAGCACGGCAAGCAGACCGTTGTCAATGCTATCGAACATATTTTCGAACAAAGTGATGCTGCTTCTCGCGCAGCCCTCCGCGAAATGCCGGATGGTGTCTACTTTGCAGAATCCTTCATGGACGATGACGGCGTTGCCCACGGGAAACGCATTCCTATTCGGGTGAAGGTGATCATCCGCGGCGACGAGATGACCATTGACCTGTCGGACGTGAGCGACCAAGTTAAAGGTTTTTACAACTCAGGTGAGTCTGCCGGTATTGCTTGCGCCCAAGTGGCATTTAAATGCCTGGTTGCCCCAACTGAATTGCCTATTAACGATGGCTGCTTTCGTGCGCTGACGGTCATTCTGCCTGAGGGGAAAGTGATCAACGCCACCCGCCCGGCGCCGATGCGCTGGTGGATGACTTTCCCCATGACGGTTGTCGATACCGTGTTCCGCGCCCTTGCAACGGCCATTCCTTCAAAAGTCATCGCGGGACACCATGCCGATTTGTGCATTGCTTCAGTTCATGGGCGTCAACCGCATGACAACAAGCTCTTTCTATACCTCGGGGGGTTGATTGGCGGCGGCTGGGGCGCCAAACACAATGAAGATGGGATGAGCGCGACGATTGCCATCAACGACGGCGATACCCATAACGGACCCTCCGAACAAGTCGAGGCGAAATATCCATTGTTAGTGGAGCGTTATGCCTTGCGGAGTGATTCAGGAGGCGCGGGTACTTACCGAGGTGGACTCGGTACCGAGCAGGTTATCCGTGTACTGTCAGAAATCATGTTCAACACCCAGATTGAGCGGGTGGAATGCTGCCCATGGGGCCTGTTCGGCGGCATGTCGGCGATGGGCAATGAAGTTGCCCTGCATCGAAAGGGCAAGGACGAGGTCGTTTACACAACAGGGAAAGTGTTCTCTCAAATGCTGACCGCAGGGGACACTTGGACACTGAAATCTGGTGGCGGTGGTGGCTTCGGTCAACCGACTGCGCGTGATGTCGAAAGGATTGAACGCGATGTCGTTAACGGATATGTGTCCGCAGAAGCGGCCCGCAGTCAGTACGGCGCAGTGGTGGACCCCGTCAGCCATAAGGTCGACAGGGCCGCGACAGCAGAGCTGCGGGCCCATATGGAGAAGCATGGTCTGCCTCTAGATCAGCCTTATACGAGCCCGGCAAAGCTGCTCAAGGCGCTGAGTGATAAGTCGAAGAAAACCAAGAGTCGCATCACGTTACAACCGGCAGCCCTCGCCCGCAAGGCCCAAGATTGGCAAGCTGAAGCGCGCGCTGAAGGCTTGATCGCTGACCGGTGCTGCAGCTAATGGCGGGCACTACCGTCAAACCCAAGCTACGTCTAGCTAGCGCTAAGGGTGTGCAACAGCGCGTGACCGGCGGCGTGCTGTCGGTTCGCAGGAGTTTGCAGCTGCTGGAGTTCATGTCCGAAGGCGAGGGGATGTGGTCGCTTGCAGACATAAGCCGCAGGTTGGACGTGAACAAGTCGATCGCTATCAGACTGATTGACGAACTTCGAGCGACAGGTTTTGTTTACTGCGATGAGGCCACCGGCGCCTACGTTTTAACTTACAAACTCAGTAATTTAGGCCTGCGAAAGTTGGCGCAAACGAGGTTGCTAGACCAATCGAGCGGTGTTCTACGCGAGTTGGCCAACGAGACGGGTGAACTCGTTCGTTTGGGGGTTGTCGAGTTCGGTTCCCGGGTAACTTGGGTGCTTGCTTTTGTAGGTGCCCGGCGAACATTGCACATCGATCCCAACTATCGGCTGGACGTGCAGCTCAATACGCACGCTGCAGGGAAGGCTTGGCTGTCAACACTGTCGCGTCAGCAGGCCTGGACCGTGCTGACCGAAACCGGGATTGCCAAATGCACTGAATTTTCTAAAACCAAGCGACGAGACATAGAGGAGGACTTAGAGCAAGCCCAGCTGACGGGTTACGCCCTGAGCTACGAAGAGAACGAGCTCGGCGTGGGTGCGATTGCAGCTCCCATCATGGTCAATCTCGCTTCAGGTGAGCGGGTCTGTGCCGGTGTCGTCAGTATTGCATCACCCACTACGCGAATGTCGGCCAAAGATCTTCAGACGTTGGCGCCTGCCTTGTTGAACGGTGTGGCGAAACTCAGTGATATTTGGCCAATCGGCCCAGCTTCAAGTCAACCGGCTGCGATAACACGCAGCAGTTGATGCTTCGAAATCCCCATTTTTTACTTCTTTCAATCAAGGCGAACATCTCATGCGCTTACTCAATTTTCTACAAGATGGACACAGCCGTTTGGGCGCCCGTGTTGCTAATGACGTAATTGATCTCACTGCAGCGGGGCTACCGGACTGCATAGACAAACTCCTTCTCCTAGGCGACGATGGCATGACGCGTGCGCGTCAGGCCTTGGCTGCCGCGACTCAAAAGATTCCCTTATCGGCGGTTACCTATCTCCCGCCTGTACTGAATCCAAGTAAGGCCATTGCCGTTGGGCTTAACTATGTAGACCATGCAGCGGAAAGCCCATACAAGGATCCTCCAAAGTATCCGGTGCTGTTCCAGCGATACAAATCGTCATGGGTTGCGCACAACGAAAACATCGTTCGCCCCAAAGTATCGACCGCTTTTGACTACGAGGCTGAGCTGGTCATCGTGATTGGAAAGCCCGGACGCTATATCGACAAGCAGGACGCATTGCACCATGTCGCTGGCTACTCCATTTTTAATGACGGCTCCATCCGCGACTACCAGCTACGCACAACGCAGTGGATGATGGGTAAGAACTTTGACCGGACAGGCGGATTTGGCCCAGAGTTCATCACTGCGGACGAGCTACCTGAGGGTGCCATTGGGCTGCGCTTACAGGCTAGGCTGAACGGCCAAACTGTGCAAGATGCCAACACAAAAGACATGATTTTCGACGTTGTCACGCTTGTCAGCGTGTGTTCGGAAGCGATGGAATTGCAACCCGGCGACATCATCATCGCCGGCACGCCTGCTGGCGTTGGGATGGCGCGTAAGCCACCGCTTTACATGAAGGCGGGTGATGTGTGTGAAATTGAAATCGAAAAAATTGGCATCCTCAGAAATAAAGTTGTTGACGAATGAATCGGTGGTGCGTTCGCGCCTGATTTGATGAACTGAAACACAAACTTCACAGGAGATTCCATGTACATTCCACACGGCGTCATTCCGGCCGTCTTAATGCCCTTTCACGATGACTTTTCAATTGACGAAAAAAGCTATCGTGCGCATTTGAAGGATGTCACTTCGGTGCAGGGCATCAGTGCCATCACCACCAATGCGCATGCTTCTGAAGTGGCATCGTGCACTTTTGAAGAACAGCGTCGGGTTCTAGAAGTCACGATGGATGAGATCGGTAACAGCGTGCCAATTGTCAACGGCGTCTATGCCGACGGTAGCTTCGAAGCTCAGCGCATCGCCCGTATGGCAACTGAAGGAGGTGCCTCTGCACTGCTGATTTTTCCGCCAGCACTTTACAGCATGGGTCAGCGACCTGAGATGGCGGTAGAGCATTTCAAGCGGATCGCCGACGTGACGGATTTGCCGCTTATCGTGTTTCAGTATTCCTTGCTGCCCGGCGGCCTAGGCTACCCGCTGTCCACGCTTTTGAAGATCATCGAAGCTGTGCCGACCGTACGCGCCATCAAGGACTGGTCAGGCAGTCCGCAAATGCATGAGCGCAACGTTCGTGCATTGCAGTCCCTACCGCAGCCGGTCAACGTCTTGAGCACGCACAGCGCATGGCTGTTCAGCTCGCTAGTGCTCGGCGCGAACGGTCTGCTGTCTGGGAGTGGGTCGGTGATTGCCGACCTACAGGCCCAACTTTTCCGCGCGGTTCAGAGTAACGACTTGGTCGCGGCGCGCCTTCTGAACGACAGGATCTTCCCAACAGCCGAGGTTTTTTATGCAGAGCCTGCTGTGGACATGCACAACCGCATGAAGGAGGCGTTGGTATTGCTTGGGAAATTGCCGCGCGCAGTGGTCAGGCCACCGCTGATGAAATTGCGTGCAGAAGAAATTCAAAAAATTCGGTCGGCACTGGTACTGGCTGGGCTGCTTGAATAGGTTGACTGAGAAGTCAGTTGTTAATCGTCATAAATCAAAATGCTGGAGACAAAAAATGAACAGACATGCAGTATCAATAATCACCAAATGGGGTCTTGCCAGCTCCATGGCACTGTGCTCGGCTAGCGGATTTTCCCAGTCCGGCAAACCGATCAAGATCGGGTTCGTCACCGAACTCACGGGACCCTGGGCCTTCTTCGGAACCAGTTGCGTGGCGGGCCTGAAGATGGCGACGGACGAGATCAACAAGGCAGGCGGCGTGCTCAAGCGCCCGCTCGAGTTCATCATCCAGGACAACCAGACCAACTCGTCGCTGGCCTTGGCCTCGGCGAGGAACCTGGACGTCAACGACAAGGTGGTCGCGCTGAGCGGGCCCACCAGCTCGGACGTCGCGCTGGCCATGTACGGATATGCTGAGCAGCAGAAAATACCCTTCCTGGTGCCGGTGGCCGCATTCCCGCAGCTGACCAAACCCGGAACGCGCTACACCTTCCGGATCGAGCCCGATGCGGCTGGCTGGGGCTACGCGATGGCCAAGTTCATCGAGCAGCGCAAGCCCGGCGCCAAGGTGGCCCTGATGCATTCCGACGCCGCGCTGATGCGCGCGATCATGGCCGGATTCCGCTACCAGGCGCCGAAATCCAAGCTCACCATCGTGTCGGACATTCTGTTTCCGCAGGGTTCGAGCGATGCAACCGTGCAGGCGGCGCAGGTCAAGGCGTCCAATCCCGACTATGTCATCGTCAATGGCGCAGGCGCCTTCGACAACGTGCTCACCAATCAGCTGCTGGACCTGGGCATCAAGCCCGAGCAGATCATCCATCCCTACGGCATCACGACCCAGGTTTTCGGCTGGGGATCGCGCAGCGTGGGCTCCATCTACGGAACCTTCTTCGACCACGGCATGGATTCGCTGACGCCCGATGGCAAGTCGTTCATTTCGCGCTTCGACGCCGCCAACAACCGGCCGCCGTCCTACGTCGAGAACTACTGCTACGTGACGCCTTATATCTTCAAGGAGGCGCTGGAGGCCGCCGGCACCGACGATCGCGAAAAGCTCCGCAATGCAATATCGAAGCTCAACACCAAGGAAATCACCAGCGGTGTGCCGATCACTTTCGACAAAAACGGTGCTCGCAAGGAATATATGTATTTCATGGAGCTGCAATCGGTCAACGGTAAGCGCACTTATAAGTCCAAACAACAGTTCTACATCGAGTGGGATCCAGAAGTCATCCCTGTCTATGACTTGGTGAAGTAAATACCCTGCTGTCTTGCAAGTGCATATCGACTTGCAAGACAGCACTCGAACTCACTTGAAATTTCCAAGGCATTTATATGTCAGATGCGAATCTGTTGATTCTTTTGTCTACACTGTCGACGGGCCTGATTCTCGGGGCGATATTTTCTCTGGTCGCGGCTGGTGTCACCATCGTCTACGGTTGTGTTTGGCTGCCCAACGCTAGCAATGGGCAGTTCTTTCTGCTTGCTGCATTGGTGGCCTGGAGCTTTACTTCCTCGTTGGGGTGGAACAGCTTTGCGGCGTCACTGGCTGTGATTTTTCTGGGTGTCCTGCTGGCACTGGCACTGGAGATGGTTCTGATACGGCGTCTATACGATGCGCCCAACAGGAATGTTGCCTATTTTGTCGTCACACTCGGCATCACACAAATCATGTCGGGGATCTTTTCGCTGACTTATGCGAAATGGAGCGACCAATTTTCGTTGCCGCCGATCATCGAAGGCATCACCATGATTGGCCCTTTGCCGATACAGAACAATCGCCTGCTTGTGATGGCAGTCAGCCTCAGCATCCTTGTTTTTTTGTTTTTGCTACTGCGCTTTCATCCCTACGGCCGTGCCCTGAGGGCGGTGTTTCAGAACCGTGAAGCGGCTGCCCTGCGCGGCGTTAACGTGCGAGCCATTTACAAACTCTCGTTTGTACTGGGGTCAACAATTATTTTCCTTGGTGGAATTTTGTTTGCTCTGGCTTATAGCTTCGACCTGACCGTCGCATGGACGATGTCCATTACGGCCTTTGCAATCATGATTATTGGCGGACCGGGCTCGGTGATCGGCGCCTTGGTGGTGGGTATGACTTTCGGTTTTACGCAGGCGATCGTCAGTATTTTTGCCAGCCCAACGGCTGCGACCTTCTCCTACCTCGGAGCGATGCTGATCATGCTGCTGTTCCGTCCAAATGGGTTGTTCAAAAAATGAATATTAATTCTAAATACGGTATCGCGATCGCCACGCTGCTGTCGCTGTCGCTACCCTTCCTAGCGGATGGAAATCGCTTCTTTGCGTTTGTCCTTGGAATGACTTTCATCAGCCTGCTGTGGGCAACAGGGATGAACCTGATGTACGGATTCGTCGGTTTGATGCCGCTGATGTTTGCCGGTGTTGCAGGTATTGCCGCTTATGCCATGGTGTATTTGACGCGAACAGCCGGCTGGTCTTTTTGGTTGGCCATGCCTGCCGCCTCACTGATCGCATCCATCGCCGGGGTGGCGCTGGGTTTGCCCGCATTAAGGCTCAAAGGTTTTTACTTTACGCTTTGCTCTCTGGTCATCCAATCCGTGCTGACGCTGGCGTTCATCTTTTTTCCTAAATTCACGAACGGTGATACCGGTATTAACCAGATCGAACCACCAGATTGGTTTGGGGGTTTGGCACTCAAAGGCGTTCACTTAGATTTTGTCGTGGCCTTTATTGCTGTTGCGGGCATACTTTTCTGCACTTGGCTCACACGAACACGGCTTGGCCAGAAATTTGTGGCGGTCCGTGAGGATGATGTGCTGGCAGATTCAATCGGCATCAACGTCGTGCGGACCCGGATCACAGCGTTTTTTATCGTCTCACTTTATGCGGGTATTGGCGGTTGCTTGTACGCCACCTATGTCGGATTTATTTCGCCGCGTGCATTTGATGTCTTGGTGTCGCTCAACATTTGGTTATTTGTCGCTTTTGGTGGTCGAGGCACGATCATCGGGCCGATTATTGGGACCATCATTCTTGCCCCGATTCCTTTCCTGCTGCAGGATCTACAGGCGTTCAAGGAAATCCTGTCCGGCCTGCTGATCATCGTCGTCACGCTCATCATGCCGGGGGGTATTTATGGCGCGTTTCGCATGTGGTTGTCTAAAAAAACGAGTCGTCCTGGTGAAGCCAGTAGCGTGCAGGAGCAACGGGTATGAGATTGCTGGAAGTCAACAACTTATCTAAGAGCTTTGGTGGGGTGGCGGCTTTACGCAATGTCACAGCCCATTCTGTTGAGGGTGAAACGCTTGGGATGATCGGCCCCAATGGTTCTGGAAAAACCACCTTTGTCAACATTGTCAGTGGCCATGTTAAGGGCGATGTCGGGAGTTTGAGCTTTGGCGGTGTCGATATCGCAGGCATGTCACCTCATCAATTGGCTGCGGTCGGTCTGTGTCGTACATACCAAGCCGTACGCGTTTTCTCTGCATTGTCAACGCAAAAAAATATAGACAATGCTCGTCTTCTGCTGGCGCACAGAGGACTAGACCATGCTGAATTAAAAGAGATGATTGAATGGCTGCGTCTAGACCGCCATCTGGACAAGGATGCCGGTAGTCTCACGCTATTTGAGCAGCGTCGACTCGAGTTGCTCATGCGCTTGGTCCTCAAACCCCGTTTGATCATGCTGGACGAACCGGTTGGCGGATTGGCTGTGACGGAAGTCATCGAGATGATTAAGCTGCTGCAGGAACTCAAGGGGCGTTGTTCAATTTTCGTGATTGAGCACACGATGCGTGTGATCCGTGAGTTGGCTAATCGAGTCATTGTGCTGATTGCGGGTGAAAAAGTAGCCGATGGTCCGCCGTCTGAAATTCTTCAGAATCAGCAGGTTATCGATGAATATCTGGGAACTACCCATGCTTGAAGTACGCGATCTCGTCGTCCGCTACGGCCCTTTTCTGGCTTGCGATCAAATCAATATTCATGTCAAACCGGGTGAAATAGTCGGCGTCATCGGCCCGAACGGGGCGGGTAAAAGCTCCATCGCACGAGCGATTGCCGGCCTTGTTACACCCACGTCAGGTCATATTAATTTTCTGGGTGAGTCCATCCTTGGTATCGAGTCACATCTTCTGATTCGTCGAGGCCTATCGTTGGTGCCCGAAGGGCGGGGACTTTTTCCGCATATGTCGATTGAAGAAAACCTGTTGATGGGCGGTTACTCGTTGAAGGATCTCGTCCGGCGCAACGATTTAATGGCCCGTTGTTATGAACTCTTTCCAATACTCAAGCAGCGCCGGCGTCAAATTGCCGGAACCCTTTCCGGTGGTCAGCAGCAAATGGTGGCGGTATCAGTCGGACTGATGGGTGACCCCAAGCTTTGCATCTTTGATGAACCCTCTTTGGGGCTGGCACCGATCGTGATTCAGCAGATTGGTGAAACGCTTCAAGCGATGCGAAAGCTGGACTTGACGGTGCTTTTGATCGAACAAAATGCCAAGTTGGCTAGTACGGTGGCAGATCACATTTATGTGATCTCCGCAGGCCGCACGCAGTACCACGACACACCTCAAGCGCTTCTAAGAAATCCAGATGTACTCGAGAAGTTTCTGAGTGCATGACCAAGGCGGTACGTATCTCTAACAGGACTGACGGCTAAATCCCTGCGGGCGAGTTGGCAAGTTCTGTCGTTAGCGGTAGCTCAATATTTTTCAGCAAGCAGCCCCATGCCCGGTAGTTTGTCTTGGATGCCCAGACGCCTTAGGGCATGCCAATAGGTGGCCACGTTGACGCCGATCAGTGGCTTGCCAAATTTTTCTTCGATCTGTGGCGTCATGGCAGACACGGGTAAATTGGTGCCCACGTGAACCAGCACCTCGGCGTCGGGGTGGTCGACATCTGCAAAGCCTTGCATGATCTGCGCTGCCGTGAATCGGGCCACGGCGGTGGGGCCTGTTGACTTGAGTCCATGGGTCGATGTCACTTCATAGCCGCACGATCTGAAGAAGTCGGCAATCATCATGTCGGCAGGCGGCCAGTAGGGCGTCAAAATCGCAATTTTGCGTGGCTGTCCGATGGCTTTCAGGCCCGCCAACACGGCGCGCGAGGGCGTTACAAAAGGCACGCCACAGAGTTTTTCCAGCCGCTCTTCTTCTGCCAGTGCACGTTGCCCATCGCCGCGAAAGGAGTGAATCGAATGACCGTGGGCGACCACATGGGGCTCGCAGACCAACACCAACTGTAGTGCAGCCTCAAGGTTGCCTTCTTCTGTTTCCAGCGCTTTTTTATAGGCCACTTGGTCATCGTAGGGACGCGGCGGCAAGTGCATCCGGGTCACATGGTTGGTCACGCCCGCTGGCCGCATGGCTTCCATCTCCGGTTGCACGATGGTGTTGGTTGCCGGAACGACCACGGCCACTTTGGCCCGAGTGGCCAGCGCGTCAAACGTAGGTTTTCGATGTTCAATCATCAGGTCATTCCATTTTGAGGTTGCTGGCTTTGGCGGCCTCTGACCAAACGCTAAGGTCTGCTTTCAGCGTGTCCATAAACTGCGCCGGCGTGTCGCCAATCGGGTCGACGCCCATCTGGCCGAGTTTGGCGATCATGTCGGGCTGAGCGACCGCGTCTTTGACGATCGCGGCGATCCGGTTGATGATGGCGGGTGGTGTTCCGGCAGGTGCCACCAAGCCGTTCCAGGTGATTGTCTTGAAGCCGGGAAAGCCTGATTCAGCGATGGTTGGAACGTCCGGTAATTGACGCGCTCGCTGGGCGCTAGAGACACCGATGATGCGGATTTGTCCGCCCGCGGCATGTGGCGCGAGTTCGGAGAGGTTGCCAAAATACATTTGCACCTGACCACCCAGCAAGTCGGTCACCGCAGGGCTACCGCCCTTGTAGCTGATATGGGTCATGTCGATGTTGGCGCGCTTGACAAAAAGTGCCGCCGAAAGGTGCGAAACACTGCCTGATCCGCCTGACGCGTAGTTTAATTTCCGCGTATTTTTCTTCGCAAAATCCGCCAACTCCATGGCGTTGGCGGCGGGCACTGATTTGTGGATGGCCATCACAAATGGGTTGCTGCCGACGATGCTGATGGGCGCGAAGTCGCGCAGCGGGTCGAAATTGGTTTTGGTGATGGTTGGCAGGATCGCCAGCACAGGCATGGCCGCCATCAGCAGGGTGTAGCCGTCAGGGGTAGCCTTGGCCACCAAGTCGGCAGCAATGGCGCCGCCCGCGCCGGCCTTGTTTTCAACCACCACGGTTTGTCCCAACGACTGCGTCAAACGCTCTGCCGTGAGCCGGGCGATGCTGTCCGTGTTGCCGCCAGCGGCAAACGGCACGATGATCTTGATCGGCTTTTGTGGCCAACCGGCGGTCTGCGCTTGGCTGAACATCGACAGCGCAGTGAGCGACAAGAGAACAGTCGTCTGGACAAACGAACTGGGAGAAAAAAGACGGGTCATGAAAGCTCCTTGAGTAAGACTTGCAGGTTGAGAATTAAGTGATGGCGTTGGCGCGCTTGATGCTGTTGATCATGGAAGACATCAGCAGGTAGGCTCGGGTTTTCTCGGGGTCTTGCGCCACGGCGCGTAACTCGTCAAACCGGGCCAGCCGTTTGGCCAGGTCCTTTTCTTCTAGGTTCTCTTTGTTTTTGATGGAGATGTTTTGCACGTACTCCATTGCCACTGTCCGGCGCTGGCGTTCATACAGGTCGAGCAGGTCAGCATTGGCCTCACCACGGAACACGCGCGCGAGTTTGTCGCCGAGATTGACCGCGTCGTGAATGCCGCTGTTCAGGCCGAAGCCACCGAGCGGGTTGTTGACGTGCGCGGAGTCACCGGCCAGCAGCACGCGCCCGACCCGAAACTGGTTGGCAACCCGCTGGTGAACCCGGTAGACGCTCTGGTGAACGATCGGATAGCGGTCGGTGTCGGGTGCGCCAATGGCGCGGTTGATGGCGCGCTGTGCAAACGGTGCGGCTAAGACCTCCTCGTCGCTCAAATCTTGACCGACCGGTAAGGTCATGCGCCACAGACCGGGTGGGCCTTTGTCGGGCATCCTGAAAAAGGCGATCCATTGCTCCGGGTCGCTGATGTAGGCGTTGTCTGCGTAGCCGAGGGGTTCAAAGTCAAAGGTCGTGCTGACCACGCTGTAGCGTTCGGGCCAGGTGTAGCCGTCAAATCCAATCTCTGCAGCTTTGCGCACCGGGCTTTTTCCGCCGTCGGCGCCAATCACCCAACTGGCGCGCAGCACGACGTCGCCTTGTGCATTGCGGGCTTGCACGCTGACGTCATCAGGGCTTTGTGTGAGGCCGATGAATTCATGAGAAAACCGCACCTCGGCATGGGGGTAGGCTGCCAATTTTTCAAGCAGGATCGGCGTCAGTCGGTGCTGCTCTAAGTGCAAACGAAACGGGTAGGGCGTGTCCTTTTGAAGTGCCGACAAGTCCCACTCGACAATCAAGCCATGCTCGCGGTCGCGCGATTGCCAGCGCTCTACTTGGATGCCCACTTCCAGCATGGCATCGGCCACGCCATCGGGTTGCAGCATTTCGATGGTCGGTGGGTGAAATGTGCCGGCACGCAAGTCGAGGGTGGTGCCAGGCTCGGCTTCGATGACGAGCACCGGGACGCTCCGTCGCGCCAGTTCCAGCGCGCAAAGCAGCCCGACAGGGCCAGCGCCCACGATCAGAACGGGCAAGGTTGAAGTGTGTGCCATATGTGCGTGTCTGGGTTTGGTCTGTGCTTCAAACGGGCGAGGCAAACGACTGGCCGCCATCGACATTGAGCACGGTTCCCGAGAGATAACCCGACAGGGGTGAGCAGCTGAAGACGGTCAGGTCGGCAATTTCTGCCGGCTCCGTCATGCGGCCAAAGGGCAGGCCTGCGGTGAGCTCTAGCCAACGGTTTTCGTCACCCAGTTTTTTCGTGGCTTGCATGCGCAACATGCCTTCCATGCGGTCGCTTCGTGTCGGTGACGGGTTGATGCCAAAGACCCGAACGCCTTTGCGCGGGCTGGTCCCGCCGACGGCTTGCGTGAACGCCATGAGGGCGGCGTTGGCGGTTGAGCCACAGATGTATTCGGCCCGTGGTGTGGCACCGGCCATGCCGATGATGTTGCTGATCACGCCGCTGCCGCGTTGTTCCATGACCGGCAACACTGCGCGAATCAGGTTGATGTAGCCAAAGAGTTTGAGTTCCCACGCCTGTCGCCATTTGTCGTCGCTCACATCGGCGAGTGAACCGCCCGGGATAGCGCCAGCGTTGTTGACCAAAATATCGATCTCGCCTGCACTTGACATCAATTGCGCAATGCCCTCCTTGGTCGAGAGGTCGGTCGCGATGGTCTGGGCGAGGACGCCGGTTTCTTGCTGAATGGCGAGCGCTGCTTTCGCCAGAGTCTCAGCGCTGCGTGAGACCAAAATTGGCATCGCCCCTTCCTTGGCAAAGCGCATGGCGATGGCCAGACCAATGCCCTTGGAGCCACCGGTGATCACCGCGCGTTTTCCATTGAGTTGCAAATCCATGACGACTATCCTTGTTGGTTTAATTGAATACGAGGCGAAAAAATCAGGCCGCTGGCGGCGGTACTTGTGCGCTGAACCAGTCGGCGATTTCATGTCCCTGTTTGAAGCAGACGCCAGGGGTTTGCATCAGCAAGTCGAGCATTTGCTCGAAAGAGCCAAAACGGTGGGGCACGCCAATCAGGTGGGGGTGCAAGCCGATCGCCAGCACCCGCGGGTGCTGGGGTGCTTCACGCACAAAGAGTGCCAGCGTCCGCTTCAATCGCTCGAGCATTTCGTCTGAAGAATGCTTTTCGATGGCATAGATGATCGAGTCGTTGATCTCTAAGTTGTAGGGCAGGCTGAGCAAGGGGCCATTCGCCGTGGTCATCCAATTGGGCACATCGTCAACGACCCAGTCAAAGACGTAGTCGACACCGGCAGCCTTGAGGGTTTCCGGTGTGTTGTGGCCTTCGCGCAGGCCCGGGCCAAGCCAGCCGCGAGGCCGGATCCCTGTAAATGATTCGATCATGTCCAGGCTGGTGCGAATCACTTCTTCTTCAGCACCTGCATGGTTCAGTGACTTCTGGTGCATGCCGTGGCCGATGAACTCCCAACCTGCTGCATGCATGGCTTCAGCGGCGCGCGGGTAGGCGTCAATCACGCCGGCGTTGATGCTCGTCGACGCCGGTAAGCCACGATCTTGGATGGCTTCGAGGATGCGGGGCAGACCGCAGCGCATGCCGTAATCAGCCCAGCTGAAGTTGGGCACATCGGGCACGGTTTCTTTGCCATGCGGCGGCGTGATGAGCGTGCGCGGCATCGGTGCATCAAACTGCCAGTGCTCTACATTGACCACCAGATGCACCAGGATGTTCCCCTCGGGCGGTGGCACCAAAGCCGGGCCTTCATTGGAAAAGCGATAGGGAATGCGGGGATTGGCCATAGCGAAGTCTTTCAGTGACGGATTTGACGAAGAATTTCTCGCTTCATGGCATTGAAGTCTTCGGCAGTCGTGTCTTCAATCGTGCGGGGGCGTTTGAGCGCGACATCGATACGCGCTTGAATGCGCCCGGGGCGCGCCGACATGACGTAAATGGTGTCGGCTAAAAACAAGGCTTCATCAATGTCATGGGTGACAAACAAGATGGTGGGCTTGAGTTGTTGCCAGACCGACAGCAGCAACTCTTGCATGGTCAGGCGCGTCTGTGCGTCGAGTGCGCCGAAAGGTTCGTCCATCAGCAGCACTTGCGATCCCAGCGTCAGAATGCGCGCTATGCCGACCCGTTGGCGCATGCCGCCTGAGAGTTGCACGGGCAGATGGTGTTTGAAATCCGTCAGGCCGACGATCTTCAACATCTCGTTGGCACGGTCTTCGTAGTCCTTGGCTTTGAGGCCTTGGGTTTTGGGGCCGAAAACCACGTTTTCCCAGACGCTGAGCCAAGGAAATAAAGCGGCTTCTTGAAAAACAACGCCACGGTCTGGCCCCGGTTTGTCGATGGTTTTTCCGTGCACCGTCAGCGTGCCATTGCTGACCTGCTCAAAGCCGGCCAGCAAATTCAGCAGCGTTGACTTACCGCAACCAGAGGGTCCCAGCAAGGCGACGAATTCGCCGGACTTGATCGTCAGATCAATTTTGTCGAGCGCATGAACCGGTGGCTCTGTCGGGTAAATTTTGTCGAGTTTGTCGATGTGTATGGCGGTCATGGTTCTCAATGGTTTTGAAGGATGCGCCAGCGAAGAACCCGCCGCTCGCTGATGACAATCAGGCGATCGCTGAGGTAGCCCATGGCGCCAATAGACACCATATCAGCCAGCACGATGTCCATGCGGCCGACGTAGTAGGCGTCCCACAGGACATAGCCCAAGCCTGACTTCACTGCCACCATTTCGGAGACGATCACGGCCGTCCAGGAGATGCCCAAACCAATCCGCAGGCCCGTGAAAATAGACGGCATGGCCGAGGGGAAAACCACCCGTCGCAAAATCTGGCTGCGGGTTGCGCCCATCATCAGTGCCGCCCGCATCAGATTGCGTTCGACGTCCCGTGCACCTTGCGTGGTGTTGACGACGATGGCGTAAAAACCACCCAAGAAGATAAGAAAAATAGAGCCCAGATTGCTGATGCCAAACAAGGCAATCGAAAACGGCAACCAAGCGGTGATGGGGATCGGCCGCAGGCATTGAATCATCGGGTCGAACAGCTGAGACGCCAGGCGGCTCCAGCCGATCATGAGCCCCAACGGCACGCCTAACAGCACGGCCAGTGCAAAGCCCTGGACCACACGCAGGCTGGAGTTTTCGACGTTGGCCAGCCAAGTTCCGCTGTAGGGATTGAGGCCCATGCCAGCGGAGCCGAAGACCCAGTCATTCCAGCCTGCTAAAACGGCCAGCGGCGTCGGAACAATGCCGGCCATATCGGGCTGGCTGGCAGCGATCTGCCAGAAGACCAGCACGGCCGCTGGAACCAGCAGCCCCAGCATCATGAATTTCAAACGCCGCATGGTGTTCAACGCTTGATTTCGCGGGCCATCGAATCGTCGTAGAGTGCGGCCGCTTCTGCACCAACGTCTTTCTGAACGATCCCTTGTTTGAATGCGGCTTCGGCCAACAGGCGCACCTGCTCTTTGTTCAGTACACCACCTAGCTTGATGATCTTGGCTGATTCTTGGGTGATGGCCAGTGGCAGGCCGGTGTACTTGGCATAAGCGTCAGCGAAGAGTGCATTATTTTTAGCCATTTGCTCCTCTGCATTCAGATAGACCCACAGAAAACGACGAACGGCTTCACGTTTGTTGGTCATGGCATCACGCGACGCTGCCAGCATGCCGAGTTCGGCGCCCACTGATTTGGATTGGCTGTACTCCAAGCCTTTCGCAAAATACGCATCACCTTCGGCGACGGCTTGCGATTCAAACGGCTCCCAAAGCACCATGGCATCGATGTCGCCGCGTTTGATGGCTTGAATGAAGGCCGTGCCGCCGCCTTGAATATTCACCGGGGTGAAGCTGTTGTACGGAATGCCGCGCTCCACCAACGTCATGGCGAATTGGAACCAAACAGCCGAGCCGGGGGCAATGCCGATGCGCTTGCCGGCAATGTCTTTCCAGTCATTGATGGTCACACCTTTGCGGACCACCAGGTTTTTGGCTGAGCCGGCCACACCGGTCAGGCCGATCAAGTTGCGGCTGCCTTGCGATGCGGCAATGGCGAGGTCGCCAGGGCCGACCGCCGAGACGTCGACGGTGTTAGACAACAGCGCGGTGCGAGCATCGGCGTAGCGAACGAACTCTGCGCGTTTGACATCGATGTTGAACTTTTTGAGTTCTTCTTCAATGTTCAGGATGGGCGACAAATGGCCGACTTTCACAAAACCGATGGTCAGCGTTTCGCGCTGCGCCAGGGGTGCTGGAGCAGGACCGATGGCCTGCACCAGACTCGTGAAGGCCGTCAGCGTGACGGCGGCTAGGGCGGTACTGAGTTTCATGTTTAACACTCCTGTTTCGATGGATAAAAAAGCACTGAGACTTGAGAACTGACGCGGAAATCGAAAATAAAAATAGCGATGACAAGACGCTGAAGGCGTTAACGCCCGACAAAGCGCGCGGGACGTTTTTCGGCGAAGGCTTGTCGGCCTTCGGTGTAATCCTGACTTTCAAAACAGGTCTTCACGGCCAGCGCTACTTTCTCTGCATCGGTGTCGGACGAGCCGGCCAGCACGGTCAGAAAAGCCAGCTTGGCGGCGGCGATCGTTAGTGGTGCGTTGGCACTCATTTGAGCGGCTGTTTCGGCAGCATGCAAAAAGCAATCGTCTTGCACACTGCTGACCAAGCCGATCTTCAAAGCATCTTGCGCGTCGCAGACACGCGCGGTATAAAACAATTCGCTGGCATTGGCCACGCCCAAAACATCGACCATGCGCTTGACGCCTTTGAGTGCGTAGCCCAGACCTAAGCGGGCCGCTGGCATGCGGAACTTGGCGGTTTTTGAAGCGTAGCGGATATCACAAGCCAACGCCAGCCCCAGACCGCCGCCATAGCAGATGCCACTGATGGCAGCAATCACGGGACGCGGAAATCCTGCCAGCGCGGTTTGGGCCTCATCGACAGCGCGGTCGTAAGCGGCGACGCCCGCCGGGCTGTTGCGCTGCTCGCCAAACTCAGAGATGTCGGCGCCGGAGACAAAGGCCCGATCGCCGTCGCCGCGCAAGACCACCGCACGCACAGCCGCATTGTTTTTCAATTCTCCCAGCAGCGCTGCCAGCTGTTGCCACATGGCCAGCGACATGGCGTTGAAGCGGCCTTCATTCGACAGAACGATCGTGGCCACATGGGCGTCGAGGGTGTAGGTGACATTTCCCATGGCGTCAGACCACGCTGTCGGTGTGAAACTGCTGAATCTCTTCAGCCGAGTAGCCCGCCTCTTGCAGGACTTCGTCAGTGTGTTCGCCCCAGCCAGGCGCAGGCGCAACGACTTTGGAGGGCGTCCGTTCCAAGGTCACGGGTTGGGTGATGTAGTGCATTTCTTTTCCAAAGTTGGTCATGAGGGTGGTCGTCACGCCGAGGTGTTTGACTTGCTCGTCTTCGAAGACTTGGGGCACGGTGTAAACCGGGCCGGCAGGGACGCCGGCTTCGTTCAGCAAATCGACCCATACAGCGACTGTCTTGGGTTTGAATATAAGGGCCAATGCCTCGTTCAGGCGTTCCCGGTGTTTAACGCGCAGCGGCTCATCGAGGAACTCGGGGTCCGTCAGCCATTCGGGTCGATCAATCAGTTGGCACAGACGCACCCAGTTGCCCTCGCCGGAGGCGCCAAGGTTGAAGACGCCGTCGCTCCCTTCGAATAGGCCCATGGGGCTGCTGGTCGGATGGTTGTTGCCGACCTGGACGGGAATGTCTTGGTCGTTCAAATAGCGTGCGGCTTGAAAGTCCATCATGGCAATTTGCGAATGCAAGAGCGAGGCGTGAACCCACTGTCCTTTGCCGGAGACTTCACGCTCGAGCAGCGCGGTCAGGATGCCCAGCGCGGTGTAAAGGCCGGCGCTCATGTCGGCCACAGCCAGACCGGCGCGCACGGGACCTGATTCGGCGTGACCGGTGACCGACATCAAGCCGCCCATGCCCTGCAAAATTTGGTCAAAGCCGGGACGCCAGGCGTAAGGGCCGTCTTGCCCAAAACCGGAGATGCTGGCGAGGATGATGCGCGGATTGACCGCTGCCAGAGCGGCGTAGTCGACGCCGAGTTTTTTCTTGACGTCCGGTCGCCAGTTCTCAACCACCACATCGGCCTCTTTGACGAGCCGCATCAGGATGTCGAGGGCGCCCGGTTTTTTGAGGTTCAGCGTCATCGAGCGCTTGTTGCGGTTGATGTTTTGAAAATCACCGCCCTGCCGGTTTGCCGCGAACATGGCTTCGTTGGGATCGATGCCCGGTGGGGGCTCGATGCGAATCACGTCGGCACCAAAGTCCGTCAGCATGCGCACGCAATTGGGACCGGCGCGGACCCTTGAAAGATCGAGCACGCGAAATCTTGACAATGCTTGTGAGGCTTGTATTTTGGGCATTGAAAAGTCAACTTTGCAGGTGTGAAAAATGTCGTGTGATGCCGCTGATTCCGAAGCGTTTGATTTCAAGCCCATCAGCAAAGGCTAGCAAGGTTCGTTCCTCAAACGGGCGGGCGATGAATTGAGCACAGATCGGCAGGCCGCGTGCATCGCTGGCAATCGGCATCACCAGGGATGGAAAGCCCAGGTAATTGACCCAACCCATGAAGCTGTGCAGGCTGAGCAATTGTTTGACGTCGAATTCGGGGCTGCCAGGGGTGACTGCCGACCAGTCAGGCACCGGCTGTGGCAGCGCTGGCAGCATCAGAATGTCGTGGTCTTTCAGGTGCGCGTTGAAAAATGCGCGTGCGCGTGGACCGCGGTCACGCACCGCTGCTTGGTACCAGTCCAGCGGCATCACCAAGCCTGGCAATGCGACGGCCTGAACGCTGGCCGACAGGGTGTTGTTCAGCAGCCCGCTCTGGTGCGTGGTGGCTGCTTCATGGTGCAGCACAATCTCCGACAGCGCAGTCAACTGGCGATGCTCGGCGAGTTGACTGATGTGTTGTGTGACGCCGCAGTCATCGGCCAGCGCCGTGAGTGCCGCCGCAACGCTGTCATGCAGTCCGGTCTCTGGGATCCACGCTTTCAGCCGGGGTTCCGTCAGGGCGGGTCGTGCGCTGCCGGCGAGGGTTAACGCCTCCAGCAACTGTCGAGCATCGGCGGCTGAGCGCGCCAGCAGGCCCACGCTGTCGAGTGACGGCGCCAGCGGATGAACGCCGTCCTGGCTGATCAAGCCATGCGTGGTCTTGAGTCCGAGCAGTCCACAGGTGGCGGCTGGAATGCGCACGGAGCCGGCGGTGTCCGTGCCCAGCGCGCCATAGGCGATTTCGCTGGCTACGGCCACAGCGCTGCCGCTGGAGGAGCCGCCGACCACGGCCGCTGGGTTGAGCGGGTTGATGCAGCGCACAAAGTGGGGGTTGTCGCCGGTGGCACCGCAGGCGTATTCGGCCATGACGACGCTGGCCAGCTGGCTGGCGCCTGCTTTTTGCAATTGTTGAACGGCGGACGCTGCCGCCAAATCGGGCACAGGCCGGCCATGGTCATGGCCCAAGCCAGGGGCTCTGCCGGCGGTGTTGAAAATGTCTTTGTGCACCAGACCGATGCCCGCCAGCGCTTGGGGCTTGCCGACCGGCGCTGCCTTGCCACCGCCGTTGTCTGCGGCCTCGTCCATGACCTTTACCACGCAGTGATAGCGCAGGTCTAAATTTTTCAGTCGTTGCCGTTGAGCGCTCAGCGACTCTTGTTGCGACAGCCGTCCGAGCGCGAGCGCATGCTGTAACCCCGTGAGTGTGGCGGGCAAACTGGTCATCGGCCAAGGCTTTGCAAGGTGGCGAAAAAAGCTTCTTCTGGATCTGCTGATGAGCTGCTGGCCAAGGCGCTGAGGGCGGCTGGTTGCAGGCGGCTCAGGGCTTTGACCAAACGCAGCACCTCAGTGTCAGTCGGTGCGCTGCCGCGTCTGCTCAGCCCCGTCCGTACCCGTTCAGCCAAGAAATCAGCCTCCGCGCTGGACGGTGGACGCTGTTGTGGTTGATGGTGGGAGTGATTCTGCATATATAGTCAGTCTGTAAATATAAATATACAGTATGTGTGGATATCAAGCAATGTGGGAAACTCCAATAATGCGAAGCACGAAGACCGTATTTACCAAAGCCAGCGACAAAATTCGAACGGAAATTGAAAGACTTATTCAGTCTGGAACTCTGCTTCCCGGAGATGCGATTGACGAGGCTGGGCTGGCCAGCCAGCACGGCGTATCGCGAACGCCCATCCGTGAGGCCATGCTTCAGCTGCAAGCGCAGGGCCTGCTGACCAGCTTGTCGCGCGGTGGCATGGTTGTCGCCAAAATGGATTTACAACAATTGCTTTCATTGTGGGAGCTGCTGGCCGAGATGGAGGGTGTCGCTGCGCGTCTGGCTTGTCAGCGCATGACCCCAGACGAACTGGTGGCGATCAGCAAAGCCCATGAGCAGGGGCGAGCGGCCGTTGACCTCGATGACATGGCCGCTTGGCAGGAAAGTAACTTGGGCTTTCACGAGCTGATTTACCGCGCCACCCGAAACCCTTATTTGCGTCAGGAGCTGTTGCGCATCCGATCGAGGACAGGCTTTTATCGTCAACACGCTTTCGGTGCGTTGGGGAAAATCAAGTCATCTTTTGAGCAACACCAGCGCTTGGTTGAGGCTTTTCAGGCCGGCGATCATGAAGGTGCTTCAGTCGCCATGATGGCGCACATGCGGCCCGCCCGTGATGCGCAAGCGATGGCTGATTTCATCATCAATCTGCCAAAGGGCCTCAGCCTGGCCTGACTTGCTCAGGCCGTGGAACCCGCCCGATGGGCGATGTGCTGTGCTCGGCACAGATCGTCCCAAGCCTTGGCCTTGTCGGGCAGGCTGCGCAGTAAATACGCCGCGTCGTAGGTGACCACTGCTGCGATGCCTGCGAGTTGATGCACATGCCCGCGCAGCTTGCCCAGCGGCTCGGTTGACTGCAGCAGCGCCTGCGCTGCCAGTCGCCCCATGATGAGGATGACGTTGGGTTTTTCAGCCTTGAGCAGTTCGGCCAGCGCTGAATCCAGCGGCGCGGCATTGGCTGCAGCTGCAGCATCAGCGCGACGCGACAATGGCACACACACCGCGTGGGCACATTGGTGGAGTCCGGCCGCACGCAACATGTTGTCGAGGAGTTTGCCGGTGTCACCTGCCAGCGGATCGGCGTCGGTGGCGCCCGGCGGTGTTTCTATCAGCAGCAGCCAGCGCGCTGCCGCGCCGAGAACGGCAGGCTGTCCGTTGTCGGCGACGGGTTTGGGATACAGCGCACGCGCTTCGCCGAGAGACCAGGCGCTGCTGCTGTTGCCCGTCGTGCTCGCTTGCGCCGACACCTCTGGCGCAGGCACTGAGGCCATGGGCGGTTGAAGCGATGGCGTAGCCGGCGATGTCGGCGTTGGTACAGAAACCTTTGGCGCGTTAACGGGTGTGACAACGGCAGCCACTTCAGCGGCTACTGGCTGCGGTTGCCAGAGTCGGATGCCCATTTCACGCAGCATCGCGCGTTGACGTTTGTCGAGGTCTAGGCTCATGTTGGAACTTTCACAATGCCAGACTCATGACGATCGCGTCTTCGCGGGCGAAAGCGCTCAGCGGGTAATAGTTGCGGCGCGTGCCGACATGCTTGAATCCGCAATGTTCGTAGATTTGCCGCGCCCGTGTGTTGCTGATGCGCACCTCCAGCCACAGCCATTCGGCGCCCTGCCCGCGTGACCAGAGGCACAGCGCGTCCAGCAGCAGCCGGGCAAAGCCCTGGCCTTGGTACATCGGCGCTACCGTGATGTTGAGCAGGTGCACTTCGTCGACCCCTTTCATGGCCACAAAGTAGCCGAGCAGTTCGGGCTTGCTGCCGTTCGCTGCATCGGCCAGCAGCATCTGACACGGGTAACCCGCCGTCAGCGAATCCGCAAAATTGCCGGACAGCCAAGGGTGGGGATAAGCACTTTTTTCGATTCTGGCAATCTGTTCCAGCCAAGGCGTGGTCATGGCTTCGAGTCGGACTTCTCTGGGTTGGAGGACGGCGTTCATGACGGATTGACGTGTTCAAGTAGCGCTTGGCGCTTCACTTCAGCGCGTTCGTCGGTGGTCAGCGCCACTTTATCGCGGATGTAGAGCGGCAGCGCCTGTGACGCGTCCAGTGCAGCGCCCGACGCCAGCATGGCCGGTGCCAGCCGCAGCATCGCCGCAGCGCCCGGCAGGGCGGTCAAACGGTTGCAGTCGGTCAAGAGGGCAGGCAGCCGCGCGGCATAGACCTCAAATACGTTACCGGCCAGCCCATGCTTGGCTTCGCTGTCTGGGCCCTCTGCACTTTGAAGCACAGCGCTCAATTGCAAAGCCTCAGGCCGAACCAAAACGCAAGGCGCGAGCGCTTGGCACGCACCCTTGTTGAGGCGAAAGTGCTGCACATACATTTCGTCCATGCGGGCGTCCAGCAGCGCGGTGATAGTTTGCGGCGCGTTATCGGCAGAAGTGTTGGCCAACGCCCATTGAAAACGCGCTTCTTCAGCCAGCGCCAGCAGCGAGTCGACCGGCAGCACCGGCACGCCAGCGCCTAAAGCGAGACCCTGAGCCACCGCGCAGGCTGTGCGCAAGCCGGTGAAAGAGCCCGGGCCGCGGCCAAAGGCAATCGCATCGAGTTGGTCGAGGCGCAAGCCGGCGTCGGCCAGCAGTTGCAAGATGGCAGGAATCAAGGTGGCCGACGACAGCGGTCCGCCCGCGCCCTCATGCAGCCACTGCTGCGCGCCGTCGCTCACGCCAATCGACATGCGGTCGGTGCTGGTGTCAAACGCCAGAAAGCGGCCCGTGGGCGGAGTCAAAGCGGTGCGGGGAACAGTCGTGGGCATCGCCTGATTATCCGGGCAAGTCATAGAGGTGCGCTGGCAACACACGGGTCCAACCCTGATAATTCTCCGATGGCATTTTCAGCGCTCTCTCAGACACTCTTTTCGGCAGGCTTTGCGCCTCGCTGCCTTTTTGCGCGCCAGTCGCGAAAACCCCGCCAACGGCTACTTTCGCTGGTCACAGCGACCCTGCTGGCGCTGGCTGGCCCGGTCGCCTCGGCTACAGAGCCGAGCCTGCCAAAAGCCATTGCACAAGCGTTGGCCCGGGCGCAGGTGCCAGCCAGTGCGGTTACTTTTCTGGTAGTCGACGCCAGCGGCCAACGCCCGCCGCGCCTCAGCCATCGCGCTGGCGAAGCTATGAATCCGGCCTCAGTCATGAAGTTGGTGACCACCTACGCTGCGCTGGATGTGTTGGGCCCGGATTTTTTGTGGAAAACCAACATCACGATGGACGGCCGCATTCAAAGCGGTCTGCTCGACGGCAACATGGTGGTGCGCGGCGGCGGTGACCCAAAACTCGTCGTTGAGCGACTGCAAACGCTGCTGACGCAGGTGCAAACCAGCGGCGTGCGGGCGATTCGCGGCGACATCGTTTTGGACCGCAGCGCCTTCAACGAGCCTGAAGTCAACGCGGCGGCGTTCGACGGTGAGCCGCTGCGCCCTTACAACACGCAGCCCGACGCCTTGCTGATCAATTTCAAGACGTTGGTGATGACCTTCACGCCAGACCTCGCGCTGGGTCGGGCGCAGGTGCGCACCGAGCCGCCGATGGCCGGTGTGCAGGTTGATGGCAGCGTGCCCTTGCTGCCGTCTGCGCCCTGCGGCGACTGGCGCAGCGACTTGCGCGCCAGCGTGGACAGCCCGAGTCGGGTGCAGTTTTTGGGTGGCTATGCCAGTGCCTGTGGTGAACGCGTTTGGCCCAGTGCGTATGCAGAGCCAGCGAGCTTTGCCGCCCGCGCTGTTGAAGGTTCGTGGCGACAGCTTGGCGGTCTTTTGAGCGGCCAGGTGCGCGACGCGAGCGCCTCTGAGTTGGCGATGTTGCGCAGCCGCGGCACGCTCTCAGGCAACACCTCACCGCTGCGGCTGGAGTCGCCCTCGCTGCCTTTGCGCGACATCGTGCAAGACGTCAATAAGTTCTCTAACAACGTGATGGCGCAGCATTTGTTGTTGAGCCTCGGGCTGCACGGAAAACTCGGGCAAACGCAGGCCGGCACCTTTGAGGCCGGCCGCGCTGCAGCGCAAGCGTGGTGGTTAAAAACCTGGCCCACCGCCGCGCCGCCAATGCTGGACAACGGCTCCGGTCTGAGTCGCAGCGGACGCATCAGTGCGAGCAGCTTGGCGGCCATGTTGCAGCACGCCGCCAAGAGTCCGTTGGCCGATGCGCTGGCCGATTCTTTGCCAGTGGTCGGCGTGGATGGTGCCATGCGAGCGCGCGCCAAAGGTGCGACCGGCCGGGCGCAAATCAAAACCGGTTCTTTGCGCGATGTCAGCGCTGTTGCCGGTTATGCACAAGGCGCCAGCGGCAGCCGCTACATCGTCGTCGGCATCGTCAACCACCCCAACGCCAGCGCAGCGCGGCCGGCATTGAACACCTTGATCGAATGGGCTGTGCAAGACCGAAAATGAGGTTAATTCAGGGCCCTTTGATGCGGCCAGATGGGCCAGCTTAAACTGGCTCCATGATTCCATTTTCAGTTCTCGACCTCGCCCCCATCGTCCAAGGCAGTGATGCTGCCGAGTCTTATCGCAACACTTTGAGCTTGGCGCAGCACGCCGAGCGCTGGGGTTACAAGCGTTACTGGTTGGCTGAACACCACGGCATGCCGGGCATTTCCAGCGCCGCCACGTCGGTTCTGATGGCGCATGTGGCCGGCGGCACCAAGAGCATTCGCGTGGGGGCTGGCGGCGTCATGCTGCCGAACCATTCGCCGCTGGTGATTGCCGAACAGTTCGGCACGCTCGAGTCGCTGTTTCCGGGCCGTATTGATCTGGGTTTGGGCCGCGCACCGGGCTCTGACCAGATCACGGCGCGGGCCTTGCGCCGCAACCTGTCATCGGATTCAGACGAGTTTCCGCAAGACGTCATGGAGCTGATGGATTACTTTTCGGACTCGCCGCGCCAGCCTGTCCGAGCCGTACCCGGCACAGGCCTGAACGTGCCGATGTGGATCTTGGGTTCGAGCTTGTTTGGCGCGCAATTGGCCGCCGCGCTGGGTTTGCCCTTTGCGTTTGCATCGCATTTCGCGCCCGCGCAAATGATGCAAGCGATTGAGATTTACCGTGCGCGCTTTCAGCCGTCAGCGCGGCTGGCCAAGTCGTACGTGATGCTTGGCTTCAATGTGTTTGCCGCCGACACCGATGAAGAAGCAGCCTTCTGCGTCACCTCGCAGCAGCAGGCTTTCGTCAATCTGCGCAGTGGCAGACCAGCCAAATTACCGCCACCCAAGGCTGACTTCTTGCAAAGTATCGGGCCGCAAGAACACGCTTTGCTGGACTCCGTGCGTCAGAGTTATGCGATCGGTTCGATCGACACGGTGCGGCGTGAAATGAACGCCTTCATTGAGCGCACGGGCGCCGATGAGTTGATGATCGCCGGCCAGATTTTTGACCACGATGCGCGCCTGCGCTCTTACGAAATCACGGCTGAACTGCAGCACGCATAAGCCGGTCCCGCACGCCGTCCCATTCGGTCGCGGTGGGCAGTGTTTCCACCCATATGTGATCCACGCCCTGCGCGTCGAACTCGCGCAGCACGGCAAAGAGTTCGTGCGCCACTTGTGACGCTTGCAGCGGCATGGCGCGGTACAGAACTGATGCCTCGTTGATGTCTGCAATCGAGTACGCATAGACAGCGATGCGCAGCGATGGCTTCACCGCGTCGGTGTCTTGCTGAGTCACGGCCTTTTTTGGCAGCGCTGCCAAGGCCTCTAGCAATTCGGCTCGGTCCATCAAACGCACTTTGGCGTTGGGCGCGTAGTGCGACGCCAACGTGCCCGAAGCGCGCGGTGCGTTGGACGTCAGCGCTTCGTTGTCGAGCACCGCTTCACCGCAAGCCGCTTCAAGTTGTGCACGCGTCAGCACGCCGGGACGCAGCAACACCGGCTGGCCTCGGGTGCAGTCGACGATGGTCGATTCAATGCCTACTTCGCACGGCCCGCCGTCGAGCACGAACAAGGGATCGCCCATTTCATCGGCCACATGCGCGGCCGTGGTCGGGCTGACGCGGCCAAAACGATTCGCACTGGGCCCGGCGACGCCGGTGCGGCAGGCTTTCAGCAACGCTTGCGCCACCGGATGTGACGGGCAGCGCAGGCCAATTGAGTTTTGGCCACCGGCTGCAGCCGTGGCAACACCGGGCTTGCGCGGCAAGATGAGCGTGAGCGGTCCGGGCCAAAAAGCGGCGATCAATCGGGCTGCAAAGGGCGGCACGCTGCTGGCGTAGTCGAGCACTTGCTGAGCTGCAGCGATGTGCACGATGAGTGGATGGTTGGACGGCCGGCCCTTGGCGGCAAAGATCAACGCCACCGCCGCATCGTTGGATGCGTCAGCGCCCAAGCCATAGACGGTTTCCGTCGGCAAGCCGATCAGCTCGCCACTGCGGATCAGGCGCGCGGCCTCGGCGACAGCCGCGGGGTCGGTGCCCGAGTGAATCATTCAGTGGCTTTCAAGGCCGGGCAAGTTCAGCAGCGTCGCTACTTGGCGTGCTGTGGCTTGCACGGCTGCCACGCTGGCGCCGGTGATGTTCAGGTGGCCCATCTTGCGGCCGGGCCGCGCTTGTGTCTTGCCGTACAAGTGCAAATGCGTGCCCGGCAAAGCCAACACCGCCACCCAGTCGGGTGTGCGCTCAAAGCCTTGCGCGTCAAACCAGCTGTCGCCTAGCAAATTCAGCATGATGGCCGGCGAATGCTGGCGCGGCGTGGGCAGCGGCAAGCCGGTGAGCGCGTGCACCTGCAAGTCAAATTGCGAGGTGTCGCAAGCGTTCATCGTGTAGTGGCCGCTGTTGTGCGGACGCGGCGCCATTTCATTGACGACCAGCGTGTCTTCAGCGGCATTGCCAGAGGCGCTGGCCAGCACAAAAAACTCCACACACAACACGCCCACGTAGCCGATCTGCGCGGCAATGGCTTCAGTCGCAGCGCGTGCGCGTGCCGACAAGGCGGCCGGCAGGCAGCCGTCATAAGCGTGTGTCACCGCCAAAATGCCGTCGACATGCACATTGCGCTGCGGTGCAAAACTGACGATCTCGCCGTTCCAGCCGCGTGCCACGATCACCGACAGTTCGGCTTTGAGAGGCAGCATTTTTTCGAGCACGCAAGCCACGTTGCTCAGGTTGCTCCAAGCTGTCGCGAGTTCGGCAGCGTTCTTGACGCGGGCCTGGCCTTTGCCGTCGTAGCCCATGCGCGCAGTTTTTAAAATGCCGGGCAACAGGTCAGCCGAAACGGCGGCTAGATCGGCTGGGGTTTCCAGCACCGCATAGGGCGCACACGGCACGCCAGAGTCTGCGGCACAGGCGCTGAAATGGGATTTTTCGTCGATCCGGTTTTGGGCGATCGATACGGTGTCTGCGCTGGGTGCTACCGGCCGCGTGGTGGCGAGTTGCTGCAGCGCGGCCGCCGGCACGTTTTCAAATTCGGTGGTGATGGCAGCGCTGACAGCCGCTAATTGCGTTAAGCCTGCGGCATCGTCGTAGGCGGCTTGAATGTGGTGGTGGCTGACGCGGCCGGCCGGGCTGGTCGCATCGGCGTCGAGCACGGCGGTGAAGTAGCCGAGGCGTTGCGCGGCATGCACAAACATGCGGCCGAGCTGGCCGCCGCCCATCACGCCGAGCGTGGCGCCAGGAAGGATGGGTGTCATAGCGGTGGCAAGGTCATGGCTTCGGCCGCAGCCGTTTGCGCGACCCGAAAAGCCTGCAACTGAGCGGCCAGTGCGGGGCTGTGCAAGGCCAACATGGCGACCGCAAACAGGGCCGCATTGGCTGCGCCAGCGTTGCCAATCGCAAAGGTCGCGACCGGAATGCCTTTGGGCATTTGAACGATGCTGTGCAGCGAATCAACGCCTTGCAAATGCTTACTGGCGACCGGCACGCCGAGCACCGGCACGGTGGTTTTGGCCGCCAACATGCCGGGCAGGTGCGCGGCACCGCCGGCACCGGCAATGATGGCTTGCAGACCACGACCGAGGGCTGTTTCAGCGTAGTCAAACAAGGCGTCGGGCATGCGGTGCGCGGACACCACGCGGGCCTCGTAGGCGATGCCGAACTGCTGCAAAATTTGCACGGCGTGCTGCATCGTGTCCCAGTCGCTGTTGGAACCCATCACCACGCCGACCGTGACGGCGGCGCCTGGCGCGGCGGTATGGGCTGAGGACGTGGGGCTGGTGCTCGGTGATGTGGTGGTCATGATGTGTCGCTAAACTGCGGACCGGTGATTTTAAGCGTTGCAGCCAAGACGCCCGCCAGCATGCTATCGTTTTGTCTGTCGTTTCTAACTTTCTACACAGCCTCATGCGCACTTCAAGCGCTTCCAAACATGATTGATGTCACGCTCGCGAATTTTGAACAAGAAGTCATTCAGGCTTCCATGACCACACCGGTGCTGGTTGATTTTTGGGCGCCTTGGTGCGGCCCTTGCAAATCTCTCGGCCCGATTCTTGAAAAAGTCGAAGTCGCTTACGAAGGCCGCTTCAAGCTGGTGAAGATCGATTCCGACCAGGAGCAGCAGCTGGGCGCGGCCTTCGGCATCAAAAGTATTCCGACCTGCATTTTGCTGATCAACGGTCAGCCGGTCGACGGTTTCACCGGCGCGCAGACCGAAGGCAAGATCAAAGAATTTCTCGATAAGCACCTGGGAGATCCCGCTGAATTGGCAGCGCCGTCAGAAGCCGAGCAAGCGCAGGCCATGATGGCGAGCGGCGACCTGCAAAGCGCCCAAGACACGCTGGCTGAAGCGCTGGCCGTCAACCCGGCCAACGACGAAGCGCGTTTTGACTACGTCAAGTTGTTGATCCGCACGGGGCAACTCGCCGCCGCTAAAAGCGCGCTGGCACCCGCCTTGGTGCAGATCCCGGTGCAGCTGCGTTTTGAGGCACTCAAGCACTGGCTGCTGGCGCTCGAATTCGTCAGCACCGATCCGCGCGGCCAATGGGACTTGCCGCAGTTTGACGCGCTGATTGCGCAAAACAAACGTGATTTTGAAACCCGCTTGGCGAAAGCCCAACTGCTCATGACCCAAGGTGCCTGGGTGCCCGCGATGGACGAGCTGCTGGAAATCATCATGCGCGACAAGACCTGGAACGACCAAACACCGCGCAAAACCTTCGTGGCTATTTTGGAGCTGCTGACGCCGCCCAAACCCAAGCAAGCTCAAGACGCTTCTGGCAAGACCGCCGCTGGCATCGAGATCCTCGGCAAAGTGGTCGTCGAGGAAGATCCGCAGCTGGCCTTGGTGTCCACCTACCGCCGCAAGCTGAGCATGATGCTCAACTAAAAACTGGCTTTAGATGGCTTCGGCAGCTGTGGGCCGAGGTTAGCCCGTGTTGTCAGCTCGTCAAACGAGCCAAGGCTTCTTCGTATTTCGCGGCGGTCTTCAGCGCCACGTCCGGTGGCAGCTGCGGTGCTGGTGGCGTCTTGTCCCAAGGCTTGCCGTTGATGCGCACGGCTTCCAGCCAGTCGCGGACAAACTGCTTGTCGTAGCTGGGTGGATTTTGGCCGGCTGTGAAGGCTTGCTCGTACCCTTCAATCGGCCAGTAGCGTGAAGAGTCGGGCGTCAGCACTTCGTCCATCAGCGTCAACGTGCCTTGTTCGTCGAGGCCAAATTCAAACTTCGTGTCGGCAATGATGATGCCTTTGGTCAGCGCGAAAGCGGCCGCCGTTTGGTAGATCTCGATGCTGATTTTTTTGATTTGCGCGGCGAGCTTTGGGCCGACGATAGTTTCAACTTGCTCGTAGCTGATGTTCTCGTCGTGCTCGCCGGCTTCTGCTTTGGCCGCCGGCGTGAAGATCGGTTCAGGCAGCTTGCTGGCGTTTTTCAAACCGGCTGGCAAGGGCACGCCGCAGACAGATTGCGTGGCTTGGTATTCCTGCCAGCCGCTGCCGGCCAAGTAGCCACGCACCACGGCCTCGACCGGAATTGGCTTCAGGCGCTTGACCAACATCGAGCGCTTGGTCACCTGCGGCAGTTCAGCCGCGGTAACGACGCTCTCAGGGGCTTCGCCGGTCAGGTGGTTGGGGCAAATGTGGCCGAGCTTGCCGAACCAGAACAAAGCCATTTGCGTCAGCAGCGCACCTTTGCCGGGGATCGGCTCACCCAAAATCACGTCGAAAGCACTGAGCCTGTCGCTCGCCACCATCAGCAGGCGGTCTGTCCCAACGGCATAGTTGTCGCGCACTTTGCCGCGAGCCAGCAGAGGCAGAGAAGTCAGGGTGGAGGTGTGAAGCGCTTGGGTCATGAATGGCCGGGTAAACAGTAAAGAAGCAAGGTTCAGCGAACGACTTGTGCCAGTTCGCCCTTGGCGTATTTGGCCGCCACGACCGACAGGCTGTCGCCTTTGATCTTGCTGGCCTGGCCTTCGCAACCGAACTCGATGTAACGCTGTTTGCACAAAGCTTTGGCGGCAGCCGTGGCGGGTTTGAGCCATTCGCGGGGGTCAAATTTGGAGGGGTTTTCAGCCATGAATTGGCGCACAGCGCCGGTCATGGCCAAGCGAATGTCGGTGTCGATGTTGATCTTGCGGACGCCGAACTTGATGGCTTTTTGAATTTCTTCTACCGGCACGCCGTAGGTTTCTTTCATGTCGCCGCCGTACTGGCGAATGATCGCCAGCAGGTCTTGCGGCACGCTGGACGAGCCGTGCATGACCAAGTGCGTGTTGGGCAGGCGGCGGTGAATTTCTTTGATCAGCTCGATCGCCAGAATATCGCCCGTAGGCTTGCGCGTGAACTTGTAGGCGCCGTGGCTGGTGCCAATGGCAATTGCCAGGGCATCGAGCTGCGTGCGTTTGACGAAGTCAGCAGCTTGCTCCGGGTCGGTCAGCAACTGGGCGTGGGTCATCACGGCGTCAGTGCCATGGCCGTCTTCTTTGTCGCCTTGCATGGTTTCCAGACTGCCGAGGCAACCAAGTTCGCCTTCCACAGACACGCCGGTGGCGTGGGCCATTTCAACAACTTTGCGGGTGACTTCGACGTTGTAGTCGTAGTCGGCAATGGTCTTGCCATCGGCCAACAGCGAGCCGTCCATCATGACCGAGCTGAAGCCCAGGTCAATCGCGCCGCGGCAGACGTCAGGGTTCTGCCCGTGGTCTTGGTGCATGACGACGGGGATGTGGGGGTAGCTTTCAACCGCCGCTTGGATCAGCCGTTTGAGAAAACCTTCGCCAGCGTATTTGCGAGCCCCTGCGCTGGCTTGCATGATGACCGGGGCATTGACCTCGTCTGCGGCCTGCATGATGGCTTGCACCTGTTCCAGGTTGTTGACGTTGAACGCTGGAATGCCGTAGGTGTTGGCGGCGGCGTGGTCGAGCAGTTCGCGCAAGGAAACGAGGGCCATGGATGTAATCCCGTGATGTGTATGGATGAGTTGGTAACCGAGAGGTAACGGACGATTTTAACCGGCACCTCGTCGCTTGTTACTGCGCGGTCATTTATGGGCTTGGGGTCGCGTGGGTTGTTCTTTTTTTTTGCTCCGGCGTGGATGAGGCGCTGCGGCGGCCGCCTCATACTGGGGTACCAGAAATCGGCAGCCACCGCAGCGCCTCATCCACGCAACCGAAGTGCGCCTGAAGCGTTGAATGCAATGCGTGCTAAAAACATAGCGATCAAGGGCGAGTGGGTTGGGCGGGCGGCCGATTTCTGGTACCCCAGTATGAGGACGCCGGCCCAACCCAGTCACCCGCCAGCGCTAAACCAAGACCGCAACAGCACCCGAACCCGACCAGCCTCAAGATACCCGGCAAATCTTCAGCATGTTCGTGCCACCCGGCGCACCCATCGGCTCGCCGCAAGTGATCGCGTACACATCACCGCTCTGCACAATGTGCCGACGCAGCAAATGATCCTCAGCCTGAGCCAGCGCCGAATCGCGGTCAACGATGGTGTCCATCAAAATCGGCCGCACATTCCGGTAAAGCGCCATCTTGCGCTGCGTTGCTAAGCGCGGCGTGAGGGCATAAATCGGCACCCGAATGTCGTGACGGCTCATCCACAACGGGGTGGAGCCGCTGTCTGTTAACGCGACGATCGCCTTGGCGCCCAAGTGATGTGCCGTGAACAATGCACCGATCGCGATCGATTGGTCAATGCGGCTGAAGGTCTTGCCACTGAAGTCAGCCTCCAACTCGCCATACTCGGCTTTTTCGGCCTCCACACAGATCTTCGCCATCTCCTCAACCGTCTCCAGCGGGAAGCGGCCGACCGCGGTTTCGGCGCTCAACATCACCGCATCGGTACCGTCCAGCACGGCGTTAGCCACATCGCTGACCTCGGCGCGTGTTGGCACCGGATTCAAGATCATGCTTTCCATCATCTGCGTCGCCGTGATGACCAATTTGTCTGCCGCGCGCGCCATCTTGATCATGCGTTTTTGCAGGGCCGGCACAGCGGCATTGCCGACCTCAATCGCCAAGTCACCGCGGGCCACCATGATGCCATCGCTGACGCGCAAGATCTCGTCGAGATTCGGGATCGCTTCCGCCCGCTCGATCTTGGCGATCAGCCCCGGCTTGTGTTTGTAGGGCGCTGCCGCCACGTAGCACAACTGGCGCGCCATTTCCATGTCGGTGGCGTTTTTCGGGAAACTCACTGCCACGTAGTCGGCCTGAAAACTCATCGCCGTTTTGATGTCGTCCATGTCCTTGCTGGTCAGCGCTGGTGCCGTCAGGCCACCGCCCTGTTTGTTGATGCCCTTGTTGTTGGACAGCTCACCGCCAACCTTGACGCGGGTGTGAATTTCTTCACCGCGCACGGCGTCTACGGTCAGCACAATCAAGCCGTCATTCAGCAGCAAAATGTCGCCCGCTTTCAGATCGCGCGGCAGTTCTTTGTAATCGAGGCCGACGCCCTTGATGTCGCCGGGCTCCGTGCGTGAGGCGTCGAGGATGAATTTTTCACCGGTGACCAGCATCACCTTGCCCTCGGCAAACTTGCCAACGCGAATTTTTGGGCCTTGCAGGTCGGCCATGATGGCCACCTCGCGGCCAACGCGCTGCGCTGCTTCGCGTACCAGCTTGGCAATTTTGATGTGGTCTTCGGCCTTGCCATGGCTGAAATTCATGCGCACCACGTTGACCCCCGTGGCGATCATTTTTTCAAGCATCGCCGCATCGCTGGACGCGGGGCCGAGGGTGATGACAATTTTGGTGGCGCGACTGGGCATGGGCTTGTCTCCGTGTAGTTTTATGGGCATTCTCACACGAAGAAGTTACAAAGTGGGTACGGGCCATTTGCCGTCACTTTGATCTGCATCAGAACCTCGGCAGATCGCTCGTTTTAGGATGACTTGTCTTCTTATTCATACACATCCATGTCTGCATTGCCACACTTACCTGTTCCGCCACATGAGCCACTGCCGCACCGTAAAACTTTGCGCACATGGCTGATACCGTTGTCAACGCGCACCACGCTGTGGGCGCTGGTGTTGTTGGTGTTTGACTACGCCTTGTTGGTCACGGCGCTGGCCGGCACCGTCTGGCTGGCGGCGGGCTGGGCGAAATTGTTGTCGGGGCTGGCGGCGGGGTTTGTCACCGGTCGGCTGTTTGTGATTGGCCATGACGCGTGCCATCAAAGCTTGACACCGCACCGAAGGCTGAATAAATGGCTCGGCCGCTTGGCCTTTTTGCCCTCGCTCACCCCGTACAGTTTGTGGGACATCGGCCACAACGTGATTCACCATGGCTACACCAATCTGAAGGGTGTTGATTTTGTCTGGGCACCGCTGACACCGGATGAATACGCCGCCCTCACACCGGTCGGAAGATTGAAAGAGCGCATCTACCGCAGCGGTTGGGCGCCTGGCTTGTATTACATGACTGAGATCTGGTGGAAGCGCCTGTTCTTTCCGAATCACCAAGCGATGCCAACGCGCCGGCCTATTTTCATGAAGGACTGTTTGCTGGTGTCGGCTTTTGCATTGGCTTGGGCTGCTGCGCTGGCGGCTGCGGCAGTGGCTACCGCGCAACCGATCTTGCCCGTGTTACTGGCCGGTTGGGTGCTGCCATTTTTATTCTGGAACGCCATGATCGGCTTCGTCGTCTATGTGCACCACACGCACACGCAAGTGCGCTGGCATGAAGAAAAAGCCGCTTGGACGCGCTCGCAACCTTTCGTGTCAACCACCGTGCACCTGACCTTTCGGTTTGGCATCGGCTCGGTGCTGCACCACATCATGGAGCACACGGCGCACCACGTCGACATGAGCATTCCGCTGTACCGGCTCAAGGACGCGCAGTCCAAACTCGAACACATGCTGCCCGAGCGCATCATCGTTCAGCCATTCTCATGGCGCTGGTATTTTCAGACGGCGCGCTTGTGCAAGCTGTACGACTTCAAGCGCCATGACTGGACTGATTTTTCAGGTCGGGCGGCGGGGGCTTCAGCGTTGCCAGCGGGCTGACCGTTTCAGCCGGCTGCGCGCTTTTGCAAAATCTCAAACGCCGGCAGCGTCTTGCCTTCCAGCACTTCCAGAAAAGCGCCGCCGCCGGTGGAGATGTAGTCGACGTCTTTCTCGATGCCGTATTTGGCAATCGCGGCCAGCGTGTCGCCACCACCGGCAATCGAAAAACCGCTGCTGTCGGCTACGGCGCGGGCAATGCCTTCGGTGCCATGGGAAAAAGCCTCAAACTCGAACACGCCGACCGGGCCGTTCCAGACAATGGTGCCGGCGGCTTTGAGCTGCGCGGCCAAGCGTGCGGTGGTGTCTGGGCCAATGTCCAAAATCAGGTCGTCGTCGGCCACATCGGTGGCGGCTTTGATGGTGGCGGGCGCGTCAGCGGCAAAGCTCTTGGCCGTCACCACGTCGGTCGGAATCGGCACTTCAGCGCCGCGTGCTTTCATGGCGACGATGACGGCTTTGGCATCGTCCAGCAGGTCGGCTTCAGCCAGGCTTTTGCCAATGTTCAAACCGGCTGCCAGCATGAAGGTGTTGGCAATGCCGCCACCCACAATCAACTGGTCGACGTTGTTGGCGAGGGCTTTCAAAATGGTCAGCTTGGTCGACACTTTGCTGCCCGCCACGATGGCCACCAGCGGCCGGCGCGGATTCGACAGTGCCTTGGCAATCGCGTCCATCTCAGCCGCCAACAGCGGGCCTGCGGACGCGATCTTGGCGTATTGCGCAATACCGTAAGTCGAGGCTTCGGCGCGGTGGGCCGTGCCAAAAGCGTCGTGCACAAAGATGTCACACAGCGCCGCCATTTTGCGGGCCAAGGCTTCGTCATTTTTTTTCTCGCCGCGGTTCAAGCGGCAGTTTTCCAGCATGACGATCTGGCCGGGTTTGACGTCAACGCCATCTATCCAATCAGACACCAGCGGGATCTCGCGTTGCATGAGTTCTGCCAAGCGCTGGGCCACTGGCGCGAGTGAATCGGCGGCTTTGAATTCACCCTCGGTGGGCCGGCCCAGATGCGAAGTCACCATGACGGCGGCACCGGCATCCAGCGCCATCTGCAGGCACGGAATGGAGGCACGAATGCGCGTGTCTTCCGTGATGCGGCCGTTGTCGTCTTGCGGCACGTTGAGGTCGGCACGGATAAAAACACGCTTGCCAGCCGCTTGGCCATTGGCGCACAGATCAGAAAAACGAATGAAATTCATAGGGTCTTTGAGGGATAACGGGGTATGAAATGCGCGCGCAAAAAACGCAGGACTCAAGGCGTTGAATTGTAAAGAGTCTCGGCGGCTACCAACCGAACCCGACGTGCAGTGGCAAATACACCGTCATGCCCGCGATGATGGTGCCGAGCATGCTGCGTTTCCAATAGAACCAAGCCAAGCCTGCCACCACCGCAAAGAGGCGGGCATCTTGCCAGGTGCTGATTAAATGGCCTTGTGTTGTCACCATCTCGGGCACGATCACGGCCGCCAAGGCGGCGATGGGCGCGTAGTGCAGTCCGCGCTGCAGCCAAGCGGGCATCGACCAGGGGTTGCTTGATAAAAAGAAAAAACTGCGTGTGATGACGGTGAGCATCGCCATGCCAACGATGGTGACCACCGTCCAGAGGTCGGTTTGGTTCATGGGTTTTTAGGGGGTGTTTTGGCCTTGATGGCGTGGTCTGCGAGCATGGGTTTTTCAAGCATCAAGCAGACCGCCACAGCCAGCACAATGGCGACGATGATGTTCAGCTTGAGCGGCAACGTATAGGCAACCACGGCGACACTGCCCGCCACGACCGCAGCCAGCGCGCGCAGGCGCGTGGTGGCCAGCGAACTCATGATGCCCATCAAGGCCAAAATACCGGCAAAGCCCAGCCCCCAACTGACAGGTATCGCATTGGCCAGTGTGATGCCCAGCAGGGTGACGGCCATCCAGTTGACCCAGTTCAGCGCGCTGTTACCGGCCAGATAGGCTTCTTCGGCGCGTTTGCCAACAGCATCGTTGGCAGGGTGTGGAAAGCGTTTGGTGAACTGCACATACGTCAGGTCAGTCGTGAAGTAGCCGCTGGCCAGACGCCGCCAAAAACCCTGGTGCATCACATAGGCACGGAGATGGACGCTGAAAACCATGAAGCGCAGGTTCACACACAAGGTGGTGGCCAACACCACCCACATCGGTGCGCCGGCCACGATCAATGGCAGCGCGGCCAGTTGCGAACTGCCGGCGAAGACCAACAGCCCCATCAGTAACACCTCGACCAGGCTCATCCCAGACTTGATCATGGCCACGCCGGTCATCAGACCCCAAGCGGCCATGCCCGGTGCCAAGGCCAGCATGTCGCGCGCACCGATGCGAAATTCCGGGTGTTTGTAGAGGGCTGTCATGCCGCGGCAATCGCGGGCGCGCTGCCGAACTGCTGTCCAGGCTGAATCTCAAAGCCGCGCAAGAAGTCAGCGGCATCGAGTGGCTTGCCGCCGGCTTTTTGCAGACGACGGATGCGCAACACGCCGTCCACCGCTGCGATGTCGACGCCCTCTGCACTGGCGGCCAACACCTGGCCGGCCATGGCGCTGCTAGGCGGTCGCACGGCCGGCAGCACCTCGGCGCGCCAGAACTTGATGGTCTCGCCGTTCAGCGTGCTGCAGGCGACCGGAAAGGGGTTGAAGGCGCGGATACGGCGCTCCAGAGTGGCTACGCCTTGGGTCCAGTCGAGCGCGGCTTCGCGTTTGTCAATTTTGTGTGCGTAGCTGATGCCTTCAGCCGGCTGCGGTATCGCATGTAAGCCACCGCTCGCTGCCAATGCAAGCGCTTGAGCAATCATCCGGCCACCGAGTTCGGCGAGTTGGTCATGCAGCGTTTCCGTGCTGTCGTGCGGGCCGATCGGCAGTGTCTCCAGCAGCAGCATGTCGCCAGTGTCTAGGCCGGCATCCATCTGCATGATGGTCACGCCGGTCTCGCTGTCACCGGCTTCAATGGCGCGGTGAATCGGTGCTGCACCGCGCCAACGCGGCAAGATCGAGCCATGGATATTCAGGCAACCCAGCCGCGGCGTGTCGAGCACCCACTGCGGCAAGATCAAGCCGTAGGCGGCGACCACCATCACATCGGCTTGAGCCGCTTCGATGGCCGCGCGTGCGGCTGCGGCGTCTTCCGGATACTTGCCGTCAAGCCGCAGGCTGCGCGGTTGGGCAACTGGAATTTGGTGGCTCTCGGCCCACTGCTTGACCGCCGATGCTTGCAGTTTCATGCCGCGACCAGCGGGCCGGTCGGGTTGTGTCAGCACCAGTGCGATGTCAAAGCCCGCACTGTGCAATTTTTTCAAAGCCACTCGGGCGAATTCAGGGGTACCAGCAAAAATAACGCGCATGTCGGCATTCTACGGAGTGGCTTGAATGCACCAGATCGGGGCATCATAATTAGGTCTGCAACTTGCTTGGTTCTGACACGGGTGGGGTGCAGCCCCTTATTCGACCCTCACTCACATTCAAAGGATTCTCATGAAACTCTCGACCCTCATGACCGCCGCCTTGTTGGCCGTAGGTCTGGCCACCACCGCTGGCGCTCAAACCTTGAAAAAAGTGGCGGACAGCAACAAGATCACGGTGTCTTACCGTGAGTCCTCGGTCCCTTTCAGCTACTTGGTTGGCGCAACCAAGGCCGTGGGTTTTTCAGTGGAGTTGTCAGAAGCTATTGTTGAAGACGTGCGCAAAAAACTGAACAAGCCAAACCTAGAAGTTGCGCGAATTGCGGTCACCTCGCAAAACCGTATTCCCTTGTTGGTCAACGGAACCTATGACTTGGAGTGCGGCTCGACCACGAACAATTCCGCGCGCGGCAAGGACGTCGCTTTTTCGATCAACATGTTTTACACCGGCACACGGCTGCTGACCAAGAAGTCGTCGAACATCAAAAACTATGCTGACTTGGCCAAGAAAACCGTTGCCAGCACCACCGGCACGACCAACGCGCAAGTGATCCGCAAGTACAACGCTGACCAAAATCTAGACTTGCAGTTGATTCTCGGCAAAGACCATGACGACTCCCTGTTGCTGGTCGAGGGCGACCGCGCTGTGGCTTTTGCGATGGATGACATCTTGTTGTTCGGGCTGATCGCCAATTCCCGAAACGCCGCCTCACTTGAAGTCGTCGGCGACTCCTTGCAGGTCGAGCCTTACGCCTGCATGTTGCGCAAGGACGACCCAGAATTCAAAGCGCTGGTCGATGGCACCATCAGCCGGATGATGAAGTCGGGTGAATTCACCAAGCTCTATTCAAAGTGGTTTGAAACAGCGGTGCCACCACGCGGCACCAACTTGAACCTGCCGATGAGCCCGCAACTCAAAGACAACCTCAAGGCGCTGAGCGACAAGCCGGCCACCTAAAGCCGCAGAGCCAAGCAGTCAAAGACTGACCGACGGGGGCGCTTCAGCGCACCCCGTCGCGCTCGTCGTCTTTCTTTTGTTTGATGAGTTTGGTCTTGATGCGGTTGCGTTTGAGCGGCGACAAATACTCGACAAACACCTTGCCCATCAAATGGTCCATCTCGTGCTGAATACAGACGGCCAACATGCCTTCGACTTCGAGCGTCTGAACTTGACCGTCCAGACCCAAGGCTTTCACCTTGATGGCGACTGAGCGCTCAACGCCGTCATAAATGCCGGGCACTGACAAACAGCCTTCTTCGCCCAGTCGGGTTTCTTCGCTGGCCCAAGTGATCTCGGGGTTGATCAGCACCAGCGGCTCATCGTGCTTTTCGCTGACGTCAATCACCACCAAACGCTCATGCACGTCAACCTGACTGGCTGCCAGTCCAATGCCCGCCGCCTCGTACATGGTTTCAAACATGTCGCTCACCAGCAGTTGGATGCGGGCGTCGATCGCCGCCACGGGCTTGGCCACCGTGTGGAGGCGTGAATCAGGGTAGCGAAGAATGGTCAGTTGGGTCATCGGGAGAGTCGACAGATAAAGCGAAAGAGGGCTCTATTTTCGGTCAGATTGCGCAGCCTGTAAAAAGTAGGTTGAATTGGCTATTAAGTTCCAATAAGATAACAATTTAAAACTTAATACGTATAAAAGAGGCTTTCACAATGATGCTCAGAGATGGCCGACTGATGAACAAGGTGGAAACATGAATGCGCAGGATGCGGGTGAACTGCAGGCCTGGCTTCGGCTGTTGCTGACGCCCAGTGTTGGCAACGAGACCGCCCGCAAGTTGCTCGCTGCGTTCGGTTCAGCGTCAGCGATTTTTGAGCAAAGCGCTGCGACGCTGCGCGAGGTCGGCTCCGAGCGTCTGGCTCTCGCGATTCAGACAGAACCCGAAGACCTCAGGCGTCAATTGGCCAGCACGCTCGACTGGCTGGCCGCAGGCGAAGACCGCTGCGTTGTCACCTTGGGTGACGCGCATTACCCGGCCGCCTTGCTCAACATCACGGACCCGCCGCTGATGTTATTCATGCTCGGCAGTCTCGTGCCCAAGCCAGTTGTCAGCGAGACCTTGGACGCATTGAACTGCTTGGCGATTGTCGGCAGTCGAAACCCGACGCCACAGGGTGAAGTCAACGCGCGCCAATTCGCTCAGACCTTTGGCGAAGCCGGCTGGTGTGTGGTGTCGGGGATGGCGCTGGGGGTCGACGGTGCGGCGCATGACGGCGCGTTGATGGGCGGCGGTCACACGGTTGCTGTGGTCGGTACTGGGCTCGACCGCGTTTATCCGAAAAAGCACTTGAATCTAGCGCACCGCATCGCCGAACGCGGCTTGATCATCAGCGAATTTCCGCTCGGCACGCCGCCGCTGACGTCTAATTTTCCGCGGCGCAATCGCATTATTTCTGGCTTGAGCCACGGCACGCTGGTGGTTGAAGCCGCCTTGCAGTCGGGCTCGCTGATCACCGCGCGGCTCGCCGCCGAGCAAGGCAAAGAGGTGTTTGCCATTCCTGGCTCCATCCACTCGCCGCAATCACGCGGTTGCCATCAGCTGATCAAGCAGGGCGCCAAACTGGTCGAGTCGGCGCAAGACGTGCTGGAGGAGTTGCGTCTGCCGCTGTCGTTTGAAGCTGCTGAAGCTCCCCCTGAACACAAGGCAGAACATCCTTTGCTCAAAGCCTTGGGTTTTGACGCTGCCAGCCTCGACGCGCTACAGGCCCGCACCGGCTGGCCGACGGCTCAATTGCAGGCCCAACTGCTTGAGCTGGAACTCAGCGGTGACGTCGCACGCCTGCCGGGGGGCTTGTTTGTGCGCATTGCCAGCGCCTGAAATTTGCGCACTGCAAAACCTCAGGGCCGCGCTTTAAAGCGGTCATAACTGCGTTATATTGGCAGCATATGTTTGAAGTCTTGGTCTACGTTTACGAGAATTATTGGCAAGGCGATGCCTGCCCGGAGCCCCGGCAACTGGGCCGCAAACTCACGGCAGCTGGTTTTGAGCCCGATGAAATTGAGGCCGCCTTGGCTTGGCTCAGCGGCCTGCACGTGGCGGCTCACAACACCCGCGTCGGTGGCCTCAGCGACGAAGACATCGGTGCGCTCCCTGAGCGTCCCGTGCTGATGCAGGCGCAATCTCCCGACAGCTTGCGCGTCTACTCAGTGGCCGAGCAAGACCATCTGGGCGCCGAAGCCTTAGGCTTTGTGTGTTTTCTAGAGTCGGCCGGTGTGTTGCCACCGACCATGCGTGAAATCGTCATGGACCGTGCCATGGCTGCACCGGGTTTCCCCCTCGACCTTGACGATCTGAAAATCATCGTGCTGATGGTCTACTGGAGCATCGGCGAAGAGCCCGACGCACTGGTGCTCGACGAGCTGTGTGACGATGCCGACTTTAGGCTGGCGCACTGATGAGTTAAGCCTCTGCCCATCAAAAAAGCCGCAGTAATGCGGCTTTTTTGATGGGCGACGCGCGCGGCCTCAGACCGTGGCGCCCGCGTTAGGGTCGTTCGGGTCTTCGTCTTTTTTGGTGCCGCTGCCCGGCTTGACCAGGTCTTCGCGCTTGATGCCCAGCCACATGGCGATGGCCGCCGCCACAAACACCGACGAGTAAATACCGAACAAGATGCCGATGGTCAGCGCCATCGCGAAGTAATGCAGCGTGGGTCCGCCAAACAGCAGCATCGACAACACCATGATCTGGGTTGAACCGTGCGTGATGATGGTGCGACTGATGGTCGAGGTGATCGCGTTGTCGATTATCTCGCGGGTGTGCATCTTTCGGTAGCGCCGGAAATTCTCGCGAATCCGGTCAAAAATCACCACCGATTCATTCACCGAGTAGCCCAGCACGGCCAGCACGGCGGCCAACACCGCCAGCGAGAATTCCCACTGGAAAAATGCAAAAAACCCGAGGATGATGATGACGTCGTGCAAGTTGGCGATGATGGCCGCGACGGCATATTTCCACTCGAAGCGGATGGCCAGATAAATCATGATGCCGACGACCACCATGGCGAGCGCTTTGAGGCCGTCTTGCGCCAGCTCTTTGCCGACTTGCGGGCCGACAAACTCGCTGCGCCGCATCACCACTTGTGCATCTTGCACCTTGAGCGCCGTCATGACGCGCTCACTTTGCTGCGCCGTGCTGACACCTTCTTGCGCCGGCAAACGGATCATCACATCGCTGGCGGTACCAAAGGTTTGCACTTGCACATCAGCAAAGCCCAGACTGGCCACGGTGTCGCGCACCTTGCCAACGTCCGCGGCCTGTGTGTAGCCCACTTCCATCACGGTGCCGCCGGTGAATTCCACCGACAAATGCAAGCCACGCGAAAACAAGAAAAACACCGCCAACACAAAAGTGGCGAAGGAGATGACGTTGAAAATCAGGGCATGCCGCATGAACGGAATGTCTTTGCGGATTTTGAAAAACTCCATGAGTGGCTCTTTTCTGTCTTGTCTGTTCAGGGTGCCGAAGGCAGCGACTTGCGGGCGGTCTTGTCGCTGGCCGCCGCGTCAGGCGCTGCGCGCCAGATCGTGCCGATTGAAATACTTTTGAGTTTTTTCTGCCGGCCATACCAGGCATTCACCAGACCGCGTGAGAAGAACACGGCCGAGAACATGCTGGTCAAAATGCCAATGCAGTGCACCACCGCAAAGCCGCGCACCGGGCCTGAGCCAAAGGCCAGCAAAGCCAAGCCGGCGATCAGTGTGGTGATGTTCGAGTCAAAAATAGTCGCCCAAGCGCGGTCGTAGCCGATTTGAATCGCCGCTTGCGGCGAGGCACCGCCGCGCAGCTCCTCGCGCACCCGCTCGTTGATCAGCACGTTCGAGTCAATCGCCATGCCCAGTGCCAACGCCATGGCGGCCATGCCGGGCAAGGTCAGGGTGGCTTGCAGCATCGACAGCACGGCGATCAGCAGCAACAAATTAACCGCCAGCGCCAGCCCAGAGAACAGACCGAAGAGCATGTAATACGCGCCCATGAAAGCGACGATCACGAGGAAGCCCCAGATCACGCTGCTGAAGCCTTTGGCAATGTTTTCAGCACCCAAGCTCGGGCCGATGGTGCGTTCTTCGATGATGTCCATCGGCGCGGCCAGCGAGCCGGCGCGCAGCAGCAGCGCCAAGTCATTGGCTTCAGAGACGGTCATGGAGCCAGAAATCTGGAAGCGGTTGCCGAGCTCACTTTGAATCACCGGCGCAGTCAGCACTTCGCCACGGCCTTTTTCAAACAGCACGATGGCCATGCGCTTCTTGACGTTTTCGCGGCTGGTGTCGCGCATGATGCGGCCACCTTTGGCGTCCACTGTCAGGTCAACTTTCGGCTGCTGGCTTTGGGAATCAAAACCGGGTTGCGCATCCGTCAAGCTTTCGCCCGTCAGAATGACCTGCTTTTTCACAATCACTGCGCGGCCGTCACGGCCCGGAAAGCGCTCCGAGCCAAAAGGCACAGCGCCACTGCCACTTTCGGCGGCGCGGCCTTCGGCGCTTTCGTCCACCAAGCGCATTTCCAGCGTGGCGGTGCGGCCCAAAATGTCTTTGGCTTTGGCGGTGTCTTGCACGCCAGGCAATTGCACGACGATGCGGTCCAGTCCCTGCTGCTGAATCACCGGTTCGGCGACGCCGAGTTCGTTGATCCGGTTGTGCAGGGTGACGATGTTTTGCTTCAGCGCTTGCTCTTGCACGCGGCGGGCGGCTTCAGGCCGAATGCTGGCGATGAGTTTGAATTCGCCGCCTTCAGGCACGGTGCTGGTTTGCAAATCAGCAAACTGGTCCTGAATCACGCCGCTGGCGGCTTCAAGCGTGGCTTGGTCGCGCACACGGATGTCGATGGTTTGGCCATTGCGGCTGATGCCGCCATGGCGAATGTTTTTCTCACGCAACGTCAGGCGCAAGTCGCCGGCAAAGGACTCGGCCTTTTTCGTCAGCGCAGCTTGCATGTCGACTTGCAGCATGAAGTGCACGCCGCCGCGCAAGTCCAAGCCCAAGTACATCGGCCGTGCGCTGATCGCTGTCAACCAGTCGGGCGAGCGCGACAACAAATTCAGGGCGACGACATAGCTTGGGTCGCTTGCGTCGGGGATCAGCACCTTTTCAATCGCGTCTTTGGCCTTGAGCTGGCTGTCAGTCGAGTTAAAGCGGGCCCGCACCGAGGTGCCGTCCAAGCTGACTTGGGTGGCGACCAGGCCGGCTTCCTTGATCACTTGCTCGACCCGCTCGACCGTGGCGGCGTCCAGCTTCACCGCCGTTTTCAGGCTGGAGACTTGCACCGCTGGCGCTTCACCAAAAAGGTTGGGCAGCGTGTACAGCGCGGCCATTAGCAAGGCGATCACGATGACCGCGTACTTCCAGATCGGGTAACGATTCATGGGGTGGTTTTCAGAAAAGCTAAAGGCCAGAACTGGCGCGGGTAAAACGCCCCTCGCGTGGGGGGCGTTTCGCAGAGATTACTTGACCGTGCCTTTTGGCAGCACTTGAACAACGGCGCTGCGTTGCACTTGGACTTCCACGCCGGAGGAGATTTCGAGGCTCATGTAGCCGTCGCTCAACTGGGTGACCTTGCCGAGCAAGCCGCCAGCGGTGGCAACTTCGTCGCCCTTGGCCAGCGCATCAATCATGGCGCGGTGCTCTTTTTGTTTTTTCATCTGGGGACGGATCATGACGAAATACAGCACCACAAACATCAGCACCAGTGGCAGCATGCTCGTCAGCGAAGACATCATGCCGCCGCCAGCGTCGGCAGCGGCAGGGGCGGTCTGGGCAAATGCAGAAGAAATAAACACAGGCAAACTCCACAAAGGTGAATAAAAGGCTCAAGCAGCGGTCGGGCACCCATGCCCGCCGGTCGCGGCTCAACGAAGCCGCCAATTGTATGCGGGAGACCCAACGGCTCACGGCCGGCCGGCAGACCGCCCTGTAGGGCTATTTCAGCCTCAGAGATTGAGCATCAGTTTGAGGTTTTGCACGGCGGCACCGGAGGCTCCCTTGCCGAGGTTGTCGAGACGGGCAATCAGCACGGCGTGGCGGTACTCTTCATTGCCAAAGACACGCAACTCCATCTTGTTGGTGTCACTCAAAGCCGTGGCGTCGAGCTTGCCGGACTCGGTGGCGGGCTCGACCGTGACCCATTCACTACCGGCGTAGTGCGCGGCCAGCGTTTCTTCCAACTTGGCGGCAGTCGGCCGGCCCGGCAGCAAGTCCAAGTGCAAAGGCAGTTGCACCAACATGCCTTGGCGGAAATTGCCGACCGAGGGAATGAAGATGGGGCGGCGCGTCAGGCCGGTGTAGCAGGTGATCTCAGCCAGGTGTTTGTGCGCCAAGCCGAGCCCGTAGATTTCAAACAACGGCGCCTTGCCGGCTTCGTAATCTTCGATCATGCTGCGGCCGCCGCCTGAATAGCCGCTCACCGCCGGCAGCGCCAACGGAAAGTCTTTCGGCAGCAAGCCAGCGTCTACCAGCGGACGAATCAGCGCGATGGCGCCGGTGGCGTAGCAGCCGGGGTTGGACACGCGGGTGGCGTGCTGCACGGCGGCTTTTTGGCCGGCGGTGAGCTCCGGAAAGCCAAACACCCAGCCGGGGGCGGTGCGGTGCGCGGTCGACGCGTCAATGATCTTCGGGCCTGGCTGGCCGGTTTGCTCTGCGAGCGCGTCGATCAAGGCGACTGACTCGCGCGCGGCGTCATCGTGCAGACACAAAATGACCACATCGACACCGGCCATCAGCGCAGCTTTGGCGTTGACGTCTTTGCGCAACTCGGCTGCAATGCTGACCAGCTCGATCTGGGGCATGGTCTGCAGGCGTTCGCGGATTTGCAGGCCTGTGGTGCCCGCCTCACCATCAATAAAGACCTTGGCCATGGCAAATTCCTCCGTAAAACGGTGTGTAAGTTACGCGCAATTATGGTGCGTTGCAGCATGATACAGTCATTGATTGTTGAGTTCAGCACTTGCTGAAGCCCCCCTTCACTGATTCCTGAAAGCTATTTCATGAAAATTCACGAGTACCAAGGCAAGGAAATCTTGCGTCAATTCGGTGTGCCCGTTCCGCGCGGCATTCCGGCATTCACCGTGCAAGAGGCTGTCGAAGCCGCACAAAAACTCGGCGGCCCGGTGTGGGTTGTCAAGGCACAAATTCATGCCGGTGGCCGCGGCAAAGGCGGCGGCGTCAAGGTGGCCAAAACCATTGAAGACGTCAAGCGCATCGCTGGCGAAATTCTGGGCATGCAACTCAAGACGCACCAAACCGGCCCAGAAGGCCAAAAGGTTCGCCGCCTGTACATCGAAGACGGTGCCGACATCCAGAAGGAATACTACGTTTCCCTGGTGACCGACCGCGCGACGCAAAAAGTGGCCTTCATCGCGTCGAGCGAAGGCGGCATGGACATCGAGGAAGTCGCTCATTCGACACCCGAGAAAATCATCACCGAGTTCATCGACCCGCTGACAGGTCTGGGCGAAGCGCAAGCGATCAAAATCGCCAACGCCATCGGCCTGCCGGCTGAGTCCACCGCTCAAGCCGTCGACATTTTCCAGAAGTTCTACAAGTGCTACATGGACACCGACGCGTCGCTGGTTGAAATCAACCCGCTGAACCGCAACAGCAAAAACGAGTTGATGGCACTCGACGCCAAGTTCAACTTTGATCCGAACGCACTCTTCCGCCACCCAGAAATCGTTGCTTACCGCGATCTGGATGAAGAAGATCCAGCCGAAGTCGAAGCCAGCAAGTTCGACCTGGCCTATATCAGCCTCGACGGCAACATCGGTTGCTTGGTCAACGGCGCCGGTCTGGCCATGGCCACCATGGACACCATCAAATTGTTCGGCGGCGAGCCAGCCAACTTCTTGGACGTCGGCGGCGGCGCCACGGCTGAAAAAGTCACTGAAGCCTTCAAGATCATGCTCAAAAACCCTGAAGTCAAGGGCATCATGGTCAACATCTTCGGCGGCATCATGAAGTGCGACACCATTGCCGACGGCGTCATTGCCGCTTGCAAAGCCGTCAACCTGTCGGTTCCGCTGGTCGTGCGCATGAAGGGCACCAACGAAGACCTCGGCAAGAAAATGCTGGCCGAGTCGGGTCTGCCCATCATCGCCGCTGACACCATGGCCGACGCTGCGCAAGCCGCCGTCAAAGCCGTCAGCGCCAAAGCCTAAAGCCGAAGGAAAAACACCATGTCGATCTACATCAATAAAGACACCAAAGTCATCACCCAAGGCATCACCGGCAAGACCGGTCAGTTCCACACGCGCATGTGCCGCGAGTACGCGAACGGCCGCAATGCCTTCGTGGCAGGTGTCAACCCGAAGAAAGCCGGCGAAGATTTCGAAGGCATCCCAATCTACGCCAACGTCTCTGAGGCCGCCAACGCCACAGGCGCCACGGTGTCGGTGATTTACGTGCCGCCGGCAGGCGCTGCTGCTGCCATCTGGGAAGCTGTTGAGGCCAACCTTGATCTGGCGATTTGCATCACCGAAGGCATCCCTGTCCGCGACATGCTCGAAGTGCGTAACCGCATGAAAGCCAAAGAAGCTGCTGGCGGCAAGCGCACGCTGCTGCTCGGCCCTAACTGCCCAGGTCTGATCACGCCTGACGAAATCAAAATCGGCATCATGCCCGGTCACATCCACCGTAAGGGCCGCATCGGCGTGGTCTCGCGCTCCGGCACTTTGACTTATGAAGCGGTCGCTCAGTTGACCGAAATCGGTCTGGGTCAGTCCAGCGCCGTAGGCATTGGTGGTGACCCGATCAATGGCTTGAAGCACATCGACGTGATGCGCGCTTTCAATGACGACCCGGACACCGACGCCGTCATCATGATTGGCGAAATCGGCGGTCCGGACGAAGCCGAAGCGGCTCTGTGGTGCAAGGCCAATATGAAGAAGCCGATCGTTGGCTTCATCGCTGGCGTGACGGCTCCGGCTGGCAAGCGCATGGGTCACGCCGGTGCGTTGATCTCTGGCGGCGCCGATACGGCAGATGCCAAGTTGGCGATCATGGAAGCCTGCGGCTTCACGGTCACGCGCAACCCATCTGAGATGGCCAAGCTGTTGAAAGCTTTGCTCTAAGCCTCGCTTCACGCGCTGATAAAAACGGGCCTCACGGTCCGTTTTTTTTGTCAGTTGGGGGTAAGGGCTAATACGGACGGGTCAGCCGCTTCCAGAAGCCTACACTCTTCAAGCACCAAAAAAAGAAGCCTGCAAAGCGCTTTTTAAATTTATAACAACGGAGCTTGCCATGTTTTTCGGATTAGACCTCGCCTCACCTCTTTTTTGGAGCGCTTTTGGCTCCATTCTGCTGGCCAATATTGTTTTGTCCGGCGACAACGCCGTGGTCATCGCCATGGCCGCCCGCACGCTGCAGCCTGCGCAGCGTGGCAAAGCCATTTTTTGGGGCAGTGCCGCCGCCATCGTCATGCGGATTGTGCTGACCATTGTTGCCATCCAGTTGCTGACTCTGCCATTCCTCAAACTCATTGGCGCCGTGTTGCTGGTCTACATCGGTGTTGACTTGCTGCGCGGTGAAGATGAAGGCGATGGCGAAGGCAAAGAGATCAACGGCATGGCTGCGGCCATTCGCACGATTCTGATTGCTGACTTGGTCATGAGCCTGGACAATGTGTTGGCCGTTGCCGCCGCCGCCAAAGGCGATGTGCCGCTGCTGGTGCTCGGCCTGTTGGTCAGCATTCCGCTGATTATTTTTGGCGCAACGCTGCTGACCAAAGTCATGGAGCGCTTCCCCATCATCATCACCATCGGTGCGGCTTTGCTCGGTTTCTTGGCTGGCGAAATGCTGTTGACCGACCCGGCCGTGACAACTTACCTGGGCGTGATGAGCTCGCAGACCGTCACCATCGCCGGTGTTGTCGGTGCATTGTTGGTCGTGGTGCTGGGCAAATGGTTGACCCGTGCACATGCTGGCAGCGACGCGACAGCCTGAGTTTTTTTCATCCTGAACCCCTCCAAAGCACGGCCTAGGCCGTGCTTTGTTCGTTGATGGTCGATACTCCCTCCATTGCGACCGTGAAGCTGCCCAATGGCTTCTCGCCTATCATTTCTCAAGGAGGTTTTTCATGAATCGTTTTGTGCAAAAAGGTTTCACCCTGATCGAGCTGATGATCGTCATCGCGATCATCGGCATCCTGGCCGCGGTGGCTTTGCCGCGTTATCAGGACTACACGGTGCGGGCGAAGGTCTCGGAAGTGATATTGGCTGCTGAGGCTGCGAAGGTTGCAGTGGTGGAGAGTGTGCAAACCCACGGTGCCATGCCGACCGCCGACAGCTTGAAGCTTGAGAGCCAGACGTCACCGTATGTGGCGTCCGTCACTTATGCCTCAGGCGCGGTGGATGGTGACAAATCAGTCGGCATCATCACGGTCACGACCACGAGTTCCGTCCCCGCTACCGATGGTGTGCCTGCTACTGGTGATCCAAGAATCAGCGCCAAGATACTGACCTTGACCGGCACCTACACCCCAGCCACCGGGCAACTCACCTGGGTTTGCGCTGCGCCGGACGCAGCTGCCGGCATCGAGGCCAAATACCTCCCCGCCAGCTGCAAATAAGCCTTGCTGTCAGCCCTACTGGCCGTTTGCCTCGTCCTGCCTTGGCTGAATGGCTACACCGCCGGGCCGACGCCCAACCTGTGGCCTTGGCTGGTGTCTGCGGTGTGCGGCGTGCTGGTCGCGCTGGCTTGGGGTCGCGTCAGCGCCCGTCTGTTGGCGCTGACTTGGTTGGCGGCTGCACTCATCAGCAGTGGGATGGCTTTGCTGCAGTACTTTGGCTTGGCTGCAACATTGGCACCGTGGCTCAGCCCGACCTTGCCCGGCGAAGCTTTCGCCAACCTGCGCCAGCGCAACCAGTTCGCCACGCTCACCAGCATGGGTCTGGTGGCGCTCTTGGCGTGCGTCGCCTTGCGGACAAATTCAACCGCTAAACCCTCAACTCCAATGACCCCGGTACCGCAGCCGCTGCCTGCGTGGGCCTACGCCAGCGCGGTGTTGCTGGCTCTTGGCAATGCCGCCAGCAGTTCCCGCACCGGCTTGTTGGAATGGGGGTTGGTGCTGGGGATGGTCTTGTGGTGGAACCGCTCAAGCCGTCGACCGCTCGTGAAACTGGCTGTGTTGGCGCTTCTTCTTTACGCCCTGGCGGTCGCGTTGCTGCCAACGATCCTGACCATGGCGACCGGCATCAGCAGCGATGGCCTCTGGGGGCGTCTGGCAGACAACGGTGGTTACAGTCGGCGCGCGCTGTGGGACAACGTGCTGACGCTGATCGCCCAGAAGCCATGGTTCGGTTGGGGCTGGGGCGAGCTGGACTATGCGCATTTCATCACTGCTTACCCCGGTGCGCGCTTCACCGAAATTCTGGGCAACGCGCACAACTTGCCGCTGCATGTGGCGGTGGAACTCGGCATCCCTGCGGGGGTGCTGATGTGCATTGGCGTGGCCTGGGCTGTGCAACGCGCTGCACCGTGGCGTGACACCGATCCAGCCCGGCAAATGGCCTGGGCCGTGCTGGCGGTCATCGGCCTGCACAGCCTGCTGGAGTACCCGCTCTGGTACGGCCCTTTTCAGTTGGCGCTGCTGCTGTGCGTGGCCTGGTTGTGGCAAACCAGACCGTCACAGCCAACAGACTCAGCCGTTGCGCGCGTCAGCCAAAAGTCGCGCGCTTCCTTGCGCATCGCCGCTGCCGCCGCCCTGTTGGCCTTGGCTTACGTTGGCTTTGACTATGCCCGCGTTACGCAACTGTATGTGCCTGCCGACAAACGCTGGTCTGCGTATCAACAGGACACCTTGGCCAAGGTGCAAGACTCGTGGCTGTTCGCTCCGCAAGTTCAATTTGCAACGCTGCTGACGACAGACATCACGCCCGCCAACGCACCAGCCATGCAGGCTTTGGCGCAGCGCGTGTTGCACTATTCGCCGGAGGCCAAGGTGGTGGCCAAACTGATCACCAGCGCCTTGCTAGCGGGCCAGCGAGCCGACGCCGAGTTTTACTTGGCGCGTTTTCGCTGGGCTTATCCGCTGGACTATGCAGCCTGGCTTGACGCCAACGCCGCTTGGCTCGCGGCGTCTTCTGGGCGCTGAGCATCGGGTTGCAGCAACGCGTCTGGATTGTCTGCATTGAGGCGCGTGCGCCAGTGACCTTCGCTTGGCGCATTGAACGGCGTTTCCCAGTGCAAGCGCCGTTCATCGCGCAGCATCTTGGCGCAGTCAGCGGCCGATTGCGGCACGGAAAAGTAAAACCCTTGCATCTCGTCGCAAGCCCGGTCGCGCAGCATGTCGAGTTGTTCTGCGGTTTCGACGCCCTCGGCCACCACTTTGAGTTTCAGACTGTGCGCCAAGCTGATGATGGCCCAAGTGATGGCGGCATCGTCAGAGTCGGGGTTCAAGTCGCGGATAAAGGTGCGGTCAATTTTCAGCGTGTCCAGCGGAAAGCGTTTGAGGTACGACAGACTTGAATAGCCGGTTCCAAAATCATCAATCGACAAACTCAGACCATAAGACCGAAAGCGCTCTAGCAGCGAGGCGGTCATGGCCGGGTTGCGCATCAAGCTGGACTCGGTGATTTCAAACTCCAGCAGCATGGGGTCGACGCCGGTCTTGGCGAGCATGGCCTGTACCTGCGCATCCAAGTCGGGTGCGGAGAACTGGCGTGGTGACAAGTTGACGGAGACGCGCGGCACGCGCAAGCCGTCGGCTTGCCAGCGGATGATTTGTTCGGCGACGCGGTTCAGCACCCATTCGCCGACATGCACAATCGTCCCGGTTTCTTCCAGCAGGGGAATAAATTCAGTCGGGCTGACCACGCCGCGCTCGGGGTGTCGCCACCGCAGCAAAGCCTCAAAGCCGCAGATCTGACCATCCAGTAAGTCGACTTTGGGCTGGTACAGCATGAAAAATTCGTCTCGGGCCAAGGCCCCGCGCAGCAGCATGTCGAATTCAAGCCGCTGGGCTTCGTCGGCATTCATGTCGTCGCTGTAAAAATGAAAGTCGTTTCGACCGGCTTCTTTCGCGCTGTACATGGCGCGGTCTGCGCTGCGCACCAAGGTGTCGGCATCAGCGCCATTTTCAGGATAGACGGACGCGCCCATGCTTCCCGTGACGTAAGCCTCTTGGCCGTTCAAATCAAATGGAATGGCAAGTTGAGCGAGGATTTTTCGGCCCACGAGTTCCGCATCAGCGGTGTTTTCCAAGCTGGGCAAGATGACGGCGAACTCGTCCCCCGACAGCCTGGCCACCGTGTCTCCGGCCCGCAGACAAGACGTCATTCGCCGAGCTGCTTGCACCAAGAGCAAGTCACCGGCGGGGTGTCCCAAGGTGTCGTTGACTTGTTTGAAGCGGTCCAGGTCCAGGTAGACCAAGGCCAAACGTGTGCCTTGGCGCTGCGCGACTTTGAGGGCCTGTTGCAGCCGGTCCAGCAACAAGCTGCGATTCGGCAAGCCGGTCAGGTTGTCGTACTGCGCCAAGTGAACCAGCTGCTCGCGCGATCGGTTTCGCTCCATGGCCACCGTCAAAATGTTGACCATGTTTTTCAGGAAGTCGTGGTCTGCTTGGGTGAAAGGTCGCTTATCTCTCGACGCCACAGCCAACGTCAGACTATATTTTCCCGAATCAACCGAATCAACCGAATCAACCGAATAGACCTGCGCTTCGCCAAGCTGGCTCTCTTTCAGCATCGCCGGCAGCAACCGCAAGGAAGTGCCGGCAAGACCGCTTGCGTTGTCGTCTGCGGCTTGTGGCATGTCGCAACCCAACCACTTGCTTGCCCAGCCGGTGCCGGCCAACAAATAGGGTTCGGCTCGCTCGGGGGTGCGCACCATCAAGGCCGAATGGCTGGCATGCAGACTGGTTCTGGCGGCTTCGACGATCTTGTTCACCAAGCCACTGTCGTCTTGATCTGTCAACGCTTGACGGCCAAATTCGGCCAGCATATTTTGCTGGCGAACCTGATCAAGCAGCGCACGTTCTGAATTTTTTTGCGCGCTGACGTCGATGTCAATGCAGATGAACTTTTCAACCTGCGCGGCGGCGTCAAAAATGGGCACGATGCTGCGCTGATGCCAGTAGCTGTGGCCCAGCGGCGCATGAATCTGCACCTCACCGTGCCAGATGTGCGGCCCCGGTTGCCAGCTGTCGTCGGCGGTGAAATCGTACGAGCCGACATCTTGCAATCGCCGACCCAGCAGGGTGGTACGCGGCAGGCCGATGGCCGCCACAAAGCTGTCGTTGGCATAGGTCAGCCGGCCTTCGGCGTCGAGCTCGCAGACGATGGTGGCTTCGTCCATAGCTTTTTTATGCTGGATGAGCGTGTCCATCAGCACGTCAATGCGCTGACCAAACTGCGCTCGCAAACTGCCGGCGGTGCGGTTGATGACGGCAATCGCTTGCCTGAGCTCTAGTGGTGCATCGTCAGATGAGCCCGCCTCCGCGTTAACAGCCCCGGCGAGTACCTCGGTTTCATAAGCCTGCAGGCGGTCAAAATTACCCAGCCAGCGCCGCAGCATGTAGCGCATGAGCGTCAACCCAACGCCCAGCCCCAGCAGAACAAAGGCGCTCAAGCTGAGCATCAAACGCCATTGCTCGTTGGCGATCTGAATGGCATCGAAGTGCAGCGTCAATTGGCCATAGTCTCGGCCACCCGCCCGCACTGAATACTGTACTTTGGGCAAGCGCGAGTTCACCGCGTCAAAGAGCCATTCAGGGGCATGAAGTTCTGACGGTTCCATTGTCTGGATCGAGCCGCCTTGCTTGTCTTTGTAGATGGCTTCGCTCAGCGGGGAGTTCGGAACCATGGCGGCGAGGGTGCGCTGGATGGTGTCGAAGTCACCAATGACCGCGCTACTGGACAGCGTTGGCATCGACAAATCGACCATTTTTTGGACGATTTGTTGGTTGTCAGCAATGAGCACCGAAAACCGCTTCGCCATCAACAGGCCAAATCCCGTCAACCCAAACACCAAGATAGAGGCAGCGTAAATCAAGAAGACGCGCGATGCCAATGACTCCGGCGCTTTCCAACTAAAGAACCGCTTCACGAGAAATCCAATCGGCTTATGTTCATGGTTAAGCTCTGGCGCTGCGGTCGCGTTTGGTTGTCAGCGCAAGCTGGCCGGTGCGCGGCGGTAAAAGTCGCGGTAGGCGGCGTAGTCGGCGTCAGTGGCCGGCAGAAACGAGAGCGGTATTTTGGCCTGGGCGGCGTTGGCTGCGGCCTCCAGCACTTTCAGGCCGAGCGGGTCTTTGTGCATGCCAAGGAAGGCTTTGGACACCGCTTGAACTTTGGCCGGCGGCACCCGGGGTGAGGCCATCAGCGCCAAGTCGTTGAACGGCGGGGAACTCCAAAGTACCCGAAACTGGCGGTCTTCACGGATGGCGTACTCTGCCACCAGCTGGGAGTTCCCGCCCATCGCGTCAGCTCTGCCGGCTTGCATTTGGCTGAATGCACCATCGTGATTTCCGGCAAAGACGGTGGTGATATTGATTTTTTTCTCGCTCAAGTGCGCAAACGTGACTTTGTAGGCGACCAAGGCCTCAGCGCCTGGGAACGCGAGCGTCTTGCCCTCCAAGTCTGCCAAGGTCTTGATGGGCGACAGGGCGCGAACCACAATTTGTCCTGACACCGGTGGCGCATTGCGTCGGCCGAAAACCTTCCAGCCCAACTTGGCCCGGTCTGGGCTGAACAGGTGGTTGGTGAAGGCAAAGTCAGACTCGCCAGCCAACACGGTAGCCGTTGTTTCTGCCGAGGTGCGGCCTAGGCGCAAGTTCAGAGGCACGCCACTTTTGCCTGACACGTACTCCAGAATCGGATTCCAGTAAGTCGCCATCAACTCTAAGTTGTATTGGTTGACGGGCGAGAAGTCGTAGCGTGCCTCGCTGCCCACGTTGGCCTGTTGAGGGCTTTGCGCATGGGCCGCGCTACCGATGCAGAGCCAAAGGGTGGCGGTCAAGGTGATCAAAGAAGCAACAGTGATGGGCGTCATGACTTGTCCATATGAAATTCATTTCAAACACAACAATAATTATGATAAATTATATTAAATAGTTCAATACATTTTTATTATTGATTTTTATGTGGCCTGCAACACCCGATAAAAGGGATCGACGCCAGTCGCGAAGTCGGCTCGTCGCGCCGCCTCGGCCCCAGAGTGCATGGAAGCCCTACGGTTTTGTGCTCTTGAGTTTGGCGGGCGTGTTGGCACTCAACGCGGTTTTCTCGCCCTACATGCAGGGCCGCGCTCCCCTGGCCGGGATCACACTGCCGATCATGATCGGGGCGATCTGTGGCGGCCTTCGACCCGGCGTGGTAGCGACGCTCTTGTGTTTGTTGGTGGGTTATTACATCGCTGTTTTCCGTTGGGGCGGTCAGCTGGAGGACTATCAAAAATTGCAAGCGGTGATGTTTTTGATCGTCGGCCTGATGATCAGTTGGTTTGGCGAGAGGCACAGGCATGCGCAGTCCAAGCTAGCGGAAATTGCCCTCGCCACTGAAAAACGCAAAGACGACTTTTTGGCCATGCTCGGCCACGAACTGCGCAATCCCTTGTCTGGCATCAGCTCTGCCGCTCGGCTGTTGGTGCATCCCGCGACTGACAAACGTGGCATGGCGGAAAGCGCCAACATCATCCACCGGCAAGCCGCGCACATGACGAATCTAATCAGTGACTTGTTAGATGTCTCGCGGGTGACCCGGGGACAAATCGAGATCGAGAGGGCTGCGGTTGACTTGGTCAAGGTGATGCATGCCGCCGTTGAACAGGTGCGTGCGCTGGTCGATCACCGTGAGCACCAGTTGGTCTTGAACTTGCCTACGGCGCCCGTGTGGGTGCTGGGCGACAAGACCCGCCTGGTCCAGGTGGTCACCAATTTACTGGTGAATGCCGCTCGCTACACGCCTCACAAAGGTGTGCTGACGTTGACATTGGCCATGTCGTTGACTGACAACCAAGCGCAATTGTCTGTGCAAGACAACGGGATCGGCATCACGCCAGAGCTGGCCGAGCACGTGTTTGAAACCTTTGTTCAGGCCAAACGCAGCACGGACGGTGTGATGGGCGGCTTGGGCTTGGGACTTTCATTGGTCAAGAGCATGGTCGAAGCGCACGGCGGCAAGGTCAGCGTGTACAGCGCGGGGCTTAACCACGGCAGCACCTTTAGCGTGACCTTGCCACTGTCTCAGGCTCGGCCGCAAGCTCAGGCTCGGCCGCAAGCTCAGGCTCAGCCGCAAGCTCAGGCTCAGCCGCCAGTTGACGAGAAGACGTTGGACATTTTGCTGGTCGACGACAACCGAGATGCAGCGGAACCGCTGGCGATGTTGCTGGGGTTTGAAGGACACCGGGTGGTCGTGGCCTACAACGGACAGCAGGCCTTGCAACAGGCCAAGCAAAAGCGGTTTGACGTGGCCATTTTGGACATCGGTTTGCCAGACATGGACGGCTACACCTTGGCGCGTCAATTCAGAGCAATACCGCAGCAGTCCGCCGCCAGGCTGGTCGCGGTGACTGGCTACGGCACCGCACAGGACATTGCCAGAGCCCACGACGCGGGCTTCGATCAACACATGGTCAAGCCGATTGACTGCGATCTGCTGCTTGAGGAACTGCAGCCAACGACTCAAGCCTAGTCGGCACCAGATAAAGCCCCCTCATGCTCAGAAAATCTTTGATCATCGCCCTCTTCTTCGCCCTGGGTTTACTCCTGATTCCTCGGCTGTACAACCGTTATCCTGCACAGGCGATGGTCAACGCGCCCATGGTGGCGTTGCGCTCGCCGGTCGAGGCGGTGGTGCTGAAAATAGACAGCAGTGCGACTGGTTTGTTTGAAGACAATCCGCAAACCATCGTCACGCTGAAAACGCGTCTGGCCGACCAGTTGTTGGCCCTGCGCGAGCAAGAGCAGATGCTCAAGAAACGGGCGAGCAGTTTTGTCAACGACGAGAAGCAACGCCTGCAACTCGAGCTGGTGGCGCGTCAAGGCGACTTGCGCCGGGCTGACTTGGACTTGGCCAGCGACAGCCGCGAACTCATGCGGCAGCAAGACTTGACCGCGCGGGGCTTCATCAGCCCGGCGCAATTGGACATCGTCAAGCTGCGCAGCGAAAGCACGAAGGTGGCGCGCGACATTGCCACGGCCAACGCCAGTCGGGCCAGCAATAACCTGCGAGCGCTGACTCAAAATGGCTTTGTCGGCGAACGTGCGGGCAGCACGGATGTCAGCGCCACGCAGCAAAAGCTGGACGAGGTGCGCTTGCGCATCAGTGAGTTGGAGTTTTGGACAAGCAGCCTGCAGCCGGCGGGTGTGTCTGGTGTGCAGCCGCTGGCGGGTGTTCGCACGCCCGGACAAGGCTTGCTGATGGGGCCGTTTGTGACCGAAGGGACTTTTTTAGCACCCGGCGATTTGATCGCGCATTACGTGCTGTGCAGCCAATCCTTCGTTGACTTGAGCGTGCCGGTCAGCGACTTGAAAGACTACCGCGTGGGCGAGCCGATTTCTTTTCGGGTAGCCGGTGAATGGAACTTTTATGGCGGCAAGATCAGCCGGATTTACCCGGTGCATGGCAGCAGCCCCAAGCAGTCGCTGGCGGTGACATCAGACAGCCGCGACCTTGAGGGCAGCGCCCGCGTCTGGGTTGAGCCCGATGCGGCTTTCGCTGCGCGCATCAAGCGCGAATCCAACTGCATGACGGGTCAAAAAGTGCACGCCCAATTGCCGCGCGGGTCGGAGTGGATGATGCGTTCGGCCAGTTTTTTAGCCGATGTTTTCTGAGGTTTGGAACCTCATCGCGCTGTGCGCGGTGCTCGGATTGGGTGCTTGGGGTTTGTCCACGCTCAACCCGCAGGATGGCAGCAACCGGCGCATGGTGTGTTGGGGCGTGATGGCCGCCAACGGTTTGTACCTGCTTTGGCGCTTCACGTTCACACTGCCACTGGACTTTGGTCCCGCGACCTGGCTGGCCTGGACTTATCTGCTGATCGAGACCTTGGCGTTGCTGGAGTCTGGCGTCTTCTGGCTGAGCCTGAGCCGCACGCTTGAGCGCGTCACGCCCGCGGCCAGCATCGGTACGGCCAAACAGCCCAGCGTTGAAATATGGATTCCGACCTACCGGGAGCCTTTCGAGGTGCTCGAAAAGTCTGTGCTGGCCGCCAAGGCGGTGGACTATCCCGGTCTGCGCGTCAAGGTGCTGGACGATGGCAATCGCCCTTGGCTGGAAGAGCGCTGCCGGGTCTGGCAAGTCGATTATGTGACGCGGCCCGAGCACTCGCATGCGAAGGCTGGCAACCTGAATCATTCACTGGCGCTGACCACGGCCGACTTCATTGTCACGATGGATGCAGACTTTGCCACACACCGTGATTTTGTGCGCGCCACTTTGCCTTTTTTCGCAGACCCCCGCCTGGCCGTGCTGCAGACGCCGCAAACTTTTTACAACCCAGACTTGGTTCAACAAAACCTCGGCTTGGGCGGTGGCGTGGCTGACGAACAAGCGCTGTTTTTCCGGGAAATTCAACCGGCTCGTGACGCCTGGGGTTGCGCGTTTTATTGCGGCTCTTGCGCCATGTTGCGGACGCAGGCGTTGCGTGACATCGGCGGTTTTCCAAGTGAGAGCATCACCGAAGACCAGCTGACCACACTCAAGCTGCTGGCGCACGGTTGGACCACGCAGTTTTTGAACCGGCAGTTGTCTGTGGGTTTAGCGGCCGAGTCCATCGATGCTTTTTTCATACAGCGCGACCGATGGTGCAAAGGGGCCATTGAAATCATGTTTTTGGCAGACGGGCCGCTGCACAATCCCGGGCTCACGCTGATGCAGCGTCTGTTGTACATGCCGTTTTATTGGCTCATCAACCCGTTCTTTCATCTGGCGATGATGCTGGCGCCGGTGGTCTGTTTGCTGACCGGTTTGAGCATCATGCGGATTGAACAAACGTCGGATCTGTACATGCTGGTATTGCCGACGGTGATGGTGAATTTGTTCAGCTTGAGCTGGATCAGCCGGGGACGTTTTAGCCCGATCATTTCCTCGTCGCTGTCGATGGTGATGGCGGTGCGCATGGCCCGTTCCGCTGTTGCAGGGATGCTCAGGCGCAGCAGCACGGTCTTCAAAGTCACGCCGAAGGGCTCGCAGATCAACGCCTCTTCAGACAGCTTGATTTTCAGGACCATCTTGGGCCTCGCCGTGCTGACGCTGGTGGCGATTGTCTATGCGGGCTGGGTCAGTCAGCACTTGGCGGCAGAAGATCTGGCGACGCCCTGGCTGATCTTTCTGGGGGTCTTCAATCTGCTGCATTTTTTGGTGGCGTTGGTGTTGGTCAAGGACCGTCCGCGCCTGCGCTCAGAAGAGCGCTTTCAAATTGACGCGACTCTCAACGTCAGCTCTTACGAGCCGCAAGTCAGCGGCCAGCCACTGACGCCTTACCAGGTTCACCCGGTGCAGGTGGTCGACATGAGTGCCAACGGCCTGCGGTTTGTGTGGCGCAGCCCGCAGCCGCTGCCCGAGCGCATGTCGCTCGACATCGACGGCGTGGCCATTGGCTTGCGGCTTCAGCGGCAAAGCACGCAGGCCGGTGCGGTGGTCGCTGTGGCGCACATCTTGGCCGAAAGTCCGGCCCAGCGCGAAGCCTTGATTCAGTTTTTGTTCTCCGGTCGGTTTGCCCCGGTGGTCCAGTCTAAGCCGGGCTGGATCGGTGCTCTGAAACAGACGGCCCGTGCCGTGGTGAGTACCTCTTGAGACCCTCTTGCAACACGGCCAACAGCGCTTGAATAGGGATAAAAAAACATGAAAAAGATGGTGGGTGACTACATCAATTTAACGGCGAGTGACGACTTTGAGTTCCCCGCCTATGTCGCCACTCCGCTTGAACCGGCCCGTGCGGCGGTGGTGGTTTTGCAGGAGATGGACCAACGCCTGCATGGTGAGTCGAGTCAGCCGAATAGTCGGCAGGCGCGGGTCAAGCCGGAGCGATTCAAAATTGCTGCGCCATGGCGAGCAGTCGCTGAAAAATTCGCGGAATTGGGCTATTTGGCGATCGTTCCGTCGACCTATAACCGCGGTGTTTACGGCGCTGACTTTGGCTATCGGCACGAGTTCAACGGGTCTACCCGAGGCTGGCATCTGGTCAGGCCGGTCGAGCCGATGCCGACTGAGAAAACCATGCTCGACATTCAAGCGGCCATTGAACACGCACAGCTCAACACCATGACGGGTGGTGTCGGTTTGGTGGGTTATTGCTGGGGTGGTCTGCTGGCCTGGCGAGCTGCCAGCGTGTTGACGGGCGTCAGCGCGGCAGTCAGTTATTACGGTGGTGGCATGACCTCGGACGAAGATGCTCAGCGCCAACCGAAGTGCCCGGTGATGGCGCACTTTCCAAGAGACAAACGCTGGATTTCAGAGATCACGGTGGGACGTTTTGTGGCGCAACAGCCGTCCGTGGAGTCGTATGTGTATGACGCGCGCTACGGCTTCAACGTGGAGCGGCGCCAAGCTTACGATGCGCCCGCCGCGCGGCTGTCCCGTGAGCGGACGCTGAATTTTTTGTCCGAACACCTGATGTCGCTGCCGGTGTTTGAACCGGATGCAGTGAAGGCGCTGCCGTTGGCTTGATGGCCGGAGCCAAATATCCGCCGCCGGTGTATAAACCTGTCCGAGCCGCTGATGAGCTTCAAGCGTTGCGGCCGGCTTTCAATCAACACCAGGAGACCAGTCATGTCAGGACACGGATTTCATGTGCATGGGCCACATGACCACGAGGTAGAGCACGTGGCGCAACACGGCGGCGACAACTTCACGTCCCGGCTGGCGGTTTTAACCGCGGTTCTGTCTACCGTGGGAGCTATTTTTGGTTACCTCGGTGGGCATTCGCAAAATGCCGCGCTGTTGTACAAAAACGAAGCCTCGATTGTCAAAACGGCAGCGTCTAACCAGTGGAATTACTACCAAGCCAAGAGCAACAAACAAAACTTGGCAGAGCTCTCCGTGGTCTTGACCACGGGTGAGGCGCAGCAAAAGTTCAAGCTGGCTGTTGACCGTTACCAACTGGAAAAAGCTGAGATCAAAACGCAGGCTGAAAAGCTGGAAGCCGATGTCGATAAAGCCAACAAAAGCAGCGAGATGGAAATGCATGTGCACGAGCGTTGGGCGCTGGCCACCACGTTGCTGCAAATTGCGATTGCTTTGGCCGCCATCACCTTGTTGACGCGCAAGCGCTGGATGCTGTTTGGCGTTTTCGGCGCAACGGGCGTGGGCTTGGTGGTGGGTGCGATGGGCTATCTGCATCTTTGACATGGCTGCAGACCGATGATCGTGCGGAAGGCTTTTCTTTACTGGGCGCTGGGACTTGCACTCGCCCTAGCGGGGCTGGCTGCCCACGCTGAAGCGTCGTGCCGGTTGGCTTTTGACATCGGCTCGTCCGGTGTCCGGGTCGGCGCCTCTGACAGCGCGGCAGAAGCCCAGGTTGACATCGACTATTTGAGCCCTTTGTGGGCTGGCCGTGGTCTGGAAGAAACCTGGAAGCCCACGGTGGCGGCACTGAACAACTTGCCCGTTGAAGCGGGATTTTCGCCGGCGTGTGATCGTGTTGCAGGGGCTTTTTCAGCTTGGCGTTTGGCTTGGCAGCAGGCTGCGGGAGACACCACGACGCTGATGGCGCGCTTGCAGGCAGACACGCGCGTTGCCGTATTGGTGATGCCCCAAGCGGTCGAGGGCGCTTACGCTTATGCTTCGGCGCGGCAAGTGCTCGGGCCGCAGTTGAGGACCAGCCATGTGCTCGACATCGGTGGGGGAAGTTTGCAAATAGCTGGCGCGCAAACCACCTACGGTCAAGCGCTGGGTCAGAAGTCATGGCATCAGCTGTTGTGCGCGACTTTGCGTCCATCCGCCTCGGCGACATGTGCGTTGCAACCCATGTCTGCAGACGATCTTCGGCGGTCCAGAAGTTTGTTGGACGACAAGTTCAGCGGCATGGCAAAAACGCTTGGGCAGCGCACGACATTGACGGCGATCAGTCGGCCTATCACGCGAGGTGTGGCGCCGGCGGTGGGGTTGTTGGTCGGGGGCAAAACCAGTGCTAAAGATCAGCTGTCGGCGCAAGATGTCAGCGCGGCCATCACCCGATTGGCACCGCTGAGCACCGAGAAAGCGGGCGCGCTGCTCACCGCATCGTCAGCCTACGCGGGCTACCTTTTGTCAGACATGTTGCTGCTAGAAGGCGTGTTGCGCGCGACCCAGGGGAGCAAGATCCAGGTCATTGAGGGCCGCTTGAGCATCTTGCCGGCCTTGCTGGCCGACGACACCGCTTTTCAATGGAGCGCCCGGTATGGCTGCTACTTGGATCGCTTCAAGGTGCTGGGCCCAGACGCTTACTTCAGCGACCCTGCCACTTGCATGCCGCGTTGAGGGCGCTGGTGGCGTTCTAGCTTGGCTAGACAGGCCCGCCAAGGCCTGTCTTTTGCGTTCACGCCAGATCGAAACGATCTAGGTTCATCACCTTGGTCCAAGCGGCAGCGAAGTCACGGGCCAACTTCTGCTTCGCGTCTGTGGAGCCGTAGACTTCCGCCAAGGCACGCAGCTGCGAGTTCGAACCGAAGACCAAGTCGACGACCGTGGCCGTCCACTTGACGTCGCCGGCTACGCGGCCTTCCAGCACGGCTTCATCCGCGGCTGACTTCTGCCATGTCGTGCCCATGTCGAGCAGGTTGACAAAGAAGTCATTGCTCAGCGTGTCGGCTTGCTGGGTGAAGACGCCGTTTTTGGATTGTCCAAAGTTGACATTCAGGGAGCGCAGACCACCGACCAGCACCGTCATCTCGGGTGCGGTCAAGGTCAGCAGGTTAGAACGATCAATCAGCAGCTCTGCCGCTGAACGCGAGTGGCCCTTCTTGATGAAGTTGCGGAAGCCGTCAGCAGATGGCTCGAGTACGGCGAAGGAGTCCACATCGGTGTTCTCTTGCGTCGCGTCGGTACGACCTGGCGTGAAAGCCACCGTCACGTCCTGGCCGCCTTTTTTGGCAGCCGCTTCGACAGCGGCGGAACCGCCCAGAACGATCAAGTCAGCCATCGAGATTTTCTTGCCACCCGTGTTGAAGTCCTTTTGGATGGCTTCCAGCTTCTGCAGCACCTTGGCGAGTTCAGCTGGTTGGTTGACTTCCCAATCCTTCTGCGGTGCCAGACGAATGCGCGCGCCATTGGCACCGCCGCGTTTGTCGCTGCCGCGGAAGGTGGCGGCCGAGGCCCAAGCGGTGCTGACCAACTGGGAAATCGTCAGACCAGAAGCCAGAATGGTGCTCTTCAAAGCGGCAACGTCTTGCGTGCTGACCAAGGCATGGTCAACCGCTGGAACCGGATCTTGCCAAATCTGTGGCTCGGCGGGGATCATCGAACCCAAGTAGCGAGACATCGGACCCATGTCACGGTGCGTCAACTTGTACCAAGCGTTGGCATAGGCCTCTGCAAATTCTTTTGGATTCTGGTGAAAATGGCGCGAAATTTTCTCGTAGGCCGGGTCTGCACGCAAGGATATATCGGTCGTGGCCATGAACGGTGCATGACGCTTCGAGGGGTCGTGTGCATCTGGCACCGTGCCGGCACCCGCGCCGTCTTTGGGCTTCCATTGGTGGGCGCCGGCTGGGCTCTTGGTGAGTTCCCACTCGTAGCCAAACAGGGTGTCGAAGTAGCTGTTGTCCCAAGTGATCGGGGTCGGTGTCCAGGCCCCTTCTAGGCCGCTGGAGACCGTGTCAACACCTTTGCCGCTGCCAAAGCTGCTTTTCCAGCCGAGGCCTTGTTCTTCAATGCTGGCACCTTCAGGTTCGGGGCCTTTGAAGTCTTCAGAGGCGGCACCGTGGGTTTTACCGAAGGTGTGACCACCCGCGCAGAGTGCCACGGTTTCGTAGTCGTTCATCGCCATGCGCAAGAAGGTTTCGCGGATGTCGCGTGCGGCAGCGACGGGGTCGGGGTTGCCGTCCGGTCCTTGGGGGTTCACGTAGATCAAACCCATTTGCACAGCGCCCAGTGGTTGCTCGAGCTCGCGGTCGCCGGTGTAGCGCTCGTTGCCCAACCACGTGTCTTCAGGTCCCCAATAAATGTCTTGACCTGGTTCCCAGACGTCTTCACGGCCACCCGCGAAGCCGATGGTTTGCAGACCCATGGAGTCCATCGCGACATTGCCCGTCAGAACGATCAAGTCAGCCCAAGAAATCTTGCGGCCGTACTTTTGCTTGATGGGCCAGAGCAGGCGGCGTGCTTTGTCGAGGTTGACGTTGTCTGGCCAGCTGTTGAGGGGTGCAAAACGCTGGGTGCCAAAACCCGAACCGCCACGGCCATCGCCAATGCGGTACGTGCCGGCGCTGTGCCAAGCCATGCGCACGAAGAACGGGCCGTAATGGCCGTAGTCCGCAGGCCACCAGTCTTGGGAGTCCGTCATCAGCGCATGCAGGTCTTTGACCACAGCCTTCAGGTCGAGGGTTTTGAATTCTTCAGCGTAGTTGAACGCTTCGCCCATCGGGTTGGACCGCTCTGAATGCTGCTGCAGCATGTTCAGGTTCAGCTGATTCGGCCACCAGTCTGCGTTTGTTCTGGCTCCGGCCACGGTGGGCTTGAGGGCGGCACCCGAGAAGGGGCATTTTGATTCAGTTGACATGGTTGTCGCCTTTGGTTGTTAGCAATTTAGTAAGCTGACAGTTTATGGCTATGGCAACAATGTATCTATTAAGTTTTCTTCATGACCCTGATAGTTATGCGGTCGCGAATGAATAATATTTTCTGAACCTCCGTGGGACAGGATTGGGACAAACAGGCTTTTTAGAGCCGTTTGAGGCGTTGATTTGTCAGCGCTCACTTCTACGCAATAAACGTCCCCGACTTGCCGCCGTGCTTTTCCAGCAGCTTCACATCGGTGATAGTCATACCCCGGTCGACGGCTTTGCACATGTCGTAGATGGTGAGCAGGGCGAGTTGGACGGCGGTGCAAAAACAAGAGCTTTCACTCTTGTTTTGCCCACTCGCTTTCGCTCGTAGCAGGTGACTGATTTTGCTTTTCTGCTCCATTTTTGCGGGTTAGTGGAGCAAATTGGAGCAGGACGAGTCCTGACCCGATGCAGATTCTATGGTGGAAGTAAGCGCTTGGGTTGTTAGAAAACCCTAGGCCAAGGTCTAAGTAGGGGGGGAGTGCTCCGCAGTCTTAAAGACGTTGACGGAGCCTCCTCCGTTCACAAAAAGCTGAAATCAGCCCTTGGGTGCCAGCAGCGCTGACACGGTCGTATTGAGCCGGTTGGCAAGCTTCAACAGCGTGTCGAGGCTTGGGTTGCCTACGCAGCGTTCAATCTTCGACACAACAGTCCTGTCGACCTCCGCATCCAGCGCCAGCCTCTCCTGAGCTACCCCTTGAGCTTTACGAACTTGCTTGATGTTTAAGGCGAGGTCGCTCTTCAGCTGCTCCATTGATTGATGTGTCGACATAGGCCGACAGTGTTGTTTCTTGAGCCCTCAAGCGCCACGGCTTGACAGGCCACGGTTTAAAAGCAACACTTGTAAAATTAAACAACATTTGTGAAGAACATCATGAAAAAAACATTGGTTTTGGCGGTTCTTGTTGTGCTTGTCGCAAATTTAGCTTTGGCTGGAGGAATGTGGAAACTTGTTAGTCAGCAAGTATCTGGGGGAAAGTTTTACTGTACATATCAGCTTGAGGGGACTTCTGTACAGAAAGTTATTTCTGGTGGTGCTGGTTGCCAACAGTTTATATACGAGCCATAAGCAAAAAATGATGGTTTGAAATTTTTATCACTATGACATATGCATCTAGCCTGATATTACGTGAGACAGAAATTATACTAATTATGGAGTTTTCTCTACATATTGGTTAACGGTAATATTTAGATCCTAAGAAAGTCAGTGTAAATAAATTCTAATAAAAATACAGGAATTAATATATTAATTGAGCTGTTGCTGGATAGGAATACATTTTAAAGATATTGCGGTCATTATTTAAAGTAATAAAATGAAACAATTCTTCGTCTTAATGGCTTTGTGTGCATTTACATTTGCTAGTGCTGTTCATTCACAAACATATTGCGACGTGCAGTTAGATAATCTCAAAGATTTTGTACTGGTGGCTAAGTATGAGCAACTGCCAAAGGAACAAAGGGGAAATTTCTTTTCACAGCTAACACCTGATCAGCAAATCAAATTAAACATACTGCAATCTTCTCATAAATTTGGGGCAGCGCTCAATAAATCGCTAGGCGGCAACTACAGTGACTCGGTCACAGACGTGTACAACAGAAAGTTTGAAGCGTTTAAAACAAAATGTGGCTTCATGCTGAAATGAACTGCTGAAGATGTCCAGAATTATGAGTAAGCGAAGCGAGTAAATTTTAGAAGTAAATTAAGAATAGAAAAAATATAAAATTGATAAAAATCGATTGCTATGCAAGCATTTTAATTTAAATGAAGTAACTTGAAATATCTTCTAGCACTCCCCTATTGTCATTACTTGTCAGTTGCTCAACGATAGATACAAATCAAGCGGGGACGAATATGCCAAAGATCGCTAATGAAAATTCCATAGTTGTTTGCCGTCAAAACGGAGGACACTTAGCATTAAGGGAAATCGATCTTTATCTAAATGGGAATGAGTTGGCTACGTTTCGCACCGGAAATAGTAGGGAAGTGATTGTCCCAGCAGGTACCCACCGCGTAACATTTAAATTCCCTTGGGACACAGGCATACGAGACCTTGAGATCAGCGTGGATGTTCGTCAAGGTGTCACTACAAATGTAGTGATTGGAACAAATCTAGATGGTTTCTTCATCCTTCCTAAGGTCGGTATTTTTAAAACTACATGGAAGATAGCAACTGTTGCCGAAATGCCAGAGGAGTGAATAGGCTTGAATCGACCAGTTGTTCGTTTTTAGATTTTCACTAGAAATAAATCAATGCCAGAAGATGACAGGATGAATTCAGGAATAGAGGGTGTACACGCTAGAGGTTTACTCCTTCTCCTTATTCACTACTTTTATCCATTCTTCATTCATTCTTTCCTTAGTTCTTCCTTCATCCTTTTCTTTAACAGCAAAGGAGTCATGCACCGATAGCATTGGTACTTCTTCGTTCAAAGCCCACTTGAACATTCGTAGACCAATTTCTCCTTCTAGCTTCTGCATCCTTACCCCTGCGTCGTTGAAGAAGATCTTTTCCTTGTTAACCCAAGGGAACAGCTTCTCAGTAGCTTCAAGCATTGCTTGGAAGGTTTTTATTGGAATTGGTGTTGTGTTCTTCTCCCTGCTGCACTCAAGCATTAGTCCCCCTTTCTGCTTGAGACTTGTCGCTCCAATGCAGACGGTGATGAACTTCTTTGTCAGGTTTCTGTTGATTGATGCATCACCACCAACTGCACGAACTAGGTCGCTGTAAGGGTCTGCTGACAAATCTTCTCCAACCAGCTTAGATGCCATGCGCAGATGGTTGCAGCTGAAATCTGGTTCTGCCATGGCGGAGCCATCAAGCAGGGTGTTTTTTCTAATCGGTACACGTCTGTTGACGATGTTCTGAAAGGCGTTGTGGAGCCTTCCAGCCCTTTCCACGCTCTTGCTGAATGCTCTGGTTGTTGGGCCTTTCTTTGCCCAGCTATGTTCCGCCATGAATAGGTTGTATCGGAGAAGCAATGCCTCGTTTTCCTCATAAAGGGCCAGTGCAGGTGCTTCACCCAAAGGAAATTCATTGAACTTGTGATAGCAGGGTAAAAGCATGTCATTCTCAACTTCATACAAGCAGTCAGAGAAGTGGTTGAGGAGCTTTTCTCCAGCAAAGTATTGGCTGCTTTTTGATGGTGCTGGGCCTGTTGACCGATAGCCATGGAGCGTACTTCTAATCCAATCTTCCTTGATGAGCACCGGCAGTATGCGTTGAAGTCTGCGGCGGTCAAAACCCAGCTTACCTAGCAGCTGGTCGCCATGATGATGCTCAGTTCTTGTGCTGATTGCAACATTCTTGAAGTCAAAAGCCGCTGCCAAGATTCCCAGCAATAGGTGCTTGATGTTTGAGCGATGTTGGTTGACGACTGCCTTGTCTCGACTCTTGGTTACCTTCGATGTTAGATCGTCAAGAATTTCTTCAAGATCACTCTTTCTTAAAGACAGATCACTCAGCCTGTAGGGTAGGAGCTGAGTTGAGGCGTCATTTGCTGGAACGCCCTTGTCAATAATTAGTTGCGCCAGTTCACGACTGTTGCTTTTTTCTAAATTCATTGTTAATTTCCTCTGATTATTTGGAGCATGTTAGTTCCACAGCCCTTTTGTGCAGGCGTGTCAAGGTGCCCGCCGAGCATGAGCAAGCCTGTCGAATCCAAGACTTCCGAGGACGGCGAATCCTGCGGACACGTTTATAGGAAAAATTAGGACAAATAATCCGCGAATTCATTTGCAAAATAATAAATGTTTGGCTTTGTATTTTTGTCGGTCTTCGCGCCTTTGAGCTTGGTCTTCAAACATGAAAAACTTGATGGCCGTTAGCTCGGCGGCACCCCTTGGGGGTAGGGGCTTATTGGTATTTCTCACCCTATCTGGTAATAAAGTGACTGACCTGCGCCCTGTGTGTCTAAACTGCCATGCTATGTTGCATCGACAGCGTCCAGCACAGTTGAAGTTGACCACTTTGCGCGCTGTGCCACGGGCTAAACCAACGCGGCTTTTTACGTTACTATTTTCAAACGTTAATTCAGGTCATGAGTAGAAATACAAAATGGCGCCCTTTTAAGCAAGCCCGAGCCTTTATGCACGGGCAGGGCCTGCGCTCTCAAAAGGAGTTCTATGCGTGGTGTAAAACTGGGCAGCGCCCGAGCGATATCCCGACAAATCCGCATCGGGAATACGCCGCCCAAGGGTGGGTGTCATGCTCGGATTGGTTGGGTCTGGAAAAGGTCATGGCCATCCATTGGTGTCCCTTCATGCAGGCTCGTGCGATTGTGCGATCTAAGCACTTCAAGACTCGTGGCGAGTTCCTCGCCTGGTGCAGAACCGACCAGCGCCCGAGCGACATCCCGACAAATCCGCAGCGGGAATACGCCGCCCAAGGGTGGGTGTCATACCTGGATTGGCTTGGATTGGAAAAAAGGCGCTCTCGCGCTTCGTCCTATCCGGACTACGACACGGCCCATGCCTGGGTCTTAGCTCAAGGCTGGAACGACAAGTCAGAGTTTGATGCCGTAGTTAAGGCTCAAAAGTTACCCTCTTTTGTGCCCAAGGCACCGCATGTGGTCTACAAAGAGTGTGGATGGGTGGACTGGATAGGGTGGTTAGGAAGTGGCAAACGGCGACTTGGCGATTGGCGTGAGTTTGGCAATGCGCGCCAGTGGGCCCAGGATTGGGCACCAACGCACGGTATTACCTCTTCGGAGCAATGGGTTGCTGCGTGTCAGGCGGGGCGCATCCCTGCGGACATTCCAAGGCGTCCTGACCGCGTTTACGCCGAGATCGGCTGGAAGTCCTGGGGCGACTGGCTCGTTACCAGTCGGTTAAGACGCAGGAATCAGCCCTGGCGGTCGTTCGCAGAGGCACGTGCTTTCGTGCATGCGCTTAGCCTCGGCTCGTGGGAGGAATGGCGGGGCTTTTCCCGTTCGGCAGATCGCCCCCACGATATCCCAGCCGCTCCCTACAGGGCTTATCAGCTTGATGGCTGGGCGGGATTTGACGACTGGGTCGGCCTGCCCACGCGTCGTAAATATGGGCGCTCGCGTCAAGAGCAGCACATCGTTATGGAATTGCAGCAGCTTCTTGGCGGGGGCGTAGAAGACGAAAAGCGTCGATTTGCGGCGGACGGCCCCCTGCTCCGTGTGGATTACCTCCACGAAGGCATGGAACTCGTAGTTGAATACGATGGCTCGCACTGGCATCGCAATCGAGTGCTAGAGGACAAGCGGAAGAGCAACATCATCCGGTCTGCCGGTTGGCGACTGATTCGCATCAGAGAGCAGCCCCTGGCTCTGCTACACAAGGGCAACGTCGCGGTGCGCCAGGCTTGCACTCCCGGTGACGCCGTGCGTGCGGTGTTGAAGCTGATGATGCAGCAAGGCTTAGGTAGTGCAAAGATGCGGCTCCGATGTCGCACTTACTTAACAAGATCAGACCACCTAACAACGTCACCACTACCGCCTGTGCCCCGTTGGCGTCCCTTCGATGAGGCACGAGCATTTTCGCGCGCGCTTGGCTTCCAAAGTAGTGAGCAGTGGAGAAAATGGGCGACCTCTGACCAGCGTCCCCCAGATATACCGAACTCACCTGGCGTACTCTATGCCGGGCATGGCTGGGCAGGTATGGCCGATTGGCTTGGCTACCACCCCGTCATCAGCCGTGGAAACAAACTCCTGCCTTTCAAACAGGCGCGCGCGGTTGTGCGTTCATGGGCACGTCAGCAGGGAGAGATATCAAACAAGCGAAGGCACTGGGTCGAAGCGGCCGAGCAAGGCAGTATTCCTGAGGGCGTGCCAGCCAATCCGCAACTAGCTTATAAGGGCAAAGGCTGGCGTGGCATGCCGGACTGGTACGGGCGACCTGCATCGCCGAGAAATCTGCCTTTCCCTTGCGATACCAAATATCTGCCCTTTGAGCAGGCACGCAAAGTCGTGCGTAGGTGGGTCAAATCACTGCCCGCCAGTCCGACACTGTGGACCCAATGGCTACGGGCTGTCAGGGATGGCTCATTACCGCCCGGTGTGCCCCGCCATGCGGGTCTTGTTTACCGCTCTCAAGGCTGGAGGGGCTATGAGGATTGGTTCGGACGGCAACCAGGTGGATCAGCTCGTAATTAATACCTACCTGAATCTGCGAATAATGTAGAGACTCTCCTCGCAAGTGGCAGCGCAATGCCTCCGTGCCGCGATCCCCCCGTAGCCAGCTCGAGCACTGATTGGCCGAAGCCGTCTAGGCGTGCTGGATCAGCCCCGTGACCGCCAGAACCGAAGTGGATGTGGTGAAGGGTGGATGTGAACTGCAAATCATTTGTATTCGAAAACCCTAGAGCTCACACTTGAGAATCGCTTATTCCCTTGTTTATCTACAGAGTAAGCGTCACCGCCGTTGTAAGGGTTTTGCAGAGGGTCCCTAGACTTAAGACCAAAGGATAGACAGGGGCTGCTAATCTTTTGTGGCCTCATTAGGCACCATTTCCAGCCCCCGTGCTCATCAGTTTCAAGACGATCAAGCCTAGGCTCAAAAGGGTCTGCGGACAAGGCCTCTGGAGGCCGTTTAATGGCCCTCAAAGGCTCCGCAACACCTTGGTTGGTGTCTGGAGGTTTGTGCGCTTTTAAGGCCCCAAAAGGGCGCTAATTCGGTAGGTGAAAAGCTGCTGAAACAGGCTCAATTCAGCATGCATTACGCATTGCTTCGCCATTAGTTGACCTACCCGAGCTTCAGTGCCAATGCCTGAGGACTCGGGTGGTAGTAACGCTGCAACATCTTCAGGCTCTTGTGCCCTGACACCGCCGCCAACTCGATCAGGTTGGGTAGCTTCGTCGCCATGAGTGTGATGGCTGTGTGCCGCAAGTCATGGAAGTGCAGATCGATGAGGCCTGCCCGTTCTGCAGCTCTATCAAATGCCGCAGAAACCGCGCAGGAACTCATGGGAAAGACACGCCCGTCATCATTGCGGGGCAAGGCTGCAAAAGTTGCTACCGCCTTGACAGACAGAGGAACAATACGACGATCGCCATTCTTGGTCGTTTGAAGAATAGCCACCTGCTCTTGCAAGTTAATGTGCTTCCATTGCAGCGCGAGTAGTTCGCCCCTGCGCATGGCTGTTTCAAGAGCAATTTCAACAATTGGCTGCATCCATGGACTTCGGCGACCAAACGGTGTGAGTTCTGCAAAAAGTGCGGCCATTTCCTCAGACTTGAGAATACGATTTCTGCCTTGAGGGGATGATGGTTTTCTAACTAAGGCAACTGGGTTTGGAATGTTGACCCCCCACTCACGACGAGCATGGTTGAAAACTGAAGAGATGTAAGCCAGCTCACGAATGACAGTTCCATTGGAGACCGCTTGAAGCCGCAGGTCACGATGCTGCGCAAGCAATGTGGGAGTGAGCTTTGAAATCGGAAGATTGCTAAGTGTCCTTTGTTGAATTGCTCGTAGCTTGTATTGGTCCTCTGCCGCACCTTTCATCAACGGGGTGACATCGGCCAAGTAGCGATCAATCAAATGGCTGAGGGTTGTCTTTTGCGCATCTGACTCGTCACGATAGATGCCTCTGAGTTGTTCATTGTCTTTTTCGTTGGCCCAGACTTGGGCGGCTTTCCGTGAGTCAAAAGACCTGACAAGAGTTGGGAAGCCCTTGATACGAATTCGGACTTGCCAAACATTGTTACGATTCTGAATGGATGCCATTCCTGTTCCTTCGGTGGAGCAGAAATGGAGCAGATTACAAAATCAATCGTTCACCGAGGGAGATCACGTTAGCGCTCACTTCTCCGCAATAAACGTCCCCGACTTGCCGCCATGTTTCTCCAGCAGCTTCACATCGGTGATGGTCATGCCCCGGTCGACGGCTTTGCACATGTCGTAGATGGTCAGCAGGGCGAGTTGCACAGCGGTCAGTGCTTCCATTTCGACACCCGTTTGGCCAACGGTTTCGACCGCGGCGTTGCAGATGATGCTGTTGGCGACTTCATCCGCATTGAACTCAACGGCAACCCGTGTCAGCGCCAGCGGATGGCAGAGCGGAATCAGATCGCTGGTTTTTTTGGCCGCCATGATGCCGGCGATGCGCGCGATGCCGAGCACGTCGCCCTTTTTGGCCGTGCCTTGCAAAATGATGGCCAGCGTGGCGGGGTGCATGATGATCCGGCCTTGCGCCACCGCGATTCGGTGGGTGGTGGCTTTGGCAGCCACGTCGACCATGTGGGCTTGGCCTTGTGCATCAAAATGTGTCAGTGCGGAGGTGCTTGTCATGTTGTTTTCCTAGAGCGAGATGGGCACCATCATAAGAGCGAAGCTTTACTTTTTGTTCATGTCATCCGTGCAGAACGCGACTACCATCATGAGCTGGCTTCCAGCCTAATAATCCCCAAGACATGAGCCACTTGCCTTCCCAGAATTGCGTCACGATGATGACTCGATCCCGTGTCCTGTCGCGGGGCTGGATGAGTCGCGTCAGCTTGGTGTGTGGGCTGATGTTGGCCGCTGGCAGTGTTTCACAGGCCCAGTTGTCGATGCCACCCGTGCGTTCCAGTCAGTTGCCGTCATTGGGGGACGGATCCGATTTTTCGGCGGCCAAGGAACGACGCTTGGGCGACCGCATTGCGCTGAGTATTTTTCGCGACCCGGACTACATTGATGACCCGGTACTGGGGGATTATGTGCAGGGCATTTGGCAGCCTTTGATGGCGGCTGCCCGGGCCCGTGGCGAGTTGAGTGTTGAGCTTGAGGAACGCTTCGCATGGAAGGTGATGCTGGTGCGTGACCGCAGTGTCAATGCCTTCGCTTTGCCGGGCGGCTATCTTGGCGTGCACACTGGTTTGATCGCCGTGGTCAGCAGCCCCGACGAGTTGGCTGCCGTCATGGGCCACGAGCTCAGCCATGTGACGCAGCGGCATATCTCGCGGCTGATGACGCAGCAACAACAGCAAATGCCATGGGTCATCGGGGCCATGATCTTGGGCGCTTTGGCGGCCAGCAAAAACCCCGAGGCGGCAAATGTCGCGATCGTCGGTGGCCAGGCTGTCGCGGCCCAAGGGCAGCTTAATTTTTCCCGTGACATGGAGCGCGAGGCAGACCGTGTCGGCTTTGGTGTCATGGTCGATGCGGGTTTTGAAGCGAGTGGTGTGAGCGCCATGTTTGAAAAGTTGCAGCAAGCCTCTCGACTGAATGACAACGGCTCTTTTCCTTATTTGCGATCGCACCCGTTGACCACCCAGCGCATTGCCGAAGCGCGTGCGCGGATCCAGACGGCGCCACCCAGCGTTCTACAGGCCGTGCCGGGCAACGCGCATCTGCACAGCATGATGTCGGCGCGGGCTAGGGTGCTCGGCGACCCCGGCGTCGATGAGCTTCGCCACATGGTCGACGAGGCGCAGCGTGCAGTGTCCGCCGCATCGCCTGCTGCAGTGCTGACGCCGGCGCTGGCTGGGAGTTTGTATGGTGGTGCTTTCGCGGCCAGTCGATTGCGCGAACATGCGCTTGCGCGCTCTTTTGCGGCGCGGCTCAAAGCCTTGGCTGCCAAGGTGCCAGTCGCCTTCAGCGCGACTCATTTGCTGGTGGTTGAGGTGGATGTTGGGGCTGGAAAAATCGCTGAAGCCGCAGCTGAGTCTCGTTTCGCGAGTGCGAACAGCCGAGCAGAATTGATGGTGCAGGCGCGTGCGTTGCTGGCCGCGGGCCGTGCCGCTGAAGTCTCGGACAAATTACAAACGTGGGTGGTGATGCATCCCAAAGATGCATTGGCTTGGCAGTTGCTATCCGACGCTTGGGGTCGGCAAAATCAGTTCTCGCGTGCGGTTCGCGCCGAAGCTGAAAGTCGGGTTGCGCAGCTCGACTATCCGGCGGCGCTTGACCGCTTGAGGGCTGCGCAAGAGTTGTTGCGCAGCGGCCGAGGGGGAGCTGACCAAAATATGCATATCGAGTCGTCGATCGTCGACACGCGCACGCGCCAAGTGGCGTTGTTAGTTCGGGAACAGTCTCTCGAGGATAAAGTCGACCGCAAGCTGCAGCGCTGAGTAAATCAGCGAACCCACCAGCGCAGCCCCAAAGCCGCGCACATTAAGGCCGCTCAACAGACTGGCAGCAGCCCAGAACAGCATGGCATTGATGACGAACAGGAACAAGCCGAGGGTGACCACCGTGACCGGCAAGGTGAGCAAGATCAGGATCGGGCGAACCACCACGTTGAGCGCCCCCAACACCGCCGCGGCCAACAACGCTGCGGTGAAACTGGTCAACACCACGCCAGAATAAAGATACGCCACGGCCAGCAAGGCCGTGGCGCTTAAAAGCCAATTGAAAATGAGTTTCATGGCCAAAGAATACCAGCGCCGGGCGGCGCTGGTGGACGCGTCAGTCTGTGGCGACGAGCAAGCCAGCGCTGGCCACTGCGGCGAAATAACCCATCGTTCCTTGGCGCTCTTGGGCTTGCGTGGCTGTGACCGGTTGCAGATCCTCACCAAACTTAGGCCGACGGGCATCCAATATGCGCGCTTGACCGTGCTGCTTGATGAGCGCTTCGGTCTGATTGCACAGGCTCGCTTTGGCCATGCAGGTCTTGACCTCGTCGCCGTTGTTCGCCAGCGCCGGCACCAGCTGTGAGAACACCTTCTCAGCCCATTTGCCGCGCCAACTGTCGCGCGCACCGCGGGCCAGAAATTTGCTCACATGGCGCGTCATGCGCGGGGCACAACCGACCACAATCCAGCGAGTAGGGGTCTCTGAGCCCATGTCCTGCAACATGGGCTGCAGAAGTTGCAGGCCGTACGCGGCGTCATCAACGTAAACAATGATGTTGTGCATAAAGTTCTCCTTGCGTTGTCGTGGTTGAAAAACAGAAATATCAATGGGTTAGCGCGACGCTAGGTTGGAATCTTGATTCGAACTGTTGCGACGACCAGCCCACCAACCAAAGCCCAGAACACCGGCGATGGAGATCGCATAGGTTGCCCACTTTGCGGCCAAATGTGAGATTTCTGTCGACGCGAAGTCTTTGGCGTCACCGTAGAGAGGGTCCAGCAGCTGTTCGCCAACGATCATATTGGCCGCAGTGAAGGCCAGCACAGCCGCGCCGATCTTGATGATGACTGGGAAGCGTTCCACCAGCTTGAGCACCATCGTGCTGCCATAAACGACGATGGGCACGCTGATCAGCAAACCGATGATGACGAGGTCAAAGTTGCCTTTGGCAGCGCCGGCCACGCCGAGTACGTTGTCAACGCCCATCAGTGCGTCTGCTACCACAATGGTCTTCATGGCGCCCCAGAAGGTGGTTGCGGCAGGACCGTCATGCTCTTTGCTGCCATCTTCAGACAGTAGCTTGTAAGCGATCCAGATCAGGCCGAGACCGCCGACAAGCATGAGTCCGGGGATCTTCAAGAGCCAGACCACGCCAACGGTCATGACCGAGCGAACCGCAATAGCGCCGACAGCGCCCCACATGATGGCTTTTTTCTGTAATTGAGGCGGAAGATTGCGTGCCGCCAGCGCGATGACGATGGCGTTGTCGCCCGCCAAGACCAAGTCAATCAGGATGATGGCCAGCAAGGCCGTCCACCAAGGGGTTGAAAATAATTCCACGTTCACACTCCAGTACACGAGTCACGACAAGAAAATCCGCAGGCGGATTTCCAGCTTGAATGAATCGGTACAGGGAAATGGGGGTGTGCAGCAGCCTTGGGCTGCGAACGCCTCGATCTCACCTGTACAGGCTTCAATCGAAGGTCTGGCTCGACATGCAGTGTCGCTGCATGTCCGACAAGCCGGAAGTTCAAAACTTCGTAATGACGACTTGCCGAAGAACTTTTGCTGTGGGTATGTTTGAACTTGTAATTCAGCAAAATCAGGGAGTTACTCCCCTTCGTAAACGCATTTGACACTAAAAAATGTTTTGGTGCAATAGTTTCTTTACGGATGGCATTCGCGGTGATTTAGGCGCGGCTTTGGCATCTCGTCCATAATAAAAAATTGCTGTGATCCGTTGACCGCGTGGTCATCGAGAGCCACCTTTTTTTTGATTTCTCCACCCATGCCCGGCATCCACATCACTGACATTGAAGCCGCCATCAACTATTGGCGCGAGCGCTCGCCCTCGCCCGATGGCGTGACGCTGGCCCCCGAGTTGCGCGCGTTAGCCGAGGTCTACGCCTTGCTGGTTTTTTATCACGAGGAAGAGGCTGACGAGGCCAGCTTTCCGCCCAAGGCGCTGGCCGCCTGGCTGACGTGGTATGAGACCACCGCCGACACGCCTTGCATTGCCATCTGCTCAACCAGCCAGGGCGACGAGATGTGCAAGGGTTGCGGTCGGACCTTTGACGAAGTGCAACATTGGCCGGCCATGTCGCCGGGCGAAAAGCGCGACACGTGGCGTCGCATCACGCTAGAGGGCGACTCTTGGCGCTTTGGCCGTTACGCTGACCGGGCACTGGAAAAAAAGACACCATGCTCCGCCTGACCCAAGCACCGAATATTGCGATTGCGGCGTTATGGGTCGACGCGCTGCAACAAGCTGGTTTTTCAGCCAGCTTGCAGCGTTATTTTTTGAGCGGTATTGCGGGCGAATTGCCGCCTGACCAATGCCAGCCAGAAGTCTGGCTGACGCACGATGACGAAGAGCCGCGCGCCCGCGAGTTGCTGGCGGCCTTGCAAAACCGGCCGCAGCGGCGTTGGCTGTGCTTTTGCGGGGAAACCGTTGAAGGTGGTTTTGACCAGTGCTGGCAATGCGGCGCTGACATGCCTGCCAGCGCTGACGATGCGACGTTTTAAGCGCTGAACCCAGCTTAAACCCGGCGTGCCAGCTCGGCCGCCATGCCGACATAGCTGGCTGGCGTCATGGCCAGCAGACGCTGCTTTTCAGGCAGCGGAATCTCCAATGAATTAATCAATTCGTGCAGCGCTGCCGCCGTGACGGTTTTGCCGCGCGTGACTTCCTTGAGCTTTTCGTAAGCGCCTTGCACGCCGTAACGGCGCATGACGGTTTGGATGGGCTCGGCCAGCACTTCCCACGATGCATTCAAGTCGCCGTCCAAGGCTTCGCTGTTGAGCTCTAACTTGTTCAAGCCGGCATTCAAGGAGGTGTAGGCCAGCACGGCATAGCCAAAGGCCACGCCCATGTTGCGCAGCACGGTGGAGTCGGTCAGGTCGCGTTGCCAGCGGCTGATCGGCAGCTTTTCGCTGAGGTGGCGCAGCACGGCGTTGGCCAAGCCCAAGTTGCCTTCGGCGTTTTCAAAGTCAATCGGGTTGACTTTGTGCGGCATGGTGGACGAACCGATCTCACCGGCTTTGAGGCGCTGCTTGAAGTAGCCAACGCTGACATAGCCCCAGACGTCGCGCGAGAAGTCGATCAAGATGGTGTTGATGCGGGCGACTGCGTCAAACAACTCGGCCATGTAGTCATGCGGCTCGATCTGGATGCTGTAAGGCTGAAAAGTCAGCCCCAAGCCCCACGCCTCTTGGCTGGCGCCACTTCCACCATTGACGGGCTCTGGCGTCTCAACCACTTTGCGGCTGAAAGCTTCCCAGTCAAAGTCAGGCCAGGCCGACAGATGCGCGTTGTAGTTGCCAACGGCGCCATTCATCTTCGCCATGATTTTCACGGCGGCGATTTTGTCGCGGGCTTGCAGCAGGCGTACCACGACGTTGGCGATTTCTTTGCCGACCGTGGTCGGGCTGGCGGTCTGGCCATGCGTGCGGCTGAGCATGGCTTGGTCAGCGTAGCGGTGCGCCATCTGGCGCATCTGCTCAATCAGTTTGTCGATGGCGGGGAGCAAGACCAGCTCGCGGCTGCTTTTCAGTTGCAGCGCGTGGCTGGTGTTGTTGATGTCCTCGCTGGTGCAGGCGAAGTGCACAAATTCGGCCACCGCCAGCAGTTCAGGGCGGGCATCGAATTTCGACTTGATCCAGTACTCCACGGCTTTGACGTCGTGGTTGGTGACTTTCTCAATGTCCTTGATGGCCAGCGCGTCAGCTTCTGAGAAGTTGCTCACGAGAGTCGTCAAATAAGAGCGAGCACCCGGGCTCAGCGGCTTGAACTCTGCGAAGCCCGCGTCAGACAGCGCGACAAACCACGCCACTTCAACCTGCACGCGGCGGTGCATATAACCTTGCTCCGACATGAGCGGGCGCAGCTGTTCAAGTTTAGAGGCGTAACGGCCGTCGAGCGGCGAGAGGGCATTGATGGTGGAAAAACTCATGGCGTAATTGTAGACATCAGGCGGTGGCGCTTGTATGGATTTTCAGTGTCATTGCGAGCGCCGGCTGGAGCGCTCTGCTAAATCGCTAGAATCCCTCTCAAAGACTCACGACAGAATGCGCAGCACAATGAAACTTATCGGATCAACCACCAGCCCTTACGTGCGCAAAGTGCGCATCGTCATGGCTGAAAAGAAATTGGACTATCAGTTTGTCCTAGAAAACGTTTGGGCAGCGGACACGACCATGCCGGACTCGAATCCGCTGGGCAAAGTGCCGTGTCTGGTGATGGAAGGCGGCGAAGCCGTTTTTGATTCGCGCGTGATCGTTGAATATCTGGACACGCTGTCGCCAGTGGGCAAGCTGATTCCGATGCAAGGTCGCGAGCGCGCTGAAGTCAAAACGTGGGAAGCGCTGGCCGATGGCTTGTTGGATGCCGCTATTTTGGCGCGTCTGGAAGCCTCGTGGGATGGTCGCACTGACGGCCAACGCAGCCAAGCTTGGATTGACCGTCAAATGGGCAAAATCGATGCGGTGCTGAAAGCCATGAGCACCGGTCTGGGCGACAAGCCTTTTTGCAGCGGTGTGCACTTCAGCTTGTCCGACGTGGCCACTGGCTGCGCTTTGGGTTACTTGGATTTGCGCTTCGCAACCATCGATTGGCGCGAGCGGCATCCGAACTTGGCTCGCTTGCAAGAAAAGCTGGTGCAGCGCAGCAGCTTCATTGAAACCAATCCGGGCTGACCTGTTTATTGATTCGCCCGGCGTTTCAGCCAGCGCATGAAACTGCCCACAACGGGCAGTTTTTCGTACAGCTCTTCGGCGGCATCCCAGTAGTCGCGGTGTGACTCGATCAGGCCGTCGGCGTTGAGTTTCAGGTGCGAACCACCGCGCACGGTTTGCCAGTCCTCTGGGCTGAAGCGCTTGAAGCGAAAGACGAAATTCCACGTCAAAAAGCACTGCGTGCCATCGACCAATTGGCCCGTGACAACAAAGTGCGGCTGATCGAGTGCCGCGTACATGTGTTTGAAAACCGCCTGCACTTCAGCCAGCCCGCGGGCTTCATTGAAGGGGTCTTTGAACCACGCCTCGGCGGTGTAAAACGCACCCATGCGCGCCACGTCAGCCGGTTGCAGAGCTTCAAAAAAATGCACGATTCGCGCCACCGCCACGCGCTCGGCGGGCGGCCATACAGAGGGATCAGCGACGATGGCGGTCATGGGTTCACACGGGGTTTGGGGGCTGCAGCGGCCTCGCTTTTGACGAGTCGGCTAGCGATGGCGAAATAGGCAGCATAGGGCAAGATGCGCAGGGTTTTCATCCACAGCGTGAAGCGTTTTGGGAAGTGGATTTCAAACGAGCCTTTGCGCCAGCCGGCGAGGATTTCGGTGGCGGCCTCTGCCGCTGTCACCAAGCCTGGCATTGTGAAATCGTTCTGTGCGGTGGCCGGCGTTTTGACAAAACCCGGATTGATCACACTCACGCCAACGCCGCTGGCTTTGAGGTCGACGTACAGCGTTTCTGCCAGATTGATCAGTGCGGCTTTGGTCGGGCCATAGGCCAGGCTTTTCGGCAAACCGCGGTAACCCGCAACGCTGCTAACGATGCTGATGTGGCCGGCTTGGCGCTGCAAAAAATGCGGCAGCATGGCGTCCAACACGTAGAGCAAGCCGAGGTAATTGACCTGCTGGTGTTTGAGCATCTCGCTCAGGTCAAATTTGTCGGCGCGCACGGGTTTGTAGTAGCCGGCGCAGTACATCACCAAGTCGACCGGGCCGGCCTGCAGCACGGTTTGGGCGGCGGTCTTGACGGCGGCCGGGTCAGAGGCGTCCAGCGGAACAGATACGGCGCCGGGATGGGCTTCTACAAACTGGGCGAGAGATGCGGCATTGCGGGCCGACACAAAGACGCGTGCGCCGGCTGCGTGCAAGGCGGCAGCTGTGGCTTCGCCGATGCCGCTGGAGGCGCCGACAAGCCAGACGGATTTGCCGTGCCAGTCGGTGAAGGGGGGATTGAAACTCATGGGGTGTGCCGCGCTGCAGGTGTCGCGTTTTCAGCGTTTGACGAAGGACAGGGTGACCTCGCCCAGATGAAAGCCGAACTTGCTCATGGCGGCTTTGTTGAGCATCACTTTGTCGGTCATCAGGTACATCCAGTCGTCAAATTGGACGTTGATGATGCGGCCATCGACGGGCAGCTTGAGCGTGTAGCCCCAGCGAAAGGTGTTGCCACTTTCTTGGCCGTTGGCTTCGCCCAGCACGTCGCCGGCGGTGCCGGTGTAGCGACCATCTGGCTGGCGCTTGAGGGTCCAAATACGCCGGTCTGTGGTGCCGTCTGAGTAGGTGAACACTTCGTCGAGCACGCCAACTTCTTGGCCGGGTGGACCTTGCCAAGAGCAGGTCATAACCACAGTGAAACGCTTGACGACTTTGCCAGAGCGGTCAGTGAAGACGCCGTAGGCGTCTAGCGTGCCGTTGAAATACTGGCGCAGGTCGAGCACTGGTTTTTCTTGGGCGTAATCACTCAGTTGTGGACCGGCACAACCGGCCAGGCCGATGCCTGCAGCGACAACAAAGGCGGTGAGGAGCAAACGTTTTTTCATGGACTACTTTCAACAGAATTGGGTCGGATCACCAACAGATACAAGGCGCCAGCGGCCAGCGCTTTGAGCACGCAAGGCAGCACGCAGTACGCCACCACCAGCGCGTTCAACGCAGCGGCGTCACGCACGCCGGGCGCATAACCAAACAGGTCGAGCAGTGGCAAGGCCAAGCCCGCAGCCAAGGCCAAATTGAGTTTGGTGGCGAAGCTCCACCAGCCAAAATAAGCGCCCGTGCCGGGGTCGGCAACATCAGTGGGTTGGCCAGAGCTTGCCGGTGCGCGGCTGTTCTGGATCACGCCCGCCAGCAAGGCGCTCGGCAGCGCCAAGTCAGCGCCCAAGGCGACGCCCGAGAGCGCGCAGATCAGCGCGAAGGCCAGCACCTGGCCATCGCCGACTTGGCTGGCCCAGATAAATACGCTCATGGCGAGCACCATGCCGACCAGCCAGCTGCGCGCCAAGCCCATGCGTTTGACAACGGCCAGCCACAAAGGAATCGACAGCGCGGCGCACAAAAAATAACTACCGAGAAACAGCGGCTCAAAACTCGCCGGCGCTGCGAGTTTGTCTTGAATGAAAAACAAGACCAGCGTGGCTGGTATGGCGCTGGCGATGCCGTTCAGCATGAACACTGTCAGCAGCCGCCGAAAGCTGGCTTGGCTAAAGGGTTGCCAGACTGAAGTTGTCGCCGTGGGTTTGTCTGATGCTGCGTGCTGTGTGAGCGTCACTGGGCGCACTGAGCGTTGCCAGCCCCACCAGCCCAACACCAAGGCGGCAAAAAAGACGGCGGTGGTGACCGGTAAACCGAGCAGCACCGGCAGCACGGATGCCGTCACCACGCCGAGCAAGCCCAAGCCTTCGCGCCACGCCACAATGCGGCTGCGCTGCGCTTCGTTGCCGCCCAGCATGGCGGCCCATGACTGGTGCGCCACGCTCAAGGCGCTGTAGCCGGCGTAGGTCACCATCAGCATGGTGGTGGCCCAGATCACCAGTGCGCTGGACTCGCTTACCAACGGGAAAAAGAGCAGCGCAAAACCGATCGCCAGCACCAGCGCTGCAGCCGCGCCCAAGGCCAGTACGGCGGCGGTGGAGCGGGCGAAGAGTCGGTCTGTGAGTCGGCCCAAAGCAGGGTCAATGAACGCGTCAAAAAGCCGAGCGCCCAGCAGCACCGCACCGAGGGTGGCCAAGGGCACACCGAATTCACGTGCGTAGTGGTTGGGCAAAATCACATACAGCGGCAACGCCGCAAAGGCCAGCGGAAAGCCCATCAGCCCGTAGGCTAGGCCGTTACGCGAACCAAAGGCGTTGTTCAAGAACCGGCTCCACCCACCAGCGCGGTGCGCATGGCGGGCTCGGATGTTTGGGGCGACAGCCAGATACCGAAAAACAGCTTGGAGAATTCAGCGTCAAGGATCTCGCCGCCGGCTTTTCCGTTGACCCAGAAGCTGGCGCCAATGCCGGGCCGGTGCATGCCTAGGATGCGGTCCCCAGCTTTCACATCGGGGAAAACGCGCTGCATGTCGAGGCGCCATTGGCGGGCTTGCGCGTCGGAAATCGTGGCGCTGCGACGCATCTCTTTGAGGGAGCGCTCAGCGATGTCGACGGCATCAAAGTCGCGCAGGTAAGCCAGCTCTAAGGCCAGCGGCTGGCTGGCGTAACGGTTGGCTTGAAAGCCGGGTGCGGCCCACAGCTGTGCGTCATAGATTTTGAAACCCCAGACGGTGAGACGAGATTGCCCCAGCAGTTGGGCTTGTGGCAAGAGGTCTTTGAATGGCGAAGAGGGCGTTTGCGCGGACGTGACCGTGCTGAAGGTGCTGACCGCAATGACGCCGACCATCAACCCATGCGTCAGCCAGTACGTCAACCGGTGCTTCAGCGTTTGCGCAACGTGTACTGCACCACGTCGGTGTTGGCCTCTTCGAAGGCCGCCTCGCAGTAGGCCAGATAGAACTCCCATATGCGTACAAACCTTTTGTCAAACCCGAGTTGAAGCACCCGTGACTCTTGCGCCAGAAAAGCATCGCGCCAAAGCTTGAGCGTGCGCGCGTAATCTAAACCAAATGAAAATTCATCCACCACTTCAAGGCCTGCCGCTTCGGCTTGGGCTTTGAAGATGGACGGCGAGGGCAGGCAGCCGCCCGGAAAAATATACTGCTGAATGAAGTCGGTCGAACCAATGTAGCGCTCATAAAGTTCGTCAGCAATGACGATGCTTTGAATGCAGGCATGGCCGCCGGGTTTCAGTAGGCGGGCCACGGTGGCGAAGTAGGTCGGCCAGTACTCGCGGCCGACGGCTTCAATCATCTCGATCGAGCATATCGCGTCGAAGCTGCGATCTGCTTCTTGGTTGACTCCAATGTCGCGGTAGTCCTGCAGGCGCAGGTCGTGCGTGACTCGGTTAGCCTTCGGCGCATCGGCCACGTCGTCATGCGCGGCGATGCCAACGCGCGCCATGCGCGCTTGTGCCCATTGCAGTTGCTCAGTGCTGAGCGTCACGCCGACGATGGAGGCGTTGAATTCGGTGGTCGCCATTTCAGCTAAGGCACCCCAGCCGCAACCGATCTCCAGCACGCGGTCACCGGCTTTCACTTTCACCATGTTCAAGGCGCGGCGCACTTTGGCGCTTTGGGCTTCGGACATCGATGTCTCTGGCGTTTCGAAAATAGCCGACGAATAGTTCATCGTGCCGTCGAGCCAGAGTTCGTAAAAAGCATTGCCGAGGTCGTAATGCGCGTGGATGTTCTTCTGACTATTCGCTTTGGTGTTGCGGTTGAGCAGATGCTTGACGCGGTACGCCAGCCGACCCAGCCATGTGCCGTAGATGATGTCTTCAACTTCTTTGCGGTTGATGACGAGCACGCGCAGCAGCTCGGTCAGGTGCGGCGTGGTCCAGTCACCGGCGATATAGCTTTCTGCAAAGCCGATGTCACCGGAACGCAGCGCAGCGCTGCAGACGTTCCAGTTGTTCAGCCGTAGGCTGGCCGTGGGCGCGCCGCCCGAGCCAAAACGCTGCGTGCTGCCGTCGGGCAATTGCAGCGTCAGCGTGCCGTGCTTCAGTCGCGACAGCAGCTTGAAGGCGGAGCGTGCAGCCGCTGGCGCGCCAGCCGGCAGCGCCGGCAAAGCGTTGTTGAGACGGGAGACCGTTGGGGCAGAAGAGTGGGGTAAATTCATCGTGTCACGAAAAGTTCTGGGGGCTTGGGTTTGGAGACAAAAGGCACGCGCTTGAGCCATAGCTTCAGGGCCTGCCAGTGGATGCGAGCGACCACGCCATAGGTCATGGCCGGGTAGCGCCACAAGGCTTTGCGCAGGCTGGCTGGGCTGACGGCCTCTAGCGTGCCAGCCACGCTGGTTTGCAGCAGCGGGCCGCTGGCGTCGTCATGGTCGATGCGGGCCACGGTGCGTTCAATACCATCTTGCACGGTGCGCATGAAACGAAAGCGATAGCCGCCTTCAATCTCGCAAAAAGGCGAGACGTGGAAGACTTTGTTGGTTCGCAACTCTTGGCCGTAATGCGGCGAGTCCAGCAGGTAGCAGTGACGTTCACCGAAGGTGTTGTTGACCTCCACCACGATGGCGCGCAGGGCACCGTCGGCTGTGTGGCAGTACCAAAAGCTCACCGGTTTGAAGGTGAAGCCGAAGACACGCGGGTAGGTGTGCAGCCAGACTTCGCCTTGCGCATCGGTGATGCCCTCAGACTGCAGCAGGGTGTCGAGCCAGCGCAGGCAGTCAGGGCTGCCATCGCCGTGGTCGCGGTCATGAAAACTCAGTGCCGCCCGGCGATTGCGCGCTAATGCGCCAGGGCCATCGCGTTGCATGGCACGCAGTGGCAACATCAAAAAATACGTCGGGTAATTGAACACGTGATGGGCTGGTTTGTGCCGCGTGTGACGCACCTCACCAAAGCCGATCAAGGGCTTGGCGGTGACCGCAGGTGTGCTCATGCAGTCAGCCATTCTTCTTCCTGCAAAGTCTCAGTCAATTCGGTCACACGCGCTCTTTCGAGCGCTGCGTCTTGCAGCAGCTCTTTGGCTGCGTGCAAGCCCGACTTGAGTCCGTCTTCATGAAAACCGTAGCCGGTCCAAGCGCCGCAAAAGTAGGTGTTCTGTTGGCCTTGCAGCGCCGGCAGTTCTTGTTGTGCGCGGATGGCAGCGAGGTCAAACACCGGGTGTGAATAGTCGTAGCTGCCTAAAATTTTGTCTTCGGCAATGCCTGCCACTGGGTTCAGTGAGACGATGACCGCTTGTTCAAACGGCAGCGGCTGCAGCAGGTTGAGCAGGTAGTGCAGACAGACCTGTGCCGACTCGCGCCGGGTCTCGGCAGCGCGTTCGTAGTTCCAGGCGGCCCAAGCCAGCGGACGCTTTGGCAAGACGGCTGTGTCGGTGTGCAGCACAGCGCGGTTGGGCTGGTATCGAATCGCGCCGAGCACGGCTTCTTCGGCTTCAGAGGGCTCCGCCAGCAGCGCCAGCGCTTGGTCTGAATGCGTGGCGAGAATCACCTTGTCAAAGGTTTCAACTTGGTGCGAGGCGAGCCCACCGCTGAAGATGCGCACGCCGTCGGCGTCGCGCTTGATGGCGTGCACGCGCGTAGACAGGCGTTTGTCGGCGATGCCTGAAACGATCTTGTCAACGTAGTGGCGTGCGCCGCCCGCCACCGTCCACCACTGCGGCCGGTCGGCCACTTGCAGCAGGCCGTGGTTGTGGCAAAAACGGATCATCGTGGCCACCGGAAACTGCAGCATCTGGTCGGTGGGGCATGACCAGATGCAACCCATCATGGGCAGGAAATACCAGTCGCGGAATTCTTCAGAAAACTTTTCTTGTGTCAAGAAGTCGGCCAGCGGCTGCTGCATGGCGGCTTCTGCGCTGGACTCGGCCAGGGCGGTGCAGCGCTGGTTGAAGCGCAGGATATCCCGCAGCATGCGTAAAAAGCGCCAGTTCAGCAAGTTGCCGCGTTGCGCAAAGACGCTGTTCAGGCTGGAGCCGCTCCACTCCAGTGCGCCGTGCTGGCGTTTCTGGTTGGAAGGATTTGAGGCGGGTACCTTGACCGAAAATGACATCTCCGATTTGGCGGTGATCACGCCTAACTCTGCAAAGAGCTTGATCAGCTGCGGATACGTGCGTTCATTGAAGACCAGAAAACCGGTGTCAACGCCATGCGTGACAAGGTTGTTCGAGTCGTTTTTGCCCGGCAAGGTGACATCGACGGTGTGGGTGTGGCCGCCGAAGTAATCGCCGGCTTCAAACAAGGTGATGTCAGCTGCACCCGCCAGTCGATGCGCCGCGGCCAAACCTGAAATACCGGAACCGATGATGGCCACCCTTGGCCGGGCGGTGGCTGGAGGCGTCTTTAACGTGGCTAAGCTCATCGGGCACCTCAGAGTTGGGCGGCAGGCATTTTGGAGTCGAGATATTTACTTTCCAGTTTTATTATGACTGATTGGTATTTATTTGGCTGACAGCATGGTTTCCAAGGCTTTCACAAGGCGTGGATCTTCTGGCGACACGGTCGAGTTGAAGGCACTGACTTTAACGCCATCGCGACCGACCAAGTACTTGTAGAAGTTCCAGCGCGGTGGCGTGTCGCTGGCGCTGATCAACTGCTTGAATAACGGGTTGGCGTTGCGGCCAGAGACCGAAGACTTGGCGAACATCGGAAACTGCACGTTGAAGGTGTTTTCGCAAAAAGCGGCGATCTCTTTGTTGCTGCCAGACTCCTGCGAAAAGTCGTTGGACGGAAACCCCAGCACAACCAAACCGCGGTCTTTGTATTTGGCATGGAGGGCCTCCAGTCCTTTGTATTGACCGGTGAAGCCGCAAAAGCTGGCGGTGTTGACGACCAGCAAGACCTTGCCGCTGTATTGGCACAGGGCCTGCGGTTTTTCGTCCTGCAAGCGCAGAAAGCTATGTTGCAACAGGGCCGGGCATGCCTGAGCGGCAGGCGACGGCACTGGCGGAGAAGTTTGTGCTTGCGCCGGGTTGACTAGGCTAAGCCCGATGAACGCCGATAAAACGCCTGAAAAGGCATACGATTTCCCGAAAACTTGCATGGTCAAATCACCTTTGCGCTGGAACGCGTTGACGTTTTTATAAACAATCGCTAACTATATGACCAACTGAGTCGTGATGGCCTAAGCCTTGGATGGACTTGACTCAGCCGCCTGAAGCGGGGCAGGTTCCCAGCCTAAAATCTTGGGTTGTTGCGGCCCCGCCGCGTGAGGACCCCCTATGCTTTATCCAGAATTGTTCAAACAGCTAGAAGCCGTCCGCTGGGACATGGACAAGGACATTCCTTGGGCCAGCTTTGATGCGTCCAAGCTCTCCGATGAGCAGGCGCAAACCATCAAAATGAACGCCATCACCGAGTGGGCTGCTTTGCCCGCGACGGAGATGTTCTTGCGCGACAACAAAGACGACAGTGATTTTTCCGCTTTCATGTCGATTTGGTTTTTTGAAGAGCAAAAGCACTCTTTGGTGCTGATGGAATATTTGCGACGTTACCGGCCTGAGCTGGTACCAACCGAAGAGGAACTGCATGAAGTGCGTTTTGAGTTTGAGCCAGCGCCGCCGCTCGAAACATTGATGTTGCATTTTTGCGGCGAGATTCGCCTGAACCATTGGTACCGCTGCGCCAGCGAATGGCACACCGAGCCGGTCATCAAGCAGATCTACACCCAGCTGAGCCAAGACGAAGCGCGCCACGGCGGCGCTTATTTGCGCTACATGAAACGCGCCATCAACAAATCAGGCATCGAGGCAAAAGTGGCGTTCAGCAAAGTGGGCGTGTTGATGGCCAGCGCCCGGCGCACCGCGCAAGCTTTGCACCCGACCAATTTGCACGTCAACAAGGCGCTGTTTCCGCGTGACACCGTGCAGTCGCGCTTGCCAGATCCGGCGTGGTTGGAGCATTGGCTGGACACGCAAATCAAGTTCGACACCGATTGGGAGACCAAAGTGGTTGACCGCATCCTGCACAACATGAGCTTGCTCTTGGAGCAAAAATTCAAAACCGTGCAGGACCTGAATCGCTACCGAAAAGAACTGGGCCGCGAGATCGCGGCGGCTGCGGAGCCGCTGCCGGCGGTGTGAGCTGCCCCCGTCGTGACGAGGTATTGTTGGCTCGCCGCGCGATCAAATGCCGCGCGTGCGGTCGAGCTTGAACTGCAGCACGAACGCACCGAAGCTGCCCACATCGAGTGCGCTGCGGACTTCGGCCATCAAATTCAGGTAGTAGTGCAGGTTGTGGATGCTGTTCAGCATCGGGCCCAGCATCTCACCGCAACGGTCTAGGTGGTGCAAATAAGCGCGTGAAAAGTTCTGGCAGGTGTAGCAGCTGCAGGTGGCATCGACGGGTTGCTCGTCTGCTTTGTAGCGGGCATTGCGAATCTTCAAGTCGCCAAAGCGCGTGAACATATGGCCGTTGCGGGCGTTGCGCGTTGGCATCACGCAGTCGAACATGTCAACGCCGGCGGCCACACCCTCGACCAAGTCTTCGGGCGTGCCGACGCCCATCAGGTAGCGTGGTTTGTTCTCAGGCAGGCGGTGTGGCGTGTGCGCCATGATGCGCTGCATTTCTTCCTTCGGCTCACCGACACTGACACCGCCCACAGCGTAGCCCGGCAGGTCGAGTTCAACCAAGGCGTCCAGCGATTCTTGCCGCAGGTTTTCAAACATCCCGCCCTGCACGATGCCGAACAGCGCGTTCGGATTTTCGAGCCGGTCGAATTCACTCACGCAGCGGCTGGCCCAGCGACGGCTGAGTTCCATCGACAGGCGTGCTTCGTGTTCTGTGGTGATGTGGCCCTTGGTGTCGTAGGGCGTGCATTCATCGAACTGCATGACGATGTCGCTGTTCAGCAGGGTCTGGATTTGCATCGAGATCTCGGGCGTCAAAAACAGCTTGTCGCCGTTGACGGGGGAGGCGAACTTGACGCCTTCTTCCGAGATTTTTCGCATCTCGCCAAGCGACCACACCTGAAAGCCTCCGCTGTCGGTGAGGATCGGTTTGTTCCAGCTTTCGAAGCGGTGCAGGCCGCCGAACTGCTTCATCACGTCGAGACCGGGCCGCATCCACAAATGGAAGGTGTTGCCCAAAATGATCTGCGCGCCCATGTCGTGTAGCGACTGCGGCATCACGCCTTTGACGGTGCCGTAAGTGCCCACCGGCATGAAGATGGGGGTTTGCACCACGCCATGGTTCAGGGTCAGCGTGCCGCGGCGCGCGAACGAACCCAGGTAAGCGCCGTCGGCGGTGTCGGTTTTTAAAACTTCAAAATTCAGCATGTGGCGATTGTCTCAGTGTCTCAACTTTGGCGGCGTTGCAGCAACATGGCGTCGCCGTAACTGAAGAAGCGGTAGCGCGCCTGAATAGCGTGTTGGTACAGCGCCATGATGTGCTCGTAACCCGAAAAAGCGCTGACCAACATCATCAAGGTGCTCTTGGGCAAATGAAAGTTGGTCAGCAGCAGGTCGACCACGCGGAACTCAAAACCCGGTGTGATGAAAATATTGGTGTCGTCGCAGGCCTCACCAAACAGCGCTTGCGACTCCAGCGCCCGCACGGTGGTGGTTCCTACAGCCACCACGCGGCCACCGCGCGCACGGCAATCCGCGATCGCTTGGCGGGTCGCGGCCGGCACTTCAAAGCGCTCGAAGTGCATGGTGTGGTCTGAGATGTTTTCAGTCTTGACCGGCTGAAACGTGCCCGCACCGACGTGCAGCGTGACGCTGGCTTGTGGAATGCCGCGTGCGCTCAGCTGTGCCAACATGGCGGCGTCAAAGTGCAGGGCAGCCGTGGGCGCAGCGACCGCGCCCGGGTGCTTGGCAAAGACGGTCTGATAGCGCTGCTCGTCTTCGGCAGAGTCGCTGTGTGTGATGTACGGCGGCAGCGGCACATGGCCGTGTGCGGCCATCAGTGCATACGGGTCGGCGCTGAGGGCAAAGCGGTACAGCGGCCCGTCTGCGTTCGGCCAGCGCCCCAGCAGCGTGGCTGTGAAACCGCCGTCCATCAGTAAGCGCGCGCCGGGCAGCGGTTTTTTGCTGACCTTCATGTGCGCCGCGACTTCAAACGCCGCACTGCCGCCGGTGAGGACGCGTTCAATCAGCAATTCAAGGCGTCCGCCGCTGGATTTTTCGCCATACAACCGCGCCTTGACCACCTGCGTGTCGTTGAAGACCAGCAGATCGCCGGGGTTCAACAGCGTGGCAAGGTCGGTGAAGCGCCTGTCGATGACCGGGGCTTGCCGGCCGTCGAGCAGGCGCGAACCGCTGCGCTCAGCGGGTGGATGCTGGGCGATCAGTTCCTCGGGCAAAGTGAAGTCGAAATCACTGAGCGTGAAGGCAGTCTTAGGAAGGGGGTGAGAGGGCGTCTGCATGGAGGCACAATTGTCCCATGCCGCCTCCAGCCGCCTCTCCTCGACCGACCGCTGCCGCTGCGAGCAAGTCAGCCGAAAAAACGCACGCGCAAAAATTGCTCGACAAACTCGGGCTGCGGCGTGACATTGATCTGGCGCTGCACCTGCCTTTGCGTTACGAGGACGAAACGCGTATCAGCCGGCTGGCCGATGCCCGAGATGGAGAGACCGTGCAGATCGAAGCTGAGGTGACGCACAGCGAGATCAGTTTCAAGCCGCGTCGGCAACTCCGCGTGACGGTGAACGATGGCACTGACAGCTGCATCTTGCGCTTCATCAATTTTTACCCGGCGCACCAAAAAACCCTCAGCATCGGCGCCCGCGTGCGGGTGCGTGGCGAGTTGCGCGGCGGCTTTGTGTCGCGCGAAATGGTGCATCCCAGTTTCAAGCTGGCCGGTGGCGAATTGCCCGCGTCCCTGACGCCGGTTTATCCGACTGTTGCCGGACTGCCGCAGGCTTATTTGCGCAAAGCGGTGCCAAGCGGTGTCGCCCGCGCCGATTTGAGCGAGACCGTGCCGGCTGAAGGCCTGGCCCAGTTGCGCGCTTTGTTCAGTCTGCGGGAGTCCCTGCGTTTCTTGCACCAGCCGACGCCTGATGTGGCGCTGGCGGCGCTGGAAGACCGCAGTCATCCGGCTTGGCAACGGCTGAAAGCCGAGGAACTGCTGGCACAGCAACTGTCGCAACTAGAAGCCCGCCGTATTCGCAGCGCCATGCGTGCGCCGCCACTGACGCCACCCGCTAGGCGCAGCAGCCACGGCACGCTGTATGACCAGTTGCAGGCGCAGCTGCCTTTTCAATTGACGGCAGCGCAGCAGCGCGTCGGCCATGAGATTGACGCTGACCTGCAAAAAAATGTGCCGATGCACCGCTTGTTGCAAGGCGATGTCGGCTCCGGCAAAACCGTGGTGGCGGCGTTGGCCGCCGCCCGCTGCATGGACGCCGGTTGGCAGTGCGCCTTGATGGCGCCGACTGAAATTCTGGCTGAGCAACACTTTCGCAAACTCCTCAGCTGGCTAGAGCCAATGGGCATTCAAACCGCCTGGCTCACCGGCAGCCAAAAAACCAAGGAGCGGCGCGAAGCACTGGCCTTGATTGCCAGCGGTGAGGCCGGTTTGGTGGTGGGCACGCACGCCGTGATTCAAGACAAAGTGGTCTTCAAAAATCTGGCGCTGACGATCATTGACGAGCAGCATCGCTTTGGTGTGGCGCAGCGTTTGGCGCTGCGCAGCAAGATGACGGCGGATGGGCAGGAGCCGCATTTGTTGATGATGACGGCCACGCCGATTCCGCGCACGCTGGCCATGAGCTACTACGCCGACCTCGATGTGTCGACCATCGACGAGCTGCCGCCGGGGCGCACGCCCATCGTCACCAAGGTGATCAGCGACAGCCGGCGCGACGAAGTGGTCGAGCGCATTCGCGGCCAGTTGGCCGAAGGGCGGCAGGTGTATTGGGTTTGCCCTTTGATCGAGGAAAGCGAAGCCGTCGACCTGACCAACGCCACCGAAACCCATGAGTCGCTGTCGGCGGCATTGCCCGGCACACAGGTCGGACTGCTGCATTCGCGCATGCCGGTGGCTGAGAAAAAAGCGGTGATGGCGCTGTTCAACGCAGGCCAGATCGGTGTGTTGGTCAGCACCACCGTGATCGAGGTCGGCGTTGACGTGCCGAATGCGTCGCTGATGGTGATTGAACATGCCGAGCGCTTTGGCTTGTCGCAGTTGCATCAGCTGCGTGGTCGGGTCGGGCGCGGGGCGGCCGCGTCGGCTTGCGTCCTGCTGTACTCGACGGGCGACGGCCCACGTCTGGGTGAAACCGCGCGCGCCCGGCTCAAAGCCATGGCTGAAACACAAGATGGCTTCGAGATTGCCCGGCGCGATTTAGAGATTCGTGGCCCTGGCGAATTCCTCGGTGCGCGACAGTCGGGCGCGCCTTTGCTGCGCTTCGCCGACTTGGCCACCGACACCGATTTACTGGCTTGGGCGCGCGCACTGGCGCCGCTGATGCTGGACCGCCATGCCGACTTGGCGCAACGCCATATTCTGCGTTGGCTGGGCGGCAAAGCCGATTATCTGAAGGCTTGATGCCAAGACTGTCAGGCAATACCGGCACAATGCGCCCATGACGCTGACTGAACTCAAATACATCGTAGCGGTGGCCCGCGAAAAGCATTTTGGCAAGGCCGCAGAAGCCTGCCATGTCTCACAGCCGACGCTGAGCGTGGCCATCAAAAAGCTCGAAGAAGAATTGCAGGTCAAGCTGTTTGAGCGCAACGCCACCGAGATCACGGTGACGCCGCTGGGCGAAGAAATCGTCCGGCAAGCGCAAAGCGTGCTGGAGCAAGCCGACAGCATCCGCGAGATCGCCAAGCGCGGTAAAGACCCGCTGGCCGGCGCGCTGCGACTGGGCATCATCTACACCATCGGCCCGTATTTGTTGCCCGACTTGGTGCGCCAAGTCATCACGCTCAGTCCGCAAATGCCCTTGATGCTGCAAGAAAACTTCACCGTCAAGCTGCTCGAGGAGCTGCGCACGGGCGAGATTGATTGCGCGATTTTGGCCGAGCCTTTTCCCGACACGAATCTGGCGATGGCGCCTTTGTACGACGAGCCTTTTGTGGCGGCGGTGCCGAGTTCGCACCCGCTGGCTCAGCGCGACAACATCACCGCTGAAGAACTGAAGAGTGAAACCATGCTGTTGCTTGGCAATGGCCATTGCTTTCGCGACCACGTGTTGGAGGTGTGCCCTGAGTTCGCCCGGTTTTCCAGCAACGCCGAAGGCATTCGCAAAAGCTTTGAAGGCTCTTCGCTGGAAACCATCAAGCACATGGTGGCGTCCGGCATGGGTGTTACTTTGGTGCCCCGGCTGAGCGTGCCCAAAGGTGCGCTGGCGGGGGACGGCCAGCCAGCGGCCGTCTTTGATGAGCACCCGTTCATCAAGTACATTCCTTTTGAGGGCCATGTGCCAACGCGCCGTGTGGTGCTGGCTTGGCGTCGCAGCTTCACGCGCTACGAAGCGATTGCGGCCTTGCGCAATGCCATTTACGCCTGTGAGCTGCCGGGCGTCAAACGACTGTCCTGATGACGTTCTACTTGTCCTTCAACAGACGCCAAAATCACAGCAAGGGTAAAGTCTATTCTTTGTCCTAAAGGAAATTCATGTCTGAAAAATCATTTCCTAGCACCTCGACAGGCGCGCCCCGCATCAACATCGGCATCAGCGATGAGCACCGCGCCGCCATTGCACAAGGGCTGAGCCGCCTGCTGGCTGACACCTACACCTTGTACCTGACCACCCACAATTTCCACTGGAATGTCACCGGGCCGATGTTCAACACGCTGCACCAAATGTTCATGACGCAGTACACCGAGTTGTGGGCGGCGGTGGACCCGGTCGCCGAACGCATCCGTTCGCTCGGACATCCAGCGCCCGGCTCTTACGCACAGTTCGCGCACCTCACCACTTTGCCGGATGTGCCGTCGACACCGCCCAAGGCGCTGGAGATGGTGCGCATTCTGGTCCAAGGCCATGAGGCTGTAGCCCGCACTGCCCGCAGTCTGTTTCCTGAGGCTGAGCAAGCCGGCGACGAGCCGACGGCTGACTTGCTGACCCAGCGTCTGACGGTTCATGAACAGTCTGCCTGGATGCTGCGATCGTTGCTGGAAGAGTGAGTGTGCTGGGGGCCCATTACCTCCAATTGATCCGTTGGGACCGCCCGGCTGGTTGGCTGCTGCTGCTGTGGCCGACGCTGTCGGCGCTGTGGATTGCTGCAGGCGGCTTTCCCGGTTGGCACCTGCTGACGGTTTTCACGCTGGGCACCTTCCTCATGCGCAGTGCGGGTTGCTGCCTCAATGACGTGGCGGATCGTGACTTTGACCGCCACGTGAAGCGCACGGCGAACCGTCCTGTGACCAGCGGCGCAGTCTCTGTCAAAGAAGCTTTGCTGCTGGGCGCAGCGCTGGCGTTGGCGGCATTTGCTTTGGTGCTCACCACCAACGCGGCTGCGGTGGCTTGGTCATTTGCGGCGCTGGCCGTGGCGCTGGTCTACCCGTACGCCAAGCGACATGTGGCGATGCCGCAAGCGGTGCTTGGGGTGGCGTTTAGTTTTGGCATTCCGATGGCTTTTGCGGCGGTGCAGGGGCAAGTGCCGTTGTTGGCTTGGCTGCTGCTGTTCGGCAATTTGTTTTGGGTGCTGGCCTATGACACTGAATACGCCATGGTCGACCGCGACGACGATCTGAAGATCGGCATGAAAACTTCGGCCATCACACTGGGGCGCTTTGATATTGCTGCCGTCATGTTGAGCTATGGTTTGTATTTGCTCATCTGGACGCTGGCGTTGGCGTCGCTGTCGGGGCTGGCCTTGAATTGGGCTTTCGCTTTGGGCGTGGCGCTGGCGGCTGTGCAAGCCGTCTGGCACGGCTACTTGATTCGGCACCGCGAACGCGCGGGTTGCTTCAAGGCTTTTCGCCTGAACCATTGGCTCGGCTTCACTGTTTTTGCTGGGATTGCGGTGGCCTATGCGCGGGCTTGAGTTGAAGTGACGCTAAAAATGGACGTGAAAAAGCCCGCTTCGAGCGGGCTTTTTCACGGGCCAAGGGCCGTTCGCTGGTCGTCGAGAAAAGCCGTTTAAGCGGCTTTAGGAGCTGCTTTGGCTTTAGCAACGCGTTTGCTTTTCTTGGCTTTTTTAGCTTTGACGGTGCCTTTGCTGGCAGCCGGGGCGGCTTTTTCAGCGGGCGCTGCGGCTGGTGCAGCTGAAGGCGCAACGGCACCGCCGGTCTGAGCTGCCACCGGTGTGGAAATCACCGCCAAAGGCATGGCGAGGACTGCAGCGCTAGCGAGGATGGTCAGAAATTTTTTCATGGTGATTCCAATCGTTGAAGGTGAGAGCGTCTAGTGAGAACTTAAATGTATTCAGTGCTTTGAGACGCTGAATACAACCTTTCAACGTGGCTACGGTCTTGGTCGTTGACGTTGAATGCAGAAATTCCGCTGACCCATGGCATCTGGATGGACAGGGACTCAGTCCGCTCCAAATTCATCGCCGAGTTCTGCAGCACGTTCACGGGCCGCCTGCATGGCTTGCTTGAACTGCTGCTTGACACCACTGTGCTCCATCGCCGTCAGCGCGGCGTAGGTGGTACCGCCTTTAGAGGTGACACGCTCGCGCAGTGTTTGCGGTGCCTCGTCGGAGGCTTGGGCCAAGGCCGAGGCACCCACAAAAGTGGCGATGGCGAGTTGCCTTGCTTGGGCGGCGTCCAAGCCCATCTCGGTGCCAGCTTCCATCATGGCTTCGATGAAATAAAACACATACGCCGGGCCCGAGCCCGACAGGGCGGTGACGGCGTCGAGTTGTTCTTCACGCTCAAGCCACATGTGAGCACCGGTGGTGGCGACAACCGATTCAATCACCTGCCGGTCGGCGGTTGTCACGGCCGGGCGGGCCAGCAAGGCGGTCATGCCTTGGCCAATCAGCGCCGGCGTGTTGGGCATGGCGCGTACCACGCGTTCGGTGCCTAGCCAGCGCGCAATGCTGTCGGAGCGAATGCCGGCGGCCACGCTCAGGTGCAGGGCGGTCAGCGTGTGGTCACGGACTTGGGTCGCTGCCTGATTGAAAATTTGCGGTTTGACGGCCCACACCACCAGACCGGCGCGTGCCAAACTGGCTTCGGCGCTGGGCATGACGGTGACGCCGAACTGGGCTTTCAGCCGCTCAGCTTGTTCGGCGAAGGGTTCGACCACTTGAATCTGGGTCGGTGCCAGACCGCGCTTGAGCAGCCCGCCAATGATGGCGCTCGCCATGTTGCCGCCGCCGATGAAGGCGATTTGTAATGCGCTGATGTTGCTGCTGGCCATGCTTTTGCGGTCCTCTGGGTGTCTGATGAAGCTGAGTCCCAAATTGTCGCTGAAGCGCGGGCGCTACTTCAGCACCGTTTGCCGAACCGCATGCTCCCACTCAGCCATCAGTTCAGCGGCGCGGGCGGCGTTGAGCGTCGGCGTGAAAGTGCGTTCGGCGCGCCACAGACTGGCCAGCTCGTCGGTGTTTTTGTAGACACCGCAGGACAGGCCTGCCAGCCAAGCGGCGCCCAGTGCGGTGGTTTCTGTCACCACTGGGCGGACCACGGGAATGCCGAGCAAGTTGGCTTGGAACTGCATCAGCAGGTTGTTGGCGCAGGCGCCGCCGTCAACGCGCAGCACGGACACCGGCACCGCGCCGGCGCTGATGGCGTCGCGGTTCATGGCCTGCAGCAAGGCAGCGCTTTGGAAGGCAATGCTTTCTAGAGCGGCACGCGCAATGTGCGCCAGCGTGGTGCCGCGCGTGATGCCGGTGATGGTGCCGCGGGCGTCGGGTTCCCAGTAAGGTGCACCCAAGCCAGTGAAGGCGGGCACCATCATCACGCCGCCGGAGTCAGGCACGCTTTGGGCGAGTGATTCTGCATCGGCGCTGCTTTGAAAGGCTTGCAGGCCGTCGCGCAGCCACTGCACCACTGCGCCGCCGACAAAGACGCTGCCTTCCATGGCGAACTCCGTTTGGGTGGAGGCTTGGGCGGCAATGGTCGTCAGCAGGCCGTTTTGGGAGGGCCGAAATTGCGTGCCGGCGTGCATCAGCAAGAAGCAGCCGGTGCCGTAGGTATTTTTGGCCATGCCGGGGGTGAAGCAAGCTTGGCCAAAGGAGGCGCTTTGCTGGTCGCCGGCCACACCGCCAATCGGGATCGCGTGGCCCAGCAGTTCGGGCCTGACTTCGCCAAAGTCGCCGCTAGAGGGGCGGACTTCTGGCATCAGCGATGGCGGAATGCCCAGCAGTGCCAGCAGCTCGGCGTCCCACTGCTGGGTGCGCACGTTGAACAGCATGGTGCGCGACGCATTGGTGACGTCGGTGGCGTGCAGCGCGCCCTGGGTGAGCTGCCACATCAGCCAGCTGTCGATGGTGCCAAAAGCCAGTTCGCCGCGCTCGGCCTTGGCGCGAGCACCCGGCACGTGGTCAAGCAGCCATTTGAGTTTGGTGGCTGAAAAATAAGCGTCAATCCGCAGCCCGGTTTTGTCCAAGATCAGCGCTTCTTTGCCTTGCGCGCGCAGCTGCACGCAGGTGGCTTCGGCGCGGCGGTCTTGCCAGACGATGGCGTTGTGGATGGGTTGGCCGGTTTTGCGGTCCCAGACCACCGTGGTTTCGCGCTGATTGGTGATGCCGAGTGCGCGCATGTCGCTGGCTTTCAGGCCGGCTTTTGCCAGCACTTGCTGCGCGGTGGCCAACTGGGCCCGCCAGATTTCCATCGGGTTGTGTTCGACCCAACCGGGTTGCGGAAATATTTGCGTCAGTTCCTGCTGCGCCATTGCGACTATTTGACCTTCAGCGTCAAAAATAATGCTGCGTGAGCTGGAGGTGCCTTGGTCGAGAGCGAGTAAATAGGTCATGCGGGTACCGCCACGTCGTATTGCACCAAGGCGTCGGTCAGCAGGGCTGGAAACGGATCTGGCGGCGGGGCGTCGGTGAACAAGCGATCAATCTGTGACAGCGTTGCCACCTCAACCATGGCCGGGCGGTTGAACTTGCTGTTGTCGGCGGCCAACCAGACCTCACGCGCATGCGACATGATGGTTTGGGCGACCTTGACCTCGCGGTAATCGTAGTCCCGCAGGCTGCCATCGGCTTCGATGCCGGAGATGCCGATCACAGCAATATCGACCTTGAACTGGCGTATGAAGTCAACCGCGGCTTCTCCCACGATGCCCCGGTCGCGCCCGCGCACCACGCCGCCGACCACGATCACCTCACTCTTGGCGTTGGCGCTCAAGATGCTCGCCACGTTCAAGTTGTTGGTGATGACCTGCAAGCCGCTGTGCTGCATCAAGGCTTTGGCAATGGCTTCGGTGGTGGTGCCAATGTTGAGGATCAATGAGCAGTTATTGGGAACGGCTGCCGCAACGGCTTGCGCAATCCGGTATTTGCCCTCGGCGTTGAGATTTTCACGTTGCTGGTGCGCCATGTTTTCAATGGTTGAGCTGGGAACCCGCACGCCACCGTGAAAGCGAATGAGCAGTTCTTCGTCTGCCAAGCGCTGCACGTCGCGCCGCACGGTTTGGAGTGTGACGCCGAGGGTCTCTGCCAGTTGTTCGACTGTCACAGACCCTTGCGCTTGCACCACCTTGAGCAAGGTGAGTTGTCGTGGATTGGGATTCATTGTTTATTTTCAACTGAAATTTGGAACACGCAAGAACTTTAAAACGAAAACAAAAGAACATAAATAGGGTAATTGCTAGGTACAAAAGAATTAAAACGAACAATAATTACCTGAAGCGAATTCATGATGGGTTCGGGAGACGATAAAAAGGGGGGGCGAAATGCAGTTGACTCTTGAGGGCATCAGCAAAAAAGTAGATGACCAAACATGGCTTCACGACATGAGCATGGCACCGTCCAGCGGTTCCGTCACGGTGTTGCTGGGCGCCACCCAAGCCGGTAAGACGAGCCTGATGCGGATCATGGCGGGGCTGGATGTTCCTTCGAGCGGCGAGGTCCGCGTCAACGGTGACAGCGTGGTGGGCGTGTCCGTTCGCCGGCGAAACGTGGCGATGGTCTATCAGCAGTTCATCAACTACCCTTCCATGCGCGTGCGTGACAACATCGCCTCGCCTTTGAAGCTGCGGGGCGAAAAAAACACAGACCAGCGAGTCCAGCAACTGGCCGAAAAACTGCACATCGAGATGTTCCTCGACCGCTACCCGGCTGAGTTGTCCGGTGGGCAACAGCAGCGCGTGGCGCTGGCCCGGGCCTTGGCCAAAGGGGCACCCTTGATGCTGCTGGACGAACCCTTGGTCAACCTCGATTACAAGCTGCGTGAAGAGTTGCGTGACGAGTTGAGCGCCCTTTTCTCAGAGGGCGGTTCAACCGTTATCTATGCCACCACAGAGCCTGGCGAGGCGCTCCTGCTGGGCGGCTACACCGCCGTGATGGACCAAGGCGAGTTGCTGCAGTACGGGCCGACGGCTGAGGTCTTTCACAAGCCGAAATCCTTGCGCGTGGCGCGCGCCTTCAGTGATCCACCCATGAATTTGCTCGGTGCCCGTGGCCACGAGGGTGGGGTCTTGCTGGACGGCGGCCCTTTGCTGGCGATTCAGTTGCCGCCGACCCAGTCCACCCAACTGACGGTGGGTCTGCGCGCCAGTGTTCTGCGTGTGCAGGCACAAGACGGCGACGTGGCGCTGGCCGGACAAGTGGAGTTGGCAGAGATCTCGGGCTCTGACACTTTTGTGCATGTGTCTTCTCCGGTCGGTGACGTGGTGGCGCAGCTGACGGGTGTGCACTACTTTGAGTTGGGTGCGCAAATTCAACTTTATTGCAGCCCGAGGCAAGTTTATATTTTTGACGCGCAAGGGATGCTGTTGATGTCCCCCGTTCGCGGCGGAGGACGCTGAGATGGCGCGCATTGAACTCGATCTGGCACACGCCTACAAACCCAAGCCCCAGCAAGACAGTGATTACGCTTTGCTGCCCTTGAACATGACGTTTGAAGACGGCGGCGCCTACGCGTTGCTCGGGCCTTCCGGCTGCGGTAAGACGACCTTGCTCAACATCATGTCGGGCTTGCTGGCGCCTTCGCAGGGTCGCGTGCTGTTTGACGGGCAAGACATGACCCTGGCCTCGCCACCCGAGCGCAACATTGCGCAGGTGTTTCAGTTCCCGGTCATTTACGAGACCATGACGGTCGGTGAAAACTTGGCTTTCCCGTTGCGCAACCGCGGCGTTGCCCAAGACCAAATCAACAAACGTGTGGGCGCGATTGCAGAAATACTGGAGATGAGCGGCCAGTTGAACCAGCGTGCTGCCGGTCTGTCGGCGGATGCCAAACAAAAAATATCGCTGGGCCGTGGGTTGGTACGTCCCGACGTTTCGGCTGTGTTGTTTGATGAGCCGCTGACCGTGATTGACCCGCACCTCAAGTGGCAGCTGCGGCGCAAGATCAAACAGATTCACCACGAGCTGAAGCTGACCATGATTTACGTCACACACGATCAAGTGGAGGCCTTGACCTTTGCCGATCAGGTGGTGGTGATGACGCTGGGCCGGGCCGTGCAGGTGGGGTCGGCCGCTGAGTTGTATGAAAAGCCAAGCCATACCTTTGTCGGGCATTTCATTGGCTCTCCTGGCATGAATTTTTTGTCAGGCCAAGTGGTGCAAAACAGCATTGCAATTGGCGGCGTTGAGTTGCCGGTGCCGCAGGGGCGCCAGTTGCCATCCGGTGAGATCAAGCTCGGGGTGAGACCGGAGTACGTCTCGCTGGTGGCGGCCAACACAGCGGGCGCGCTGCCGATGACGGTGGCCACAGTTCAAGACGTCGGCACCCATGTCATGTTGACCGCGACATTCAAAACCCACACGCTGAAGGCGCGGTTGTCGTCAGATACGGCGCAGCTGGTGCCCGGTCACACGGTTTGGCTCCAAGTCATGGGCGAGCACACGTGTTTCTATCAAAACGAGGAGATCGTGCGATGAGTACCACCACCAAACCGGTCAACCAGAAAGCCTGGTTTCTGATCTTGCCGGTCCTGATTTGCGTCGCCTTCTCAGCGATTGTTCCGCTGATGACGGTCGTCAACTACTCGGTGCAGGACATCATTTCGCCAGACCGTCGCGTTTTTGTCGGCTTGGAGTGGTTCACCTCCATCATGCGCGACAAGGATGTTCACGCGGCCTTTGGACGACAGCTGATGTTCTCCTTTTCTGTACTGGCGGTGGAGCTGCCGCTGGGCATCATGCTGGCGCTGGCCATGCCCTCGACTGGCTGGCGGTCATCTGCTGTCTTGGTCATCGTCTCGCTTTCGCTGTTGATCCCTTGGAATGTGGTGGGCACCATCTGGCAAATTTTTGGCCGCGCCGACATTGGCTTGATGGGGGCCACGCTGCACAGCTTGGGGATTGACTACAACTACACCGGCAACCCAACGCATGCGTGGCTGACCGTTCTGCTGATGGACGTCTGGCACTGGACGCCCTTGGTGGCGCTGTTGGGCTACGCCGGTTTGCGTTCCATCCCCGACGCCTATTACCAAGCGGCCAGCATTGACGGCGCTAGCAAGTTTGCGGTGTTCCGGTACATCCAGCTGCCCAAAATGCGGGGCGTTTTGATGATCGCCGTGCTGCTGCGCTTCATGGACAGCTTCATGATTTACACCGAGCCGTTTGTGCTGACGGGCGGTGGTCCGGGCAACTCGACCACCTTCTTGTCACAGCTGCTGACCATCAAGGCGGTGGGGCAATTTGACTTGGGGCCAGCCGCCGCCTTTTCGCTGATTTATTTCCTGATCATCTTGATGATGTGTTTTATTTTGTACACCTGGATGCAGCGCGTCGGCACCCAGGAAAAGGAGGGTGGTCATGCGTAAGCCTAAGTTTCAGAAGCGCACGATTTTTCTCTTTGCGTACATCGTGTTTGCCCTGCTGCCGATTTATTGGATGATCAACATGTCATTCAAAACGAATCAGGAGATTCTGGCCAGTTTTACCTTGTTTCCGCAGGACTTCACTTGGGCCAACTACCACTTGATCCTGACCGATCCATCTTGGTATTCCGGCTACATCAACAGCCTGATTTATGTCGCCATCAATACCGTGATCTCCATCGGTGTGGCTTTGCCGGCGGCGTATGCCTTTTCGCGCTACCGCTTCTTGGGTGACAAGCATGTGTTTTTCTGGTTGTTGACCAATCGCATGACGCCACCAGCTGTGTTTTTGCTGCCCTTTTTTCAACTCTACAGCACGGTCGGACTGATGGACACCCACTTGGCGGTTGCGCTGGCCCACCTCTTGTTCAACGTGCCTTTGGCGGTTTGGATTCTGGAGGGCTTCATGAGCGGAATTCCGCGTGAAATTGACGAGACCGCGTACATCGACGGTTACTCATTCCCCAAGTTTTTCGTCAAGATTTTCCTGCCACTGATCAAGGCCGGTGTCGGCGTGGCGGCCTTCTTCTGCTTCATGTTCAGCTGGGTCGAGTTGCTGCTGGCCCGCACCTTGACCAGTGTCGACGCCAAGCCGATTGTGGCCACCATGACGCGCACCGTGTCGGCCTCCGGTATGGACTGGGCGACGCTTGCTGCGGCCGGGGTACTGACCATCGTGCCAGGGGCGATCGTGATCTGGTTTGTTCGAAATTACATCGCTAAAGGTTTCGCGATGGGTCGCGTTTGAAAGGAGCACAACCATGTTTAACTGGATGGCCTGGACTACCCCGGTAGCAATTTTTTTCACTTGCATCTTATTCATGCTGATGGCCATGACGGTCTGGGAGATCAAGTCGCCCACCAGCTTGAGAAAAGGTTTCTTGCCGATACCGACGACCCGCGGTGACCGACTGTTCATCGGCTTGCTGGTCGCGGCTTATTTGAACCTCGCCTTCATCGGCCTGGGCGCACAGATGGCGGACTGGTTGAGCCTGCAGGCGGAGCCTTCGATTTGGATCAGTTTTGTCTTTTCCATGGCTTCTCTGGCCTTGATCATGCGTAAAGGTTAGCCAGCTGACTTACAGGGGTCGGCTTGTTTCCCTGGGGCCGCCTTCGTCTTACAAACAGGGATTTTTTACCTGAGGAGATTGAGTATGAAATTGCAACACTCTGTGTTGACGCTGGCCTTGGCAACCGCCCTGACCAGTCCGGTCTGGGCGGATGAGGCGGCAGCCAAGCGCTGGATCGACAGCGAATTCCAACCCTCGACGCTGTCCAAGGCGCAACAAAAAACCGAAATGAAGTGGTTCATTGATGCAGCCAAGAAGTTGCAAGCCAAAGGGGTGACTGAAATTTCAGTGGTCTCTGAAACGCTCACCACGCATGAATATGAGTCCAGAACGCTGGCCAAAGCGTTTCAGGAGATCACCGGCATCAAAGTCAACCATGACTTGATTCAGGAGGGGGATGTGGTTGAGAAACTGCAAACCTCTATGCAGTCAGGCAAGTCTATTTACGACGGCTGGGTCACTGACTCAGATTTGATTGGGACGCACTACCGGTACGGCAACGTTCTCAACTTGACCGACTACATGACCGGCAAAGGCAAGCCGTGGACCAATCCCGGGCTCGACGTCAAAGACTTCATCGGCACCAGTTTCACCACGGGCCCAGACGGCAAGATGTACCAGTTGCCGACCCAGCAATTTGCCAATCTGTACTGGTTTCGCGCCGACTGGTTTGCGCGTAAAGACTTTAAGGATCAGTTCAGAGCCAAGTATGGCTATGAGTTGGGGGTGCCGCAGAACTGGAGCGCCTACGAAGATATTGCGGCTTTCTTCAGTAATGACGTCAAGTCGATTGATGGCAAGCAGATTTATGGCCACATGGATTACGGCAAAAAAGACCCGTCGCTCGGTTGGCGCTTCACGGATGCCTGGCTGTCGATGGCGGGTGCGGCCGACATTGGTATCCCGAACGGCAAGCCGATTGATGAGTGGGGCATTCGCGTGGCGGCCGATGGCTGTACGCCAGTGGGGGCATCGATGTCGCGTGGCGGTGCCACCAACTCGCCGGCGGCAGTCTTTGCGTTAACCAAGTACGTCGACTGGATGAAAAAATACGCACCCAAGGAAGCCTTGGGCATGACCTTTGGTGAATCGGGTCCGGTGCCGGCGCAAGGGCATATTGCGCAGCAGATTTTTTGGTACACAGGCTTCACGGCTGACATGGTCAAACCCGGTCTGCCCGTCGTCAATGCCGATGGCACACCGAAGTGGCGCATGGCCCCCGGTCCGAATGGTCCTTACTGGAAGCCGGGGATGCAAAATGGCTATCAGGACGTAGGCTCATGGACTTTCTTCAAAAACCACGACAGCGACAAAACAGCGGCGGCTTGGTTGTATGCCCAATTTGTCACTGCTAAGACGACCTCACTGAAAAAAACCATCGTAGGATTAACGCCTATTCGAGAGTCTGACATCCAATCCAAAGCGATGACAGACATGGCGCCTAAGTTGGGTGGTCTGGTCGAGTTTTATCGCAGTCCGGCGCGTGTCGCTTGGACGCCGACGGGCACCAATGTGCCCGATTACCCGCGTTTAGCGCAGTTGTGGTGGCAAAACGTGTCGGTGGCCGTGTCGGGTGAAAAGACCCCACAGCAAGCCATGGACAACCTGGCCGTAGAGATGGACCAAGTGATGGCTCGCCTTGAGCGCGCTGGCATGACGCATTGCGCCCCCAAGTTGAACCCCAAAGGTGACCCTAACAAGTACCTGAGCGACAAAGCGGCACCGTGGAAGAAACTGGCCAATGAAAAGCCAAAAGGCGAAACCATCGCTTACGAAAAACTGCTGAACGCGTGGAAGGCTGGCAAGGTGCGTTAAACCGAGTGCGTCGGTGACGATGCCTAGATAGGTTGCCGTGTGTGTGAATTCACACACGGCTTTTTTCTTAATGATTGATGCGCACAGGCTCACAAGGCCCGTGCGAGCAGTCGATATGCCGGGATTTTTGATTTATGGCCATCGAAACAAAGCCCTTGTTGACACAGCGCGCAGCGTTGCTGGCGCGTCTGGCCGAACCGCGGCGTTACGACCTCGCGGTGATCGGCGGCGGGGCGAGCGGCCTTGGCGTGGCGCTGGAGGCGGCGTCGCGTGGCTATTCGGTCGTATTACTAGAGTCTCATGATTTCGCCAAAGGCACCTCGTCGCGCGCGACCAAGCTGGTGCATGGCGGCGTGCGCTACTTGGCGCAGGGCAACTTGGCGCTGGTGCGGGAAGCGCTGTATGAACGCTCGGTGTTGCTGAAAAACGCTCCCCATTTGGCACAGCCACTGGCTTTCGTCATGCCCTCCTACAAGTACTGGGAGGCGCCCTTTTATGGCCTCGGTCTGAAGATGTATGACTTGCTGGCTGGCGCTGCGGGGCTCGGAAAAACAGAATTTTTAAGCCGGGATGAGACGCTGCAATGCCTGCCGACGGTGCAGCCGCAGCGGCTCAAGGGTGGCGTCAAGTACTGGGATGGTCAGTTTGACGACGCGCGGCTGGCGCTGGCGCTGGCCCGAACAGCTGCGCAGCAGGGCGCGCTGTTGGTCAATTACTGCCCCGTCACAGGCTTTATTCACGAAGCCGGTCAATTGGCGGGTTTGCAGGCTCGCGACGAAGAAACCGGGCAGACTTTTGAAGTGCGGGCGGGTTGTATCGTCAATGCGGCGGGCGTCTGGGTCGACCAGCTGCGCGCCCTCGACGGTGCCGCCGTCGGGCAAACGGTAACACCCATGGTGGCGCCCAGCCAAGGCGTGCATCTGGTGGTGGACCGTTCGTTTTGGCCGACCGACCACGCTTTGTTGGTGCCCAAGACCGGCGATGGGCGTGTGCTTTTTGCAGTGCCTTGGCTGGGCAAAGTCATTTTGGGCACCACCGATACGCCGCGTGACGATCTGGCTAGAGAGCCGCTGGCGTTTCGGGAGGAGGTTGACTTTATCCTGCGTGAATCCGCGCGCTACCTGACGCGAGCACCGCTGGCGACAGACGTGTTGAGTGTTTGGGTGGGCTTGCGGCCATTGGTGAAGCCGCCAGAAAATGAGGGCCGCAACACCAAGGGTTTGTCACGTGAGCACACAGTGTTGGTCAGCGCCAGCGGTTTGGTTACCGTGACCGGCGGTAAGTGGACAACCTACAGGGCCATGGCGGAAGATGTCTTGCAGCATTGCGATGAAGCAACGCTATTGCCAAAGCGCGGCGGTTCGGTGACGGCGGCGCTGCCCTTGGTTGGTGCCGCGGCGTCTCAACACAAAATGAGCGATGCCGCTGGACTGCACAGCTACGGTGGGGAAGCGGCAGAGGTACAAGCTTTGCCGGGCCATGACCACTGGCTGTGCCCTGGCTTGTCAGAAGCTATGGTCAGATTTGCGGCACGGTACGAATATGCGCGCACGGTAGAAGACATGCTGGCGCGCCGGTCGCGGGTCTTGTTTCTAGATGCCAGATTGGCGGAGTCTTTGGCTGCCGAGGTGGCCGACCTGCTGCAGGCAGAAACCGGCGCTGACCCACAACTGAGTGCATTCATCAGTCTTTGCCATGTTTATAGGACGCTGCCAACCTAAAATGTAGCAAAAGAGCGACAAATCAACGCTGGAAAGCCCAGCAAAGACAAGTTGGCCCCAATTGCGAAGCTGAAAGCTGCTTATTTTCAATGTGCAAAGAAGATATTTGCAGGAGTTGAGTTGACGCACGGGTTTTATGCAGTCATAATCGTGGGCTTCGCTTATGAAAGCGGAGACTTCTGCCCAGCGGAAGCATTGCAAGTGGTTTGCAATGTGGACGACGGGCCCAAGACTGATCGGTTGGTGGTTTGCTCAAAGGCGAGCTGCCCTCCGGTGCAAGTTGGGAACAAATTTAAATGATTCAAACGCAATCCAAACTCGACGTTGCTGACAACACGGGTGCTAAATCCGTGATGTGCATCAAAGTGCTGGGCGGCTCTAAGCGCCGTTACGCCAGCGTTGGTGATGTCATTAAAGTGACCATCAAAGAAGCAGCCCCACGTGGCCGTGTCAAAAAAGGCGAGGTTTACAGCGCTGTGGTTGTCCGCACTGCCAAAGGCATTCGTCGCGGCGACGGCTCCCTTGTTAAATTTGACGGCAATGCAGCAGTGTTGCTCAACGCCAAACTCGAGCCTATCGGCACCCGTATCTTTGGACCAGTGACGCGCGAGCTGCGCACTGAAAAGTTCATGAAGATCGTGTCATTGGCTCCTGAAGTTCTCTAAGGACCCGCCATGAACAAAATTCGCAAAGGCGACGAAGTCGTCGTTCTCGCAGGACGAGACAAAGGCAAGCGCGGCACAGTTGCGCTTCGCAAAGACGAAAGCTACCTGATGGTGGACGGTGTCAACATGGTCAAAAAACATGCCAAGCCCAACCCGCTCAAAGGTATCGCAGGTGGCATTGTTGAGAAAAACATGCCGATTCACCAATCCAACGTGGCGATTTTTAACGCTGCGACTGGCAAGGCGGATCGCGTTGGTATCAAGTTGTTGGCTGACGGCAAAAAAGTGCGCGTCTACAAGTCCAGCGGCGACGAAATTAAGGCTGCATAAAAATGGCACGCTTGCAAGCTCAGTACCGCGAAAAAATCGCGCCAGCCCTGATTGAAAAATTCGGCTACACAACACCGATGCAGGTTCCCCGCATCACCAAGATCACGCTCAATATGGGTGTGAGCGAGGCTGTTGCAGACAAGAAAGTCATGGACAACGCCGTCGGCGACATGACCAAGATTGCTGGCCAAAAGCCAGTCGTCACCAAGGCTAAAAAGGCTATCGCCGGTTTCAAAATCCGCGAAGACTTGCCAATTGGCTGCATGGTCACCCTGCGCGGCGTCAAGATGTATGAATTCCTCGATCGTTTCGTCACTGTGGCTCTGCCGCGTGTTCGTGACTTCCGCGGTATTTCCGGTCGGGCCTTTGATGGCCGCGGCAATTACAACATCGGCGTTAAAGAACAGATCATTTTCCCTGAGATTGAGTACGACAAAGTGGATGCTTTGCGCGGTCTCAACATCAGTATCACAACGACGGCCAAGACCGATGAAGAGTGCAAAGCACTGCTCACCGCCTTCCGTTTTCCGTTCAAGAACTGAAGGCGCAAGAGATGTCAAAACAAGCTCTACTGCAACGTGAAATCAAGCGCGAAAAACTCGCTGCTAAGTTCGCGAAGAAATATGCAGAACTGAAAAAGACGGCGGGCGACTTCAAGCGCACTGACGACGAGCGCGCCTTGGCGCGTCTTGAGTTGCAAAAGTTGCCACGCAATGCGAACCCAACTCGCCAGCGTAACCGCTGCGCGATCACGGGTCGTCCACGCGGTACGTTCCGTCAATTTGGTCTGGCTCGCGCCAAGATCCGTGAATTGGCTTTTGCCGGTGATATCCCCGGTATCACCAAAGCCAGCTGGTAAGCACTAGGAGAACCACAAATGAGCATGAGTGATCCTATCGCCGACATGTTGACGCGTATCCGCAACGCACAAATGGTTGAAAAAGCCGTTGTGCAGGTGCCGTCTTCTAAAGTCAAAGTCGCTATCGCCCAAGTCTTGAAAGATGAGGGCTACATTGATGGCTTCTCAGTCAAGGCCAACGACGGTAAACCGCAGTTGGAAATTGCCCTGAAATACTACGCAGGTCGCCCTGTGATTGAGCGCATTGAGCGCGTCAGTCGCCCTGGTCTGCGTGTTTACAAAGGCCACGGTTCCATTCCTCAAGTCATGAATGGCTTGGGTGTGGCCATCGTCACCACCCCGCAAGGCGTGATGACCGATCGTAAAGCGCGCGCAACCGGCATCGGTGGCGAAGTTCTTTGCTACGTGGCTTAACGGACATTAGGAGTAACTGAAATGTCTCGTGTAGCAAAAATGCCAGTCATCGTCCCAGCGGGCGTTGACGTTGTCTTCAAAGAAGATCACATCAATGTCAAGGGTGCCCTCGGCGCCTTGGCACAAGCGCAAAACGTTCTGGTGACCATCAAGAACGAAGCCGGCCAGCTGACTTTCGTTCCTGCGAACGATTCACGCGAAGCCAATGCCATGAGCGGCACCATGCGCCAGCTCGTGAACAACATGGTCACCGGTGTCACCAAGGGCTTTGAGAAAAAGCTGAACTTGGTGGGTGTGGGTTTCAAAGCCCAAGCCCAAGGCGCCAAACTGAATCTGACGGTGGGTTTTTCCCACCCAGTGATCATTGACATGCCAGCTGGCATCAAGGTCGAAACCCCAACGCCGACAGAAGTCCTGATCAAAGGTTCTGATCGTCAGCGCGTCGGTCAGATTGCTGCTGAAGTTCGTGCGATTCGTCCTCCTGAGCCTTACAAGGGCAAGGGCATCCGTTATTCGGATGAGAAGATCACGATCAAAGAAACCAAGAAGAAATAAGGAGCTGCATCATGTTGACCAAAAAAGAGCAGCGCCTTCGTCGTTCACGTCAAACACGCATCCGTATTGCGACGCAAGGCGTGGCACGTTTGACGGTGAATCGTACCAATTTGCATATTTACGCCAGCGTCATTTCTGGCGACGGCTCCAAAATCCTGGCGGCTGCCTCCACGGCAGAAGTCGAAGTCCGCAAGGAACTCGGCGCGTCAGGCAAGGGCGGTAATGTTGCTGCTGCGCTGGCCATTGGCAAGCGCATTGCTGAAAAAGCAAAAGCAGCTGGTGTGGAAAAAGTAGCGTTCGACCGCGCTGGCTTCGCCTACCACGGCCGCGTGAAAGCGCTGGCCGAGGCTGCGCGTGAAGCTGGCTTGCAGTTCTAAGCAGACTGGAATTAAGTATGGCTAAGTTTCAAGCTAAATCAAACAACGACGCTCCAGACGATGGTCTGAAGGAAAAGATGATTGCGGTTAACCGCGTCACCAAAGTCGTCAAGGGCGGTCGTATTCTGGGCTTCGCGGCACTGACTGTTGTCGGTGACGGCGCAGGTCGGGTCGGCATGGGCAAGGGCAAATCGAAAGAAGTGCCTGCAGCTGTGCAGAAGGCCATGGAAGAGGCTCGTCGCAATATGACCTCCGTGTCGTTGAAGAACGGCACGATCCATCACAACGTCTTCGGTCACCACGGTGCCGCTAACGTCATGATGGCGCCAGCACCAAAAGGTACCGGCATCATTGCTGGCGGCCCTATGCGCGCTGTCTTCGAAGTCATGGGTATCACCGATATCGTGGCCAAAAGCCATGGTTCGAGCAACCCATACAACATGGTGCGCGCCACGATGGACGCCCTGAACAAATCCACCACGGCTTCCAACATTGCGGCGAAGCGTGGGAAAACAGTCGAAGACATCTTCGGCTAAGGCGGTACGGTTATGACGACAGAACACAAAATCAAAGTCCAGCTGGTCAAGAGCCCGATTGGTACCAAGGAATCACACCGTGCAACGGTGCGTGGTCTTGGTCTGCGCGGTATCAATAGCACCAGCGAACTGGAAGACACGCCCGCAGTTCGCGGCATGATCAACAAGATCAGTTACCTGGTCAAGATTCTGTAAGGACAGGTTCATCATGGAATTAAACACAATCAAGCCAGCCGCTGGCGCCAAGCACGCTAAGCGTCGTGTCGGTCGCGGCATTGGCTCCGGTCTGGGTAAAACCGCCGGTCGTGGTCATAAAGGCCAAAAATCCCGTTCGGGTGGCTACCATAAAGTCGGTTTTGAAGGCGGTCAAATGCCTATGCACCGTCGTTTGCCAAAGCGTGGTTTCAAGTCGCATCAGCTGCAATTCAATGCAGAAGTGACTTTGACATCGCTGGAAGAACTCGGTTTGGCTGAAGTCGACATGCTGGTGCTGAAAAGCGCTGGCCTGGTCAGCCACATGATCAAGACCGTCAAAGTCATCAAGACTGGCGTTCTGACCAAGGCTGTCAAGCTCACAGGTATTGGTGCCACTGCTGGTGCCAAGGCTGCTATCGAAGCCGTTGGCGGCGCGATTGCCTGAGTGCGTCAAGCGACTATTCAATCTTCAGTAACCTACTAAACGGATAACGATCAGTGGCCACCAGCTCCGCCCAAATTGCAAAGACCGGCAAGTTCGGTGACCTGCGCAATCGGCTTGTTTTCTTGCTGCTTGCGCTGGTCGTTTACCGCGTGGGCGCGCACATTCCTGTGCCGGGGATTGATCCGACCTCACTGAAGGCGCTGTTCAGCGGCCAACAGGGCGGCATCTTGAACTTGTTCAATATGTTTTCGGGTGGTGCGCTGTCTCGCTTCACGGTATTTGCGCTGGGCATCATGCCCTACATTTCCGCGTCGATCATCATGCAGTTGCTCACGTATGTGGTTCCCACATTCGAGCAACTCAAGAAAGAAGGCGAATCCGGACGTCGCAAGATCACCCAGTACACACGCTACGGCACTTTGGGTTTGGCCTTGTTCCAGTCCATGGGCATTGCAGTCGCACTGGAAAGCTCGCCTGGTCTGGTGTTGGCGCCTGGTTTTGGTTTTCGCATGACGGCAGTCGTCAGCTTGACGGCTGGCACGATGTTCCTGATGTGGCTGGGTGAGCAAATCACCGAGCGTGGTCTGGGCAACGGCATCTCGATTCTGATTTTCGCTGGTATCGCCGCAGGTTTACCAAGTGCCATGGGTGGCTTGTTGGAGTTGGTTCGTACCGGCGCTATGAGTATTTTGGTCGCTTTGGTTGTGGTGGTTGTCGTCGCACTGGTCACTTACTTTGTGGTTTTTGTTGAGCGCGGTCAGCGAAAGATTTTGGTGAACTATGCGCGGCGTCAAGTTGGCAACAAAGTTTATGGTGGGCAATCGTCGCACCTGCCTTTGAAGTTAAACATGGCTGGCGTGATCCCACCGATCTTTGCCTCATCCATCATCTTGCTGCCGGCTACCGTCGTGGGTTGGTTCACGACGGGTGACAGCATGCGCTGGCTGAAAGATATTGCGGCGACCTTGACGCCCGGCCAGCCGATCTATGTGATGCTTTACGCATCGGCCATCATTTTCTTCTGCTTTTTTTACACGGCACTTGTTTTCAACAGCCGTGAGACTGCAGACAACCTGAAAAAGAGTGGTGCGTTTGTCCCTGGCATTCGACCAGGTGACCAGACAGCCCGTTACATTGACAAGATTTTGGTTCGCCTGACTTTGGCTGGCGCCATCTACATCACATTCGTGTGTTTGTTGCCTGAGTTTTTGATTCTGAAGTACAACGTACCGTTTTACTTTGGCGGTACTTCATTGCTGATCATCGTGGTCGTGACCATGGATTTCATGGCCCAAGTGCAGAACTACATGATGTCGCAGCAGTATGAGTCCTTGCTGAAGAAAGCCAATTTCAAGCCTGGTACTTGAACAGACTTTAGTCATCCATCGTGTTTCGTGCGAATCGCATAGAGAAAGTTTAGGAGAACGACAATGAGAGTTTCAGCTTCTGTTAAGAAGATCTGCCGCAACTGTAAAATCATCCGCCGTAAGGGTGTTGTGCGAGTTATTTGCACAGACCCACGCCACAAACAGCGTCAAGGCTGATTTCAAAGAGTATTAGAGGACGCATATGGCTCGTATAGCAGGTATCAACATTCCGCCACAGCAACACGCCGAAATCGGCTTGACTGCGATTTTTGGCATCGGTCGCACCCGTGCTCGCAAAATTTGCGAAGCCTGTGAGATTGACTACGCTAAAAAGATCAAAGATCTGACTGATGGCGATCTCGAAAAGATCCGTGACCAGATCGCTCTGTTCACCATCGAAGGCGACTTGCGTCGCGAGACGACGATGAACATCAAGCGTTTGATGGACATCGGTTGCTACCGTGGTTTCCGCCATCGTCGCGGTCTGCCAATGCGTGGTCAGCGTACGCGTACCAATGCCCGCACCCGCAAGGGTCCGCGTAAGGCAGCGCAGTCCTTGAAGAAATAATCGAAGGTAAGTTATGGCAAAAGCACCCAACAATAGCGCGTCACAACGCGTTCGCAAAAAAGTTCGTAAGAACGTGGCCGATGGCATTGCCCACATCCACGCATCTTTCAACAACACGATCATCACCATCACTGACCGCCAAGGCAATGCTTTGTCATGGGCATCTTCAGGTGGTCAGGGTTTCAAGGGTTCACGTAAATCCACACCTTTCGCAGCTCAAGTTGCGTCAGAAGTGGCTGGTCGTGCCGCCATTGAGCAGGGCATCAAGAACGTCGACGTCGAAATCAAGGGCCCAGGTCCTGGTCGCGAATCGTCAGTGCGTGCTCTGGGCGCTCTCGGTATCCGCATCAACTCGATTGCTGACGTGACACCGGTTCCGCACAACGGCTGCCGCCCACAAAAGCGTCGTCGCATCTAAATTCACCTTGCCATGGGTCTGGTCGGCTGCTTCGGTGGCCAGCCGGACTTTTGGCATTTTTATCAAGCCCACCGCCGTCAGGTTTCGTACCGAGGGCTCCTGCACCCAGTGCAGCAGATGACAAAAGGAAAATCAAGTGGCACGTTACCTAGGCCCCAAGGCCAAACTCTCCCGCCGTGAAGGCACTGACTTGTTCCTCAAGAGCGCTCGTCGCGCGATTGGTGACAAGGCTAAATTTGATTCGAAGCCAGGCCAGCACGGTCGCACTTCGGGCATGCGCACGTCGGACTACGGTCTGCAACTGCGTGAAAAGCAGAAGGTCAAGCGCATGTACGGCGTGCTCGAAAAGCAGTTCCGCCGTTACTTCGAAGAAGCTGATCGCCGCAAGGGCAACACTGGTGCAAACTTGTTGTTCCTGTTGGAATGCCGTCTCGACAATGTCGTTTACCGCATGGGCTTCGGCTCAACCCGCGCTGAAGCACGTCAGTTGGTGTCGCACAAAGCGATCACCGTCAACGGTCATTCAGTGAACATCCCTTCGTACTTGGTGAAAACCGGTGACGTCGTCGGTGTCCGCGAAAAGTCGAAGAAGCAAAACCGAGTCCTTGAAGCGCTGCAGTTGGCCCAACAAGTTGGCATGCCAGCTTGGGTTGATGTGAGCATTGACAAAGGCGAAGGCATTTTCAAGAAAGTGCCTGACCGTGATGAATTTGCTGCTGACGTCAACGAATCGTTGATCGTCGAGCTGTACTCACGTTAATTTTCCCCCGTTCCTGAGCTTGGGATTTACCTCAGCTCAGGTCTGCTTCACCCGGCCTTATCGGCGTAACGTGCCGAGGGTATTGAGAGGAAGACCGCATGCAAACTAATCTACTAAAACCAAAAACTATCAACGTTGAGCAGTTGTCTGCCAACCGCGCGAAAGTGACTTTGGAGCCGTTCGAGCGCGGCTACGGTCACACGCTGGGCAATGCTCTGCGTCGCGTTCTGCTGTCGTCCATGGTCGGCCACGCGGCTACTGAAGTGACCATTGCAGGTGTGTTGCATGAGTACTCGTCGATTGACGGTGTGCAGGAAGATGTTTTGAACATTTTGCTGAACCTCAAAGGCGTGGTCTTTAAATTGCACAACCGCGATGAAGTTACCCTGAGCCTGCGCAAAGACGGCGAAGGCCCAGTCACTGCGGCTGACATCCAGACACCGCACGATGTCGAAATCATCAACCCTGAGCACGTCATCGTCAATCTGTCGCACGGCGGCAAGATCGACATGCAAATCAAGGTTGAAAACGGCCGTGGTTATGTGCCAGGCACGATGCGTCGTTACGGCGATGAGTCGACCAAGTCGATTGGTCGCATTGTGTTGGATGCTTCGTTCTCGCCAGTCAAACGGGTGAGCTACGTTGTTGAGAGCGCCCGCGTCGAGCAGCGTACGGACTTGGACAAGCTGGTTCTTGAAATCGAAACCAACGGCGCTGTCTCTGCAGAAGACGCCGTCCGCGCTTCGGCCAAGATTTTGGTCGAGCAGTTGGCAGTGTTTGCTCAGCTCGAAGGCAATGAGTTGGCTGCATTTGATGCACCAGTTCAGCGCAGCTCGCAGCAGTTCGATCCGATTCTGTTGCGTCCAGTTGATGAGCTGGAACTCACCGTTCGTTCGGCTAACTGCCTGAAGGCCGAGAACATTTACTACATTGGCGATCTGATTCAGCGCACCGAGAATGAACTTCTAAAAACGCCGAACTTGGGTCGTAAATCGCTCAACGAAATCAAGGAAGTGCTGGCATCCCGCGGCCTGACCTTGGGCATGCGCCTCGAAAGCTGGCCACCGGCTGGCCTCGACAAGCGTTGATTTGAAAAAGCCTCTTCACGGAGGCTGTGCACGGGCAGTACCTGATACGGCTGTCTGAATTAAAAAAACTGGAAGGAAATAGCACCATGCGCCACGGACACGGACTACGTAAACTCAATCGCACCAGCTCACATCGCTTGGCGATGCTGCGCAACATGATGAATTCGCTGATTCAGCACGAAGCCATCAAAACCACGCTGCCAAAAGCCAAAGAATTGCGTCGCGTTGTTGAGCCAATGATCACATTGGCCAAGAACCCAACGTTGGCCAACAAGCGTCTTGCATTTGATCGTTTGCGCGATCGCGACATGGTCGTCAAGCTGTTCGCTGAACTGGGCCCACGTTACAACACACGTCCAGGCGGCTACACACGTATCCTGAAAATGGGTTTCCGTGTCGGTGACAACGCACCGATGGCCTTGGTCGAGTTGGTTGATCGTCCTGATGCAGACGAAACTTCAGTGGCAGCCGGCACAACAGCTGAATAACAGTTATAATATTTGCTTATCGCGCGGTGGAGCAGCCTGGTAGCTCGTTGGGCTCATAACCCAAAGGTCGTAAGTTCAAATCTTGCCCGCGCAACCAAATTCCTGTCATCAAGACAGGCTTCAAAAAGCCCACATCCGTGGGCTTTTTGCTTTTTGGACAGACGCAGTTTCAATACACCAATCAAGGGTGAGCCGATGGTGGTTTGTGACCCCAATGCGGAACCTGCGCGGTGCTTGAATGGCGTGATGGCTGAGAAATAAAGACCATTGACCTTTTCACTGTGATGATTCAATATGCAAATGAGTCATCATTTTGATTTGGCGGTCAGTCACGATTGAGGTGTCTGGGAAAAGGTAAATATTTGTCGACTTACGCACATCGTTTGCTGAGAGATATTCAATTTAGCAATCAAAGAATACTCAGCACTCTTCCCGATTTGATCTTGACATCATTTGATGAGGGCGAGGTGATTTGGAGGAAGGGCCGAAGCGTACAGTCTTGGAATTACATCGTGGCCGGCTATGTCGCCACCAGCATTCCCATCGATGAGGGTCGGCCCCTACCCCTTCAAATATTTGGGCCGCAAGCATGGTTTGGCGAGCAGCCTTTGATCAACAAGCAAGCCACTCATTTTGAATACACCTGCCTGACGCCTGTAGAGGTGATTGGGATGCGCAAAAAAAGCTTTGACTCTGCAATTGCGGAGGAGCCTGATTTCATGCATTACATTGCCAAGCTCATCGCAGGTCGGTCTCAGCAGCAGTCAGAAATGCTCATGCTCATGCGACTTGGAAGCTCACCGCTGCGGGTCGTTATGGGGTTGGCGCAATATGCAGAGGCATTGGCCAATAGCGCGGCACCGCGATCAAGCGGCTTACAAAAAGGGGAGGTGGATCTTCCCATCACCCAGCAACAAATCGCTGCACTTTGCGGCGTGTCGAGAACCTTGTTTTCTGAGTACCTGCAACTCTTGGCCAGAGATGGTTGGCTCAAGGTGCGCTATGGTGGTATTGAGCTTCAGTCACTGCAAACATGGCGGATATTTGCCCGTAAACAACGTGAATGCCAAAGCATACGCAGTCGTGCAAGCCTGTTAGAGCTGCTAGACGACATGGCTTGTGCGCATGAAGAAATTGGTCCCCAGGGCTTTCCGAATTTGATGACCAGGCGCTGGCTGCGTTTGCAAACGCAATCGTTGTGCAGAGCAGTGCCAGAAGCTTGCTAATGCCAAGCAACAGAAAACATGAGTTCACAAAGGTGCTTGAAACCCACCAGCACGGTAAGTCAAAACCAACGTATCCCTAAAACCAGTTCCAGACGTATCAGTCGGCAAAATGGGCGTTGTTTCATGAATCACGCGTTCGTCGTCCAGTAACAAGGCAGTCAGCGGCTGCTCCATGACAAAACGCAGGCCGTGCGGGCCATGCGCATCAAAAACTCGCGTTTCACCACCTTTGACGCCGCTGCGCCCAACCAAGACCACCACGACAAAATCAACGCCGTCACGGTGTGCGCCTTCCGGGGTGGGGCGGCCAACACCGCCGGCGGTATCAATGCGGAATTGATGGGCCTCAATGAACCACTCGCTGACAGGCTTAACTTGTCCAAACAACAACCCCAGTGTCGTTAACAAGCGAATCCACAGGGGGTCATTCGCAATGCCCGGCTCAATCGGATCAAACCAGCGTTCGTAGCCGCCGTGCAATGCGTTGTAATCGACGGGTTGCCAGTGTGCTCGGTGCGGCACCTGCTGAAAGGCATCTGTGGCGAGGTTTTGAACAAAGCAGGCGTGACGGCGTTTGCGGTAGTGACCACCATCGCGCAGATGAATATCAGGCGGTAGCCGATTCCAAGAGTCTGCAAGGGTTGGCCAATGCTTTTTCCATTCACTCGCATCGAGCGCCAGTGTGGTCAATAACTCGGTGGGTTGAAGCAAACTCAAACCATCCTGGCTGAGCCCCTGGGCGGCAGGCTTTTGAACTGAGGGAATAGTGAACATAGAATGATATTTTCCTGCATTGGCGCATGGCTGCTGCTCAATGTATGAAAGCCCTATTACGATGGGCGGAAAACGATCACCCATCCAACCAGGCAATACATCGACATGCTCTACAAATTCAAATCAAAAACCACCGGGGATCTGATCATGCTGGAGCCGAATGGTCGGCGGATCTTGGAGATCATCGGTAAAACCCCAACACCCCAAGGCATTTTGCTGGTGGCACACATGCCCGCGGCCATTGCCAGCTTGGAAGAGGCGATAGCGCAGGAGCAAATAGAACGTCAAGCTGCTGCAGGTAAAAGTGAGAGTGCTGATGCAGAGAGTGATGCACCGCTGGGTTTACGCCAGCGGGCCTTGCCTTTTATCGACATGCTCAAACGCTGCCGCCGTGACGGCAGCGATCTGGTTTGGGGCGTTTAGTCTCGCAACTAGGCAGCAGCCTATAGGCGAGGCAGCAACTTAAGGTCAGTCAATCTTGGCGCCTGAGGCCTTCACGACCTTGGCCCATTTTGCGGTTTCAGCCTCAATGAGTTTGACAAAATCCTGCGGCGTGTTGCCACTGGGGATAGCACCTTGCAGCAGCAGCTTTTCCTTGATGGCCGGTGTGTTCAGAGACTTTGCCACTTCACGCTGAATCCGGTTGACGATGTCTGGTGGCGTGCCTGCAGGCGCCAACAAGCCGAACCAGCTGCTGGCTTCAAAGCCTTTGAGTTTGGCGGCGTCTTCCACCGTCGGCACATCAGGCAGCACCGCTGACCGCTGGCTGCTGGTAACGGCAAAAGCCTTCAGCTTGCCGCTTTTGATATGCGGCAAGGACGACGGCAGGTTGTCGAACATCACATCGGTGTTACCGGCCACGAGGTCCAGCAGTGCAGGACTGGAGCCGCGGTAGGGGAAGTGCACCATGAAGGTACCGGTCATGCTTTTGAAAAGCTCGCCAGCCATGTGAATCGAGGTGCCGTTACCACTGGAAGCCATGTTCAGCTTACCCGGATTGGCTTTGGCGTAACTGATGAAATCCGGCACGCTGTTGATACCCAGCGTGCGGGCTTTTTCAGCATTCATCACCATCACATTGGGGACACCGGCGACCATGGTGATGGGCGCAAAATCTTTGATCGGGTCAAACGGCATCTTGGTGTAAAGCGACTGGTTGATGCCATGCGTGCCGACAGTGCCCATGAGAATGGTGTAACCGTCGGCGGGCGACTTGGCCACAATGTCAGCACCTATATTGCCGCCAGCACCACCTCTGTTCTCGATCACAAAAGGTTGGCCGAAGGCGTTGGATAACTCGGGAGCGATGGCCCGGGCCAAGATGTCGGTGGTGCCGCCTGCTGCAAACGGCACAACGATCTTGACCGGCTTGGCGGGCCAAGTCGATTGCGCGAACGAAGGCAAGGCCAGCAAAGCAGAAAGGGTCGAGATGCTAACAAGTCCCAGTGTGCGGGTCATGACCAGGATGAGCGTTTGGCGCGGTGTCGATTTAAAGAACATGAAGACCTCTTTGGGTGACGAATGACGTGGTAACGGATACCTATAGGTTGTACTGCTAAGCGAGATGCTGTGTGACTGGGATTACCCGTATTTACCCTGTCGTTACAGGCACAAAAAAACCGCCTGACCCCGAAAGTCTCAAGCGGTTTTTTCTAGCGCAGACAGACTCAGTCGGCGAACTTGCCAGCGGCTTCAATCACAGGCCGGAGCTTGGCGGTTTCAGCGGCCACGAAGGCCTTGTGCGCGGCTGGTTCGACACGCTTGTCGTTGACGACAATGGCGCCCAAGCCCTCTTGCTTTTTGATGAACTCGGGGTCCTTCAGCGCAATCTTCAAGGCATTGTTGATCTGCGTCAGAACCGCTGGTGGCGTGCCCTTGGGCGCGTACAGGCCGTGCCAAATAGTCAGCTCAAAACCCTTCATACCGGTTTCTTGCAAGCTTGGGTAGTCTTTGAGCAGTTTGTGGCCTGACAACGACTTGGCGGTGGTCACGGCAAAAGCTTTGATGCGACCGGCTTCGATCTGACCGGTGGTGTTGGTGGTCTGGTCGCACATGATGTCAACTTGACCGCCGACCAACGCATTCATGGCCGGCGCCGTGCCGCTGAAAGGAATGGTGGTCATGGCTTCGCTGGCCTGCAGGCGTGATTGCCACATCAAACCGCACAAATGAGAGGCTGATCCCAGACCTGCATGGGCGATGTTCAGTTTGCCGGCGTTGGCTTTGATGTAATTTTCAAAGTCGCGGTAAGTGTTGGCGGCCAGCTGCGGCTTGCCAACCAGTGTCATCGGCACTTCATTGATCATGCCCAAGAACTCGAAGTCCTCGGCCACTTTGAACGAGAGCTTGCGGTACAGGCTAGGTGCAGAGGCCATGCCGATGTGGTGCAGCAGCAAGGTGTGGCCGTCCGGGTTGGCCTTGGCCACCTTGGCTATGCCAATCGTGCCGCCGGCGCCGTTGACGTTTTCGACCACAAAATTGGCGCTGCCGCCCATGGATTTGCGCATGGCTTCAGCCAAGTCGCGGGCAACGCGGTCGGTCGGGCCGCCGGCGGCGAACGGAACCACGAAAGAAATCGGCTTGGTGCCTGGAAACGTTTGGGCTTGGGCCAACACCGCTGTAGCGGCGAGTGCCAGGACGAAAAGTTTTTTCATGTGGAAAAATTCCTTTAAAAAGAGAACGCTATTTTAGAGGGATAGCGGGTATTGATGGGGTTAAATTTGAACGTCGTCTGGCTTGGCGTGGTGTTATTTGTAGCTACGTGCATCCTCAATCACCAAGCCGTCATTGGGCAGGCTACCGACATTGATCATGCAGACATCGCCCCGAAGTTTGGTGATGTCGCGGATGGCTTCACCAATGCGCGATGCCAAACCGTCAGGCGCAGCCGAGACTTCAACCTTGAGCGTCATCGCATCGTTGGCCATTTCGCCGGTCACCACCAATCTCGCCCTGAGAACTTCCGGAAAGCGTTTGACGATCTCGGCAACCTGACCCGGATGCACAAACATGCCACGAATCTTGGTGGTTTGGTCTGCGCGCCCCATCCAACCTTTGATACGGGTGTTGCTGCGACACGTTGGACAAGTTCCCGGCAAAACGGCCGACAAGTCGCCGGTACCAAAACGGATCAAGGGGTAATCGGGGTTGAGCGTTGTCACCACCAATTCACCGACATCGCCTTCGGGCACCGGGTCGCCCGTGCCAGGTCTGACGATCTCAACAATCACACCTTCATCCAGCACCAAGCCTTGTCGCGCTTCAGTTTCGTAGGCGATCAGGCCAAGGTCGGCGGTGGCGTAGCACTGGTAGCCAGCAATACCGTTACCCGCCAACCAGTCGCGCAGGGACGGCGGAAAGGCTTCGCCCGACACCAGCGCGCGCTTGAAGCTCGAGATGTCCGAACCATTCGTCAAGGCCTTTTCGATCAGGATCCGCAGGAAACTGGGCGTGCCGACGTAACCATCGGGGCGAAGGTCTGCGATAGCTGCGAGTTGTTGCTCGGTTTGGCCCGTGCCAGCTGGAAATACCGTGCAGCCTATCGCATGCGCACCGGACTCCATCATGTAGGCGCCGGGGGTCATGTGATAACTAAATGCGTTGTGCGCCAGATCCCCCTCTCGAAAGCCCGCAGCAAAAAGGGCGCGACCCACCCGCCAGTAATCTTGGCGTGCCACATCAGGTTCGTAAATAGGACCGGGTGACGCAAAAATACGCGTCATTCTCCGCCCACGCAGCACGGCGGAAAAGCCGCCAAACGGGTCAGCAGGGCGAGTCGCGCTTTGGCGTTCTAGCAGCTCGTGCTTGCGTGTGACGGGTAAGGTGGCTAACGCTGCTCTCGAATTGATTCGGGTCGGGTCGATGTCGGCGAGCGCTTGCTTCGCGGCACGGCTGTTTTGCTGTGCGTGAGCGATGAGGCCGGGCAGTGCCGCCATGTGTGCGGCTTCCCGCAGGGCCGGGTCGCGGCATTCCAAGGTGTCGAAATAGTCGGTCATGTTGGGGGCCTCAAGCTAACCAGCGCTTGCGACGCTTGTAGCTTTTCACGTCTTTGAAACTCGTGCGCTCGCCGCCACCGACGCCCAAATAAAACTCTTTGACGTCTTCGTTGCTGGCCAAGTCGCTGGCCACGCCGTCCATCACGACCCGGCCACTTTCCATGATGTAGCCGTAGTCCGCGTATTTCAACGCCATGTTGGTGTTCTGCTCGGCTATCAGAAAGGTGACTTTTTCTTTTTCATTCAGGTCTTTGACGATGTTGAAAACTTCTTCAACGATCTGTGGTGCCAGCCCCATCGAAGGTTCGTCAAGCAACACCATGTTGGGGTTGGCCATCAAGGCACGGCCAATCGCACACATCTGTTGTTCGCCACCGGAGGTGTAAGCGGCTTGCGACGTGCGCCGTGTTTTCAAACGCGGAAAGTAGTTGTAAACCTTCTCCAGATTGGCCGCCACTTCGGCCTTGTCTTTGCGCGTGTAAGCCCCGGTCAACAAATTCTCTTCAATGGTCAGGTGCGCAAAACAGTGGCGACCTTCCATCACTTGGACCACGCCGCGCTGGACTAAATCAGAGGGCGATAGATTTTCAATGCGCTCACCGCGCAGCTCGATCGAGCCTTTGGTGACTTCGCCGCGCTCGCCCTTGAGCAGGTTGGAGATGGCCCGCAAGGTGGTGGTTTTGCCAGCGCCATTGCCGCCCAGTATCGCCACAATTTTGCCCTGCGGCACTTGCAGCGAGACGCCCTTTAGCACCAGGATCACGTGGTTGTAGATGACCTCGATGCCGTTGACATTGAGAACGATAGGTGAGTCACTCATGGGCTGAAATCCGTTTCTGTCAGAGGGTGCCGTTGGTTCAAGCAGGGTCATGGCCGAGAGGCTCGGCTCCTGCGCGGAAAGTCAATTCCTTCCGCTGTAGGAGGCCAGCCTCTGGCCAAAACCCTTGTCAGATCACGACTGGCAGTCAGCCGGTGTGCGTGGTGTCAGCTTTTTCTCGGCGGCATATTTAGCAGCCGTCGCTTTGACCAGCGGCTTGATGATTTGCTCGTCAGCCTGCAGCCAGTCCGAAGTGAACTTCCACTGCTTGCCATCCCACGTGTGGATGCGCGCCCAAGCCGAACCCATGTGGTCGGTGCAAGAGGTGCTGATGGGTCGCATCACGCCGGCAAAGCCAAGGGCGTCAAGTTTTGGCTGTGTCAGGTTCAGGTTTTCGAGGCCCCAACGGATCTGCTCGCCGGTCATGACTTTGCCTTTGCCAAAGCGATCTTGCGCTGCGCGCACGCCTTCGATACCGATCATCGCGCTCATAGCGCCGCGCATGTAAAGCACTTGGCCGACTTCGTCTTTCGGGCCGGTTCCCTGGCCTTTGCCGTGCACCATCGCCATCACGTCTTTGACCAGTTTGGAGTTGGGTTCTGCGCCGTGCTGCATCGTCACCGCGTTGTAGCCTTTGGCGCCATCGGCGACGTCTTTCACGTCCGGCTCAGCACCGGCCCACCAGACACCGTACATTTTTTCACGCGGGTAGCCGGTGGCTTGCGCTTCTTTGATGGAGGTCGAATTCATGACGCCCCAGCCCCACAGAACGACATACTCTGGGCGCGACTGGCGCACCTGCAGCCAAGTGGCTTTTTGCTCAACACCAGGCGCCGTGACCGGCAGCAACTGCAAGTTGAAACCGTGCATGGCAGCGCGTTCTTGCATCAGAGGGATGGGCTCTTTGCCGAACGGACTGTCGTGATAAACCAAGGCGATCCGCTTGCCCTTGAGTTTGTCGAAGCCGCCTTCTTTTTTGGCGATGGCTTGCAAGATCGCATCAGCGGCAACCCAATAGGTGCCAGCGATCGGGAAGTTCCACTTGAAGACCGAGCCGTCAGCGCTTTCGCTGCGGCCATAGCCGATCGTCACCACCGGAATTTTGTCGACGGGCGCTTTTTCGGTGATGGCGAAAGTCGCGCCGGTCGACAGCGGCTGAACAAAGGACATGCCTTTGCTTTTGAGTCGCTCATAGCACTCCACGCTGCGCGCCGTGTCGTAACCGGTTTCGCACTCTTCAAACGACAGCTTGACACCATTGACGCCGCCGCGGGCGTTCACCAATTTGAGGTAGTCCACATAGCCGTTGGCCCACGGTGTGCCGTTCGGGGCGTAAGGCCCAGTGCGGTAGGACAGCACCGGGATGAACTGCTCTTTGGCCTGCGCCACAGCGCTGGTGACCACGGAAGCGCTCATGGCGAGGGTCGCGAGCGCCAATATCAATTTGCCTGATCTCATTGTTGTCTCCTATGAAGGTTTAAAACGCACTTGAAAAATAACACCGGTGAAACTCAATGCGGGAAGGGCCATAAACGCAGTTTTTGTTTGCCCATGGACCACAGCTTGGCCAGACCATGCGGTTCGACAATCAAAAACCAAACGATCAGGCCGCCAAAAATCATCAGCTCAGCATGTGACACGCCAGCAGTCGAAATCTCGATGCCAAACAGGCCGGCAAAGAAGGGCAGGAATTGGTTCAGTGCAATCGGCAGCACGACGATAAAAGCAGCGCCAAAAAAGCTGCCCATGATGGAGCCAAGCCCGCCGATGATCACCATGAAAAGCAAGCGAAAAGATTGGTCGACCGAAAAAGCCGCTGGCTCCCAGGCACCGAGGTAGATGAAGGCCCACAACCCCCCCGCCACGCCGATGATGAAGGAGCTGACCGCAAAAGCGCTGAGCTTGGCAAACATGGGACGAATACCGATGACCGCTGCGGCCACGTCCATGTCGCGGATCGCCATCCACTCCCGGCCGATGGCGCCGCGCACCATATTTTTGGCCATCACGCCGATCACCAACAACAGGGTCAGACACAGCAAGTAGCGGCTGACAGCGCTTTCAATCGGCAGGCCAAAGACCTGCAGATTCGACACCGACACAGACCCGGAGGGTGTGTCCAGGGTGAACCACTTGATGCGCAGAAACATCCAATCGCTGAAGAACTGGGCGGCGAGCGTGGCGACAGCCAAATACAAGCCCTTGACTCGCAAACTGGGCAAGCCAAATAAGATGCCAAACGCGGTGGCGCACAAGCCGCCCAAGATCAAGGCGGGGATCAGCGGCATACCCGGCAGGCGCACAAAGATGTTGTAAGCCCCGTAGGCGCCAACCGCCATGAAGGCGCCCGAGCCGAGCGAAATCTGGCCGCAGTAACCGACCAAAATATTCACCCCCAGCGCAGCCAGCGACATGATCACAAAAGGAATCAGAATGGCGCGAAACAGGTAGTCGCTGGCCAGCATCGGCACCGCCACGAAGGCGACTGCCAGCAACAGACCGATGGCGATGCGGTCCTGCAAGATCGGGAAGATCTGCTGGTCATCGCGGTAGTTGGTTTTGAATTGGCCGTTTTCTCTGTAGAACATAAGGATGAGCCGTTAGGTCGAGATGAATAAAGTGTGAAATGGCGCTGCATCCCACCCAGCAGGGGCCGCGGAACCGGCTTCGCCGGGCCGCAGGCGCAGCGACCCCCTAGAGGGGCAGCGCAGTACACGAAGTGACAAGCGTGGGGGCCTCATACTCGATCGATGATTTTTTCGCCAAACAAGCCTTGCGGACGAAACAGCAGAAAGCCCAGCGCCAACACATAAGCGAACCAGATTTCAATGCCGCCGCCAACGTAAGGGCCAAGGAAAACTTCCGAGAGTTTCTCGCCGACGCCGATGATCAAGCCGCCGATGATGGCTCCAGGGACTGACGTTAAGCCGCCCAAAATCACCACCGGCAAGGCGCGCAAAGCCACCGTAGCGAGCGAGAACTGCACGCCGAGTTTGCTGCCCCAGATCATCCCGGCGACCAAGGCCACCACGCCAGCCACGCACCAGACGATGACCCAAATTCGATTCAGTGGAATGCCAATCGACTGCGCCGCTTGGTGGTCGTCAGCCACGGCGCGCAAGGCCCGGCCGGTCGAGGTCTTTTGAAAGAACAAGCTGAGCACGCTCACCAAAAGTGCGGCGATCAGCGCGGCGTACAGGTCTTCTTTGTTGATGAGAAGGCCGCCCGGAAAAATCGAGTCGAGTACGAAGACCGGGTCTTTCGGCATGCCGATGTCGATCTTGTAAATGTTGCCGCCAAAGATGGTCTGGCCCAGACCTTCTAAAAAGTAGGCGATGCCCAGCGTGGCCATCAACAGCGTTGCGCCTTCTTGGTTTACCAAGTGCCGCAGTACCAGCCGCTCGATCAACCAAGCCACGACAAACATGATGACGGCGGCAATCAAGAAGGCCAACACGTTGGCCAGCCACAGGCTCTCAAAACCCAGCCAGTCCGGCAGCCATGCCGAAAACCGGGCCATGGCCAGTGCGGCAAACAGCACCATTGCGCCTTGCGCAAAGTTAAAGACGCCAGACGCTTTGAAGATCAGGACAAAGCCCAGAGCCACCAGCGAATACAGCATGCCGGCCATCAGGCCGCCCAGCAATGTTTCAAGAAAAAATGCCATTTTGAGTGTCCTTAGTGGCTCGTGCCGAGGTAGGCGCTGATCACGTCTGGGTTGTTGCGCACTTCATCGGGTGTGCCATCGCCGATTTTTTTGCCGTAGTCCAGCACCACGACGCGGTCGGAGATGTCCATCACCACGCCCATGTCATGCTCGATGAGCACCACGGTGGTCCCGAATTCGTCGTTGACGTCCAGCACGAAGCGGCACATGTCTTGTTTTTCTTCGACGTTCATGCCGGCCATCGGTTCATCCAGTAGCAGCACTTGCGGTTCCATCGCCAGCGCACGGCCGAGGTCGACGCGTTTTTGCAAACCGTACGGAAGCTGCCCAACAGGCGTTTTTCGGTAGGCTTGGATTTCAAGGAAGTCGATGATTTTCTCGACTGCTTCGCGGTGTTGAAACTCTTCTTTTTCAGCTGGCCCAATGCGCAGCGCCTGCATGAAGAGATTGCTTTTGATCTTCAGGTTGCGTCCCGACATGATGTTGTCGAGCACGCTCATGCCTTTGAACAAAGCCAGATTTTGAAACGTTCGGGCGACGCCCATCACGGCCACTTGGTGGCTGTTCATGTGCGTGAAGGTTTCGCCGCGGAACGTGATGGAGCCTTGCTGTGGCGAGTAGACGCCGTTGATGCAATTGAGCATCGAACTTTTGCCCGCGCCGTTAGGCCCGATGATGGCGCGGATCTCGTGTTCTTTCACATTGAACGAGATGTCCGACAGCGCTTTGACGCCACCAAAACTCAGGCTGATGTTGTTGACGTCAAGGATAACGTCACCGATTTTCTTGCTCATGCTGCGGCCTTCACAGAAGCAAAGGTTTTGGCGTCGCCGAGCTTTAGCGTCGCACTGACGCTGCCGCTGCGGCCATCTTCAAACTTCACGACGGTTTCAATGAATTGTTCAGTCTTGCCGCTGTACAGCGCATCGACCAGCGGTTGGTACTTTTCGGCGATGAAGCCGCGCCTGACTTTGTTGGTTCGCGTCAGTTCGCCGTCATCGGCGTCCAGCTCTTTATGCAGCACCAAAAAGCGGCTGACCTGCGAGCCGGCCAGCAGCGCGTCAACGCTCAGGTCGGCATTGACTTTTTCAACGCATTCCTGGATGAGTTGGTAGACCTCGGGCTTTTGCGCCAAGTCGGTGTAGCCGGCGTAAGGCAGGTTGCGTCGCTCGGCCCAATTGCCAGCAGCATCGAAGTCGATGTTCAGCATGACGCAGACTTTTTCACGGCCGTCACCATAAGCCACCGCTTCCTTGATGAAGGGGAAAAACTTCAGCTTGTTTTCGACATACTTGGGCGCGAACATGGCGCCGTCGTTGGCGCCGCCCTGAATGCGGCCGACGTCTTTGACGCGGTCGATGATCTTCAGATGGCCGCTGGCGTCGATGAAGCCAGCGTCGCTGGTGTGGTACCAGCCGTCAGCGCTCAGCACCTCGGCGGTGGCGGCTGGATTTTTGTAGTATTCCTTCAGCAGACCAGCTGACTTGACCAAGATTTCGCCGTTGTCGGCGACCTTGATTTGCACGCCGCGAATTGGCACGCCCACGGTGTCGGCACGCGCTTGGTCATCGGGTTGCAGGCAGACGAAGACGGCGGTTTCGGTCGAGCCGTACAACTGCTTGAGGTTGATGCCGATAGAGCGGTAAAAGGTGAAGAGGTCGGGGCCAATCGCCTCGCCTGCCGTGTAGGCTACGCGCACCCGTGAGAAGCCGAGGTTGTTGCGCAGCGGGCCGTACACCATCAAGTTGCCCAGCCCGTACAGCAGGCTTTGCCAAGCGCCGATGGGTTGACCATTCATGCGGTCAGGGCCGACGCGTTTGGCTACATCCATGAAGTAGTGAAACATGTGACGTTTGAGGCTGCCGGCGTCTTCCATGCGGATCATCACGCTGGTCAGCAGGCCTTCAAAAACACGCGGTGGAGCGAAGTAATAAGTTGGTCCGACTTCCTTCAAATCGATGGTGACGGTGCTGGCGTTTTCGGGGCAGTTGACGACGTAGCCGCAGCACAGCCATTGCGCATAACTGAAAATGTTTTGACCGATCCAAGCCGGTGGTAGATAGGCCAAAACCTCTTCATTTGAGCTGAGCTTGTCGAATTCAGCACCGGCTTCTGCGCGGTCCAGCAAGGTGCTGTGCGTGTGCACCACGCCCTTCGGGTTGCCCGTGGTGCCAGAGGTGAAAAACATGGCTGCGACTTCGCCCGGTTGGCCTTTGTCGATTTCACCGGCGAAAAAGTGCGGGTGGCTTTGTGCAAACACGCGGCCCGCGTCAATCAGCGCGTCGAGCGAGCTGAGACCGGGCTCTTCGTAGTTGCGCAGCCCGCGCGGCTCGTCGTAAATCAGGGTGGCCAAGTCAGGGCAGCGGTCACGGATCTCTAACAGCTTGTCGACTTGCTCTTGGTCTTCCACCATCGCCAAGCGCACATCGGCGTTGGTGATGGGGAACACGCATTCGGCACCCACGGCATCTTGGTACAGCGGAATCGGAATAGCGCCAAGCGCTTGCCCGGCCAGCATGGTGGCGTACAGCCGGGGCCGATTGGCGCCAATGACGACCATGTGCTCACCGCGCGTCAGTCCGGCCAAGTGCAGGCCGCAGGCGATGTGCTCAACCAAACTGGCCATGTTGGCCCAGCTGTGGGCTTGCCAGATGCCGTATTCTTTTTCGCGCATGGCCGGCGCGTCCGGGCGTTCGGCGGCGTGTTTCAGGAGCAGTCTGGGAAACGTGGTCTGCATGGGCTGGATCTCTCTTGCTAGCGGTCCGGATGGACGTTCATAAGCACAGTTACGACGCGGATACTACGACTCGGTTTGACGCCGACTTGTCAGTCAGGCGACAAAGTAAGGGTCTATCCTCTCGGGACTTTCCCGTAGTCCGTTCTCAGCCTGACCCGTTACGCTCAGCCGTTGAATAGAAGCCGCGTCGATGCTATTAATTCGAACTGATCTGCGTGCATTTTTTATGGGTATTTAGTAGTTCGTTTTTTCCTCTAAACCGTCTAAATCGTTCATGCATCTTCAACTCGTCGCCAGCCACGATCTGTCCTTGCATCAGAGGCGCCGGAGACCTACGTTTGCTGAACTGCAGGGCATACCGTGGTTGCCTTTGTTGCTGCCGATGGAGCGCGAGCGTGCTGAAGCCGAGCTGCTGGTGGGCGATGCTGAGGCGGGTGATTTCATCTGCCGTATCGGCAAGCCTGTCACCTACTGGTTTGGCGTGGTCGAGGGCTTGCTTAAAATGAGCGCCGACAGCGCGCAAGGCATGACCATGACCTTCACCGGCGTGCCGCCGGGCGGTTGGTTTGGTGAGGGCACGGCACTTAAACGGGAGCCTTTTCGCTACAACATCCAAGCGCTCCGAAAGAGCGTTGTGGCGGGGCTGCCACTGGAGACTTTTCATTGGCTGCTGGACCATTCCATTGGTTTTAACCGCTTTGTCATGAACCAGCTCAATGAGCGGCTGGGGCAGTTCATTGCGGCGCGGGAAATTGACCGCATGAACAATCCCGACCTGCGTGTGGCGCGCAGCTTGGCTGCGCTGTTCAACCCGGTGCTTTACCCTGGCGTTGGCGATATTCTGCGCATCACGCAGCAGGAGCTGGCGTATCTGGTCGGGCTGTCACGGCAGCGCGTCAACGAGGCTTTGAGTGCCTTGCAGGCTCAGGGCACGATCCGCATTGAATACGGTGGCTTGCGGGTGCTGGACTTGGCGGCGCTGCGCAGCAGTATTCAGTGACGCGCTGTTCGAGCCGATCGAATCGTTCTCGTCGTCTTGTTGCAAAATAGAGGGTCATGACTGAACCTCTCCCCCCTTCCGGCGCTCGCCGCATTCCCAAGCCCGTGACGTCTGCCGCGGCGCCCGGTAGCGGCGCTCCTGCCACCATCCGACTGAACAAACGCATGGCCGAACTCGGCATGTGTTCGCGCCGCGAGGCCGACGACTGGATCGACAGGGGCTGGGTCCGTGTCAACGGCAAACCGGCCTTGATGGGGCAACCGGTTTCGCCCAGCGATCGTATTGAAGTGGCGCAGCAGGCCGAGCATCAGCAGCGCCAGCAGGTCACCATTCTGATCAACAAACCGGTGGGTTATGTGAGTGGTCAAGCTGAAGACGGACATGAGCCGGCGGTGGTGCTGGTGCAGCCGCAAAACCGCTGGACTGAATGCAACAGCCGCATGCGCTGGGGCCACGAGCAGTTGCGCGGTTTGGCGCCAGCTGGCCGCCTCGACATTGATTCCATCGGCCTCCTCGTGCTGACGCAGGACGGTCGGGTAGCGCGCCAGCTGATTGGCGAAGACTCGGAGATGGAAAAAGAATATTTGGTGCGCGTGAGTTATGGCGCTGAAACGGTGAACGTGCAAGGCGCTTTTCCGGCCGATCAGTTGAAGCGTTTGTGTCATGGCCTGAGCTTGGACGGCGTGGCGCTGAAGCCTGCACAAGTGTCTTGGCAAAACCCTGAGCAACTCCGCTTCGTGCTGAAAGAAGGCAAGAAGCGGCAGATTCGCCGCATGTGTGAGCAGGTCGGTCTGTTCGTCACCGGGCTCAAGCGGGTCCGTATCGGCCGCGTCAATTTAGGCCACTTGCCGGTTGGGCAGTGGCGCTATTTGGCTTCTCACGAGCGGTTCTAACGCCACAATGCAGGCCGGTTTTGTTGGCGTTAGGACAGCGGCCGCGCCGAGCTCTCAATGGCGTAGCGCGTGACCACGGGTGGGCTTGGGGCAATATGAAAAGCCAGTTTGCTGTCACGTAAGGCCACGTCGGCGGCTGTGACACGATCAAAACGTCGCAAGTGCTCGGTCCATGATTCGTCGACGACTTGTTCGACATAACGGCCGGGTTCGCCCAAGTCATGTAGCAACTCCCAGCTCAGGGCGCCTTGGCGCAGCCGGCTGCGACGACTTTGCTGCATGAGCGCCACAAATGCGGCGGCGCGGGTTGGGTCAATTCGATAGTCGAAGGTCACGACAACGTGGCCGGTTGGTGGTGCTGTTTGCCCCTCTGGAACTTTGAACTCTCGCGATGGCGTCAGGTCTTCTTGCTGTCCAGAGTCGTTCATCAGACGGATCGCTAAAAACATGGCGATGCTGCCAGTCACGGCCGCAATCACCAAGCTCACCGTCAAAGAACTCACGGTTGCCACCTGTCCCCACAGTGCTGCGCCAAACGCGCTACCACCCATGATGGCCATTTGATACATCGACATACCGCGCGCTCGAACCCAGTCGGGTAGCGCCAATTGTGCTGAAACGCTCAGGCTGTTGGCGGTGCACAGCCAAGCCATGCCGCCCAAAAACATGGCCGGCGTTGCTATGTACACATTGGGTGCAAAAGCCATCACCAAGGTGGCAAAGGACTGCAGTAGTGTGCCTGTCAGGACAAGTCGGTTGCCAGATAAAAACTGACGCAACCGCGGTAACAGCATCACCAACGTGATGGCGCCGGCACCCATAGACGCCAGCAGCAGGGTAAAGGTGCCTGCGTCGCCACCTTTCAGCCGCCTGGCGAGCAAAGGCAAAAGCGCGAGCAGTGCAGTTGAGTGTAAAAAGAACAGCGATACGCGGATGAAAATGGATCTAAGGCGCGCAGATTGGCTGACGAATTGCATGCCGACGCGCATGGCGCTGAGCAAGCGCTCGCGACCCAGTGGGCTGGGCGAATGCTCGCGACGCCAGCGCATGATGACAAATCCAGAGATCACGGACAGCACGGCGTTCAGGACAAAGACATAGGCGGTTCCGGCGCTAGCGATCAAAGCACCCGCCACCAGCGGGCCGATGATGCGCGATGCATTCATCGCGACGCCATTGAGGGCGAGAGCACTTGGCAGCTGCGGCCGTGGTACGACTTCAGGGATCAGCGCAGAAAAAACCGGCCAGCGCATCGCCAAGCCAATGCCGTTGGCAAAGGTCAGTGCTAATAGCAGTGGTGGCGTGATGATGTCGAGCAACACCGCCATGCACAGGACCACAGCGGTGCCAGCCAGCCAGAACTGCGTGATGATGAAGTAACGCCGCCGGTCAAGAATGTCAGCCAGCGCCCCGCTCGGCAAGCCCAACAAAAACACCGGCAGCGTTGATGCGGTTTGCACCAAGGCGACCCAGATCGGCGCGGTGGTCAGTGACGTCATCATCCATGCGGCGGCGACGTCATTCATCCACATCGAAATGTTGGCGGCCAGCCAAGTGCACCACAGCATGCGGAACACTGGGATTTTCAGTGGACCCCAAACGGACTGAAGTGCGGCAGGTGCTGCGACTACCGCTTGGTTGGCGGTTGAAGCAGCGTCAGGAGAGGCTGGCATGTTTAGCTTGGTTAGCGAGTGGCGCTGCGTTAGGTGATGACTTCGAGTTTAGACCGACAGCGTTTCCCAGCGTTGTAAGGCGGTCATCAAATCTTCTTCGAGCTTGCTGTTGCGGGCATTGAGTTCGGCGGCCCGCTTGGCGTCACGGGTGTAGAGCGTGCCGTCATAGAGTTCTTGCTCGATCGCCTTTTGCTGTGACTCCAGCTGGGTGATGAGGGCGGGTAAAACTTCCAGCTCGCGTTGGTCTTTGTAGCTGAGCTTTTTCTTCGGGGCATCTGTCTCAGCTTTAGCCGCAGCCGGTGCAGCTTTGTTGGCGCTCGCGGCTTTTGCCGCTGGTGCAGCCTTGCCGCCAGTGATCTGTGCTGCGCGCTTGGATTGCGTGATCCAGTCGGTGACGCCGCCTTCGTATTCGCGCCAAAAGCCTGGGTTCTCTGGCGTTCCTTCGTAGGCGATGGTGCTGGTGACCACGTTGTCCAAAAATCGCCGATCGTGGCTGACTAAAAACACGGTGCCCTCGTAGTTCTGCAGCAAATCTTCCAGCAACTCCAAGGTGTCGATGTCCAAGTCGTTGGTCGGTTCATCGAGCACCAGAACGTTAGCCGGCCGGGCGAAAAGGCGCGCCAATAGCAAGCGATTTCGTTCACCGCCCGAGAGCGTGCGAACAGGAGAATTGGCGCGCGCTGGCGAGAACAAGAAATCTGTCAGATAGCTCTTGACGTGCTTTTTCTGGCCATTGATCTCAACCCATTCACTGCCGGGGCTGATGAAGTCTTCGAGCGTGGCGTCAAGATCAAGCGCATCACGCATCTGGTCAAAATAAGCCACCTGTAAATTGGCACCTTGACGAATCTTGCCAGGCGGTTGCGTCACGTCAGGCTGCAATTCACCTAGGATCAGTTTAAGCAAAGTCGTCTTGCCGGCACCGTTCGGTCCCAGCAAACCGATCTTGTCGCCACGTAGCAAAGTGCCGGTGAAGTGGCTGACGATGATTTTTTCAGCGCCCGGGTGGCCGAAGCTTAAGGAGACATCGGTCAACTCGGCCACGATCTTGCCGCTCTTCTCGCCGCTGGATACATCCAGATTGACGCGGCCGACAGCATCGCGTCGGGCTGAACGGGTATCGCGCAGCGTTTCAAGCCGCCCGATGCGCGCCACACTGCGCGTGCGACGAGCCTCAACCCCTTTGCGGATCCAGATCTCTTCTTGTGCCAGCAGCTTGTCAGCCTTGGCGTTGATCACCGCCTCTTGAGCCATCTGATCTTCTTTGGTGATCAGGTACTGCGCAAAGTTGCCCGGGTAGCTGCGCAGTTTGCCGCGGTCCAGCTCGACGATGACGGTGGCGACTTGGTCCAAAAAGGCGCGATCATGGGTGATGGTGATGATGCTGCCATTGAAGTTGACCAGCAGTTCTTCAAGCCAAGCGATGGAATCGAGGTCCAAGTGGTTGGTTGGCTCGTCAAGTAGCAGTACGTCAGGCTTGGCGACCAAGGCTTGGGCCAACGCCACACGCTTTTTGGTGCCGCCTGAGAGCGAACCGACGATGGCATCTTTGTCTAGGTGCAGACGATGCAGCGTTTCTTCGACGCGCTGCTCCCAATTCCAGCCGTCCAATGCTTCAATCTCTGACTGCAAGGTGTCAAGGTCAGTGTGTTCATCCGCAGCAAGGTATTGTTCAACCACTTGCCGCGTGCGCGCGAGTCCTGCGCTGGCCGCGTTGAATACAGTGGCGTGCGGGTCAAGACTGGGTTCCTGTGGAACATAAGCGATGCGCAGGTTTTGCTGAAGCTGCAAGGTGCCGTCATCGGCCTTCTCCAATCCGGCCAAAATCTTCAACAAGGAAGACTTGCCCGTACCGTTGCGGCCGATCAAGCCAATGCGTTGGTTGTTTTCGAGTGAAAAATCTGCGTGGTCCAGCAGCGCGACGTGCCCAAAAGCGAGTTGGGCGTCTAAAAGAGTAATGAGTGCCATATAAGGAGCGCATTATCCCGTCAAGAGAAGGAATGCGCGCAGAGGGGCTAGGACACTCAAGCAAGCGAAAAAAAGGAGGGGTGTCCATCTCGCACGTTAGCAGGGCCAGATTGGCAGGCGTTCATGGACAGACTACCTATAGCCGCTTGAGGCGGTGCCGAAAGTAGCGCGGAATGGGCGCTCTGCAGAGATTAGTGACTTATCTTTGAGAAATCTTTGCGCGCCCACAAAAGCGGTGATATGATTGCTGGCTCAGCTGGTGACGGTGACGCGAAGTACAAACAACAAGCGCCGACAGCAGCAGATAAAAAACTTCAAAATTATTTGACACGGATGAAAAATCCGGTATATAATTCGAGGCTCAGCTGATTACAGCTAACGACGCAGCAAGGTGGCTTCAGGCCGCTGAGTCAAGTCAGGATCATTAAAAATTTACAGCCGATAAGTA
>JAURWY010000001.1 GCA_030654695.1 Polaromonas sp.
ACGTTGCCGCCCATGCTGTGACCGACCAAGTCCACCGGCTGGCCGGGGCAATAGTGGTCTAGTAAAAAGTCGAGGTCAGCGACATAGTCGGGAAACCAAAAGTTGTCGACAGGGCCGGAATCAGTCTGGCCAAAACCGCGCCAGTCAGGCGCGATCACGCTGCGACCCTCGGCAAAGGCGTTTGAGAAAGCGTCCACCATGAACTGATAAGACGCAGCGACGTCCATCCAGCCATGCAACAACACCAGTGGCGGTAGGCTGTTGGTGTTTGACAAGGCCGGTCCCCAGTGCTGCACGTGGTAATTCAGGCCGCGTATAGGGACAAACTCGCTTTGGGCTGGGCGTTTTTCTTTGTACATTCAACTGATCATAAGGAGGCGCGTGGTGAAACACAGTCAAGTTACAGATTTCTACGCTGCCATGCACGCTGGTTTTCGTTGGCAGGTGGACACTTATTTTAATATTGCTGATGTCTGCTGCCGCCGCTGGGCCAACGACATTCCGACCACCGATGGCCACTCGCCGGCCATCCGCAGAACCGCCATTCGTGCCCACCATCCGGATTCCGAAAGTATTTTTTATGCCTATGCAGAACTGCAGCAATCCGCTGATGCACTGAGCCATGCCTTGCGGGCGCTAGGCGTGCGGCGTGGCGACTGTGTTGCTGTCGTCATGCCACAGCGTTTTGAAACGGTGGTGGCCTACATGGCCGTACTGCAAATGGGTGCGGTGGTCATGCCCTTGTCGGTTTTATTCGGCCCCGAAGCGCTGGCATTCCGCTTGCAAGACAGCGGGGCCGTGCTGGCGATTGGCGACGACAGCTCGATGACCAACTTGCAAATGATTCGCCAGCAATGCCCAGCACTGCGCACGGTGATGGCCGCTGGCAGCGCCAAAGGCGAGGCCGATGTGGACTACGACAGCGCGCTGGCGGCGCACCAAAGCGGCTTCACGAGCGTTCGCACCAAGGCCGCGGATGCCGCCATTTTGATTTACACCAGTGGCACCACTGGCCCACCCAAAGGGGCGCTACTGGCGCACAGTGCTTTGATCGGCAACTTGCCGGGTTTTGTCTGCAGCCAAAACTGGTTTGGCTTTGACGGCCAAGGCAATGCGAGTTCGCACGCGGTGTTGTGGTCGCCAGCCGATTGGACTTGGACCGGCGGACTGATGGACGCCTTGCTGCCGACGCTGTATTTTGGTCGGCCCATCGTCGCCTACAACGGGCGCTTCAGCCCCGAACTGGCCTTCTCACTGATGCAGGCGCAAGGCGTGACGCACACCTTTTTGTTCCCGACAGCGCTCAAGGCCATGATGAAAGCGTACCCGCACCCGCGCGAGCATTTCAGCTTGGAACTGGAAGCCATCATGAGCGCTGGCGAAGCCGTCGGGGATGCCGTTTTTGCCTACGCGCGTGACGAAATGGGCGTTGGCATCAACGAGATGTTCGGGCAGACCGAGATCAATTACGTGGTCGGAAATTGTCAGCAGCGTTGGCCAGCTAAGCCGGGCAGCATGGGCAAGGCTTATCCGGGGCATCAGGTGAAAGTAATTGATGACGCGGGTTTTGAGTGCGCAGTCGGCGTGCCGGGCGATGTGGCGGTCAACCGCTTTGATGTGCACGGCGTCCCCGACCCGATTTTCTTCATGGGCTACTGGAACAATCCAGCCGCCACTGCTGCCAAGTTCACCGGTGACTGGTGCCGTACCGGAGACATGGCTTCGCGTGACGCTGACGGCTACCTTTGGTATGAAGGCCGGGCTGACGATGTTTTCAAGTCGTCGGGTTACCGCATTGGCCCGGGCGAGATCGAAAATTGTCTGGTCAAACACCCAGCGGTGGCCAACGCGGCGGTGGTGCCTAAGCCTGACTTGGCGCGCGGTGCGGTGGTCAAAGCGTATGTGGTGCTGTCGCCGGAATTTAGCCAGCAAAGGGATCAAGCGCGACGGGCTTCCAAAAGCGGCGCGTCGATGGATGCTTTTGAACGCGACCTGATCGCCACCTTGCAAGCGCACGTCAAAAACTTGCTGGCCCCTTATGAATACCCGAAGGAGATCGAGTTCATTGACGCCTTGCCCATGACGACAACCGGCAAGGTGCAACGCCGCGTGCTGCGCTTGCAGGAAGAAGCGCGGTTCAAGCAGACGCTGCTTTAACGCTGTGCAGGTTCCGCCACGTAAATCTCAACCCGGCGGTTTTTAGCCCGCGTTTGCGGATTGCTGTTGTCAGCAATCGGTTCGCGTGAGCCGCGGCCCTCGGTCATGATGCGGTTGTTAGCGACGCCGCGCATCGCCAGATAGTCGCGAGCGCTGTTGGCGCGGTCGACCGAGAGCGGGTTGTTGATGGCGTCGCTGCCGGTGCTGTCGGTGTGGCCGATGATGCTGACGGTGGTGACTTGATTCTGGTTCAGGCTGGTGGCGAACTGGTTCAAGATCGGCGCGAAGCTGCTGCTGATGTCTGATCGTCCCGTGGCAAACGACACGTCACTCGGGATGTCGAGTTTGAGCCGGTTGTCCGCCGTCTGGCTCACGGCCACGCCGGTGCCGACGGTGGCGCGCTCCATGGCGGCTTTTTGTTCCTGCATTTTTTGCGACCACAAATAGCCGCCGCCCGCACCCAACGCACCGCCAATGACGGCGCCGCGAGTTGCGCCCTGCGAGCCACCGGTGACAGCGCCCAACAAGGCCCCAGCGATGGCACCCATACCGGCGCCTTTGCCTGTGTCTTGCTGGGTTTGGCTCATGTTGGCGCAGCCTGCAAGACCGGCTACCAAGAGGGCCGATAGAGCAAGTTTGGGGAGGGATGATGTCATGTGGCGTCCTGAAGTTGTTTGGCTACCTGACAATGCTAGGACACTGCTGAGGTGAAAGATGTCGGACGTTGGCTCTTCTTTAAGAGCCGCCATCGCCTTTCTGTCGAGCGCCAAAGGCTGGCTTTAAACTAAGACCTTATTAAGCTTTCAAGGCTCAAGACCAACGGTCACTTCCTCACTGAAACGTAGAATGCCCATGAAAAAAATCAAACTTGGCTCCAGTGACTTGCTGGTAACGCCCATCTGCCTAGGCACCATGACGTTTGGTGAGCAAGTCGATGAAGCTACATCGCACACCATCCTTGACCGCGCCTTGGTGCGCGGCATCAACTTCATGGACACCGCCGAGATGTATCCGGTGCCAACGCGGGCTGAAACCTTCAACCTGACCGAAACCATCATCGGCAACTGGTTTGCTAAAAACCCGTCGGCGCGCCAGCAGGTGGTGCTGGCAACCAAGGTGGCCGGCCCTGCGCGCGGTATGGCTTGGGTGCGCAATGGCAGCCCCGATTTGACCGGCGCTGATATTGTGGCCGCCTGCAACGCCAGCCTGAAACGGCTGCAGACCGATGTGATTGACCTGTACCAAATTCATTGGCCAGCGCGCCACGTGCCGTCCTTTGGTGTGCAGTACTTTGACCCGGCCAAGGACTTGCCGGTGACTTCCATTCACGAGCAGCTTGAGGCTTTCGGAACCTTGGTCAAGGCGGGTAAGGTGCGTGCTATTGGCTTGTCGAACGAAACACCGTATGGCGTGCATGAATTTGTGCGCTTGGCTGAGCAGCACGGTCTGCCGCGCGTGGCTACGGTGCAAAACCCGTATTGCCTGATCAACCGCACGGTGGAGAACGCGCTCGACGAGACCTTGTACCGCTTAGGCGTTTCATTACTGGGTTATTCGCCGCTTGGGTTTGGTTTGCTGACCGGTAAATACGATGCCAGTGGCATCACCGGCGATGCGGCACCCAAGGGCCGCATCGCGCGTTATGAATCAGTGCAAAAGCAACGCTGGGGCCGGGTCGATGCGCTGGAAGCGGCGCGACGTTACAACGCGCTAGCGCGCCAAAACGGCCTGACGCCAACGCAGATGGCCTTGGCCTTTTGTGAGACCAAATGGCAGGTCGCCAGCACCATCATCGGCGTGACATCGGTGGCCCAGTTGGACGAAGATGTGGATGCTTTCGGCACCACCCTGTCGGCTGAACTGCTGGCAGAGATTGACGCTGTGCGCTGGCAGATGCGTGACCCGGCGGTCTGATAAAAATAAAAAATCGGAGACTTTGTGCAGCCACTTTATTTTGCCGGCGCCGTGTTGGCAGCATACCTCCTCGGCTCGTTGTCGTTTGCCGTCATCGTCACCCGCTTGCTGGGCCTGAACGACCCGCGCAGTTACGGCAGCAAAAACCCGGGCGCCACCAACGTGCTGCGGTCCGGCAACAAGGGGGCCGCCGTGGCCACGCTGCTGCTGGACGCCATCAAAGGCTGGGTGCCGCTGGCGCTCATCCAGTGGAAGGGCGCTGACTACGGCTTGGCCGAAGGCGCCATGGCGGCCGTTGGCTTGGCTGTGTTTCTGGGCCACCTGTACCCGGTCTTTTTTCAGTTCAAGGGCGGCAAAGGTGTGGCCACGGCAGCGGGCTTGCTGTTCGGTGTGCATTGGGTGCTGGGCTTGGCCTGCATTGGCACTTGGTTGCTGGTGGCGTATTTTTCGCGCTATTCGTCGCTGTCAGCGCTGCTGTGTGCCTTGGCCGTGCCGCTCTACTATTTGCTGGGCGACCGCGCGCTTTGGTATGTCGACAAATACGTGCTGATGATGCTGGTCGTCACCAGCGCGCTGCTGATCTACCGCCACCGCGAGAACATCGGCAAGTTGTTGCAGGGCAAAGAATCAAAGATCGGCAGCGGGCGCAAAGTCTAAAAACCTGGCCGCAAGCCCGGCTGGTTTTTAATCTCTGAAGTTGTTGAAGCTCAGCGGGAATTCGCTGATTTCAGCTTTGATGAGCGCCATGGCTGCTTGCAGATCGTCGCGCTTGGCACCGGTCACACGCACCGCGTCGCCCTGAATGGCGCCTTGCACTTTGATCTTGCTGCCTTTGAGGAGCTGTTGGATCTTTTTCGATTGCTCGATTTCAATGCCGTTGCGCACCTTGCTGATCTGCTTGACCTTGTCGCCGCCGATTTTCTCGACTTTGCCAACGTCTAGAAAGCGGGCATCGACACCGGCCTTCGACAGTTTGTTGCGCAAGATGTCATTGATCTGATCGATCTGGAAGTCACTGTCGCCGATCGACGTGATTTCCTTGTCTTTCAGTTCAATCGACGCGGGTGTGCCTTTGAAATCAAAGCGGGTGCCAATTTCTTTGGCGGCGTTTTCGACGGCATTTTTGACCTTGACCAAGTCGGCTTCAAGGACGGTATCAAAAGAAGGCATGGCTTTTTCGTTTTCGTTGAAATCGCGGGTGCGACAATCTTAAGATGTTAGTCGAGAAAAACGTTCCCCTCCAGTCCCACAACACCTTTGGCATCGTTGCCAAGGCTCTCAGCTTGGTGCGCCTCACCAGCGAGGCCGATGTCAACGCCCTGCTGAGCGACCCGGCGCTCCAGGCGGCGCCCAAATTCATCCTCGGCGGCGGCAGCAACATCGTCATCACCGGCGACGTCAAGCCGTTGGTGCTCAAAGTCGAGATCATGGGCAAGCGCCTGGTCAGTGAAACCGCCAAGGCCTACGTGGTCGAGGCCGGTGCCGGTGAAAACTGGCACGAACTGGTCGCTTGGACGCTGGACAACGGCTTTCCGGGCCTCGAAAACCTGGCGCTGATTCCGGGCTCGGTCGGCGCTTCTCCGGTGCAAAACATTGGCGCTTATGGCGTCGAATTGCAAGACCGCTTTGAGTCCCTTGATGCGATAGATTTACAAACCGGCCAGACTTTCACCTTGAATGCGGCGCAATGCGCTTTTGGCTACCGTGACTCGGTTTTTAAACATGCCAGCAGCCCAGCCGCAGAGAGCGGACCCGGCTTTGGCTTGGCCGGCCGGGCGCTCATCACCCGCGTGCGCTTTGCTTTGCCTAAGGTTTGGAAGCCGGTGTTGGGCTACGCCGACCTCGACCGGAAAATCGCCCAGATGGGTGAAGTGCCGACCACGCCGCAGCAGATTTTTGAATGGATCTGCGCCATTCGCCGCGCTAAATTGCCGGACCCGGCGGTGATTGGTAACGCAGGCAGCTTTTTCAAGAACCCAACCGTCTCACCCGAGCAATGCGCCGACATCATTGAGCGCGAGCCGAAGATTGTTCACTACCGGATGGACGATGGCTCGGTCAAGTTGGCCGCAGGTTGGCTGATTGACGCTTGCGGCTGGAAGGGCAAAAGCGTTGGTAACGCTGCGGTCTATGAAAAGCAGGCGCTGGTGCTCGTGAACAAGGGCGGCAGCCAGAACCCGGTGACCGGCGGCGAGGTGATGACCCTCGCCAAAGCCATCCAGACCAGCGTGTATGAACGCTTTGGCATCTTGTTGGAACCTGAGCCAGTGGTGGTTTGAAACAAAAAAACCGCCCCAAGATGCGGTTATTTCATGGGCGGGTGAATTTATTTCGGGTCGATGCCCAAAGACGGCAGCGTGCCGTCTTCACCCAATGACAGCAGGCCGCTGCGGGTGTAGATGCCCAGCTTGTCGCGGGTGTCGATGATGTCCAAGTTGCGCATCGTCAGCTGACCAATGCGGTCCAGTGGGGTGAACGAACCGGCCACTTTTTCCATGCTCAGGCGTTCTGGCTTGTAGGTCATGTTTGGCGACTCGGTGTTGAGGATCGAGTAGTCGTTGCCGCGGCGCAGTTCAACCGTGACTTCACCGGTGATGGCGCGTGCCACCCAGCGCTGGGCGGTTTCGCGCAGCATGATGGATTGCGGGTCAAACCAGCGACCTTGGTACAGCAGGCGGCCGAGTTTGAGGCCGTTCATGCGGTATTGCTCGATGGTGTCTTCGTTGTGAATGCCGGAGATCAGGCGTTCGTAAGCGATGAACAGCAGCGCCAAGCCCGGCGCTTCGTAAATACCGCGGCTCTTGGCTTCGATGATGCGGTTTTCAATCTGGTCGCTCATGCCCAAACCGTGACGTCCGCCAATGCGGTTCGCTTCCAAAATGAGTTCGGTCAGGCTCTCAAAGCTTTTGCCGTTCAGCGCGACGGGCTGGCCTTCTTCAAAGCGCACCGTGACTTGTTCCCGCTTGACTTCGACCTCGTCTTTCCAGAACGCCACGCCCATGATCGGCTTGACGATCTGCATGCCGCTGGACAGGAATTCAAGGTCTTTGGCTTCGTGCGTGGCGCCCAGCATGTTGGAGTCGGTGGAGTAAGCTTTTTCGGCCGACATCTTGTAGCCAAAACCAGCTTCGGTCATGAAGGCAGACATTTCGGCGCGACCACCCAACTCGTCGATGAACAACTGATCCAGCCACGGCTTGTAAATCTTCAAATCAGGGTTTGTCAGCAGGCCGTAGCGGTAAAAACGCTCGATGTCATTGCCCTTGTAGGTGCTGCCGTCGCCCCAGATGTTGACGTCGTCTTGTTTCATCGCTGCCACCAGCATGGTGCCGGTCACCGCGCGGCCGAGTGGCGTGGTGTTGAAGTAGGTCACGCCAGCGGTCGAAATGTGAAAAGCGCCACATTGCAGGGCCGCAATGCCTTCAGCGGCGAGTTGGCGGCGGCAATCGATCAGGCGGGCTTTTTCAGCGCCGTACTGCATGGCTTTGCGCGGAATGTCTTCGTAGTCCGGCTCGTCGGGCTGGCCGAGATTGGCGGTGTAGGCGTAGGGGATCGCGCCTTTGAGTTTCATCCAGTGCAGGGCCGCGCTGGTGTCGAGGCCGCCCGAAAAAGCGATGCCGACTTTTTGGCCGATGGGGAGGTTTTGGAGAATGGTGCTCATGACGTGCTTGGTTGCTGGCTGACTTGCTGTGCGGAGGGTCGGATCAGCCGAAGTGGCAGATGTAGTGGTACGGCTCGGTCACGCGAATATCGAATGACGAGTTGCCGGGCACGCTGAATTTGTCGCCAGGGCTTGACTTGACCCAAGCGTCGCTGCCCTTGAGTTTGTACTCGCAGCTGCCAGCGACGCATTCCATGATCTCAGGCGCGCCGGTGTTGAAGGTCAGTTTCGCGGGCAGCACCACGCCAACCGATTTTTTGGTGCCATCAGCAAAGGTGATGCCGTGGCTCACGCACTTGCCGTCGAAGTAAACGCTGGCTTGGGTGGTGACGCTGATGTTGTCGATTGTGTCGGTGGTCATGGTGCGATGGGTCGAAATGGCGGTGAAAGAAGGGAGTCGCGGGTCAAGTAGCGAGCGCCGCGGGCAAAAGGTAGATTTTAGGCCACGCAGCTGGGCTGCTTGCGGCCATGAAAAAAGCCCTCTGCGAAGGGCTTTTGCGGAGGGCTTTTGGCGCGCGGGACTTGGCGGCTCCAAGTACCTGCTGAAGGCTTCAGCGCCAGTGACGATAACCGCCGTCGTAACCGCCGTGACCACCACCGAAACCGCGGCTGTAGCCCAAGTTCAAGGACATGCCGATGGGTGCGTAATACGGCCGGGGATAAGGTGCCGGGTAAACCATCACAGGTGCGGGCTGCACATAGACGGTGGTCGGCTGGCTGTAGACGACGTTGGGTTGCTGGTATTGCTGGTAGGTCTGGTAAGTTTGAACTGGTGCCGGCGGCGGCAGCGTGCCGACCGGCGTGACTTGCAGGCGCACGTACTGACCGGGGTCGTTCGGCATCTGAATGTTGTAGCGCTTGTCGGCATATTCATAGACCACGTCGTAGTGCAGGGTGCGGTTTTCGTAGCTGGTCTGCGTGTTGCACTGCTGAACGTTTTGCAGCTGGTTTCTCGATCCTTCAACGTTGTTACCAACCACCGCGCCGCCGACCAGGCCGATCATGGTGGCCAACGCGCGTCCGCTGCCGTTGCCCACCGCGTTGCCCATGGCCCCGCCGGCGATGGCACCCATGACGGCACCGGCGCCGCTGTTGGGGGCTTCTGAGATGACAGAGGCTGTGTTGCACACCTGACGCGGCACAGCCACTTGCTGAATCACCGCGGTGCTGGTGATGACGCGGGCGAGAATATCTTGCGCTTGGGCGCTGACGCTGCCCAGCACACCGATAGTGAGTAGCGCAGGAAGAGTGAGTGATTTAGCCAGTGTGTGGTGCATGTTGAAACTCCTTTGGCAAGTGCCATGCCGCTTGAAATAAGCGCATGGCCTGCATTAGCTGTAAAAAATGGCTGACCCGCTCAATACCTGTTTGGGCGTGGTTCGGTCCCGATGACTGCCGGTTGCTGGTACTGCTGGTAAGTCGACTGTGGCGCACCGTTTGGCGGTGGCAGGACGCCAACTGGGGAGACCTGCAAGCGCACATACTGACCCGGGTCGTTGAGCATCTGAATGCTGTAGCGTTTGTCGGCGTATTCGTAGACCACGTCATAGTGCATGGTGCGGTTTTCGTAGCTGGTCTGCATGCTGCACTGCTGCACGTTCTGCACCTGACTTCTAGACCCTTCCACATTGTTGCCGACCACCGCGCCGCCCACCAGCCCGATCATGGTGGCCAACGCACGTCCGCTGCCGTTGCCAACCGCATTGCCCATGGCTCCGCCGGCGATGGCGCCGATGGCCGCACCGGCACCACTTTTCGGTGCCTCAGACACCACAGCAGCCGTGTTGCAAACCTGACGTGGCACAGCCACTTGCTGGATAACCGCCGTGCTGGTGATGACACGAGCAAGGATTTCTTGCGCTTGGGCGCTGACGCCGCCAAGTGCACCGACGGTGAGTAAAGTCGACAAAGCGATTGAATGAGCAGGTGTGTGACGCATAAATTGAAACAGTTCCTAAAACACCGCGCGATTTGAAATAAGTGCGTGATGTGTATTTACTTTAACGAGCCAGTTGCATTTGCGTGGACAGCCGCCGGGTAAATAAACGGTAAAGACGCCGCTGAACGGTCAAAGTGCAGCTGATCAAAGCCCCGCGGCCCAAACGACCGGGTCAAAACCAACCGTACTGCGGTTTCCCCATTCCACCACCGGCCGCTTGATCAGGCTGGGTTGGGCGCGCATCAGGGCTTGCGCGCTGACGGCGTCAACCGCGCCGGCTTGTTCTGCCGGGTCGAGCTTGCGCCAAGTCGTGCCTTGCCGGTTCAGCAGCTTTTGCCAGCCCAGCGCAGATTCCCATGCCGACAGCCGATCAGTGGGCACGCCAGTCTTCTTAAAGTCATGAAATTCATGCGCCAGTCCTTGGGCGGTGAGCCAGGCGCGGGCTTTTTTAACGGTGTCGCAGTTGGGGATGCCATAGAGAATGATCATCCAGCTATTTTCGCAGCTTGCGCGACAATGCGGACCACATGGAACATCTCAAGACTCTCGACGACTGGCTGGCTTATTGCGAGCAAATTCACCCCAAGGGCATCGACATGGGGCTGGAGCGCGTGCGGACGGTGGCGCAGCGCCTCGGCTTGGCTTTCAAGTGTCCGGTCATCACGGTCGCTGGCACCAATGGCAAGGGCTCGACCTGCGCCATGTTGGAGGCGATTTTGTTGGAAGCGGGCTACCGCACCGGCGTTTACAGCTCGCCCCATCTGGTGCATTTTGAGGAACGCGGCCGAATTCGCGGCGATGTTGTCAGTGCCGAATCTTTGCTGCCGTATTTTGAGGCGGTGGAGCGCGCCCGCCAGCAAACCGACGCGGCCGATGGTGCCGGTGTGATTTCGCTGAGCTATTTTGAGTTCACCACGCTGGTCTTTTTGAAGCAACTGGCCGACGCCCCTTTGGACGTGGCGATTCTGGAAGTCGGACTCGGCGGCCGGCTCGACGCCATCAATATCATCGACGCCGATTGCGCCATCATCACCAGTATTGACCTGGACCACATGGAGTTGCTCGGCAACGACCGGGAAAGCATTGGGCGTGAAAAAGCCGGCATCATGCGCGCCGGCAAACCGGTCGTGGTGAGTGACCCGGTGCCGCCCGAAAGCGTGTTGCAAGCCGCCGCTGACTTGGGTGCTGACCTGTGGCGCTTTGGCCATGACTTCAACTTTTCGGGCGACAAGCTGCAGTGGGGCTGGGCCGGTCGCGGTCGGCGTTATTCCGGGCTGGCTTACCCAGCGCTGCGCGGTGCCAACCAGCTGGTCAACGCTGCCGGGGTGTTGGCTGCCTTGACTGCCGTGCGCGATTTGTTGCCAGTGACCGCGCAAGCGGTGCGTGTCGGTTTGTCGATGGTCGAGTTGCCTGGGCGCTTTCAAATCGTGCCCGGCCAGCCGACGCTGGTGCTGGACGTGGCGCACAACCCGCATTCAGTGGCAGCGCTCGCTGAAAACCTCGACGCCATGGGTTTTTACCCCTGCACGCACGCTGTTTTTGGTGCCATGGCCGACAAAGACTTGGCCCCCATGTTGGCCCGGCTCGAGCCTTTGGTAGACAAGTGGTATTTCACCGATTTACCGACGCCACGCGCTGCATCCGGTACAGACTTGGCGGCCCGCTGGCAACCCTTGCAAAAGCGCGCTGACGTGACAGCGGCCACCTTCAACTCGCCCCGGCAGGCACTCGATGCAGCCGTCGCCGCAGCCAAGCCCGCTGATAGAATCGTCGTCTTCGGTTCTTTCTACACGGTGGGCGGTGTTCTGAAAGACGGAGTGCCCCGCCTGACGGCGCAGCACATGGCCGGTTAAATCAGCCCTTTCCACAGATCTCCAACGGACACAACCACGACCATGTCGTTTTTCAACCTCCGCCGGGGCGGTCAATCTTCCAAATCCAAGGCCGGCTCCAATGCCCAAGCCGAAAGCGTGGACATCGTTCGCAAGCGAGCCAAACACCGATTAATCGGTGCTGCGGTGCTGGTCTTGATCGGCGTGGTCGGTTTCCCTTTGCTATTTGATTCGCAGCCGCGGCCTGTGCCAGTGGACATTGCCATCGACATTCCTAATAAGAACTCGGTCCGCCAGCTCATCACGCCGCAGCCAGTGCCCGCGACGACGCCGGTGGCTGAGGCCCCGCCGGCTGCGACGGCTGCAGCCGTTGTTTCCAACACGCCCCCCAAGGAGGAGTCGGTGAGCGCGAAGCCTGCCGCTGCGGCGGCAGTTGTCGCCGCAGCACCTGCTCCCGTGAGCAAGAAAGGACCTGAAGCAAAAGCTGAGGCAGTGGTCCCTAAAGTTGACGACAGCGCGCGTGCCCGTGCCTTGCTTGAAGGCAACGCTGCACCGGCTGTGGCTGCGTCTGACGTGCGGCTGGTGGTCCAAGTCGGTGCTTACGCTGATGCCGCCAAGGCGCGTGAAGCTCGCCTCAAACTCGAAAAAGCGGGTCTCAAAACCTACGCCCAAGTGGTTGACACCAAAGACGGTCAGCGCACCCGCGTTCGTGTCGGTCCTTTCCCGAGCAGGGCCGAGGCTGAGCAAGTTGCCAGCAAGATCAAGTCGCTGGGCTTGCCCGTGACGATTCTCACTTTGTAAGCTTGAGTGCCGGATTTGTCTGACGCTCCTTCCATGGCCAACATGGCCTTCGTCACAACCATTGACTGGGTCTTGTTGGCGGTGCTTGTGCTGTCGTTGCTGGTCGGACTTTGGCGCGGCTTGGTCTTTGAGGTGTTGTCGGTGTTGGGTTGGGTCGCCGCATTTTTTCTGGCGCAATGGTTTGCCCCTGAGGTTGCGGCGTTGCTGCCAATGTCTTCGGTCACGCAGTCGATTCGCTACGCAGCGGCCTTCGTGCTGACCTTTATCGTCGCGGTCTTTGTGGCCGGCTTGCTGGCGTCGATGTTGAGAAAAATGGTGGCGGCTGTGGGCTTGCGTCCGGTCGACCGTTTGCTCGGCGCAGCCTTTGGTGTGGTGCGCGGCTTGGTGTTGCTGCTGGCTGTCGCCGTGGCGATGGACATGACGCCGCTCAAAGACAGTCCATGGTGGCAAGAATCTACAGGTGCGCCGGTCTTGTCGGCGGCCTTGAAGGGCCTGAAGCCGGCGCTGCCGGAGCAGTTTTCCCGCTTTTTGAATTAATTTATGAACGGTCCATCATGTGCGGAATAGTTGGTGTTGTCAGTAACGCCCCAGTCAATCAACTGATTTATGACGGTCTCTTGCTGTTGCAGCACCGTGGCCAAGATGCCGCGGGCATCGTCACCCAGCAAGGGCACAAGTTTTTCATGCACAAAGCCAAGGGCATGGTGCGTGATGTTTTTCGTACGCGCAACATGCGGGCCTTGCCAGGTAACGTTGGCTTGGGTCAGGTGCGTTACCCGACGGCTGGCAACGCCTTCAGCGAAGACGAAGCGCAACCGTTTTACGTCAACGCGCCGTTTGGCTTGGTGCTATCCCACAACGGCAATTTGACCAACGCAGCCGAGCTCAAGGCCGAGCTGTTCAACACCGACCACCGCCACATCAACACCGACAGCGATTCCGAAGTGCTGCTCAATGTGTTGGCGCACGAGCTCGAAAAAACCACCCGTGGCCTGCCTTTGAAAGCCGCCGATGTGTTTGCCGCCGTGCGCGGTGTGCACAAGCGCGTCAAGGGTTCTTACGCCGTGGTGGCGCTGATAGCGGGCCATGGTTTGCTGGCGTTTCGTGACCCTTACGGCATTCGGCCGCTGTGCTTGGGCCGCGGTCAAAATGAAAACGGCGGCACGGTCATGGTGGCCAGCGAATCCGTCGCGCTGGAAGGCACTGCACACCAGTTTGAGCGCGACATCGCCCCTGGTGAAGCCGTCTTTGTGAACATGCAAGGCGAGGTCAGTGCTGAGCAATGCGCGGAGACAACGCAGCTCAAGCCCTGTATTTTTGAATTTGTTTATCTGGCCCGACCGGACTCCGTGTTGGACGGTATTTCGGTCTACCAAGCCCGGTTGAATTTGGGTGAAACGCTGGCCAAGCGCGTGATCTCCACCGTGCCGCCGAACGAGATCGATGTGATCATCCCGATACCTGAATCCAGCCGTCCGAGTGCAACGCAGTTGGCGCACTTGCTGGGCATTCCGTACCGCGAAGGCTTTGTCAAAAATCGCTATGTGGGTCGCACCTTCATCATGCCCGGCCAAGGCGTGCGCAAGAAATCGGTTCGCCAAAAACTCAACGTGATCGCCAGCGAATTCAAGGGCCGCAATGTCTTGCTGGTGGATGACTCGATTGTGCGCGGCACCACCAGCCGGGAAATTGTTCAGATGGCGCGTGACGCCGGTGCTCGCAAGGTGTATCTGGCCAGTGCCGCGCCGCCGGTGCGTTACCCGAATGTCTACGGCATCGACATGCCGACAGCGACCGAGTTGGTGGCGCATGACCGCAGCGTCGAAGAAATTCGCGTCGCCATCGGTTGCGACGCCCTCATCTATCAAGACATTGAAGGGATGAAGCGCGCCATCGGTTCGCTCAACCCCAAGTTGGACGGCTTCGACGCCTCCTGCTTTGACGGCATTTACATCACGGGCGACATCACCCCCGAGACGATCGCCAAAATGAACGCAGCCCGTGGTGAGAGCAGCAGCGAAGAGGGCGACGTCGATGTGTCCCGCTTGGCGCTGCCCAATCCACAAGAGGCTTGAGAAGTTAAGAAGTTGAGTTGAGGACGCTATGACCGCGAAAAAATTACCAGCCAATTTACACCGCGACACGCTCGCTGTGCGCGTCGCTGAAGACAAAAGCCAGTTCGGTGAAAACTCCGAAGCCCTGTTCCTGACCAGCAGCTTTGTGCAGCCCGATGCAGCCACCGCCATGCGCCGTTTTGCCGGTGAAGAAGACGGCTATATGTACTCGCGCTTCACCAACCCGACTGTGACCAGCATGGAAAAACGGCTGGCCGCACTCGAGGGCACCGAAGCCTGTATCGGCACCTCCAGCGGCATGGCCGCCATCATGCTCATGTGCATGGGCTTGTTGAAAGCTGGCGACCACGTGATCTGCTCGCAGTCGGTGTTTGGCTCGACCATCAAACTCATTGGCAGCGAGTTCGGCAAGTTCGGTGTTGAAAGCAGCTTTGTCTCGCAGACCGACGTGGCCGAATGGCAAGCCGCCATCAAGCCCAACACGCGCCTCTTGTTTGCAGAAACGCCGACCAACCCGTTGACCGAAGTGTGCGACATCCGCGCCCTGGCTGACATCGCTCACGCCGCCGGTGCGCTGCTCGCGGTGGACAACTGCTTTTGTTCACCCGCCTTGTCGCAGCCAACCCAGATGGGCGCTGACCTGATCATCCATTCAGGAACCAAATACCTTGACGGCCAAGGTCGGGTGATTGCCGGTGCGATCTGCGCCACTAAAAAACTCATTGACGAAAAGTTTGTGCCCGTGATGCGCAGTGCCGGCATGACGCTGTCGGCCTTCAACGCTTGGGTCGTGCTCAAAGGCATGGAGACGCTGTCGATTCGCATGCAGGCACAAAGTGCCAGCGCGCTGGCGTTGGCGACTTGGCTCGAAGCGCAGCCCGGCGTAGCGCGCGTTTACTACCCTGGCCTGAAGTCGCATCCACAACACGCCTTGGCCATGGTGCAGCAGTCCGGCATGGGCGGCGCGGTGCTGTCGTTCGACGTCAAGGGCACCGGCCCGGAGGCGACTCGCAAGAACGCTTTTCATGTGATTGATTCGACCGAGGTGTGCAGCATCACCGCCAATTTGGGCGACACCAAAACCACCATCACGCACCCGGCTACAACATCCCACGGACGACTCAGCGAAGCGCAGCGTCAAGCCGCCGGCATCTCGCAGGCTTTGATCCGCGTGGCCGTGGGCTTAGAACACATTGACGACTTGAAAGCCGACCTTGAAAAAGGTTTGCGCAGCTTGAACGCATTGGCCTGAGCACTTCGGCTTGATCGACTAAGACACTGATGACACAAAAGACAAGAACGCGTTTCGCCCCATCCCCGACAGGTTTTATCCATCTCGGCAACATCCGCTCAGCGCTGTATCCGTGGGCCTTTGCGCGCTCTACCGGCGGTGATTTCATCTTGCGCATTGAAGATACCGACCTGGATCGCTCGAACCAAGCGTCGGTCGAAGTGATCATTGAGGGCATGCGCTGGCTCGGCCTTGATTACGACGAAGGTCCGTTCTACCAAATGCAGCGCATGGACCGCTACAAGGCCGTGCTGGCTGAGTTGCAGGCCGCTGGCCATGTCTATCCTTGCTACATGAGCATGGCTGAACTCGACGCCCTGCGCGAGCAACAAATGGCCGACAAGCAAAAGCCGCGCTACGACGGCACTTGGCGCCCTGAGGCGGGCAAGGTGTTGCCGCCCGTGCCGGCAGGCGTGCAACCGGTGCTGCGCTTCAAAAATCCGCAAGGCGGTGCCGTGGTCTGGGACGACAAGGTCAAAGGCCGCATTGAAATCAGCAACGACGAACTCGATGACCTCGTGATCGCTCGGCCTGATGGCACGCCGACCTACAACTTCTGCGTCGTGGTGGACGACATGGACATGGCCATCACGCACGTGATTCGCGGTGACGACCACGTCAACAACACGCCGCGGCAGATCAATATTTTTCGGGCCCTGGGCAAAGACGTTCCGGTCTACGCCCATTTGCCAACCGTGCTGAACGAGCAAGGCGAAAAAATGAGCAAGCGCAGCGGCGCCAAAGCCGTGACGCAATATGCGGTGGAAGGCTACTTGCCAGACGCCATGGTGAACTACTTGGCGCGCCTCGGCTGGAGCCACGGCGACGACGAGATTTTCAGCCGTGAACAATTTTTGCAGTGGTTCAATTTGGACCATTTGGGCAAGAGCGCGGCGCAGTTTGACGAAGCCAAGCTGCGCTGGGTCAATGCCCAGCACATCAAGGCCACCGCCGACGACAAGCTGGCTGAGTGGGTTGCGCCTTTCTTGCAGCAGCAGGGTGTGTCGATGGACGCAGTGCGCGCCACCAAGGCTTGCGGCCTGTTCAAAGACCGTTGCAGTACGCTGGTTGAACTGGCGGGTTGGCTGCACTTGTTGGTCACTGGCGGCAAGGCCCGCAGTGAAGACATTGCAACCCACGTGACGGATGCCGTGCGACCTGCCATCAGCCAACTTGGTGAAGCGCTGGCTGCGTGCGAATGGAACAAGTCGGCTATCTCTGCCGCGATCAAACAGGTGCTGGCGGACACTGGCCTGAAAATGCCGCAGCTGGCGATGCCGGTGCGTGTGCTGGTCATGGGTGCACCTCAAACGCCGTCACTGGACGCCATCCTGGAATTGATGCGGCGCGAAGATGTGATCGCCCGCCTGAATGCTGCGAACTGAACGGGATTAAAAAGTTTCTGGAAATTAGTTGCTACAAGTGGCGCAAGTTGAAAGCAAGCTAATTTCCGGGCTATAATTCAAGGCTCGACAGATTTAGGGAAACTTGAATCGCTTGGGGGTATAGCTCAGCTGGGAGAGCGCTTGCATGGCATGCAAGAGGTCAGCGGTTCGATCCCGCTTACCTCCACCATCGAGACAGTTTTAGGTTTTATGAGCGCTGATTACAGCGCGTCCCGGTTTTGACCCTATCGTCTAGAGGCCTAGGACACCACCCTTTCACGGTGGCTACAGGGGTTCGAATCCCCTTAGGGTCACCAATTTCACTTCGGTGAAATTGGAAAACAAGTCGTCAGCACTTGGCTTCGAAAGAAGTGAACGTTGTCTACCAGGAGTGGTAGTTCAGTTGGTTAGAATACCGGCCTGTCACGCCGGGGGTCGCGGGTTCGAGTCCCGTCCGCTCCGCCAGTATGCAAAGCCCTTATAAGTCATTGATTTATAAGGGCTTTTTGCTTTATGGGTTTGTGATGCGCTTCACTATTGAATCCTACGCGTCAAACGCATGGCTTTAGGACGCGGCGCGAAGTCCGCCGAAGGTCACCCAAGAGGAGGCGACCAGCCATCCGTGGTCGACGGGTAAGTTAACGCCCGTAATCGCTCGAGCATCGTCAGATAATAAAAAGGCAGCCGCCATCGCGATCTCATTTGGCGTACAAATTTCACCAGAGGCCGAATTCTGCGCCATAGTGACTCTGTTTCGTAGACCCTTATCAAAGGATACTTGCATCGCCGGTGTAAGAACAGCACCAGGGGATAGGCAATTGACACGAACGCCGCTACGACCCCACTCAGCCGCCAAGTTTTCAGTCAGGCCGATGATGGCGGCCTTGAAGGGGCCGTAGGCATGTAGCGGTGTAGACCTCATCGCGGATATTGATGCAATGTTAACAATGGAGCCATATCGACGTTTGGCCATGCGGCTGCCGAATGCAGAGCAAACCGCGTAAGTTCCTCGTAAATTTACTTCGAATATCCGGTTGTATTCCTCCATAGGCATCTGTTCCGGCGGAACCGCATTGCCTTGAATAATCCCGGCGGCACTGAGGAGCAGGTCGACTGGGCCGACCTCGGATTCGATGCGCGCTGCTACTAACTCGACGTCGGCCACATTGATGACATCTAGCTCGTAGGCGTAGCCGTTGATCGACCGCGCAACCGACTGCGCCTCATGTGCTTGGCGGTCTACCACCACCACAGTAGCGCCCCGTGTGCTGAACAATTCTGCGCAAGCGCGGCCAATTCCACTGGCACCGCCGGTAATTACAGCGACGCGGCCCTTTAGCGGCTGATGCAAGCTCATATTACGGCCCAAACAGTGAGTTGAGGACGAGTCAGAGTAGACCTGTCATAGCCCACTTCAGCGATGACCAAGCAGCCGAAACGATAGTGGCCTAAAGCAGCCATTCTCATAAAAATTATCATTTATTTGTCCTGTGCACTTGACCTGTCCCCAATCCCCGTAACAATCTAAATTCAATTAGTCCGAGGTTTGCAAGATTAACTGATCCCTGCATCGGTCTTGCTATCTTGCTTTGCATCAGTGAAGAAAAACAGGAAGCGCAAGGGGGGAGTGTGAACACAACTGACGGATTGAGGCGACAAGCTGAAAATACTTTCGTGTCCGGTTGGGTGCTCACTCCGCTATGCTGACCAATCAAACACTGTTGGATTTCTATGAACGACAAAATATCTCAGCTGATGGCAAAAATGGCCGAGTTAGAGGATGACCTTCGCACGGCCATCCATGAGCAAGAAAGCAAGATGTTTTTTGAGATCAATGGCAAACGCGTAGAGTTCGAAAGCTCAGTCAAGGCGGCCCACAAGAAGCTCAAAACCAATTTTTTTAGGTGGCTTGTGACCAACCGACCACAAAACCTGATCACTGGGCCGATCATCTACGCCATGATCTTTCCGCTGATGATGCTGGACTTGTGCGTCAGTCTTTACCAATGGACCTGTTTTCCCATCTATGGTGTCAGCAAAGTCAAACGCGCTGACTACATCGTTTTCGACAGACACCAATTGAACTACCTGAACTTCATTGAGAAATTCCACTGCACCTATTGCGAATATGGCAATGGGCTCATGGGTTACATGGCAGAAATTTTGGCACGCACAGAAGAGTATTTTTGTCCCATCAAGCACGCGCACAAAGTGTTGGGAACCCACGCACGTTACCAGCGCTTTCTAGACTACGGCGACGCGACAGACTATGCAACCAAGTTGGAAGCCTACCGCGTCGGTCTCGGTAGAAAATTACCCGAATAAGGCGTTGATGATTTGCACCATGGCCGCAACCCACCGCTTTGTTGCGTTCAGTCCGGTTTGATATGGGCCTCCATAATGACCTTGGCACTGCGTGTCAAGTCGCTGGCAAGTAGGGTTCTTAGGGCCACTGTCGTGCCAGGTTGGGCTTCGTAGCCTTGGGTTGTAAAGCTCGTTTGAACTTCTTTGCTCGTTAGCACCTTATTCAGCGCTGCGTTGAGCGTCTGCACCACGTTCTCAGGGGTACCGGCTGGCGTGAAGATGCCGTACCAGAGGTCGACCTCGTAACCCGGAACTCCGGCTTCTGCGATGGTCGGCACGTCGGGCAGCAGAGGCGTGCGTTTGGCTGTTGCGACACCGAGGGCACGCAGTTTTCCGGAGGTGATGAATGACTTGACAGATGACAGTGTTAGGACGCTTGCCTGCGTTTGCTGCCCGAGCAGATCAATGATGGCCGGGCCGCCGCCTTTGTACTGAATATGCGTGAGGTTTGCGCCGGTCATCTTGTTGAACAGTGCCGAGGCTAAGTGATGCGGCGTCCCGTTGCCTGGTGCGCTCCAGTTCATGGTGCTCGGTTTTGCTTTGGCTTCTGCGATCAGGCCTTGAACACTGTTGATCGGCAAAGCAGAATTGACCACAAGTACCAACGGGGCTGTCGCAACGATGCCGACCGGGGCGAACGACTTGACAGGGTCGAATGGTAGCTTTTCATACAAGCCGGCATTGATCGATAAAGAGTTGGAGCCGAACAAAATCGTGTACCCGTCAGGCACGGCTTTGGCAACAGCGTCGGAACCGATGTTGCCGCCGGCGCCGCCTCGGTTCTCAATGATGACTGTCTGGCCCAGCGCCTCCCCCAAGCGTGGCCCGATTTCACGCGCAAGAATATCTGTCCCTCCACCCACAGCGAATGGCACGACCAGTCTGATGGGACGATCAGGAAACTTTTGCGCGGCAGCTGGCAAGGCCAGCAACGCGGTCCAAGTGAAACCTGCGCAGAGAAGGACGCGCCGTGAAAAGGGGAATGTCATGGAATGTCTCTTTATGTTGAGGAGGGGGGTTGTGCGCTTGGCAATAGCACCTCAAAGTGCCTTGCCAGCACGTCTGCGATAAGCTCGTAGCACGAACCTTCACGAACGACTTCCATTGTCTGGAAATTGATGAGTGTGGCCGAGCGCTGGTAGCGATGGTATTTGCGCAAACCATAGTCGATGACAGTGTCGGCTATCTCAAGCAGTTCGTGGGGAATGTCTTGAACGCGGAACTTGGTACCCGTGTTGGTGAGGTTGGCAGAAGAACCGAATATTGGGAAATTTTCTTCGCGGCTAAGCCTGCATAACTCCGCATGAAAGGGACCCGCATTGACCAGCATAGCTATCGTGCCGTCCTTGGAGCTGCCGGCCAACGCCGTCGGATCTAACCGTTGAACCAAGGTGTGATTCCGGTCATAGGGGGCGATGACCCCCAAGGGCAAGTCATATTCCTCTGTCAACGCTTCCACCATAGCGCGACCGCGGGCGTCAAGTTGGTGCAAGCTGCGATGTATGGCCATGTCACCGACCATTGCATTGAGTTTGGTTTGCGCACGGCCCTTCGTTTTGAAAATTCGATGCAGAGCAACTTGCGAGCCGCCGGCAATGGTGTACCCAACGTCGACTGGAAAAATTGAGATGCCGCCCGATTTGAGCGTGTCAAAAGCGCGTTTTGCATCGGCGCTGATATCTAGCACTGACATTGAATGATTGTTCCTTTTTCAAATAGATTGATGAGCGAATGGTCGAAAGGGTAGGGGCGACTTATCATTACGACAAGTTTATTGTTCTAATATATTGATACTGAATTCTTATGAATGTGTCGTTGCGTCAATTACGAGCCGCCGTCGGCGTTGCACAACACGGGAGCTTTCGCCGCGCGGCTGAGGCCGTTCATCTGTCGCAGCCGGCGTTGTCGTTGGCTATCTCTGAACTAGAGGACGCGCTGGGCGTGACACTTTTCGACCGGACCTCGCGCTCTGTCGCCGTAACGGAGGTGGGCGCCTTCTTCGTGCAAGGAGCTATCCGCGTGCTAAGTGACTTTGACCAGCTTTTGCATGACGTTAGTGACGTCGCACAGTCACGTCGAGGTGAGGTGGTCGTGTCTTGTGTCTCCTCGATAGCTGGACGGATCATGCCGATGGCACTCCAGAACTGCGCCGAGCGATACCCCCAGGTCGACGTCACCGTGCATGACGATGTTGCACAACAGGTGCTGTTGGCAGTGCGCACCCGAGAGGCCGACTTCGGCATCACGATTGCCCCCGGGGAGCTGGCCGAAGGCATGGTGTTCGAGCCTCTGCATGAGGACCGATTCCATTTGGTGTGTCAGCGCAATCATCCTCTTGCAAAGAGGCGATGGGTCGCTTGGAGCGAGATCGATGGCGAGAGTTTGATCTCACTTTCGACCAATAGCGGGACTCACCAGATGATTCACGATGAACTTGTGCGACAGAACATACAGACTGCACGCCGCACACCGGTGTCGCACCTTTCAACGGTTCACGGCATGCTCGAAGCAGGTTTCGGTGTTGCCATTCTTCCCGTGATCGCGCTGCCCGTCCCAGGGCATCCCACACTATTGACTTTGCCACTGGTGCAGCCTGAAATGTCGCGATCGATCGGTGTTTACTACCGACGCGATCGTTCATTCTCACCTGCTGCTAAGGCTTTTCTCGATGTGGTGCGGTCAGTGTTGAGGAGTCTTCCCACCGATCCGGCGAGTGCCGTGAAACGCTAGCGCTATATGTTCTTCACCAGTCAATAATTCAGTAGGAAGCGATAGACTGACAAGTCGAATAAATGAGCTCAATCTTGGGCGGCTTCAACTCACAAGGTTTCAAAATGGCGACTGCTTCAATGATCAAAAAACTGCTTGTTTGCGGCTTTCTCGTGGCCTGTGCGGCGGCGCAAGCGGCCGGCGATAAGGTGGTTTATCACATCGACAACGCAGCGCAACAGGCGACCAAAGGCTTGCGCAATATTCGCAATCATCTGGACATTGCACCAGACACGCAAATCATTGTGGTGACACATGCCGATGGTGTGGATTTTCTGCTCGAGGGCGCCAAAGACAAGGCCAATCCAAGCATTGACTATGCCTCTTTGGTCTCGGCTTTGAAGTCGCGCAATGTGCGCTTCGAAGTTTGTGAAATAACGCTCAAAAACAGGGGCATCAATAAAGATAAGTTTATTCTGGATGCTGATTTCACGCCATCCGGCGTCGTCCGCGCGGCGCGCCTGCAAGCGCGCGAAAGTTACGCTTACATCAAGCCGTGATGTTTTGACTTGTTGATGAGCGTCAGGCGACGATCTTGAAGCTCTTCACAAGCAAAATTCTGGGCATGGCGGGCACGGGTCGATTCCTTTGTCCTACACCAATAGCGTGTCGCTTCACTGTTAATAACAACCTGCATTCGCACTAGGTCAACGGGGTAATTTCCCTGAGATGGTCTGGGACAGATGCATTGGTTTTTTTAATTGGTGTGGAGAGATGCGTGCGCGTAAAGAAGAGATGCGATATCCAGATCTGGAGGGCAAGCCCGAGCCATATGGATCATGCGCGGTGGCGTCAACTCACCAGTCTCCTAGACTTGGCTGAGCGTTCAGAGGCTTTCAAATTCAGACAAGAAGTTGATCGAAAAGCCTACGTACTGGTCCATGGTTTGCGACGGTTGGTGCTCTCCGACATGCTGGGCGTCGCACCTACTGCGCTGGTTTTTCGGTATGACAAAAAAGGCAAGCCGCAGCTGGTAGAACCGCCTCACCAGCCAATTCATTTCAGCCATTCACACACGCGAAACGGTGCTCTTTTCGTCGCCTCCACCGATGTGGTGGTTGGCATCGATGCCGAGAGCATCGGTACTGAGCCGCTTGATTTCGAGCTGCTGCGCCCTTATGTGGTCTGCTCGGAGTCCTCAGAGATGGACAAAAAAAACGGCACTGAAGCCAGTTTTTACCGTTACTGGACAGCGCTTGAAGCTTATTCGAAGGCTGTTGGCACGGGGCCCTCTACCAGCCATCCTCGTCTCTTGTTTGTGCCTGATGCACAGGGGAACTGGAACGTTCAATGTGACGTCCCCAATTCGCCGGAGATGGCAACGCGGGCCACTCAGGCGGTGATCGTGCGGGTCGCTGCACCTGTCGGTTGCGAGGCCTCGCTGGCCATTCTTCGACACGCTGCAAGTCCAACAGAAATCTCATTTCCAGAGCCGTCTGGCGAAAAAGTAACGCTGGTCATCCACGAAAAAGAATTGACTGCAGATTTTGAATTGACGCGTCGCCCGTGAAAATAAAGGAATCGGCCATGGACATGAGCTTTGCCCACTCCCCCCATGACAGCAGCGGCGGCCGTCAATGTGCCAGACAGTTGTATCGCATCAGGCGGTTTGCTGGCGAATCAAAACTCACTGCAGACGTCGTCTTGCGGGTCCTGAACCAAGGCGATCGAGTCACCATGGTGCGTCCAGCCAGCGTTTTTGCCAGCTTGATCGATGGCAGTTTCGGATGCTTTGCACTACGCGCAACTTTTCCGCAGTTTGGCGCAAAGTCATGCGCGGCTGGACTACATCCTTCATCCGTGGGCGCTAGAGGCAGAGATGCAGGTGGCGGCTGTTGACACCAACGAATGCGTGCCGGGTCAGGCGTTGACCTTTGACAGTCTGCTGTTCATCGCGAAGGCCATGCAGGACTTGGACTGGCAACAGCCCATCCACTTGACGGTGCTCACCGCTGGCAGCCAAGCCTTGCCAGGCGAGGCGGCGATCAACCCCGTTCATGCGCTGGCCTTAGGGCCGTGCCGCGTCATGCCGTATGAATTGCCGAATGTCCGCACCCGGCTGATGGATTGTTGGCCAACGCACCTCCACTCGAAAGCGCTGCCGCGCTTGATCGTGACCGAATGCATGTCTGCAGATGACGCTGACTTGGTGGTCTACCGCGGGCAGCCACGACGCGTCATGCAACTCATCAAAGCAGTGCCATCGGCAGCCTCAGTCGCCAACCGTGGACTGTGCGCACCCAACAGGCGAGGCTGGTGTTGGTGGGTCGACGGGCTTTGCCAGCGCGCGCTGAGTGGCCGCATCGGGTGGCCAGCGATGATGGCTCGGGCGAAACCCAATTGCTGCAACGGCTGCTGGCTTTAGAGGCAGCAGGCGCTGAAGTCCTCACGCTGAGCGCCGATGCGCAGGTCTTGCATGCATTTCTGCCACCCGGCTCGGTGGATTTTTGGGCGGTTTTTTAGGTTCAAGAACGTGGCCGCCTGAGCTTGAGCAGGCCGGTGGACAGCGCCGTGCCGACCACGATCACCGCGCCGCAGGTCAGCATCCAAGGGGTGATGTGTTCACCCAGAAAGACCAGGCCATAGAGGACCGCAAAGACCGGCACCACGTAGGTGGCGGAGAGCGCCCGCGCTGGGCCGGCGTTGGCAATCAGGCGGAAAAACAAAATATAGGCCATGCCAGTTGAGACAACGCCGACCACCAACAGCGCAAGCCACGCATTCTGGCTCGGCATCTGCGTCGGCCACAGCCACAGCGCTGGCAAGGCCAGGCCCAACGTCGCTCCAATTTGACTTCCAGTGGCGATCACCAGGGGCGACAAGTTTGATAAAAATCGCTGCGTGTAACTGGCTGAAGCCGCATAACAAATACAGCCGAGCAGGCAAGCCAGCACCGCCCAGACTGGCGCTATGCCAGAGGCGCCTGGCTTGAAGCTGGCTTGGTCCCACGCCAACATGGCCACACCTGCAAAGCCAATCAACAGGCCGAGTATCCTTGAGCGCGGTGGCTGATCGTGCAGCCACAGCCAAGCCACGATGGCGCCGAAGAGCGGCACGGTGGCATTGAGCAAAGAAGACAGGCCCGTGGTGATCGACAGTTGGGCAAAGGCATAGCAGGTGAACGGAATGCCGGAGTTCAGCAGACCCACAAAAAAGACACGTTTCCAGTGCCGCTGCAATTCAGCGCCCAGACCTTTGTAAATCAAGATGGGCAGTAAAAATAAGGCTGCAATGGCGACCCGCACGCCGGCCGTGGCAAAGGGTCCAAACTCAACGACGCTGATGCGCATGAGTAAAAAAGAGCCCCCCCAGACGGCTCCCAGCAAGATGAGATCAGCAACCCAAGGCTTGCCGGAGACCGACGTGCTCAAAGTACGCCTTCGAGTTGGAGCAAAGCCGTCTTGCGCTCAAGGCCGCCGGCATAACCGGTGAGCGAGCCGGTGCTGCCGATGACGCGGTGGCAGGGCACCACGATGCTGATGGGGTTGCGCCCAATGGCTGCACCCACCGCGCGGGCGGCGCTGGGTCGTCCGATGCAGCTACTCAAGGCGCCGTAGCTGGTGGTGCGGCCGCGCTCAATCGCCAGCAGCGCCAGCCACACTGTTTGCTGAAAGGGGCTGCCGGCGCTGAGGTCGAGTGGCAGGTCAAAGCCACTGGTTTTTCCGGCAAAGTAGGCAGTCAACTGCGTCACGGCCGCTTGCAAGATCGGGTTGGTTGCGTGTTCTGGCCAGACAGCGTTTTGGCCTGCAAGCGGCGTTGCCAAGGCGGCCGGCAAGTGGCGCTGATTTTCAAACCAAGCGCCTGCCAATCCGCTCGGGCTGGCGACCAGAATCAAGTTGCCTAAAGGGGTTGGGCAGCGGGTCTGCACCATCGAAGCGTTGAATTTCATGTCAGTTGAAGCAGCCATTTGGTCATCACGCGCTGCGGTGCAATCCATGAAAGAGAAGTCTCATGATACCCCTGGCGCTGATTCAGGCCGACCTTGTTGTGGCGTCTTGTCCTGCTGTGTTTGTAGGCGTCGCGGCCTACAATTGTTGGAAAGGCGGCATCTTGTTGCCGTCACCCCGAAAGCTTTTTTCATGCATGTGACTCCCTCGATTTTCAAAGCTTATGACATCCGCGGCGTGGTGCCTTCTACGATCCATGAAGACGTTGCCGAGGCTTTGGGCAAAGCCTTTGGCACCGTCGCCTTGGCCGAAGGCGAGCGCACCGTGGCGGTCGGTCGCGACGGTCGGCTCAGTGGCCCTTCGCTCAGTGCAGCTTTGATGCGGGGTTTGCGGGCTGTCGGTGTAGAGGTGATTGACGTCGGTGCGGTGACCACGCCAATGCTTTATTTTGCGGCCAACACCCTGTGCACCAGCGGCATACAGGTCACCGGCAGCCACAACCCGAAGGACTACAACGGCTTCAAGATGGTGATGGCCGGTCGGGCGATTTACGGTGAAGAAATCCAGTCCTTGCGCCGCATCATGGAAGCTGACAGTTGGCTGCTGGCGGGTACGGCTGGAGCGCCAACGGCCGCTGGTGGTCTGCGCCAAGTGGATGTGCTGCCGGCTTACACCGAGCGCATCGTCTCCGACATTCGTCTGACGCGGCCGATGAAGATCGTGGTTGATTCTGGCAACGGCATTGCTGGTGCTTCAGCACCCGGTATTTTCCGGGCGCTGGGTTGCGAGGTGACTGAACTCTTCAGCGAGGTCGATGGCAATTTTCCGAACCACCATCCCGACCCGAGCAAGCCTGAAAACTTGCGTGATTTGATCGCTGCGCTCAAAACGACCGACGCCGAATTGGGTCTGGCTTTTGATGGCGACGGCGACCGACTCGGCATCGTCACCAAAGACGGGCAGAACATTTACCCCGATCGCCAAATGATTTTGTTTGCGCAAGACGTGCTGTCGCGCGTGCCCGGTGGCAACATTATTTTTGACGTGAAGTGTTCGCAGCGACTGGCCCCGGCCATTGAAGCTGCCGGGGGCGTTGCGCACATTTACAAGACTGGCCACTCGCTGATCAAGGCGCGCATGAAAGAGTTGGACAGCCCGCTGGGCGGCGAAATGAGCGGACACATCTTTTTCAAAGAGCGCTGGTTCGGCTTTGACGATGGCACTTACGCGGGGAGCCGCTTGCTCGAAATCGTCAGCCGCAGCGCGGATGCCAGCGCGGTTCTGAATGCTTTGCCGACCAGCCACAGCACGCCCGAGCTGAACGTGACCTGCGCCGAGGGGGAAGCCCATACGGTGGTGGACCAGCTGATCCAGCAGGTGAGTTTTGCGGCCCCGGCCAAAATTTCCACCATCGATGGTGTGCGCGTGGACTGGCCCGATGGCTTTGGTTTGATCCGTGCCTCCAACACCACCCCGGTGCTGGTGCTGCGCTTTGAAGGCCAAACGCCCGAGGCCTTGCAGCGGATTGAAAAAGACATGCTGCAGCTGCTGCACAGTGTCAAGCCAGACGCCAGCGTTGGCGCGGCGGCACATTGAACCTCCGAAACGCTGAGGTCGTGTTGCCAGTTCTTTCCGTGAGTTCTGCGCGGTCAAAAACAGAGTCCATCGCACTCAAGCTGTATGCCTTGCTGATGCAGGCGGCCACGCCCCTGCTGCGCCGAAAATTAGCGCGCCGGGCGGTTGCCGAGCCGGGTTATGCCGTGGCTATCCCTGAGCGCTTTGGCATTTACCATCAGCCGCCTGAAACCAGCAGCGAGCTGGTCTGGGTGCATGCGGTGTCGCTGGGAGAGACGCGCACGGCCGCCATCTTGCTGCGCGCGTGGCGTGAAGCCTGTCCAGGTTTGCGCGTGCTGTTGACGCACGGTACGGCCACGGGTCGTGCAGAAGGCGCCAGCTTGTTGCAGCTGGGCGATGTGCAGGTTTGGCAACCGTGGGACAGCCGGTTGGCGGTTGAACGTTTTCTGACGCATTTCAAACCGCGCATGGGTGTCTTGCTGGAGACCGAGGTGTGGCCTCAACTCCTAGCGGCAGCCCAAGCAAAGCAAGTGCCGGTGGTGTTGGTCAATGCACGTTTGTCGGCGAAGTCACTGGCCGGCGCTGAGCGCATGGCCTGGCTGGCGCGGCCGGCCTACCGTGTGCTGACCGCTGTGTATGCGCAGACCGAGGCTGACGCGCAGCGCTTGCAGCAGATCGGTGCCACCGTGGCCGGCGTCTTGGGCAACCTGAAGTTTGACGCCAAGCCGGATGCTGCGCAACAGGCCTTGGCGCGTCAATGGCGGGCACAGCATCAGCAGTCTGTGCTGATGCTGGCCAGCTCGCGCGAGGGTGAAGAGACCGAGTTTATTCGGCAACTGGTGGCGCAGGGCGTGCTGGGTGCGTCGGTCAACGGCCTTGGGCCGCGTTTGCGCGTGCTGATCGTGCCGCGACATCCGCAGCGCTTTGACATCGTGCAACGGTTGATCGAACAACAAGGCCTGCGTGTGTCGCGCCGTTCCAGTTGGCCCGATGGTCCGGCACAGAGTGCCGCAGCTCAGCAGGCAGATGTTTGGCTGGGCGACACGCTGGGTGAGATGGCGCTGTATTACTCGCTCAGTGACTTGGCTTTGCTAGGCGGCAGTTTTGAAGCACTGGGCGGTCAAAATCTGATCGAGCCGGCGGCCTGCGCTTGCCCGGTGGTGATGGGGCCGCACACTTTTAATTTTGCAGAGGCTGCCGCCCTGGCGGAAGCCGAAGGGGCTGCCCACCGCGTGGTCGACATGGCCCATGGAGTACAAAAGGCCTTAGCGCTGTTGCGATCACAGGTTGATTTGCAAGCTGCTGCGGTCGCGGCGCATCAATTTTCAGCGCGTCATGGCGGTGCAGCAACGCGCACCGTTGAAGCGCTGACCTTACTTCACTAACAAGCCGTTGATGGCTTGCAGATCATCAGGCTTCAGCGTGCCGCTGGCTTGACGCAGACGCAAGCCACCGACCAGCACGTCGTAACGGGCGCGCGCCAGATCACGTTTGGTCTGGAACAGTTGGCTCTGCGAATTCAGCACGTCGATGTTGATGCGCACGCCAACCTGATAACCCAGTTTGTTGGCGTCGAGCGCGCTTTGACTGGAGCGTTCGGCGGCTTCAAGCGCCTTGACTTGCCCTTGCCCCGAGACCAAGCCAAAGAAGGCGGTGCGCGTGCTCAGCGCAACGTTGCGACGCGCGCCTTCCAAGTCGGTACGTGCTTTGTCGCTGAGCGACAAAGTTTCACGAATGCGGTTTTGTGTGGCATAGCCGGCGAACAGCGGCACGTTGAAGTTCAAGCCGATGGCGGCGCTGGTGCTGCGCGTGCCGTTTGCGTTGGTGATTGTTCCGCTTGGATTGCGGCTGCCGTTGTAGCTGGCGACCAAGTCAAGCGTGGGCTTGTGGCCGGCTTCGGCTTTGTCAACCTCAAGCTTGGCAATGTCAAAGTTGCTTTGTGCCAGCCGGATGCCGGGGTGTGCGGTTTCAGACTGCAGCACCCAGGCGTTGACATCGACGGGCACGACAGTGGGCAACACCAGGGGTGCCGCTAAGCCGCGCGGTAGTGTTTCGGCTTTGCCAACCAGTTGGTCGAGGGCTAATTTTTTCACGCGCAAATCATTTTCGGCGGCAATCTCTTGGGCCAGCACCAAGTCGTAGCGGGCTTGGGCTTCGCGCGAGTCCGTGATGGTGGCCGTACCGACTTCAAAATTACGTTGAGCGGAGGCCAGTTGCTCGGCCACCGCGGCTTTTTGCGCTTTGACAAAAGTCAGACTGTCTTGCGAGGCCAGCACGTCAAAGTAGGCTTGGCTGGTGCGCACGATGAGGTCTTGCTCGGCCGTGTCGAGTTGCGAGCGAGCCTGGTCGAGCTGTTTTTTGCCTTGCTCGTAAGTGGCCCAGTTGCCGGGTCGGTACAGCGGTTGCGATGCACTGAGGGTGGCCGTTTGCGTGTTGAATGAGCGGTTCAATGCAGTTGCAGGGCTGATATCCAGATCAGTCAGCGTTGCACCGGCAGACAAACCCGCTGTTGGCAAGATGCTCGCTCGGGCTTGCTCGGCACGCGCCAGATTGGCGTCGTACAGCAAGCGGGCCGACAAATAGCCCGCGTCAAAGGCGCGCGCCGACTCGTACAAGTCAATCAGACTTTGGGCTTTTGCCATTGGTGCAGCAGTGGCCAAGAGGCTGGCCAAGGCCAAGGTCAGCAGAGAAGGAGCGCGCATTTCTATTGTTCTCATGATGGTTCTGAAAAGTAAACGCAGTAGGCAAAATAGCCGGGGTAAAAATCAGTAGCGTGGCACCGAGGGGTCGATCTCATTCGACCAAGCGTCAATGCCGCCTTGCAGGTTCACGACCTCGGTGAAACCGTTTTGCACCAAGAAGTTGGCGACCTGCAAGCTGCGCATGCCGTGGTGACACAGACACGCGATGGGCTGCTCCGGGTCCAGCTCTGCCAGACGCGCAGGAACTTCACGCATGGGAATGATCATCAGCTTGAAGCCGTCTTCGCTGACGCAGGCGGTTTGTACTTCCCAGGGCTCACGCACGTCGAGCAGCACCGGTGTCACGGGCACGCTGGCGGTGGCGGCCACGCTGCCTACCCAACTCGAAAACTGGCTTGGAGAAACTTGCGGGATCATGCTTGCCTTGAAGGAAAGAGTCAGAAACTGAACTTCGATGGCTCAGGGAAATTCAGCAGGCGCGGGGCCACAGTATCCCAGGCTTGGGTGGTGCCAAAAGCCTGCTCGCCAGTGCGCGTGATCAAGGTGGCACGCATCATCGGTTCTTCGCCGACGATGGCGCTCAGACGGCCGCCGACTTTGAGCAGCGCCAGCAATGGAGTGGGTACTTCGGCGACCGAGCCGCTCAACACGATCACGTCAAAGGGACCTTGCACGCCGGCTTTTTCAGCGGCGCCTGGGGCCAACAGGGCGCTGCCATCAAGTTGCAGCACTTCGACGTTGTAAAGACCTGCTTTTTGCAAATTGGCACGGGCGCTTTGGGCCAGCGTTGGCTCCAGTTCAAGGCTGATGACTTGCTGCGCGCGGTGCCCTAGCAGGGCCGCCATATAGCCTGAGCCGGTGCCAATTTCCAGCACCTTTTCGTGCTTTTGCACGTTCAGATCTTGCAGAATGCGGGCTTCAACTTTGGGTGCCAGCATGCATTGGCTGGGGTTGCTGTGCGGCGGCAGCGGAATTTCCATGTCGGCAAACGCCAGAGACTTGTGCGCCAGCGGCACGAAGTCTTCACGCTTGACCACGGCCAACAGCGAAAGGACTTGGTTGTCCAGCACTTCCCAGGGGCGGATTTGCTGCTCGATCATGTTAAAGCGGGCTTGTTCGTAGTTCATGGTGCGGGGTGTCGTGCGTGGATGAAAGAGATTGATTTTAACGATGGAGATGAGCGTTCAAGAAGAGAGCTTTGTCTTGACACCGCTTGGCTGGCTTTTTTCTAGGCCGTGCAACATCACTGCGGCTTGATTGGCGATGTAGGCGTCTGGATCGAGCGACACCTTGCCTTGCAGGCAGGCTCCCGAGTGCTTGGACAAAATCAGAAACATCATGGCAGCGACCACGCCGTAGACCGCAAAGTCGAGGTCGACAGCGCGGAACTCGCCCCGGTCGATGCCGCGCTGCAGCACCCGGCGAATCAGCGCATGGCCCGGTTGCACGACTTCATGTTGGTAAAACTCAACGATGTCCGGGAAGTGACCGCCTTCGCTGATCATCAGTTTGCTGATGCCTGATGCTTGGGTCGAGCCAATCCGGTGCCACCACGTGGTCATGCAGTGGTGCAGCATGTCGGCGGACGAACCTTCGTAGGTCAGGAACTCGGTATTCCATTCTTCGAAGCGCCCAGAAATATTTTCACGCACCACGGCTTTGAAGAGTTCGTCTTTGCTCGGGAAGTACAAAAATACCGTGCCCTTGGAGACGCCTGCGCGCATGGCAACTTCTTCCATGCGGGTGGCGGCAAAGCCTTTTTCAACGAACAGGTCAAGTGCTGCCACGAGCAGTTCGCCCGGCCGCGCATCCTTGCGCCGCTCGCGTTTGGGCGCGCGGTCGGTGGCTGTGTCGGTGAAGGGTTTGGAGAGAGGCATCTCACAGGCGCTGTCAAATTAAAAAAGACACGATTACTGACTGATTGGTTAGTAATGTAGCGACTGGGCTGGGCGCGGTCAAGTCCTTGGTCTGAGCCCGTCAGCGTCAGCCTGTCACGCTGTGAAGTCGCAAGGCCAGCCACTCTCGCAACAGATGGCGCGAGGCCGTCAGCCCGTGTGCTGACGGGAGCCATTCAAGCAGTGGTCGCTCACTTTGTCGGACAAGGCCCATAGGCGCCGGCAGCACGGTGAAGCCAGCTTTCTCAAACAGCGCTTGGCTGCGCGACATGTGCCAAGCGTGGGTAACCAGCGCGATGTGTTGGATGCCAGCAGGGGCCAGCAAGTCACGCAGGCGAGCAGCGTTTTCGGCCGTGTCGCGGGATTGGCTCTCCGTCCAGCGCAGCTTTAGGCCGTGCTCTGCCGTGAAAACCTGGGCGGTGCTGGCTTCGCTGGGCACCTCTTGGCCGCTGTTGCTCCAGCCAACGCCACCCGCAAAGGCCAACGGCAAGCTGGAACGCTTAGCCAGCTGAATCGCGTAGCGCAGCCGCGCTGCCGTCGACGCGTTGGGCTGGGCCTGGCCGTACTCTGGGGCAGACGGCTGAACACCGCCGCCCAAAACAACAATGGCCTGCACGCCGGAGACGCCAAGTTGCGCCTGCTGCGAGGGCTCCAGCACGCTGACGGGCGGCAACACCCGCTGGGCCAACCAGACCGCGACAGCGTTGCAACTGAGCAGCCAAAGGGCCAGCAAACCCGTGACCATCAGCAGTCGACCAAAACTGTGACGCAGCCAGATCAGCCCGGCCGCCGCCAGCAACAGCGGTGAGGTGGGCGGCAACAGCAACGCTGCCGCGATGGCTTTGAACTCGCCGAGCGCGGGCATCATGCTCGGCTCAGCAAAGGGTGGTCTTCAATAAAAAGCCTGCAAACCGGTTTGCGCGCGACCCAAGATCAAGGCGTGCACATCGTGCGTGCCTTCGTAGGTGTTGACGGTTTCCAAGTTGATCATGTGGCGGATGACGTGGTATTCGTCATGGATGCCGTTGCCGCCGTGCATGTCGCGCGCCATGCGGGCAATGTCCAGCGCCTTGCCACATGAATTGCGTTTGATGATTGAAATCATCTCGGGGGCATCTTGGCCTTCGTCCATCAAGCGACCCACGCGCAAGCAGGCTTGCAGGCCAAGTGCAATTTCAGTCTGCATGTCAGCGAGCTTTTTCTGGATCAGCTGGTTTTGTGCCAAGGGGCGGCCGAATTGCACGCGGTCCATGGTGTACTGACGAGCACGGAGCCAGCAGTCTTCAGCAGCACCTAAGGCCCCCCAAGCGATGCCGTAACGGGCTTTGTTGAGGCAACCGAAAGGGCCTTTGAGGCCGCTGACGTTGGGCAGAATGTTGGCTTCAGGCACAAAGACATCGTCCATGACGATCTCGCCGGTGATGGAGGCGCGTAAACTCATCTTGCCTTCGATTTTCGGTGCGCTCAAACCCTTCATGCCTTTTTCAAGAATGAAGCCGCGAATGCTTTCTTGACCGCCAACCTTGCCGTCCGGGTCTTCGAGCTTGGCCCAGACCACGAAGACATCGGCGATCGGGCTGTTGGTGATCCACATCTTGGCGCCCTTCATGATGAAACCGCCGTCAACAGGTTTGGCGCGCGTCAGCATGCTGGCCGGGTCAGAGCCGTGGTTGGGTTCGGTCAGGCCGAAGCAGCCGACCCATTCGCCAGTGGCGAGCTTGGGCAGGAATTTTTGCTTTTGCGCTTCGCTGCCATAGGCGTTGATCGGGTGCATGACCAGCGAGCTTTGCACGCTGATGGCGCTGCGGTAGCCGCTGTCGACGCGCTCAACTTCACGGGCGATCAGACCGTAGGCGACGTAGCTCAGGCCGGCACAGCCGTAGCCTTCAATCGTCGAGCCGAGAAAGCCCATGGCACCGGCTTCGTTCATGATCTCGCGGTCAAAGGTTTCATGGCGGGCGGCCATCAGCACGCGGGTCTGGAGTTTGTCCTGACAAAAATCATGAGCGGCTTCGACGATGGCGCGCTCATCGTCAGTGAGCTGTTGGCTCAGAAAAAACGGATCTTCCCAATTGAATTTGGCGGACATGACTTGTTTCCTTGAATATGACTGCAAAGTGTAGGGCCTGCCCAAAAGATGCTGGTTGGCCTGAATGCGAAATTCGATTGTTCAACAATCAAGAATAGCTGTCTAATATCAATTAACGATTCAACGATATATTTTTTGTATTTATGGAATTTCGACATCTTCGCTACTTTTTGGTGCTGGCCGAGGAACTGCATTTCGGCCGGGCGGCGCGCCGTCTGGCTATTTCTCAGCCGCCGCTCTCATTGAACATCCAGCAGTTGGAGGCCTCAGTGGGCGCTCGCCTGCTGACGCGCAACAGCAAGTCGGTGCAACTGACGGCTGCGGGTCTGGCTTTTGTGCCGGCGGCGCGGGCTTTGTTGGAGCAGGCCGCGAGCGCCGCGAATCTGGCCAAAGATGTCGGTCAAGGCATGGCCGGCAGCCTGACGATTGGCTTTTCCGGGACCATGTTGTTCAGCGGTTTGCCGCTGATCTTGGCGAGTTTTCAGACGGGCCATCCCCGCTTGCGCCTGCTGCTCAAGGAGTTGAGTTCGAGTGAGCAATTGGTGGAACTGGCGCAAGGCCGGCTCGACCTCGGCTTTGTTCACACCACACGCGTGCCGCCTGAGTTGTCGCAAATTCGGGTGGCTAGCCAAGCTTTTGTCGGTTGCTTGCCGGCCGCCCATACCTTGGCCGGGCAGGCCACGTTGGGGCTGGCGCAATTGCAGGGCGAGCCGTTTGCAGTGGTCTCCAAAACGGTGTCGCCGGACTACCACGAGCGCATTGTGGCGTTGTGTGCCGCGTCTGGCTTTGATCCGGAAATTCGCTACGAACTCAGGCATTGGCTGAGCGTGGTCTCGCTGGTGGCGCAAGGCATGGGTGTGGCGCTGGTGCCGGCGGCCTTGCAGCAGTCGGCGCTAGCCGGCGCGGTGTTTGTGCCGCTGCAAGAAGACACCGTTACCTATGAAACCCATTGCCTCTGGAAAACCAGCCGGGACAGCCCGGCGCTGGCCGCTTTTGTCCATGCGGTGCGCACGAGTTTGCCGATGGCGACTTGAACGCTGGCCGGGGGTTCGGCAGAATCAAACTTCAATTCAACGAAAGATCTTATGACCACATTGCCAACGATCACGCTGGGCGGCGGCTGTTTTTGGTGCACCGAGGCGGTGTTCGTCCAAGTGCGCGGCGTGACAGACGTCGAGTCGGGCTACAGCAACGGCCATGTCACGCAGCCGACTTACGAGCAGGTTTGCTCGGGCACGACCGGCCACAACGAAGTGGTCAAGCTGACCTATGACCCGACGCAGATCAGCCTGCGTGAGATTCTCGAAATTTTCTTCGTCATCCACGACCCGACAACGCTGAACCGGCAGGGCAACGATGCCGGCACGCAATACCGCAGCGGCATTTACTGGTCGACACCCGAACAGGAAAAAGTGATTGACCACATGCTCAGCGAGATGAAAGAGGCCAAGTTGTTCAGCCAGCCGATCGTCACCGAGGTGCACCCCCTGACCAACTACTGGCCGGCCGAGGATTATCATCAAGACTTTTTTGAAAACAACCCGAATCAGGGTTACTGCGTCGCGGTGGCCGGCCCGAAGGTGGCGAAGTTTCGCAAGACCTTCACCGATCGCATCCGGCATTGACAGCATTGATTGAATTTAAACCAGCATGAATTTCAGCGGTATCTCTCGACAAGTCATGGGCTTTTATTTAGCCCTGGCTTTGCTCATGGTGCCTCTGCTGGGGTTGATGCACGGCATCGGCCATGACCACGATCATGCCCATGCGTCGCTGAGCCAGCGATCCTCTCAACCAGGGTGGTCCAAAGCGCTGTTTGCCGACCATGAGTCAGCAGCAGACTGTTTGGTCTTCGACCAACTCTGCCACGCCGACGCGCTGCATTTTTTGCCACTCCCGGCCTTGCCAACGACATTGACAAGCGTTGTACTGGTGACGTTGGCGGGCGATTTCATCGCCCGCTGGGCTGCGCTGTATCAAGCACGCGGCCCCCCCTCGGCTCGCTGAACTTCCCAAACTTCTGGTGCTTCTCCGCCTTAGGGCGGCGTGCCCGTTTTTGTTTTTGATTTCTTCGAAGCCTGTTATGAAAAATTCTTTCAAGCGCCGCGCCGTGAGCGTGGCATCTTTGTCTTCTATCGTCTCTTGGGTCCTGTTGGGATCCTTGCCCGCAACCGTCTTGGCGCAAAGCGCTCCCCTGCGCCTGCAAGAGGTCACGGTCACGGGCAACCCTTTGGGTTCTAGCGATCTGATCGCGCCGGCCACGCAGCTGTCGGGCACCGAATTGCTGTTGCGCAGCAAAACCACTTTGGGTGAAACCCTCGACGGTCTGCCTGGCGTCAGCAGCACCTACTTTGGCCCTAACGCCAGCCGGCCCATCATCCGTGGGCTAGACGGAGACCGGATCCGCCTCTTGAACAACGGCGGCGGGTCGATGGACGTGTCGAACCTGAGTTACGACCACGCGGTCACGCTGGATCCGTTGAGCATTGAGCGCATTGAAGTGTTGCGTGGCCCCGGTGCGTTGCTGTACGGCGGCAGCGCTGTGGGCGGTGTGGTCAATGTGATCGACAACCGGATTGCACGCGAGCCGCAGTTCGACGAAAAAGGCGGCGTCAGCGGCAAAGCGGACTTGAACTTCGCCACCGGCAATTCAGAGCGCGGTAAGGGCGTGCTGCTGGAGGCCGGCAACACGCGGTACCAGTTGCACGTGGATGCGTTTGACCGCAAGACCGGCGATGTCAGTGTGCCGATTGATCTGGAATGCACCAAAGACGGAACCACTACACGTCGCAAAATTTGCAACTCGGCCAGTGACACCAATGGGCAAGCGTTGGGCGGGTCGCTGTTTTTTGACAATGGCTACTTGGGCGCTTCGGCCACTCGTTACAAAAGCACTTACGGCACGGTGGCAGAAGACGAGGTCACCATCGGCATGAAGTCCAACCGTTATGCGCTCGAAGGTGAGGTTCGCAATTTGGGCGGTTTCATCCAAAGTGTCAAGGGTCAGTACAGCCAGACGGACTACAACCACACCGAGTTTGAAGGTGCTGACGTTGGCACTGTTTTCAAAAACAAAGGAAGTGATTTGCGAGTTGAGGCACGCCACGCCAAGCGCGGTAATTTCGAGGGCGTGTTGGGTTTTCAGACCGAGAGCAACCGCTTTTCAGCCGATGGCGCAGAGGCCTTTGCGCCGCACAGCAAAACCGAGCAGACGGCGGTGTTTGCGTACGAAGAAATGGCCACCCGTTGGGGCAAGCTGAGTTTGGGCGGCAGGCTGGAGTCGGTGAGGGTCGAGTCCTTCGGTAGTCCTGATCCGACGATTGATCGCTTCTCCGTCGGTGGCAGGGAGTTCAAGACAGGCAGCTATGCCTTGGGCAGTTTGTGGAATGTGGCACCCGGTTGGAAACTCACTGGCAATCTGGCCTACACCGAGCGCGCGCCAAAAGACTATGAGTTGTTTGCCAATGGTCCGCACCTAGCGACTGCTGCGTATGAAGTGGGCAACGCCAACTTGAACAAAGAGAAGTCTGGCAATCTGGATGTGGGTGCGGCTTGGAAGGCGGGCGCCAACCGTTTCAGCGTCAATGGCTACATGAGTCGTTTTCAGAACTACGTTGGGTTGAGCAGTACAGGCCTTGTGGAGGATGGCTTGCCGCTGTATCAATACGAGCAAGTGCGCGCACGTTTCGTCGGCCTTGAGAGCAGCGGCAACGTCCGCCTGTTGCAAGGGGCTTCGACACTGGACTTGGCCTTGCGCGGCGATCTGGTGCGCGCTACCAATCAAGACAGTGGACAAGCGCTGCCGCGCATCGCGCCTTGGCGCGTCGGTTCGACCTTGTCGTGGGGCAGCGGGGCGTGGGGCGCCAACTTTGGCTTTGACCACTCGGGTGCGCAAACTCGGGTGCCGGCAACAGACCGCGCCACCGACGCTTACACCCTGTGGAATCTGGCCGGCACCTATCGCATGCGGGCAGGTGCGGCCAGCTTGCTCTGGTTTGCGCGGCTCGATAACCTCACCAATCAGCTGGCCTACAGCGCGTCATCGGTGTTGACCACCACTGCTTTTCAGAAAGCCCCGATGCCCGGGCGCAGTTTGAAAGTCGGCTTGCAAGCTAGCTTTTAATCTTTAGAGCGTAGGCCTGACAAACCTCATCAGGGCGTTTGTCAGGCATGCCCCGCTTATTGTGAAATCTTGCGGGCTTCTTCGACCTGGTACTCAAAGTAGTGCTGAAAGCTGTAGGCCAGGCTGCCCATCATGGAGATCGCGCCCAATAGCAGGGCGACGATGATGGCCAGCATCGTCAGCCAGTTGGTTCGTCCCAACTCCGCATCGACGTCCGCTTCTGGGTTGAAGCGCGCGTTCCATTTGTCAACTGGCATCAGGCCATAAAAGATGGCAGTTAACGCGCAACCGGCCATGGTGAAACCCAGCAGCGGTATCAGCAGCCAGCTCATTTGATCGTCGAGTCCGTATTGCTGCACGCGTTCAATGCCATAGATGCCGAGCGCCGTCGGAATCGGCAGCGCCCAGCCGAGCGTGTCAGACCAGCCGTGCAGGTAAAAGCGATGCAAACCCAAAGGGCCGCCGAGCAAGGTGATCCAAGTGGAGACGGTTTTGTTTTTCATACTTTTCATTCCAGCTATTACACCCCAAGCGCTTGGGGTGGGCATTGGTTGCCAGCGCCCAAGACCTTTTCCATCAACACAACATCCAGCCAGCGGTCGAATTTCCAGCCGCAGGATGTGAGCACCCCGACCTGCGTGAAGCCCACACTGCGGTGCAGGCCGATGGATCCGGCATTGGCGGAATCACCGATGACTGCGATCAGTTTGCGGACCCCTGCGGCTTCGGCTTGCGCGGTGAGTTCGGTCAGCAAGGCGCGCCCGAGACCGCGACGCTGTGCCTCGGGCAACAAATAAATCGAATCTTCGGCTGAATAGCGGTACGCCGGTCTGGCTTTGAACCAGTTGCAGTAGGCAAAGCCAATTATTTCCCCGGCATCTTCAGCCACCAGGTACGGCAACTGTTTGGCCAGCACGTCGTCACGCCTGGCCGTCATCTCAGCCAGCGTGGGTGGCTCGGTTTCAAAGGTGCCAGTGCCGTGCAGCACTTGTTGGGCATAAATAGCCGTGATGGCGGCAAGATCTGCCGGGCGGCTGGGACGTATCAGGGGCATATCAATGGCATATGAATGGAATGGTGTGTCGAGCAGGTGGCGCTAAGGCAAGGTCTCGGGCTATAATCTGCGGCTTTGCAGCAATTCGCTGGCCGGGTGGCCATGTCGTGTGTCTCAAGCGCTGCAAGTACATGTTGGGGTGACGATTTTGTTGCTCCACCACCCGAAGGATAAATCATGGTCGTCATCCGACTCTCACGCGGCGGTTCCAAGCATCGTCCTTTCTTCAACATCGTTGTGGCAGACAAACGCGTTCGCCGCGATGGTCGCTTCATCGAGCGTATTGGTTTTTACAACCCACTCGCCCGTGGCGGTGAAGAAGCTTTGCGTATCGAACAAGACCGTCTGACTCATTGGCTGGGCGTTGGCGCACAAGCCTCCGACACAGTCGAGCGTCTGGTCAAGCAGGGCGCCGCCAAGGCTGCCTGAACAGGAACCGCGGTCAACGCATGAGACAGAGTCAGCAGCATGGTCACTGAAAGCCTTACCGGCCTGAAGCCAGCCGCCCTGCCTGATGATGCGATTGAGGTTGGCCGTGTTCTTGACGCTTGGGGCGTGAAGGGCTGGGTCAAAGTGCTTCCGCACAGCGCCGAGCCCGAGGCCTTGTTTGCTGCCAAAGATTGGCTCTTGCAAGCGCCTGAAGCCAAGTTCCGTCCTGGGTTTTCAGTTTTTTCCGGCACCGTCGCCATCACGCTGGACGAGTGCAAGGTGCATTCCAATACCGTGGTCGCCAAGATCGCCGGTATTGATGATCGAAATCTCGCTGAAGCTTTGCGTGGTGCGCGTATTTTCTTGCCGCGCAGCAGCTTTCCAAGCGCCTCCAAAGATGAATATTACTGGGTCGATTTGATCGGCCTGGATGTCGTGAACCGCGAAGGCGTGAGCCTTGGCGCTGTGCGCGACCTCATGACCACCGGCCCGCATTCGGTGCTGTGTGTGGAATACCAAGCCGTCGCTGAAGACGGCACAGAAGCCGCCGCCGAGCGCATGATTCCTTTCGTCGCGGCCTACGTCGACGGCGTGGACATCCCCGGCAAACGCATCACCGTGGACTGGCAACCCGACTACTGAAGTCAGCCAGCAGTTGAAACACCTGCATGCGTTTTGACGTCATCACCCTTTTCCCTGAGCTGTTTGCGCCTTTTTTGAGCACTGGCGTGACACGCCGTGCCTACGAATCTGGCCAAGTGCAGGTGCGGCTCTGGAACCCCCGAGATTTTTCTGAAGGCAGCTATCGCCGTGTCGACGACCGGCCATTTGGCGGTGGTCCCGGCATGGTCATGATGGCTGAGCCGCTGGCGCTGTGCTTGGAGGCGATTCGGGCTGAACGCGCGGTGACTGAAAACGCACCGGTGCCGGTCGTTTTGTTCTCCCCGATAGGCCAGCCACTCAATCACAGCTTGGTTGAAGACTGGGCAGATTCTGCGGGCGCGGTGCTGCTGTGCGGCCGCTACGAAGGCGTGGATCAGCGCTTCATTGACGCGCATGTGGATTGCCAGATCAGCCTAGGCGACTTTGTGTTGTCTGGCGGTGAGATTGCGGCGATGGCTTTAATCGACGCCGTGACCCGACTGCAGCCCGGCGTGTTGAATGACGAAGGCAGCCATCAGCTGGACAGTTTTAACCCGGCGCTCGACGGTTTGCTCGATTGTCCGGCCTACACCCGGCCTGAAAGCTGGCGCGGTATGTCGGTGCCGGCTGAGATGTTGTCGGGCCACCATGCCGAGATTGAGCGCTGGCGGCGCGAACAGCGGCTGGCCTTGACGTTGCTGCGGCGCCCGGAACTGTTGGATGCAGCCCGTGCCAATGGTCGATTAACACCGCGCGACGAGGCTTTTTTGGCAGCCAAGGCTGCAGATATTTCGCCCAAACCGTAATTGGCTATAATCGTGGGCTTTTCGGTCCTCTGGCGGCCACTGCAACCACGTGATGACATGTTCAATCTTGACTTGTTTCATTGCTCCCTGGATTTGCGGGCTTTAGCGTAGCGCGTGCATGAACGAAAAATAAGCCTGATGGAATTTTATGAATCTGATCGCAATCCTTGAGCAAGAAGAAATTGCTCGCCTGAACAAGACCATTCCTGTTTATGCCCCTGGTGACACCGTCATCGTGAGCGTGAACGTGGTTGAGGGCACCCGTAAGCGTCTGCAGGCGTTCGAAGGTGTTGTGATTGCCAAGCGCAATCGCGGCCTGAACTCCAGCTTCATCGTGCGCAAGATCTCCAATGGCGAAGGCGTCGAGCGGACTTTCCAGCTCTACAGCCCGCTGATTGCCAAGATCGAAGTCAAGCGCCGTGGTGATGTGCGTCGTGCCAAGCTGTACTACCTGCGTAGCCGCAGCGGCAAGTCTGCTCGTATCAAGGAAAAGCTGGGCGCCCGTAAAGTGGTGGCTCCAGTCGCCGCCGCTTAAGGTACCCGGACCTGAGTCCTTTGAAAAGCCGCTCCGAGGAGCGGCTTTTTTTATGGGTTTGTTTTAAAGCCATTCACGATGACGATCACCCGCCCCTTGCCGATCTTTGATCCGCGAATCGTTCCTGTGCTGAGCGTCGATACGCATCTGCCTGATGTGCCGCTGCGCCATCTCACGCCGGAGGCCTTACGCCACCGGTTTTTGGCGCCACCGGTGTGGACGCCTGAACGCAACACCGAAAAGAAATTCGGTGACCGCGTGCCGGCCTTGGCGGCGGTGTTGATCCCGTTGGTCATGCGTGATGAGCTGATGCTGCTGTTGACGGAGCGTGGCAAGAACTTGTCGACGCATTCCGGACAAATTGCATTCCCGGGTGGCCGCACGGATGATTCCGACACGGATGCGGTGCACACCGCCTTGCGCGAGGCGGATGAAGAAATCGGTTTGCCAAGCGGTCACGTGGAAGTCTTGGGGACGTTGCCGACCTACGTCACGGGGTCGGCTTTCATCATCACGCCGGTGGTGGCATTGGTTCAACCGGGGTTTCAGTTGCAGCCCAATCCGGCGGAAGTCGCCGATGTTTTTGAGGTGCCTCTGCGCTTTCTGATGAACCCCGCCAATCACCGCCGGCATGTCTTCGAGTTCGAGGGTGCGCAGCGCGAATGGATTTCCATGCCTTACACCAGCGACATGCCTGATCTGCAGAAGGAGCGTTATATCTGGGGCGCGACGGCGGCCATGCTGCGTAATTTTTATCGGTTTTTGGCCGCATGAGTTTGTAGATTTTGCAGCTGGGCCGTTATGATTTGATATGAGCTTTTTTGCCGTCTTGTTTGCCCTCCTGTTTGAACAGGCCCGGCCACTCGCCCGTGGCAACGCTATTCATGCGGGCTTTCGCACTTGGTCGCGCTGGTCCAGTCGCAACTTGGATGCCGGGCGGACGCACCATGGTTGGCTGGTCTGGTCTGTCACTGTTTTAGGCCCTGTCTTACTGGCCTTTGCCATTCACTGGTTGCTGTGGAGTGTTCACGGCTTGCTGGCTTTTGCCTGGAGCGTGTTGGTGCTCTACATGACCCTGGGTTTTCGCCAATTCAGCCACCATTTCACAGCCATTCGCGACGCCCTTGAAGTTGGCGACGAAGACAGCGCCCGCGAGTTGCTGGCTGATTGGCAACAGGTCGATGCGACTGAGCTGCCGCGCAGTGAAATCGTGCGCCACGTGATCGAGCATTCTGTTCTCGCGGCGCATCGTCATGTGTTTGGTGTGCTCAGCTGGTTCTCTGTGCTGGCGGCATTTGGTCTCGGCCCAGCCGGTGCCGTGCTGTACCGGATGAGCGAATTCGTCTCCCGCTACTGGGCTGACAAGCAGCGTTTGGCAGAGGAGGGCGGGAGCCCGGCGCTGCAGCAAGCCGCTCAATTGGCGTGGGGCGTGATTGACTTTGTACCCGCTCGGTTGACGGCGGTTGGCTTTGCGGTGGTGGGTAGTTTTGAAGACGCCATCGACAGCTGGCGCAACTACACGCAAGGGTTTTCAGCAGGCTCAATGGCCGCCTCAGAAAACCGAAACGACGGCGTGGTGCTGGCCGCCACGGCTGGCGCTGTGAACGTGCGGCTGGGCGGCAATGCCTTAAAAACAGCGGTCAAATCCTTCACCGCAGGTGTGGACAGTGCCGAGCCATTGGCAACGCAGGCGACCCCGGGCCGTGAGCCTGAGTTGGCGCATTTGCGCAGCGTGGTCGGGCTGGTCTGGCGTTGCGTCGTGTTGTGGATGGTGCTGCTGGCGCTGTTGACGCTGGCGCGCTTGCTGGGCTGAGGCCTGTCTTTTCTCGACAGTCCCCCTTAGCCGCTTTGAATCGCTATTTTTTGAATCGCAATTTTTAATAGCGCGTCTCAGACAGTTCCGCAAACAAGTCACCATACAGCCGGTAGCGACTGGCGCTGATGCTGCTTGGTTTGTCCGTGCTTTTCAGCTCGTTGATGACCCCGCAACCCGGCTCATGCAGGTGCGTGCAGTTGTAGAATTTGCAGTTCTGTGCGTGCTCTTTGATGTCCGGCATGTAAGCGGCCAGATGCATCGGTTCGATGTGGTGCAGACCAAATTCCTGAAAACCTGGTGAGTCAATCAGCGCTGTGCTTCTGTCTGCATCGATCCAGTACAGCGTGGTGCTGGTGGTCGTGTGTTTGCCGGAGTTCAGCGCCTGTGAAATTTCGGCCGTCAGGACTTGGGCATGCGGTATCAACAGATTGGTCAAGCTGCTTTTGCCGGCGCCCGAGGGGCCGAGCACCAATGTTTTTTTGCCTTGCATCAGTGGCATCAGCGACAACACAGACGTTTGCGTTTCGTCATCTGCGGCCTTCGGCTTGATCGCCAGCGAAAGCATTTGGTAACCCATGGCGCGGTAGGGTGCCAGCTTGATCCAGGCGCGACCAAAGGGTTCGGCCAGATCGCTTTTGTTCAACGCAATGATCGGACGGATGCCTGCGGCTTCAGCGGCAATCAGTGCGCGTGTCAACTGATTTTCCGAGAACTCCGGCTCGGCAGCCATGAGGATCAACACTTGGTCAAGATTGGCGGCGAAGGACTTGGTACGCATTTCGTCCTGCCGGTAGAACAGGTTGTCACGGGGCTCGACTTTTTCAATCGTGCCTTCGTCTTCGGAGGGCAGCCAGCGCACGCGGTCGCCGACCACCGCTTGACTTTTTTTACCGCGAGGGTGGCAGATCACGCGCTCACCGTTGTCTTTTTCAACCAGCACGTGACGGCCGAACCCGGCCACCACCAAGCCGGCTTCCGTGCCCGAGACGGCGGGCCGGGCAATGCCAGCCGATTTAGGGGTCTGTTTCCCTGCGTGTTTCAAGCCAGCAAGGCGTCAACCTTGGACGCGCAAAGAAAGTCACTGGCTGAAATCCCATTCACATCGTGCGTGTTGAAACGCACTGTGCATTGGCTGGAACTCACCGCCAAATCCGGATGGTGATTTTCGGCATTGGCGATGAAAGCCACGGCGTTGACGAAGCCGATGCTGTGGTGAAAATCTTTGAAGCGAAAGCTTTTCTCAAGCGCGCCATCGATCAGGCGCCAGCCCAGCGGCTGCTCGCCATTGAGTTGGCTCAACTGGCTGACGATCTCAGTGGCGCTGAGGGCGCGGCGTGGAGCTGCAGACGGGCTCACGCGGCTGCACCTAGGCTGGGTTGGATGGCGCTCATGCGCGCCAAACGTTCAGACGCTGGTGGATGTGAGTAGTAAAACTTCACAAAAACAGGGTCAGGCGTGAGCGTACTGGCGTTGTCTTGGTACAGCTTGAGCAGCGCGCTGGACAGGTCCCGGCCGTCGGTCTGGCGGGCTGCGTAGGCATCGGCTTGAAACTCATGTTGGCGCGAGAGTTGGGCAAACAGCGGTGAGATGAAAAAGCTGAACAAAGGCACGACCAACATGAACAGCAGCAGTGCCAGCGCATCGTTGGGGCCGCTCATGTTGGGCAGCACACCCAGCGCGGTGTAAAACCAAATTTGTGTTGAGAGCCAGCCCAGCAGCGCAAAACCAGCCAAGCTGAGAGCGAACAACATGACGATGCGTTGGATGATGTGCTTGTGCTTGAAATGCCCCAACTCATGGGCCAGCACAGCGTCAACTTCAGCTGGGCTGAGCTGCTTCAGCAAGGTGTCGTAAAAGACCACGCGCTTGGCGGCGCCGAAACCGGTGAAGTAGGCGTTGGCATGGGCCGAGCGCTTGCTGCCGTCCATCACAAACAGCCCTTTGGCGGCAAAACCGCAGCGTTTCATGAGCGCCGTCACGCGTACTTTCAGGCTCTCGTCTTCCAGCGGTTGGAACTTGTTAAAAAGCGGTGCGATCACAGTCGGGTAGAGCACCAGAATCAACAGGTTGAAACCCATCCAAACGGCCCAGGCCCACAGCCACCACAGGTTGCCTGCGCTGCTCATCAGCCAGAGGATGAGCGCGAGGATGGGCAAGCCCACCACGATGCCGACCGCGGTCGATTTCAGCAAGTCGGCGAGCCACAACTTGAAGGTCATTTTGTTGAAGCCAAAACGCTCTTCGATCTTGAAGGTGCTGTACAGCGTGAAGGGCAAATCCAATGCGCCGCTGATGAGACCAAAGCCGGCCACCATCGCCAGTTGCTGCGCCAGCGGGCGCCAGCCGGCCAGTCGCGTGCCAGCCAACCATTGGTTCAATGCATCCAGCCCGCCCAACAATGTCCAGCCGAGCAGCACCGCCGTGCCAAAGGCCAACTCCAACAGACCGAAGCGGGCTTTGGTGATGGTGTAGTCAGCGGCCTTCTGGTGCGCTGCCAAAGAGATGGTCGCAGCAAAGGCAGATGGCACGGCATCGCGGTGGCGCGCAACGTGGCGAATCTGCCGCGTGCTCAGATAAAACTTCACCAGCAGACCCAGCACCAGCGCCGCTGAAAAAACGAGGGTAAACACAAGCGAGTAATCAATCATCTTTCGAAGTTTAGGGCATCGGCGAGAATCACTGCATGCTTGACACTGAACACACCCTGAAAAAGTCTGACCAGAACCTGGTCTGGATCGATTGCGAAATGACCGGCCTGGACCCGGACAAAGAACGGCTGATTGAAATCGCTGTGATCGTCACCGGCCCGCAACTGGTGCCACGCATCGAGGGCCCGGTGCTGGTGATTCACCAGAGCGACGAGTTGCTGGGGCAAATGGACAATTGGAACAAGGGCACGCACGGCCGCAGCGGTTTGATCGACAAGGTCAAAGCCAGCAGCGTCAGCGAGGAAGAAGCCGAAAAGCAAGTGCTGGCCTTCCTGGCCAAATACCTGCCCAAGGGAACCTCCCCTTTGTGCGGCAACACCATCAGCCAGGACCGACGCTTTTTGGTCAAGTACATGCCCAAGCTGGAGGCGTTTTTGCACTACCGCAATGTTGACGTCAGCACCTTCAAAGAGTTGGCCAAGCGCTGGCGCCCAGAGGTCTACAGCGCCTTCAAAAAGCGCCAGAGCCACACGGCGCTGGCCGACGTGCACGAGTCGATTGACGAACTCGAACATTACCGCGAACACTTTCTTAAATGAAGGGATTAGTACAAACCCTGAAAGCGTGCCATAATCAGCGGCTTGCAGTTGCACAGAGTGCTCTGCATTTGTACATCTACCTCACACTTTTTGACTCTTACTTTTAGAGTCGCCGCTTCGGGCCATTTCAGCGCTTGATCCGTATATTCGTTTGATGGTTGATGTTTTATTAACCATGAACGAAGCCTTCTGCATCGCAGGGGTAGAGTTTCCTGTTCCTTCGCCAAAAGCGTTGCGGGCAGGTGATTAGTGAGAAAAAACATGACTGACTCTTTTGAGGCTCGTGGCGACTTTTTGCCCGAAACTTCTGACATCTCTTCTGATGTTGAAATCAACCTGGTGCCGGATTTTTCCGACGCGCCTGCCGGCGAGGCCTCTTCTTTGGAAGCCATCGTCGCTAAACCCAACGGTTTTGTGAAGCTTGGCTTGGCCCAGGAACTTCTGCAAGCTGTGGCCGACATGGGTTTCACCCAGCCGACCCCTGTGCAGATGGCCACCATTCCTAAAGCCATGCAAGCCCTCGAAGCTGGCAAAAATGAGGGTAAAGCGGACGGCAAAGCCAAGTTCACCGATCTGTTGGTCTCCAGCCAGACCGGTAGCGGCAAGACCGCAGCATTTTTGTTGCCCGTGCTGCACACCTTGCTCAAGCAGCAAGAAGAAGCTGAATTGCATGAGCGCGCTGAATTCGAACGCCTGAGTGCCGAAGCCATCTCCAAAGGCGAAGCACCGCTGAAAAAACCAAAGCGCAAAGACCCGACTAACACACGCAACTTCAAGGCCGCCACCCCTGGCGCGCTGATCCTGTGCCCGACGCGCGAGCTGGCCCAGCAGGTCTGCGCCGACGCGATCGACCTGGTGCGCCATTGCCGCGGCCTGCGCATCGCCAACGTCGTTGGCGGCATTCCTTACCAGCTGCAAATTGCCAAGCTGCAAAACGCCGACCTCGTGGTGGCCACCCCTGGCCGCCTGCTGGACCTGCAGCGCAGCATGCAGATCAAGCTGGACCAGGTGCAATTCCTCGTGGTCGACGAAGCCGACCGCATGCTGGACCTCGGCTTTGCCGACGACCTGACCGAAGTCAACCAGCTCACCATCGAGCGCAAGCAGACCATGATGTTCAGCGCCACGTTTGCGCCGCGCATCATGCAGTTGGCCACGCGTGTGATGCGCCAGCCCCAGCGCGTGGAGATCGACTCCCCGCACGAAAAACATGCGTCCATCACGCAGTCGCTGCTGTGGGCCGACAACATGACCCACAAGCGCAAGCTGCTGGACCACTGGCTGCGCGACACCACCATCAACCAGGCGATCGTTTTTGCCTGCACGCAGGTGGAATGTGACGGCCTGGCCAATGACTTGGTGCAAGAAGGCTTCAGCGCCGTGGCGCTGCATGGTGCCTTGGGCCAGGGCCTGCGCAACCGTCGTCTGATGGCTTTCCGTGACGGCCGTGTGCAGATTCTGGTCGCTACCGACGTGGCTGCCCGTGGTCTGGACGTTCCGACCATCACCCACGTCATCAACTACGGCCTGCCGATGAAAGCCGAAGACTATGTGCACCGCATTGGCCGCACCGGCCGTGCCGGCCGCGAAGGTCAGGCGATCACGATCGCCGAATTCCGCGATCGTCGCAAGATCCAGGACATCGAGCACTACACGCAGCAAAACCTCAAGGCCAGCGTGATTGCCGGTCTGGAGCCCCAGCAGCGTTTCGCACCGACTTCCGAGCGTCCTCGTGGCAATTTCGGCGGTGGTCGTGATGACCGTGGCGGCGGCCGCAGCTTTGGCGGCGGTGGCGACCGTGGTGGTTTTGCGGGCCGCAAGCCAGCCGGCGGTGGCTATGGTGGCGGTTCCGGTGGTGGCAATGCTGGAAGTTTCGGCGGTAATTCCGGTGGCGGCTTCGGCGGCAACCGTGATGACCGTGGTGGTGGCTTCCAGGGCCGTCCCGCAGCGCCTCAGGGCAATGCGTATGCCGACCGTTCCGGTTTCAATGACCGCAACTCGCGCCGCCCGGATGACCGTGGCTTTGGTAACAACAACGCCGGTTTTGCACCGCGTGAAGACCGCAACTTTGGCGGTGGCAACGAAGGCTTTGCACCGCGCCCTGATTTTGCGAACCGCAAGCCTGCATTCGCCAAGCCTGCTGGCAAGGTGTTTGTACCGCGTGACGCCGCTAAAAATGCCGGTAAATTCTCCAAGCAGACGCGTGACTGATCTGCCGTGCTGAGTCAACGCTGACCGGCAAAACAAAAGCCGCTGCAAACCGAAAGGTTTGCAGCGGCTTTTTCAATTGTTCCGGCCTGCCGGATTATTCCAGCTTGATGCCTGTGTCCTTGATCACCTTGGCCCAGCGCTCCATATCCTTGGCCATATAGTCCGCCATGGCCTCGGGGGTTGATGGCGTCGGCTCCACGCCTGCGTCGTAGAGCGCTTTTTGGGTATCAGGTGCGCTCATGACCTTGGCGATTTCGCTGTTGAGCCGTAGCACGATGTCCCTGGGCGTGCCAGCAGGCGCCAGCAAAGCCAGCCAGACCGACGCTTCATAGCCCGGTACGCCGGCCTCCTGCATGGTCGGTACGTCCGGCAGCTGCGGTATGCGTTTGGCCGTGGTCACGGCCAGTGCCCTGAGGCGGCCCTGCGGCACCTGCGACAGCGCATTGGGCACGCCCGCAAAGCTGCTTTCCACCACGCCGGCGACCAGGTCGGTCGCCGCGCCGCTGCTTCCGCGGTAGGGCACATGCTTGAGCGGCGCGCCGGTCATCGATGCAAACAGCCCGCCCATCAGGTGTTGTGAACTGCCGTTGCCTGAAGATGCGTAGTGAATGGTTTCAGGCGCAGCTTTGGCCAGCGCCACCAGTTCCTGCACGTTACGCGCCGGCACCTTGGGATTGACCAGTAGCACATACGGAGAGTCCACCAGCTTGGAGATCACCGTAAAGCTCTTGATCGGGTCGTAAGGCATGTTTTTGTAGATGGACGGGCTGATCACATGCGTGGTCGAAACCATCACCAGCGTGTAGCCGTCGGGCGCTGCCTTGGCGACAAAGTCTGTGCCTATGGTGGAGCCAGCCCCCGCCTTGTTTTCAATCACAAACTGCTGGCCCATCGCCACCGACAGCTTTTGTCCCAGGATGCGCGCCACCACATCGGTAAAGCCTCCCGGCGCAAAGGGAACTATCAGCTTGACTGGCCGCGTTGGATAGGCCTGTGCAAACGCAGCGCCCGAAACCAGCGACAGCCCGCAGGCCAGTACCACCGAGTTGAGTAGTGCTTTCATGATTCACCTTTATAGGCCGGCTCAGGCAGTGTAAAAAAGCTGTGCAGAATGTGATAAACCATCATGTAGTTCTTTTGCTGGAAGCTGGCGTGCGAGATGCCCCGCATGACGCTGAACTGCTTGTTCATGTTGGGCAGTTGGAGAAAAAACTTGATCAGGTCATCCATGCCCGCAATGCCGTCGTATTCGCCGCGCAAGATGATGCAGGGTACGGGCAGGTTTTTCGGATCCAGCAAAGGCAGTCGCGAGCACATGTCCACATAGGTGCCGGTGGGCATGGAGTCGTCCAAGGTGAGGATGGCGTCGGCAAACGCATTGACGGTGTTTTCGTCCGCAGCGCCGGGATGGTCGCGCTGAAAAATACTGTGTACGAATGCGCGGTCTATGGGACGGCGGTTTTTGGCCAGAAACTCAGGCAGTTTTTTCTTGCGTTGATCCAGTGTGTGGCTGCCTTCGCCCGTCCAGACAAAAGCGTCCAGCGCCAGCTTGGACACCCGTTCTGGATGCCGTTCGGTAAACAGGGCCGCTTTCAGCGCGCCTGAAGAAATGCCGTACATGAGCAGTGACTCGGCGCCGGTTTGCTTCAGTATGTACTCGCTGCCCACGGCCAGGTCGTCGGCACCGTTGCTGATATCGAAATTGATGTCGCGGTGTTTGTCCGAGCGGCCGTAGCCTTCGTTGTCCATGGTCCAGGTGTCAAAGCCCTGGTCACAGAACCAGTCCATGGCCGACGAATAGGGGCGACCCGGAACGGCCAGATCAAAAGTCGGTTGTGAAGCCATGGACGAGCCATGGACAAAAAACACCGTGCCTGCAAAAGGCACCTTGGGCGAGGCTTTTTTCTCCCATAGAAAAAGTTTCACATCGCCTTTTTGGGTCCAGTGCTCAACACCGCCCGTCCACGTCACGTTAGTCATCAAAGTCTCCTGTTTTAATGGCGCTGCAGAGCGCTCCGTCCATGCTTCAAGGTTTGCACCCTAAGAAGCGTCTTGCAAAAACGTGCTGAAAAACTCACATAAACCGGTTTTCGAGCACGCCTGTCCCGTCAATTTCAATCCGCATCACGTGGATGCGTGCTGGCTTTTTTCTTCACTGCACCGGGGTGCTAAAAGAAGCCGTAATTTCAACCAAAACGATCCAATAGTCAACCAAATTGGCTTGGTAGATACCCGTAATTCTGAAAAAAACTGAACAAATATTGGGAGTTGATTCCATTTTTTTGCTTCAACCAATTAAGCCCAATATAGAAATCTAATCGGCCTATGAGGCAAATTGGTATCATCAAAAAATTTCACTCGGTCATTTCGTCGACTTGTTCGTATGCGCTTTACGGACAGTCCCGCAGCTTTCGAGGAAGGCATCCTTGACAACCTGAAGTCGCGCAAATGGCGTGCGGGCCAGAGCGCTGAGCACGGTGCAGGTTCGCCGCAATATGTGGGGCTGCTGAGTCCTGTCCTCCTGAGTGGGCGCAAGTTGCGTAAGGAAAAAGGCATCGGTAAAAATGAAAGACGTAGGCATGAGCAGTTTTGCAGAAAATTTGGACCCCCAGTGGCTGGACAGCATGTACAACAATCGCGCGCTGGTGCCGGACCATGCGGATTACTTCAGTCGCTGGAATCTGGACTCCCGAGAGGTGCGCAACAGCCTGCCTTGCCTGCTGGATGCGCCCTACGGCAAGGGGCCGGCTGAAACGCTCGATGTCTTTCCGGCCAGCGCGTCTGGCCGCAGTCCGGCGGATGCGGCTGGGGCGCCCGTGCTGGTGTTCATCCACGGCGGTTACTGGCGCTCGCTGGACAAGGCTGACCATTCCTTTTTGGCGCCTGCATTTACAGAGGCTGGCGCCTGCGTGGTGGTTCCCAACTATGGCTTGTGCCCGGCGGTGAGCATTCCCGACATCACGCTTCAGATGGTGCAAGCACTGGCATGGACCTGGCGCAATATTGCCAAGCACGGTGGCGATCCCCGCCGCATCACCGTGGTCGGTCATTCGGCTGGCGGCCATCTGGCGGCCATGCTGCTGAGCTGCAACTGGCAGGCCTATGCCCCCGATCTGCCGCCCGATCTGCTGAAAAATGCCTTGTCGATTTCAGGCCTGTACGACCTGGCGCCCATGCTGCATACCCCCTTCCTCAAGGATTCGCTGCAGCTCACGCCAGCGCAGGTGCGCCTGGTCAGCCCGGCCGGCCTGCCCCGGCCGCCCGGCGGTGCGCTTTACAGCGTGGCCGGCGGCAGCGAGAGCGCCGAGTTTTTGCGCCAAAACCAATTGATCCAGCAGGCCTGGGGTCAAAAAACCGTGCCGGTCTGCGAGACCCTGGCCGGGCTCAACCACTTCAGCGTGCTGGAGGCCCTGATGCAGCCTGCGCATCGACTGCACCGGCTGGCCTTGGCGTTGCTGGGGAAGTAACGCCATTGCGCCCGTCGCTGCCTGCTCAGATCAGCAAGTCTTCGTTCGCGTTCTTGCCGCCCAGCACCACGTAGTTGACCTTGCGGATGTCCATCAGCTTGGTGCCGCCCGAATAGCTGATGGCGCTCTGGATGTCTTCTTCCATTTCGCGCAGCGTATCGACCAGCTTGCCCTTGATCGGCTCCAGAATGCGCTTGCCTTCGACGTGCTTGTACTCGCCCTTGTTGAAGTCAGAGGCGCTGCCGTAGTATTCCTTGAACAGCTTGCCATCAACCTCAACGGTCTGGCCCGGGCTTTCTTCCAGGCCCGCCAGCATGGAGCCAATCATCACTATGGTCGCGCCAAAGCGGATGGACTTGGCAATGTCGCCATGCTCGCGTATGCCGCCGTCGGCAATGATCGGTTTGGTCGCCACGCGCGCGCACCATTTGAGCGCCGAGAGTTGCCAGCCGCCGGTGCCAAAGCCGGTTTTCATTTTGGTGATGCAGACCTTGCCCGGGCCAATGCCCACCTTGGTCGCGTCGGCGCCCCAGTTCTCGAGGTCAATCACCGCTTCGGGCGTGGCCACGTTGCCGGCAATCACGAAGGATGCGGGCAGTTTTTTCTTCAAATAGCCGATCATTTTCTGCACGGTATCTGCGTGGCCGTGTGCAATGTCAATCGTGATGTAGTCCGGCGCCAGGCCTTCAGCCACCAGTTGGTCCACCGTGTCGTAGTCTGGCTGCTTGACGCCCAGTGAAATCGAGGCGTACACGCCCCTGGCTTTCAGGTTGCGCACGAACTGGAGGTTGTCCAGGTCAAAGCGGTGCATCACGTAAAAGTAGCCATTTTTGGCCATCCAGACGCAAATGTCCTCATTGACCACAGTTTTCATGTTGGCCGGCACCACCGGAATCCGAAAGCTGCGGCTGCCCAGCGTCACGCTGGCATTGCATTCCGAGCGGCTTTCCACGCGGCATTTGCGCGGCAGCAGCAGGATGTTGTCGTAGTCGAATATTTCCATGGCTTCCAAGCTCCTTCAAGGCTGTTGATGAACAGAAGGCGCTTGGACTGGTCCGGCTGGTGTCGGCAGGTCCGCGCCCCGCGAAGGGGGGGCCGCCAACAAAAAACCGGGCGCAATTGCTTGGGCCCGGTGCGCGATTTTAGGCGCCTGGGCATACTGCGCACATGGGGCGGCCTGTATACCCGTTATATGCAGGAGTTGATCCTGTGGGCAGCGCAATTGCGCAAAGAGAAGAGGTGAAGGGTGTGTCATAGAGAAAATGGATTCATCTGAGCGTTCTACACTTATTGATGCTCTCAGAATTCGCGCCAGGCTGTCCGTTCCTGCAAAACCCTGATGTCGCACGTCAGAAAACCGGGGTCGGGTACCTGCATGGGTCGGCCCCGACTCCTCTTTGCCACTCCACATGATTAAACGCATGAATCCTTCCACGTTGATCGGCATGGTTGCCAGCTTTTTCCTGCTGGCAATCGTGCTATTTTTTGCCGCCGATGATCCCCGGCTGTATGTGGACTGGCCAAGCCTGGGCATTGTGCTCGGTGGCACGCTGGCTGCGACATTTTTGAGCTATCCGCTCAAGGAGGTGTTCCGGGTGTTTGGCTTGATCGCCACCGTGATGCGCAACGAGCGCATGTACACCCAGAACGACATCAATGAATTGGTCCTCATTTCGAGGCTGTGGATCAATGGTGACCTGCATGCTGTGGAGCGGGCTTTGGAGAATGTGACCAACCCGTTTTTGCGCACAGGGGTGCAGTTGGTGATTGATCAGACCAAGGAGGAAGACATCCTAGACTTGATGCAATGGCGCATTTCGCGCCTGCGTGCCCGCGAAGCAGCCGAAGCGCAATTGTTTCGCGTGATGGCGAGCTTTGCGCCGGCCTTTGGCATGATAGGCACCCTTGTGGGCCTCATCAATCTGATGAGTTTGCTGGGCGGTGGTGACCTGCGTGCAATCGGTCAGCAATTGGCGGTAGCGCTGATGACCACCTTTTACGGCATCTTGCTCGCCAACCTGGTTTTCAAGCCGGTGGCAGTCAAGCTTGAGCGCCGCACCGAGGCGCGCGTTGTGTTGATGAACATGGTGTTGCAAGGCATCTCGATGATGTGCGAGAGGCGCAGCCCGGCACTCATGCGTGAGACCCTCAATTCCTTCGTTGAGCACCATCAGAACGAAATTTTCGATGGTCGCGCGCCTGGTAAAAACGGTGAGGAAAGTTCCCTGGCGACGCAGTCCAATGGCTGATCACGATCAGACATTGGACGACGGCGCCATCGATTCATCGCGGACCAGGACGCCCCCTCCAAACGGATCTTCTCCAGTGTCTGCCCCGCGACGGGCCCTCGGGAATAGCCGCTTTGCGCGCTGGCATCTTGAACCCGCGGTCGCGCCTGAGGAGGAGGGCTGGCTCCTGACTTACCTGGACGTCATCACTTTGGTGCTGGTGATGATGGTGGTGATGCTTTCGTTTGCCGGTCCCGGCTCCCAGGGCGCCCCTGTCAGTACGGCGACCGGGGCGGCGCCTTCCACGCAGGCGTCACACCCCGTTCCGGCCATTGGCATACCCGGCAGCGTGTCGCCTCTGCCTTTGCCGGTGGCGCTCGCGGAACCTGACCTTCAAACTGATCTGCTGGCGAGTCTGGCGCTCGATCATCTGGACAAGAATATCGAGGTGATCGTGAACAAGGGCACGGTCAGCTTTCGCATTAGCAGTGAAGTCCTGTTCAGTTCGGCCGAGGCCAACCTGAGCGGGCCGGGGCTGGGCGTGATGGGCCGCCTGGTGCCGGCTCTCAACAGCGTGGCCACCTACCGCATCGTTGTCGAGGGGCATACCGACAACGTGCCGATCCAGACAGAACGTTTCCCATCCAATTGGGAGCTCTCCACGGGCCGGGCTGCCAGCGTCGTGCGGTATCTGCAAAGCCAGGGCGTCGACGCTGCACGCATGCGCGCGACCGGCTATGCCGACACCCGGCCCATCGCACCCAATGACACGGCGCAAGGGAGGGCCACCAACCGGCATGTAGAAGTGATTCTGGAGGCGTCCAAGTAAAAGCAGGCATGGCACTCGTCATGATGCTTTCTACAATAAGCGATGTTCTCAGAAGTCGCGCCCACATCCCCCCTTTTACAAAATCTCAATCCAGAGCAGCTGGCCGCGGTAACCCTGCCCGCCACCCACGCCCTGATTCTCGCCGGGGCCGGTTCCGGCAAAACCCGCGTTCTGACCACCCGCATTGCCTGGCTGCTGCAAACCGGCCAGGTCTCGCCCGGCGGTATTTTGGCCGTGACCTTTACCAACAAGGCGGCCAAGGAAATGCTGACTCGGCTGTCCGCCATGCTTCCCGTCAATGTGCGTGGCATGTGGATTGGCACCTTTCACGGGCTGTGCAACCGTTTTTTGCGGGCGCACTACAAGCTGGCCAACCTGCCTTCTACATTTCAGATTCTCGACACGCAGGACCAGTTGTCCGCCATCAAGCGGCTGTGCAAGCAGTTCAACATTGACGACGAGCGCTTTCCGCCCAAGCAACTGATGCGCTTTATTGCCGGCTGCAAGGAAGACGGCCAGCGCGCCAAGGATCTGCCGGTGCGCGACGAGGAAAGCCGTAAAAAGGTTGAAATCTACGCGCTGTATGAAGACCAGTGTCAGCGCGAAGGCGTGGTGGATTTCGGCGAACTGATGCTGCGCAGCTATGAGTTGCTGCGTGACAACCCCCCGATACGCGAACATTACCAGCGGCGCTTTCGCCACATCCTGATTGACGAGTTTCAGGACACCAACAAGCTGCAGTACGCATGGATCAAGATGCTCGCGGGAACCGGTTCTGCCGGCTCGGTGGACGACGAATCCAGCTTCAAGCCGAACGGCTGTGTCATGGCGGTGGGCGACG
>JAURWY010000005.1 GCA_030654695.1 Polaromonas sp.
GGCCTGTTCGAGGCGCGCACCGCCATCCGCGTGGCGGGCTACGCGCTCGTCACCGAGGGCTACATGGACGTGGTGGCCCTGGCCCAGCTGGGTTTTGCCAACGCCGTCGCCACGCTGGGCACCGCCTGCACCGCTGACCACATTCAAAAGTTATTTCGCTTCACCGACGCCGTCGTCTTCAGCTTTGACGGCGACAGCGCCGGACGGCGCGCCGCCCACAAAGCGTTGGAGGCCGCCCTGCCGTTTGCCAGCGATGTGCGCAGCGTGAAGTTCCTGTTTTTGCCAGCCGAACACGACCCCGACAGCTACATTCGTGCGCACGGCCAAGAAGGCTTTGCCAGCATGGTCAAGCAAGCCGTGCCGCTCAGCCGTTTCATGATCGAAGCCGCCAGCGAAGCCTGCGACATGAGCACCGCCGAAGGGCGCGCCCACATGGCCAGCAATGCCCGCTTGCTGTGGAGCCTGCTACCGGACGGTACGCTGAAGCGCCAGTTGCTGGCCGAGATCGCCGACCAGGTGCAAATCGACAGCCGTGAATTGCTGCAACTCTGGCAACCTGCAGCCCCGTATAAAAGCGGCAAGAGCTTTAAAGCCGGCGCTAAAAACGCAGCCTCAGCCTCACGCACACCGCAACCTGAAACGCCGGACTACAGCTATGCCTATGGCCCGGCTGGCGATGACGCTGACGACAACAATTCCGAGCCCGACTCGTATAACGGTTCGGGCAGTTCAACATTCAAGCAGTCTGGCAGTTCCTTTTCTGGCAAAAAAGGCAGCTCATCGGGGGCCTACACCAGCTACGGCGACCGGACTTCAGCAGCGCGTCCACGCAGGCTCGCCGGCCGCATCTTGCCGGCCAGCCGCGAAGACCGCGTACTGCGCGCCTTGCTGACCGAATCCCAAGCTTGGGACAAACTCAGCCACGACGAACATGCTTTGCTTTCCGGCTTGCCAGCGCCACACGGCCCACTCTTCGTCTGGCTTGAAAGCCAGCTGCACGAGCACGGCCCCCAACCTTGGGCGGCCTTGCGTGAAGGTCTGCGCGAGCATGCGCATGAGAATTACGCGCTCAACCAACTGGCGCAAATTCCGGAAGGGATTGAGTCAGACTGGAGCGAGGTGCGCAGCATTCTGGACCAGTTGAGTCGGCTGGCACGGCAAGTTGAAATGCAAGACTTGGCCCTGCGCGCCAACACAGACCCGACGGCCTTGGCGCGTTACCGGGAACTGGCAGCCTTACAAAAACCCGGTTGAAATCGTGGTTTGGCAGGTCTTGAAATTGCCTCAAAAATAAGCATCTGGGTATAATCCAAACTTAACGCTACGGCAAGCGCGACAGCAGCACCTCCGGCACCGGCTCCCCGCACAACGGGACCTCTTTGGTACAGAGCCATTTTTCCCGCAAGGACTGCACCCCAAATGTTCGCCCAAACACCTTGCCATCATGCCCAGCCATCCGGTTTGGGCATTTTTTGCGCCCGTATGGATTCCTGCACAGTTTCAACACATCGTTAAACGGTGCGGCGGAACTATTTGCGGAGTCTGTCGTCAGGCGCTTTGTTGTGAAGAAGTTTTTTAAGACACCTGGAGCTCGCCATGCCTGTTCAAAAGTCCAAGAAGCCCGTCAAACCTGTCGCTAAAACGACTGCTAAAAAACCTGCGGCCAAGCCAGCAGCTAAAACAGCAGCCACAAAAGCAACAGCTAAGCCTGCAAGCCAAAGCAAGCCCACTGTGAGTTCGGCCAAACCGGGTGCGACGCGCAGCGCAAAGGTTGAAATTTCTAAAAAGACCGTCATATCCAACAAAGCGACTGACCGAGCTGCCCCAACGGGCAAAGCGCCCGTCAAATCCGCAAAGATCCCGAAGAAAGAACCGTCCGTGCCCTCTAAGACCAGTCCTACTGCTAAACCTGTTGCCAAAAAAGAAGCCGCATTGAAGGCCGCGCCTGCTGCAGCCGTTGCAGAAGCACCGGCCAAGAAAAAACCAGGCCGCCCGCCGAAGAATCCTGCCGCTGAAAGCGACTCGCCAGCCGCTGGCGCCAAGCGCGGTCGCAAGCCAAAAGCGTCACTCAAGGGTGACGGCGACGAAGACATGTCGGACATCGAAGACGACTTGGTCGGTGAGCCGGTGGCAGAGACGACCGAGAAGGTCAAGCCGCTGCGGATGAAAATCAGCAAGTCCAAAGAACGCGCTCTGATGAAAGAGTTCGGACTCGACGAAGCCGTGCTGTCTGAAGAAGACATGCTCAAACGCCGCCAGCGTCTGAAAATCCTGATCAAACTCGGCAAGACACGCGGTTACTTGACGCATGGCGAGATTTCCGATCACCTGCCCGACAAGCTGGTCGACGCCGAGACGCTTGAAGTGGTTGTCAACATGCTCAGCGACATGGACGTTGCCGTGTTCGAGCAAGCGCCTGACGCTGAAACCCTGCTGTTGAACAACACCGGTTCAACCGTCGCCACCGAAGAAGAAGCTGAAGAGCAAGCCGAAGCAGCGCTCTCCACCGTCGACAGCGAGTTTGGCCGCACCACCGACCCAGTCCGCATGTACATGCGCGAAATGGGCACGGTCGAATTGCTGACCCGCGAAGGCGAGATCGAGATTGCCAAGCGCATCGAGGGCGGCCTCATGCGCATGATGGAAGCCATCTCCGAAAGCCCTGCCACGATTGCAGAAATCTTGCGTCTGGCCGAAGAAATTCGCGAAGGCAAGATCGTTATCTCCACTGTGGTCGACGGTTTTTCGAACCCCAACGAAGCCGACGATTACGTGGCCGAGGAAGACTTCGACGAATTCGACGAAGAAGACGACGACGACGGCAAGGGCGGCTCCAAAGCGCTGACCAAAAAACTTGAAGAGCTGAAGAAAGAAGCCCTGAGTCGCTTCGACAAAATTGCCCAGCACTTTGAAAAAGTCCACAAGACCTATGACAAAGAAGGCTACGGTACGCCGACCTACTTGAAGTCGCAAAAAGCCCTCAGCGATGAGCTGATGACGGTTCGTTTCACAGCCAAGTCGATTGAAAAATTGTGCGATCTGCTGCGCGGCCAAGTGCTCGACGTTCGCAAAAAAGAGCGTGAACTGCGCCGCATCATTGTCGACAAGTGCGGCATGCCGCAAGAAACCTTCGTCAAAGATTTCCCCCCTAATTTGCTCAACCTGAAATGGGTTGAAAAGCAAGTCGCGTCGAACAAACCTTGGTCGGTCGTGATGGCTCGGAACATCCCACCCATCCAAGAACTGCAAACCAACCTCGCCGAACTGCAGTCGCGCGTGGTCGTGCCTTTGACGCACCTCAAAGACATCAACAAGCGCATGAACGAAGGCGAGACCAACTCGCGTGACGCCAAGAAAGAAATGATCGAGGCCAACTTGCGCCTGGTCATCTCGATCGCCAAAAAATACACCAACCGGGGTCTGCAGTTCTTGGACTTGATCCAGGAAGGCAACATCGGCCTGATGAAAGCGGTCGACAAGTTCGAATACCGTCGCGGCTACAAATTCTCGACCTACGCCACTTGGTGGATTCGCCAAGCCATCACACGTTCGATCGCCGATCAGGCACGCACCATCCGTATTCCGGTGCACATGATCGAGACCATCAACAAGATGAACCGTCTGTCACGCCAGCACTTGCAAGAGTTCGGCTTTGAGCCAGACGCCAGCGTGCTGGCCGAGAAGATGGAAATTCCTGAAGAGAAAATCCGCAAGATCATGAAGATCGCCAAAGAGCCGATCTCGATGGAAACACCGATCGGTGACGACGACGATTCTCATCTGGGTGACTTCATCGAAGACAGCGCCAACACCGCACCGCTCGAAGCGGCGATGCAAGCGGGCCTGCGTGATGTCGTTAAGGACATTCTCGACAGCCTGACGCCACGCGAAGCCAAAGTGCTGCGCATGCGCTTCGGGATCGAAATGTCGACCGACCACACGCTGGAAGAAGTCGGCAAGCAGTTCGACGTCACCCGTGAACGGATTCGCCAGATCGAAGCCAAGGCTTTGCGCAAGCTCAAGCACCCGAGCCGCAGCGACAAACTGCGCAGCTTTATCGACATGCAATAACGCCACGCTGGATCGCAAGTCCGCGAGCTCTCAGCTCCAAAGCGCCTGCTGCCTTCACGGTTGCAGGCGCTTTTTTTCGTTTGGACCTGACACCAACGTACAACCCAAAGGCACCGCTGAGTGCCGTCAGAGCTGACTGTCGCTTGAAACGCTTCGAAATCCTGCTAGCGACATTCACGGTCATGGGTGCGATTGCGGCGCGGCGAGCCCGCCCGCTCGCAAAGGCCTTGAGCATGAGCAGATTGAGTCGGATGGGGTCGGCTTGGGTGCTGGCATCACCGCGCTGGACGCCAACGATCAGCCCATGGCTTACCGTCCACCCATCGGTAGGCACTGCCCAGCAGAAAAGATCCGAGCAAGCCGCCGACCGCATCAGCGGCTAAGTCGTTCAAGTCAGCGCTTCGACCCGGCAAGCGCAGCTGGTGCAACTCGTCCATCGCACCAACAGCCACAGCGCCCACTAGGCAAAACATCAGTAAATGCCATCCGCGCGCACCCGACGCCACACCAGACGTCACGCCAATCACAGTGAACACACTGGCATGCGCCAACAAATCCCAAGGCGGCGTGAACAAGCCAACGGCTACAGGCAAGGCGCCTCCCACAAACAAACCTGCAGAGACCGCCAGCACCGTCGCAGCCGCCAACCACCGCAGACAGGCACGCGGGTGAAAAACCGCGCTTGTATGGATGCAATGACACTGCCGACGGTTTCTAGAAAATGCTTTCACGCACATAAATGACGTCTTCAGAACGCACCACGTCGGTGAGTTGTGGAACGGTTTCAATCACCTTGCCGGCGCTGTCGCGGCGGTGCAGTTTGAGGCGATTCTGGCTGCCACGCGCCGTTGGCCCACCCCCTTGGGCCAAGGCCTGCATCACCGTCATGTCGCGTTCAACTCGATACGGTCCAGGGCGTTGCGCTTCGCCATAGATGTAGAACATTGGTGCCTTGTTGACGTACAGGGTGTCACCGCCCACGACCACAACATCGTCTTCTGGCTTCTGATTCAGAAACAACCCAGGAATGTCAATCACGCGCCGAAACGCTTGGCCCTGCCGCTGACCCGTGAGAATTAATACATCATCACCAGTGGCCGTCACGCCGCCTGCCGTGGCCAGCATGTCACTGACGCGGGTGTTGACAGTGTCCAGCGGAAAACGTCCCGGTCTGTTCACTTGGCCGAGTACCGCCACTTGATTGCCGCGCACTTGCTTCAACGTGATGTTGACTTGCGGTGCACGCACAAAGCCACCTCTGCGCAAGGCATCGGCGATTGTTTTTTCAGCCTCCGCCAAACTCAAGCCACCCAACTGCACATTGCCAATCAAGGGATAACTGATGGTCCCGCTCTCAGAGACGCGCGACTCCAGCGACAAATCCGGGCTTTGGTAAACCTGCACGCCGATCGAGTCACCGGCACCGAGCCGGTAGTCTTGGCCAGTGACCCTTACGCTGACTGGTATCTCCGCCTGTGGTGGGTATGTCTGAGCGCTGGGGGCAATGCCAAAGCTCAACAAGCAAGTTATCAATAAAGACTTTAGCCATAAATTCATCGTGCCACCTCTTGAAATAACAGTTAACAACGGTTGTTTAAAAACAGGCTCAAAAACTGAACAATGCAGAGACGCCAAGCACATTCGCCTTGTAGTCAAGACCGGCAAAATTAGAACTTCTCTTGTCTCGCGCCAGTGACGCGATGAGCTTCACAAAGCGCTGAGGCTCCCACTCCGCGCTCACACCAGCCTGACCTAATTCGTCACGTCGGCCCTCATAGCCAACCACCCCTTTGTAGTGCCGCACGCCTTGGTCCAGCCGCAAGCGAATGGCTGTTTTTTCAGTGGGCTTCCACACCGGACTGATGTAGAGGCGTTCGCCGTCGTAGTAGCTCAAGGTATCGGACTCGTAGCTGGCCAACTCGCGTATCACGCCGACGTCGATGCGCGTCTTGCCGGTGATGATCCAGCTCAGGTTGACCCGGCCGACGACACCGGAAAACTCATTGGCCGACGTATCATCTCGATTGCGTGCCAGGTGCGAAACCCGTCCCTGCACGCTGGTGCTACTCGCCGGCAACCATTCAAAACTCAGCTCATGTTCTTTGTCGGTGAAGTTGCGAGGCGTCAGTGCGCTGACCGGCAGACCGTTGTACTCACCGTTGCCTTGCCTGTAGCGATAAGCCACAAAATCTCCGCTGCGAAAGACATACTTTGCGCCCGCCTCTGCGCCAGTCGCCTTGGTGTCCGACCCTTGTATCAAAGGGGCGCTGTTTTTGATCGTGCGATCAAACACACCCCCCAACAAGCGCCAAGCAGCGCCAACCTCATACTCGGCATCGATGCGATTAGCGTCATCGGTGCGGCGATTGACCAAGCCGGTGCTTTGCACCAAGGTTGTGTTGTCAAGGTACTCACGCCGATCTGCCATCACGTTGCCGGTCAACTTGGGCGTCAGGTTCCAGCGCCAAGCTGCGGCGTAATTCAACGCCGTGAAGTCAAGCGCCGTGTTGTGCTGGTAGCGGTAGTCCTGCGCGTACACGTCCAGCTCGATGCGCTGCAGACTGTAGCGTTTGTCGAACTTCATGCCCAGCGTCGTCACGCCATACGTGTCCGCCTGTCGACAGTCACGGTCTGCCAGTCTGAAAATATTACTGTCGTGCTCAACACTCTGCCCGACACGGAACCGCAGGGTGTCGGGCAACTGCAATTGAGTTCTCAGCGGCGGCAGATCCGGCAGACGAGGCTGCTGCACCCAAGAAGGGTCGATAGGGCTCTCTTGGGCGAAGGATGTTCCGGCAAGACTCAGCAGCATCGATACCGTCAGCAGGCTGAGCGGGAATCGATGCAGCTCAGATTGACAGGCCTTGGCCTTGACCAAAGATGCAAGCGGTCGACTGGCGGTTGGTGTCATGAAACGATCATTTAGATAAATGCTGATGGGTGGAACGGTCGTGCATCAGCTTGCGAAAGTATCTGCACGGTTGGCGCGTATGTCACAGAGGTGGAATCAATAACAGCGATTATTTCGACACCAAAACTCAGCAGCTGTAGGACAAAAACGGCTGCTGCTGACAGGCCGAAACACACTTAACAGACTGCTTCATTTGCAAGTAAGCAAGCAGGTACATCAGACCCAGCATTGAATCTACGCACCCCTGAGCTGCGCAGCAGCTAGACTCACGAACCAACGCGCTTGACCGATGGGTCTGGCCGTGCCCCACCCGACCGAAGGACTTCTCATGAACATCGTCATCACCGGCGGCGCCGGCTTTCTGGGTGTGCGCTTGGCGCGCACCTTGCTCAAACAAAACACCTTGGCCTTGGCTGGCCGTACGCCACTACCCATCCAAAAAATCACGTTGGTCGATCGCGTTGCACCGCCTACCGACCTGACGGATGACCACCGCGTGCGCGCTGTGATCGGCGACCTCAACGCCTTGTTGGCAGCGGACGCAGGCGGCCAAGTGGTGCAGGCGGATGATGCGCTGGTGTTTCATCTGGCCGCAGCCGTGAGCGGCGAATGCGAGGCTGATTTTGATTTGGGCGTCCGCAGCAACGTTGACGCCACGCGCAGCCTGCTCGAAGCCTGTAGAACGCTCAAGAGCGTGCCCATGTTGGTCTTCGCCTCGTCGCTGGCGGTGTTTGGAAATTCACCCGAGCAACCCCTGCCCGATGTGATCGATGACCGGACCTTGCCGACGCCGCAAAACAGTTACGGCATCCAGAAATTCATTGGCGAGCAATGGGTCGCAGACTATGCGCGCAAGGGCTTTGTGCACGGTCGCAATGTGCGCTTGATGACGGTCAGCGTTCGTCCCGGAAAACCCAATGGCGCGGCCTCAAGCTTTTTAAGTGGCATGATCCGCGAGCCGCTGGCGGGACTGCCTGCGGTCTGCCCTGTGCCGCCAGACACCGCTGTGGCCTTGTCGTCGCCGAGCCGCACGATCGCTGGCCTGATCCGGGCGGCCGAGGCCAACGATACCGACTGGGGCGCGCGCACCGCTGTCAATTTGCCCGCGCTCAAAACCACTGCAGCAGACATGGCTCAAGCGCTAGAACGTGCCGCTGGCGCGCAGGCCTCACGGCTGATCAGCTGGACACCAGACCCCGCGGTAGCCAAGATCATCACCAGCTGGCCGGCGCATATCCAAGCCGACCGAGCCGCCCGATTGGGCTTGCTACCAGACGCTGATTTCGACGCCATCATCGGCGAGTACCTAAGCGAAAACCCCGAGCTCTGCAGCCTCAATAGGCCCGCATAATCCGACACTTATCCATTGATCACTTGTATCAGCCACCCTGACATCCCACGGAGACACCATGAAATTCAACAAACTCATCATTGGCATGTCGCTGACCATGGGCCTGCTGGCCACCGCCACAGCCCAGACCACCATGAAAATCAGCATTTCAGTGGCGCAGAACTCACACCAAGGCATTGCCATCGACACCTTTGCCAAGGAAGTCGAGAAGCGCACAGCCGGCCGCTACAAAATTCAAGCCTTTTATAACGGCTCACTTGGCGGCGAGCGCGAGTCCATCGAATCGGTGCAGTTGGGCACGCAAGAGCTGGCCTTTTCGTCATCCGGACCCGTGCCCAACTTTGTGCCCGAAACCAAGATTCTCGACGTCCCTTTCCTGTTCCGCGACAAGGCCCACGCCCGGGCGGTGCTAGATGGCCCGATCGGCCAAGACATGTTGGCGAAGTTTGAGCCCAAGGGTTTCAAGGCACTGGCCTGGGCTGAAAACGGTTTTCGCCACATGACCAACAGCAAGCGCGACGTCAACGCACCCGCTGACTTGAAAGGCCTGAAGATGCGCACGATGGAGAATCCGGTGCACATTGCAGCCTACAAAGGTCTTGGCATCATCACCACGCCCATGGCCTTCCCGGAAGTTTTCACAGCCTTGCAACAAGGAACTGTTGATGGTCAGGAAAACCCGCTTTCAGTCATCATGTCGGCCAAGTTTGACCAAGTGCAAAAACACCTGAGCTTGACCGGCCACGTTTATTCGCCGTGCATTTTCGTCATGAACAAAGCTGCTTTTGACAAGCTCAGCGCCGCCGACAAGACCGCCTTCGTCGAAGCCGCCAAGGAAGGCGCGAAAGCCAACCGCGCGCGGGTTGATCAAGACGATGCCAACGGCGTCAAAGAGTTGCGCGCTAAGGGCATGACGGTCATCGACAACGTCGACAAAGCCAAGTTCGTGGCGGCGTTGACGACCGTCAACGCAGGTTTTGAGAAAGATTTTGGCAAGGCCAATCTAGACCGTATTCGCAACGTCAAATAAACACCGCAGCGACAGACGTTCTACCGCCCGTTGTCTTACAGACTGCGGGCGGTTTTCAATTGATAAAACTAAAAATAAGCTCGGTTTCCGATGAAGCATTATTTCCTCACCCTAGAACGCTGGACCACCGGTTTTTCGATGCTGGTGGCTTGCCTCATGTTGGTGATTGCATCGAGTCTGGGCATGTTCCAGATCGTCACCCGCTTCGTCCTCGAGCAGCCCGCTGAGTGGAGCGAAATTCTGATTCGTCTGAGCTTGATCTGGATGGTCTTCATGGGCATTCCGGCAGCTTTTCGACAAGGCGCAATGGTCAGCGTCGATGTGCTGTACCGCTGGAGCCAGCCGAACGTCCGGCGCTGGTTCGACTGGCTGAGCTGTCTGGCCGCACTGACACTGATCGGCGTCATCATCTGGTGGGGCTGGGACTACGCGCTGCGCGGCCGGGTGCAAACCATGGCTGGCCTTGAATCGCTGTCGATGTTCTGGGGCTATGTGGCCATGCCGGTGGGCGGCGTCTTTTGCATCTTTGGCATCATCGCCAACTTGCTAGACCCACAGCGTCAAGAGTTGGAGACAGCCACATGACCGCCGTGATGCTGACGACCATGATCTTGTGCTTTGCACTGACGATCTCTGTTGCCGTATCGATTGGCCTGGCCTCGGTGCTGGGGATTCAGGCCAACAACGCTCACATGCTGATTTCCGTCAAGGAAATGTTCAACGCCATCAATAAGTTCCCCTTAGCCGCCATTCCCTTTTTCATTTTGGCGGGCAACCTGATGGAAACCGGTGGTATTTCCCGCCGCTTGGTGGAGTTTGCGAAAAGTATCGTCGGCGGCGTGCAAGGTGGCTTGCCGATGACCTGCGTACTAACTTGCATGATCTTTGCCGCGGTCTCGGGGTCTTCGGTGGCCACCACCTTTGCGGTGGGCGCGATCCTCATTCCGGCACTCATCAAGCATGGTTACCCGACAGCTTATGCGGCCTCGCTGCAAGCGACCAGCGCTGAGCTTGGAGTCATCATTCCGCCCTCTATACCGATGATCTTGTATGGTGTCAGCGCTGAGGTCTCGATTGGTGAGCTGTTCATCGCTGGCATCGGCCCCGGGATTTTTATCAGCTTAGCGCTGATGGCTTTTGTTTATGTGTATTGCCGGATAAAGGGCTGGGGCAAGAACGATGGCGACGGGCGCCTCAGCTTTGGCCGCGCCACTTGGCAAGCCGGCTGGGCGCTGCTGATGCCGGTGATCATTCTGGGCGGTATCTATGGCGGCATCTTCACACCGACTGAAGCCGCTGCCGTCGCGGTGTTTTATGCGCTGGTGGTCGGCGTGCTTATCTACCGTGAAATCAGCCTGCCGAGCCTGATCGTGGTGCTGCGCAAGTCAGTGATTTCCAGCGCGGTGATCATGTTCATCATCGCCAACGCGGGGCTGTTTGCATTTCTGATCACGCGGGCCGGCATACCGGATGAGATTGGACGCTGGCTAGAAGCCGTGCTGCAGTCGCCCATGCTGTTTTTGCTGGGGGTGAATGCCGCCCTGTTCGTGATTGGGATGTTCATAGAAACCAGCGCCGCCATCATTGTCTTGGCACCAATTTTGGCGCCAGTGGCCATGCACTTCGGCATTGACCCAGTGCATTTCGGCATGGTCATGGTGGTGAACTTGGCCATGGGCATGATCACCCCGCCCTTCGGTGTCAATCTGTTTGCCGCCTGCACGGTAGCACGCATATCGCTGGACCGAATGGTCAGCCACCTGATCCCCTTTGTGCTGGTAATTTTCTCGTGCCTGATGGTCATCACCTACGTGCCTGCGTTGTCGCTGACACTGCGCGATTTGGTCTACGGAAGATAAAAAGGTAGAGGCGGCAGCGAAGGCGCTTGCCCGCAGCGTCAGGCGAATCTCTCAGGTAAAGTGGACCGAAGTGACGGCGCTTTGCGCCCGGAGAATTTCTTATGTCCCAACCTGTTTTTGAAACCCTGTTGAACACCCCGCTGCACGCCTTGCATGCAGAACTCGGTGCCCGCATGGTGCCGTTTGCCGGCTACAGCATGCCGGTGCAATACCCGGCCGGACTGATGGCCGAACACCTGCACACGCGCACTGCAGCCGGTCTGTTTGACGTCTCGCACATGGGCCAGCTGCGCTTGGTTGGCGCAGACGCCGCAGCCGCGCTAGAAAGCCTGATCCCCATGAATGTGATGGGCTTGGCAGTTGGCAAACAACGCTACGGTCTGTTGCTGAATGACGCAGGCGGGATCATCGATGACCTGATGTTTGTCAACCGTGATGCGGCCCACGGCGGCGACCTGTTCCTGATCGTCAATGGCGCGTGCAAGGTCGGCGACATCGCACATATTCAGCAAAAAATCGGCACGCGCTGTGAGGTCATCCCCATGCCAGAGATGGCGCTGATGGCCTTGCAGGGGCCGCAGGCTGTGAGTGCTTTGGCGCGACTTGCACCGGGTGTGAGCTCACTGGTGTTCATGAGCGGCGGTGCCTTCCAAGTAGCAGGCTGCGACTGCTTCATCACTCGCAGCGGCTACACCGGTGAAGACGGTTTTGAAATCTCCGTGCCAGCAGCGCAAGTTGAAATCGTGGCCCGCGCGTTACTGGCCCAGCCCGAAGTCAAGCCGGTCGGTTTGGGTGCGCGCAACTCGCTGCGCTTAGAGGCAGGGCTCTGCCTGTATGGCAATGACCTCGATACCCGCACCACGCCGGTTGAAGCGAATCTGAACTGGGCGATCCAAAAAATTCGACGTCTAGGCGGCGAACGCGCAGGCGGCTTTCCGGGCGCCGACAAGGTGCTGGCCCAATTGGCTGACCCTGCACTGCTAACCCGCCAACGCGTCGGCTTGATAGCACTTGAGCGCATCCCGGTACGCGAACACACGGAGTTGCAAACACCGGGCGGCGAACATGCCGGTGAAGTCACCAGCGGACTGCTTGGCCCGAGCACCAACCAAGCCATTGCCATGGCTTATGTGGCGCCGGCCCATGCGGCTCTCGGATGCCGCCTGAACGCCATCGTGCGCGGCAAGCCGGTGCCCATGCAAGTCAGCGCCCTGCCTTTTGTAGCCAATCGTTACCACCGCGGATGAGCTTTGGCGGCCTAGCAGGCTTGCTACATCGTTCACAATAAACACACACCTTTTCAGACTGAAAGAACAACATGATCAAGTACACCGAAGACCACGAATGGCTCAACATTGAAGGCGGTATCGCCACCGTTGGCATCACGGTCCACGCACAAGACGCGCTGGGCGATGTGGTCTTTGTCGACCTGCCCGAAGTCGGCACCACCCTCGCCCAGAAAGCCACGGCCGGCGTGGTCGAGTCGGTCAAGGCTGCCGCTGACGTTTACATGCCGGTCACCGGTGAAGTGGTCGAAGTGAATGAAGCCCTCCGCAATGACCCGTCGCTGGCCAACAGCGACCCGCTGGGCGCCGGCTGGTTTTTCAAGGTCAAGCTGGCTGACGTAGCGCAGCTGGACGCACTGATGGACGAGACCTCTTACGCCGCTTTCTCTGCCAGCTGATCCACTTTTATAAAGGTCCTCTATTGTTGCCATTTGCCAAACCCCTGCGCGAACTCGAAAACCCTAACGAGTTCATCGCTCGTCACATCGGTATCAACGCCGCTGATGAAACGCTGATGCTCAGCGCCATCGGTGCCGCCTCTCGGCGCGCGATGATTGACGGCATCGTGCCAGCATCGATTGCACGCCGCACAGCCATGGCGATTCCGGCAGCCATCACAGAGGCCGCAGCGTTGGCAGAACTCAAGGTCATGGCTGGCAAGAACAAGGTCTTCAAGAGTTTCATCGGCCAAGGCTATTACGACACCCACACGCCCGGCGTGATCTTGCGCAACATCCTTGAAAACCCGGCTTGGTACACCGCCTACACGCCGTATCAAGCGGAGATTTCGCAGGGCCGGATGGAAGCGTTGATCAACTTCCAAACCATGGTTTGCGACCTGACCGGCATGCCCGTGGCCAACGCCTCCATGCTCGACGAAGCCACAGCCGCAGCTGAAGCCATGACGCTGGCCAAGCGCAGTGTCAAAAGCAAAAGCCATGTCTTTTTGGTCTCGGGCGACTGCCACCCGCAGACGATTGAAGTCATCCAGACGCGCGCCAAGCCGCTCGGTATTGAGGTCAAAGTCAGCACCGTGGCTGAGCCCTTGCCGCAGCTGATGTCCAGCGGCGACTACTTCGGCGTGCTGGCGCAGTACCCGGCCACCAACGGCATGATCCATGACCTGCGGCCGCTGGCTGGCCATGCAGCGCTCAAAGGTGCGGCCTTTTGTGTGGCGGCTGATTTGCTGGCGCTGACACTGCTCACGCCACCCGGCGAATGGGGCGCTGACATTGTGCTCGGCACCACGCAGCGCTTTGGCATGCCCATGGGCAACGGCGGCCCTCACGCAGCTTACTTGGCCTGCCGGGATGAGTTCAAGCGTTCGCTGCCAGGCCGTTTGGTCGGCGTCAGCATTGATGTGCATGGCAACCCAACTTACCGGCTGGCACTGCAAACACGCGAGCAACATATTCGCCGTGAAAAAGCCACCTCCAACATCTGCACCGCGCAGGTGTTGCCGGCCGTGGTGGCCAGCATGTACGCGGTCTACCACGGCCCGCAAGGGCTGCGCCGCATCGCTGAACGGGTTGCAGCCTACACCGCGATTCTGTCGCGTGGCCTCCAACAAATGGGCTACCAAGTCGCTAACGACTACGCCTTTGACTCGCTCACGGTCAAGACCGGCGACGCCACCGCCAGCATTGCCGCGAAAGCCCGGCAGTCGCAGGCTAATTTGCGCAGCCGTCTGAACAACCACCTAGGTATTTCGCTCGACGAAACGACCACCCGCAGCGACATCGAAATGCTCTGGTCTTTCTTCGTCAAAGAGGGCGAGCCAATGCCGCGTCTGAGCGACTTTGAAAACGGCATTGAGCCCCTGATTCCAGTTGAACTGCGCCGCAGCACGCCGTTCCTGACGCACCCGGTTTTCAACACGCATCACTCAGAAACCAGCATGCTGCGCTACATCCGTGCGCTCAGCGACAAAGACTTGGCGCTCGACCGCAGCATGATTCCGCTCGGCAGTTGCACCATGAAACTCAATGCCACCAGCGAGATGATCCCGATCACCTGGCCCGAGTTTGCGGGTCTGCATCCGTTTGCGCCGCACGACCAACTGGAAGGCTACGCCCAACTCGACCGCCAACTGCGCGACTGGCTGTGTGAAGCCACCGGCTACGACGGTATCAGCCTGCAACCCAATGCCGGATCGCAAGGCGAGTACGCCGGCCTGCTGGTCATCAAAGCCTACTTAGACGCCAACGGCCAAGGCCATCGCAACATCTGCTTGATTCCGTCGTCAGCCCACGGCACCAACCCGGCCAGCGCGCAAATGGCCGGCCTGAGCGTGGTCGTCACCGCCTGCGACGCCGATGGCAATGTCGACATGGCCGACCTGCAAGCCAAGTGCGAGCAGCACAGCGCCAACCTAGCGGCGGTGATGATCACCTACCCCAGCACCCACGGCGTGTTTGAAACGCAGGTCAAGGAACTCTGCCAGCTGGTGCATGCGCACGGCGGCCGCGTGTATGTTGACGGCGCCAACATGAATGCGCTGGTCGGCGTGGCCGCGCCTGGCGAATTTGGCGGCGATGTGAGCCACCTCAATTTGCACAAAACCTTTTGCATTCCACACGGTGGCGGCGGCCCGGGCGTGGGTCCGGTCTGCGTGGTCGCTGACCTCGTGCCCTATTTGCCCGGCCATGCCACGGCGGGTTACCCGGTCAACGGCGTCGGTGCCATTTCTGCTGCCCCGCTGGGCAATGCTGGCGTACTGCCGATCAGCTGGATGTACTGCCGCATGATGGGCCCGGAAGGTCTGCAAGCTGCAACTGAAGTTGCGATCTTGAGCGCCAACTACATCAGTGCTCGCCTGAAAGACCATTACCCCACGCTCTACGCCAGTGCCAACGGCCACGTCGCACACGAATGTATTCTGGACTTGCGGCCCCTGAAAGAGAGCAGCGGCGTCAGCGCCGAAGACGTCGCCAAGCGCTTGATGGACTATGGGTTTCATGCGCCGACCTTGAGCTTTCCGGTCGCCGGCACCTTGATGGTGGAGCCGACCGAAAGCGAAAGCTTGGCCGAAATTGACCGTTTCATCGCCGCCATGATCGCCATTCGGGAAGAAATCCGCGTGATCGAAAACAGCGGCTGGCCGCAAGACAACAACCCGCTCAAACACGCACCGCACACGGCCGCCAGCTTGCTGGGTGCTGAATGGGACCGCCCTTATTCACGTGAAGTCGGCGGCTTTCCGCTGGCCAGCCTGAAGCAAGCCAAGTACTGGCCACCCGTGGGCCGCGTCGACAATGTCTACGGCGACCGCAACCTGTTTTGCAGCTGCGTACCGGTGGCAGACTACGCTTAACCACCGACTGAATTTCTTAACTTTTCAAAGCAACCCATGAATAAAATTTTGGCCTCACGCTTCTCCCCTGTTTTAGCCGCACTGGCTTTCGTCAGTGCCAGCGCCTTTGCCGCTGCCCCGGCCGAAACCCTGCCCTCTGGCGTGAAGGTGACGCACACCAAAGACGGCAACGGCGCCAACCCCAAAGCCTCGGATTCAGTCAAGGTGCATTACCGCGGCACACTGGCCAACGGCACCGAATTCGACAGCTCGTACAAACGCGGCACACCGGCCACTTTTCCGCTCAGCCGGGTGGTCCCTTGCTGGACTGAAGGTATGCAAAAAATCAAGGTCGGCGGCAAAGCCACACTGACTTGCCCCCCTGCCACCGCTTATGGCAGCAGCGGCGCCGGTGGCGTGGTGCCACCCAATGCCACCTTGACTTTTGAGGTCGAGTTGCTGGCGATCGAGAAGTAACACCTCCAGATTTTTTCATTTTCAAAAGAAAGTACTGCATCATGGGCAAATTCATCACCCTCCCATCGGCTGACGGTTTCAGCCTGCCGGCTTATTTGGCGGAACCCGCCGGCCAAGCCAAAGGTGCCATCGTGGTGGTGCAAGAAATTTTTGGCGTCAATGCGCACATTCAAGAAGTGACGAATCGTTTTGCAGCCCAGGGCTATCTGGCCATTGCGCCCGCGGCTTTTGAACGGGTCAGGCCCGGTGTTGACCTCGGCTACGAAGAAAACACCATCAAAGATGGCATCGCCCTGAAAACCGCCGCCATGGCTTTGCCCGCAGACGCGGTGCTGCAAGACATTCAGGCGGCCATCAACTTTGTGGGAAAAACCAGTGGCGGCAAGGTCGGCATCATTGGCTTTTGCTGGGGTGGTCTGCTGACATGGCAAGCCGCCTGCAAACTGAATGGCTTGAGCGCAGCCGTCCCCTATTACGGTGGTGGCATGGTGGGCGAGGCAGAGATGGCCCGGCAACCCAAAGTCCCGGTCATGGCGCATTTCAGTGACCACGACCATTCAGTACCGATGGAGGGCGTTGAAGCCTTCAAAAAAGCACACCCTGAGGTGGCAGTTCACATCTACAACGCTGACCACGGCTTCAACTGCGATCACCGCGGCGCTTACAACGAAGCGGCGGCCCAGCTGGCGCGTGAACGCACACTCGGCTTTTTCGCCAGCCAGCTGGCTTGAGGCTCAGCGAAAAGTCAGCGCACTTCAGTAGCGCTGGCCCAAGGCCAGCAGCTCCGGCGTACCGATGACCTCGTTCAGCTGATCGAAGTCAAGCATCTGGTCTTGCATGGGCGCCGTGGTCTGGTGCGCATGCAAGCTGGCATAGTATTTTTGCAAGGTGAACGCTACCGCTCTGGCTGTGCCGCCTGGGAAAATGACAATGCGAAAGCCTTTGTCGCCCAGCACCTTGGCACTTTGCACCGGTGTCTTGCCACCCTCGACCATATTCGCCAGCAACGGGATGCGGCCGGCAAAGCGGGCACAAGCCAGCGCCATTTGCTCAGGCGTGCGCAAGGCCTCAATGAACAGCGCATCCACCCCGCAGGCCAAATAGGCCTCGGCGCGTTCCATCGCCGCTTCAAAGCCTTCGACCGCGAGCGCATCGGTGCGCGCCAGAATCAGTGTCTCGGAGGATTTACGGGCGTCGAGCGCCGCCTTCAACTTGCCGCACATCTCGAGCGTGGGGACGACAGTTTTGCCATCCAGGTGACCGCAACGCTTGGGAAATGTCTGGTCTTCGAGTTGCAACATGGCCGCCCCCGCCTGCTCGAAAGCACGCACGGTACGCATCGTGTTCAGCGCATTGCCAAAACCGGTGTCGGCATCAACAATCACCGGGATGCTGACGCGCTCAGTGATGCGCGCCAAGGTGTCGGCCACTTCGGTCGCGGTCGTCAGACCAATGTCTGATCGGCCAAGCTTGGTGTAAGCGATGGACGCACCCGACAGGTACAGCGCCTCAAAGCCAGCCTGCTCAGCAATCAAGGCCGTTAACGGGTCATAAATCCCCGGTGCCAGCAGGACCTTCGGCTGATCTAGGCGTTGTTTGAATGAGGTGGACATAGATTTCCTTAACGATAAATGACAGGGACTTGAAATGGCGATGCAGTGACGTTTATGGAGCAACCAACTGCGCAGCGGCCGTCCCCGCGGCCACCCAGCCTCCGCCAACGGCGCTGAGCAGTCCATTGCCCGACAAATAACCCCAAACCGCATTGCCCGACACACCGCGGGCGGCCCCGCCTGCTGCCAACAAATTAGGCATGGGCGTGCCGTCGGCGCGTAGCACACGACAGTCCGCATCGATGTCCAGACCGCCTTGGGTATGGAACAAAGCGCCGGTGACTTTGACAGCGTAAAAAGGCCCTTTTAAGGCGCGCTTAAAGGTGCGACCGAAGGCATCCGTGGAGCCCTGCACAACCGCCGACAAGGTCTGCGCCAAGGTGTCGGCGTCGCAGCCGATCAAGTGCGCCAGCGCCTGCACATCTGCTGCTTCCTTCACTGCGCCAGCGCCTTCGGCCTCGACAAAGTCGGGGAAGGTCCGTACCAGTGCCAACAAGGGTGCGTCAAACACATTGAAGGCGATGCCACTCGGTTGCTCCAACACATGCACGGCGGCTTCTGAATAGCCTTGGGATTCGTCGTGGAAACGCTGTCCGCGCGCGTTGATCTGCACGCCGCCTTCCATCATCACGGCCCAGCTCATGAGTGCCCCTTGCGGCGTGACCCAAGAACCGTGGCCTTGGTAACCGCCCAGATCGGCCAGTCTGGCGCCCATGGCTTGGCCCCACGTGATGGCGCTGCCGTCATTACCGACGTGGCCGGCAAACAAGGCTTGGCCCATGGCTGGCAACAGTTCACTGACCATCACCGGATTGCCGCCAAAACCATTGCAGGCCAATAGCAGCACATCGCAAGCGAGATACTCCATCGCACCATCGGGGCGTTGGTAAGCCACGCCCTGCACGATGTCGTCGTCATTCATCCACAATTCGCGCACCAGCGCTTCATTGAGCACATCTGCACCGACAGTACTGGCTGAACGTTCGAGCTGCGCCATGAGTGCGGCACCGGTGCGTTCGGGCAAGGCGTGCATGCGGCGCGCACGGTGGCCCGGGTACAAAAAGCCATCCAGCACCTCAAAGCCAATGCCGTGCGCCTCTAGAGAGTCGATCGCTTGGGCTACGCCGGTTGAATAAGCGGCCACCAGATGCGGTGCCGCATCGCCGTGGGCCTTGGCCTGAATGTCCTCGGCAAAACGCTCGACCGAGTCGTCAATGCCCAACGACTTTTGCAAGCGTGTGCCGGCCGCCGGAATGAAGCCTGACGACAATGCCGTTGAGCCCCGTGACATGCTGTCGCGCTCCAGCAGCACGCAATCAATGCCAGCATCGCGCAGACGCACTGAGGCCGTCAGACCGCAAGCTCCTGCACCGACAATCACCACCGGTACGTGGGGCGTTTCGCTTGGCATGTTAGCCGCTCGCACAACGCGCGTGGCCACAGCATTGCCTGCTGGCTGATGGAGTGTGCTCATGGTGTTTGTCCTGTCCGTTGACGGAGTTGGTTCATCAGACCCCCTGCGGCCACCATGGCGAGCAAAAAGTCGGGAATCGGTTCGCACTGCATGTGCTCACCCGAGGGGCGTGTTAGCGTCAGCGTTTGCAGGTCGAGTTCAACTTGTTCGCCCTCCGCCAGTTGCTCAGCGTCGGGTGTGGTCAAGAGCAGCAGACCAAGGTTGAAGGCATTGCGAAAAAACAGGCCACTGAACGAGGGTGCGATCACCGCTTTGACCCCCAGTTGCACCAAGGCCGCAGCAGCTTGTTCGCGCGACGAGCCGATGCCAAAGTTGGGGCCGGCGGCGATGACGGCACCAGGCTGAACCGAGGCCGCGAATTCCGGCCGAACCGACTCCAGGCAATGCGGTGCAATGCCTTCAATGCTGAGCTTCATGTAGGCACCGGGCGCCATCGCATCGGTGTCAATGTCAGCGCCAAATGTCCAGACGCGGTGAGTGCTCATGCCAATATCTCCCTGGGATCAGAAATCAGTCCCCGCAGGGCAGACGCCGCCACGGTAAAAGGCGAAGCCAAATAAACCTGTGCCGTCGCTGAACCCATCCGGCCTTTGAAATTGCGCGCCGTGGTAGCGATCACATTCGCGCCATCGGGAATGCTGCCGCCGTAGCCGGAGCAAGCGCCGCAGGCCGTGGGAAGAACCTCCGCCCCCGCCTCGCGCAGCGTCGCCATGATGCCTTCGGACTCCGCCTGCTGCTGGTCTTGCTGGCTGGCTGGGGCCACCATCAAGCGCACGCCGGTGGCGACCTTGCGGCCTTTGAAAACCTGCGCAGCGGATCGCAAGTCGTCGAGTTTTGCACCCGTGCAAGCACCGATGTAAGCCACATCCACGCGCACCTGGTCGAAGGCTTGAACCGGTTGTGTGTTGGCCGGACTGTGCGGCGCAGCGACTTGTGGCGCCAGCGTCGCAGCATCAAAGACATGCGTGGTGGCGGTCGCGCTTTCGTCTGTCGTCCAGCCACGGAGGTCCATTTCAGCTGCAGCCGCAACGCCGGCGTTGAGCAACCATTGGCGGGTGGTTTCATCGGGCGCGATCAAGCCCACCTGAGCGCCCATCTCAGCGCTCATGTTCGACAGCGTCATGCGCTCTTGCATGGACAGTGCTTGCACGCCGGAACCACAAAATTCCACCGCTTGGTATTGGCCGCCGTTCATACCAAAACGGCCGACCATGTGCAGCATCATGTCTTTGGCAGCGACCCCCGGGCTCAAGGTGTTGTTCCACTGCATGCGAATGGTTTCGGGCACCCGCACCCAGAGCTCGCCGGTCACCATGACCCCCAGCATTTCAGTGCTGCCAATGCCGAACATGTAGGCGCCAAAAGCCCCACCTGTGGGAGAGTGCGAGTCGCCACCAACGCAAAACATGCCCGGCCGAATATGGCCTTTTTGTGGCAACACGACATGGCAGATACCAATGCTGTCGTAGACATGCGGCAAGCGCTGCTCGATGGCCCAGTCGCGCGCGATACGCACGATGCGCCGCGAATCGTCGTCCTGCTCCGGCACGTAGTGATCCATCACCAGCACCACCTTGGACTTGTCCCAAATTGTTGCGCCCAGCTCTTCCAACATCGGCTTGAGCCGACGCGGGCCTGACGAGTCATGAAACATCGCAAGGTCGACCTGGCAATTGAGAATCTCACCCACCGCCACCTGCGGCTGCCCGGCAGATTTAGCTAACAGTTTTTGGGCCAGCGTTTGGCCAGGCGATTGGGTTGGTAAATGAAGTTGAGTCATGCAGCTGTTACTCAGTGATGTGTGTGATGGAGTGAAGGATGAACACGGGAGTCGATGACCACATCAACCGGCTGGCTTGTCCTTGAGGGAAATACGGGCATCAATGCTGCCCACCTGTGACACTTCCAGTTGGTACTCGTAGCGGTCGGGTCGGTAAAGACCGTGCAGCCACTGCACAGGCTTGTCATGAATATCAAAAACAAGACGTCGAACAGCCAGCAAGGCCGAACCGATGGGCACTCCCAATTCAGCGGCCACCACGGCATCAGCTTGGCGAGCAGATATCGTTTGCTGAGCGCGCCCGAGTTCGACACCCGACTCCTCCAACAACTGCAAGATCGGCGTGTTGGCCAGTTCGCGCCGGCCAAAGCCGACCGCCAAATGCTCGGGGATGTAGGTCGTGATGTAAGACAGCGGCCCTTCTTGCGAGCTGCGCCTGCGTACCGCTTTTTTGACCTTGGCAGCCAGAGGAATTTGCAGCATCTCGGCAACTTCTGCCGATGCATCAACCACTCGCCAGTCCAGCACCTTCACAGTGGTCTGGCGGGTGGTGCTAACGATGTTTTCCATCAGCCCTGTCAGCCGGGTTTGAACGCCCTTGCCCAAAGGTATCGATGTGCGGACGGACGGACCGGCTGCAGGCCAAGTACCACGACCGGCCGTGCGAACGATCAAATCCTCACTCACCAATTGCTCCAACGCACGGCGTACGGTGACACGGCCAACACCGAACTGCTGAGCCAGCACCATCTCCGCCGGCATGCCGTTGGCAAAACGGCCTTCTTGCAATTGCTCGCGCAGCACCAGATAAATCTGGTGGTACTTGGTCAGCGGGAGAATATGGGGCATGGTTAAAAAAGGACGACGCTATACAGCAAACATCGGCTCACCGATCTCTAGACTCTGAATGTTGAAAATATCGGCCATCGGCGCGTTGTGCATGACGTGATAAATCACAAAGCGGTAGGCATCGCAAGCGTCGATCTCGCTGGGCGTGAAAGCAAAGGCCAGGTTGCCAGCCGTCGAGACACGGCCAGGGTAGCCATAGTGCAGCAAATTTTGTTTCACCACGCCCGCCGCCGTTCGGGCCAGCTCGGCGTCATCGGCGATGAATTCGATCACCAAGCCCGCTTCATGACGGCTGTACTGCGCCTCGGGCAATGGCCGAACAGCCCCCTGTCCATAAACGTGCGGGTACATCTTCCAGTCACCAGCTAACAACCCACGCACTCTTTGCTCAACCACCACCAGCGCCTGCGGCAAATGCTGCAGCATGGTCGGATCGGCTATACCAGCCAACAAGACAGCCCGTGCGCCGACCCAAGCGGCGCCTTCGATTTTCAGTGTCGGCTGCAGGCGAGGCTCAAACCTGGCTCCACTGACCCGCGTGCGATGTTCATCCATGGCGTGGTACTGAGCATCAGCCAAATGCAAAGTGCCCGAAGGCTCTTCGACTGCAAAGGGATCGCTCTGTTCATACAGGGCATGCGCCGCTACAGATGCCGGGGTGGCATGCAGTGCTGGGTTCATGCTCTCTAAGGTGAAGCCGTCCAGACTGAGCTCGGCCAACATGGCGTCGCGCCCGGCAGGCTGGCAGCACAGCGATGTGCACTCGATGATCTTCGCCATGTGCAGAGACAGCCCTGGCGGGTAGTCCAGCATCTCCGGCAGCGCTGCAAAAATGGCGGTATCACAGGCTCGGCCGGCGATCAAAACGTCGGGCAGGGTTTGCAAAGCGCGCTTGAAAGTTTCGCTGCCGCACTGGCCGACGATATGACGACAACTGAGCACCTCGGCCTCGGTCGGCAGTGACAGCGCACTGCCGCCAGCATCAGCAGCCAAAGGCTGGAGTGTGCCGTCACGCAAAGCGGCCACAACGTGTGCGGCAGACACATCACTGGCAATCGTGGCCAGCCGAAACACCAGACCATGCTGCAGTGCGATATCCCGCACCATGGCCACTGTGGCATCTAACTGCGGCTGCGCACCCGCCGTCCCGGCGCTGCCAATGATCAGTGGGATGTCGGCCTTCAGCGCGCCCAGCAAGACCAGTTCGAGGTCGCGGCGCACCATAGCCAGCGGTGCGGCCATCTGGCCCGATCCCAAATAAAACGGACCGGGATCAATCGAGCCCATATCACAGCCGATGAAGTGCGGCTGACGCTGCAAACCCAACTCGAACGAGGCCTGCGGTATGCCATAGCCAAGTTGCCCTGATGCAGACAAGACCCGCAGTGGCTCAGCGCCTGGGCGGTGCGATGTCAACAAGCGCTGAGTTGCGGTGACCCTGAGCGGCGTGCTCATAACAGCACCTCGAGAAATGGCGCATGCTGCTGCGCGCCATACACATCGCCATCGCCTGGACTGCCCGCCACACGCTGACGGGGCATGGAAAACTTCAGCGCCAAAATGTTGGACAAGTCAAAGCGCTTGACCTGCCCTGCACCCAGCAGGTACATCTTGCTCACTGCGCTACTAGACAGCGCAGGGCTGGCGGCGGCTTGCTCATAGGCCGCTGCATCGCGAAAAAAAAGATCAATCGTCAACTGGGTTGGACCGGCATTCTTGCTGCGGATCACAGAGGCCAAAGACGTCAGCTTGATTCGGTTCATGGGCAGCGGTGATGACGCTTTAGCGCGCAGTGAAGCCACCGTCGGCACAGATCACCTGGCCCGTGATAAAAGAAGCCCGGCGCGATAACAAAAAGCTGATGAGTTCCGCAATCTCGTCAGGCTGACCCAGCCGGCCCATCGGAATCGTCGCCAGCATCGTTGCCAAAGCAGCTGGATCGTCCAGCACCCCTGCAACCATCGGCGTCTGCACCGGACCCGGTCCGACAGCATTTAAACGCAAGCCCTCAGATGCCCACTCCAATGCCAGTGAGCGGACCATGCCATTCAGGCCCGCCTTGGAAGCCGCATAAGCAGCGCCGCGTGGATGCCCGACCAAGCCAATTTGGCTGGTGACCACCACCACGCTGGCGTCGCCAGAGCTTGACCTTGGTGCCTGACGCATCTGCGCCACCGCGGCACGCGTCAGGACAAACGTCGCGTCAAGGTTCAATGCCAGCGTCTTGCGCCATTCGTCAAGCGTCGTTTCGTCAGAGCTTTTTTTGTAAAAAATACCGGCACAACAAGCCAAGGCATCTAGCCCCCCCAGCGCCTCAGCAGCTCGCGCTGGCAAGGCGGCGCAGGCGGCATCGTCTAGTAGGTCTTGCACAAAGACCACGGCATCTGGCAGCACGCTGCGCAAGGCTTCATGCTGATGGTTGTTTTGAACCACGGCCGCCACACGGGCCCCGCGACGACTCAGTGCGCAGGCCGTGGCCAAACCGATACCTGAGCCAGCACCGGTGACCAGCGCGTGCCGTCCTGCCATCTCAACTTCATGCAAGGTGTTGGATCGCATTCTTTAAAGTCCGAGGTACTTTTTACGCAAATCCGGATCGCGCGCCAACGCCTGAGCCGGCCCTTGCATCGCCACCGCGCCGTTTTCAATGATGTAGGCCCGGTTCGCAATGGCTAATGTCTGCAATGCGTTTTGTTCCATTAAGAGGATCGATTGACCTTCCTTGTTGATCGCCCGGATGAGGGCAAACATCTCATCAACCAACAACGGTGACAAACCCAGCGAGGGCTCGTCCATGATCAGCAGTTCCGGCTCGGACATCAGGCCGCGTCCGATCGCCAACATCTGTTGCTCACCACCCGAGAGGGTACCGGCCAACTGACCAAAGCGCTCCTTGAGGCGGGGAAAGATCGTCACCACGCGTTCGAGATTTTTCTGACGATTAGGCTTGCCTCGAACCAAGCTGCCAAGTTCTAAGTTTTCCAACACATTGAGGTTGGGAAAAACCCGGCGACCCTCCGGCACATGAATCACCCCCAGCTTGACGATATCGGTCGAACTCTTGCCGACCAACTCTTGTCCGTTAAAACGAATGGAGCCCGAAAAGGGACGATAGAGGGCCGAGATGTTGTTGTTGAGCGTCGACTTGCCCACACCATTGCTGCCCAACACCGCGACGATCTCCCCCTTGGCTAAATCAAGATCAATACCGCGCAGAATTTCGACCTTGCCATAGCCTGCAAACAACGAACGAATTTCAAGCATGCGAGCCCTCCTGAACCATCTGTTCGGCAGCACCACGGCCTAAATAGGCCTCGATCACGGCCGGGTTGTTGACCACTTCTTGCGGCGCACCATGGGCAATGATTTTTCCGTAAGACAACACGTAGATGTGTTCAGACAAACTCATCACCGCCTGCATCACGTGCTCAATCAGTAAAACCGTGACGCCACTGGCACGAATCCTCCGAATGATCTCAATAATTTCAATAATTTCCGAGGGGTTCAAACCCGCCATCACCTCGTCGAGCAACAGCAACTTGGGTGAGGTCGCCAGGGTGCGTGCCAGCTCCAAACGCTTGCGTCCAGCCACAGTCAGGTCGGCTGCCGGCTGTTCCAGCTGCGCACCCATGCCCACTTGATCGGCAATGCGGCGTGCGTGTTCCCAAGCTTCGGAGGGATCATGGTATTTTTGATACGCGCCCACCGCGATGTTCTCGTGCACCGTGAGTTTGGCAAAAGGCTGCGTGATCTGGAACGTGCGGACCATGCCGCTGCGTGCGATGTCGTGCACAGGCCAGCCGGTGATGTCCTTCCCTTGAAAAGTGACCTTGCCGGTGTTGATGGGCTGAAAGCCAGCAATGCAGGAAAAGAGCGTGGTCTTACCAGCACCGTTAGGACCAATCAACGCTACGATACGGCCCTCTGCGACTTCCAATGAAGCGTTGTCAACAGCCTTGAGGCCACCGAAAATTTTGGTCAATCCTTCGACCTTGAGCATCATGCGCCCCTTTGCTTGAAACGCTGACCGATACGCTTGAATAAATCGATCAGACCGTTGGGTAAAAAGGCAATGATGATGACCAGCAGAGTGCCGTAAAGCACCAGTGACAGGCCTTGCACATCGGTCATCACACGGGTCAAGTCGCCAACACCGGCCAACAACAGCGCACCAATCAATGGGCCATAGACGGTACCTGCACCACCGATCATGCTGACCAGCAGCATCTCAACCGACTTGTCGACGCCGAACACGATGGTCGTGTCGATGTACAAAAAATACTGCGCAAAAAAACATCCGCCGACACCACACATCGCACCTGACAACACCATGACCTTGACCTTCTCCCTGAACACGTTGATGCCCAAGGCCCTGGCGGCATCTTCGTTTTCACGAATCGCGGCGAGTTGAGCGCCAAAGCGCGAACGCTTCAACCACACAGCCACGGCGACGGACATGACCGTCAGAGCGAGAATCAGAAAATAAAACCCAATACGCTCCGCAAACTGAAAGTTCGCCATGCTTGGTTTGGCCGGGATCAGCAAACCAAGCCCACCCCCCGTGAAACCCACCGAATTGACCAGGATGCGCAACACTTCGGCAAAGGCCAGGGTAATAAGCGCAAAGTACGACCCTTTGAGTCCCGCCCGGAATGACAGGAAACCGATGATCCAGCCAACGATGGCGCCAGCCACCGCGCTTGCCGGCAAGCCCAACCAAGGGTTCATCCCGTAGCGCAACTGAAGGACCGTCGAGGCATAGGCACCAGCGCCAAAAAACACCACATGGCCGAAGGAGAGCTGCCCGGCAAAACCTCCAGCGATATTCCACGACTGCCCAATGAAGGCATAGAACAACGCCAGCACGCCGAAGTTCACAATAAAGGGCGAAGAAAATACAAAAGGAAAAATCACGGCGAGAGTCAACAGACTCAAATGCAATGGCCAACCGATTGAGCGCGTGTTGTCGTTCATCGCTTAGCTCCGAAAAGACCTGATGGGCGAAACAGCAGAATCAGGATAAAGATCAATGAAATGCCAATCTGACCCAAGCTTTCACCCAGGAACAAACCGCCAAATGATTCAGTCAGCCCCACGATCAAACCACCTATCACAGCCCCTAAGAAACTGCCCATTCCACCCAACACCACAATGGTGAAAGCGACCATCACAAAGACATGTCCGGTGGTCGGAGAAACGTAGAAAATCGGCATCAACAAACAGGCGGCAGCCCCCAGCGTCGCCAGACCAATGCCATAAGAAATCGCAAAAATACGATCGACGTTGATACCCACCAAACGGGCACCAACACGCTCCTTGGCTACCGCGCGAATCGCTCGGCCGGTATCGGTGTGCTGAATGAAAAGACCTAGCGCGGCACACAAAGCCATGGCGGCCCCGAATGAAATAATTTTAGGCAACGACACCAGCGTGGGGCCTACTTCGACCATCATGTCTGAGTAAGACACTGAAATGGTGCGCGTATTTCCTTTGAAAAACATCAACGCCAAGTTCTCGATCAAGATGGAGAGACCCAGCGTGATGAGCAATATATTCTCATCCTTCCCATGCGCCAGCCTGCCAATCAACAGCTTGTAGAGTAAATAGCCCAAAAGATACATGGCAGGCACCATGATCAAGAGCGACATGTAGGGGTCAATCCCGAAAATCATCAACAAGTAGTAAACGCCAAACATGGCCAGCATCAACATGCTTCCATGCGCGAAATTGATGATGTGCAAAACGCCATAAATCAAGGTGAGTCCTGATGCAACGAGGGTGTAAATACCCCCAATCAGAAGTCCGTTGATCGTGGCTGCGCCAAGGATCGTCAAGTCCAAATCAATACCCCTCAGTTGGGATGAAGGAAGGCCCCGGATTCGCCTTCACGGGTGAACCCAAGACCTTCACTGCAAAGGTGAAAAACCAGCCGAATCAGCCCAGCTTAGGACGCGGGAAGATGGGCTTGGCTGATGCGAATTGGTTAGGCCAAACCACGTCAATGTCGGTGGCCGTGGCCTGCAACAAGGCTGCACGACCGCCCTCATTCTGTCCGTTGACGAATTTAGTTTCGCCGTAAGGCATGAAGTGGTTGGACCAACGGCTGCTTTCGAGTGCGGCGATCGCTTTATCCTTGTCTGCCGACTTGGCTCGCTCCAGCGCATCGGCATAGACCATGACCGAGTTCCAGCCGCAATAGACTTCAAAGGTAAACAGATTGCCAGTGGCTTCGACCTTCTTTTTCAACTCGATGGCTTTGGGGTCACGCGGGTTGAACCAGTGGTTGAAGTCCATCATGTACTGGGCCACCTGCGGCTGCTCTTTGACCAATTTGTAGTTGAAGCCGCCACCCAACACACTGAACATGGCTGCCAGCTCCACCTTTTGCTGGTGCAGCGTGCGGGCGAGCAACACGTATTCGTTCTGGTAATTGCTCATGATGACCAGATCAGGCTTGATACCTTTGATACGCAAAGCCACATTAGAAAAATCGCGGGTTGGGTTGGCGTGCTTGATGACTTCAGCCACCTGCACGTTGATCGACGGCAACTTACCGGCCAGCAATTTGGCGGTGCCGGTTCCGAACTCAGACTCTTCATGCACCAGCACGGCGGTCTTGACCACGCTACCTGCGGCCTTGTTGACCTCACCCAAGGCAACGATCGCGTCATCAGCGCACTTACCAAAGCCCGGGGCCAGGCGAAAGACGTTTTTCAGGCCGCGACTGACGATCAGATCAGACACACCAACGTCGATCAGGAAAGGTGTGTTGTATTTGGCCGCAGCCTGCGTGGCAGCCAGCGCAATGGCGCTGGCGAAGCAGCCGATGTATGCCGACACGCCGGCCTGATGTAAACGCTCGACTTCGGCGACACCGATCTCGGGCCGCGACTGGGAATCGCCCAAGGCCGCTTCCAGCTTGACGCCGCCCATGGACTTGATACCACCTGCCGCATTGATGGCATCAATGGCCATCTGGCACCCGAGACGACCCTGACCGCCGCTGTAAGCCAAGCCTCCGCTGACGGGATGAATGAGTCCGATCTTGATCGAATTAGCCTGAGCCAGAAGTCGGCCTGAACCACCTAGGGCAGCACTGGCAGCGCCAGCTTGAAGAATTAATCGACGAGTTAGCTTGGCATCGGTAGTCATGGGCAAATCCTCAAAGAATAAAAAAATGGGGGTTGAAAAATGAGAACAATTTAATTGTTCCATGCTTAGAACAATTAGCCTAGACTGTGACGACTCCTTTTAAGAATGTCAAGTTTTAAAGTCGTCGAAAGAAAATACCCTTTTTGGTGCAATTTACGCAGCTCACATGGACCACGACCACTACATTTACTCCGCCTTGCCGCTGCGTCAGCCAACTGAGGTTTTAGGTCCACCGGCGTTGTCTGCCTATGCTGTTCTATTTTTAGAGCACTGGGACTTTGAGTCGCCACCGGGCAGCCTTCGCGACCCTCGTTTTGTCGGCGAGTTTGGCAGTTTTCATCCCGACTACCGAAGCTGGTCACAACGTGAATACGGTTTGCGAATGGGTATTTTTCGCGTCATCGATGCCTTGCAAAACGCAGGCATTCGTCCGGTCATCGCAGCCAATGCGATGGCTGTTCAGCGCCTGCCACAACTGGTGCAGCGCTTCAATGAATGGGGCTGTGAGTGGTTGGGTCACGGCGTGGCCGCCACGCGCATGATGCATTCTGCGCAATCGCTGGACGAGCAACGCCAGCACATTCACAGCACCATCGACGCAATTCACCAAACCACTGGGCAAAGCCCGCGTGGCTGGCTCAGTCAAGACTGGGGCAACAGTCCACACACCCCACAACTGCTGACCCAAGCGGGCATGACCTACACCCTAGACTGGGTCAACGACGACCAGCCCTACTGGATGCTCCCGGCGCCAGACAGCGCACAACGGCTGCTGTCGATCCCACTGTCTGCCGAGTGGGACGATGTGCAATGTCAATGGTTTCGACAGATGGAACCCAAAGCGCACGCGGCGCTGGCCAGCGCCGCCTTCCACCGCCTGGCTGACGAGTGCAGTGCGCACCAACGACCCGCCGTTTTCGGGCTGCCTTTGCACCCGTGGCTGTGTGGCATGCCAAGTCGAATCTCGGCATTGCGTGATCTGCTGGCAGACCTCACTCAACGCAACGACGTGTCGTGGACCGACCCCGGCACCCTGTTCGACGAAATTCAAAACGCCCCCCACTGAAACCACACAAGGTCAAGCCCATGGACTACCTCGACACCTTCAGCAGCTTTGCTGCCGAAACGCACTACCCCACGCTGAGCAGCGACATCCAAGAGCAGGTCGGCTGGATTTTGGCCGACACCCTCGCAGCCATGGTCGCTGGGTCGGCTGAGCCTGAGCTGCGCTCACTGGCTGCCAAGCAAGTCCCGGGAACAGCGGCACTGCTGGTCGGGCTAGGCCGTACTGCTTCTGCCGATGTCGCCGCACTCATCAATGGGACAGCTGGCACGTTTTTGGAGATGGACGAAGGCAATCGATTTTCACGCGGCCACCCCGCCATCCACGTGATTCCGGCCGCACTGGCGCTGAGTCAAGAACGCGGCACTTCGGCAGCGGATTTTTTGTCAGCGATCGTGACCGGCTACGAAGTCGGCTCACGCCTTGGCGCCGCGTCGGCCTTGCGCGGGGCCATGCACCCGCACGGCACCTGGGGGACGATTGCAGCCGCCGCAGCCTGCGCCCGCATCGCCGGGATGGACGCCCTAGCCATGCGCGAAACCATCAACATCAGCGCGTCGATGACCACCGCCTCGTCCAAGCAAACCATGTTGGAAGGGGGACTGGTGCGCAACGTCTACGCCGGCCTCAGCAACCGCAATGGGTTGCTGGCCCTGCAACTGGCCGAAAGTGGCTTCACCGGCGAACACGACGGACTGACCTCACTCCTTGGCAAGATCATTTCTGAAAAATTTGACACGATTGGACTCATAGCAGGCCTTGGCCAAGATTGGCATTTGATGCGCAACTACTTCAAGCTGCATTCATGCTGCCGATACAACCACGGCACGCTGGACGCCCTTGACCAACTGGCTGCCCAAGGCACCCTGCCCGCGCCCTCCGACATTGCCCGCATCGACGTGACCAGCTACAACCTGGCAGCGGAGCTCAAGGACAAAGCCCCGCGTAACACACTGGCGGCCAAATTCTCAGTTCCCTTCGCCGTAGCAACGCGACTGGTCAACGGCAGCAGCGCACTGTCAAGCTTCACATGGGAGGCTGTTAGGGATCCGGCCGTGATGGCCTTGGCGCAAAAAGTTGACGTCTCTGAAGACCCCAGCATGACGCGGCGCCTGCCGCTGGAGCGGCCGGCCAAAGTGGTGATCACCCTGAACAATGGTCAACAAGTCACCGGCGAAGCAGGCGTGAACCGCGGCGATGATGCGGCGCCCTACACCCGCGATGAATTGCGTCACAAGTTCATGGACCTGACGCAGCGTGTGTGGCCAGCCGCACATGCCCACAACGTGCTCGAAGCCACGCTCAATTTGGCGGCATTGAAAGGCTCGCTGTCTGAATGGACTGGCTTGTTGAGCCAAGCACCCAAGCTCGGTTAACGCCATGTTGGTGACAATTCAGCCCAAAGAATTGTCACCACTCATGTAAACAAACACCTCGACAAACAAGCCGTCCTGCAGGCGAAAGAAGTTGCAGTTGTTCTTCAACAACGTCTGCCCGTCGTGGGTGATGTTTTCCACTTCAAAACGGCTGGCAATGCACTGATTTGCCACGTCGACCACATGCTCGAAATGACCATGCCAGACCTTGGCGTAACGCTCGTTGAGTCGTTCGAATATGGCGCGCAATTCAGTGTCACGGCCAGTGTACAGGGTCGAATAAGTGGCGATGCTGAAGCGGGCATCGGGGGCAAAGCAAGCCAGCACCGCCGGCACGTCGTGACGGTCAACGGCAGCGAAGTAACGTTCGGCCAATTCGACTAACTCAGGCGCTGCCAAGGGGGGATGTGACTCATTCATGACTGCACCTTTTCTTTCTGACCGCTGGGCTCTCCAAATCCCGCATCCTGCCTCGCCCGAAAGAGAGCCAGTGCCTGCGTATGCTGCTGATGGGCCAACGGGGTGAGAGGCACGGCCAGCCGCTGCTCTTCCATGAAGTGACCCTGGCTGCGTCCGCGCACGCACAGTGCGGACGGTTTGACGTTGCCCATAGGACGAACATGTGCGGGGATGTAGCTGATGGCGTAACCGATGCGACGGTCGTCGCTCTCATTGGCGCCCGAGGCGTGAACTAGGTCAGTGTGGTGCAGTGACATCTGCCCCGCCCCGACCGGCATCATGCATCCAGCCTCGTGGTCAAAGCGGTCGCTGATGCCCTGACCACGCGGGATCATGTTGGTGGGCTCGGGCTTGTCATCATGCTCAAAAGCGCCCCAGTGGTGGCTCCCTGGCAAGGCGCGCATGCAACCCGCTTGCACACTGGCGTCCGACAGTGCGACCCAAGCCGTGACATGCACATGTGGTTCGAGATAAAAGTAAGTGCTGTCTTGGTGCCAACGCACATGAGCGGGCGTTCTCGCTTCTTTGAGAAACAGCGTCGAATGGTAAACCAGAATATCGGGGCCGATCAGGTCTTCGACTGCGTCGAGAATTTTGGGGTGGTGCACCAATTGGTCAGCCCAATTGAACAACAGATAAGACTTGGACTTTTCAGGGAAGTTGATGGGCGTTCCCCGCGCCTTTTCCCAAGCCTGAAGTTCAGCACGGTGCTGCTGAACCTCTTGAGCGCTCAGCACATCGACAGGAAAGACGAAGCCATCGCGTTCGTAGGCGACAACTTGTTCGGGCGTCAGCAGTTGTGTCATGGTCTCGGCTCCTATGGGGTTGGAATTCGGTCTTAACTCAGCGATTTTTGCGCCGCGTCCAGCATGGCGGTGAGCATGTCTAAGCGTGGATGCATGGGCCGTGGGTAGGCGGTTCGGCTGTGAGAATGCCCTAAGGCCAAGGCCGCTTCCGCCATCTTGTAGCTCAGCGGTCCCGGATTGATGACAGGCACCGGCAAGCGACTTTGCAAATAGCTGTGGGCTTGGTGCATCGTGGTCGAACCCAGGATGATGACGTCCGCACCGTCGAGCTCAATGGCTTTCGTGGCCGCGGCTTCGAGCAAGGGAAAAACTTCTTCTTCCTTGCCTGACAGCAAGCCCTGGTTGTCGGGACTGACTTCAATCGCCCTGACTGACGCGCATTTGTGATGCATCCCCAACTCGTCCAATGCTTTTTTGTACAGCGGCTTCCAGCGGCTGGCCATGGTCAGAATTGAGAACTTGTCACCCAACATGAGCGCCGTCAACATAGCCACCTTGCCCGGACCGAACACGGGAATGTCGAGCACCGATCGCAGCGCGGCCACGCCGGAGTCACTCATGGTGTCAATGCAGACAGCCGCAAAGCCTTCGGCTTGCGCTCTGCAGCCGGCTTCAAAAATAGACGCATCAGCCAACACGAAGTCATGGTGGCTGGAGTAATTCACCGGTCCGGCTTTAACCGAACGGTATTCAAACTGCAGGTCCGGGCCGAACTGCAAACCTTGCAGCTGCTGCTGCCGCAATGCCAAATTGTCTGCCGACATGGCAAAGGGAACAATAGTTAACACTTTTTTCATCAATGACTCCGAATTCAAGGGCCGATCAAGCCGACGGTTGCAGTTCGACCAAGGCTTCATCGGTCGAGCGCACCCGGCCAAACAAGCGCTGAAAGTTGCGCATCGTGACATGGTGCAGATCTTCGTGCGTGGTGCCGCATGCGTCTTCCACCAGCGTCACCAGATAGCCCCTGTCTGCAGCTTCGCGCGCCGTGGTCTCAACGCACATATTGGTCGACACGCCCGCCAGATAGAGTTGCTCAGCGCCCAAGGCGCGCAGCAGGCTGTCAATGTTGGTCGATGCAAATGCACCGATGGTCGTCTTGCGCAGCACATGTTCGCCGGGCAGCGGTTTGAGCTCGTCCAAAATTTCATGCTCGCGGCTACCGACAAAGTTGTTGAACTCAACCAGTAATTTACGCAGGTGGATGGGTGCGTCGCTGCCGTCAGGATTGGCGGCACCCAGGGTGACGTGCAGCACCGGCAGTTTGAGTTGGGTGAAGAGCGCCCGCAAACGCAAGGTACAGGGCAGCACCGACTGTTCAATGCGGTCAAAGCGGTAGTCACCAACCGTCGAGCCATCGGCCTTGAGCTTGCGACCCAAGCCACCCACACGCGAACCCGTGGCGTATTGCATGTCAATGATCACCAGCGCTGCGCGACTAGGTTGAACGGGGCGCTCGGGCATGAAAGCCCGGATGTAGTCAGCAGGAGTCGACATGGAAAGTCCTCTTTAAAAGTGTCAAAAAATCAGTTGGCCGTTGGCACACCCAGCATTTGAGCCCGGTAGCTGGCGACGATCTCGGAGCCTGTGGCGCACCAAACGCCGCTGTGTCCAAGGATGTACTCCAGTGCCCGCGCCAGGTGCTCAATGCGGTGCGGCTGACCCATGATGAAGGGGTGCACGGCGATGTTCATCACCTTGCCGTGTTCGGCACCCTCGGCATACAGCGTGTCAAATTCATCGCAGATTTTTTGCGCAAAGGCAGCGGCTTCTTGACCCCGTCGCCAAGCGATGCTGTCATTGATTTCCATCGAGTAAGGCAAGGAAAAAAGCTCACCGCTGCGCACCCGAATCGGTGTGGGTTGGTCGTCGTGGTACAGGTCACACAAGTAGCTGATGCCCGCCTCGGCGACTAAATCGGGCGTGTTCAAGGTGTTCGATGCCGCGGGCGAAAACCAACCATTCAAAGACCGTCCGGTGACCCGGCGATGAATGGCCTGACAAGCGTCAATGGCGGCACGTTCCTCGTCTTCACTCAGACCCCAGTGGTAGCGGGTGTTGTAAAGCCCGTGCGACATGAACTCCCAAGACCGGTTCAGCATGGCCTCGGCAATCTCCGGGTACATGTCGAGCACCGACATGGACAGCGACACCGTACAGGGCAAACGGTAGCGGTCAAAGACCTCCATGAGTCGCCAGACACCCACCCGGTTGCCGTAGTCGCGCAAGCCGTAGCCCAACACGTCGGGGTGCGGCGTGCGGGGCCAAGGGTCGCGCACGCTAGCTTGCTGCGGCAGGTATTCGTAATGTTCGATATTCGGCGCGATCCACAAGGCCACGCGTGCACCGCCTGGCCAACGCAGAGGCTGGCGGTCAGGCGCGGCGCTATACGCAATGCGTTCGAGCGGGCTGGACGCAATGGAAGTCATTGGTCCCGTGGAAGGCTTTTCAAAAGAAGGCATGATGCAACTTCCGTGAAACCAACAAGAGAAAAACCATGCCTGTCATTTCCATCACCTTGTTACCCGGCTACAGCGCACAGGCTGAAGAGCGGCTGGTGGGCCGTGTCGCCCTTGCTGCACGCTCTGTGATTTCCGCCGCCGCCGCAGGCACCACGGTGTTCGTGAACCACGCCCACACCTACCAACGCGATGGCCGGGTATTTTCCAAAGGCGGGCCGGAATGCGCCGACGCCAGTGCGCTGGTGCGTCAATTTCTGGAACTGATGCAAGCGCGCAATTTGGCGGCGGCCAGCGCCCTGCTGGCGCCTGAATTTGTGATGCAGTTTCCGGGCAATGCACGCATGCACCAACTCGACGAATTGGTGGTTTGGGCCAAAGTCCGCTACAGCCGCATCGCCAAAGACTACGAACGCTTTGACGAGAGCTGGGCCGATGGCGTCACCGTGGTGTATTGCTCCGGCACCCTGAACGGTCTCTGGCTTGACGGCACGCCATTCGAGAAGATCCGCTTCATCGACCGTTTTGAAATTGCCGATGGACAAATCAGAAAGCAAGACGTCTGGAATGACCTGGCGGAAGTCAAAGCCCAGACGCCTGTCTGAAGGATCAAGCCTGCGATGTTTTCCAGGCATCCAGGATCTCGCTTCCGGTGGCCGCCCACACGCCCTTGTGACGCATGATGTGCGCCAGCGCTTCTTCCAGCGCACGCATGCGGTAAGGCTGGCCGATCACCCAAGGGTGCAGCGAAATCGCCATGACCCGTCCACCCGCCGTGGCTGACTCTTTGTACAGCAGGTCGAACTGGTCGCAGAGCTGGTCCCGGAAGTCATCTTCGGTGTGGTGGTTTTGAACCAAGATGGTGTGATCATCGATGTCGATGGGGTGCGGCATCGCGTGAATCGGCCCACTGGCCGTGCGCATGGCGTAAGGCATGTCGTCATTGACCCAGTCACACACGTAATCCATGCCCGCGGCGCCCAGCAAGTCCAGCGTACTGGCCGACTCTGACTTGGCCGGCGACAACCAACCCCGCACCGCCTGGCCACTGGCCCGGCGCAAGATCTCTAGCGTGGTGTCAATCAGCTTTTTCTCATCGTCCAGCGCCAGACCCGCATGGTGCAAATGGTCCATGTCCAGACCATTCGCCATGATCTCCCAACCCCGCTGCGTGCACTCTTTGATGAGCGAGGGGTAACGCACAGCGACCGCGGCGTTGACCGCCACCGTGGGCCGAATACCGTGTTTTTCAAGCGCCTTCATGATCCGAAAAATACCCACCCGATTGCCATAGTCGCGCAGGGTGTAGTGACGCAGGTCCGGGTAAGCGGTCTGCATGGCACCAGGCGGCTTGAAGGGCACGCCCGCCATGTTCAGCGGAAACCACTCCAGTGCCGGCACCACCCACAACGCAACGCGGGCGTTGTGCGGCCAGACCACGGCTTTGCGCTCGGGCAACATCGACCAGTCATAACGGTCATGGTCCATGCCGTAACGGCGCAACGGATAGTCCAGATAATTCTCAGGCAAAGCTTTTGGATTCGTCGTGCTCATGGGGCTTCTCCCACGGGCTGGGCAGCGGCCGCAAAAGCATCAAAGTAGTGGTCGTTGAAATGTTGAGCGATCTCGCGGCCGGTGGCCAACCAGACCTTGTCGTGACTGGTGATGTAAGACAGCGCTTCTTCAAACGCCGCCATGCGGTAAGGCTGACCGACCAGATAAGGGTGCAGAGGAATACACATGACGGTTCCGGACGCCTCACCTTCTTCATACAGGCGGTCAAACTGGCGTTTCAAGATATCGGCGTAGCGCCGCGGCTGCACCAAGTTAACGTTGTAGACGATGGTGTCGTTCATTTCCAGCGAGTAAGGCACGCTGGTCAAACGACCTTTCTTGACCTTGACTGGGCCAGGTTGGTCATCATGAAACAAGTCGCAAATATAGGTCAACCCCATCTCGGCCACCAAGTCTAGGGTGTTTGGCGTGTAGGTCAGTGCGGGCGCCAACCAGCCGTCCAATTTTTGTCCTGTGTGATTGCGGATGGTGTCGATGGAGTCTTGAATCACCGCACGTTCTTCGGCCTCGCTCATGCCCATCAGGTAACGTGTGTTGTAAGTGCCGTGTGAATAAAACTCCCAGCCGTTGTCAGCGCAGGCCTTGATGACTTCAGGATGGTGCTCGCACATGGCCACATTCAAGGACACACTACCACGCACATTGCAGCGCTTCATGGCTTCCAGCATGCGCCAGAAACCGGCACGGTTGCCGTAGTCACGGTAGGAATAATTCAGCACATCGGGCGAAGGTCTGGCCCACGGTGGACGGGACGGATTGCGCGGCGGATTGAGCTCGTAAAACTCCACATTCGGCGCAACCCAAAAGGCCACCCGGGCGCCACCCGGCCAGCGGATCACAGGCCGCTCGGCGTTGTACGGAAGGTAGTCGTAAAGTGCCGGATCGCGTTTCACTGATTTTTCCCTGCAGCAGAAGGCACGCGGCGCAACTGCTCAATGGTTTCTTGCACCGACAAGACGTCGGCGTATTTCAGCGCCATGTCGTACAAATTGGCGAAGTGCGGGGCCTCGTGTTTGTCGGCCACACATTCTTCCGGGACGATGGTGCGAAAACTCCGCGAAATGCTGTCGACCACGGTGGCACGCACACAACCCGACGTCGAACCACCGGTCACCACAAGGGTGTCGACCCCATGAAAGTTGAAGACCGAACCGAGGTTGGTTTCAAAAAAGACCGAGGCCATGCGCTTGTTCACGATGATGTCCCGCTTGTGGTCAATCACCAGGCGATCGTCGAATTCGGCGCGGCGGCTACCGACCTTGATGTTTTGCAGTGAATCGGGCGTGTTGGTGCGGGTGCCCCAGACGCCGCAATCTTCGCCTGACTCCATGTACGCCACATAGGTCCAAACCACCGGAAAACCTTTGGTCCGGAATTCTTCAGCCAGCGTGTTCACGTACTCCAGCTGACGCGGATCGGTTTCGTAGGCCGTCGCAAATTCACCAACGTTGGTGTAGGCTTTTTGAAGATCGATATTGACCAGGGCCGGCATTTTTCCAAAACCAAAACGCTTGCGGGTGGGGTTGGTCTTGACATCGGTATACAGCTGTCGGGCGGTCTTGCTAGAGGCTTCCATGCGGACGGTCTTTCAATGAAATAAGTGCTGTCACTATTGCACGCAAGGGTTTGTTCTGTCAATAGAACAAATAGAAAGGTGCAGCGACTTTTCGCCTGGATTGATGGCGCAAACTCTCAAAGGCTGTCGCGCAGTATCGACAGGATTTCCGCATTGAAGACCTCAGCCTGCTCGAACTGGGCCCAATGACCCGAGGCCTGAATGGCGCGCAAAGCCCTGAAATCAGGCGCGGCCTGCAGCGCGGTTTCGTAGAGTCCGTCTTGTCTGCAGTAGAACGGATCATGCTCGCCGTACAGCAAGTACAGCGGGCTCTGAATCTCCGGCAGGGCACGGGCCAGAATGTCGGTGCGTGACAGGCGACGTCCGGGGATGCGATCCCGCACGGCATTGGCTGCTTGCATTTGGCAAGCCAAGGGCGTGATGGCGGCCGGGTCGTGCAGCATCAGGGCTTGCAGATTGTGGTGATGCACCGCCAATTGCTGATCGAGGCTGGGCAGGTGGCGCCAACCTTTGAGCTTGAACGCCACCAGCGGCTCAATGCCAAAGCCGGGTGCACCGACCAGTATCAGCCGCAGCACCCTGGCCGGAAAGCGATGCGCCAGCAAACCAGCTGTCATGGCACCAAAAGAAAACCCCATCAAGTCGCAAGCTGTGTCGCCCAACAACTGCGTGAGCCCGGCTTCCAAGGGCTCAGCCATCACATCGACATCACCACCACCGGGCGGCAAAGCCGAATCGCCAAAACCGGGCAGGTCTGGCACGTACACACACCGACCAGAAGCGGCCAGCGGCAGCAAGTTACGCAGCCAATGAGTCCAGCTGCCGCTGCCGCCATGGAACAGGACCAGCGGCGGCAAGGCCGGGTTGGCTCCCTGCTCACCCCAAACATGCCAGACCAGCTGCCCACTGCCGCAGGGCGTGAGGACGCGGCGCGCAGCCTTCAAGACTTGGGCGTACTCGGCATTCTGGGACAAGGGAGAAACTTGATTCTCAAGTGAAGCTTGAGAGATTTGTGCGGCGACTAAAGAGGCCTCGGCTGAAGAATCGGGTACAGATGTCATCCCATGTTTATACCCGCCTCAGTCTTGCACCTTGCCGCGGGAGCTTTTGATGCTGGAACGCTGGCTCTTGCCTTCAAGTCGCCGCTGTTTTGAACCATAAGTCGGTTTGGTGGCGCGCCGGGCTTTGGGCGGCACCGCCACGCTGTCGACAACTTCTTGCAAGCGCGCCAGTGCATCGCTGCGGTTCATCTCTTGTGTGCGATGTTGCTGCGCCTTCAGTACCAGCACCCCATCTTGCGTGATGCGGCTGTCACTCAGGCACAGCAGCCGCTCCTTGATCTCGACCGGCAAGGACGATGCAGCGATGTCAAAGCGCAGATGCACCGCGCTGGACACCTTGTTGACGTTTTGCCCGCCCGCGCCCTGCGCGCGAATCGCGCTGAGCTCGACCTCTCGCTCGTCAACAGGGTAGTGGGAAATAGTCGCCATGACCTGAATTGTGATCGGACTTGCAGGAGTCCATCTATTTGTCGCTGCAAGCGCCGCGGCGAACTACTTCACCCCCTTCAAAAACGTTTCGAGCAAGGCAGCAAACGCCTGTGGCTGCTCCACTGCGCTTAAATGTGCCGCAGGCAAGGTCACAAGTTGGGCGCCGGGAATGCTGCTGACAATCGCTTCGGACAGCGCCAGTGTCGTGGCTTCATCGCGGGTGCCTGCGATCACCAACGTTGGGCAGCTGATGCGCTGGTTGCTGCTGCGAAAATCAATCGCGGCCACCGCACCGCAACTTGCGGCGTAAGGCTCTGGCGCAAGTTGTTCTAGCTTTTGACGCAGCGTGGCGACGCGAGCCGCACCACCGCCTGCTGTGTCGGCAATGAACTCCGGGGTGAACCAGCGCTGAATGGCGCCTTCGGCCACAGCAGCAACACCCTGCGCCAGCACCGTGCTCATGCGGGCCCGCCACATGGCACCGGCAGGCTCACCGTAATAATTAGCGGCGTTGGCAATCGTGATGCTCTTGACCAGTTGCGGGTGGCGCACGGCCAGTGCCTGCGCGGTCATGCCGCCCATGCTCAGACCCACAAAATGCACCGGGCCTGGGGCTTCTGCCTTGATCAGCGCGGCTGCATCGTCGGCCAACATCTCCATGCTGTACGGCCCTGCGGGTGCTGATGATTGACCATGTCCGCGGGCATCGTAGCGCAGCACGGTGAAGCGCGGCTTCAAGCGTTCAGCTACCACGTCCCACATGCTGAGGTCACAACCAAGCGCATGGCTGAGCATCACCACCGGGCCTTGGCCCTCACGAACCCAATGCAGTTTAGGGGCTGGATTCGATGCATTGGAAGACAGCCATCCTTTGTCTCGCAAGATCGCACCAGCGATGGAAAACGCATGATTGGCTGCCGGCACACCGCAATAAATCGCCGCCTGGATGATGACTTCCTTGATGTCGTCAGGGGTCAAACGCGACTCTGGCGGACCGTCCAAACCAGCGCGCACATGCAGGGCAAATTCCTCGTAGGCTTTGAGCGCGATCATGGTCGACAGCACCATCAGGCGCCGAGTTTTGTCGCCAAACGCTGGCCGACCCCAGACCTCGTTCCACGCGTAGCGCGTGATCAGGTTCTGAAATTCACCGTTGAAGTCATTCACATTAACCAGCGATTTATCGACCCACGGATCCCCCAACACACGGCGGCGGTTCAGCATGCCGGCGTCGTAATCTTGTGCATGATTGTTGTTGAGATCGATCATCGTTTCACTTTCGTAGGGGATTTAGATCTGCTGTCGGTCTGAAGCGAATTTACTGCATTCAAAGCCTTCAAGGCTTTCAGTTGAGCCTGCGTGACCTCGGCCGCATGCAGCGCCAATGCCGGGCTGAACCACTCGTCAGCGGCTTCAACCGGCAGCACCGTGCGCAGGGCTTGCAGGTTTACCAGCATACGCGCTGTATCCACCTGCAGCCCCGGCAAAGCCTCGGCCATGGCGCGTGCGCTGCCGTGGGCCGACATCAGCAGACCCGGCCATTCGGCCAGCTCGGTTTGCCAATGACTCAGAGCGCGCTCGTGCTCTTGCGGCATCGCCGCCAGCAGTGCAGCGACACGCTGCGGTGCGCGCTGCGCGGCCACCAGCGCCACCATGCACGCCACCGGATTGCGCTTGTGCGGCATGGCCGAGGAACCACCGCGACCGGCCTCGGTCGGCTCGGACACTTCATTGACTTCGAACTGCCCCATCAGCGAAATATCACGGGCAATCTTGCCAAGGCTACCCACCAGCAAGCCCAGCTCGCAACCCAGCGCAACCCATTCGTCGCGCTGCGTATGCCAAGTGGCCATCGGCGCTTTGAGTTGCAAGTCAGCCGCCATCAGAGCGATGACTTCCGGACCTTGCGCCTTCATTTGGGCCAGCGTGCCGACCGCCCCACCGAGCTGCACGCACAGAGCGTTGGCGGCAGCTGTTTGCAAACGTTGCTGGCTGCGGATCAAAGGCGCGACCCAGCCGGCGCACTTCAAACCGAAGCTGGTGACCGAGGCGGGCTGCAGCAAGGTGCGCGCCAATATCGGGTCGGCGGCATGGCGCTCAGCCAAGGCCAGCAAGGCATCAATGGCGATTTGCACATCGGCTTGCACCAAGGCCAGCGCGTCGCGCGTGACCAGCGACAACGCCGTGTCAATGACGTCTTGGCTAGTGCTGCCAAAGTGGACAAAGCGCACCGCGTCTGGATTGAACAGGCTGACCGTTTCCTTCAGGCTTTTCATCAAGGGAATGGCCAGCGTGCCGGCGCGTCCGCTTTCACGGACGATCTTGCTGACGTCAAAGAGCTCCACCTTGCAGGTGTCGATGATGGACTGCGCTGCGCTTTCGGGGATCAAGCCAACGTGCGCCTGCGCTCTGGCCAACGAGGCCTCAAAGCGCAACATCGCCGCTAAAAAATGACGCTCACCGAACGCCTCAATGCTCTCAGGGGTCGACAAAAAGCCTTCGAAAATACTCATGGTCGGGGGCTTCTAAAAGTTGCGAAAGACAGAGTCTAGCGACCTTTTCAGCGTTTGAGCCTGATCTGATTCGGCAGCGGCACCGACCGACGCAACACGTCTTCACCCAGCCACTGCGCCGAGCGCCAAGCCCGCTGCGCGACTGTCGGCAAGGGCATTTGTTGGTAGTCATCGTTGAAGACTTCAAAGCTGTAGTCGCCGCGGTAACCCAGGCTGTGCAGCTTGTTGACCAAGGCCGCCAGCGCTTCGCTGTGAACGCCTTCGCCCGGAAACACCCGAAAGTGCCGCGCGGTGGTGATGCGTTCTTCAACGGACTTGATCTCAGTCCACATGAAGTCCGCCAGTTGAACCAGAAAAATCTTGTTGGGGTCGAGCATCTCAAGTTCGTCCAAGGAGGTCTTGGTGGCAAACATGTGGAACGAATCAAAACCGAGGCCGAGGTTCGGCATGTCCGCTTGGGTGATGATGTCCCAAGCCTGCGGAAACTCGTTGACCACACGCCCCCAAGACAAAGCTTCATAAGCGATCTTGATGTTCATCGGAATCGCCAGCATGGCCAGCTTGCGCAGGTCCTTGACCAACGCCTGCGTGTCGCCGGTGGCGTGCACGGAGGTCGACGAACAGATCAGCAACAGGCGGCAATCCAGCGCGTGACACATCTCGAGCATCGACTTGGCGATGTCCATCTTGTACTCATGCAGATGGCCTGACAGTCCTTCAAAGTCACGCAACACCTGAAACCCAGTGACGCGCAAGCCGCTGGATTTAACCACCTGTACGGCGGCCTCCAAACCCTCAGGGTGACCGACCAAGTCGCGCGCCGACAGCATGATCTGCGTGAAGCCAGCGTCCCGCACGGCCTTCAGCTTGGCCTCCAGCGGTCCGGCCAAAGAGATGGTGTCCATCCCGAAGTCGCTGATGTTTCCGCTGTAGTGCATGACTCAGCTCCGCTCGCTGGTTTGCGGACTACTGCGTTGGTCTTGCACCAATTCAAAACTGACGCTTTGCAGCCAAGTGCGCGTGAGTGCGCCGCGGTCTTCAGTCTGTACACCGCGAGACTGCACAAACTCGACGCCGCGCTGGGCCAGTTCGGCGACTGTCGCGCGCACGTCAGCCGTACCCAGACCAATGCGCTGCAAGGCTTCATCGTCATTGACATCCAGCACGCTGGCGTCAGGCTCGATCAGCTGCACGTAAAAACGGGAAGCTGCCGGGCAAGGGCTTTGCAAAATACGACCCTTCGGCAAGACGCCAAAACGCTTGTCGTCCGGCAGATCCGTGAAGCCAAACAGCTCGCGGTAGAACTCGGCCCAGTCTTCGGTGCGGTCATTGCCGATGTACTGCACCACACCAAAGAAGTGCAGCCCGGCGACGGCCGGCGGATGCTGGTCAACGGTCGGGATCGGCACAAAGTCAACGTCGTAAATAGAGAACTTGTCGTAACGGTCGACAAAGTAAATACGGCTCTTGCCGACGCCATGAATCGCCGGGATGTTCAGCTCCATCACCTCGACCCGCGGCGGCACTGCCCAGGCGCCGCGCTCCAGCGCACGGCGGTAAGCGGCAGCGGCATCGCGCACGCGCAAGGCAATGGCCGCAATCACCGGCTTGTCATGCGGCGCAGCGCCATCGGGCAAGGTGGACACATGGGCGTTGACGATGATGTTGATCGCGCCTTGACGGTAGAGCAACACCTCGCGCGAGCGGTGGCGCGCCACCGGGCGAAAGCCCATCATCTCCAGCACCTGCCCCAGCGCCTGCGGCTTGCTGGTGGTGTATTCAATGAACTCGATGCCGTCCAAGCCTATCGGATTGGCGGCCTCCGGGATGGCTTCGCGATCGGCAGCAAAGGCTGGCGATAACGCTTGCGAAAGTGCTTGTAAATGGGTGCTCATGGTGCGTCCTGAAATGACAAGTCAAAAAATCTAAAAAACATCACACTGCGGCTGTGGCGCTCGCTTCCGGGACGAGCCCGCCGCCAAGAAACAACCGCTCAATATGCGGGTCGGCCAGCAATTCAGGGGCGGGCTTGTGCAGGACCAGCTGACCAGACTCTAGCGCAATGGCATCGTCTGAAATCTTCAATGCACTTTTCACGTTTTGCTCCACCATCAGCACCGTGGTGCCTTGGGCTGCCAAGTTCTTTAACAATTTGAAAACGTCTTGCACCACCAGAGGCGACAAGCCAATAGAAGGCTCGTCGATCAAAAGAACTTTGGGCCTGAGCAGCAAGGCACGACCGATTTCAAGTTGCTTTTGTTCGCCACCTGATAGCGCAGACGCTTGTGAATGCAAGCGCTCTTTCACACGCGGGAAAAAGTTGAGCACTTCAGGAATGCGTTCATGTGTAGTCTTGGTGCCGAGGGTGATGCCGCCCAACTCCAGATTTTGGAAGACGGTCAGTTGACCAAATAAATTACGCCCCTGCGGCACAAAGGCAATGCCTTTGGCGAGCAGCTGTTTTTGTGTCGCGCCGGCGATGTCTTCGCCGTCTAGAAGAATGCGGCCCTGACGCGGCTTGAGCAAGCCAAAGAGTGTTTTCAAGACGGTCGATTTACCAGCACCGTTGGGGCCCAGCAGCAAGGTGATGGAGCCGCGCCTGACCTTGAACGACAGGTTGTTGAGGATCATGAAATCCTTGTAACCCGCGACCACATCGTCAAACTCAATACAAATGTCTTCGTTGGCCATCATCAATTTCCCAGGTAGGCGTCTAGCACCGCTTTGTTGGCGCGAATCTCTGCCGGTGTGCCAATCGCCATGACCTGACCCTCGACCATCACCATGATCCGGTGACACAGGTCCATGACGAAGTCCATGTTGTGCTCAATCACGACAAATGAACTCTGGCGTCCCAGCGTCGGATTTCGATTGAGCTCCTTGAGCAGCGTGGAAATGCCGCCCACCAAACTGGGGTTGACGCCGGCACAGGGCTCATCGAGCAGCACCAGTGCCGGTTGGGCCATGAAGGCCATGGCGATATCGACCAGCTTTTGCTGCCCGTAGCTCAGGGTCCCGGCCAGCGTGTCGGCGACGTGGCGAATCCGGAATTGATCGATCAAGGCATCCGCCCTGTCGCCCAGCCCCGAGTCACCCGGTGCAAAAATGCGGCTCAGCATGCTGCCTTGATGCTCTTGCGCAGCAACGATGAGGTTGTCACGCACCGTCATTTTCCCGAAGACCTGCAGGGTCTGAAACGTACGACCGACACCACGCCGGCTCAGCGCCAAGGGCGACAGCCCGCTGATGCTCTGACCATTCAGTTCGATCTCGCCGGCATCGGGCGTGATCTGCCCCAGCACGCTGTTGAACATGGTGGTCTTGCCCGAGCCGTTGGGCCCGATGACGCCAAATATTTCACCCGGCATGACTTCGAACGAGACACCGCCGACCGCTTGAATCGCACCGTAAGCCTTCTTCAGGCCGGTGACTTTGAGCAAAGGATGGGTCATGATCCAGCCTTCATTTTGGCAGCGTTGGACGCACGCTGGGCAGAGGCTTCACGCGCCGCACGGCGCGCCCTCAGGCGGTCTGGAATGCTCAATAAGCCGTCCGGCAACCAAACCATCATCAGCACCACAGAAGCCCCAAATATCGGTAAATACCAAGCGGCAACGCCGGGCACATCGCGCATCCACTCCGGCAACACAACGCCCACAGCAGCGCCCAGCACAGGGCCCAGAAAATAACCCGCACCGCCGACCACCACCATCAAATACATCATGATGGACGCACCCACTGTGAAGGGGCCAGGCTCAATGAACTGCACCAACGATGCGAACAGCGCACCGGCCACACCGGCGAAAGCCGCGCCAATGGCAAAGCTCAGTAGCGTGTAATTGCGAATGTCAATGCCCAGACTTTCAGCCCGAATCGGGTTATCGCGCAAGGCCTTGAAAGCCTTGCCCCAAGGCGAGCGCAGCAAGCCCCACAGCAGACCCGCCATCACCAGCGTGACCGCCAGCACGAAGTAGTAATACGGCCGATTGCCTTCCAACGAATAGCCCAACACAGAAGGCCGCGCGATGTTGTTGATGCCGAACGTACCGCCGGTGAGCCACTCCTCGTTGCGCATCACCAACCAAATAGCGGTGTTAAAACCCAGCGTGGCAAACGCCAGATAAATAGCCTGCACGCGCAGCGCCGGAAAGCCCAGCACCAAGCCAACGGCAAAGCAAATCACAGCGGCCGCTGGCAAGCCCAGCCAGAAGCTGAAGCCCGCCTTCATCAAAATAGCCACGGTGTAAGCACCGATGCCAAAAAATGCCGCATGGCCGAGCGACTTCTGGCCGGCATAACCGGTGGTCAGGTTCAAGCCCATGATGGCGATAACAAACACCAGCCAATAGCTCAACAAATAAACGCCGTAATTCTTCAGGTACTGCGGCGCCACCAACAGCAGCGCAGCGGCAGCCAGCGTGAACGCCAAGCCGACCTTGTGTTGCAAGAGCTTCATACCTTGCGTTCCTCTTTTTTGCCCAACAGTCCTTGCGGTTTGAACAGAATCACGACCATGAAAATAACCAACGCCACGGCATCTTTGTAGGCGGGAGAAATATAGGCAGCGGCCAAGTTTTCACAGACGCCGACGATCAATCCGCCCAGCAGCGCACCACGGGAGTTGTTGAAGCCGCCGATGATGGCTGCAAAAAATGCCTTGGTGCCCAGCCCTTCACCCATGTCGAACTTGGCCAGATAGGTCGGCGTGACCAGCATCGCTGCGGCAACCGCCAGCACCGCATTGATGGCGAAGGTGTAGAAAATCATGCGCGGCACATTGATGCCGAGCACGGACGCACTTTCGGTGTTTTGCGCGACCGCTTGCATGGCACGGCCGGTGACCGTCTTGGCGAGGAAAGCCTGCGTCGCCATGACAATCACCATCGCCAACGCGAAGGTGCCGATGTCCTGCAAGGTGACGGTCACGCCAGCGATGTTGTAGATCTTGTCGGCAAACAGGCTGGGAAATGGATGCGCCTCAGCGCTGTACCCTGCCCGCACGCCGTTGCGCATCGCAATCGACAAACCGATGGTGGCCACCACGATCGGCATCATGCCGTACTTGAACAGTGGATCGACCACGCCACGCTTGAAGACCCAGCCCAGAAGCAGCACCGCCAGCAACACGGTGCAGACCACGCTGACCAGCATGGGCGCACCCAGCGACATGAAACCGAGCAGCATGAAAGCCGGCAACATGACGAATTCGCCTTGAGCGAAATTGATCGTGCCGGAGGCCTGCCACAGCAAGGTAAAGCCCAGCGCCGCCAGCGCATAAATACTGCCGGTGGCTAGGCCAGATAGGAAAAGTTGGAGGAAGTCGGTCATGGCATTTGGAGAAGCTGGCAATTGGCGGATGCACCGACGCCGCAAGGCGAAGGTGCATTCAAAGCATGTTTTTTATTTCTTGGCAGGAGCCGCTTTGGTGGCTGCGCCACCGATCGGTCCACCCAGCGGCGGCAGCGTCGCCACCACCACCTGTTGGCCGTTCTTCACTTCGATCATGAAGCTCTCGCGGTCCAAGTCGCCCTTGCTGTCAAAAGCCACATCCATCAGCACGCCCGGATGGTCGGCGGCGCGAACTTTCAAGGTGTGCAGCACATCGGCCACGGCCTTGCGGTCCAGCTTGCCGGTCTTCTCAATAGCCGCCTTCAAAATGTAGACGCCAGAATAGCCTTTCATGCCATTGTGATCAGAGATGTACTTGAACTCTTTCTCGAACTTGGAGCGAAAAGCGCGCACAGCTGGCAACGGCGCGTCCACCGTCAAACCCACGTGGGCGACGGCACCATTGGCTGCATCACCCGCCAGCTCGATGACTTTTTGGCCGGTCAAAGTGGTCTCGCCAATGATCGGTTTGGTCCAGCCTTGCTTGCGCAATTCGCGTAGCAAACGAGCGGACTCTTCTTCATTCGAATAGACAAATACCCCATCAGCGTTGCTTTGCTTCGAACGCAGCACCGCTGCGGAGAAGTCGACTTGGCTCGGCTCGGTTGAAATTTCGGCGACAACCTTCGTTGATGAACTGGCCAAGGCCTTCTTGATCATGTCGAGACCGCCCTTGCCAAAGTCGTTGTTCACGTAAATGATGGCAATGCTTTTGAGTTTGGCCTGGTCGCTGATGTAGCGCGCCACTTTGGGCATGGCGGTGGCCTGCGTAAAGCTGGTGCGAAAGATGAACGGATTGCCTTGCTCGGTGATGCTGGCCGCCTCACCGCCCGTGAAGTTGGGAACACCGGCGCGGCGTGACTCCGCCATGCTGACCATGATGGAGCCTGAAAAGACCGGGCCGAAAATAGCGAAGACATCGTCATCAATGGCTTTTTGCGTCAGACCCTTGGCCACGCCCGGGTTGCTCTGGGTGTCGGCCGTGGTGGTCTGGATTTTTTTGCCCAGAATGCCACCCGCTGCGTTGATCTCTTTGACAGCCAGTTCGACGCCGTTTTTAAAGTTGGTACCCGCAGAGGCACCGCCGCCAGACAACTCGACGATGTTGGCAATTTTGATCACGCTTTGGGCGAAACCGGCTGTGCTGGCCGTTGCAATAGCGCAGGCGGCCAGCAGTTTCAGGGTGAATCGTTTGTTCATTTGTATCTCCTTCATGTGGGGGGGGAAACCATGGTCATCAGCAGAGTTCTGATCGGTCCGAACTTTAGCTGTTCAGCGCCGAAGCCATTGTATAAAAACCATAATGTGAGCGATTAACGCACGGTAATGTGCGATAGTCGAACGAAACTGGGGTTTAACCCCGTCAAATAAAAACCATGAATCCACCCGAAACCACCCACATCCGCCCCGCTTTGGACAAACGGGATTGGATCGCCGGCCTTGAAAAAGGCCTGTCGGTGATGGAGAGTTTTGACGATGCCAACCCGCGCATGACCGCCAGCCAGGCAGGGCTGCGCTGCGGCATCACACGGACGGCTGCACGCCGGTACTTGCTGACGCTGGAGCATCTGGGTTACGTTGCCACCGACGGCAAATTGTTCTGGCTGACGCCGCGGGTGCTGAGAATGGGCCAGTCTTACCTCGAGTCAGCGCGGCTGCCGCGCATCGTGCAACCGTTTTTGCAACGCGTCACCGCTGGCACACAAGAAAGCGCTTTTGTCAGCGTGATGGACGGCGACGACATCGTCTACATCGCCCGCAACGGCTCGAACCGCATCATGAACACCGGCTACGTGCTCGGCGCACGGGTGCAAGCGCAGGTCACTGCCGCAGGGCTGCTACTGCTGGCCTTGCGTGGCCCCGACTGGGTTGAAGCCTGGCTGACCCACAACACCCTGAGCACCTACACCTCGCACACCATTGCCAGCAAGGAGCGCTTACGCATCGAACTGGCCCGCGTGCGGGCGCAAGGTTGGGCGCTGTCAGAGCAGCAACTCGAACTCAACTACCGCGGCATCGCCGTGCCGCTACGCGACCGGCACGGTCAGGTCATGGGTGCGCTGAGTGTGACCATGCCGATGGGCCACGAGTCGAGCGAAGACGCCATTCGGCGCGTGCTGAATGTGCTGAGCGAAACGGCGCAAGGGATGCGCCATTTGGTCTGAGATCACTGCTGCATCAACGCCCAAACCCGGGCTGACGACAGCGGCATTTGCAGCAGCGGCGCTTTAGCCGCCATGCCAGCGCGGGCCAGCGCATCGGCCACCGCATTGACCACCGTCGGACCCGCGCCAATGGTGCCGAGTTCGCCCACACCTTTGACGCCGAGCGGGTTGTTCAGGCACGGCACCGAGGTGTCCATCTCGGTCTTGAAGACCGGTGAATCTTCCGCCCGTGGCGCAACGTAGTCCATCAAACTGCCGGTCAAAGGCTGGCCAGTTTCGCGGTCATAAACCACTTGCTCGTAAAGCGCTTGACCGATGCCTTGAACCGCGCCGCCGTCAAGTTGACCGCGCACAATCATCGGGTTCACCACCCGTCCGACATCGTTGACCGAGGCGTAAGCCACCACCGCCACGCGACCCGTCATTGGGTCGATTTCGACCTCGCTGATGTGGCAACCGTTGGGCCAACTCGGTCCACTCGCCGCAGAGGTCGAGTTCATGAAAATACGGCTCTCTGCTTGCCGGCCTGCCAGCGCAAAAATGTCGGTGCTCAGGTCCGTGCCGATCACTTGCAGGCGGCCGTTGCGGTACTCGATGTCAGCCGCTGAGGCTTCAAACTCCAGTGCCGCCAGACGCTTGGCTTCGGCGATGGTGCGGTCAGCGCCGACGCGCATGGCTGAGCCGCCGGTGAACAGCGAGCGCGAACCTGCGCTGCCAAAACCATCGCCACGATCAGTGTCGCCCAGCACCACGCGGACTTGTTCAATCGGCACGCCAAAGGCGTCCACCACCAACTGCGCAAGCGAGGTCAAGATGCCCTGCCCCATGCCGTTGACGGCTGAGAAAACCTCGATCATGCCGTCGGCTTGCACCGCCACCGTGACGGTTTCTTCAAGTGCATTACCGCCCGTCCACTCTAAAAAAGTAGCGATACCTTGGCCGCGCAACAAGCCGCGTTGGGCCGAGTCTGCCGCGCGCGCCGCGAAACCAGACCAGTCGGCCAGCACCAGGGCTTGATCCATGATGGATTCAAACTGACCACAGTCGTAGGTCTGACCCATCGGGTTTTTGTAGGGCATTTGGGCAGGCGCAATGAAGTTGCGACGGCGCAGTTCTACGCGGTCAATGCCGGTCTGCCGTGCGGCTTCATCCATCAAGCGCTCCATGCTGAAGATCGCTTCAGGACGGCCCGCGCCGCGGTAAGCGCCAATCGGCGAAGTGTTGGTCAACACCGCCTTGAAATGGAAATCGATGGTCTGGATGTCGTAGACACTGGTTTGTACCCAGGGGCCAATCATGAGTTGAATGGCAGCACCGGTGCCGGTGGCGTAGGCGCCAATATTGGCCTTGGAAGCGACCCGCAACGCGAGAATTTTACCCGTGGCGTCAAGCGCCAATTCAGCCTGCGTCTGCAAATCGCGGCCATGCAGCGCAGAGATGAATTCTTCGCTGCGGTCGGCGACCCACTTGATCGGTCGCTGCAGCGCAAGGGCGCAAAAAGCAATCGTCAAATCTTCCGGGTAAACGCCGGTTTTCATGCCGAAGCCGCCCCCCACATCGCCTACCACCACGCGCACATCGGCGCGCTCGATGCCCAGCAAATCACAGACTGAATTGCGCACGCCTGACGGCATTTGCGAGCTCATGCGAATCGTCAGACGGCCGGTCGCCGGATCCGAATGGGCCAGCACCGTGCGTGGCTCCAGACTCAGCGCCGACAAGCGTTGATTGACGATGTCGAGCTTGACCACATGCGCGGCTTTGGCAAAAGCCTCGGCGGTGGCCGGAACGCTGCCATAGCGCGTTTCACCGGCGATGTTGTCAACCGCCTTGTCGTTCAGCACGGGAGCGTCGGCGGCCGTGGCATCGTCCAAATTCACCAGCACAGGCAACTCGGCGTAGTCAATCTCAATCGCCTCAGCCGCATCACGCGCTTGCGCCAAGGTGAGCGCCACCACGGCAACCACCGCTTCACCGACAAAGCGCACCCGCTCATGCGCCAGCGCACGGCGTTCAGGGGCAGCACAAGGCAGCGGGTCAATTCGCTTGAAAACAGAACCCGGAATCGGCTTCACGCCAGCCGCCACCAGATCAGCACCGGTGACAATTTTCAGGACCCCGGGCATGGCCGAAGCGGCCGCGATGTCGAGCGAAACAATCCGGGCGTGCGGGTACGGCGAGCGCAAAAAGTACACATGAACCTGGTCATCGGGGCTGACGTCAGCCGTGAACTGGCCGGCGCCGATCAGCAGTTTGTCGTCTTCAAGACGCTTGACCGACTGGCCACTGCCAAAGCGGGCGGGCGACTCAGCGTTGGATGATGAAAATGAGGTATCAGCAGAGAATGAGGTGCTTGACGTCAAGGCAAATCCAAAAAGTTGTCGTAGCGGGCGCAAAAACAAGGCACCTGCCGGAAGTAAAAAAATCCGGCGCCACTTAAAAATGGCACCGGACTTTGATGTTAGCGCAAGCTAAGCCCGCCATCGATCATCCTGCGGTGGTGACCTTGGCTTCCTTGATCACTTTGGCCCATTTGGCCTGCTCGGTCTTGATAAATTCGGCAAAACGCTCGGTCGAACCGCCGCCGTCTTCAGCACCGTATTGCTCGAACTTGTCCATCACATCAGACATCGCCATGACGCGGTTGATGTCGTCGTTCATGCGCTTGGCCATCGCCTGCGGCAGCTTGCCCGGGCCGACCAAACCGTACCAAGTGGTGGCGTCAAAACCCGTGAAGCCTGACTCGTCCATGGTCGGCACGTTGGGGTGGCCTTTGGCCCGTTTGGTGCGGGTTTGAGCCAGCGCAATCGCCTTGCCGCTTTTGACATGCGGCGTGGCCGAGGTCATGGTTTCAAAGCAGTAATTCACCTGCCCACCGATCAGGTCGACCAAAGCCGGGCCCGAGCCTTTGTAAGGCACATGCAGCGCGTCAATACCGGCGCGCAGCTTGAACATTTCAAGCGCCAAGTGCTGGGCCGAACCCCCGCCAGCCGAGGCAAAGCTGATGTTGCCGGGGTTCTTCTTGCACAACTCGACCAAGTCTTTGACCGTTTTAGCTGGCTGGGCTTCATTGCAAATCAACAGGTTCGGCGTCACGCCAACCAGCGCAATCGGCACGAAGTCGCGTTCGACCACGTAGCCGAGCTTGGGCACCAGACTGGGCGCCAGCGCGTGGCTGTTGATGTGCGCCATCAGCAAGGTGTTGCCGTCGCTGGCTTGTTTAGAAACATAGTCGGCTGCAATCACACCAGCGGCACCGGCCTTGTTCTCAATGATGATGGAGGTGTTCCACATGACCGAGAGCTTTTGCCCGACCACCCGCGCCAGCGCATCGGTACCACCGCCCGGCGGAAAACCAACGACGATGCGGATCGGCCCGTTGGGCAAGGTTTGCGCCTTCAGCATGGGCGCGGCCACCAAGGCCGCACCGGCGACGGCACTGCTCACAAAAGTTCTGCGTTGCATGGTTGTCTCCGACTTTGTTTCAAGGACTCATCAAACTCAGGCGGCCTTGCGAGTCGGCACCGCCGCCGCATGACTTGAAAAATAATCCATCGCCGCCTGCACGCCCGAGCCGGCGAGCTTGACGCCGGCCAGCTTCAAGCCCATCTCGCAACCTGCCAGCGCCGCCATCAGCGTCAGGTCATTGCTGTCACCCAAGTGGCCGATGCGGAACATCTTGCCCTTGATCTTGCCCAGCCCGGTGCCCAAAGAGCAGTCAAAGCGTTCGTAAATGATCTTGCGGACGGCGTCTGCGTCAACGCCTTCAGGCGTCATCACGCCGGTCAAAATCGGCGAATACACCGAGGCGTCCGCGCATTGAATCTGCAAGCCCCAAGCCCGCACCGCCGAGCGCACGCCTTCAGCCCAGCGCTGGTGGCGCGCAAATACCGCGTCCAGCCCGTTCTCGAGCAGCATGTCGCAAGCTTCGCTCAAGGCATAGAGCAAGTTGGTGTTCGGGGTGGTCGGCCAGAAGCCAGTTTTGTTCATCTCGATAATCTCGTCCCACGCCCAGAAAGCCTTTGGCAGCGTGGCTTTTTGGCTGGCTTCAATGGCCTTGACCGAGAGCGCGTTGAAGCTGATACCCGGCGGCAACATCAGGCCTTTTTGCGAACCGCTGATGCTGACGTCTACGCCCCAGTCGTCGTGCCGGTAATCGGCAGAACCGAGGCCAGAGATGGTGTCGACCAACAGCAGTGCTGGGTGTTTAGCGGCGTCAATGGCTTGGCGCACAGCGGCGATGTTGCTGGTGACACCCGTGGAGGTTTCGTTGTGCACCACGCAAACCGCTTTGATGCTGTGGGCTGTGTCGGCCTTCAGCCGCTCTTCAATCAGGTCAGCGCGAACGCCGTGCCGCCAAGCGTCGGGGCCAGGCAAGCCCATCACTTCGGTTTTCAGGCCAAGCCGCACGGCCAGCTTGTTCCACAGCGCGGCAAAGTGACCGGTTTCATACATCAGCACATGGTCGCCGGCGCTCAAGGTGTTGACCAGGGCGGCCTCCCAGGCGCCCGTGCCGGAGGCCGGGTAAATGATCACCGGCTGACGGGTTTTGAAAATGCTCTGAACATCGGCCAGCACCTTGAGCCCGAGCACCCCGAACTCGGGGCCGCGGTGGTCAATGGTCGGGTAACTCATGGCGCGCAACACGCGGTCAGGGACCGGTGAAGGCCCAGGAATTTGCAAAAAGTGGCGACCAGTGGGGTGAAAGTCAAGCGTCTGCATGGGAAGGCTCCGTGAATGAGTCTGCATTTTTTGCATACAAAATTATTTTGTCAATAGGGCAGATATCAGAGAATCTCACAAAAAGATGGTTTAAATCACTTTAAAACGGTTCACTTTGTGTTTGACATCCGGAAATTTTGCATACAAAATTTCACCATGAGCGCTGACATCATTCCCCTGAACCCCACCCCACGATCCGCCCTGCACGAACAAGTGGCGCTGCGCCTGCGTGAAATGTTGGTCGAAAGCCGCATCGCACCGGGCGCCAAACTCAACGAACGCGAACTCAGCGAGGTCCTGAACGTCTCGCGCACGCCCTTGCGTGAGGCCATCAAGATGCTGGCGGCCGAAGGCTTGGTCGAGCTGCTGCCGAACCGCGGCGCGATTGCCGTTGAGTTGAGCGAAGCCGATGTGCTCAACACCTTTGAGGTCATGGCCGGACTCGAAGCGCAATCCGGTGAACTGGCCGCTGAGCGCATCACAGACGCCGAACTGGTCGAGATCCAGGCCATGCATTACGAAATGCTGGCCGCCTACACACGGCGCGACTTGCCGGCCTATTACCGACTCAACTCGGCGATTCATGCCGCCATCAATGCCGCTGCCAAAAACCCGGTGCTGAGCGCCACTTACCGGCAAGTCAATGCGCGGCTGCAGGCGCTGCGGTTTCGCTCCAACCAAGACGGCGACAAATGGGGCGCCGCGATGAAAGAACACGAGCAAATGATCGACGCCCTGACGCAGCGCAACCCGGCCGCCATGCGTGCCGTGCTGCTCAGCCACTTGAACCACAAGCGCGACGTGGTGATGGCCCAGCTGGTGCAGCAACGCAAAATTCTTGAAGCCGGCGAAGGAGAGCAAGCATGAACGCCCCGCTGCCCGCCAACGTGACCCAGCAAGCCACGGCACACGAAAAAACCTACGACCAAGTCTCACGCCGCAGTAACGAAGTCGCCGGGCGACTGGCGGCACGACTGACCAGCGACACCCAGGGCGAGGTCTTGTTTTCCGCTGCAGACCGCGGCCGTTACGCCACCGATGCCTCGATTTACCAAAGCATGCCAACTGGCGTCTTTGTGCCGCGCAGCAGCGCAGACGTCGCGCTGGCACTGGATATTTGCCGCGACTTGGGCGTGCCCATCGTGGCGCGTGGCGGTGGTACCAGCCAATGCGGCCAGACGGTGGGCGCAGGTCTGGTCATTGACCACTCCAAATACGTTCGCAACATCTTGGCCGTGGACGCCGCCGAACGCATCGCGGTGGTCGAACCCGGCTTGGTGCTCGACCACCTGAACGCCAACCTCAAAAAACACGGCCTGTGGTACCCGGTCGATGTCTCCACCAGTGGACAAGCCACGCTGGGCGGCATGGCCGGCAACAACTCTTGCGGCAGCCGCAGCCTCGCCTACGGCAACATGGTGCACAACGTGCGCGGCGCGCAGGCTTGGACATCAGACGGCACGCTGCTGACGCTGGGCGACTACGCCAACAGCAGCGGCAAGTCACGTGAACTGGGCGACTACGTGCGCGCCTTGGCTGCGCAACTCGGGCCAGACATCAACGCACGCTGGCCCAAGGTTTTGCGCCGGGTCGGTGGCTACAACCTCGACATTTTTGACAACCAGAGCGAACGCCCATACACCACCGACGGCTCGGTCAATCTGGCGCACTTGTTGGTGGGCAGCGAAGGCACGCTGGCGCTGACCAAAAACCTGACGCTGCAACTCAGCGAACTGCCACGCGCCAAGGTGCTGGGCGTGGTGAATTTTCCGACCTTTTACGCGGCCATGGATGCCGCGCAGCACATCGTCAAACTCGGCGGCGGCCTGTCGGCTGTTGAGCTGGTGGACCGCACGATGATCGAGTTGTCGCTGAAAAACCCGGCCTTTGCGCCGACGGTTCGTACAGCCCTGCTGGGCCAACCCGACGCGATTTTGTTGGTTGAATTTTCAGGCGCGTCCAAGGCCGACCTGCTGCTGAAAATGCGCGAGCTGGTGGATCTCATGGGCGAGCTCGGCCTGCCCGGCTCGGTGGTGGAAATGACCGGGGACGCGCCGCAGAAAAATCTCTGGGAAGTGCGCAAAGCCGGCCTGAACATCATGATGAGCCTGAAGGGCGACGGCAAGCCGGTGAGCTTCATCGAAGACTGCGCTGTACCGCTGGAGCACCTAGCCGAATACACCGACGCGCTGACCGAAGTGTTTAAACGCCACGGCAGCAAAGGCACTTGGTACGCCCACGCCTCCGTCGGCACGCTGCACGTGCGACCCATTTTGGACATGCGCCGTGAAGGCGCAGGCAAGATGCGGGCAATTGCCGAAGAAGCCTCAGCGCTGGTGCACCAATTCAAAGGCGCTTACAGCGGTGAACACGGCGACGGCCTGTGCCGAGGCGAATGGATTTCATGGCAGTTTGGGCCGCAAATCACGCAAGCGTTTGCGAGCATCAAAGAAGCGATAGACCCGCTGAACTTGCTCTGCCCGCAGCGCATGATCAACCCGCCCAAAATGGACGACACGCGGCTCATGCGCTTTCCGCCCAGCTACAAAGTCATCCCGATCAAGACCGCGCTCGACTGGCGCGCCTGGGACGTCCAAAGCAACCCGGTGACCGAGATAACCAGCGCGCCTGGAACCGGTGGCGACCCGGCCCAAGGCTTGGCCAAAGCCGTCGAGATGTGCAACAACAATGGCCACTGCCGCCAGTTTGACGCTGGCACCATGTGCCCCAGCTACCGCGTCACACGCGACGAAAAACACCTGACACGCGGCCGTGCCAACACGCTGCGCTTGGCGCTCTCGGGCCAGCTCCAAGGTGCTCAAGCCAGTGACAAGCCTGAAAACGCTTTCACCAGCCAAGCGGTGCATGACGCGCTCGATTTATGCGTGGGCTGCAAAGGCTGCAAACGCGACTGCCCAACCGGTGTTGACATGGCCAAGATGAAGGTCGAATTCTTACACCACTACAAAGCGCGACACGGCTTCACGCTGAAAGACAAACTCATCGCCAGCCTGCCCGACTACGCCCATTGGGCCAGCCGCTTGGCGCCGCTGCTGAACTTGCGCGACAAGCTGCCAGGGCTGGCCACGCTGAGCGAAAAAATCATCGGCTTTTCTGCCCGCCGTACCCTGCCGCAATGGCAACGCCAAACCTTCTGGCAGCAGCTGTCAAACGCGGCTTCGCAGCCAGTCGGCGCACCTGCCAACTCACTCAAGACTGCCACGCGCGAAGAAGTGCTGACCGCCCAAAAACCCGTGGTTCTGTTTGTCGACACCTTCAACGGCACGTTTGAGGCTGGCAATGCACTCGCGGCGCTGCAAGTACTGCAAGCTGCCGGCTACACCGTGCACGTGGCCACCAAGGCCAAGCCTGATGGCAAGCACCTGTGCTGCGGCCGCACCTACTTGGCCAACGGCATGATTGACGAAGCCAAAGCCAAGGCCGCTGAAGTGGTGGCATCACTGTTGCCCTTCGCCGAAAAAGGCATCGCCATCGTCGGGCTTGAGCCTTCTTGCTTGCTCACCTTGCGCGATGAAATGCTGGTGATGGGTTTGGGCCCTGACGCCCAAACCATCAGCGACCACGCTCTGTTGTTTGAAGAGTTTTTAGCCCGTGAAGCCGCCGCCGGCAAGCTCGACGCGCTCAAGTCAAAACTCAAAGCCACCGACCAAGCCATCTTGCTGCACGGCCATTGCCACCAAAAAGCCTTTGGCGCGGTCAGCCCGATCATCGACGTGCTCAAGCTGATTCCGGGTGCCCAACCTGAGCTGATCGAATCGAGCTGCTGCGGTATGGCCGGCAGCTTTGGCTACGAGGCCAGCCATTACGAGGTGTCAATGCAGATGGCCGAACTCAGCCTGCTACCCGCCGTACGAAAACAACCCAACGCCATCGTGGTAGCCGACGGCACCAGCTGCCGCCACCAAATACGCGACGGTGCACAACGCGAAGCGATTCATGTAGCCGAATTGCTGGCCCGACAGTTGCACAGCTGACGCGTTGACCAACCATCTGTGCCGCTGTGTCCCAATCTGTAAGAGTTGAAAGCATACTTTCAAAGTCAGTTTCAAACACCATAAAACAAGGTTAATAGAGGCTCATGGAGGGAACATGGGACTCGTTCAACAATGGAAAAAAATCTCTCTCAGCTGCCTTCTTTTGTGCGGCTCTTGCTCTGCGCAAGCGCTTGATTGGTGCGCGCAGCCAGAGCTCAATTTGAATGGGTTGTCGAAGCACTTCGACAGCAATGAACGCCTGCCGGTTGATGAGCGCAACGAAGTCAATACCGGCCTCGGTTTGACATGCGCCCTCAAGGGTGTGGGGAACTGGCGAGACGAGATAGAGGCCGGGTTTTACAAAAACTCCCACGACATGACATCGTTTTATGCGGCTTACGGCATTTATTACCCGCTCAACGCCGTGATCTTCGCTGGGCTGCGAAACATCATCGCCACAGGTTACAAAACGGAGAGATATCGCACGGGAGTAGTTGCGGGGCCACTGCCCACAATCAAGTTTGAGGTGAGCTCCGCCCTCTCACTCAACTTGAGCGTCTTGCCCAAACGGAACGCCATCGTATTGGCCAACTTAGGCTACAAGTTTTGAGCAATTCATCACTGCAAACGAAGGACGACAGTCTAGGACGGCCAGAATCCCCCACCATGGCGGGCGGCGCGGTTTTTTCAGCGCGACACGCTTAGCAAGCTGTCCAGCAAGTCTGGGTTGTGTTGCAGCTCTTGCGCAGTACCCGCATGGGCCACGCTGCCACGGTCAAGCACCACGGCCAAGTCGGAAATGGCCAGCACGGCCTGCGGGTGTTGTTCGACGATGATGGCCGACAAACCCTCTTCGCGGGTGATGCGGCGGATCGCCCGCAACAGCTCTTCCACAATGATGGGCGCCAAGCCCTCCAGCGGTTCGTCAAGCAACAGCAAGCGCGGATTGAGCACCAACGCGCGGCCGACCGCCAGCATTTGCTGCTCGCCGCCCGACAACTGCGTGCCGAGGTTGGTCTTGCGCTCAGCCAGCCGCGGAAACATGGTGTAGACGCCGTCTGGCGTCCACTTGCCGGGGCGCGCCACCGCCGTCAGGTTTTCATGCACGGTGAGCGACTTGAAGATATTGCGCTCTTGCGGCACCCAGCCAATGCCGGCCGCGGCTCGCTCGTGGGGCGCCAGTGTCTGCAGCAAACGACCGGCCAGCGTGATGCTGCCGCCGTGCTGCCGCGTCGCGCCCGCCAGCGTGTTGATCAGTGTGGTCTTGCCGGTGCCGTTGCGACCCAGCAGCGCCAGCGTCTGCCCTTCGCCGAGTGCCAGCGAGACGCCGTTTAAAACAACGGCCTCGCCGTAGCCCGCGCTCAAGTTGTCGACGCGTAAAAGTTCAGTCATGCTTTGCGTCCTCGCCGTGGCCCAGATAAACGGCCTTCACTTCAGGGTTGGCGGCAATCTCATCCGGCGTGCCTTCGGTGAGCAGGGTGCCGTTGACCAGCACCGTCATGCGCGTCGCGAAACTAAACACCAAATCCATGTCATGCTCGATCAGCAACACCGACACATCAGCCGGCAAGTCAGCCACGGTTTGCAGCAGCTCTTCGCGCTCGCCAGCGGGCACGCCCGCGACCGGCTCGTCGAGCAACAAGACGCGCGGTTCACACGCCAGCGCAATGGCGATTTCCAACAGGCGCCGCTTGCCATAAGCAAGTTCGCTGGTGCGCTGGTTCATCACTTCGGTCAGGTGAAATTCCGTCAGCAGTTCCTCGCAGCGGCGGGCCACCTGGGGGTTGTGCCCGAGCGAAGACCACCATCGGCGGCCCAGCCCCAAGCGCTGCGAGACCACCAAGGCCAACGTCTGCAGCGGCGTCATGGTGTCGAACAACTGGTTGATCTGGAAAGTGCGCACCATGCCGCGGCCAACACGTTGGTTGGGCGCCAGTGTGGTGATGTCTTCGCCTTCCAGCACGATGCGGCCAGACGTCGGTTGCAGCACACCCGTGAGCAGGTTGATGAAAGTCGTTTTGCCGGCGCCGTTGGGCCCGATCAGCGCGTGACGTGCGCCTTTTTTAAGATCCAAACTGACCTTGTTGGTGGCCACTATGCCGCCAAAGCGCATTTCCAAGCCTTGTGCGGACAGCACGGTTTCACCTGAGTTGATGGCTGCGGTGTTCATACCTTGCCTCCACGCGCCGAGCGCCACCACGTCCAGGGACGGATCAAACGATCGCGCCCGACCAGCACCAGCACCACCAAAAACAGGCCAATCCAGAACATCCAATACTGTGGTGTGATGGAGGATAAAAAGTCTTGCATCAGCTTGAAGACGATGGCGCCAGCTACACCGCCGTAAAGCCAGCCCGTGCCGCCGATGACCAAGACCAACATGACGTCGGCGGAGCGGTGAAACTCAAACAAATCGAGAGACGCAAAACCAGTGGTCTGCGTCATCAGCGCACCCGCTGCACCGGCCACAGCGGCCGACAAGGTGTAGGCCACGATCAAGCGCTCATTCACCGGAATGCCGATGGCCATGGCGCGCAGCCGGTTGTCACGGATCGCCATCAAGGTGCCGCCAAAAGGCGAGTGAACGACGCGCCGCAACAAGATGAAAAACAGCAGCAGCACGCTCAACGAGTAGTAGGCGGCAGTGAGACCCGACAGGTCAAACTCGAAGCGACCTAGCAACGGGCCCATGACCACGCCTTGCAGGCCATCAGCGCCACCGGTCAGCCAGTCAAGCTTGTTGGCAATTTCCATCAAGATCAGTCCCAGCCCGAGCGTGACCATCAAACGCGTCAAATCGCTGCCGCGCAAGATCGTCAAGGAAGCCAGCAAGCCCAGCAACGTCGCCGCAGCTATGCCGACCGCCAGCCCCACCAGTGGATCCGGCATGACCAGTTTGGCGAACAGCGCGGCGGCATAACCGCCGAGTCCGAAGAAGGCCGCATGACCGAGCGAGACGATACCGGTGTAGCCTAGGATGATGTCCAACGATACCGCGAACAGCGCCACGATGGCGATTTCATTGATGATCAAGACGTGGCTAGGCGAAAGCAGAGGTGTAGCAAACGCCAGCAGCCAGAACACAACTTCTAACGGCTTGAGCCGGCTTTGCCCGAGCAGTGACTGCTGGGCGTTGAGGTGAGTGCTCATGTTATTTACCTCCCTGGCGAACAAAGAGGCCTTGCGGACGCCAGATCAAAATCAAGATCATCAAGCTGTAGACGATGAAGGCGCCGAAATCGGGGATGTAATATTTTCCCGCCACATCGGCAATGCCCAACAGCAGCGCTGCCAGTAGCGGGCCAGTGATCGACGAGGTCCCGCCCACCGCGACCACGATCAAAAAGTAAACCATGAACTTGAGCGGAAAGGTCGGGTCCAGACCTAGAACTTCTGCGCCGAGCGCACCACCCAAACCAGCCAAACCCGAGCCAACGGCAAAGGTTGACAAGAAAACTAAATTGACGTTGATGCCCAGGCCCGCCGCGACGCGCTGGTCGTCCACCGAGGCGCGCAAACGACTGCCAAAACGCGTCTTGGTCAAGACATACTGCAAGCCCACCGTCAGTGCTGCGCACACCGCAATGATGAAAAGACGGTAATGCCCCATGCCCAGCATGAACGGCGCGCTGCCAATTTCAGTCCGGCCTTTGAGCCACTCTGGCAGCTGAATGTTTTGTGGGGAGGAGCCTAGAAAATAGTCGACGCTGGCCACCGCCATGAAAACCAGACCGATCGAAAACAGCACCTGGTCTAAATGCGGCTTGTGGTACAGCGGTCGGTAAAGAGTGCGCTCGAGCACCGCGCCCAGCAAGGCTGAGCCGAAAAAGGCAACGGGCAGACAGAGCAAAAAAGGCAGGTCAAAGTGCTGCATCAACAGCACCGTGATGTAACCACCGGCCATGGCAAAAGCACCGTGCGCGAGATTGATGAAGTTCATCAATCCCATGGTCACGGACAGGCCCACCGCTAGGATAAATAGGAGCATGCCATAGGCAACTCCGTCGAAAAGAATAGTCAGCATGTATTAAGAGCTCGGAAAAAAGCCATGCGCCACTTATTCGAAGCTGCGCACGGCTTGCACCTTGGTTGGCGGCTGGGTTGGCTTACTTGACCTTGCCCGGATCTTTGACATCCTTGATGACGTCAAATTCGACATTAAACAACTGACCGTCTTTCTTCTCGACCTTGCGCAGATAAATGTCCTGCACCACATCGCGGGTTTGCGCATCAATGAACATCTTGCCGCGCGGGCTTTCGAAAATCTGGCCCTTCATGGCAGCCAGCAAAGCGTCCCCCGTGGGCATGGCTTTGCCAGTGGTCTTGGCAGCACGCAGCGCCTCATAGATCACGCGCATACCGTCATAACCGCCGACGGCCATGAAGTTAGGACGCATGCCTTTGTTGGCTTTACCGAAAGCGTCGACGAACTTCTTGTTCATCGGCGATGGATGCGCTGCCGAGTAGTGGTGGGACGTCACCACGCCTAAGGCGCCATCGCCCATGTCGTTGAGCTGGTCGTCATCGGTCACGTCGCCGGTCCCAATAAGCTTGATGCCGGCCTTGTCCATACCACGCTCAAGGAACTGTTTCATCACCGCAGCGCCTGCGCCGGAGGGCACAAAGACGAACAAAGCGTCAGGCTTGCTGTCACGTACTTTTTGCAGGAAAGGGGCAAAGTCCGGGTTGCGCATCGGCACGCGCAGCGCTTCAGTGACTTGGCCACCGTTGAATGTCAGGCGCTCTTTGAAGAACTTTTCAGCATCGATGCCGGGACCGTAATCAGACACCAACGTGACCACTTTCTTGATCCCATTTTTAGGGGCCCAATCAGCCAATGCGACTGATGCCTGAGGCAAGGTAAAGCTGGTGCGGACGATGTAAGGCGATGCCTCGGTGATGCTCGACGTTGCAGCGGCCATCACCACCATCGGCGTTTTCGACTGGGTGGCGATGGGCGCTGTGGCCAGCGCCGACGGCGTGATGCCGAAGCCGGCCAGCACGTTGACCTTGTCGTTGACGACCAGTTCTTGCGCCATTCGGCGCGTCGCGTCAGGCAAGGAGGTGTCGTCTTTGACGATCAGTTGAATTTTCTTACCGGCAACGGTGTCGCCGTTTTGTGCCATGTAAAGACGCGCAGCCGCTTCGATCTGGCGTCCGGTGGTCGCCTGTTGACCCGTCATCGGCAGAATCAGACCGATCTTGAACGTGTTGTCTTGCGCCAGCGCTGGCAGGGCAGCGGCCATTGTGGCGGCAGCCAAGGCTACGGCTGTGAAATGTCGTCTTTTCATGATGTCTCCAGAAAGTTATTGTTAAAAAAACCAGCTTTAAAGAATAAACCGAATTTTCGATTGTCAGGCCTTTGGCTGAGCACGGCTTGCGGGGTTTTCATCCATTTCGAAAGTGGCCTAGTGTATTCAGTATTGCAACCATGGCAAATTTGGGAATGAGCAGAAAAGCCGCTATCCTTGCAGATCATTCAAGCGCCATCTGGAAACCTACATGCCTTTGCCCGAACAGCCGACCCGTCCCCTGACCAATGCCAAGAGTGCGCAAGCCGATAAGGAGTTGCTCTTCAAAGCTATCTTGTGCGTGTTGATTGGCTTGGGCGTGTTGATCTCGCCTTATTTCATCCAGTCGCCAGGCATGCAGGGCATCGTGGCGCAATCCTCCTTGGTTGGCTGGTTTGCCTTGGCGCTGGGCATCGGCTTTGGCATCGCCTATGCGCGGCGCGTGATGCGTTCGCGCCACTGACCCGCAACCAAGTTCACTCGCCGCGTCGATCCACTTTGGCCGGACGCGGTACTTTTTTGAGCTTGATCAGCCGTTTCAGCTCCATATCGTCTTTCTTGACTTGACGCTCGGCGTCGAGCTTTTGGCCAGCTTCCATCCACCGCTGAAACTCGGTGGGCGTTTCCAGCGTGATACGACCCAGCGTGGCTTGGCGAAATTCGTACATCACGATCTCAGCGGCCTTTTGCAGGTTGATCCGGCCTTTTGACAGCACCGCGCCACGCTTGCGGCCGATTTCCAACAGCAACTCTTCATCCGTAGTCCCCGCAGGCAGCTCGACCTTGTAGCGGGCCTTCAAAAGCTCGGGGTAATGCGGGATCAAATAGTCCAACAACTCCAGTGCAACTTCCTCTTCATTGAAGGCATTGCGCCCGATCGCACCGCTGGCCGCCAAGTTGTAGCCACTCTTGGCGACGATGATGCGCGGCCACAGCATGCCCGGCGTGTCAAACAGATAAAACCCGTCGGCGAGCACGATGCGCTGCTCGATTTTGGTGACACCCGCCTCGTCGCCGGTTTTGGTGGCGCGCTTGCCCGTGAGCGTGTTGATCAGCGTCGACTTGCCGACGTTGGGAATGCCGCAGATCAGCACGCGCATGGGCTTGACCATGCTGCCGCGCGTCGGGGCCAACACATGGCAGGCCTCGATCAGGGCTTTGGCGGGCGTGCTCATGCTGGCATCGAGTCCGATGGCACGGGTGCCCGGCTGGCTGTTGTAGTAATCCAACCAGAGCGGTGTGCGCGTCGGATCGGCCAGATCTTGCTTGTTCAGCACTTTCAGGGCAGGCTTGCCCTCGGTGAGCTCTGCCAGCATGGGGTTGGCGCTGGAGCCCGGCAGGCGTGCGTCCAGCAGCTCGATCACGACATCAATTTCCTTGATCCGCTCGCTGATGGCTTTTTTGGTCAAGTGCATGTGGCCGGGAAACCATTGAATAGCCATCTGTGCGTGTTCTTTCTTTGAAAGGTCAGATTGTGAACGGTCTCAGGGCCCTGCCCGCCAACTGATGTGGCGTTAGCTCGCCGCGGTCTGCATCCGCAAGCGCCGCGCTGCGTCTTCGGCCCGTGCGTCGTCAATTTCACGCATCACGGCTTGCATGTCGACATCGCCCTCGACACGCTGGTAACGGCCGGTCAGCAGCGTGTCATTGCTCAGCAAACCACTTTGGTACAGGCTCCAAAGTTCGGGGCCGTATTGGGTCTTCAGCAACTCAGGGGCAAACTGACCAAAGAAGTCGCGCAGGTTGGCGACGTCGCGCATCAGCATGCGCTGCGCATGGTTGTTGCCGGCAGCATCGACCGCTTGCGGTAGGTCAATGATCACGGGCACGTCTTGGCCGTCAGAGCCGTCTTCAGCGTGAACATGCGCCAGCAGAATATTGAACTCCGACAAGTCGCCATGCACGACACCCGCGCACAGCATGCGGACCACCTCGCTGATGAGCGTGGCATGGTGCTTCAAAGCTTGTTCGCGACTGAAAGCCACGTCATTGAGGCGCGGGGCCGCGTCACCGTGGGCATCGGTCACCAGCTCCATCAGCAGCACGCCCTCGTGAAAGTTGTAGGGCTGCGGCACACGCACACCGGCAGCGGCCAGTCGGTACAGCGCGTCAACCTCGGCACTTTGCCAGGCGGCTTCTTGGGCTTGCCGGCCAAACTTGCTGCCTTTGGCCATGGCGCGCGCCTGCCTAGAGTTTTTGACCTTGCGGTTTTCTGTGTAGTCGACGGCTTGGCGAAAGCTGCGGTTGGTGGCCTCTTTGTAGATCTTGGCGCAGCGCGTTTCATCGCCGCAGCGAACCACGTAGACCATCGCCTCTTTGCCGCTCATGAGCTGGCGCACAACCGTGTCGATCAGGCCCTCTTCAATGAGGGATTGCAGTCTGGGGGGAGCTTTCATGCCGGGCTTGTACGCCGACTAGCGGCCGACAACTGACCAACCAGCTTTGATGTCGACCTTGTTGTTTTCATACTCCCACGCGGTACCGCAGCGGTCGCAACGGTACTTGGTGATGGTGACCAAACCATGTGGACGCTTTTCTTGACGGTGCTCGCCCTGCTCCAATTCGGCATGGCCGGGAGCGCGGCGCCAGTTGCGCTGGATACCGGCGCAGGAGTCGCACAGCGCCATTTTTTTGAGTTCTTTTTTTCGGTTCAGGTCGTCGGTCATAGGGCTTTTGTCAAGATGGCGGAAGGACCGTATTTTGCGCTTTCGGCAGCGTCTCAATCCGGATGCCCATGCGCTCTGCCCGCTTAGCCCACATTTGCCGAGCCAGTTGCTGCATATCCTCCACCTTGTCGCCCTCATCCAGTATTTCAATCCCGAGCAAGGTTTCAACCACATCTTCCAGCGTGACCACCCCTTTGGTGTCGCCATACTCGCCCACCACGACAGCGATGTGCTGGCGCTGCTCTAACAAAGTTTCAAGCAGTTTTGACAACGGTGTGCTGGAGATGACCGCCATCATTTCTCGCCGGAACTCCGAGATTTTCATATCGCCGTGGCCCTGGTTTTGAGCCACCAGAAGGTCTTCGCGGAGCACAAAACCGGCAATGCTGTCCAAGCCTGAATCATGAATCGGTATGCGTGAAAAAGACATCAAGTCAGGTGCGACCAAAGCCTGACTCACGGTCAGGTTCTTTTGCAAGGCAGAAACCACGATGCGCGGCGTCATGATGGCACTGGCCTGAACCGATTTGAACAAGAACAGGTTGCGGATGATCTTCGATTCGCGGTCGTTGATATGCCCTTGCTCCTGGCCGATGTCGGCCATGGCGACGAATTCATCGCGACTGAAGTGGTTGTAATTATTGCCGCCAGAGATCATTTTGGTGAACTTCTCAGACACCAAAATCAACGGGTACATTGCCTTGATGAGGAAGTTCACGTAAGCCGCCGTGAGCCCTGTGAGTTGGCGCCAATACACCGCGCCGAGCGTCTTCGGAAGAATCTCTGACAAAAACAGAATCAACAGCGTCATGACGGCAGAAAACACCCCAAACCAAGCGCTGCCAAACACCGCAGTCGCTTTGGAACCGGCGCCAATAGCGCCCGCTGTATGGGCAATGGTGTTAACGGTAAGAATGGCCGCCAATGACTGGTCGAGCTTTTCTTCCTTCAGCCGCCTGAGAACCTCAGCCTTCTTGGGGTTTGTCAGCTTCAGCCCGGCAATGTAAGACGGCGTGATGCTGAGCAAGGCAGCTTCAGCCACCGAGCACATAAAAGAAAAAAGCAAGGCCGCGACAACATAGAGCACCAGCAAAAAGACATCGCCGCCGATCGACACATCGGGCAAAACGTTCAGGGTATTGGGCAATAAAGTTTCTAGGTCCATAAGGGATATAAGTCGGGATATAAATCGTTCACCGGGCTTCGGTGCGGTAGCGCAAGAAATGCGGCGTTCGGGACAAGAGGCCTGCATGACCCCCTGTTGATATTGATTCTTTATTGTTACACGACAGATGCCAATCACCCCATTTGGTTAGACTCCAAACCCATGAGCCCACACACCAACACCACCATGAAACGCCTGTATCAATATTTTTTTCGCGGCCTGATGGCTGTCTTGCCCATGGCCCTCACGGTGTACCTGCTCTACCTGTTCGTCTCGTGGATAGAGAGCGTTGCCATGCACGTTGTGCAACCCTTGATGGGTGACTTTTATTTGCCAGGCCAGGGGATTCTGTTGGGTATTCTGGCGATTTTGGGGCTGGGATTTTTGATTTCACAACCCTTCACGGCCAAGCTTTTTTCATGGGTTGAGCTGCCCATGACCAACTTGCCAGTGGTCAAAAGCATCTACAACTCACTGAAGAATTTTGCCGACTACTTTTCGCCGCACAAGTCCAATCCGCAGCAAGTGGTGTCCTTGCGCATGCCAGGCAACGCCTTGGCGATTGTGGGTCTCATCACACGGCCGAACACCCATGGCTTACCCCCTGGACTGGACATTCCCGACAACGTGGCGGTGTATTTGCCGATGGGCTACATGATCGGTGGCTACACCGTGTTTGTGCCGCGCAGCTGGGTAACGCCGCTCGATATGTCCGTCGAAGAAGCCATGCGCTCGTCGCTGATCGCCTGGATGGCATCGACCCGACAAACCGCCGAACAGAGCGACGCGCCACCCTCCCCTTGAGGCTCAGACCATCAAGGTAACGATGACCACAATCAGCACGCCCAAGCCCAAGTTCACCGCCACCCAAGTGCGGATAGAGGCCAAAGCAGCAGCACCGGTGGCCCAGTCAGTGGCTTGCACGGCACGGCTCAGACGCTTGAACAAGGCAAAACGGATGTGCGCAAAAATCAGCATCATCAAAATACCCAAGCTCGCCATGAGTGTCCAACTCAAGGGCATTGAAAAACTGCCGCCGCTTTGCACCGCTTGTTTGGCGACACGGCCAATCATCCACAGCCCGGTCGCCAGCGTCACCAACACGGCGACAGACACGGCGTTGAAAAACCGCCGCAGAACTTCATGCATCACGCGGACGCGCTCAGGGGCTTCTAGGCTCATCACGGCTGGGCGCAAAAAGAAGTGCGCAAACACCATCCCGCCAATCCAAACAATGATGGCTAGGATATGGGCTAGTTTGAGCGTGGCGTAAATCATGGGCATTCTTTCGGTTTACAAAGTAATTTGTCATCGTAACAAACCACGACGAAACCCTCGTCATGGCGAGCGCAGCGCGGCCATCCATGACTGCGAATTCGGGCTCCTGGACTGCCGCGCTTCGCTCGCCGTGACGAAATTCTTCTCTCGCTGAGACGGACTTGTTGCCGTTAGCTGTTTGCGTTCTCCGCGCGCCCATAGAACGACTTCTTCGCCAATTCCACAACCACGACATAAGCCAGGGTCAGCCCGATCATCGCCAACACCAGCGGCGCCGGCAGCGGTACAAAACCCAAGATCGAGCTGAAGGGCAGGTACGGCAGCACCAAGGCCACAGCCATCACAACGACAGTGCTGCCCAGCAGCAGATTGCCAGGTCGACTGCGGTAGAACGGATGATGTGTGCGCACCACCAACGCGATCACCAATTCAGTGAGCAGCGACTCAACAAACCAGCCCGTCCGAAACTCTTCTGGCGAGGCACGAAAAATCCACAACAACACGGCAAAAGTCAGCATGTCGAACAGCGAGCTGATCAATCCGAAGCGCACCATGTAGTCGCGGATAAACACAGTGTCCCAGCGGCGTGGCTTGGCGACCCATTTCGGGTCAACGCGATCACTGGCGATCGCGGCGGCGGGTATGTCCGACAGAAAATTATTCAGCAAAATTTGCGACGCCAGCAGCGGCAGGAATGGCAAAAATATCGACGCGATGGCCATGCTGAACATGTTGCCGAAGTTGGCGCTGATGGTGGTGAGGATGTACTTGAGTGTGTTGGCAAAGGTCTTGCGGCCTTCGTCGATGCCGAGTCGCAAGATGCGTAAATCTTTGCGCAGCAATAAAAAATCAGCCGCATCCTTGGCCACGTCGACCGCCGTGTCCACGGAGATACCCACGTCAGCAGCATGCAGCGCCAGCGCGTCATTGATGCCGTCGCCCATGTAGCCGACCACATGGCCGCTTTTCTGCAACGCCAAAATAATGCGCTCTTTCTGGTTCGGGTCGACCTCTGCGAACAAGGCGGTACACACTACGGCATGCATCAGCGCTTCGTCGCCCATGTCGTTCAACTCGCGGCCAGTCATCACCGTGACGACTGGCAGGTTGACGGCTTCGGCCACATGCCGCGCCACCTTGCGGTTGTCGCCGGTGATGATTTTGAGCGCCACGCCACGCTGCGCCAAATCCAAAATGGTTTGACGGACGTCGGCCTTGGGTGGGTCCATGAAGAGCAAAAAACCAGCGAAGCACAAGCCGCATTCGTCTGCCCGCGAGTAAACGCCGCTGCGTGCATCCACGTGCCGCCAAGCCACACCGAGCACGCGGTAACCCTGCGCACTCCAGGCCTCATAACGGCTTTCGATGTTGGCGCGCATGACGTCATCGAGTGGTGCAGCCTCGTCGCCAGCGTGAGAGCACAGGGCGAGAATTTTGTCGAGCGCGCCTTTGGTGATCAGCCTGCGGTCGCCGGAACCAGCAACGCCATTGCCGTCCTGGGCAACCACCACCGACAAGCACTTGCGCACAAAGTCGTAAGGAATCTCGTCCACTTTTTTCTCTAAGCCGAGGTCAATTCCGCCCTTCTTCACGGCGGCCAGCACGGCCTCATCCAGCGGATTCGTCAAGCCAGACTGGAACTGCGCATTCAGGCCAGCGAGTTGCAACACCGCTGCACTGGCTTGGCCTAGGGCATCCACCGCCGCATCCAGCGCCACCACCCCAGCGGTCAAAGTGCCGGTCTTGTCGGTGCACAAGACGTCCATGCTGCCGAGGTTCTCAATCGAATTGAGTCGGCGCACGATCACACCCAGTTTGGCCATGCGCTTAGCGCCGTGCGACAACGTGATGCTGACAATCGCCGGTAGCAACTCTGGCGTCAAGCCGACCGCTAAGGCCAGCGCAAACAACAGAGAAGCCACCGGCGGTTTGTCCATGAAAATATTGATGGCCACCACCCCTACGACCATCACCAACATGATACGGGTCAACAAATAACCGAAGCGGTGAATGCCACGTTCGAACTCTGTCAGCTGTGGCCGCAAGGCCAACTTACCGGCAATCTGCCCAAAAACACTGCCCGTGCCGGTTTGCACAATCAAGATCTGTGCGGTTCCGCTGCTGACGCTGGTGCCCATGAAAACGCTATTGCTGCGCTCGGCCAAGCCGGCTTTTTCAAAGACAATCCCTGGTCTTTTCTCAACCGGAAAGGTCTCGCCCGTCAGCACCGCCTGGTTCACAAAAAAGTCCTTCGCCGACAGCACCACTGCATCAGCGGGAATTAGGCTGCCGGCCGACAACAGCACGACGTCGCCTGGCACCACCTGGTGCGACGGCACATTTTTTAGCAGACCGCCCCGCAACACTTTTGAATGCACCGTGACCTGTGAACGCAGCTTTGCGATCGCATTGCCAGCGATATATTCCTGAGTGAATCCCAGCAGCGTGCTGCCCAAGACGATCGCCAGCACCACACCCGCATCCACCCATTCGGAGGCGGCCAAGGAAATGCAGGACGCTACGATCAAAATCAGCACCAGCGGACTTTTGAATTGGCTCAGCAACAGTCCCAGCGCAGTGGCTTTTTTCATCGCCTTCAACGTATTTGGCCCATCGCGTTTTAAGCGCAGATGCGCTTCACGCTGAGTCAAGCCGCGGGCATCAGACTTCAGCTCTGCCATCAGCTGATCTGCAGGCAAACCCCAATAAGCTTCAGTGACATTGGCTTCGCCCGACATGGCGACATCCCTTCAAGCGAGCCACTGCTCTGAAGGACTCAGAACCTCACGCGACACACCGTCAATGATGGTTTCCGAAAACCCCTCAGCGCTGCTTGATATGTATCAAAACCAGCGTTGATGGCTGACTGTCGAGGTTCGATCCAACACATCTCCCCTTGCCGAAAAAACCATAAGCTCAACATTTAAAAGAATTATTTCTATTTATAAAAGCAGGGTTATTACCAAGATGTTTAACTAGCAATAATTATTTTTAAGTTAACTCACCCATAGGACCTCCAACAACATGATCACGCTTGATATCAACAACCGACAAGTCAATGTAAACGTGCCGTCAGACATGCCGCTGCTCTGGGCGCTGCGCGATGAACTGGGCATGGTGGGGACCAAATTTGGCTGCGGCGCAGGGCTCTGCGGCGCCTGCACCGTGCACATGGGTGATGCAGCAGTGCGCTCTTGCGTCACACCGGTGTCTGCCGCTGTCGGCCAGCGCATCACCACCATTGAACACATGGAAGCTCAGCCGCTGGGTGCCGCTGTGCAGGCCGCATGGATGGCAGCCAACGTGCCGCAATGCGGCTATTGCCAGGGCGGCCAAGTGATGTCGGCGGTGGCACTTCTGAAAAGCAATCCCCAACCCACGGACAGCGAAATTGACGATGCCATGAGTGGCAATATTTGCCGTTGTGGCACTTACACCCGCATCCGCACAGCCATCAAGCAGGTCTCGGCCCAACTGGGAGCCAAAGCATGAACAACACCCTCAACCTTGAAAACACCGCTCGCCGCACCTGGCTCAAAAGCATGGGTGCCGGTGGTTTGATTCTGGCTGTCGGCCAGACCGGCAACGTCTTTGCGCAAAGCGCAGCAGCCGCAAAAGAAGTCAAATACGGCGGCGATGGCATGCCCGGCGGTCTGGTGGACGACCCGCTGGTTTTTGTCTCGATTGATGCCGCTGGCGTGGTCTCCGTGGTCTGTCATCGGTCCGAGATGGGCCAAGGCGTACGCACCAGTTTCACCATGGTGGTGGCTGACGAACTCGAAGCCGACCTGAAGCGCGTCAAGGTGGTGCAAGCCTTGGGCGACGAAGCGCGTTACGGCAACCAAAACACCGATGGTTCACGCAGTCTGCGCCACTCGATGGAACCGCTGCGCCGCGTGGGTGCCGCCGCACGCGCCATGCTCGAAGCCGCCGCCGCCGCGCGCTGGAGCGTGCCGGCAAGCGAAGTACAGGCCCGTACCCATGAACTGGTGCACCTACCCAGCGGTCGCAAGCTCGGCTTCGGCGAAGTCGCTTTGGCTGCCGCCACTTTGCCCGTGCCGGCCCGTGCCAGTCTGAAGCTCAAAACACCGGCACAGTTTCGCTACATCGGCAAGGGCAATACGCCCTCGATCGATGGCGCGGACATCGTGCGCGGCCGTGCGGTCTACGGCACCGACATCCGACTTGACGGCATGGTGTACGCCGTGGTGGCCCGTCCGCCCGTGATGGGCGGCAAGCTCAAGCGTTTTGACGCCGCCAAGGCCTTGAAAGTGCCTGGCGTGTTGCGCGTGATTGAATTGAAAAGCACGCCCTTACCAGCCGCCCACAACCCATTAGGCGGTGTAGCGGTGGTCGCCAACAACACTTGGTCGGCCATCAAGGGCCGTGAAGCTTTAGAGCTTGAGTGGGAGGACGGCCCGCATGCCAGTTACGACTCAGACACCTACAAAGCAACGCTGGAAGCAGCGGCCCGCCAACCCGCCAAAGCCTTGCGCAATGATGGTGACGTGACTGCCGCACTGGCCAAAGCCACACGGCGTGTGCAGGCCGAGTACTACCTGCCCCATCTGGCGCACGCCACGATGGAGCCACCGGTGGCGACAGTCCGCATTGTTGACAAGCACTGCGAGATCTGGGCGCCCACACAGGCACCGCAGGGCGCACGGGATTTTGTGGCGAAAAGCTTAGGGCTCAAGCCTGAGCAAGTCACCTTGAACGTGACCTTGTTGGGTGGCGGCTTTGGGCGCAAGTCCAAGTTCGACTTCATCGCTGAAGCAGCCCTGGTCTCCCAAGCCATGGGCGGCACAGCGATCAAGCTGCAATGGACCCGTGAAGACGATATTCACCACGACTACTACCACACGGTGGCCGTTGAACACATGGAAAGCGCGCTCGATGCCAAGGGCAAACCGATTGCTTGGCTGCATCGCTCAGCAGCGCCGTCGATCGGCTCGACCTTTGCGCTAGGCGTCAAGATGCAGAACGCCGGCGAGATGGGCATGACGGCCATCAACGTGCCGTTCCAAATCCCCAACGTCCGCATCGAAACGCCAGAAGCTGAAGCCCACACCCGCATCGGCTGGTTTCGCTCGGTCTACAACATTCCGCATGCCTTTGCGGTGCAGAGCTTTGTCAGCGAGTTAGCCGCTGAGGCCAAGCGCGACCCGAAAGACTACCTGCTGGAGTTGATCGGGCCTGCCCGCCGAATTGACCCGCGCACCCTGTCGGATCAAACCAATTACGGCGAGTCACCCGAGCGTTACCCAATCGACACTGGCCGCATGGCACGGGTGGTTCGGCTGGCAGCAGCTGGCGCCAAATGGGGCCGCAAAATGCCCAAAGGTCGCGGGCTGGGCATCGCCGTCGCTTACTCGTTCATGAGCTACGTGGCCACGGTGATTGAGGTCGAAGTGGACGCCAAGGGCGCTTTGCGCATCATCGCTGTTGACTCGGCGGTGGACTGTGGACCGCAGGTCAATCCCGAGCGCATCCGCTCGCAGCTCGAAGGCGCCGTCATCATGGGCTTGGGCTTGGCCAAGCACGGCGAAATCACGTTCAAGGACGGCAAGGTCGTGCAAAGCAACTTCAACGACCATGCGATGCTGCGGCTCAACGAAGCGCCACGAGAGATTCGTGTGCACTTCGCGCCAGCAGACTACAGCGTCGCCCCTGGCGGCGTGGGCGAACCCGGTCTACCGCCGATCGCGCCGGCCTTGTGCAATGCGATCTTCGCCGCCACTGGCCAACGCATCCGCCGGTTGCCGATTGGTGAGCAACTCAGCGTCGCCTAAAGTTCACGCAAGGCCTGCAAGCGCAGATGCACCTCGTCTTCCAAGTCGACGGGCATCTGCTGCTTGGCTTGCAAATAGTGCGTCGTGAACACATCCAGATAAGCCTCCAGCGTTTGCGCCGCGCGGGACTCACCAGCCAGTTCCATGCACAGCGCGGCCACCTCAGAAGTACAAAAGTGGTCCTCCCGTTTGGAACGGCGCAAGCGGTAACGTGAGAGTTGCTCGGGCTGCAAGCTGAGCACCGGCAAGTGGTCCAGATAAGGACTCTTGCGAAACATCTTGCGGGCCTCTGGCCAGGTGGCGTCGAGCAACACAAACAGCGGCCGTTTACCGGCTTGCACCGTCACGTCCGTCACCACACGCTCAGCCGCCACAAACTCGCCCGGAAACACCAAATACGGCTGCCATTGCGGGTCAGCCAGCATGGCCAGCAGCGCAGGGTCTACCTCGGTGCGCGCCCAACCAAAGGCCGCTGTGTCAGCCACTACGTCGGCAATCAGCCAGCCCGTGTTGCTGGGCTTGAGTGGCTCAATGTCGGACATGATCAAACACACCCCTGCCCGCGTCGGCGCGTCTGGGCGCAAGGCACACAGGCAATGAGAAACAACAAGGCGGCAACCCGCGCAATGCGCTAAACGAGAACCGCCACGGGCCAGAAAAGGTTTTGAACTTCGCGCTATACGGGCGCTGCGCAAGCGGGCAACGGCGTGAGGCTCTCGAACAGCTTGGGGGGCGGTGAACTCGGTCATAGTGCCGCATATTTTCAATCATGACGCTGTCGAGCTGCACGCATCACTAGGGTTACCCATTAGATTAAAAATAATACGCGTTGGTACCATTCAGCGCCTATCAGTAAATTTAACCCACCGCCAAGGAGTGTCTATGTTTCGTCGAGAAGTTCTAAAAGGGGCCGCCGCCACATTGGCCTTGAGCTGCCTGAATGTCCAGGCCCAAGGTGCTTGGCCGTCCAAACCAGTCCGCATCGTGGTGTTGTTCGGTGCTGGCGGAGCCTCGGACACACTGACCCGATTTGTCGGTGAAAAACTCAATACTTACTTCAATCAAGGCTTCCCTGTAGAAAACAAAACCGGTGCCGGCGGCAACATCGGCATGCTGAATGTGATGAATTCACCGCCAGATGGCTATGCCATCGCATCAGCCACCATTGGCACCCTGTCGATCAACCAGTTTTTGTATGCCAACGTAGGCTATGACCCTGCTAAAGATTTCAGCTACGTCTCCAGAATTTGGGAAAACTGCAATGTAGTGGTGGTGTCGGCAGACCATCCCGCCAAGAACATGAAGGAATTTATCGCTTGGGCTAAGGAGCAACCTAAAGGCGTCACTTTCAGTTCGTCTGGGGTTGGCACCACGCCGCACTTGGCGGGCGAGCTGTTCGCAAAACGAAGCGGCATCAACGGCGTACACGTACCATTTCGTACCTCGGCCACGATCGAAGTCATCGGCCGTACGATTGACTTTGCCATCGACAACGTGGCCAGCTGGGTTCCTCACATTCGTGCCGGAAAAGCGCGGGCACTGGCCGTGACAGCAGCTGAACGGTGGCCCGCACTGCCAGAGGTTCCGACCATGGCGCAAGCGGGCATGCCTGACTTCGTGATGACCTCCTGGGGAGCCTTCGTCATGCCAGCCGGAACGCCCGCAGCGATCACGGGGCAACTCTCTAAAGCGATCCAAGAAATTTTGAGCCAGCCAGAAGCGAAGGAACGCTTTCTCAAGATCGGCGCCTTAGCGGTGCCTTCAACGCCACAAGAAACTGCAGCCTTCGCGGCAGCAGAGCGGATCAAGTGGAAAGAAATCGTCCAGTTGTCTGGCGCCAAACTCTAAGCCGGATGAAGCGGTGCAGCCGGCCGCCCCATCCGTTGCTCAAAACGCTTGGAAAACTCGGGCCACACCTCGGGGTTGATCAAGCGCGATGGGGGCTCGCCAAGCGCCATCTGCGCCAACTGCGTTGCGGCCATGGTCGCCATTTGCACGCGAGCGTCTTTGCTGACGCCTGCGGTGTGGTGGGTGGCGATCACTTGATCAAGACTGAGCAGCGGGTGACTGGCTGCTGGCGGCTCAATCACCCAGACGTCCAAGCCGGCGCCGCGCAAATGCCCTGAGCGCAAGGCGTCGTAAAGAGCGGTTTCGTCATGAATACCACCTCGCGCTGTCGTCACAAACAAGGCGCCCGGCTTCATGGCCGCAAAGGTGCTGGCGTTGAACATCCCCAACGTCTGCTCATCGCGGGGACAGTGGACGGAGACAACATCCGACTGCGCTAGCAACTCACTCAAAGGCACCGCTTGAGCGCCCCGCTCTTGAATCGTCTGCGCATTCAAGAAAGGGTCATGGGCGATCACCGTCATGCCGAAAGCACGGGCCAATTGCGCCACCAACGTGCCGATGTAACCAATCCCCACCAGACCCAGCGTACGACCATGAAGCTCAAAGCCCATGCCTTCTGCGCGCGTGAAATGGTCACCACGACGCAAGCGCCGGTCGGCTTCTGTCAAGCGCTTGGCCAGACCCAGCATCATCCCTAAAGTGTGCTCAGCCACGGCACGCGCATTGCTGCCGGTTTGATTAAACACACAGACACCCGCACGGGTGCAGGCAGGGACATCCACCGTGTCGTAACCGGCACCATAAGTTGACACAGCCAACAGGTGCGGACTGGCTTTCAACAGGGCTTCATGGACGCGCCAAACATCCGGCAAATCATCCTTCGCTGACGACACGTGGTAAGCGTTCATGGTGGCCATGGCCAGCCGCACGGCTTGATCTTCACCTTGTGACTTGAGCACTTGCAGACCCATATTGGCATGACTTCGGATCAAGCCATCGAACGTCTCAGCATCCAATGGAAGATCTAGGCGCAAGACTGAAAAAATAGGCTGAGACGTTGTCATTAATGCTTGTGCCATACATGCGCATTCGAAAGGTTATAGGTAATTTTTTACAGACCTACGCATTCGAAGAAGGGTTTATGAGTCTGCTCGCTTGACCTTGCCGACAGGCCGAAGTTTGCCAACCGGTCCATTCAAAACTTCGATGGTCATCGGTGTTTTGTAGGCGCTCATGACCAAATCGCGCATGTGCAGCAGGTGTGCACGCCAGAACGTCTCTACAGCTGCCGGTGTGCTGTTGCGCATCAATTCGACCACCTCCATTCGGCTTCGAATACTGTCTTGCCGCAACTTGTCGACACCAGCCTTGGCCAAGGTGCGCTCGGTGATGTGCTCGTGCTGTTTGCGGATGATGTCGTAAATCAGCGCGGACAAAAGTTGGATGGTTTTATTGCCGCAATTCTGTGTGATGAGAATCGAAAACTGAGCACTCAAATCTGCATAGCGAATCGGGTCGCTTTGCGCCACCTCGCGGGCCGCGGCAATATTGGCGTCTAAAGCGGCAAAGGCAGACGCATTTCTCTGAGCGGCCATCAAACCCGCAGCGGGTGGCTCGATGATGGTTCTGGCCAGCCACACGTCTTCCAACGTCGTGCCTTCAATTTGTAAAAATACACCGACCTGACGCGCGGCCGCACCCAAGTCAACGGAGGTCACCCGCGAGCCGCCGTACTTGCCACGGGTGATGGAAATCAAAGATTCCGACTCCAGCAAGCGCAGCGCTTCTCGCAGCGTGGGCCGAGAAATATTGAACTCAGTTTGAAGCACGTTTTCCGGATGCAGCTTGTCGCCCGGTTTGAGCCTGCCCGTCACAATTTGATGACGTAACTCAGCGGCAACCATCTCGGCCGCCTTGGGTCGTTTGGTGGCGGCGGTTTTAAGGCCTTTGACGCGGTCACTGGCATTCATCGACATAAGCGCTTAAGAGACAGGTTAAGTTGTAATAAATCTTCTCAAAGCGTAGCACACAGCTTGCCCGTGAACAGCGTGAATACCGAGGGCCGTGACAGGCTCACGCCAGATACAACAGGTCGCGATCCAACGCAGCCACGCTGCTGGCCCCAACGTACGCCATGACACGGTCCATTTCGTCCTTGTAGATTTGCAGCGCCAGTCGTGCGCCAGGCTCGCCATCACAAGCCACACCCCACAAAGGGCCGCGCCCCACCAGCGCACCCTTGGCACCCATGGCGATGGCTTTGACCACGTCGCTGCCACGGCTCATGCCACCGTCGACCCAGACGTCCATGCGCTTGCCCAGTGCGTCGACGATTTCAGGCAAGACCGTGAAAGGCGGCACCGAGGCATCCAGATTGCGTCCTCCATGGTTTGACACGACGATGGCGTCAGCCCCGCATTCGTGCGCTCTGAGCGCATCATCGGCGCGCAAGATGCCTTTGACAATCAGTGGCCCACTCCATTTTTTTCGGAGCTGACGCAAGTCGTCCCAGTTGAGGGAGTCACATTTGAACGGCGTTTGCGGCTCGTCCAAACGCACGCGCATGCTGGCCGGGTAGTTTTCAAGCGCAGGGACGCCCGAGCGCATCAAATAACGCGCCAACACATTGAAAAACCAGCGGGGATGCAAAGCGACATCCATCACATTGCGGCTTGAAATACGCATGGGCAGCGAAAAGCCATTGTGCTTGTTGTACTCGCGATTGGGCGAGACCGGTGTGTCGGCGGTGACGATCAAGGCCTCATAGCCAGCGGCTTTGGCACGGTCGACAAGCTCCATCGACAAGTTGCGGTCTGACCACATGTAAAGCTGAAACCACAAGCGTCCACCCGCTTCAGCGGCCACCCGCTCCATCGACACGATGGACGCCGTCGACAAGATGAAAGGTACACCGATGTTCTGAGCGGCTCTAGCCACTTCGATCTCGCCGTCAAACCACAAGAGTCCGGCGGCCCCGGTGGGCGCCACCGCCAAAGGCATCGTGCTGGGTTTGCCAAAAAATTCGGTGCTGGTGGTCCGCGCCGAGACGTCGACAAACACGTGCGGACGAAACATAACGCGGTCCAGCGCGGCCCGCAAGGTGCGGAGCGCCAGTTCGTTTTCCGTGCCGCGGTCGACGAATTCGAACAGTCCCTTTGGCAAAATTTTGCGCGCTTGCCGCCGCAAGTCAGCCAAGTTGTAAGCCTCTAGCGACGACCTCTCGGGGACAGCACGATACGCGGTAGGCCGTGTCGAGTCGTGTTGATGTAACGCATTTCCAGACACAAATTCTCCTAATCAGCGCGGCAACTTCGCTCCAAAATTTTTGCAAAAAAGACTGCGAAACCCATGCTAACCCGCTTGATTCTAATTGTCTACCTGTTAGAATTTTTTTGCGCGTCATACAAGTTCGGGGGGTAGCCGAATCTGAGGACTCGCAGGGTTGGTTCTAGCAAGTCAATAAATACGAATACGCCGCCAACTCAAAAAGGCGGCACCACAGGAGACAAAATGAAACACTCGCAATTGAATGGTGTGCAGTCGGCGTTAGCCGCTGCCAACAAACGTCGGCTGATGCTCTTGGCAGCAGCAGGTGGCGCCTTGCTCGCACTGAGCACGCTGGCCCAAGCGCAAGGCGCCTTTCCCAACAAACCTATTAAGATCGTCGTGCCTTACTCGACGGGCACAGGCAGTGACACGCTGGCCCGAACGATTGGGCAAAACATCACCGAAAAAACGGGTCACCCGGTCATCATTGAAAATCGAGAAGGCGCCGGCAGCCTGATTGGCACACTCGCCGTGGCCAAGGCAGCACCTGACGGTTACACCATCTTGATGGCGGCCAACACACTGGTGATCCTGCCCAGCCAGAAGCTCACGCCGCCCTACAACCCGGTCACCGATTTTTCACCCATCGTCAAAGTTGCAGCCATTCCGCTGGTGCTCGCTGCCACCCCCAGCCTGAAGATCAACACCGTCAAGGAGCTGATCGCCTACGCCAAAGCCAATCCAGGAAAGCTCAACTACGCCACTTCCGGCCCCGGCCCCTCGCAAAATGAAATGGAACTGTTTAAGCAGGCCGTGGGTATCGACGTTGTCGAAATCCCCTACAAAAATACGGCTCAAGCCATGACCGACCTGATTGGCGGGCAAGTCAGCCTGTTTCCGGCCGTCGGCCCACTGGTGCTACAACACCTGAAGTCAGGTCGCGCCAAAGGTATCGCCATCTTCGACAAGCAGCGCTCGCCGCAAATGCCGGATGTGCCGGCGATGACCGAAGAAGTCACCGTGCCTGGCTACGTCGCCACACCCGTTTGGTACGGCTTTGTCGCCCCAGCCAAAACGCCGCCAGACATCATCGCAGCACTGGGCACCATGATTCAAAATGCCATGGCTTCGCCGGAGGTTAATTCACGCTTGGTGTCACTTGGGGCTCAGCCACTGCCTGCAACCACTGAGCAGTTCACACTTGAAATCAAGAACGAATACGAGAAGTCTTCCAACTTGGCTAAAAAGTTAGGCACGGCCAAATAAGCACCGAACCCGGCCAGTTGGCCGGCAGCCAGCCTTCGAATTACGTAGAATTCTTGGATGATCTGCGCAACACTCACTCGACAAAAAGCTTGCTCTGCGAGCTCAGAGCAGGCCGGCAAGTGTTGACCGGTCTACCCATGACCGGACACCCGCTGCCGCCGGGCGTGCAGGTGATTGAACGAGGCTGGCTGTCCGCCAACATGGTTGTCGTCACCGGTCCGTTCAACACGGCTGTCATCGACAGCGGCTATTGCACTCACGCAGCGCAGACCGTGCGTTTGGTGCAAACTGCGCTGGCTGACGCACCGCTCAATTACTTGCTGAACACCCACTTGCACAGCGACCATTGCGGCGGTAATGCGGCGCTGCAAGCGCACTTTCCGCTGCTGCAAACATGGATACCGCCCGGTCATGCATCGGCCGTCACTGACTGGGACCCCGTCACGCTGAGCCACGTGCCCACCGGTCAGCGCTGCCCTCAGTTTTCATATCAAGGCTTGTTAATTCCTGGCCATGAAATAGCACTGGGCCAGAACACTTGGCAAATTCATGCAGCACCGGGCCATGACCCCAACGCCGTGATCCTGTTCGAACCGGTCTCGCGAACACTCATCTCCGCCGACGCACTATGGGAAAACGGTTTTGGTGTCGTCTTCCCCGAACTGGAGGGCGATGATGCTTTTGCAGCCGTGGGCGCCACGCTGGAGTTGATCGCACAGCTGTCGCCCGTCACTGTGATTCCCGGTCACGGCAGGGTCTTTGCTTATTCAGAAACCATTGTGGAGCGCGCACGCTTGCGGTTGGAGGCTTTCATTTCTGACCCGCTCAAGCACGCTCGGCACGCGGCCAAGGTCCTGCTCAAGTTCAAGCTACTTGAAGTGCAACAACAAGACATCGAACTGTTCCGGAACTGGGCACTCAGCACGCCTTATTTCGAGTTGGTCCGAAGCCGTTTTTTTGCATCCGTGCCAGCTGCTGATTGGATCAACACCATGATTGAAGAGTTGCAGCTCTCCGGCGCAGCCCGCCGCGAAGGTAGCGACCTGGCAAACGCCTGAGACCTCTGGATTAAGTTTGCCTAAAATTTTTAAATAGTTATACAATAAGAACTGAGACAAAACACTGGCAGAAATTCCAACATGACACCCACACCAGACACAGAGCAATCTCCAGTCACAGACAAGGTCAGATCAGTTTCTGCCCTGAAAGGGGTACGGGTGATCGAACTCGGCACCTTTTTATCTGCGCCTTTTGCAGCCACCCTGCTGGCCGACTTTGGCGCGGATGTCCTCAAAATTGAGCTCCCCAAAGAAGGCGACCCGATGCGCACGTTGGGCTCTTTTCCGGAAGGTGGCGACACGAGCTATTGGTGGTCTTCGATTGGGCGGAACAAGCGCTCCGTGGCCCTTGACATTCGCACACCCGAGGGGCGCGACATCCTTGGGCAACTGGTCGAGACGGCAGACATTCTGATCGAGAACTTTCGTCCGGGCACATTGACCCGCTGGGGCATCACGCCCGAATGGCTGACCGCACGGCGCCAAGACATCATCGTGGTTCACATCAGCGGCTATGGCCAAGATGGCCCGTGGCGCGACGTGCCAGGCTTTGACCGAAATGCACAAGCCTTCTCCGGACTGGCTTACCTCACGGGGGAAAAAGACACGGCACCGCAACAGGCCGGACTGCCCGTCTGCGATTTCAATGCCGGTTTGTGGGCAGCCTTCGGCGCCGTCACAGCGATGCTGGGCAAGGTACTGCACAAAGACAGCGTTGGCAACGACATTGATCTGGCGCTGTATGAAACCATGATTCCTTTTTTAAAGGACGTCCCGATGCGCTACCGCCGTGAAGGCAAGGTGACGGAGCGCACGGGCAATACGCCGGACTACGTTTCGCCTGGCGGTGCTTATCTGACGGGCAGTCAAGAATGGATCTTTGTCAGCGGCACGGGTGACCGGGTTTTCACCCGTCTAATGACCGTTGTCGGACGCCCCGACATGCCTGACATGCCGATGTTCAAGCTGAACAAAGACCGGGTGACGCATCGCAAGTTAATCGATGACGTCATCAACGCATGGATGCAGCAACGCAGCACCGACGAAGTCATTCAGGCGTTTCAAGATGCCGATGTGCCGGCTGTCAAGATCCAAAGCATCGCCGACCTGATGAATCACCCGCAAGTCTTGTCGCGCGGTAACTTCGTGGACATCCCGGACAGTGACCGCGGCGACGTCTGCCTGACGGCTCCCGTTCCGCGCTTGTCCCGCATGCCCGGCACGATCCGCTGGCCCGGGCAACGCTTGGGTGAATCCACCCAAGCAGTGCTTCAAGGCGAACTGCAATTGTCAGATGAAGTCATGGCGGACTTGCGCAGTCGCGGCATTGTTGGCCGCTGATCGGCTCATTTTTTTCATCCTTTTTTGCAGAGTTGCAGCCAAGAAATGATTGACGGCCCTGCCAGCCCACAACATAATAGGTAGACAATTAAAACTTGCATTTTGCAGCCGATCTAACAACGCCAGCCGGGAGTACATCTGTGAATTGGCCAACGGTTATTTACAACGAAGAAGTGATGCGAGAAGGCTTCGGTATCGAAGACGTGAGCATCCCTTTGCAAGCCCGGATTGACTTCCTCGACGCGCTGTCTGAGACCGGTCTGAAGCGCATCACAGTGGGCGCTTTTGTCAGCGCCAAGTTTGTGCCGCAAATGGCCTGCTTTGTAGAGTTACTCGACAAATTTCAGCCCAAGCCGGGTGTGATGTACCTGCCCTACATTCACAACCAAAAAGCCCGCAAACTGGCCGAACAACACGCCCCGCCGCTGACGGTCGAAGAAGATATCTTCACCGTGTTTCTGGACATCTGCGATGTACACCAGCGCCGTAACGTCAACCGCTCTGTCGAGCACATCATGGCCACTTGGCCCGAAGCCATCCAAGACGCCCAAGCTCGGGGCATTCGAAAAGCCAGGATCGGTATCGGTTCCGCTTGGGGCTCTAACTTCATGGGTAAGTTTTCCAAGCAGTACCGGTTTTCGTTTCTCGAAAAACAGATGGCGTTGCTCAGCGACGCCGGCATTGCCATCGAAGAAATTGGCTTGCATGACTCGCAAAGCTGGTGCTTACCCCACGAGATGGAAGAAGACTTAGCGGAGATCAAACGCCGCTGGCCTGAAGTGCATCAGTTCCAGTTGCACATGCACAACGCCCGCGGCATGGCATTGCCCTCCATCTATGCCGCGTTGCGCACACTCGACAAGACCGACACCTTGATTCTTGAGGGCACGATAGGTGGCATTGGCGGCGGCCAGTTCGGCGGCAATGGCCGGGCCTCAGGCATGGCTGCCACCGAAGACGTCATGCATATGTTGGAAGGCATGGGCATCGAGACGGGCGTTGACCTGGACAAGATCATCGAGTGCGTCTGGATGCTCGAAAAAATAATTGGCAGACCGGCTTACGGTTATGTCGCCAAGGCCGGTCCTCGTCCCACCAAGCCCGCAGACTTTTATGACCCCAACATGCCCGGCATCGAAAGTCTCGAAGCCGTGAAGCACTTCAAGTTTGGGCCACAAGCCTATGCCCATGAAGGTTCTTTCCCATGGACACAGCCCATCACGGGCCCGTATTTCAAAACCAACGACATCACCTAAACCGTCAACACAAGGACAAAATAAATGAACTTCGATTTAACGGAAGACCAAGTGGCCATTCGCGACTCGGTGCGCAAATACGCAGAGGCCGAACTGATGCCCAACTACCAGCGTTGGGACCGAACGGGTGAGTTCTTGTCTAAGGACTTCATCGACAAACTCGTCAACATGGGATTGCTGCGCCTGCGTCTGCCTGAAGCTTACGGCGGTCAGGGCTACTCCTTTGTGGACTGTGGCATTGTGTGCGAAGAAATCGGCCGTTGCGACCACCAAATTCGCTACATCATCTCTAACGCCATTCACTTGGGCGAGATGGCTTCTTCCATGCACCCCGACCTGCAAGCCGAATGGATTCCCCGCATCGCCAATGGCGAGATGATGTCACTGGCCTTCACTGAACCGCGCGGTGGTGCGGACGCCGGCAACATCACGACCAAGGCTGTCAAAGATGGCGACGACTACATTCTGAACGGCGAAAAAACCAGCATCACCTTCACCGGCGTGTCCAAAGTGGTGTTTGTGTCGGCACGCACTGGCGGCCCCGGCCCCCGCGGCTTGTCGTTCTTCTTGGTGCCAACCGACACACCCGGCGTCTCGACCTCCAACTTCGAACGCATGGGCCAGCGACTGGATCGTGGCGGCAGCTTCTTTTTTGACAATGTGCGCATCCCTGCGCGCAACATGATCGGCAAAGAAAACGAAGGCTTCATCTGGGCCATGACCATCATTGGCTACAACCGCAATTTTGTGCCACTTGCCTGCATCGGCGCTGCACAAAAGTCGTTGGACGAAACCATGGCATACCTCAAGACGCGCCAGATCATGGGCAAATCGGCGACCAAATGGCAAGGTGTCGCCAACGAACTGGCCACTGAAGCCACCAAGCTCGAAGCCGCCCGCTTGCTCTGCTACCGCGCTCTGTCACTGAAGGACCAAGGCAAACGCCATGACGCTGAATCGTCCATGGCGAAATGGTGGGGCGTGAAAACGGCTAACGAAGCGCTCTACACCTGCATGCGGCTGAACGGCCACTACGGTTGGGCCAAAGATTTGCCACACGAACAACGGCTGCGCGATTGCTTGGGCATGGAATCCGCAGACGGTCCACGCGAAGTTCATCTGGGCATCATCGCCCGCGATTTGCTCGGCAAAGAATTTGCACCGTTCTGACAACCATGGGCCCTCTACATGGCTTGAAAGTCATCGAGTTGGCAGGCATTGGACCCGGTCCGATGGCTGCCATGCTGTTGGCTGATTTGGGCGCCACAGTCCTGCGTGTCGACAGAAAAGAACCGGCATCCCTCGGGGTGCCACGGCCCATGCGATTCGATCTGTTGTTGCGCAATCGGCGCTCTGTGCCGGTCGACTTGAAGCACGCACCCTCGGTTGAATTCGTGCTGGACTTGATTGCCCGTTCAGATGTGCTGATTGAGGGCTTCAGACCCGGTGTCACCGAACGACTTGGATTGGGGCCCGACGTCTGCCTTGAAAGAAATCCGAAGCTCATTTACGGGCGCATCACGGGTTGGGGGCAAGACGGACCGCTGGCGCAAACGGTCGGCCACGACATCAACTACATCGCCCTCACAGGTGCGCTACACGCCATGGGGCGCGCAGGGCAGCCACCGTCTGTGCCGATCAATTTGGTCGGTGATTTCGCCGGCGGTTCCCTGTACTTGGTCATGGGCATTCTCGCTGCGCTGCATGAGATGAAAACCTCAGGAAAAGGCCAAGTGGTCGATGCCGCCATCGTCGACGGCGTTGCGTCCCTGATGACGCAGCCACATGGCACATTTGCAGCGGGCATGATGACCACCGAACGCGGCACCAACATCACAGACTCCGGCGCCCCGTTCTACGATGTTTACGAATGTGCCGATGGTCAATGGGTCTCGCTGGGTTCGGTTGAAAAGAAGTTTTATGCACAAGCCCTGCAGATTTTGGGACTTGACGTGCTGCTCGCTGACCAATGGAAAAAAGAGACTTGGCCGGCGGTCAAAGTCAACATTGGGAAAAAATTCAAGACCCAGACCCGCGACGAATGGGCTCGCCTGTTTGAAGGAACTGAGTCTTGCTTTGCTCCGGTACTCACGCTGGATGAAGCGCCGCAGCATCCGCACCTTCAAGAACGCGGCACCTACGTCGAAGTTGACGGCGTCACACAACCGGCACCGGCACCTCGGTTTAGCCGAACCGTCCCGGCAATACCACTGCCTTTCAGACCCTGGAGCGCAGCGGAAGCCGAGGATATTTTGGGTCCATGGCTGAGTCATACGGAAATCAAGACCGCTCAACAGAATGGCTTTTTTTAAAAAGCATTTGGGGCAATCGCAACGTTTGTAGCACTTGGGCGGGAAACTGCGCCGCCTTCAAGCATAATCGGGGGTTGCAAGTGGTTAAACACTTGCAGTGGTTAGGTGATCGGTCAGTTTCGCGCGCTACAGCGGTACGTTTGAAGATTTGTTGTGCTTTCGGGACCCCATCGCTTTTGTTTTATGTATTTTTGAGGAGTCCCCATGGGCAATAAACTTTACGTCGGCAACCTGCCGTACACAGTGCGTGATGAAGATCTGCAACAGTCTTTTGGCGCGTTTGGTTCTATCACCAGCGCAAAAGTCATGATGGAACGCGACACCGGTCGCTCCAAAGGCTTTGGCTTTGTGGAAATGGGCAGCGATGCCGAAGCACAAGCTGCAATCGCCGGCATGAACGGCCAGTCACTTGGCGGCCGTAGCATCACAGTCAACGAAGCCCGTCCGATGGAGGCACGTCCTCCACGTACCGGCGGCTTCGGCGGCGGTGGTGGCGGTTACGGCGGTGGCGGCGATCGTTCCGGCGGTGGCGGTTACGGCGGTGGTGGCGATCGTTCCGGCGGTGGCGGCTACGGTGGTGGCGGCGGCGGTCGCGGCGGCTACTAAGCCCTGCTAACCCACTGACTCAGCCTTGCGCTGAGCCCAGCTCAAAAGGCTTCAAAACTTCGGTTTTGGAGCCTTTTTCCGTTGCAGGCATGAACAAGCCTTCAGGAAACCATTCAATCGCCTGCCCTCCCCAGCTTGCGCAACTTGGCCAGCCACTTGTCCATCTCTTCAAACCCATCCCCAGGCTTGCCGACGCGCCCAATCAAAGTCTCGTGAATCGGCCCGATACCGATGAAACCCAAGATATTGCGCTCCAGTGACTTCAAACTGTGAGCACGAAAATACCAACGATAAACCAAAGCAGGCATCCCCATGGTGACAACCACCCGGGCTGAACGCCCTGTCAGAGCCTTGTGTCCGAACGGGTTATCGCCCTCCGCACTGAAGGCAAAACCGGGACGCGCAACTTGTTCCAAAAAGCCTTTGACGAGGGCCGGCATGTCGCCCAGCCACAACGGGAAGATCAGCACCAAATGTTCCGCCCAAGCGATGTTGGCCTGCGCCTTGGCCAGTGGCGGCGGCAAACTTCCGTGCTCCCATTCCGCTTGACTCTTGAGCAAAGGAAAGTCGAGCTTGGCCAACACCGCGCGCCGCACCTCATGACCAGTCTCGTGAGCGCCCTCCGCATAAGCATCGGCCAGCGCATGGCAGAGATGCCGGACTGACGCATCTGGATGGCCCTCAATCAGGAGAATTTTTTTACCCGGCATGGCAGCTTCCTTTCAAGCGTGCCACAGCTTCGAATGGTTCAGAGACTCTCGCGGCCCGCCGTCCACCCTGGTTTGTGCACGCCAGCACCGGCATTAGACGTGCGTCAAAACCAGCGCAGATGGTCGGCCGAAGCGGCGTCACATCGGGCCTCTCGCCTACATCTGATGAAGCTGAACGGCTCAGCCCACCGCAGCCAGTGCGCGCACCGGTTTGTCCAGCCGTGCTGCCGATAAATACTGCTGCCGGTAAATTTCAAAAGGCATGGTGTCAGCGGCTTCGATTTTTTTCTGATCGGCCACCGACTGCGCGCTCATGCGAAGCAAGCGGTCTTGCTGCTCGGCCGACCACGGCATGTCCAACAGCAAGGCTTGCGTCTTGGCGGATTGGTCACGCACGAAGGCGACGAACGAGTTGTCAAAGCCCTGCATGGCGTTCAGCACGCGGGCAGAAGGCAAGGTCTCAGGTTGCTGCAAAGCGGCGCTGGCGGCAGCCAGCGCGCGACTGTAGCGGTCTGTTTCATGGGTAGCGTCCAGCGTGGCCGCCAGCGGTGCGCAAGCGGCCACCAATTCAGCGCCCCAAGTCGTCAAGCTGACCTCTTGGCCATCCCGTTCAAGTTGCAGACCTGGCTCACGCCCGCGCGCGGCGGTACGGTGCTGGTTGCGCGCTAACTCGGCAATTTCAGCCGGGGAATCAGGCGGGCTGTTGGTCTGCAAACAGTGCAGCAAAAACACATCCAGAAAATCCATGGTCTCGGCTTTGATGCCCACCGGCACAAAAGGATCGAGGTCCATCAACCGCACTTCAATGTATTCAACGCCACGCTCACGCAACGCATGGAGTGGCCGCTCACCCGGGAAAATCACGCGCTTCGGGCGGATGGTGCCGTAAAACTCATTCTCAATTTGCAGCAAGGTGTCACCCAACTGGTTGTAGTCGCCGCCCGGGTTGCGAATGCCGACGCCTTCGTAGGCAGGATAAGGCCGCGTCAGCGCATCGGCCAAAGACGCGGCATAACCTTCCAAGCTGTTGTAGCTGACCGCCAGCGAAGACTGCGCATCGCTTTGATACCCCAGTCGCCCCATGCGCAGCGACGTGCCATACGGCATGTACTTGGTGTTGGCAGATAACTTCTGCAGCTCGTGCTGACGCCCGGCCACAAAACTGGAACACACCGCCGGTGATGCACCAAACAGATACAGCAGCAAAAACGCATGACGCCTGAAATTACGGATCAACCCGAAATACGCTTCGCTCGACACACCAGGCAAAGACCAGTTGTAGTGAATGCCAGAAATCGTCTGCATGCGGCGGCCGTAGCGGTGGCTCAAGCCCATGCGGTAAATACTTTTGGCGCGGCCGACATTGGACGAGCCAAAACGCGCGATAGGAATGGTTTCATCCGTTGGCAGGCCGCAGGGCATGCTCGAGACCCACAGCATCTCGTCACCGGCTTCTTGCATCACACGGTAAGTGAACTGATGCATCTCGGTCAACTCAGCCAGCGTGCTGGCGGCATCAGCGTGGACGCCCGTGACCAGCTCCAGCTGGGACTCACTGAAGTCCGTGGTGATGTGGGGGTGCGTCAGGGCCGAACCAAGCGCCGCAGGGTGCGGCGTCAACGCCAATGCACCACTGGGTTGCGCGCGCAGGCTTTCTTTTTCAATACCGCGCCCCATGCCTTTGAGCCGGGCGGGTGTCAGGTCTTTCAGCAAAGCGTCCGAAAGCTGTCCGGCCGTGGCCTGCAACTGGGTCATATTCTGGATTCCTCTGATTCTTATTTTTCGAGACTGCACGCTATCACAGGCTGGCCAATTTTGCTGACCAAGGTCAAGCGGCAGCTCATGCAACGGCAAGCTTCAGGCCAGCACGCGCTGCAGCCACTGTTCCATATCGGCAATTTCTTCCTGGCAGACGGAGTGTTCCATCTCATAGTCATGCCAATCCACCGAGTAGCCGAGCGACTCCAAATGCTCACGGGAGGCCGTCGCGCGGGGCAAGATCACCACCGGGTCACGGGTGCCGTGCGCCATGAAAATCGGTACACCTTGGTTGGCGGCACTGCGCTCAGCAGCCGTCTTGTCGGCCAGCGGCAAGTAGCCTGACATGGCGATGATGCCGGCCAAACGGTCGCGGTGGCGCAAACCCGTCATGAGCGCCATGGCGCAACCCTGTGAAAACCCAGCCAACACGATGCGACCGGGTGCGATACCGCGCGACTTCTCGCGTTCAATCAGTGCATCGATGGCCAGCTGCGAATGGCGCATGCCCGCTTCGTCTTGGCGCTGCGTCAGGTCAGCACCCAAAATGTCGTACCAAGCTGGCATTTGATAACCACCGTTGATGGTCACTGGCATCACCGGTGCATTGGGAAATATGAATCGGACCGGGCCCACCGCAGACAGGTCAAACTGCTCGGCAACCGGCACAAAATCGCGCCCATCAGCACCCAAGCCGTGCAGGATCAACACCGTGGCGACCGGGTTTTCCCCGGTCTGAGCTTCAATGACTTCGAGTGACATGCGAGAACCTAACCCGGTGCGGAAATTGGAATCAAATAGAAATGCCGCAGCCAGACGCTGCTGACAAGCCAGCATCGGCAGCAAAACCGCCGAGCTGGGCATTTTAAAGGCCATCCAGAATGACGCCATTCTCTATTCGGATGCCCTTATAGACCGTGGTTCAGCGCTCTACATCATCACAAAAAAGTTCTAGTCACCGGAACTAACCTTGACATCAATACGACGCGGCTTGGCCGCTTCCGACTTGGGGATGAACAGCTTGAGCACACCTTGATTCAAGCTCGCGTCAATTTTGCTGGGATCTAAATCAGCACTCAAGGTGAAGCTGCGCCGGTAAAAAGGGTTCAGCACCTCGCCGTAGATGATCTCCATGCCTGGGGTCTGCTCTGCGCCTTCTTTCGGGCCGACAGAGCCCTCAATCAGCAAATTGTCACCATCCACACGCACGCCCAAACGATCACGCGACACACCGGGCATGTCAGCCATGATGGTGACGCCATGGTCATCTTCAAAAATATCTACGGCGGGCAACACAGTGTTGGTTTCTGCAGCACTGGTGCGCTGGCGGGTACTGACTTGGCCGCCTTCACTCACGTTCGTTTCACTGGGGGTCATGGCACTCTCCTTGATTTGTTGATGGGTCACTTGACCTCAATACGCCGTGGCTTCGACGCTTCAAGCCGACCCAGGCGCACCCGCAACATGCCGTCGCGGTAGTTGGCTTCGACCTTGCTGGCATCGACATCGTCTGGCAAGGACACCACGCGCCTGAAGCTGCCGTCAAAGCGCTCCTGCGCATACAGACTCGTGTTGTCCGTGTCCTCGGGCAAAGCCGTCTTGCGCTCACCTGCGATGACCAGCACACCTTTGTCGACCGTGATCTGCAAGGCGTTCGGATAGATGCCCGGCGCCAAAGCCAGCACCTCAATGGCCTCGGGCGTGCTACCCACATTGATGACCGGAAAGGTTCGTCGTGGCATGGCCCGAATACCCACCGTCCCCATGGGCGTGAGCAACTGGTCCAAGTTTTTTTGCATGCGGTTGATCTCGCCAAAGAGATCACCATAAATTCCCATCATTCCATTCATGATTGCATTCCTTTCGTGAACATACCTTGAAGCTGAACGCATGAGAACTGCAGAGCCAAAAGCTCAAAAACAGAGACTCACCACGTTGCTCAAAGTATTGGTCAGACGAGGAATTTCAGGAAACGGGGTTACAGAGTTTTTCGTAACCCAAATGTCACGCGCCGGCAGAGGTGGCTGCCGGCTGTTCAGTGATCAATATGTCCCGATGTAATCGCGCTTGCCAACCTCGACGCCGTTGTGGCGCAGGATGTTGTACGCCGTGGTGGTGTGAAAGAAGAAATGCGGCAGGCCGTAGTTGACCAAATAGGATTGGCCGGTGAAGCGCTTTTCTTTGGGTGTGCCGGCCTGCGTGACGATCTCGCGGGTGGCGGCGCCTTCAAACTGAGCCGCGTCCAAACCATCCATCCAGCCCAACACCGTGTCGATGCGCGCCTGCAAGTCGGCAAAGGTCAGCTCGGCGTCTTCCATCTTCGGCACCTCAACATCAGCCAGCCGATGGGCCACGCCTTTGGCGAAATCAGTGGCAACTTGTACCTGCTTCAGCAAGGGGAACATGTCGGGGTAAAGGCGCGCTTGCAGCAAAGCATTTGGGTCGATATTTTTGGCAACAGCGTGCGCTTCGGCCTTGGCCAAAACGCTTTTCAAACCGCCCAGCATTTGCGTGAACAGAGGGATGGAGCTGGCGTAGAGAGCGTTGGTCATGGGTGTCCTGAGGTGAAAATTTCGAAGCTGTTGATTTTGCACGGCTTCGTGACACCGAGATGTCCAACCGTGCATGCCCTGTCATAATTTATTCAGCTATCTCGCCAGTCGGCCAAGTCAGCCCTTTAGGCTGCGGCACACAAAGGTCTTTCACCATGAATGCTCCACTTCCAACATCTGTCTTGCCTCCCGTGCAGGCCGCCGACCTCGCCGCGCTGCCGCTGATTGAAAAATGGATTTCCTTCGCCTCGGTGTCCCGCGACAGCAACCTGCCGATCATCGAGTGGACTCAAAACTGGCTCGAAGCCCTTGGTGTTGAGTGCAGCCGGACCTATGACGATAGCGGCAAGAAAGCCAATCTGTGGGCCACCTTGCCGGCTGAAAACGGTGAAACCAAAATCGGCGGCCTTGTTTTGTCCGGCCATACCGACGTGGTACCGGTTGATGGCCAACCTTGGGAGACCGACCCTTTTGTGGCGCAGATCGTTGGCGATCGCATGTATGGCCGCGGCGTCACCGACATGAAAAGCTACGGCGCCACCGCCTTGATGATGGTGCCCGAATTGCTCAAACGCAAACTCAAACGCCCCGTGCATTTGGCCTTCAGCTACGACGAAGAAGTGGGCTGCATTGGCGTGCGCCGCATGATCGCCGACATGGTGAAGTCCGGCTACCAACCAGCGGGTTGCATTGTGGGTGAACCCACCGGCATGCAGGTCGTCGTGGCGCACAAAGGCAAGCATGCCTACAAAACGTCGGTGCGCGGCTTTGAGGCGCACTCCTCGCTCACGCCGCAAGGTGTCAACGCAGTGGAGATCGCTTGCGAGTTTGTGGCGAACCTCAAATCGATGCACCAAAAACTCGCCAAAGAAGGCCCGTTCGACCCGATCTACGACGTGCCCCACACGACCATCCACACCGGCGTGATCCACGGCGGCACGGCGCTCAACATCATTCCGCGTGACTGCGATGTGACTTGGGAAATTCGCCACCACCACATGAACTCGCCAGAAGACCTTTTCACTGAAGCCAAGGCCTTTGCAGACAGCCTGCTACCCGCCATGCGGGCAGTGGCGGCAGACACTGGGATCACACACCACCTCAACTCGGTGTTGCCCGGCTTTGCCACCGATGCCGACAGTGAGATCGCCAAACTCTGCTTCACCTGCGCGGGTACTGACAGCAACAGCGCGGCAGGCAAAGTGTCTTTTGGCACAGAAGCTGCTTTATTCCATCAAGCCGGCGTGCCGACCATCGTGTGCGGCCCCGGTCACATTGCGCAGGCGCATCAACCCAACGAATGGGTTGAGCTCGCGCAGCTGGCTTGGTGTGAGCGCTTCATGCGCCGCTTGGCAGATCAAATTTGTGTCAACTGAAATTGAAAGAACAACATGATCGATCGTAGAAACTTCATCGGTGCCAGCCTGGCATTGGCAGCTGGCACCAGCATGGCGCAAACACAGCGCGTTGCGCGCATTGTGGTGCCGTTTGCAGCCGGCGGCGTGCAAGACCTGCTAGCCCGTGCCATCTCCAACGAACTGGCGATTGCCCTCGGCCAAACCGTCATCATTGAAAACCGCCCGGGAGCTGGCGGCACGGTCGGCACCGGCTACGTCGCCAAAGCCGCGCCTGACAGCCAGACCATGGTGATGGCAGCGGCCAGCCACAACATCAGCGGCTCGCTCTACCCCAAATTAAGCTTTGACCCGCAAAAAGATTTTGCCCCGATGGCCCACATCGGCAGTGCCGGTTATGTGCTGATGATCAACCCCGATGTGCCGGCCAGAAATGCCGCTGAATTCATTCGCTATGCCAAGAGCAACCCAGGCAAGATGAACTACGCCAGCGCAGGCGTTGGCAGTGCCACTCATTTGTCGATGGCTTACTTTTGCGGCTTAGCGGGCATTGACATGGTGCACCTGCCGCTCAAAGCCACCGGCGAGGCCATCAACGAGGTGATCTCCGGCCGCGCACAAGCGGTCATCGCCGCCAGCATCGGCGCACTGGCCTTTGCCAAAGACAGCCGGCTGCGCCTGATTGGCGTGACCTCACCCAAGCGCTCCAAGTATTTGCCTGAGATCCCGACCATCGCAGAAAGTGGTTTGCCGGGCTACCAGTTCGACTCCTGGTTTGGTTTGCTCGGCCCGGCCGCGACACCCGTCGCCGACATCAACCGCGTACACACGGCAATCGGCAAATTACTCAAAGACCCGGTGGTGCTGGAGCGTCTCGACAAGCAAGGCATTGAGCCGGCGTTCATCAGCAACCCCGACTTCGCCAAGTTGCTGGCGGTGGACTACGACCGCATGGCCAAAGTAGTGAAAGCCTCAGGCGCGAAGATAGACTGAAGCTTTCAGCGATTTTTGTTGTCGAGACAACCACTCGCCAATCAAGATCGGATCGTTAACGGTCTTGAGTTGCTGGTAGGCCGTCTCAGCTTCAGGGAAGCGTCGACGTAGAAAATTCAGCCACTGTTTCAAACGTCCGGCGCGGGATTTAGCGTCCAGCCGCGAGCACACCAGCAGCCAAAACTCCGCGATGTGCGGCAACAGCTGCGGCCATGTCAGCGCTTCAGACACACCCCCCTGAATCGCCCAACCCAAGCCGGGGTCAGCCACGGCGCCGCGGCCGATCATGAGCATGTTGCAGCCGCTCACTTCGCGGCAGCGCTGCGCATCGGCAAGGTTCCAGATTTCGCCATTGGCGACCACCGGCAAACGCACCACCTGGCGAATATCGGCGATGCGCTCCCAATACGCCGGTGGACGATAACCATCGGCCTTGGTGCGGGCATGCACCACCAACTCGCAAGCACCCGCGCTGTCAATCGCTTGCGCACAATCTTCAGCCTGCGCGTCGTCGTGAAAGCCCAACCGCATCTTGGCCGACACCGGCAC
>JAURWY010000013.1 GCA_030654695.1 Polaromonas sp.
ACTCACGGTCTGGGGCAACCATTCGCCCACGATGTACGCCGACTACCGTTTTGCCACCATCCAGGGTGAGAGCGTTGCCGCGATGATCAACGATCAGGAATGGAATGCCAATGTGTTCCTGCCAACCGTTGGCAAGCGCGGCGCTGCCATCATTGAAGCGCGTGGCCTGTCGTCTGCCGCTTCTGCTGCCAATGCAGCCATTGACCACATGCGCGATTGGGCGCTGGGCAGCAATGGCAAATGGGTGACGATGGGTATCCCATCTGACGGCCAATACGGCATCCCGAAAGACACCATGTTTGGCTTCCCGGTCACCACCGCTGGCGGCGAGTACACGCTGGTCGAAGGTTTGGAGATTGACGCTTTCAGCCAAGAGTGCATCAACAAAACACTCAAAGAATTGCAAGACGAACAAGCTGGCGTTGCTCACTTGCTTTGATCCTGCTGAGCGCCTCACCATGCAACATCCCCGCGACGTTCTTTTAGGTGCTCAAGCCGCCGCCGGCACTTTGCCGGTCTGCGACCACTACAGCGGCGTCGAGCCGCGCATGCGCAAAAGCCTGCAATTGCAGGCCGACATGCACGAGGAGTTCGGCGCTTGCGTGTTTGACGTGACGCTGGACTGCGAAGACGGCGCACCTGTGGGTGGTGAGGCTGATCACGCCGCCTTGGTGGTGTCCTTGTTGTTGGCGGCTGCACCCGAGGCCCGCGTAGCGGTTCGCGTGCATGCGCTGGACCATCCCGCTTTTGAAACCGATATCGCCAGCATCGTGGGTCAAGCCGGTCATCGGCTGAGTCATGTGATGATTCCGAAAGTTGAGTCGGCTGCCGATTTATTGAAGGTTGAAAGTGCGCTGGCGGCGATCGGTGGTGCTGCGCTGGCGTTGCCGCTGCATGTGCTGGTTGAGTCGCCACGGGCAGTCCATAACGCGTTTGAATTAGCGGCGCATCCGCGGATTCAGTCCATCAGCTTTGGTTTGATGGATTTTGTCTCCAGCCACAATGGTGCCATTTCGGCCGATGCCATGGGCAGCAGCGGCCAGTTCAGCCATCCGCTGGTGCTGCGTGCCAAGTTGGAAATCGCCTCGGCTTGCCACGCCTATGGCAAAGTGCCGTCGCATTGTGTTGTCACCGAATTCAGTGATGTTGCCGCCATGCAAAGCGCCGCCATGCGGGCCAGCCGCGAGTTGGGCTACACCCGTATGTGGAGCATTCACCCTAATCAGATTCGGCCAATTTTGGCGGCTTTCGCACCACAACAGGCCGAGATTGAGTTGGCTGCCGAGTTGATTTCTGCTGCCGACAAGGCGCAATGGGCGCCGATCAGTTTCCATGGCAAGCTGCACGATCGCGCCAGTTACCGCTATTACTGGCAGGTGCTGGAGCGTGGCCATCAGACGGGTGTTGTCTTACCCCTAGAGACACAGGGGTATTTCCTAAAACCCCTGAAGGCCTAGTAGGTATAGGCTGTCGCACATGAAAAACCTGTTCTTGCCTTCTTTCTTGGCGACTTGCGTTTGGCTTGCCGCCCCTGCCGTATTGGCCCAGACCACGGTCAAACCAGTGGTTAAAAAACCCCCTGCTGCCAAGGTGAAGCCAAGTGCCAGTCGGACAGAAATCAGAAGCACCGCCAACCAGATGGCGGCCGGCATCACAGCGGCAGAAGCGGCGCTAGAGCCGACTGAATTGGCCATTGCTGAGCAAGTTCATACGGGTGTGTTGCGTTGCGAGTTGGGCGCGTCAGTGACGCTGACCAATGACCCGCAGTCACCAGGATATTTCAATGTGCACGGCAAGAATTTTCGCTACCGGATGTTTCCTGTGGCGACCACCACAGGCGCGATCAGGCTAGAAGACCGCCAAGCCGGCGCAGTTTGGTTGCAGTTGTCAAACAAGTCGATGCTGATGAACCAGAAAGCCGGTCAGCGCATGGCCGACGAATGCATGAGCCCCGAGCAAATAACCGTGACCCAAGCCATGCGCGACAGGCCAGGGCCGGGATTGTTGGATTGAGCAAGCTGCCTGATTGGTTCTTAGTTTTCTGATTTTGAATTCATTTTTATTTTGTACGACAGGAGAAAAATAGTGTCCGAGTTTTTGACCACCTACCGCGCCCACGTTGCCGAGCGTTCTGCTCTGGGTATTCCCCCTTTGCCCTTGTCGGCCAAGCAAACCGGTGAGCTCATCGAGCTGCTGAAAAACCCACCAACAGGTGAAGAAAAAACGCTGGTAGACCTCATCACTTACCGCGTGCCGGCCGGCGTTGACGACGCCGCCAAAGTCAAAGCGAGCTATTTGGCTGCCGTGGCCTACGGCACTGAAAAATGCGCGCTGATTTCGCGCGTGCACGCGACGCAATTGCTGGGCACGATGCTCGGTGGTTACAACATCAGCCCGATGATCGACCTGCTGGATGACGCCGATGCGGCCGTCGCAGAACAAGCTGCGACCGGCCTGAAGTCGACGCTGTTGATGTTCGACCAGTTCCATGACGTCCAAGAGAAATCTGAAAAAGGCAACGCTTACGCCAAGGCCGTGCTGCAAAGCTGGGCCGATGCCGAGTGGTTCACAAGCCGTCCCGAAGTGCCTAAGTCGATCCAGCTGACGGTTTTCAAATGCGCCGGCGAGATCAACACCGACGACCTGTCACCTGCCCCTGACGCTTGGAGCCGCCCTGACATTCCGCTGCACGCCTTGGCCATGCACAAAAACGCCCGCCCCGGCATCACGCCTGAAGAAGACGGCAAGCGCGGCCCGGTCAAGTTCATTGAAGAGCTCAAGGCCAAAGGCCATTTGGTGGCCTACGTCGGTGACGTGGTCGGTACCGGTTCTTCACGCAAATCTGCCACTAACTCAGTCTTGTGGTGGACCGGTGAAGACATTCCGTTTGTGCCGAACAAGCGCTTTGGCGGTGTCTGTTTGGGCGGCAAGATTGCCCCGATTTTCTACAACACGATGGAAGACTCTGGCGCCTTGCCGATCGAAGTCGATGTTAGCCAGATGGCCATGGGCGATGTGATTGAGCTGCGTCCTTACGACGGCAAGGCCCTCAAAGATGGCCAAGTGATTGGCGAGTTCACCTTCAAAAGCGATGTGCTGTTTGACGAAGTGCGCGCCGGTGGTCGCATTCCCTTGATCGTCGGCCGTGGCCTGACCGCCAAAGCCCGCGCCGCGTTGGGTCTGCCTGCGTCAACCGTGTTTCGCCTGCCGCAGGACCCTGTCGACAGCGGCCGCGGCTACACGCTGGCTCAAAAAATGGTCGGTCGCTCGGTCGGTTTGCCAGAAGGCAAAGGCGTTCGTCCTGGTACGTATTGCGAGCCCAAAATGACTTCGGTCGGCACGCAAGACACCACCGGTCCGATGACCCGCGACGAACTCAAAGACTTGGCTTGCCTCGGCTTCAGTTCTGATCTCGTCATGCAATCGTTCTGCCACACGGCGGCTTATCCCAAGCCGGTTGACGTGAAGATGCACCACGAACTGCCAGAGTTCATCACTACCCGCGGCGGTATCTCGCTGCGCCCGGGTGACGGCATCATTCACAGCTGGTTGAACCGCATGCTGCTGCCTGACACGGTCGGCACGGGCGGCGACAGCCACACGCGTTTCCCTATCGGTATCAGCTTCCCCGCGGGTTCTGGTCTGGTCGCCTTTGGCGCCGCCACTGGCGTCATGCCGCTGGACATGCCTGAGAGCGTATTGGTTCGATTCAAAGGCAAGATGCAGCCCGGCGTCACGCTGCGCGATCTGGTCAGCGCGATTCCGCTGTACGCCATCAAGGCGGGTCTGTTGACCGTGGCCAAGCAAGGCAAGATCAATGTGTTCTCCGGTCGTATTCTGGAGATCGAAGGCTTGCCGGATCTGAAAGTTGAGCAGGCTTTTGAGCTGAGCGACTCTTCGGCCGAACGCAGCGCTGGTGGCTGCACCGTGCACCTGAACAAAGAGCCGATCATCGAATACATCACCAGCAACATCACCATGTTGAAGTGGATGATCGCAACGGGTTATTCAGACGTCCGCACCATCAAGCGCCGGATCGCCGCCATGGAAGCTTGGCTGGCCGATCCGCAGCTCTTGAAGGCTGACCCAGATGCTGAATATGCTGCTGTGATCGAGATTGATCTGGCTGAAATCCATGAGCCTATCTTGGCTTGCCCGAACGATCCCGATGACGTGAAAATGCTGTCTGAAGTCGCCGGCACCAAGATCGACGAAGTCTTCATCGGCAGTTGCATGACCAACATCGGCCATTTCCGCGCAGCCTCCAAGTTGCTCGAAAACAAGCGCGACATCCCGGTCAAGTTGTGGATGGCGCCGCCGACCAAAATGGACGCCAAGCAACTCAGCGAAGAAGGCCATTACGGCGTTCTGGGCGCGGCTGGCGCCCGCATGGAAATGCCTGGTTGTAGCTTGTGCATGGGCAACCAAGCGCAGGTCAAGGAAGGCGCCACTGTGTTGTCGACTTCGACGCGCAACTTCCCGAACCGTCTGGGTAAAAATACCTTCGTGTATTTGGGCTCAGCGGAACTCGCGGCCATCACCTCCAAGCTCGGTCGCATCCCGACCAAAGCCGAGTACATGGCTGACATGGGCGTCCTGAAGGATGCTGGCAGCACGGTCTATAAATACCTGAACTTCGATCAGGTCAAGGACTACACGGACGTCGCTGAATCAGTCAACTGAATCGATTGACTGTCTGAGGCTGGGCTCACACCCAGTCAGCGCTAAGCCCTCGTTGAAAAACGAGGGCTTTTTAATTGGTGCTGACCCGCTTAGCGCGAGGGCCGGTCGGCGTGCCTCATTGATTTATGATGAATAAGTTCGTGTTTTTCTGGGCCTCAGTGCAGGCGAAAAATGATCCTCAGACGCTGGCGTTGGCCAGCTTCGGCATCCATTGAAAGAAGGGAATAGCGCCCGTGCAATCACTGCTGTCGGTTTTGGCCGACCTGTCTTGGCCTTTCGCCATCGCTCTCGCCTGGGTGGCTGGTGAGTTTGGTCACCGTTGGACCGGCTTGCCCAAAATCAGTTTTTACGGGCTGGTGGGTTTTGTGTTGGCTCGGAGCCAGATCGGCGTGTTGACGCAATCGGGCGGCGTGACGATGCTGCTGATGGCCGACGTCGCCTTGGGCCTGATTTTGTTCGAGATGGGTTACCGGATCAATTTGCGCTGGCTGCGCAGCAATCCTTGGCTGGTCGTGATGGGGTTGGTCGAAGCCTTTGGCACCTTTGTCGTGGTTTACCTGATCGCCAACCAGTTTGGCGTGACGACGATGAACGCGTTGTTGTTGGCGTCGCTGGCGATGTCCTCGTCGCCAGCCACAGTGATGCGTGTCATCAATGAAGAGCGCAGCTCGGGCCAAGTCACCGAGCGCGTGCTGCACCTGACGGCGATCAATTGCGTGCTCGCTGTTTTCACCTTCAACGCCATCGTTGGGCTGTGGATTTTTAGCAGTTCGGGTGATTGGCTGGGCGCCATCAGCAGCAGCCTGATCGTGCTGTTGGCGTCGGCGGGTGTTGGTGCGTTGTTTGGCGTTGTTGTGCCGGCGATGCTGCGCAAACTTGGCAACATGGCACAAGACGCCACCGTCGCGTTTGCGCTGTCGGTGATCTTGCTTGTCGCGCTGACCTACAGCACCAGCCTGTCGCCCTTGCTGGCCACGCTGGCCTTTGGCTTGGTTGCGCGGCATCGGCGTGTCGTCTTCAGCAAGACCCAGCGCAATTTTGGGGCGTTGGGCGAGCTGCTGACGGTGCTATTGTTCGTCTTTGCCGCCTCGACGATGCAGTGGCCGACGATTGCTGCTGGCACCGGTCTGGCCTTGTTGGTGATCGGCGCAAGCTTCATCACCAAGGTCGCCAGCGTGACGGCGTTTTCACATGTCAGCGGCATTTCATGGCGCAAGGGCGCGCTGACCGGTATGGCGTTGACGCCGGTCTCGGCCTTCATCATCTTGATGCTCGAGCACGCCAGACAAAGCGGTGTCGACCTCGGTCACGAACTGGGTGCACTGGCAGCGGTGACGCTGATCTTAGAAATCGTCGGACCGATTGTTTTCCAGCGCGCGTTGATCTGGGCCAGAGAAACCCAGCAGAAAGGGCCGCAATAGATGTCACTCGAACCCTTTGCACAGTCGGCCGCGCTGACCTTTGGCGTCGAACTTGAATTGCAACTGATTAATTTGTCGGACTTCGACTTAGCCGACGCCAGCCCGGACTTGCTGCATCTGCTGGCGCGCAAACCGTTCCCCGGAAATGTGACGCCCGAGATCACCGAGAGCATGATTGAGATCAACTCGAGCGTGCACACGCACCATGAAGCTTTGCTGGCCCAACTGCAGAACATCCGCGACACACTGGTGCAAGCTGGCGACCGACTCAACATCGGCATTTGTGGTGGCGGCACCCATCCTTTTCAGCACTGGTCTTCGCAGAAAATATTTTCTGGGCCGCGCTTTCAGGAGCTGTCGGCTTTGTATGGCTACTTGGCGAAACAGTTCACCATCTTCGGCCAGCACGTTCATATTGGTTGCACGTCGGGCGACGATGCGATGTTCTTGCTGCATTCGTTGAACCGTTACGTGCCGCACTTCATCGCCTTGTCAGCGTCGTCACCTTTTGTGCAGGGGCGCGACACGTTGTTTGACTCGGCCCGACTGAATTCGGTGTTTGCCTTTCCGATGAGCGGGCGCGCACCGTTCACGCTGCACTGGGAAGAGTTCTCCGAGGTCTATTTCGCCAAGATGGAAAAGACCGGCATCATCAAAAGCATGAAGGATTTCTACTGGGACATCCGGCCCAAGCCCGAATTTGGCACCATCGAATTGCGGGTTTGCGACACGCCGCTGACGGTCGAGCGTGCCGCAGCGCTGGCCGCATATTTGCAAGCGCTGTGCCGCCACTTGCTAGAGCGGCGCGAGGAACCGCCCGCCGAGGATGATTATCTGGTCTACAACTACAACCGTTTCCAGGCTTGCCGTTTTGGGCTGGATGGTGCGATCACGCACCCAAAAACCTATGAAACGATGTCGCTGCGTGAAGACATCCTCACCACGCTGGGCAAGATGGCGCCGCATGCTGAAGTGCTGGGCGGCAGTGCTGGCTTGAAGCACTTGACGGCCGCTGCGATGCAGTGGAACGACGCCCACTATTTGCGCACGCAGTACCAAACCCAAGGCAGCGCTGAAGGCATGGTCGATGCTGCTATCCGGCGGTTTCGCGGCGAAGCGATGGCCTAGTGTTTAAAACCGGGTCTCGCGGGCCGCGCGCAGGAAGGTGTCGAGGATCGGTGTGCAGTCGAGCAGTTCGGTGCTGCTGGCTGAATGGAATTCAGGGTGCCACTGCAAGCCCATCACGAAATTGGCTTTCTGGTAGCGAATCGCTTCGATGATGTTGTCGTCCTTCGAGCGGGCTTCGACCGTGATGTCGCGACCCAGATCCTTCACCGCTTGGTGGTGGATTGAATTGACCAGCGCGCCGCTCTTTTTGGGAAACAGCGCTTGCAGCGTTGACCCCTTGGCAAAGCTGATCGAGTGGTGCAACTGGTCATACTCCGTATTGACATGCTCGCTGGCAGTTGGGGCTTCGGCCGCAATGTCTTGGTACAGCGTGCCGCCAAAGGCGACGTTGATCAACTGGCAGCCACGGCAAATGCCGAGCACGGGTTTGCCGGCATCGACGAATTCGTGCAACAGCTCCAGTTCATACAAATCGCGGGCGCGGTCGCCACTCCACTCTGGTCGCGTTGGCAACTGCGAATACGACTGCGGCGAGACATCGGCCCCGCCTTGCAAAACCAAGCCGTCAAGGTGGCGTGCGTAATGGCGTAAAGTGATATTGCTCGGATGCAACAAGCCGCTGGTATTGACCGTTGGAATCATGAACACCAGCACGTCACGTGACATCACCCATTGTGCAATCGACTCTTCCAAGTATTGCAAGTTCTTGCTGCGCAGCCCAACGCTGCCGGGTTCCGGGTGAAAAATGCGCGCAGACACACCAATGCGTAATGTCCGGCGCATGAAGTTGCGACTGGCCTTGTCGCGAATGGCGCGGTAGCGTGCAAGCACGACGCGCCAAGCCAGCGCGACCGCTGTGTCGTTGTCCTTCAGGTAGCGCGGCGCGTTGTCTTCGGGCGCTGGTCCAAGACGTGGGGTCTCATTCGCAGTGTCAGCCGCAGTCTCGGCAGCGGCTGAAGGCTCGGATGGCTCAGTCGGTTGAGGCGTGTTCGGAAAAGGCATCGTGTTGGCTGGCCGTCATCAGTGAAAGACGCCAATATAAACCTCCTATTCAGGATGTCACGCCGTTTCTGCCGGTGTGCTCAGCGCGAACTCGTCGGCGCCATCAGCCATCGCCTATGCCGCGTGTCGTCCTGTACCGACAAGCTCGTGGCAATGCCCGTTGCGTGGTGAGGCCATGCGGTTGAGCTGTGTCTGCAGCGCATTCGCCTGCCAAAATGAAATGTGGTCGCCGCGACCCATTCACTCTCTCCGGGCCTCGCTCACGACAGCCTTGCCGGTGACTTTCATCGAATCTCAAAAGGACTTCGTCATGTCTCAATTGCCAGCACCCTCTTCAGAATTCACCTCCACCCTGCAGACTTTCAAGACAAGCTCTGGCACCACCGGACGCTTCTGTTCTTTGCCGGAACTGACGCGCCAGTTTCCTGGTATCAAGCGCTTGCCGGTGTCGATTCGCATCGTCCTTGAGTCGGTGCTGCGCCATTGTGACAACGACAAGATCACAGCAACGCATGTGGCTCAATTGGCCCACTGGAAACCCCAGGCGGCGCGCACAGAAGAAATTCCATTCGTCGTCGCCCGCGTGTTGTTGCAAGACTTCACGGGCGTGCCCTTGTTGGCTGACTTGGCCGCCATGCGCAGCACGGCTGTCAAGCTGGGCAAAGATCCGAAGCGCATTGAGCCGATGGTGCCTGTAGACCTCGTCGTCGACCACTCGGTGATGGTTGATCACTACGGAGGCAAAGATTCAATCGACCTCAACATGAAGCTTGAATTTAAGCGCAACCGCGAGCGCTACGAGTTTCTCAAGTGGGGCATGCAGGCGTTTGACACCTTCGGTGTGGTGCCGCCGGGCTTTGGCAACGTGCACCAGATCAATCTTGAGTATTTGGCGCGCGGCGTGCACCGTAGCGGTACGGATGCCGACGCCGTTTATTACCCAGACTCATTGGTCGGCACAGACAGTCACACCACCATGATCAACGGCTTGGGCGTTGTCGGTTGGGGCGTGGGCGGCATTGAGGCCGAAGCCGCCATGCTGGGCCAGCCGGTTTATATGCTGACGCCTGATGTGGTGGGCTTTGAGATCACCGGTCGGCTGCGCGAAGGTGTGACAACCACCGACCTGGTGCTCCGCGTGACAGAGGCGTTGCGGCGAGAAAAAGTGGTGGGCAAGTTCGTTGAATTTTTTGGTGAAGGCACGCGCACGCTGAGTGCGCCCGACCGCGCGACGTTGGCGAACATGGCGCCTGAATACGGCGCCACCATGGGTTTTTTCCCGGTCGATGAAAAAACCATGGATTACTTTCGCGGCACTGGCCGCACGGCCGCAGAAATCGAGACCTTTGAGGCTTACTTTCGGGCACAAGAATTGTTCGGTGTGCCGCTGGCCGGAGAGATCGATTACTCGCAAGTGGTCACGCTCAACTTGGATGACGTAACGCCCAGTTTGGCCGGCCCGAAACGGCCACAAGACCGGATTGAGCTGGGCAACGTGAAGCAGCAGTTTTCCTCGCTGTTCAGCCAGCCGGTGACCGACAACGGCTTCAACCAAGAGGCTGCCCGGCTGGAGACCCGCGTCCAGTTGCAACGCAGCGATGCGGGGCCTTTAGATGCTGCGCCGGTGAGTCCGCCGGTGCCTGCCGGTGGCCCGCGTTTTGTTGCAGAAATGGAGGCTAACAGGCCGACTCTTGAGACGGCTAAGTCACTGGCGCCAACGACTGCCGCGCAGCGCAATGACTTCACCATCGGCAACGGCGACGTGTTGATTGCCGCCATCACCAGTTGCACCAACACCTCGAACCCCAGTGTGTTATTGGCGGCCGGGCTGCTGGCCAAAAAAGCGGTGGAAGCCGGGCTGACCGTGCAGCCGCACATCAAGACTTCGCTGGCGCCGGGCTCACGCATCGTCACCGATTACCTGACGCAAACCGGTCTCATGCCCTACCTTGAGCAGCTTGGTTTTGCGCTGGCCGGCTACGGTTGCACAACCTGCATCGGCAACTCGGGTGATTTGACGTCCGAGATCAACGAGGCGATCAGCGACAGTGAATTGATCTGCGCTGCCGTGCTGTCGGGCAACCGAAATTTTGAAGCCCGTATTCACCCCAGCATCAAAGCCAACTTTTTGGCCAGTCCGCCGTTGGTGGTGGCTTATGCCATCGCCGGCACTGTGCTGCGCGACCTCGTGACCGAGCCGGTGGGGCAGGGCACAGGCGGCAAAGATGTTTATCTGCGCGACATCTGGCCGAGCAGTGAAGAGATTCACGCCCTCATGAAGTTCGCCATGAACGGTGAGGCTTACCGCAGCAATTACGCCAAGATCAAAGCCGATCCAGGTGAGCTTTGGGAGCAGGTTCAAGGCGTCACCGGCAAGGCCTACAGCTGGCCGGACAGCACCTACATTGCCGAGCCGCCGTTCTTTGAGCGCTTTGCCATGGATCCCAACGCTGGTCGTGCTGACCCGCAGATTCCTGCGCCAGTATCGGTCAAGGGGGCTCGCATCATGGCCTTGTTTGGCGACTCGATCACCACCGACCACATTTCGCCAGCGGGTGCGATTGAAGAAAAATCGCCCGCGGGTCAGTGGCTGCTTGCGCACGGTGTCCGCAAGGCCGACTTCAACAGCTACGGCTCGCGCCGTGGTAACCACGAAGTCATGATGCGCGGTACCTTTGCCAACGTGCGGATTAAAAATCTGATGATTCCGCAGGGCAAAGACGGTTCACGGGAAGAGGGCGGCGTCACGCTGTTTCAACAACCCGGTTCTGAGCAGGGCCAGAAAATGGCCTTGTATGACGCGGCCATGAAGTACATCGCCGCCGGCGCATCGACTGTGATTTTTGCCGGTGAAGAATACGGCACAGGATCGTCGCGTGACTGGGCGGCCAAGGGCACGCAATTGTTGGGCGTGGGTGCTGTGATTGCCGGTAGTTTTGAGCGAATTCACCGCAGCAACTTGGTCGGCATGGGCGTTTTGCCGTTACAGTTCTGCCCAGGCGACTCTTGGCAGACCTTGGGGCTGACCGGCAACGAAGTGATTGATGTGCTGCCAGACCCTGATTTAAAGCCCCAAAGTCGTGCCAAACTGGTGATCACGCGAGCCGATGGTTCGCAACAAAAATTGGAGCTGATCTTGCGCATCGACACCCCTATTGAAGTGGATTACTACCGCCACGGCGGTATTCTTCCCTTCGTCCTCAGGCAACTGCTCGCAGCATGAAACCGCACTCTCAGTCATGACCCGGCAAGCCCTGATCGCCGGTGGCGGCATCGGCGCGCTGGCGGCCGCACTCGCTTCAGCGCGGGCGGGCTGGGAGGTTCGACTCTACGAACAGGCCAGTGTTTTTTCTGAGCTCGGTGCCGGCATTCAACTCGGCCCCAATGCGACTCGCCTGCTGCAGGGCTGGGGCTTGGGCCGGGCGCTGAGCCAAGTCGCTGCATTCCCTGAACAGCTCAGTGTGCGCAGCGCGTCCAAAGGCCATGAACTCGGTCGCTTGGCATTGGGCAATCGTTGTATCGAGCGCTACGGCGCACCCTACGCAACGCTGCACCGCGGTGACCTGCATGCTTTGCTGCTGGCCAGTGTGGCCGGGCGCGGCGAGGTTCACCTGAATCTGAATGCGACGGTGGCCGGTTTCACCAACACGCCTGAAGGCGTGCAAGTCGCTTGGGCCGACGGCCACCGCGTTGAGGGCGATGTGCTGATTGGCGCCGATGGTTTGTGGAGCGCTGTGCGCAAGCAGGTCTTGGCTGATGGTGCGCCGCAGCCGACCGGGCATCTGGCTTACCGCGCGCTGGTCCGCCAAACTGATTTGCCCTTGTCCTTGCGCAGTCAGCAAGTCACCGTCTGGCTCGGACCGCGTTTGCACGTGGTGAGTTATCCGGTGCGTGCGGGCGAGATGCTGAATGTGGTGGTCATCTTGCATGGCGAGCCACCGGCCGACATGGAAGACTGGGATCACGACGCTTTGGCGGCTGATGTGCAGGCCGGCCTGGCGGGTCAATGTCCTGCGCTGTTGGCCTTGGTTGAAGCCATGCCGACTTGGCGTTTGTGGGCGCTGTGCGAACGGCCGCCGCTCCACAGCGCCGACCAAATGGCCAGCGGCCGGGTGGCTTTACTGGGTGATGCGGCGCACCCGATGCGGCCGTATCTGGCGCAGGGTGCTGGCATGGCGATTGAAGACGCTGCCGAACTCGGCCGCTGTCTGTCGGGCGTTGTCAGACCGCTGGCAGATTTGCCGTTGGCGCTGCGCCACTACGCCTTGCAGCGCTGGGAGCGCAACGCCCGCGTGCAGGCCAGAGCTTTGCGCAACGGCAAAATATTTCATGCCACGGGGCCTATGCGTTTGGGTCGCGACCTGTCGTTGTGGCTGCTCGGTCAGCGCTTGCTGGACGTGCCCTGGTTGTATGCAGCTGCCGCCTCAAGCAGCCCGATACCGGCACCCAGAGCGACCCGGTCAATGCGCTGAAGGCTTCTCAGATCGCGCCAAGTTCGCGAAAAAATTAATCCATAAAAATCAGGAGACAACATGAATCAACATCACAAAGTCGCGGTGGTCACCGGTGCGGGCACCGGGATTGGTCGGGCCGTCTCGCTGGCCTTGATCAAGGCGGGCTACAGTGTTGCTTTGGCTGGTCGGCGCGTTGAACCGCTTGAAGCTGTCGCAGCTGAGGCCAAGGCACTGGGTTTTGACCGCGTGCTGGCCGTGCCGACTGACGTCTCCAAGCCCGATTCTGTGACGGCACTGTTTGAGCGCACGCGCCAAACCTTTGGCCGTGTCGATGTGCTGTTCAACAACGCCGGCGTTGGCTTGCCCTCGGTGGGTTTTGACGAGCTGACTTTCGAGCAGTGGCAAAACACCGTCAACATCAATTTGACGGGTTCTTTTTTGTGCGCGCAAGCAGCTTTCAGGGTGATGAAAGCGCAAAGCCCGCAAGGCGGCCGGATCATCAACAACGGCTCGATCTCAGCCCATGCGCCGCGGCCGAATTCAGCGCCCTACACGGCCACCAAACACGCCATCACCGGCCTGACCAAATCGATCTCTTTGGACGGTCGCAAGTACAACATCGCTTGCGGTCAGATCGACATTGGCAATGCGCTGACCGAGATTTCTGCGCGCATGGCCACGGGCGTGCAGCAAGCCAATGGCGAGATCGCTATTGAAGCGGTGATGGATGTTGAGCATGTGGCCAACGCCGTGGTCCACATGGCCAGTCTGCCGCCTGAAGCGAACGTGCAGTTCATGACCGTGATGGCCACGAAAATGCCGTTCGTCGGGCGCGGTTGACAAGCCGCTGAAGATTTAACTAAGCCGACCCAGCAGCAAAAATTCCATCAGGGCTTTTTGTACGTGCATGCGGTTTTCGGCTTCATCCCAGACCACCGACTGCGGCCCGTCGATGACGTCGGCCTCAACCTCCTCACCGCGGTGCGCAGGCAGGCAGTGCATGAACAGTGCATCCGGTTTTGCGGCGGCCATCATGTCGCTGTCGACGCACCAGTCAGCGAAGGCTTTTTTGCGGTCTTCGTTCTCGGCTTCGTAGCCCATGCTGGTCCAGACATCGGTGGTCACCAGATCGGCACCGGCGCAGGCTTGCATTGGGTCTTTGAAGACGGCATAACTGTCGGCGGAACGGATGCCAGCTATTGACTGGTCGACTTCGTAGCCGCCTGGCGTGCTCAGGTGTACTTTGAAGCCCAAGATTTCGCTGGCCTGCAACCAAGTGTTGGCCATGTTGTTGCCGTCGCCAACCCAGGCCACGGTTTTGCCTTTGATCGAACCGCGGTGTTCGATGTAGGTGAAGATGTCAGCCAGAATCTGACAAGGGTGAAACTCGTTCGTCAGGCCGTTGATGACGGGTACGCGTGAGTGCTCGGCAAAGCGTTCAATTTTGGTCTGCTCGAAAGTCCGGATCATCACCAAGTCCACCATGCGGCTGATGACTTTGGCGCTGTCTTCAATGGGCTCGGCGCGTCCCAGTTGGCTGCCTTCGGTGGTGAGATTGACGACCGTGCCGCCGAGCTGGTACATGCCAGCTTCAAAACTCACACGGGTGCGGGTTGAGGCTTTTTCAAAAATCATCACCAGCGTACGGTCAATCAAGGGCTGGTGCTTCTCGTAAGCCTTGAACTTTTTCTTGATCAGGGCGGCACGCTCAAACAGGTAAGCGTAGTCGCTGGCGTTCAGGTCACTGAACTGCAGGTAATGTTTGATCGGCGCGGGGGTGTTTGTATTCATGCCTTTTCCTTCAGCAGTTGATGGATCAGCGGGCACAAAATACTGACCACTTCGTCGGCTTCAGCGGGGGTCATGATGAGCGATGGCACGAGGCGGATGACTGTGTCTGCGGTGACGCTGATGAGCAAGCCGTTGGCTGCGCAGCGCTCGACCAACTCGCTGCAAGGCAGGGTTAATTCGACACCCAGCATCAGGCCCCGACCCCGGATTTCCTTCAAGCCGGGCAGGCTGCCAAGCTCTCGCGTCAGCGCGGCTTTCAGGTGGTCGCCGACCTTCACGGCATTGGCCAGCAAGCCTTCTTCTTCCATGATGCGGATGGTTTCCACGCCGGCGCGCATGGCCAGCGGGTTGCCACCAAACGTGCTGCCGTGGTTGCCGGGTGCAAAAATATGCGCGGCTTTCGGGCCGGCCACCACAGCGCCGACTGGCACGCCAGAACCCAGCCCTTTGGCCAGCGGCATCACATCCGGTTTGATGTCGGCCCATTGGTGTGCAAACCATTTGCCAGTGCGACCCATGCCGCACTGCACTTCGTCGATCATCAGCAGCCAGTCTTGCTCGTCACACAACTGGCGCACTTGCTGTAGGTATTGCGTGTCGACGGGATTGACGCCGCCTTCGCCCTGGATGGCTTCCAAAAACACCGCCACCACATTGGGGTTGCCAACAGTGGCTTTTTTCAGGGCTTCGATGTTGTTCAGTGGTACGCGCACAAAGCCTTCCACCAGCGGGCCAAAACCGGCCTGCACCTTGGGGTTGCCGGTGGCGCTCAGCGTGGCAATGCTGCGGCCATGAAAGGCTTTTTCATAGACCACGATTTCGGGCTTGTCGATGCCCTTGTCATGGCCGAACTTGCGGGCCAGTTTGAGAGCGGCTTCGTTGGCCTCAAGCCCGGTCGAGCAGAAGAACACATTGGTCATTCCCGAGAGTTCGACCAGCTTGGCGGCCAGCGCTTCCTGCAGGGGGATGTGGTAATAGTTCGAGGTGTGGATCAGCTTGCCAATCTGCTCTTGCAAGGCGGGCACCAGCTTGGCGTGGTTGTGGCCGAGCGTGTTGACAGCAATACCGCCGAGCGCATCCAGATAGGCCTTGCCGTTGATGTCCCAGACCCTGCAGCCTTGACCATGCGAAAGGGCCAGCGGCAGACGGCCATAGGTGTTCATGACATGGGGGGAAGCGGCTGGAATAGCAGCGTTCATGGCGACGGGAATGGCAGCGTTCATGGCAGGCGGGACTTTCGCTTAAAACTGGAAGATTGATTTTAGGCGCAGACCGTGACAGTTCATGCCGCCGTCATCAAGAGCTGCGTGTGGCGGTTTCGTAAAGGCTGAATGACACTCGGTCTAGCCTGAGTCTTATATAAGATAGAATAGTTGTGCAGTGCAGCATAGTCCGGCCACCCCGGCTGTTTCACCGTCTCAACAGGGCCTCTACCAATGGTCTCCAGCAGCGCCAAAGAAATCTTTATCCAGGGTCTGACCCTCGAGGGCAAAACCTTCCGCCCCAGCGATTGGGCTGACAGGTTGTGCGGCGTGATGAGCCAATTCCGGCCCGGTGGGCCGCAACCCGGCAGCCACCTGACTTACTCGCCTTGGTGTGTCCCCACACTGATCAACGGTGTCAAATGCGTGGTTGTCAACAGCGAGTTGCGAGAGTTCGAGCCCATGGCTTGGGACTTCGCCCTGAACTTCGCCAAAGACAATGCCTTGCAAGTCGCAGAAGCTTGCCTCTTGCCTGACGTGCCCAAAACCAAAACCTGAGCCTGAAAAATGCGGGCATGAAAAAACCGCCCTGAGGCGGTTTGTTCACTTTGCTGCAGCGCACCCTACAAAACGGCGGATGTCACTTGCGCGGCATCCGGGCGATTTGCCTAATGAATTAGGCGGCTTTCAGGGCCAGGGCTTTCACCTTGGCTGACAGACGGCTCTTGTCACGAGCAGCCTTGTTTTTGTGGAAGATGCCCTTGTCGGCGATCGTGTCCACAATGCTCTGCGCCTTGGCGAAGAGTTCTGCAGCTTTGGTTTTGTCACCGGTCAAAACGGCTTTTTCAACGTTTTTAACGGCAGTGCGGTATTTCGAACGCAGCGAGGTGTTCGCAGCATTCAGTTTGACGTCTTGGCGAACGCGTTTGCGGCCGGAAGCAAGGCGGGGGTTCTTTTTCTTGGGTTTGGCGGTGGCCATATATAAATTCCTTTAATCCTGGGGAGGAGTCTGTGGATGATGCAGCAAAGCCCACGATTATATGCCACAGCGGTTTGTTCCCCCTTAAACTCCTGCTGTGTCACTTTTCAAAGCCGCCTCCACTGTCTCCCTGCTCACGCTGGTGTCTCGCATCACGGGGCTGGCGCGTGAACTGCTGATTGCGTCGACTTTTGGCGCCAGTGCCATGACGGATGCTTTCAATGTGGCGTTTCGTATTCCCAATTTGTTCAGGCGCATGTTTGCCGAAGGTGCCTTCAGCCAGGCTTTTGTGCCGGTGCTGGCTGCCACCAAGGCGAGTCACGGGGAGGACGCCACGCGTTTGCTGATCGACCGTGTCGCCAGTTTGCTGGTCTGGGTGTTGTTGCTGACGTGTGTGTTGGGGGTAGCGGCTGCGCCGCTGCTGGTCTGGGCGATGGCCAGCGGTTTGCAGCAAGATCCGCGCGGCTTTGAAGCCGCTGTTTTCATGACGCGCTGGATGTTCCCCTACATCGGCTTCATGTCGCTGGTGGCTTTGTCGGCTGGTGTGCTCAACACCTGGAAGCGCTTTGCCGTGCCGGCTGCCACGCCAGTGCTGTTGAACCTGAGCATGATTGCGGCCGCTTGGTTCGGCGCGCCTTGGCTGAAAACACAAGGTATTGAGCCGATCTATGCGCTTGGCGCGGGCGTCATGGTGGGTGGCTTGCTGCAGCTGGCGGTGCAGATTCCGGCGCTGCTGCGGCTGGGTTTGCTACCCAAGCTCCGTCTGGGCGCAAAAGGTGTGCGCGAAGCTTGGAGCGACCCGGCCACGCGCAGCATTGCCAAGCTCATGTTGCCGGCCTTGCTGGGCGTCAGCGTGGCGCAAATCTCGCTGCTCATCAACACCCAAATCGCCTCGCATTTGCAGGCCGGTAGCGTCAGTTGGTTGACCTATGCCGACCGCTTGATGGAGTTTCCAACGGCCTTGCTCGGTGTCGCCTTGGGTGTCGTGCTGATGCCGCAACTTGCCGGTGCGCGCGCGGCGAACGACACGCAAAAATACTCCGCCATGCTCGATTGGGGCTTGCGCTTGGTGGTTTTGTTGGCTGTTCCCAGCGCGGTGGCTTTGCTGACATTTGCCCAGCCTTTGGTGGCCACGCTGTACCACTACGGCGCTTTCACGGACGCCGATGTGCTGCAGACCACGCGCGCGCTGATGGGTTACGGCTTGGGCCTGCTCGGGCTGGTCGCCATCAAGGTGCTGGCCCCCGGTTTCTACGCCAATCAAGACATCAAGACGCCGGTGCGCATCGCCATCGTGGTGCTGGTTCTCACGCAACTTTTGAATCTTGTGTTGGTGCCGTATTTCCAGCATGCGGGCTTGGCACTGGCGATCGGCATCGGTGCGCTGATCAATGCGGGCTGGCTGTTGATCGGTCTGATCCGCCGTGGCAGTTACCAGCCGTTGCCAGGTTGGGGCTGGTTTGGTTTGCAGGTTGTTTTTGCCAGCGCGCTGCTGGCCGCTTTTTTATGGTGGGCCGCCAGCGCCGTGAGTTGGACGGGCTTGCGCAGTCTTTACGGCCAACGCATTGGATTGTTGTCACTGGTCTTGTTGGGCTCTGCCGTGCTTTATTTCACCGCCTTGCGGGCCACCGGCCTGAAGGTGCGTCAGCTGTTCGGGCGCTGAGCGGGTCGGCCTAACTTGTGAGAAAGTAGCGTCATGCAATTGAAATTAGAAGTCCCATCCCCGCTGCAATATTTTTCAAGTCTGGTGCAAAGCGACGAGCACTTTCCGCTGCTTGAAGCGGCCGTCAGCTTGGCTCAAGACGAATACCCTGAACTGGATGTTGCGCAAGTCCTCGGCGAGGTTGATCAGCTGCTGGCCCGTGTGAAACGGCGCTTGCCACCCGACGCCTCGGCCTTGCAAAAACTGCGGGTGCTGAACCAGTTTTTCTTTCGCGATCTCAACTTCGGCGGCAACGTCAACGACTACTACGATCCCGACAATAGTTTTCTGCATGCGGTGCTGCAAACCCGCCGCGGCATTCCGATCACGCTGGCGGTGGTGTGGTTGGAGTTGGCGGTCGGCTTGGATTTGAATGCGCGCGGTGTGGCCTTTCCGGGCCACTTCATGGTCAAGGTGAACTTGCCCAAAGGGCAGGTTGTGATTGACCCGTTCACTGGCCAATCGCTGAGCCGGGAAGAGTTGTCTGAGCGGCTGGAGCCGTTTCGCCAGCGCAATGCGCTGGCTGATGATTTCGAGGTGCCTATCGGGCTCTATCTTCAAGCTGCCGCACCGCGGGACATCATCGAGCGCATGCTGCGCAACCTCAAAGAGATCCACAAAATGCAGGAAGACTGGTCGCGTCTCACCGCTGTACTAGACCGTCTGTTGGTGCTGCATCCGACAGCGTGGGCTGAGCACCGCGACCGGGGCTTGGCTTTGGCTGAACAGGGCGAACTTGAGCGCGCGCTGGTTGATTTGGAAACCTATTTAGCGCATGCCGAGGATGCCCTTGACTTGGATGAGGTCGCTGATCGCTTGGCTGATTTGCGTCGAGCTTGCGGTTGATTCGCAACTTTCTTTTACTAAATAACACTGAATATATATTTATTCGTTATAAATTTGTTCTTATGTGTAAAGTCTCTTGACCCTTGGGGGCGGTGAGCGTAATTTTGCTGCAAGTGCCGCTATTTCGGGCCGCGCCGGCCGTCTGAAAGTTTTTCATTTTCAGCGGCAATAACAACATTCATCGAGGATTGACACATGAACCCATTTAAACGCTTGGTTGCGTCCATGCTGATCGCCAGCATCACTTTGATGGGCTTGCCAATGGCGGCAAACGCTGGTCTGGTAACGACCGAAGAAGTGGCCGCCGTGCCGTCTGTCTTGGCCGAGAGCAACCGTGACAAAGTCGTGGCGTTTCTGAGTCGTGATGACGTCCGCGCTGAACTTGAAGGCCAAGGCGTCAGCAGCGCAGCTGCCACCGAACGCGTGCAAGCCATGACCGACGCCGAGGTGGCTCAATTGGCCTCGCGTGTTGACCAAGCGCCGGCCGGCGCTGGTGTGATCGGTGCCATCGTCACCGTTTTCATCGTCTTGCTGGTCACCGACATCATGGGTCTGACCAAAGTCTTCCCATTCACCCGATCGGTTCGATGAACAGCCCTGAGCGCCGCTCGTTTCAATGGAACCCCGCCTTGGCGGGGTTTTTCGTTACGGCCGTGCTCGTGTTGTCCGGTTGCGCGACGCCTCAAGTGAGCCAACTCGCGCGCGACTTTCCTCTTTTAACGACTCGGACTTCAGGCATACCAATTTTCGCAAGCGTTCCCGGCGTGCCATTTTTCCCCCAAGATGATTTCCAATGCGGCCCCGCCGCATTGGCCATGGTGGCGCAACACGCCGGCGTGAACGTGTTGCCTGACGAGCTGACCGAGCAGGTTTACGTGCCCGGCCGCAAAGGCTCTTTTCAGGTTGAAATGCTGACGGCCACCCGGCGCCAAGCGCTGGTCGCGTACCCGCTGCAGCCGCAACTCGAAGACTTGCTGCGCGAGGTCGCCAGTGGCAATCCGGTGCTGGTCTTTCAAAACCTCTCGTTGCAGGTGTACCCGATCTGGCACTACGCCGTGGTGATCGGTTTTGATCGTGAGCGCAACACGGTCGTGCTGCATTCGGGCGTGACGGAGCGGTTGGAGATGTCGCTGTTCACGTTCGAAAGAACCTGGGCCCGCGGTGAGCATTGGGCCATGGTGGCTTTGCCGCCAGAGCGTTTGCCTGCCACGGCGCAGCCTGAGAGCTTCACGGCGGCAGCGGCTGGGCTGGAAAGGGTGCAGCCAGCAGCGGCACAGGTGGCTTACAAGACAGCCCTGAAGGCTTGGCCTGGGCAGCGCGCCGCCATGATCGGTCTGGGCAATGCCGCCTATGCCTTGGGGCAAAAAGAAGAGGCCGCCACCCGTTTTGAATCAGCCACCCAAGCGCATGCCGATTTTGCCGATGCTTGGAACAATTTGGCGCAAGTTCGGCTGGAGCAGGGTCGTTTGCCAGAGGCCGCTGAGGCGATCAAGCGAGCCGTGCAAATCGGTGGCCCGCGGGCAGAACGCTACAGCAGCTTGCAGGAAAAAATCCTAGCGCAACTTAAAGCGCCAGTGTCAACGCCAAGCCCTTAGCTGACAACGACCGCCGCGCCTTCACCGCGTGCGGCGATCACGCCGATCTCAAAGACTTTCTCGCCGGCTTCGCGCAGCATTTGCGCTGTGGCTGCCGCGTTGGCGACGTCGACCACCACCACCATGCCAATGCCGTTGTTGAAGGTGCGGTTCATTTCAAAGTCGGAGATGGCCGCCGTGTTTTGCAACCAGGCAAACAGCTCGGTTTGTGGCCAGCTGCCTTGGCGCAGGTGGGCGGCCATGCCGTCCGGCAACACGCGTGGAATGTTCTCCAGCAAGCCGCCGCCAGTGATGTGGGCCAGCGCCTTGATCGGATGCGCAGCCAGCGCTGCCAGCACGTTTTTAACGTACAGGCGCGTGGGTTCCATCAGCGCTTCTTTAAAGGGTTTGCCGTCCAGCGTGGCGGGCAGCTGATCGCCAGCGCGCTCAATGCACTTGCGCACCAAGCTGAAGCCGTTTGAGTGCACGCCACTGGAAGCCAAGCCAAGCACCACATCGCCTGCGGCAATGTTCTGGCCGGTCAAGATTTTGGATTTTTCGACCGCACCGACGGCAAAGCCGGCCAAGTCGTATTCACCGTCCGGGTACATGCCGGGCATTTCAGCGGTTTCGCCGCCAATCAGCGCGCAGCCCGACAACTCGCAACCGCGTGCAATGCCGCCGACCACCGCTGCAGCAGTGTCAATGTCAAGCTTGCCGCAGGCGAAGTAGTCCAGAAAAAACAGCGGCTCGGCACCTTGCACCAGCACGTCATTGACGCTCATGGCCACCAGGTCAATGCCGACGGTGTCGTGCATTTGCCATTCAAAGGCCAGCCGAAGCTTGGTGCCCACGCCGTCGGTGCCGCTGACCAGCACCGGCTCTTTATAGCGCTTGGGCACTTCAAACAGCGCGCCAAAGCCGCCAATACCGGCCAAAACGCCTTCGCGCATGGTCTTTTTGGCCAAGGGTTTGATGCGTTCGACCAGGGCGTCGCCTGCGTCGATGTCAACGCCGGCGTCTTTGTAGGAAAGTGGGGATTGGCTCATGCTGATGAAATTGGTTGTCGCCGGCGCGGATAGCGGCGTGGCGGTTGGCTGAGGTCAGGCCCGTTAAATACAGTAACAAGCCCGATAGAATCGAAGTCAAGATTCTAAGGGCTTACCCTTTCCCGACTTTATGCAGCTCATACCTTCTTCAAAACGCGCCGCTGCCGCCCGACTGGCATGAAACAGATCGCCCTGGATATCGGCCTGGCTTCAGCGCCTTCATTCGACAATTTCTTCGCCGGCCCTAACGAGGCAGCTCTCAAGCACCTGCAACTTTGGGCCGGCAATAGCCTGCGCTCACCCGTGCCGACCTATTTATGGGGCGAAGCGGGCAGTGGCAAAAGTCATCTTTTGAAAGCCTTTGCCGGGGTGCTCTGCGAGCAGGGCGCCACGGTCGGTTGGCTCGATGCGTCGGTGCTGGAGCCGCCTGAGTTTGACGAGCGCTGGGTCGCCGTCCTGATGGACGATTGCCATCTCTACACCGCTGTTCAGCAGCAAGCGGCCTTCAACTGGTTCGTCAACGCCATGAGCGCGGCCGACGGCCAGCCGCGCTGCGTGCTGGCGGCGGGCGCCTTGCCGCCGGCAGATTTGGCCTTGCGTGAAGACCTGCGCACCCGCCTCGGCTGGGGCCATGTGTTTGCGCTGCATGCGCTGACCGACGCCGAGCGCCGCGCCGTGTTGCGTCAAGAAGCCGATGCACGCGGCGTTTTTCTGGGCGATGAGGCGATGGACTTCATCCTCAGCCGCTTCTCCCGCGACCTCGGCAACCTGATGCAATTGCTCGATCAGCTTGACGGCTACTCCTTACAAACCCAGCGCGCCATCACCATTCCGCTGATCAAATCGATGCTGGACAACCAATGAGAAAAATAGCGCTGTTTGACCTCGACCACACGCTGATCCCGATGGACTCCGACTTCCAGTGGGGCGAGTTCACCCTCGCCCTGGGCTGGTGTGACAGCGTTGAATTCAAGCTGCGTAACACTGAGTTCTACGAACACTACAAAGCCGGCACACTGGACATCCATGCCTATGTGCGTTTTGCCACTCAGGCCATGCGCCAGCAGGGCGCTGCCAAGTCTGCCGAGGCGCACGCAGCCTTTATGCAGACGGTGGTGCAAGCGGCCATTCGGCCGCAAGCGCTGGCGCTGGTGCAGGCGCATCAGGCGGCGGGTGACTTGGTGGTTATTGTCACGGCCACCAACGAATTCGTGACACGGCCGATTGCCGACGCCTTTGGTGTGCCCGACCTGATCGCGGTGCAACTGGCCCGCGATGCAGCGGGTGAATTGACCGGTGAAATCCATGGTACGCCGTCGTTTCGCGAAGGCAAAGTCACGCGGGTCGAGGCCTGGCTGACCGAACGCCAACTTGACTGGCAAAGCACTGAGACGGTTTTTTATTCGGACTCGATCAACGATCTGGCCCTGCTTGAAAAGGTCACCCATCCGGTGGCCACCAACCCTGACGCGGCCCTGCGGGCTGTCGCCACAGAGCGCCAATGGCGCATACTTGAGCTGTTCACTTAGCATTTCATGATCAAAAAATTCATCGACAAGCTGTTTGGCAAGACTGCCAGCACGCCCGCAGGCGCCTCGCGCGCCAAAAAATCGCCTTACGGCAAACGCCTTGAAGTCGGCCCGAAAGAGCACGGCATTGACGTCGCGTTGGTCGACGAGCGGGCCATGGATGTGGTGCGCACGCTCAAAGACGCCGGTTACGAGGCCTACATTGTGGGCGGCGCTGTGCGCGACCTGCTGGTGGGGCTGCGGCCTAAAGACTTCGACGTCGCCACCAACGCCACACCCGAACAAGTCAAGCCGCTGTTTCGCCGGGCCTTCATCATTGGTCGGCGCTTTCGGATTGTTCACGTCATTTACGGCCGTGGCCGCGAGCATGAAGTGATTGAGGTCTCGACTTTTCGGGCGAATCTTGACAGCAGCCAAGCTGAGCAGGTCGGCGGCAATGAGCGCACCAGCAAGAGCCAACTCGCTGGCATGAAACACGCCGTTGACTCGTCAGGCCGGGTGCTGCGCGACAACGTTTGGGGCTCGATGGAGCATGACGCGGCGCGCCGCGACTTCACCATCAACGCCATGTATTACGACCCCGAAACACACATCGTGGTCGACTATCACAACGGCATCCGCGATTCTAAAAAACGCATTTTGCGCATGATTGGTGACCCGGCCACGCGCTACCGCGAAGACCCGGTGCGGATCATCCGGGCTGTGCGTTTTTCGGCCAAGCTCAGCGCGCTGGGTTTCAAGTTTGAAGACAAAACCGTGGAGCCGCTGCGCGCCATGTGTTCCTTGCTGGCCGACGTGCCGCAGTCCCGTTTGTTCGACGAAATGCTCAAGCTCTTGCAAACCGGCCATTCGCTGGCGAGCATTGAGCAGCTCAAATTTTTGGGTCTAGGCACCGGCATTTACCCGTTGCTCGATGTCGTCGTTGAGAGCGCTGAAGAACCATTTTTGAAGTTGGCACTGCAAGACACCGACCGCCGCGTCGGCGAAGGCAAGCCGGTCGCGCCTAGCTTCTTGCTGGCTTGCGTCTTGTGGCCCGATGTGCGCGATGGCTGGGCCCGGCGTTGCAAGCGCGGCGAGCACGTGATGCCAGCGTTGCAAGACGCGATTGACGACGCCTTTAACGCCAAGATCGGCGATGTCTCTGGCCGCGGCAAGCTCGGCATCGACATGCGCGAGATCTGGAGCATGCAGCCGCGCTTTGAAAAGCGTACCGGCAGCTCACCCTATTCGATGCTGGAGCAGCCGCGCTTTCGCGCTGGCTTCGACTTTTTGCGGCTGCGGGCGCAGACCGGCGAGATAGACACCGAGCTGTCCGAGTGGTGGGAAAAATTCAGTACCGCCTACGACGACGAGCGTCACGAGATGATCGAACAAGTGCGTCTGGCTCAGCTGCAAAAGCCGCAGACACCGCGCAGCCGCGTCAAGCGTGTGGATGCAGATCGCCCAGTGCCGGCCGCCAGCCGCGAGCGAGAGTCTGCGGCTGATCTGGCGCCAAATGAGGCTCAGGAACCCGGCGAGATGGGCGATGCCGCACCAGCTAAAAAACGCCGCCGTCGCCGTAAGCCGGTGAACCGCGAAGGCGGTTCAGCCGTGGCCAGTCCAGCGTCCGACAGCTCGGCTGAACACTGATCCAGAGATGCCGGCGATGGCTGAGGTCACGGCGTATATCGCCATCGGTGCGAACTTGGGTCAAGCTAAGCAATGCGTGCTGCAGGCGATGCAGGCCTTGGGCCAATTGCCGCTGACGCAGTCGCTTAAATGCTCCAGCCTGTACAGCACCGCACCGATCGCCAGCGACCCGTCGCAGCCCACATCGGCCACCGGGCCGGACTACATCAATGCCGTCGCAGCGATCGCCACTTGTTTGACCGCGCCCGATCTGCTGCTGCATTTGCAGGCGCTTGAACTCGTCGCCGGCCGCGAACGCCCGTATGCTGATGCGCCGCGTACGCTCGACCTCGACATCTTGTTGTACGGCAGCGCTCAGATGGATTCAGCCCAGTTGGTGATTCCGCATCCGCGCATGGCGCAGCGCGCTTTTGTGTTGGTGCCGCTGGCAGAGATTGCACCGGCGTTGGTGTCTGCTGCGCAGTTGGCGGCCGTTGCTCATCAGGCGATTGAGAAGCTGCAACCGGCAACGGTCTGACGGCGCATCAGTCCGCTAAATCACGCTCTCTCAAATCGCCATTTTTCAAGGCGCCAGTCGTTCGCGCAACCAACCACCGTCTTGCGGCGTGTAACGCAGGCGATCATGCAAGCGGCTAGGCCGGCCTTGCCAAAATTCCCAACGCTCGGGCAGCAGCCGATAGCCGCCCCAATGCGGTGGCCTTGGTGGTTGCAGCAAAAACTTCGCAGCGTACTTGGCCGCATTCGCCACCAACACAGTGCGCCCTGAAATCACCTGGCTCTGCGGACTGGCCCACGCGCCAATGCGAGAGTCCAGCGGCCGGCTGTTGAAGTAATCGTCGCTTTCTTCTTCAGATACTTTTTCAACCCGGCCTTCGATCCGAACCACACGCTCCAGCTCGACCCAATGAAACTGCAAAGCCGCATGCGGGTTGGCTGCCAGTTCTTGGCCTTTGCGGCTGTCGTAATTGCTGAACCAGACAATGCCGCGCGGATCAAAACCCTTGATCAGCACAATCCGAGTTGATGGTTTCTGCTGGCTGTCGACCGTGGCCAAGGTCATGGCGTTCGGCTCAGGCACTTGCGCGCTGATGGCTTGGTCCAGCCACTGTCCGAACTGTTGCAGCGGGTCGGCGTGCGAGGCGGTTTCGTGCAGCTCCGCGCGTTCATAGCTTTTGCGCAGGTCGGCCAGGGGGCGGGTAGGTTGGATCATGAACACAATTGTGACCGCTTTATCTCAGCGGCTTGCAAAGGCCGGTGAACGCCCGGGCTTGTTGCTTGGCACCCATGCACATCAGGAGAGCCGCGCCTATGCGCGAGTTGCCTTTTAAATGGACTTGAGCAGTTTGGCCAGAGCGGCATCAGTGATACCGATGCGCTGCAAGCTCTCCAGAGTTTGTAGCGCATAGTCGCGTGTGCTGCCATAGCGGCCGATGGCCTCGGCAAAAATTTGCTGGTAATGCGCTTGGCTGAGCACGCCGGTGTAGTTCGGGCTGTGCCTTGACAGCGTGAAAGCCAGTGCCTGAACGGGCCCCTGGTCTGTCTGGCAGCGCAGCGTGCGCGGGTCATAGACGCCGGTCATCATTTCGCGCAACCAGAGCTTGCTCACCACGGACGCGACTTCTTGCCGGGGCACGCGGTAGGCCACGCCTTGGCAGCTGCCACCTGACAACAGCGCAAACACCAAGCCGGGCACTGCGGGCGTGCCGCGGTTGATGCGGCTCCACATTTTCAGCGCCCGGTGCCAGCCGTGCAGCTTGGCTGGACGTTGCTCGGAAAATTCAAAATCCGGCCGCCAGATCAGCGAGGCATAGGCAAAAATCCAGAGGTCATCTTGACCGCCCCATTGCTGCAAAAAGTTCGCCAGCATCGGCGCTGGGTCGCGCGTGGCTTCAAGTTGAGCATTTTCAGGATTTTTCACGACTTCACTTTACCGTGAATCGCTGAGCTTTCATTGGCCTTGTTCAGCTTACTTTGGTAACCAGTTTGTTCCTGCAGCCTGTCCTGCGGCGGCTTTAACAAGTAGGATGGGCAGAGTAATAAAGTTACAAATCCATTTCCTCCAACTTTGGAATTCATGACACTTCATTCGATCGTCGCCGACGTTACCGAGCACATCCGCGAACGCAGTCGCGTTTCCCGCAGCGCCTACCTGAAGCGGCTCGACAGCGCCGCCACACGCGCCGTCAACGCTGAACGCATGGGTTGCAGCAATGTGGCGCACGCCGTGGCCGGCATGCCGCTGGACGACCGTTTCAAGGTCGTGACTGAGCGCCGTCCGAACATCGGCATCGTCACCGCTTACAACGACATGCTGTCGGCCCACACACCGATGCAAAGCTACCCAGACCTGATCAAGCGCGAGGCGCGTTTGCATGGTGCTACGGCACAAGTCGCCGGTGGCGTGCCGGCCATGTGCGATGGCGTGACCCAAGGCACGACCGGCATGGAACTGAGTCTGTTCAGTCGCGACGTCATCGCGATGGCCACCGCTGTCGCCTTGAGCCACGACATGTTTGACGGCGCGCTGATGCTCGGCGTTTGCGACAAGATCGTGCCGGGCCTGTTGATCGGCGCGCTGCATTTTGGTCATTTGCCGACGGTGTTTGTGCCTGCTGGCCCGATGCCCTCGGGGCTGCCGAACAAAGAAAAAGCTCGCGTCCGCGAACTGGTGGCGCAAGGGTTGGGTGGTCGCGATGTGCTGATGGATGCCGAGCTCAAGTCGTATCACAGCCCCGGCACCTGCACGTTTTATGGCACGGCTAACAGCAATCAGATGTTGTTGGAGGCGATGGGCCTGCACGTGCCCGGCACCTCGTTTGTGGCACCCGGCGGCGACTTGCGTGACGAGCTGACCCGCGAAGCTGCCCGCACGGTGCTGGGCATCGTCAAGTCCTCCAAACGATTTGCGCCCATCGGCCGGGTCGTCGATGAACGCGCCATCGTCAACGCCATGGTCGCGCTGCTGGCCACCGGCGGCTCGACCAACCACCTGATCCACTGGGTCGCGGTGGCTCATTCGGCTGGCATCCTGATCAACTGGGACGATTTTTCAAAGCTCTCAGAAGTCGTGCCTTTGCTGACGCACGTTTATCCCAACGGCAGCGCTGATGTGAACCAGTTTCAAGCTGCGGGCGGCACAGGGTTTGTGATTCGTGAACTGCTGGACGGTGGCTTCATGCACGAGGACGTGTTGACGGTGCGCCCGGGTGGTATCCGTGAATTCACGGGTGAGCCGGCGCTGGTTGATGGTGCGCTGAATTGGCATCATGTCGACGCCTCCAAAGACGACACGATTGTTCGGCCAGCCAGTCAGCCCTTCAGCGGGACCGGTGGGCTCAAGTTGCTGCAAGGGAATCTGGGCCGCAGCGTGATCAAGGTTTCAGCGGTTCCCGAAGACCGTCATGTGATCGAAGCGCCAGCCCGCGTTTTTGATTCGCAGGAAGACCTGCACACGGCCTTCAACGCCGGCGAGCTTGACCGCGATGTGATTTGTGTGGTGCGCTGGCAGGGGCCGCAAGCCAACGGCATGCCTGAGCTGCACAAGCTCACGCCGCCCTTGTCGGTGTTGCAGGGCAAGGGTTTCAAAGTGGCGCTGGTCACCGACGGCCGCATGAGCGGTGCTTCGGGCAAGGTGCCTGCCGCCATTCATGTGTCGCCTGAGGCTGCTTCAGGAGGACCATTGGCGAAAGTGCGCGACGGCGACGTGATCCTGCTCAACAGCCTGACAGGTGAGTTGCGCGTGTTGCTGAGCGATGCGGATTGGGCTGCACGACCTGTCGCCGACATGCCAGAGGCGCTGCGCGACAGCAATGCGTTGGGCATGGGGCGTGAACTATTTTCGGGTATGCGCAGGCAGGCGGTCAGCGCTGAAGAAGGAGCCATGTCATGGTTGTGAACAAGTCTGAGCTGAGCCGCTTGACGGCCTTGCAGGTGATGCAAGATGCGGCCGTCATTCCTGTCATCGTGCTGTACGATGTCGCCCAAGCTGTGCCGCTGGCACGTGCGCTGGTGGCTGGTGGTATCCGCATGCTGGAAGTGACCTTGCGGACACCGCAAGGTTTGGCTTGCATCGAAGCCATCGCCCGCGACGTGCCTGAAGCGGTGATCGGTGCTGGCACCGCCCGCAGTGCCGCCGATGTGATGGCTTGTTCCATGGCGGGTGCGCGTTTCATTGTCAGCCCGGGCTACACGCACTTGCTGGGCCAAGCTTGCCGAGACACAGATTTGCCGCTGTTGCCAGGCGTGGCCACCGGCAGTGAGATCATGGCCGCGCAAGAAGACGGTTTCTCTGAACTCAAGTTTTTTCCGGCCATGCAAGCCGGCGGACCGGCCATGCTCAAAGCTTGGGGCGGCCCTTTTGGCGACGTCAAGTTTTGCCCCACCGGTGGCGTCAGCTTGACCAATGCGGCTGAGTTTTTAGCGCTCAGCAACGTGGTCTGCGTCGGTGGTTCTTGGCTCACACCTGCCGATGCCGTGGCACAAGGCGATTGGGCACGCATCACAGCGCTGGCGCTTCAAGCCAGTCAGCTGAAGCGCAGCAGCTGAGTCAACCGTATTTGAATCAGCGCAAGCCAGCGCCGTCGGCGTCTTCCTTGCGCTCGATGAGTTCAATTTTGTAGCCGTCCGGATCCGTCACAAACGCAATCACGGTCTTGCCGCCTTTGACCGCGCCGGCTTCGCGCGTCACGTGGCCGCCTGAGGCTTTGATCTTGTCGCAGGCTGCGTAGGCGTCGGGCACGCCTAGCGCGATGTGGCCGTAGGCGGTGCCCATGTCGTACTGATCAATGCCGTGGTTGTATGTCAGTTCAAGCTCGGCATGGTCTGGGTTGCTGCCGTAGCCGAGAAAGGCCAAGCTGTATTTGTACTCAGGGTTTTCAGACGTGCGCAGCAGCTTCATGCCCAAGACTTGCGTGTAAAAATCTATCGAGCGCTGCAAGTTGCCGACGCGCAGCATGGTGTGAAGAAGTCGCATGAGGAGTTCCTGTCAAAGATACAAATGTTGATTGTGCGGCAATCTGCTTGCACTTGGCTTTTAAGAGGATGTTGTCATGCCGCTGGGTCGAAGTGCTTCATCACCAATTCGCGCAGCAACTCGCTGGCATAGCGGCTCAAACGCGTGGCGGGCCTAGCGGCAGGCACGGCCAGCACCAGTTTGTTGCGCATCACTGGGGCGTGAATGGCCGCGACGTGCAGCGGTTGCTCGTACAACCAAGCCTTCACGGCGCTGACTGGCAAGATCGTGTCGACCAGTCCGCGGGCCACCAGCGACAACACCGTCTGCACGGATTCAACTTCGGCCCAGAGGTTCAGCGGCAGGCCGCGCGGTGCGGTGTGCTGTTCGAGAAGTTGCCTGAGGGCGTGCGGCCCGCTCGGCATCACCAGGCTGCGCTGGACCACGTCGGTCAAGCGTATTTTGGCCGGCAAGGGCTTGGCGCTGACCAGCACCATTGGTTCACGCACCAGGGTTTCCAGTTGCAGCTGTGGCGACTGTGCTGGGTCAAAAATAATCGCCAAATCGGCTCTGCCAGCCAGCAGCATTTCTCGCAGGCGAATGCTCAAACCTTCGACCACGGTGATCGCCGCATCGGGAAATTCAGCATGAAAACGTTCGACCAAATCGGCTGTCAGCACATGCGCCACGCGCGGTGGCAGACCCACGGTGAGTCGCCCGCGCGGACTGCGTTGGCGTTCTCGCATGTCGGCTTGCGCTCGTTCGGCCAAGTCAAAAATGCCGCGTGCGTGGGCCAGTAGGGCTGCCCCGGCTTCGGTGGTGCGTGCGCCGCGGCCGTGGCGCTCTAGCAGGCGCTGGCCGAGGTCCTCTTCCAGTAGCAAGACCTGTCGGCTCAGCGCCGGTTGTGACAGATTCAGCGCAGCCGCGGCGCGGCTGAAGCTACCGGCCTCGGCCACTGCCGCAAAATATTGAAGTCGCGTCAGGTCCATAACGCATCGTTTGGCTGATAGCAGCTATTTGAAAAAAGCATCATTTGAGGGAGAAATTATGCCGACAATTCTGTCATCGACGTCACCGAACATTCAAACCAAGCCATGACATGACAACAAACGCTGACAACCCTGTGCTCACGTTCAACCCTTATCCATCGGCCCCTGGCCTGAAGCTGCCCGCTGGGGCCTGTGACAGCCATGTGCACGTGTTCGGCCCGGCGGTGATATTTCCGTTTGCCGCCAGTCGTAATTTCACCCCAGTGGACGCGCCTAAAGAAAAACTTTTCGCCTTGCATCACCACCTCGGCATCGAGCGCTGCGTGATCGTCCAGTCGGCCGTGCATGGCTTTGACAATCGCGCTGTTGAAGATGCGATTCAAGCCGGCGGCGGCCATTATTTGGGGGTGGCGTTGGTGCCCGTCAATGTGGCCGACGCAGAGCTCCAACGTCTTGCTGCGGCGGGCTTTCGGGGCGTGCGTTTCAACTTCATGAAGCACTTGTCCGCAGGTGCGACGCCCGAAGAAGTGGCCGCGCTCACGCTGCGACTCAAGCCGCTCGGCCTGCACCTGCAAGTGCATTTTGAAAGCAGCATGATCCACAGTCTGGCCGCGACCTTGTCGCGTAGCGCTGTGCCGGTGGTGATCGATCACATGGGCCGCGTCGATGCAGCGCTGGGAGTAGACGGCGCTGACTTTGCCGCGCTCATGAAGCTGCTGCGCAACCCCTTGTTTCATGTCAAGGTCAGCGGCGTTGACCGCATCGACCCGAAGCCGCCTTATGTTGAAGGCGTGCGCCTCGCTAATTTGCTGGTGCAGACCTTTCCAGATCAATGTGTTTGGGGTACGGACTGGCCGCACCCGAACCACACGCATGTGCCTGACGATGGCGTGCTGGTGGACCGTCTCACCACTATCGCGCCAACCCCGGAACTGCTCGACAAGTTGCTGGTCCGCAACCCGCAGGCACTCTATCAATTCACGGCTTAAAAATTGTCAAGGAACATCACTGCATGAGCATCACTTCAACAGCTTCAACAACTCGCAGCCAAGGCCGGTTGGCCGGCAAAGTGGCCCTCATCACCGGTGCCGGATCGGTCGGTCCCGGTTGGGGCAATGGCCGTTCCATGGCCGTCCGGTTTGCAGAAGAGGGCGCCCGCATTTTTGCAGTCGATCGTGAAGCATCGGCCTTGACAGAAACGGCGCAGCGCGTGGCCGATGCGGGAGGTGTCTTGGCCGTCGGTTTGTGTGACGTGACGCAAGCCGCGTCTATCGAGGCCATGGTCAAGGCCTGCATCGCCGAGTACGGCCGCATCGATATTTTGGTCAACAACGTCGGCGGTTCGGCCAAAGGCGGCCCGATTGAGATGAGTGAAGAAATCTGGGACGCGCAGGTTGATCACAATCTCAAAAGCGTCTTCCTCACCTGTAAGCACGTGTTGCCGCACATGCTGGCCCAAGGCGGCGGCGCCATCGTCAACATGTCGTCTTCTTCAGGTTTGCGCTGGACGGGCTCTGCACAGATCGCCTACGCGGCGACCAAGGCGGCGGTGATTCAGTTCTCGCGCGTGTTGGCGGTGCAATACGCCAAGCAGGGCATTCGCGTGAACACCGTGGTGCCTGGCCAATTGCACACACCCATGGTGGAAGTAAGGTTGGCCGGGCAACGCGCCGGTGGCGACGCCGAGGCCTTGTTGCGTCAGCGCCAAGCACGCATTCCGCTGCCCTTCATGGGCGACGGCCGCGACACGGCCAACGCCGCTCTGTTTTTGGCCAGCGATGAGTCCCGCTTTGTGACCGGTACCGAGATCGTGGTCGACGGCGGCATGTCCGTGCGCTGCGACTGATTTAATTTTTTATAAAAACAAGGAGACATTCATGACTACTTTGAACCCTGCTTTGGCCCGTCCTGCGACGTTCAAGCGCCGCGCTCTTGGCGCCGCATTGACTGTGTTGCTGACAGCCGTGACTTTCAGCCTTCCGGTGGCTGCGCAAACAAACATCACGCGTTTGGTGGTGGCTTTTCCGCCGGGCGGACCGGTTGATTTTGTCGCACGCAGCATGGCTGAAACCTTGGGCAAAGAACTCGGTCATCAAGTGATTGTTGAAAACAAAGCGGGCGGCAACGGTGCCATTGCAGCGGAGTTTGTGACGCGCGCCACCCCTGACGGCAGCACCTTGTGGCTGACCAGTGTGGGCGCTGTCGCCATCAATCCGTCGCTCTACGAAAAGCTGGCTTACAACCCAGAGCGCGACTTGGCGCCAGTCTCGTTGGTGGTCAACAACGTCGAGGTGCTGGTGGTCGGTGCCAACGTGCCGTTCGCTAACGCGGCTGAGTTGGTGGCGGCCAGCCGCGTGCCGGGCAGCAAGCAGTTGTCGATGGCGTCGTCGGGCACTGGCAGCGTGCCGCACCTCGCGATGGAGTTGTTGAACGATGCCGCCAAAATCAAGCTGTTGCATGTGCCTTACAAAGGCGCTGCTCCGGCGATCAATGATGTCTTGGCTGGCCACGTCACGGGTTTTTTCGGTGACATTCCGGGTCTGATTTCACACATCAATGCAGGTAAATTGAAGGCCTTGGGCCTTGCCGCCCCCAAGCGGCATCCGCTGTTGCCGAATGTCAAAACCTTCAACGAAATGGGCATTCCCGGTGTCGACTCTGACAACTGGTACGCCCTGTTTGCCGCCAAAGGCACGCCGGCTGCTGACCTAGACCGCGTCAACCAAGCCGTGCGCCGCACGCTGAACAACCCGCAGGTTCGCGCCAGACTGCAAGCTTCGGGTGCCGAGCCTGCGCCCTCGACACCAGCTGAACTCGCCGCCTTGTTGAAAAGCGATACGGTCAAATGGGCGCGCGTCGTCAAAACCAACAACATCAAACCAGATTGATCCACCATGCGTATTCCACTTGTCATCCCCGGCACCCAACCTGAACTGGCGGCGCAAGAAGCGCAGATCATGGCCGAGCGCGGCCGCATTTCGCCGCTCTACGGCGTCTTGTTGAACAGCCCACCGATCGCCCATGGCTGGGAGCAAATGCTCTCCGCCGTGCGCAACCGCAACAGCATTCCGGCGGGTCTGCGTGAGCTGGTTATTTTGCGTGTGGCGGTGTTGAACCGTGCGCCCTACGAGTTCGATGCGCATGTGCCGCATGCGCTCGCGGCGGGTGTCTCGGCAGAGGCCGTTGAAGCCTGCCGTAGCCTGCCACTGGCAGCCGATGCGCCTTTCACCGAAGCGCAGCGCGTAGCGCTGCGTTTGACAGACGCCATGACGCGCGACATCGACGTTCCCGACGCTTTGTACGCCGAAGTGCGCCAACACTTTGATGTGCAAGGCCAGATTGATTTGGTGGCCACCGTAGCGGCTTACAACATGGTGTCACGCTTTTTGGTGGCGCTGCAGATTGGGCACTGACATGGCGCAAAACGCACACTTCACGGATTGCATCCTGGTTCAGTTGACAGCGCTGCCGGGGGCGGGTGGCGCAGCTGCGCAGGCTTCACTGGCCAGCCGCTTTGCACGTTTTTGCGAGCAAAGCAGCTTGCCGCTCAGTCTGCACCGTGTCGCTTGGTCTGAGCCGACGCAGACCGCTTACTGCTACGCGCGGCTCGTCAGCCCGGGTCCACTCGCAGCGGATGCTTTGCTCGCGATGACCGATTGGTGGGCCAGAGAGGGCGCAGGTTTCACCAATATTCGTATCTCTAGATTGGAACAAGTGTTTGCCGCGCCCGGCCTTTCTTCTGTCGCGAGTGCAGCCTTTCATTACGTCGTCGAAATGGACCCGGAGGCCGGCTGGATGCCCGAGATTTCGCGCTGGTACGACGACGAACACATGCCGGGTCTGGCAGCGGTCGAAGGCTGCATTTTGGCGCTGCGTTTTTTGAACCATGACCACGGCCCTTATTCGCTGGCTTGCTACGACTTGGTCACCGACCAAGCCTTGCACTTGCCGGCTTGGTTGGCGGTGCGCGGCACGGCCTGGAGCGACATCACGCGGCCACATTTTCAAAACACGATCCGTACAATGTTTGACACCCAATCCTGAGAAATGCAGTCATGTCGAACTTCACCAAAATAGTCCTCTTCACCGACACCGATGGCCGCGCCAAATTTCGCGAGGAGAGCGTCCCCTTGACCGAAGGCTCGCCTGCGTCGATGTTGTCGCCGGTGTTTCCGTCGGCGGGCTACCAGTTACGCCAAAGCCCGGTTGGTTTTCGCAGCCAGTTTCATTGCACTGGTCAGCCGCAGTGGGTTTTTATCTTGCAGGGCCAGATGGAGATTGGCTTGCAAGGCGGTGCTTCACGCATCTTCAAAGCCGGCGAGCATTTTTATTCAGCCGATGTGTTGCCCGCAGGCGCTGTGTTTGACCCGACGGTGCACGGGCACTGGAGCCAACAAGTCGGCAGCGACGCGCTGGTGACCTTGTTCGTCAAGGACTGAGCCGGGCATTGCTGGCGCAACTTCTAAATCGTTGCGCCCAAAACAAAGCGGCCTGCTGTTCCCTTGACGGGAGCAGCAGGCCGCTTTTTTAACGAGGGCTGATAGCGCTCGTAACGCACTAGGCGTGATTAACGACCGTTGAACGAGCCGAAGTTGCCGGAACGGCCTTGACCGCCGCCACCCGAACGTCCGCCGCCACCACCACCGCCACCAGAGCGGCCGCCACCGCCGCGGTAGTTACCGCGGTTGCCACCAGTTGGCTGGCCGGAGGACGGAAAGCCTGAGGAGACATGGCTGGCCGGTTGGGCATCTTCGTCAAACGACTGTGGTCGCTGGCGCGGAGCCTGCGCTTGCTGCATGCGTGGTTGGGCAGGTTGACCGCCGCCTTGTGAGTAGCCGGTGTTCTGGCGTGGACCGCGTCCACCGCCACCACCACCATTGCCACCGCCGTTGCCAGCGAAGTTCCCGCCTCCGCCATTGCCACCGCTGCGGCCACGGCCAGCGTTGCCGCCACCATTACCGCCACCATTGCCACCGCCGTTACCGGCGTTGCCACCATTTCCGCCACCACCATGGGCGCTACGGCCAGGTTGTTGCGGTTTGTTTTCGCGGATGCGCGTCATCATTTCAGAGCGAGCGGCTTTGGCTGCGGCTTGCATCACGTCACGGCTTGGTGGCTTGCCGAGGCCGCCCCAAATCGTTTGACGACCCATGGCCAGCGGTTCAGCGCGTTCGCCGGGATCAGCTTCAAAGCCGGGCACCATCACCACGTCAATGTTTTGCTTGGTGAAGCGCTCGATGTCTTGCATGAAGCCTTCTTCGTCCAGACACACCAAGCTGACGGCTTCGCCGCTGTTGCCGGCGCGGCCGGTGCGGCCGATGCGGTGAACGTAGTCTTCGCTGACGTTCGGGATTTCGTAGTTCACGACGTGTGGCAATTCGTCAATGTCGATGCCGCGGGCAGCGATGTCGGTGGCCACCAGCGCGCGAATGTCGCCGCTTTTGAAGCCAGCCAGCGCTTGTGTGCGGGCGGTCTGGCTCTTGTTGCCGTGCAACGCCATGGCGGGAATACCGTTTTTAGTCAGGTGTTCTGCCACGTTGTTAGCGCCGAACTTGGTGCGCGTGAAGACCAGCACCTGGCTCCATTTTTGCTCCGTGATGATGTGCGTGAGCAAGGCCTTTTTCTTGGCGCGACCGACCGGGTGAATGGTCTGCGTGATGCGCTGCACCGTGGTGTTACGCGGTGTGACTTGGATCGACACGGGGTCACGCAGCAGGCCGTTGGCCAGTTCGCGAATTTCGTCGCTGAAGGTGGCGCTGAACAGCAAGGTTTGCTTTTGCTTAGGAACCAGCGCGAGCACCTTTTTAATGTCATGGATGAAACCCATGTCCAGCATGCGGTCGGCTTCGTCCAGAATCAAGATTTGCACTTGGCTCAGGTCGAGTGTGCCTTGGCTGGCGTGGTCCAACAGGCGGCCGGGGGTGGCCACCAAAATGTCAACGCCGCGGCGGAGTTTTTCAATTTGCGCGCCCATGCCGACGCCGCCGAACATCACCATCGAGGTGAGGTCCAAGTACTTGCCATAAGTGCGAACGCTTTCTTCGACCTGCGCCGCGAGTTCGCGGGTCGGCGTCATGATCAGCGCGCGCACGGCATTGGCGCCGCGTCGGTTGGTCAGGCGTGGCTCGGTCGACAGGCGTTGCAGCAAAGGCAGCGTGAACGCTGCGGTTTTGCCGGTACCCGTCTGGGCGCCGCCCAGCAAGTCCGTGCCGGCCAAAACCGCAGGAATAGCCTGGGCCTGAATCGGGGTGGGTGTGTCATAGCCTTGCTCAAGCACGGCTTTCAGAATGGCCGGGGCCAAATTCAATTCTTCAAATGTCATGTGTTTGCGTCCTTGGGACGCTTTAGATCGGCCTGTGGGTGCCTTGTTTGAGGCAACCCGCCAGTCAAAGGCAGATGGGGTCAGGAGTTGGGCTAAAAACACAACCCTGTCAGAGAAGGTTTGCCCAAATGCCGCAGGGTACTGGAGCCCAGCGACCGGTGTATTGTGGCATGGAACGATAATCTTGTATTTCGGGCAAAAACCACCACGTTGTTTGCAATGCCCGTTCGGCTCCTCGTTGCTGCCTTTTTATAGCCCCCATTTTTGAGAAGTGATCCCTGATGGCCCAGTACGTTTTCACCATGAACAAGGTCTCTAAGACCGTGCCTCCGAAGCGGCAAATCCTGAAGGATGTGTCGCTGAGTTTTTTCCCGGGCGCCAAGATCGGCGTGCTGGGCACCAACGGTTCCGGCAAGTCGACCTTGCTCAAAATCATGGCCGGCCTCGACACCGAGATCGAGGGCGAAGCCACCGCCATGCCGAACCTGAACATCGGCTACCTGCCCCAAGAACCTAAGCTCAATGACGCACACACGGTGCGCGAAAGCGTTGAAGCTGGCATGGGTGCCGTGTTCGCTGCCAAGGCCCGCCTTGACGCCGTCTACACCGCTTATGGCGAACCTGATGCGGACTTTGACGCGCTGGCCGCTGAACAAGCCGAACTTGAAGCCATCATCGCCACCGGTGGTTCTGACTCCGAGCACCAGCTCGAAATCGCCGCTGACGCGCTGCGCCTGCCACCTTGGGACGCCGTGATTGGCGTGCTGTCCGGCGGTGAAAAACGCCGCGTCGCTTTGTGCAGCTTGCTGCTGTCCAAGCCCGACATGCTGCTGCTCGACGAGCCGACCAATCACTTGGACGCCGAATCAGTCGACTGGCTTGAGCAGTTTTTGCAGCGCTTCCCCGGCACGGTGGTGGCTATTACCCACGATCGTTATTTTCTGGACAACGCCGCCGAATGGATTCTGGAACTTGACCGCGGTCACGGTATCCCTTGGAAAGGCAATTACAGCAGCTGGCTAGACCAAAAAGGCGAGCGGTTGGCGCAAGAGCAAAAAGGTGAAGAAGCCCGCGCCAAAGCGCTGAAGAAAGAATTGGAATGGTCACGCCAGAACCCCAAAGCGCGTCAAGCCAAGAGCAAGTCACGCCTGGCCCGTTTTGAAGAATTGTCAGATTTCGAGTACCAGCAGCGCAACGAAACGCAAGAGATTTTTATTCCCGTGGCCGAACGTTTGGGCAATGAAGTCATCGAGTTTAAGAACGTCAGCAAGTCCTTCGGTGACCGCTTGTTGATCGACAACCTGAGCTTCAAAATTCCGGCTGGCGCTATCGTCGGCATCATCGGCCCCAACGGTGCGGGTAAATCCACGCTGTTCAAACTGATTGCCGGCAAAGAGCAGCCTGACAGTGGCGAAGTCGCGATTGGCAAAACCGCGCGCATGGCCTTTGTCGACCAGCACCGTGACGACTTGGACAACGAAAAAACCGTTTGGGAAGACATCTCCGGCGGCCTCGACATGCTCACCGTGGGCAAGTTCACCATGCCCAGCCGCGCTTACGCCGGTCGCTTCAACTTCAACGGTGCCGACCAGCAAAAACGCGTCGGCATGCTCTCAGGCGGCGAACGTGGACGCTTGCATTTGGCCAAGACGCTGATCGCCGGCGGCAACGTGTTGATGCTCGATGAACCCTCCAACGATTTGGACGTTGAAACCCTGCGTTCACTTGAAGATGCGCTGCTCGAATTCGCTGGCTCCATCATGGTCATCAGCCACGATCGTTGGTTCTTGGACCGCATCGCCACCCACATTCTGGCCGCCGAAGGCGACAGCCAGTGGACCTTCTTTGACGGCAACTACCAAGAGTACGAAGCCGACAAACGCAAGCGTCTGGGTGAAGAGGGCGCCAAGCCGAAGCGGATGCGTTTCAAAGCGCTCAAATAATGCCCCCACGGTCGCTCACTGCGTGTAGCTTCCTGCCCCCCTGGGGGGCCGCTGCGCCTGCGGTCTGGCGAAGCCAGTCCCGCGGCCCCTGCTGGGGTGGGCGGGGCGGACTGGTTGGTCGGGGAGGGGCTGTTCTCGGCTTGTCAGTTTTGCGGGGAGACTGTTTATGACTGACGAAGACGTTTTGGCGGCTACGCGTCGTTGGCTTGAGTCGGCTGTGATTGGCTTGAACCTGTGTCCGTTTGCGAAGGCGGTTTACGTTAAAAACCAGGTTCGCTTGGTGGTGAGTCGGGCGCGTCATGCTGACGATTTGCTGGGGGAGTTAGACCGTGAGTTGGACTTGTTGGTGGCGACGCCTGCCGACGAAATCGATACCACGCTGCTGATTCACGCAACCTTGTTTGACGGCTTTTTGGACTTCAATGATTTTCTTGAAGTGGCCGATGGCGTGGTCGAAGAGCACGGGCTTGAAGGCGTGATCCAACTGGCCAGCTTTCACCCGAAGTTTCAGTTTGACGGCACCGAGCCTGACGACATCAGCAACTACACCAACCGCGCACCCTTCGCCATGCTGCATTTGCTGCGCGAAGACAGTGTCGAGCGGGCCGTGGCGGCTTTTCCAGAGGCCGAGGCGATCTTTGAAGAAAATATCAAGACCTTAGAAAAGCTCGGCCACGCCGGCTGGAAAAAGCTGGGTTTGTAGCCTCGGCATCGCACTCGAAAAGACGAGCCACCAGCGACTGCCGCGCTTCATGCGCAGCGTTGGCGCGCTTAAGATCCACCTCAGGCAACTCCTGCCACAACGAAGGTGATTGATGCGTTATGTTCTATTGACCGGCGGGGCGGGTTACATCGGTAGCCACACCTATTTGGCTTTGCACGCGGCGGGTTTGACGCCGGTGATTCTGGATGATTTTTCGAACAGCAGCCCGGTGGTGTTGGATCGCTTGTTGCGACTCACAGGCCAACCGGTGTTGTGCGAGCGTGGCAGCGTGGCTGACACGGCGCTAGTGCAAGCTTTGATTGAGCGCTACAAGATGACGGCGGTGATTCACTTCGCCGGTTTCAAGGCGGTGGGCGAGAGCGTGGCGAAGCCACTGAAGTACTACGCCAACAACCTGGGCGGGATGGTGAGCTTGCTGCAGGCGATGGACAGGGCTGATTGCCGGACCTTGCTTTTTTCGAGCAGTGCCACGGTGTATGGCGACCCGGCGACGGTGCCTATCACCGAAGAATTTCCGCGCAGCCATACCAACCCGTATGGCCACACCAAGCTGGTGTGTGAAGACATGCTGAGCGCGCTGTGTGCCGCCAACCCGGCTTGGCGTGTTGGCGTGTTGCGCTACTTCAACCCGGTGGGTGCGCACCCCAGCGGCTTGATTGGCGAAGACCCGAGCGGACTGCCGAACAACCTGATGCCGTATGTGGCCCAAGTGGCGGTCGGCAAGCGGCCGTTTTTGAATGTCTACGGCCGCGACTACGCCACGCCCGATGGTACGGGTGTGCGTGACTACATTCACATGGAAGATTTGGCTGCGGGCCATGTGGCTGCGCTGCAAAAGCTGCTGAGCGCAGACGGCAACTTCACCGTGAATTTGGGAACTGGCCAAGGCTACAGCGTGTTGGAAGTCGTGCGTGCTTTTGAGCAAGCCAGCGGCCAGCCTGTGCCCTGCCAATTCGCCCCACGCCGCGCCGGCGATGTGGCGCAATGCTATGCCGATCCGTCGTTGGCTCACAGTCTGCTCAACTGGCGCGCAAGCCGTACGTTGGCAGACATGTGCGCGGATGCTTGGCGCTGGCAAAGCAGCAACCCGGACGGCTATCGCTGAAGGTGTGGTGGACTGCCGCGCTGAGATTAATCTTTCCGCACTTCAATCGACATCACCGTGTAGTCACCGTTGATCTGGTCTGCGGTGAAGCGCACCTTGTCGCCGGTTTTGACTTTGTCCAGCAGGGCCGGGTCTTTGACTTGAAAGACCATGTTCATGGGCGGCATGTCGAGGTTTTTGATCTCGCCGTGTCGGATTGAAATTTTGCCAGCGGCTTTGTCGACTTTGCGGACCTCGCCTTCAGCGGTTGGCAGTGCTTGACCTTGGCCTTTACCGTTACCTTGTGGCGGGCGGTTGTAGCTCTCGTAGACCTGTGTGCTGCCATCCTTGGCCATCAGCAGCACGTCGTACGGGTCACGGCGATTGCCATAAATGGCACCGTCCATGCCGGGTGAACCGACCGGCATGCCAGGCACTGTCAAGCCCAAGGCTTGTGGGCGTTCTTTGAGCAAGCGACGAATTTCACGCGCTGGCACATGGCCTTCAATCGCGTAGCCCGCCACCAACGCAGTGTGGCAGGAGCCGAGTTTTGCCGGCACACCCAAGCGGCTGCGGGCGGCGCTGTTGCCGGTGTCGTTGACACGCACAGAAAAGCCATTGGCCTCGAGGTGCTTTACCCAGTCACCGCAGCAGCCGCAGTCGGGGTCTTTCCAGACCTCCAGCGGTGTTTTTGCGGTAGTGCTGGTCTGTCCAAAAGCGGGGGCCACGAAGGCAGTACTGGTCAAGCCAGTGATGCCCGCGAGGGCTTTCAAAAGTCGTCGTCTTTGCATGCTGTTTCCTCTTTGAAATTGCGCTAAAAAAGGGAATTGCTTCAGCGTGCCGTCACGCTGATGGTGCCGACCATGCCGGCCTGGTAATGGCCGGCGATCAGGCAGGCAAATTCGAAATTGCCGGTGCGGTTGAAGGTCCAGACCATGTTGCCGCTGTGTCCTGCATTGACATGCGCCATGTAGGGTTCGTCATGCGCCATTTTGGGAAACTTGACCATCATGGCGGCATGCGCGTCGAGTTCCGCGCGTGTCCCAATGACCATCTCGTGCAGTAATTTGCCTTTGTTTTGAATCACGAAGCGCACTGTTTCACCTTGTTTAAAACTAAGTTTGCTGGGTGTGAATCGCATGTTGTCGTCCATCGTGATGGTGACGGTGCGCGTGGCTGCTTTGGCGTCACCGCCGATGCCCCAAGCTTTTTGTTCTTTGACGACAGCGTGACCGCTGTGGGCTGACTTGGGCATGTCGACGTGCGCCCAGCTGAGAGCCGCGAAGCCGCTCAGCATGGCGGTGGCAAGGAAGGTTTTTAGTCGATTTTTAAATGTTGTCATGGTTTAAATTCAAAGAAATGAAAGGGTCAAAAGAAGAGGCGGCTTCAATGCCCGCTATGGCCACTGTGACCGCCCGACGCGGCGGGTTTGCGGATTTGAACTTCGGTGGAAGGCGCTGTTTTGGCTGTTCCGGTCGCAGGCTTTTCTGCTGAGTTGGCGCTTGTTTGCCGCTTGGTGTCCGGTAAGGCGCCGGTCCATTCATAGGCTTGGGTGCCGGCAGGCTGCTGGTACCAACCCGGGTCTTTGTAGTCGCCGGGCGCTTGGTTTTTGCGCACTTTGAGCATGCTGAACATGCCGCCCATCTCGACACCGCCGTAGGGACCTTTACCGGTCATCATGGGCGCGGTGTTGTCCGGAATCTGCATCTCCATTTGGCCCATGTCGGCCATGCCGCGCTCGCCCATCACCATGTAGTCGGGAATGGACTTTTGCAGTTTTTTGACCAGCCCACGGTGGTCGACGCCGATCAGGGTCGGCACGTCGTGGCCCATGGCGTTCATGGTGTGGTGGCTCTTGTGGCAATGAAAAGCCCAGTCACCTTCTTCGTCGGCCAAGAACTCGATTTGGCGCATCTGGCCCACTGCCACGTCGGTGGTCACTTCCGGCCAGCGTGAAGACTTCTGTGTTGGTCCGCCGTCGGTGCCGCTGACGACAAACTCATGGCCATGCAAATGGATCGGATGGTTGGTCATGGTGAGGTTGCCAACACGAATGCGGACCTTGTCATTTTTGTGCACGTTCAGTGTGTCAATACCCGGAAAAATTCGGCTGTTCCATGACCATAAATTAAAGTCGGTCATGGTCATGATCTTGGGTGTCATGCTGCCCGGTTCAATGTCGTAGGCGTTCAGCAAGAAGACAAAGTCGCGGTCGACGTTGTCAATCTGCGGATGCTTGCCGGCTTTGTCGAGCTTCGGATGCGTGACCCAGAAACCCATCATGCCCATGGCCATTTGCGTCATCTCGTCGGCATGCGGGTGGTACATGAAGGTGCCGGGACGCCGCGCCACAAACTCATAGACAAAGGTTTTTCCGACCGGAATGGCCGGCTGGTTCAGCCCGGCGACACCGTCCATGCCGTTGGGCAGACGCTGGCCGTGCCAGTGAATGGTGGTGTGCTCAGGCAGTTTGTTGGTGACAAAGATGCGCACGCGGTCGCCTTCCACCACTTCAATCGTCGGGCCGGGGCTTTGGCCGTTGTAGCCCCACATGTGGGCTTTGAAACCGGGTGCCATTTCACGCACCACGGGTTCGGCCACCAAGTGAAATTCTTTGACGCCGTTGTTCATGCGCCAAGGCAAGGTCCAGCCGTTCAGGGTGACGACCGGGTTGTAGGGCTGGCCGTTGGGCGGACTCAGGGGTGAGGCGGTGTCGGTGCTGGTCATCAGCGCGACCTCGGGCAAGCCGGCCATGGCGACTTTGCTGACCGATGCGGCAGCCACGGCCGAGAAGGCGGCGGTGTTGAAGAAATTGCGTCGGTTCATGGTGTTGTGTCCTGTGTGGGTGCGCCGGCCAGCAGGCTTTGCAGGTCGGCGTCCGCAAGCCAAAAATCGCGCGTGGCTTGAATCGCGCTGTGGGTGGCGAGCGCTTGTGCGCGGGTGTCGGCCAAGACGTCAAAGACGCTAGACAACATGCCGTTGTAGCGCAGCAGCATCTCGTCGCTGATGAACTGGCGCAGCGGTAACAGCTCGTCTTGTTGGCGCTTGGCGATGTCGTAATGGCTGCGGTAACGTTGGTAGGTTTCACGCGCGTGGCTGCGGACTTTGATGGCCGTCTGGCGCAGCTGCGCGGCGTCGCCCATGGCGTCCCACAACTCACCCGGCTTGGTGAGGCGTCGCTCGGCTTCTTTGCGTTGCCACAGCAGTGTTGCGATGCGAATGTCTTCCCTCGCTTGCAGTGCGCGGGCTTCCACATCGGGCAGTTCACGCGGTTGCGCTGGTAAGGCGGGCAACTGCGTCGGCAGCTCAAACTGCGCTGATTCTCCCCACAGGCCGAGCAAGACCACCAGCTTTTCACGGGCGCTGAATGCGGCTTGCCGGGCGCGCGCCAAGTCGCTGGCCGCCTCGACCAAGAAGACCTGCTGGCGTGCTTGCTGCAAGCGGCTCCAGTTGCCCGCCTGCGTCAGACGGCGGGCTAGGTCGCCGCTGACTTCGGCGGCGTCTTGGGCTTGCGTCAGCGCGCCCACGGTTTGGGCGGCGCCAACCGCGTTGAACCAAGCCTTGCGGGTTTCGGTCGACAGCCGCGTGATTTGCTGGCTCGCCCGCAGCTTGGCCGGATGCTGAGTCAGTGTCCGGTCCGAAATGTTGTCGCCTTCTTTGCCAAGCGCGACTTGCAGGCCGGGGTTGTTCAGCCAAGCCACGCGCACGGCGGCGTCTGCACTCAGTGGGCCTTTGAGCAGTTGTGCGATCTCCGTGCTGTGGTCTTGGCCCGGCCGCGGGATGGTGACCTGCGAGGCGCTTGGCGTTGGCAGCTTGTCCATGCGCTGCTGCAAGGAGTTGACGCCGCCGTCTGACGCGACGCTGGCGCAACCAGCCAAGGTGGCGGCTAAACCTAGAGCAAGAAATGATTGACAAAAAATAGCGCTGTTCATGGTCCAGCCTTGGGTTGGGCGGCGGCGGGCGCGGCGTTTTGTTGCTCTAAGCGGAGCAGGTCGATGTGCCCTCGCTTGAACTGGCCGACAGCGTCATTGCTCAGGCGCCAATCCAAGCGGGTCTCTTCAACGCCGCGCGGCAGGTCGGCGCGTGTTGAGCGGTAAACAGCCGGCGGCACGGTTGATTGCGGGTCGAGCGCCTGCAGTGTGGGCTGTGGGTCTAGCGGCAAAAATACGGCAGCCGGCGCTTGTGCCAGCGCGGTCTGCGCCAGCAAGGGCAGGGCAAAAGTACAGCCCAGTGCGAGCCAACGCCAAGCCGTGTTGTGCGGCGTGCCTGAAAAATGAAGACGGGTTTTCAAAATAATTCTCCTGATGCGGTTGCAGGGCGCGCAAGCTGACCCAAGTCAGAAGGCGCCGAAAGTCCGGGCGTGAGCGCTGAAAGCACTGGCCCGGTTGCAAAGTACCGACCCAGTTAGGGCCGGGAGATCAGGAAATCGGTGGTTTTTGGTCGAGTGCTGCTTCGGCACTGACGAATGGATCTGCTGCCCCGATGAGCGTCCAGAGGGCGCTCAAGTCGGACTTCAAGTCAGTGGCGCCAATCAGCAGTGCGACGGTGTGACAAGCTTGGCACGCTGAGCAGGACTCGCAAGTACCGGCGATGTGGCCCGCGCTGTGATCGTCGCCGTGGCCTTCATCATGGGCTGAATGATCACTGTGGCCCGCATGAGCTTGATGCTCATGATGAACATCTTCTCTTAGAGATGTCGATACGGTCTGTTGCATTTTTTGTGCCGCGACAGTCATAGCCATATCTGTCGCCATGGCGTCGCCGATCCAGCCGCGCAGTGGCAGCAAGACCATCATGAGAGCGAGCACAAAGAAACGCATAGTTTGAATGATAAAGGCCGTTAGCCGGTTGATCAAGCTGGTGCGATAGCTTTGGCCTTAGCCGCTGCCAGCGTCTTCGCTGCCCGGCGGTCAAAGACCAATGTCAGCAAAGCCAGCAGCGCAAACGGCACGCCGACCCAGGCGAGCTGGACCAAGCCGAGGGTGTCGAGCAAAGCACCGCTGAGCATGCTCCCCAACGCCGTCCCCATGTAAAGCATGGAACCATTCAGGCTCAGCAGCAGCGGCGCTTGCTTGGGGGACAGGCTGGCCAGCCGGCTTTGTTGCGGCGTCATCATGCCAAAGCCGGCAACGCCCCACACCACCAACGCTATCACCATCAACGGAATATAGCCTTGCGTCAGCGGCAGCAAAGCCATCATGACAATCATCACGGTGAGCTGCCCGACCAGCGTGCGCAGCGAGCCAAAGCGGTCGTTCGCCCAGCCGCCGACCAAGGTGCCTGCCACACCCGACAGTCCGAAAGCCGCCAGTGTCAACGACAACCCGCCGGAGCTCATCGGGTTGAGCGCTTGCAACAACGGCCCGATGTAGGCGAAAACACTGAACACCGCGACGAAGTAAAGCAGCGTCCGCAACCACACACGCAGCACGGCCGGATTGGCTGCAACGGCTCGAAAGCCGACAAAACTGCTGCCGTGACTGGCCAGATTGGCCGGCACCAGCCAGCCGACCGATATCAGCGCACCCAAGCTCGCGGCAGCCGACAGCCACACTGGAACGCGCCAACCGTATTCAAAACCGAGCCAGGCACCGAGCGGTACGCCAACAGCGTAGCTGATGCTCATACCTAAAAAAGTGATGGCCAAAGCCCGACCGCGCAGCGCTGGCGCGACCATGCCCACCGCCAACGCCGCAGCTGCAGCCGTGAACATGGCGCCACCGCCCATCAGTGCTCGTCCCAGCAGCAGCGAGGCAAAGTTAGGTGCCAGAGCAGACACCACGCAGCCGGCGGTGAAGAGCGCCAAGGCCAGCTGAATCACGCTTTTACGCGACCATTTGACGGTCAGGACGATGAGCAAAGGCGCCAAGATGGCGGTGGAAACGGCATAGGCCGTCATGGCTTGGCCTGCGGCTGCCAAGCTGATGTTCAGCGAGACACTCACCGGCTCCAAGATGCCGCCCAACACAAAGGCGCCACTGCCAATGACGAGATTGCAGAACGCGAAAAAATACAGGATGGGTGGCATGGCGATGGTTCAAGAAGAAGGTGCAATGCTGAGTATGCGGTAAGTTGGCTCATCTTGCTGCGGCGCAGCATTTACAGGCTCAATTTTGCAGGCGCAACGACCTGTCATTTTCGAAATTCTGACAGCTGTCGTCCGCGCGTTGGAGGCTGCAAACGTTCTGAGCTTTGCTGGGCGTGGATAATTAAGTTAATACTTATAAATAAGGCGCCATGATGAACAAGACCTTTCAATTCGGCCAACACCATCCCGACTATGCGGTGCGGGTGCTGAACGAGCGAGCCGTCAGGGCCAGTGCGGGCATCCTGTTTTTCATGGGCTTGATCGCTTTCATGAACGCATGGCTGGTCGGCAATTTTCAGCCGACGCGGGTCTTTGTGTTGTTGTTTTTATTGGATTTCAGCATCCGGGTTTTTGTTAACCCGCTGTATGCCCCGAGTCTCATCATTGGGCAATGGTTCGTCAGAAAGCAGCAGCCGGAGTATGTAGGCGCACCGCAAAAACGCTTTGCTTGGGCGATTGGCTTTGTGCTGGCGCTGGTCATGTCGTACTTGATGGTTTTCAACAAGATGGTTGGGCCCCTCAATTTGTTGGTGTGCGGCATTTGCTTGGCGTTGATGTTTGCCGAAACAGCTTTTGGCATCTGTATTGGCTGCAAGATTTACAACGCTTTCAATCGCGAAAAAGCGCAGCTCTGCCCGGGTGGCGTGTGTGACGTGCAGACTCAGACGAGTGCTTCAGTGAGTTGGGTGCAGGCGCTGGTGGTTTTGATTTTTGTGGGCATTGCTGTCGCGGTGGTGCAAGCGGTTTATCACCCTGGTGCGGCGGTCTCTGGGGCTTTGACAGCAACACCTGCCGCGCAAGTTTTGCCGGCCAGCAATGCCGAGTCCGAGCGCTGCAAAGTCCCCGAGTTTGCCAAAGCCATCGGCCATGAAGCCAAGTGGAAACTGCACAACAACTGCTGATGAAAAATATCCATACCCCCCGCCGTTGGTCTGAATTCAGCCACTCGTTGAAAGGCACTTTGAGCGTCTTGTTGCTGGCGGTTGCCGGCCACAGCGCAGCGCTGGAAGTTCGTTTTGAACCAGTGACCGAAGGCGTTTTTGCGTATGTCGGCGACATGGGCCCGCGCACGCTGGCCAACGAAGGCTTGAACGCGAACATTGGACTTGTTGTCACGGCGCAAGGGGCGGTGCTGATCGACAGTGGCGCTACTTGGGAAAGTGCCCGGCAGATTCATGAGGCCGTGCGCCGCGTCACCACCCAGCCGGTGCGTTGGGTCATCAACACTGGCGGTCAAGACCACCGCTGGTTGGGCAACGGTTATTTCAAAGCGCAAGGGGCCGAGATTCTGGCCCATGCCAGTGCCGAGGCTGACATGCGCAGCCGCGGCAACGATCAGCTTGAAACCTTGCGTGCGGCCCTGGGGCCACGCGCCGCCGGCACCACAACGACACTGCCAACGCGCTGGCTGACGCAGCCAGACCAGCGGCTTGAGCTCGGCGGTGTGGTGTTCGAGTTCAAGCACCGGGGTGGCGCGCACACACCGGGTGACATGTTGGTTTGGCTGCCACAAAAAACAGCTGTTGTTCAGTGGTGACGTGGTCTACGTTGACCGCATGTTGGGCGTGATACCGGTGAGTCAGACCAAGGCATGGTTAACGACGTTTGCAGAAATCGAGCGCCTGGCGCCAGCGCTGATCGTGCCCGGCCATGGCCGTGTCACTAACCTGGCCACTGCCCAGGCTGATACGCGCGACTATTTGCTGGCTTTGCGCGGTCACATGAAGAAAGCTGTCGACGACGGCGTCGACCTCAGTAACGCTATCAAGACCTTTGATTCCACACTTTTCTTGCGCTTGCGCAATGCGCCTGAACTGAATCCCGGCAATGCTAGTCGCACTTATTTAGAGCTTGAGCGCGAATAGCGCCGCCTTCAGAACCCTTGAAAGTCCAGCCATGAAGCGCAACCCCCTTTTGACACGCCGCATTGCAGTGGCTGGCGCCGTGTTGGCACTGCTAGGCGCGATGGCTTTTGTGGCCTTGCGCACCGGCCCGCTGGCCCCCGTCAAGGTGACGCTCACGCAGGCTGTGGAAGGGCGCTTGACGCCCGCTGTTTTTGGCATTGGCACGGTTGAAGCGCGGCGCAGTTGGATGGTCGGGCCAACCACCGCGGGCCGGGTGCTGAGCGTGAAGGTTGATGTCGGTGATGTGGTGAAAGCCGGTCAACTGCTGGCCGAAATGGACCCGGTCGATTTAGACCAGCGGTTGCAAGCGCTGGACGCGTCGTTGGCGCGTGCCGGCAGTGCGCAAGCCGCAGCGCAGGCGCAGCGGAGCGACGCTGCAGCGCGCCGCTCTTTGGCCAAAGCCAACAGTGAGCGCAACCAAGATTTGGCCAAGCAAAACTTCATCAGCGCGGGTGCCCTTGAGGCGCGCGAGCAAGAACTGGCTTCAGCCAACGCCAGCTTGCAATTGGCCGAGGCCAATGTCGCGGGTGCAGCACAAGACAGTCAGCGTCTCAAGGCCGACCGTGCCGGCTTGTTGCAGCAGCGCGGCAACGTGCGCCTGCTGGCACCCGCTGATGGCGTGGTCACCACCCGCGACGCCGAAGCCGGCAGCACCGTGGTGGCCGGCCAGCCGGTGCTGCGCTTGATCGACCCGGCCAGTCTGTGGGTGCGCTTGCGCATCGACCAAGGTCGTTCTGCTGGCTTGGCCGCCGGTCTGCCGGCGCGCATCGTGCTGCGCTCGCAGCCACACAGCGAGCTGCCAGGCCAAGTGGCCCGCGTCGAATTATTGGCCGACAGCGTGACCGAAGAGCGCATTGCTCAAGTGGGCTTTGCACACATGCCCGCGGGCGTGTCGGTCGGTGAAATGGCCGAAGTGACTTTGCAGCTGCCCAGCACGGCTTCCGCGTTGTTGCTGCCGAATGCGAGCATTCAGCGTCAGCAAGGGCAAACCGGGGTTTGGCGTTTGAAGGCCGGTCGGCCTGAATTTGTGCCGGTGCAACTCGGCGCGTCCGGTCTGGACGGCCAAGTGCAGGTGCTGCAAGGGTTGGCGGCCGGCGACGAGGTGGTGGTTTACAGCCAGAAGGCCTTGAGCGCTGGCACGCGCGTTCAAGTGGTTGATGCACTGCTCAAACCCGGAGCCCGGCCGTGATCAGTCTGGCTGGCCGTGACATCTTGCACGGCTGGGGAAAATTTGCACTGACGGGCTTGGGGCTGGGTTTGTTGATTGGCGTGACGCTGACCATGGCCGGGGTTTACCGCGGCATGGTCGACGACGCACACGCGCTGCTCAACAACAGTGGCGCCGACCTCTGGGTGGTGCAAAAAGACACGCAAGGGCCTTACGCCGAATCCTCCAGCATCAAGGATGATGTGGTGCGCAGCGTGCGCGGCATGCCCGGCGTGGCGCAAGCGTCCAACGTCACTTACTTCACCTTGCAAGTGCAAGACGCTGAAGCTGAAGACAAGCGTGTCATGGTCGTCGGCATTGAGCCGGGTCAACCCGGCGAACCCGGCTATTTGGTGGCCGGCCGCCACCTCACGCGCAATCACTACGAAGCAGTCGCTGACGTCAAAACCGGATTTGCGTTGGGTGAGACCATCCGCATCCGCCGCCATGGCTACACGGTGGTCGGCCTGACCCAGCGCATGGTGTCTTCGGGTGGCGACCCGATGCTTTTTATTCCGCTCAAAGATGCGCAAGAAAGCCAGTTTTTAAAGGACAACGACGCGATCGAAAACGACCGCGCCCGCACCGCCGCTAATCCGGCTTTCAACCGGCCCGCCGTGCCCGGTTTGCTGGAGGCGGTGCAGGCTTTGCAAACCAGCAGCCGCAATGTGAACGCGGTGCTGGTGCAAGTACAAAGCGGCTGGACACCGGAACGCGTGGCTGAGCCGATCCGGCGCTGGAAGCATTTGTCGGTGTTCACGCGGGACGGCATGGAAGAGATTTTGGTGGCCAAGCTGATCGCCACGTCGGCCAAACAAATCGGCATGTTTCTGGCCATACTGGCCCTCGTCAGCGCGGCCATTGTGGCCTTCATCATCTACACCATGACGCTGGGTAAGATCCGCGAAATTGCGGTGCTCAAGCTGATCGGCACGCGCAACAGCACCATCGCCGGCATGATTTTGCAGCAGGCACTGGGCCTGGGTTTGATCGGCTTTGTGGTGGGCAAAGTGGCGGCCACGGTGTGGGCGCCGATCTTTCCTAAATTTGTTTTGCTGTTGACGCAAGACGCCGTTATCGGCTTGTTGGCCACGCTGCTGATTTGTGCGCTGGCCAGCACGCTGGCGATCCGCGTGGCGCTCCAAGTCGACCCGGCAACGGCCATCGGATGAAGGCCATGAATAATTTAATTGGCGGTATCCGCATCGAAGGCCTGCGCAAGGTTTATGGCCAGGGCGACACCGCGGTCGAGGCCCTTAAAAATGTCAATATGGCGGTCGCCCCGGGCGAGGTGGTGGGCCTGGTCGGGCCGTCGGGCTCGGGCAAAAGTACGCTGCTCAAATGCCTGGGCGCCATCATCGAGCCCACCAGCGGGCGCATGACGTTGGGCCAAGACGTGATTTACGACAACGGCTGGACCACGCCTGATTTGCGTGCGCTGCGGCGCGACCGCATTGGCTTTGTGTTTCAAGCGCCGTACCTGATTCCTTTTCTGGACGTGACCGACAACGTCGCCTTGCTGCCGATGTTGGCCGGCGTGACCAACGCCCTGGCCCGGGCGCGCGCGTTAGAGTTATTGACCGCGCTGGATGTGGCGCACCGCGCCAAAGCCGAGCCCTCGCAACTGTCGGGCGGTGAGCAACAACGGGTGTCGATTGCGCGCGCGCTGGCGAATCGCCCGCCGGTGATTTTGGCTGATGAGCCGACCGCGCCGCTGGACAGCGAACGCGCCCTGGCCGTCATGCGCATCCTGAACCAGATGGCGCAGCAAGCGCAGACCGCCATCATCGTCGTCACGCATGATGAGAAGATCATTCCTACTTTCAAGCGGATTTATCACATTCGCGATGGTCAAACAGTTGAAGAGCGCGGCGAAGGCCGGCCTTTGTAGTCACAAGGAACTTGATGTTGTTGAATGTTCAGTTGGGGCCGTTCTCAGTGCAGGTTAGCCACCTTTTGTTATTGCTGTCGTTGCTGGTTGCCGCAGGCGTGGGTCGTTGGGTCGGACGTCATCACAAAACAACCATTGGCCATGTCCTGTTAGATATGTTTTGGGTTGGCTTGCTTGGGGCTCGCCTGGCCTTTGTGGTGAGCTGGTTTGAGTCGTACCGCAGCGCACCTTGGACCCTGCTGGACATTCGCGATGGCGGCTTCACCCCATGGGTAGGGCTTTTGGCCGCCGCTTGTCTGGCCGGTTGGCGGGGCTGGCAACAGCCCGCCATGCGCAAGCCCTTGCTCTGGGGGCTGACGGCTGGCGCAGTCGCTTGGGGTGCCATGTCCGTTGTGGCCGGCAACTTGGGGAGCGGCGCCAAACCGATATTGCCATCAGTGACTTTGCTGACATTGACCGGAGAGTCCACCACGCTGGCTGAAGTCGCAAAAGGCCAGCCGCTGGTGGTCAATTTGTGGGCCAGTTGGTGTCCGCCTTGCAGGCGCGAAATGCCCGTACTGGCGGCTGCCCAAGAGCAAGAAAAAGAGATTACCTTTGTCTTTGCCAATCAAGGGGAAGACGCCAGCACTGCTTTGCGTTATCTGCAGGCGAGCCAACTCGACTTGCGAAATGTTCTATTTGATGCAGGCGCTCTGCTGGGTCACGCGATTGGCTCCACGGCCTTGCCCACGACACTTTTTTACGATGCCAACGGTCAACTGGTCAACGTGCATTTAGGCGAATTGTCCAAGGCCTCGTTGGCCAATCAATTGGCTGCATTGCATTCAAAATAAGTAGCTATCTTCAGGTGGGGATTGAAGGTTTGAGGCATGTCAATAAGGCACTAAATTTTTATATTTTGTGGCTTATTTCATTCAAATGTTTTCAATTTAAAAGAAACTATCTTCAACATTGCTTCAAACATTTGACGGTCGTTTTGTTCATCTTCATAATCATTTTTCTATTGCGAAAGTAGTAGGTGCTGCTTCTAATTCTGGAGGCGGTGGTGCGCGGCAAACGTCACTGTTTAGTCGTCACATGTGCGAGCTTGAGAACCCGATACTACCCACGGAGATAGATATGGATTCAAAGAATCAAAACAATGCTGGCACCTGCCCAGTGATGCACGGCGGCAATACGGCCTCGGGCAACGCGAACATGGCGTGGTGGCCGAAAGCGCTGAACCTGGACATTCTTCATCAGCATGACACCAAGACCAACCCCATGGGTGCGGGTTTTAACTACCGCGAAGAGGTCAAAAAGCTGGACGTTGCAGCGCTTAAAAAAGACCTGGTCGACTTCATGACCGACAGCAAGGACTGGTGGCCGGCTGACTGGGGTCACTACGGTGGCTTGATGATTCGCATGGCTTGGCACTCGGCCGGCTCCTACCGCACGGCCGACGGCCGTGGCGGCGGTGGCACCGGCAATCAGCGCTTTGCGCCGCTGAACTCTTGGCCCGACAACGTGAACCTCGACAAGGCGCGTCGCCTGCTCTGGCCCATCAAAAAGAAATACGGCAACAAGCTCAGCTGGGCTGACCTGATCATCCTCGCCGGTACGGTGGCCTATGAATCCATGGGCATGAAGCCCTTCGGTTATGCCTTCGGCCGCGCCGACATTTGGCATCCGGAAGAGGACATCTACTGGGGCTCTGAGAAAGAATGGCTGGCCCCTAGCGACAACGAGAACAGCCGGTTCTCCGGCGAGCGCGACTTGGAGAACCCGCTGGCAGCCACCATGATGGGTCTGATTTACGTCAACCCCGAAGGTGTGGACGGCAAGCCTGACCCACTCAAGACCGCCCATGATGTGCGCGTGACCTTCTTGCGCATGGCCATGAACGACGAAGAAACCGTTGCCCTGACCGCTGGCGGCCACACCGTTGGCAAATGCCACGGCAATGGTGATGTCAAGCAACTGGGCCCGGACCCCGAGGCGGCCGATCTTGACGATCAAGGCATGGGCTGGATGAATAAAACCAGCCGCGGCATCGGTCGCAACACGGTCTCTAGCGGCATTGAAGGCGCTTGGACCACCAACCCCACCAAATGGGACAACGGCTACTTTTACTTGTTGTTCACCTACGACTGGGAACTCAAGAAAAGCCCGGCCGGTGCTTGGCAGTGGGAGCCCATCAACATCAAGGAAGAAGACCGGCCGGTTGATGTGGAAGACCCGTCCATTCGCCACAACCCGATCATGACCGATGCCGATATGGCCATGATCAAAGACCCGGCTTACCTGGAAATTTCCAAGCGTTTCTACAAGGACCCGGACTACTTCACCGAGGTCTTTGCGCGCGCCTGGTTCAAGCTGACGCACCGCGACATGGGACCGAAGTCGCGTTACATCGGCCCGGACGTCCCGCAAGAAGACCTCATCTGGCAAGACCCAGTGCCCGCCGGCAAAACCAGCTACGACGTGGCAGCAGTCAAGGCCAAAATCGCGGCCAGCGGCCTGAGCGGCAGCGACATGATCGCCACCGCCTGGGACAGTGCCCGGACTTACCGTGGCTCTGACATGCGTGGCGGTGCCAATGGCGCCCGCCTTCGTCTGGCGCCACAAAAGGACTGGGAAGGCAATGAGCCAGCGCGTCTGGCCAAGGTGTTGGCGGTGCTTGAGGGCATTGCCACTGCTGCGGGTGCCAGCGTGGCCGATGTGATTGTGCTGGCCGGTAACGTGGGTGTTGAGCAGGCGGTCAAGGCGGCCGGCTTCGACGTCAAGGTGCCATTCGCTGCTGGCCGCGGTGATGCCACCGAGGCGACCACCGATGTCGAGTCCTTCGAGGTGCTGGAGCCAGTCCATGACGGCTTTCGCAACTGGGTCAAGAAGAACTACGCCGTCAGTGTGGAAGAGATGATGCTCGACCGCACGCAACTCATGGGCCTGACCGCCAATGAAATGACGGTACTGGTGGGCGGCATGCGCGTTTTGGGTACCAACCATGGCGGCACAAAACACGGCGTGTTCACCGAGCGTCCAGGCGTTCTGACGAACGACTTCTTTGTCAACCTGACCGACATGGGTAACACCTGGAAGCCGACTGGCCGCAACTCGTATGACATCTGCGACCGCAAGACCGGCACTGTCAAGTGGACGGCCACGCGGGCAGATTTGGTGTTCGGCTCGAACTCGATTCTGCGGGCCTACGCCGAGGTCTATGCGCAGGACGACAACAAGGAGAAGTTCGTCAAGGACTTCGTTGCTGCCTGGACCAAGGTCATGAACGCCGATCGTTTCGATCTGGCTTGATGCCTTGAGCTGATCCCCGCGCCGCTCTGATGGGTGTCGCGGGGATTTTTTTGCCTGCTCAACAGATGCCGTGCTTGGGTTGTCACCGCCAAAATTTTGGACCGATTGATTTAAATCAAGGGTGGCGGATCAAAGTTTGCCAAAATATAAAAAAATAAGGAGACAGCATGAGTATTGAAAAAACCACTCCTCTGGACATCAATCGTCGTCAATGGCTACTGGGTTCGGCGGGCACGGGTGCCGCCTTGTGGATGGCTCAGCCGCAGCAGGCTCAAGCCACCCGACTTCAAACCAAGGCGCACATCGTCATCGCAGGCAGTGGCTTGGGTGGTATTGCTGTGGCGAATCGTCTGACGCAGCTGCTCGACGGTGCCCGCATCACCATCATTGACCGCAAGGAAGAACACAACTACCAGCCGGGCTACACCTTGGTGGCGACGGGTGTCTGGCCGGTCAGCAAGGTGCGCGACCGCAACGCTGACTTTCAGCCCGTGGGGGCTGCATGGATCAAGGACATGGTGGCCGAATTTGACCCTGCCGGCAATGCCGTGGTGACCGCTTCAGGCCAACGCGTGAGCTACGATTTTTTGGTGGTCGCGACCGGAACGCATCAAGATTGGGCGCAGATCGAGGGCATGGACACCAGCGCCATTGGCAAAGAGGGGTTGACCAGCGTTTACCCGAGTCCTGAGGCGGCCGTGGCCACTTGGGCCACCATGGACGCCTTCCGAAAAAAAGGCGGCGATGCCGTTTTGACTTTGCCGGCGACGCCTCTCAAGTGCGCAGGTGCGCCGCTCAAAATGACCTTCATGCTGCGTGACCGACTGGCTCAGGCCGGCACGCTGGCGCAGTCAAAGGTGACTTTTTATTCTGCCTTGGGCAATGTTTTTGGCGTCAAAGTGGTCAACGACAACGTGCTCTCGCGCTGGCAAGATTTGGGCATTGGCGTGGAGTACACGCAGCGGCTCCAAGCGATTGACATTGGGGGTCGGCGCGCAACCTTTGCATCGCCCGAAGGCAGCACCACTGAAGTGCCGTATGACTTCATTCACGTGGTGCCGCCGATGCGCGCGCCCGACGCCATCAAGAATTCAGATTTGGCTTGGAAGAGCGGCCCGTTTGCGGCCGGTGGTTGGCTTGAAGTCGACAAAGAAACCTTGCAGCATCGGCGTTATCCGAATGTCTTTGGTATTGGCGACATCAATGGCACACCGCGCGGCAAGACCGCCGCGACCGTGAAGAAGAGTGCGCCCATCGTCGCGCAGCATTTGGTGGACGTGATGGCGGGTCGGCAGCCAGGTCAAAAATTCGATGGCTACACCTCGTGCCCCTTGATCGTCAAAGAAGGGTCGGCCATGCTGATCGAGTTTGACTACGAAGGCCGTCTCACGCCGACCTTGCCGATGATTGAGCCGCTGCAAGCGGGCTATTTTGGATGGTTCATGAAATACCGTTTGCTCAAGCCTGCCTACATGGCGGTGCTCAAGGGTCGGGTTTAAAACAACAAGGAGACCGTCATGTATGAAGTTTGGCTCGGACTGAATATTTTGTATGAAATTGCACTCACCGTCTTACCCGTGCTGGCTGTTCTAGCGTTTGCATGGCTGGTCATTTTGGTGATTCGCAGGGAAAATTTGCGGCAAGCCCAAATCGGTCTGCTGTTGAGTGTGGCGGCGCTGGTCACCGTCGTAGCCGCGATCGCTTTGCCGTCTTTGTCCAAGTCGTCGTTGGCTGACATGGGTTACTGGGTGGACTGGGCCACCTTGCTGGGGGTTGCAGCCGGTTTTGGGTTTGCGGCCGCAGTGTTTCTTTGGCCTTTGTTGACGAGGGCGTCTCACCGGGTTTAAGCGATCGACTCGGCGGCGCTAGAAACGGCCCGCATCTTGCTGCGCGGTAACGGTCCTTCCATGTGTCGTTCGGGGCTGTCACCACACGGCCTCAGGTCGAATTCAGTGTGATTCTTGTGGGTGTCTTTTTTGCAATTCGGTAGAAGCGCAAAAAGGCCTGTAACCTTGACAGGCTAACAGCCCTATTTTCACAAGGCATGAACTCAACCCAACACAATCCGGCCAACAACTGCGGGGCCATTACTGGCTCCCGTGCAGGCTCAAAGTTGGCGATGCTTTTGTGTGGTCTTCTTGCGTTCCAAGGTCACGCCAGCGCGGTCAGCGCCCCGATCGCTGAGCCAACGCAACCGCAACCGCAACCGCAACCGCAACCGCAATCTCTAGCGCTGTGGGTTGGGAGGTTTGACGCGGGCTTAGCGCCTTGGCAGGAAGTTTTATTCAAGTCCGTGCCGCGTCCAAACATCTTTCGACCCCGAGAGTGGGATGGGGCGGCGGCGGTTGAGGTCAGCTCAAATGCCAGCATGTCCCTGCTGGCGCGTCCTCTCGCGATTGACTTGAACGCCACCCCGGTGCTGTGCTGGCGCTGGCGTATCAACGCGACCATCGCCGAGGCTGACATGCGCTTGCGAGAAGGGGACGACTACGCCGCCCGCGTCTATGTCAGCTTTGAGCTGCCCAAGTCCTCCATGAGCTTTGGCGTGCGCACAAAGCTGGGTTTGGCCCGCGCGATATGGGGCAAGGACTTGCCCGACGCGGCTCTCAATTACGTCTGGGACAACCGGCAACCCAAAGGCACAGAGCAGCCCAACGCCTACACCGACAGGGCCATGATGGTGGTGCTGCGCAGCGGCGACGCAGATGCGCGAAGATGGGTCTGGGAGCGCCGCAACGTGCAGAGCGACGTGAACCGTTTGTTTGGCCAAGGCGCACGTCCCGTGCAGCTCGCCTTGACGGCAGACACCGACAACACCCTGCAAAAGACCCAGTCGGGTTTTGCTGATTTTCACTTTGTCCCGGCCAATAGCCCCTGCGAGCCGCCCCGTTAGCCCATCCTCACGCTTGTCTGTCACCTTTTTGCACCAGCAGACGAATCATTCAAACACCACACCATCAAACCATTGCCGCCATGAGACCCACACTGCCTTTGCTACTTCAGACAGATTTCCCCGCCATCCGCCGTCAAACGCTGGACACCTTGCAGGTGAACTTGGGCTACAAGTGCAACCAGTCTTGCGTTCACTGCCACGTCAACGCCGGCCCAAACCGAACCGAGATGATGGACGAGGCCACCACGCATCTGGTGCTGGCGTTGTTGGAGGCGCGTCAGTTGAAGACGCTGGACCTGACCGGCGGCGCACCGGAGCTCAATGTCCATTTCAAAGCCTTGGTCAGGGCTGCCCGTCGCTTGGGGGTGCGCGTCATTGACCGCTGCAATCTGACCATTTTGTCGGAGCCCGGACAAGAAGACTTGGCCGCCTTTTTGGCTGAAGAGGGGGTCGAGGTCATGGCTTCTATGCCGTGTTATTCACCGGCCAATGTGGACCGCCAGCGCGGTGAGGGCGTCTTCGACCTCAGCATTGCCGGTCTGCGTGCTTTGAATGCACTGGGTTACGCGCAGGACGGTTCGGGCTTGGTGCTCAACCTCGCCTACAACCCTCAAGGCCCGGTGCTGCCGCCGGCGCAGGGGCCGTTGGAGACGGATTACAAGCGAGAGTTGCTGCAGCACTTTGGCATTCGCTTCAACCAATTGTTTGCCTTGACCAACATGCCCGTGCAGCGCTTTGGCAGCACCTTGGTGAGCAAGGGCACTTTCAACGATTACATGAAGTTGCTCAAGTCGTCTTACCGCGCCGAAAACCTGGACCACGTGATGTGCCGCACGCTGATCAGCGTCGACTGGCAGGGCTATTTGTACGACTGTGACTTCAATCAAATGCTCGGACTGCCGGCCCAAGTCGCCGATGGCAAAGTACGCTCGCACCTGCGTGACCTGTTAGACCACGACAACACGGGCCAACCGATCCGAGTGGCTGACCATTGCTATGGCTGCACGGCAGGGCAGGGCAGCAGTTGCGGTGGCGCCTTGGAGGCAGCCGCTTGATGGCGATCAGCCGCTCATGGGTCCGCTGGGGTCTGGTGGCCTTGGCGGGTGTGGGCGTGGTTTTGGCCTACCAGCAATTGGGCTTGGGGCAATGGCTCACACTGGAGCAGCTCAAGGCCAGCCGGGACACGCTCACAGGCATTTACAACACCCACCCAGCCCAGACCGTGCTGGGTTTCTTTGGTCTGTATGTGCTGGCGACGGCTCTGTCGTTTCCTGGGGCTTCGATCCTCACCCTAGCGGCTGGTGCCATGTTCGGCTTGGGGCTGGGGCTGGTGGTCGTCTCATTCGCCTCTAGCATCGGAGCCTTGTTGGCTTTTTGGGTCTCGCGCTACCTGCTGCGCGACACGATCCAGCTGCGTTTCGGGAAATTTTTGGCACCCATCAATGCGGGCCTGGCCAAGGACGGCACCCTCTATTTACTGACCCTGCGCTTGGTGCCGGTTTTTCCGTTCTGGCTCATCAATTTGCTGATGGGCTTAACGACCATTGGCGCGCGCCAGTTTTACATCGTCAGCCAGATCGGCATGTTGGTGGGCACGGTGGTGTACGTCAATGCGGGCACACAGCTGGCTGGCATCGAATCGGCGGCAGATATTTTGTCGCCCGGCCTGTTGGCCAGTTTTGCGCTGCTCGGGCTGCTGCCCCTGATGGCCAAGTTCATCGTCAATGCTTTGCAACGCCGAAAAGTCTATGCGGGCTGGTCCAAGCCAAAGCATTTCGACCGTAACTTGGTGGTGATTGGCGCGGGTGCTGGCGGCTTGGTTTCGGCCTACATCGGGGCTGTCGTCAAGGCCAAAGTCACAATGGTCGAAGGCCACAAGTTGGGCGGGGACTGCCTGAACTTCGGCTGCGTGCCGAGTAAAGCGCTGATTCGTTCGGCCAAGGCTGCCAAGCAGCTCAAGCAAGCTCAAACGATGGGTCTTCGGGGCGTTCAGGGCGAGGTTGACTTTGCGGCGGTGATGCAGCGGGTGCATGCTGTGATCCGCGACATTGAACCTCACGATTCGGTTGAGCGTTACACCGGTTTGGGCGTGGAGGTGTTGCAGGGGCATGCACTGATCACCTCACCTTGGACCGTGGAAGTGTCCCTGCCCGATGGTACCCAACAGACGCTGACGGCTCGCAACATCGTGATAGCCGCCGGTGCCAGCCCCTTCGTACCGCCCATTCCTGGCTTGAAGGCGGCGGGCTACCTGACCAGCGACACGGTCTGGAACCTCACGGCATTGCCCCAGCGTTTGGTGGTGCTGGGCGGTGGCCCCGTTGGTTGCGAGTTGTCGCAGAGCTTTGCCCGTTTGGGTAGCCAAGTGACGCAGGTCGAAATGGCGCCTCGCATCATGGTGCGTGAAGATCCTGAGGTCAGCGCGCTGGTGGCGGCCTCGCTACGCGCTGATGAGGTGCGCTTGCTGACCGGCCATGAGGCGGTGCGTGTGGAGGTGGTCGAGGGCGAAAAGCGCCTGATCGTCAAACACGGTCATGAGGAGGTGTCGATCCCGTTTGACCAGCTGTTGTGCGCCGTCGGTCGCAGCCCCCGCGTGACGGGCTACGGGCTTGAAGCGCTGGGGATTGCGCTAACACCCCGCAAGACCATCGACACCAACGCCTACATGCAAACACGCTACCCCAACATCTATGCCGTGGGTGATGTTGCCGGTCCGTTCCAGTTCACCCACACGGCCGCGCACCAAGCTTGGTATGCCGCCGTCAATGCCTTGTTTGGCCGCTTCAAAAAGTTCGCGGTCGATTATTCGGTCATCCCTTGGGCCACCTTCACCGATCCAGAGGTGGCTCGGGTTGGCTTGTCCGAAACAGAGGCTGTGGAAAAAGGCATTGCTTTCGAAGTGACCCGCTACGGGATGGAGGACTTAGACCGCGCGATTGCCGATGGCACGGCCTACGGCTTTGTGAAGGTCTTGACCGTACCCGGAAAAGACAAAATTTTAGGCGTCACCATCGTCGGCGAGCACGCCGCTGACCTGCTTGCAGAGTACGTACTCGCCATGAAGCACAAACTTGGACTGAACAAGATTTTGGGCACCATTCACACTTACCCGACGATGTCAGAGGCCAACAAGTATGCCGCCGGCGAGTGGAAACGAGCGCATGCACCCAAGCGTTTACTGGCGTGGCTAGAGCATTTTCATGCGTGGGAGCGTTCGTGACGACCCTTGATAAGGACAACGCTGTGCAGCCTGTTGCCTTGTCTATCGTCATGCCCGCGCTCAATGAGGGCCAGACCATCGAGGTCAGTTTGGGCTGGCTGGCGCCGCTGCGGGAGAGGGGTGTTGAGGTGATTGTGGTGGACGGTGGCAGCCAAGACGACACCGCATGCCGTGCGCGGCCTCTTGCCGACGTCGTCATAGAGGCCGCACGCGGCCGTGCGCGGCAGATGAACGCTGGCGCCGCCGCGGCACAAGGCACCGTCTTGCTTTTTTTGCATGCCGACACGCAACTACCGCCCGACGCCGACGATCTCGTTTTGAAAGCCATCCAAGCCGGTGGCGTGTGGGGCCGCTTCGACGTGCGCATCGAGGGGCGTCACCCCATGTTGCGGGTGGTGGCCGGCTTGATGAATTGGCGTTCTCGCCTGACGGGCTTGGCCACCGGTGACCAAGCGATGTTTGTTCGCCGCGATGTGTTCGGACGCGTCGGCGGCTTTGCAGACCAGCCACTGATGGAGGACATCGAGTTGTGCCAACGGTTGCGCCGTCTGTCACGGCCTGTTTTGCTGCGCCAAAAAGTGCTGACCTCTGGCCGGCGGTGGGAGATCCGGGGCGTTTGGCGGACCATCTTTTTAATGTGGCACTTGCGCTGGCGTTACTGGCGTGGCGAGTCGGCAGACCGGCTGGCGGAGTCTTACCGATGAGCACTGCTTTGATCGTTTTTGCCAAAGCCCCCGTGGCAGGCCAAGCCAAGACGCGGCTGATCCCCGCCTTGGGTGCGCAGGGCGCGGCCAACTTGGCTGAACAGCTGCTGCTGCACACGCTCCAGCAGGCCTTTGAGTTGCCCGTCGAGCACCTTGAACTGTGTGTCTCGCCCGACGCCCAGCACCCGGCTTTTGAGCAGGCTCAGTCGGCAGCTCAGGGGCGGCTGCACCTGACCTTACAGGGAGTCGGGGACCTGGGTGAACGCATGCACCGGGCGCTGACGCGAGCGCTGACGACGCACAGCAAAAGCCTGTTGATTGGCACTGATGCCCCGGCGCTGACGACCCCGATGTTGCAGCTGGCGCTGCAGGCTTTGGATCGTCACGACGCCGTTTTCGTCCCTGCGCTGGACGGCGGTTACGTCCTCGTGGGGCTGACGCGGCCGGCCGCGACCTTGTTTTTAGGTATGACCTGGAGCACGCCGCAGGTGATGGCGCAGACCCGCGAACGGGCTCGTCAGGCGGGGTTGCAATGGGCCGAGTTGGCGCCCGTGGCCGACATCGATGAGCCCAGCGACCTGACGCATTTGCCACCGGGTCTGATCACCTTCCCCCCACAAATTATTCGGCTAAAGGATTGAACATGCTCGCTATCGTCGGAGGCACCGGTCTCTATGAACTTCCCAGACTGAACATCACCGACCGCATTCAGGTCAGCACGCCTTTTGGCGACCCCTCGGGTGACATCCTGAGAGGTCGCGTCGGCCTCAACGAGGTTCTTTTTCTCGCCCGACACGGCGCTGGCCACCGCTTCTTGCCCCATGAGGTGAACTACCGCGCCAACGTGTTCGCCCTCAAGCAAGCCGGCGCCACGATGTTGTTGGGTTTTTCTGCCGTGGGGAGCTTGGCAGAGGAGGTTAAGCCGGGCGAGATGGCCATGCCCGAACAGTATTTCGATTGGACTCGCGGCCATCGGCAGCGCACTTTTTTTGGCGCGGGCGTTGCGGCGCACGTGTCCACTGCCAAGCCCGTGAGTTCGGCCTTGGTCGATGCCGTGATGGTGGCTGCGGTGCAGGCCGGCCATTCGATTCACCGAGATTTGACTTACGCCTGTGTGGAGGGCCCCCGTTTGGGCACTCAGGCCGAGAGCCACTTCCTGCGTCTGGCCGGCTGCCATTTGGTCGGCATGACCAACGTGCCCGAAGTGTTCTTGGCGCGAGAAGCTCAGATGGCCTACGCCACAGTGGGTCTGGTGACTGATTACGATTGTTGGCTTGAGGATCCGGCGCAGCATGTCAGCGTGTCGGGCATTTTTGAACTCTACGGCAAGACCCTTGCGAAGGCGTCACAGGTTCTTGATGCCTTGCTGAGCCAAGCCCTGCCCACGCCTGAACCGAGCATACGCACGGCGCTGGCCAGCGCCATGCTGACCCCGGATGCCGCGTTCACGGCAGATCAAAAATTTTGGATTGATGTGCTACGACGTTGATAGGGCTTGATCGCGCCAGACGGCGGCATACAGCAGCCAAGCGCCGCCAGCCGCGATGCCGAGGCCGATCAAACCCCAACCGGTCGAGACTTGGCTGGCCAGCGAATAGGCGTTGCAAAGTCGCAGTTCTGTGGTGATGAAATAGACACCCAGCCAGATCAGCATCGACACCGTCAAGGCTACAAAAAATAGCTGCAGCACGCTCGGCGAGCGATCAAACGCATGCTTTGACAAAGCACCTGCTACAAACAGCGTTAGCAGTTTGAGCCCGTCGGCTTCGGGCATAACAACGGCGCGGTCGATCGCTGACGGCAGCATCCAATACGCCAGAATCAAAAAGGTGAGAAAAAATCCATTCAGGCCGTAGACATTCCATGCGGTCATGAACTGAAAGGGACTGCGCTGAGGCCATGCAGACATCGTCAACCAGCCGGCCAACACCAGCAGCGGCATTTGCACCACCATGTGCCACAACATGCTTTGCTCGATCAAGCTTCGCAAGGGTGGTACTGACAGGCTGATCGCCAGCAGACTGACTGCCAAAGCGGCAGTCCTTACCCGCGTGAAAGAACTTGAGAGTGTCATCGGCTTATCGACTTAGCGCGCCAAGGCCAGCGCAGCGTTGAGCGCATCGCTCGGCCGGTCGTAGTCCATGATGCTAACGAGTTGGCCTTGGGTATTCACCAAATGCAGCGCGGCATTGTGCTCGAACTCACCCAAGGGCGCGGGCACCACCATGATGCCAAAAGAGTCCAGCAAACGCCGCCTGTCTTGCCAGCGGGACAGCGTCTCAATGCGCCACACGCCCGGGTCCATGCGCATCCGCGTGGCGTAGTTCTGCAGTGCCTTGGGATCGTCATTTGCGGGGTCAAAACTGATCGACAGCAAACCCACTTGTTGCTGCAGGCTGCGCTCGATGATCTCCGTCTGAAGTTGCTGATAGACCGAGCCAAGCGCACTGCAGATGGTTTGGCAGCGGGTGTAAACGAAGTCGACAATCAAGACTCGGCCGTCGAGATTCAGACGCTGGTGCAAGCCCATTTTTTGATGCGCGGCATCGAGCAGCTCAAAGTTAGGAATCTGAAGCGCTTGCCGGCTCACTTCTGAGCGGCGCAAACCCTCTGTGGTGAAGGCTTGGCCCCGGTTTGTGGCGACAAAAAGCAGCCCAAAGCCCAGCAACAGCAGCAGCAAACTCAGGGCAAAAGTCTTCAGCAAGCCCGCCGTGGGCGAAGCCTTCTGCGGGTCAAGACTAGAGTTCTTGTCCACCGTTGTAAGGCCCGGTTCGGCTGGCGGTGGCCTCCCGTTGCGCCTTGACGGCCACAGCGGTGATCTCGGGCGCTTTGTTGCCCCAATCGGTGCGTATATAGGTCATGACTGCAGCCAGCTCTTCGTCGCTCATGGACTTCCATGCCGGCATGGCACCTTTGTATTCAACGCCTTTGACAACCATGGCGCCGTTGACGCCGTGCAGCAAGATATTGATCAGTCGCTTGTCGTCTCCGAGCACCCATTCTGAATCGGCGAGTGGCGGGAAAACGCCGGCCACACCAAGGCCTGTCGCCTGATGGCAAGCCGCACATTTGGCGCCGTAGACCTGTTTGCCGTTCACCGTTGACACGGCGCCCACAGCCGTCACCGGCGGTCGCAAATCGGCCACCGTACGCTGGTCACCATAGGCTGAGTCTTCACCCGACGGGGTGGTGTAAATATAAAAAGCGCCCCACATGGCCATCGCGCCAAGGAGCATCACCAAGAACCATGGCAGAGGCCGAATGCCTTCATCAGGGTCAGCGTTTTCGCGTAAGCGGGGTGCTTCAGTCGTTTTTGGGTTGGACTTTTTCATGGTGCGGCCTTTGCCGGGCCTGTTGGCAATGGGGTCAGGGCAGGGTAGCTGCGGTCGAGTGCCAGCAGGTATTCGACCAAAGCGAGTGTTTCCGGCTTGGCCACAACCACTTCGCCGGGCTTGGTCAGGGCGGGCGGCAAATTCACCACCGTCTCGCCGGGAGCGGCTTGCCCTCGGCGCGTTTCAAACATATAGGGATAAGACGGCATGGTGGAGCCGGGTGTGTAAGCACGCGGCTGGTAGAGATGGCCTAAATGCCAGTCTTTGCTGGGTTGCCGCACACCAATGTTCAAAAGGTCCGGTCCGGTGCGCATGGTGCCCAAAAGATGCGGCGTGTCGTACGCATAATCTCCCGCAACAGAAGCCCGACCCCAACCCCGCGCTGCGTCCGGGGCCAGCTTGGCATCACGCGGTTGCTGCGAGTGGCAGTAGACACAGCCGTTGGAAATGTAAGACTGTCGACCGACAAGTTGAATTTCTGTGTAGGGCTTGAGTCCGGCCGGTGGCGGCACGTTTTCAAGCAGCACATAAGGCATGACGACGAGCAATGCAGTGGCGCCGCCCAAGATGACCATCGAGCCGACTATCAGCCGCATCTCGTCCATTTCCCAGAAACTTTTACCGGCGCTCATGCTGTGGCTCCTTTGCCAAACAAGCGTGGAAACAAGGACGGTCCGAGCAAGGCAGCCCCGAGTCGCTTGGGCCCGAACTTCCAGCCCATCACAAAGAAGTGAAAGGCAAAGACCAGATGTCCCAGCGTCATCAAGCCGCCACCAATCGAGCGCGCTTCCAAGTAAGGCAAGGTCAGCGCAACCGACTGCATGAAGGTCGTTTTTTCATCCAGCATGGCGAGTCCTTGCAACCAGCCGCCGATGGTCAACCAGATGAAGTAAATCGCAAAACCAATCAACACCAGCCAGAAGTGCAGTGAGATCAACTTCGGGTACGGCCACTCCCAATTCATCACCCGCGGCATGATGAAGTAGATCGAGCCGAACATCACCATCGAGAAGAAGCCATACAGTCCCAAATGCGCATGGGCAATCGTGTAGTGGGTGAAATGGGTGACGGCATTGACGGCGCGCAAGGCTTCTAGAGAGCCTTGAACCGACGCGGCGGTGTACATCATTGCGCCCAGCACAATGAAGCGCAATGTGGGTGAATAGAGCAGCGCACGGAAGTTACCCAGCACCGTCATGTGCTGGTTCACCGCCACTGCAAACACCGGGATCACCATCATCATGCTTTGCACAATCGAGATCGTCACCAGCCATGACGGCACGGGTCCGCCAATCAGGTGATGGCCGCCAACTTGGCTGTAGAAAAAGGCCAGCGACCAAAAGCCAAGCAGCGACAAGTTGTAGGAGTGAATAGGTTTGCCCAGCACCTTGGGAATGAAGTAATAAGAAGCTGCCAGACCGATCGGCGTGAACCACAGGCCCAAGACGTTGTGGCCAAACCACCAGTTCATGGTGGCTTGCTGAACGCCGAAGTGCAGACCTGGCCAGTTGGCAATCAGGAACAGAACCGGGAACCACAAGAGCCCGGCAGCGATGTACCAGACCGACACATACAAGTGGGTTGCCTTGCGCTGCAGCAGCGTGAGCCACAGCGGAAATCCCACCAGCGCGCCACCGACGACCAGCAAGATGTCAATCTGCCACGGGTACTCCAGCCATTCCAATCCGTCTGAGTGGCCAGTCGCAATCGCCACCGTGCCGGCAAAGACGCCAATGCTCCAGAGAGCGCCGCCTATCAATGCATATTTAGCGCCCACCAGCTCTGTTTTGAGCAAGCGCGGAATCAACCAAATGGCCACGCCGACACCGGCCAACGAGCACCAGCCGTAGGCCACCAGATTCAAGTGAATCGGGCGGATCCGACCGAATGTGAGCCACTCGTACTGGACCCACCAGTCGGGTGCATGCAGCTTGACCGAAGAGATCAGTCCGGCAAAAGATGCCAGCACCAACCAGACCACGGCCAGTGTCAAGCACACACCGACCACCAAGGACGTTGACTTGTCTGCCCGTGAGCGGAACGCTTCGTCTTCTTCAGAAAGTGCGTCCCCTGGGGCGTGTTTGGGGCTCATGGCCTGTTGCAAGCCGGCTTTTTGTGACGAGGTGGCAGCGGGGTCCTCCACGAGGCCCAATTCGCTGGGCGCAAAGATCTCAGCGGCAGCAGCGCCACCATCTCCAAAAAGCCCTTTGGCCATCGACCAAATAAAAACAAAGAGGGCTGCTACCGACAGCAAGAAAGTGCCGAGTAAAACAGCAACAGTGAAATCCATGACAGTTATCTCCAGTTTGTATCGCTTTGCCGTGAGGCCGTTTGAACCGCGCACTCATCAGCGTCTTGTGCTTAATTCTTCTCTCGGCGGCCATTGTCAATGGCAATTTTTATGCCATGCTTTTTGTTGATCAATATCAATACGTATCAAGGGGTTGCAGAGCTTAATCAAAAGTAGTCGGATTGTCAGGCTGCCATTACTGTCGTTTTTGACATGTCAGGGGCCCTGTTTTATGACAATTTCGTCACGTGCATGGCGATGGTGAGATTGCCATGCTCACAAGAGGTCAGGCCGTGACACGGCCTTTATTGACTGTCTCAGGTCCCGAAGTTCTCGGGCATTTGCACCGCCACCACCTCACCGCGCGCCGTGGCGACACCGTCGACCCAGACCGTGGCCTCAACGATGACCTTGCGGCCCTTGATCTCTTTCACCCGACCGCGAATCTCAAGCGTGCTGGCGATTGGTGTGGGCTTCAAGAAGTCCACATGCAGAGAGCCGGTGACAAAGCGAAAAGCTGGCAGGGTGTCCATCTCCCGCGCCTCTGATTTGTACATGGCCGCTGCCGCTGTACCGGTGCCATGGCAATCAATCAATGACGCTATCAACCCACCGTAAGTGAAGCCGGGCACGGCCATGTGTTCGGGTTTGGGGGTGAAGTGGGTGACGGTTTCATCGCCCTCCCAAAAGGTCTTGATCTGATGACCCAGCGTGTTCAGTCGGCCACAGCCGTAGCAGTGCGCTAAGTTTTCTGGGTAGTAGTCTTGAAATGCTTTCATGTGTTTTCCAATTCCGAACATGTTTCATCAAACAAAGGACTGAATCCCCGGCCAGCAGCCGGGGACACAAGATTGTGAGTTGTTTTCAGGGTTCAGGGTCGGTTTAGAACGACAAGGTGCGCACGTTGGGTTTGAGGAAGTAAGCCGCTACGTCAGCGGGTTTGGCAGCCGTCACACCTTCAATCAGGTCGGTGGGCTTCTTGCCTGTGTTGGGCAGGAACAAGGCACAGACTTCGACTTGAGCTCCGGCTTTGATCACGCCTTGCAGCATTTGCTGGGGTGTGAGGTTGCGGGGCTTGAGTGCTTCGCCCATTTGGCCCGTCACAGCGATGTCGCCGCCCGGGCCACACAGCAGCACGCGCACTTTGGCTTTTTGCTCAAGGGCTTGGCCCGCTAACACCAAGGCGGCGCCTTGGCTCATGGTGGCACCGCTGTCAATCGTGACCAGCAATTCCACCGGGTCTGCGGCGTGGGCTGAGAGACCGAATGAAGTGATGAGGGCAAGCGTGAGGGCAGATTTTTTAAGCATGGTGAGTCCTGAAAGTGAAGTTGAAAAAAGCCTAGAACGGCTGACGGAGAAAGGGTTGATTGGCGTCATAAGTCGCTAAGGATTCAATTTCGCTGCGTGTGAGTTTTTCTACAAAGAAGCGCATGGATGTCATGTCAAACTGATTTCGAAATATGCCGACTGATGCTTTCAATGCGCCGCAGCACGATGGGTTTGAGCTGAGTCAGTGATCCGGTTTATTGAGTGAGAAGGCAAGCGTTTCGTTTAAGAACTCAATAACCTGCGGCAGATGCTCTTGCAGTGCCTGGCTGGGGTCGTGCCCGCCCGGCATGGCCAGGCTGCGCACCTGCCCGGCTTGCCCGGCGTCCAGCAAGCGCAGGGTGTCTGCAAAAGGCACGATGGCGTCGTCGGTGCCGTGGACCAGCAGCACCGGGCAACGTACTTTTTGGATGCTGGTCAGCGGTGCAATCTCGTCAAATTGCACGCCAATGACGCGCTGCACATGGCGCAAGATGTACCAGCCCAACACCGGGTAGGGAATATGGGCGCTGCCCAGCAAACGTCGCATGACTTCACGCGGATGGGCGAAGGCGCTCAGGCTGATCACCGCGCGCACTTCCTGGCGCCGGCTGGCACTCAGCAGCGCCGCACCAGCACCGACCGAGTGGCCGATCACGGCGAGGCGCTGGCAGTCCACGCCCGCCTGTTGCGCGAGCCAGTCCAGACCCGTTTCAATGTCTTCTGCAAAACGCGGCAGCGATGTGAACCTGGCCCCGTCGCTGTTGCCGTGGCAGCGGGCATCCAGCAGCAGCACGGCAAAGCCGGCTGCATGCAAAGGTGCGACTGCCGGTAGCATCAGACTGGCATTGGCGCCCCAGCCGTGCATCACCACCACCGCCGGTGCCGGTGACGCAAGCGGCACCGGTAACCACCATGCAAACAGCGTTTTGCCGCCGGCCGCCGGCAGCCGCAGCGACTCGGCCTGCAGCCCCCAGGCGGCCGGGCTGTCCTGATGCGCCAGTCGCGGCGCGCGCAAGCCGCGCAAGATCAGGGCGTGCACACCCGCACGAACAGCCAGGGCACCGGCCAAAACCAGCGTGCCGGTGAGCAACATCAAGGCAGCAGTCCAAGGGCCTGGCGCAGGCGACGGGTCAAGAAATTGGGTTTCATGGGACAGGGCTTTCGTGGCTCAGGCGGTACAGCTGTGGCTGCCGTCGGTGTTGATCAGGTGGTTGGCCATCTGGGAAAATTTTTCAATCAGGTTGTCACGCAGTTCCTGATCAACGACCTGCTCGGTCAGCGTCTGCGTCATGCACAGCATCCACTCATCGCGCATGGCCGGACTGACCGCGTAAGGCGCATGGCGCATGCGCAGACGGGGGTGGCCATTTTTGGCGATGTACAAAGACGGCCCGCCGAACCAACCCGAAAGATACTCAAACAGGTTTTCTGCGCTGCCTTTCAGGCTTTCCGGGTGCAGTTGCCGCACGGCATAGGCTTCTGGCAGTTCATCCATCAGCTCATAAAAGCGGTGTACCAGGCGTTGTACGCCAAGCGCGCCGCCCAAGGCCTCGTAGGGGGTTACGGTAACGGCTTTATTCATCAGTTTTTCTCTGTTCAAGTTGAAACAACTTGTGCTGGCAAAGTAGCCACACGGGCCAAATATTCGTCTCGCGACAAGCCTGCAAAAAAGGGGTGCCAGCGCCGCTGTTCCAAAACTGTGCTGACGCCCCAAGCCCGCTGATCGCTGCTGCCAAACAGCAAAGTTTCATCGGGTTGTGTGAACAGCCGTTGGCGCACGCTGTCCCATAACAATTCCGGTAGCGCAGGCGTGGGCTGATACAGACAGGCGTCAACAGCTAACAGACCGCCACAAAAAATCCGATCCTGCCAAGCAAAACTCAGACACCCGGCGGTGTGGCCCGGGGTGGCCAACACGTGCATCAGTTCGCCACCAAAATCGAAAATTTCACCATCGCGGGCTAAGTGCACTTTTTCAGCAGCGCTGCCCTGAACCAGTGGTACACCCAGACGGGCCAGTTGGGCCGCTTCGTAGACGTTCAGATGGTCATGGTGATGTGTGCGGAAAACCCAGCGCAAACTCAGTTCGCGTTCGCTCAGCATGGCGTTCAGTACCGTTAAATCTGAACCGCGTGGGTCGATCAGCACGGCTTCGCGCGCCTGCAGATCTGCCAGCAGGTAAGTCAACTCGCCACCGTCTTCGCCATGCAGGATACGAAAATACATGTCAGACACCAAAGCGCAGCCAGCCCGCCAGCAGCAAGGCGACCACACAAGACCAGCCCGAAAAAAACAAACGCCAAACCCAAGCCCGAGGTACAAAGCCCACGCCCCGCACAAGCCCCGCACTCATGGCCCAAAACAAGGCGGTCGCCAAACCATGGTCTGCCTTTCCATCGGGCCCGGCAAACAGCAGCGGATAGACACTGCCCACCAGCATGATGGTCAGCGCGATGAACAGGCTGGGTATGTGAATGGCGGCACCTTGTGGAGGGTCCTTCTCTGGCGACGACATCTGCTGCGTCACGACGCGTCGCCCCTGCGTGCTTGTGCGCGCGCCTCCTCGTTTTCTCCCCACATGGCATTCAAAATAGCCAGTAAAACAGCAAAACCAACCCCTAGCATCCAAGCGAAATACCACATCATTTTTCTCCTTAAAGATATTCTTCAGGCAACGCCGCTGTCATCTTCGCCAATCAACAAGACGTTGCCGGCCAAGTACTTGTGCGGCGGGACTTCCAAGTTGGTCGGTGCTGGCTTGTTCAGAAAAACCCGGCCCGCCAAATCAAAAGTGGAGCCGTGACAGGCGCAAAAGAAACCACCTTTCCAGTCCTCTCCTACGCTGGGGTGACTGGTGCCAACGGTTACTTGGCTGGGTGAGCAGCCTAGGTGGGTGCAGATGCCTACACCCACAAACACGTCGGGTCTGATCGAGCGTTGTGCATTTCGCGCGTAGTCTGGTTGCTGATCTCTGAGTGACGCTGGGTCAGCCAACCGGGCATCGAGTGTCGGCAAGAGCGCCAGCATTTCGGGTGTACGCCGCATGATCCAGACTGGCTTGCCTCGCCATTCAACGGTTTTGATGCTGCCGGGGGCGATGTCCGACAGGTCGACCTCTACGCTTGCCCCTGAAGCGCGGGCGCGCGCACTGGGGGCAAAGCTCGATACGAAAGGCACTGCGGCCACGGCAAGGCCAGCACTGGCCGTGGCCGCTGTGAGCAAGATCATGCGACGCCGCTCTGCGTCATGTTCTTGCGCGGGAGTGACTATTTCCGGGGCTGCCGAAATGGCTGCAGTTTGAATCATCGTGTTTTTCCTCTGTTGATTGACCGCGCAAAAGGCTCAATAAGCTGCATGGTCGTTTTCCTGAATGTAGGCAGCAGTCACCTTGCCGCGCATGACGCTGTAGGCCCAGCTGGTGTAGACCACAATCAGTGGCATCAGGATGACGGTGGCCCAGAACATGATGCCCAGCGTGAGGTGGGTCGAGACACTGTCCCACACCGTCAGACTGGCGGCCGGCAGCGTGCTGGACGGCATGATGAAGGGGAACATCGACGCGCCTGCCGTGCCAATCACGCCAACAATCGCCAGCGCCGAGGCGACAAAGGCGGTCAGCGTGCGACGCAGGAGTAGCAGGCCGACGGCCAGCAGGGCGCCGCCAACACCCAGCGCCGGCAGCAGCCACAGCAGCGGTTGCCGTGCGTAGTTGCTCATCCAGGCGCCCGCTTCACGCACCACTGTTTTATTCATCGGGTCAGGCAGCGCAGCCGGGTCGACCAGCGAGGTGATGCGAAAGCCTGGAATCCATTGCAGCCAGACCCCGGCTGCGACAAAGGCCAGCACCAAGACCAGCGCCGCGCCAATGGCGCCTTTGATGGCGCGCGCCTGGATCACGCCTTCGGTACGGTGCGCCAGATAGGTGCCACCGTGCAGCGTGATCATGGCGCTACTCACCACGCCCGCCAGCAGTGCAAACGGGTTGAGCAGTTGCCAGAATGTACCGCTGTAGGTGGAGACCAGGTAGTTGTCAAACTGGAACGGCACGCCCTGCAGCAAATTGCCAAAGGCCACACCAAAGATCAGCGGTGGCACAGAGCCGCCAATGAACAGGCCCCAATCCCAAGTGCTGCGCCAAGTGGCGTTTTGAATCTTGCTGCGGTAGTCAAAGCCCACCGGCCGAAAAAACAGCGCCCACAGCACCGCCATCATGGCCCAGTAAAAGCCGCTGAAGGCGGTCGCGTAGACCAGTGGCCAGGCAGCAAAGATGGCGCCACCGCCAGTGATGAACCAGACCTGGTTGCCGTCCCAGTGCGGGCCCACGGTGTTGATGACAACGCGACGTTCAAGGTCGCTTTTGCCGACAAAGGGCAGCAGCGTGCCCACGCCCATGTCGTGGCCGTCCATGATGGCAAAGCCTATCAACAGCACGCCGACAAGCAGCCACCAAATGATCTTGAGGGTTGGGTAGTCAATCATTGCGTCTCTCCTTCAGGCATGCGCCGGGGTGGTGTGGACCGCTTCGTTGTCGTAGCGACCGGTGGCCAGACTGCCCGGACCCATGCGGGCAAACTTGATCATCAGGAACATCTCGACAATCAGCAGCACGGTATAAAAAACAATAAAGCCGGCCAGCGAGCCATACAGGCTGTTGACACTCAGGGTGGAGACGCTCATGTGGGTTGGCAGCACGCCGTAAATCGTCCAGGGCTGGCGGCCATACTCGGCCACAAACCAGCCCAACTCACAGGCAATCCAGGGCGCAGGCAGCATCCACAGCGCCCAGCGCAGCAGCCAGGGCTTGTGCTGGCCACCCGGCTTCAGCGTGCTCCAGAACGCCAGGGCAAACAAGGCCAGCATGGCAAAACCCAGGCCCACCATGATGCGAAACGACCAGAACATCGGCGTCACGCGTGGCACGGTATCGTTCATCGCCTTGTCGATGATCTCGGGCGTGGCTTGATTGACGTCCGTCACGTATTTTTTGAGCAGCAGGCCAAAACCGAGGTCTGCCTTGTGGCGCTCAAACACTTGCTTGGCCACACTGTCATCGCGGTTGGCACGCAGTGTCTCCAGTGCATTCACGGCAACAATGCCGCGCACAATGCGCTCGCGGTTGATGGCCTTGATCTCATGAATGCCCGGGATTTCCTTGCTGATGGAGCGCGTACCAATCAGCCCCATGAGCCACGGAATTTCGACTTCCCAGTTGTTCTTTTGTTCGGCTTCGTTGATGCTGGCCACCAGCGTCAGGGGAGCCGGTGCGGGCTTGGTTTCCCACATGGCTTCCAGCGCCGCCATCTTGGTTTGCTGGGCCTCGCCCACGGTGTAGCCGGACTCATCGCCCAGCACAATCACGCTGAGCACTGAGGCCAGTCCGAAGGCGGCCGCCACACGAAAGCTGCGCTTGGCAAATTCAACGTCGCGCTTTTTTAGCAAATACCAGCTTGATATCGACAGCACAAACATGGCACCGGTCACGTAGCCGGCCGACACGGTGTGCACAAACTTGGCCTGTGCATCCGGGTTGAACACCACGGCCCAGAAGTCGGTCATTTCCATTCGCATGGTCTGGTAGCTGAATTCGGCACCGACCGGGTTTTGCATCCAGCCGTTGGCAATCAAAATCCACAGGGCACTGAGGTTGGTGCCGACCGCCATCAGCAGTGTGACCAACAAGTGCTGGGTTTTACTCAGGCGGTCCCAGCCGAAGAAAAACAGGCCGATCATGGTCGACTCCAGAAAGAAAGCCATCAGGCCTTCAATCGCCAGCGGGGCGCCAAAGATGTCGCCTACATAGTGCGAGTAGTAAGCCCAGTTGGTGCCAAACTGGAACTCAAGCGTGATGCCGGTGGTCACGCCCAAGGCGAAGTTGATGCCAAACAACTTGCCCCAAAAACGCGTCATGTCTTTCCAGATGACGTTGCCGGTCATCACGTAAACACTCTCCATGATCACCAGCATCCAGACCATGCCAATGGTCAGGGGGACGAATAAAAAATGGTACATCGCTGTCGCTGCAAACTGCAGCCTAGACAAGTCCACCAGTTGTTCTGAAATCACGTGCTCACTCCTTATTATTTGACTGACCCGACCCCAACAGCTGAGTGGCGACAGCGTCACCGCTCACCGCCACGTGTTGATCGCGCACAAAAAACCACCACAGAGCCATCAGCACAGCCGTCTTGATAAGCAGCACCACGGCCAGTTTTCTCACCAACGACTTGTCTTGAAAGTTCATGCGCATCCTCTGTATCGGTTTCTATATTCTCAAGATCCGTGCCACCTGCGACATTGATAAAAGTCAATAAAAATCAAGGACTTACCGTTATTCGCTTGCCGTAGATCAGAAAGAGAGCTGGCGGAGGCTGCCACTTATGTCAGAATTAATGACAGTTCTGTCGGCATCGGACAGGCTGTTGACACCTTTTATTTCTTTGAGGATCCAGACCGTGAAGCCCCAACCTGAACTGATGTCTTACTTGGAGGGTCTGCCGGACCCGCACATTCTGTTTGACAAGCAATACCGAATCCTGGCTGCCAACGCGGCCTACCGCCAACAGTTCAGCCCTGAGCGCAGCGTGGTCGGCCGGACTTGTTATGAGGTGTCGCACCACTTCAGCGTGCCTTGTGATCAGGCCGGCGAGTCGTGCCCCTTGGCTCAATCGCGCCTCTCCGGACAGCGTGAGCGTGTGCTGCACTTGCACCACACCTCCCGAGGCGAGGAATACATCAACATCGAGCTCGCGCCGTTGCTCGACGAAACGGGCCAGCAAGCCTATTACGTCGAAAAAATGGAGCGCGTGCGTGGCGCGCAAAGCCAGCCTGCGGCGCAGGGTTTGATCGGCCGTGCGCCGACCTTTCAGCACATGCTGTCGCTCATCAGTCGCGTCGCACCGTCGCAGGCCTCAGTGTTGCTGCTTGGGGCGTCTGGCACTGGCAAAGAACTTGTCGCTAGGGCGGTGCACGAGAGCAGCACACGCTCTGCGCGTGCCTTGGTGCCGGTGGACTGTGCCAGTCTGCCCGACAACCTGTTTGAGTCTGAGTTGTTCGGCCACGAGCGCGGCGCCTTCACTGGCGCCAGCACAGCCAAAAGTGGCTTGGTCGAAGCGGCCAGCGGCGGCACGCTGTTTCTGGACGAAGTGGGCGACATTCCTCTGGCCATGCAAGTTAAATTGCTGCGCTTGCTGGAAACCGGTACCTACCGACGCGTTGGCAGCACGGAGGTTCGCCGCACTGATATCCGGGTGATTTCGGCAACGCACCGCGATTTGGAACAAATGATCCAAGCCGGCAGTTTCCGCGAAGATCTGTATTACCGGCTGAGTACCTTTCCCATCCATTTGCCTGCGTTGCACGAGCGCCGTGACGACATTGGGTTGCTGGTGGATGCCTTGTTGGCGCGTGTAGCACCACAGCGAAAACTGCAGATCAGCCAAGCTGCCTTGCAGTTGCTGAAAGAACAAGACTATCCCGGGAATGTGCGGGAACTGCGAAATTTGCTTGAGCGCGCGGCGCTGCTATGCGACGGCGACACGCTGGCGCTGGGTCATGTTGAGCAAGCGGTGGCGTCCGGCAGGCGTCCGTCAGTTCCCTTGCGTGTCAGCCCATTGCCAACCTTGGTTGAGAGCGATGGTGTCTTGGCTAAGCTGGCGCCAGTGCCCGGGGCACTCAAAAACATCGCCCGTGCCGCGCTGCAGCAATTGCTGAAAGAACACCAAGGCAGCCGAGCCGAACTGGCTCAAAAGCTCGGCATCAGCGAACGCTCGCTTTACCGCAAGCTCAAGGCGCAGGATTGAGGCATTAACCTGCGCGCCGATGGACTTAGCGTTTTTGAGCGACAAAGCCGACCAAAGCGGACATTCCTTTGTGTCCCGCACCCTCATCCACTTCGGCTGTGTAGGTTTTGATGTCCAGCACGCTGTAGTTTGAAAAGGCCGACAACAGCAGTTCATCGTCATAAAGATGGTCGAGCTCTCTGGGACCACCTGTTTTGTATTGGAGCTGGTCTTTGCCGTAGCCCTGAATCAGCAAAACACCGCCGGGTTTCAGGGCGAGGTCCATCTTCGCAAACAGCGCCGACCTTGCTGCTGGGTTTACAAATTGGAAAAAGACGCCGACGACGTTGTCGTAGCGATCCGGTGCCCAGTCGAACGACTCCCAGTCGCTGCAGCGATAGTTCACCTTGACGGCGTGTTTGTCGGCCAATTGCTGAGCCTTCTGAATCGCCACGGGTGAAAAATCGAAGGCGTCCACATCCAAGCCTTGCTTGGCCAGCCAGACGCTGTTGCGGCCTTCACCGTCTGCCAGCGACAAGGTCTTGCCTGCTTTCAAACTTGGCGTCATCTCAGCCAAGTAGGCATTCGGCGACTCTCCGAACAAATAGCCCTCGGCAGAAAAACGTGAGTTCCAGCGGGCCAAGGGGTTGATGAATGTGGTCATGATGTGTGAAAGTGCTTGAAGAGTTTGTGAGGTCACCAACCGACAGCTCTTGCGAGCATCGACAGCGCCACGAGCAAGGTGAACCAAGCGAAGGCTTGCTGCAGTCGCTTGGCGTCTAATTTTTTGGCAATTTGCCGACCCACCAATAATGCCACCACGGTGCCCAAGGCAAAGGGTTGCGCAACATCCCAACGCAGTGAGCCCTGCATGGCTGCAGCGGTCACACCGCTGAGGGACACCAACGCAATCACGGCCAAAGAGGTGACCTGAATGCTGCGCGGGTCTAATTCGGTGTAGCGCGTCAGCGCCGGGACAATGACAAAGCCACCGCCCACGCCGAGCAAACCGCTCATCAAGCCGGAGACCAGTCCGGTGCCTGCCAGCGCCCGAGCGCAGGGCCGAGTCCAGGTCAAACGATGGTCGCTTGAGCTCACTTGGCAAGGCACGCTAGGGGGGTTTTCACCGTGCGCAGCGGGCCGCTTCAGCATGCGCCACGCGCTGTAGATCAGCACCAAAGCAAAGGCCCCTAACAGCGGTCGGTTCGGCACATGTTGCGCCAGCATCACGCCCAAGGGCGCCACGAGCATGCCTGCTGCACCAATCAGCATCGCAGCCCGGTAGCGCACGATGCCTTGGCGCAAACCCAAAGCAGCACCCAGTGCCGACGCCAGCCCGACCGCGATCAAGCCGACGGGCGCGGCTTGCTGTACCGGCAGATGCAGCCCAAACACCAGCAAGGGTATGGCCAGCACGCCACCCCCCGCGCCAGTCAGGGCCAGCACCAAGCCGACCACCGCCCCGAGTCCTATGGTCAACAGCACAGGGTCTATGGCCATGAGGTTCACAGCAGGTTGATAGGAATTTTGAGGTAGCTGACGCCGTTGTCCTCGGCCGGGGGCAAGTGGCCTGCCCGCACGTTGATCTGCACCGCAGGCAAGATCAGCACGGGCATCGCCAGCGTTTTGTCGCGGGCCGTGCGCAGGGCCACAAACTCAGCTTCAGTGACGCCGTCATGCACGTGGATGTTGCCGGCGCGCTGCAAAGCCACTGTCGTCTCCCAAGTCGGCTCGCGGCCAGCCGGGGGGTAGTCGTGGCACAGGTGCAAGCGTGTTTCAGGCGGTAAGGCCAACACCTTTTGGATGGATTGGTAAAGCGCGGCAGCGTCACCACCGGGAAAGTCGCAACGCGCCGTGCCGTAGTCGGGCATGAACAGCGTGTCGCCGACAAAGGCGTCTTCACCGATGACGTAAGTCAGGCAAGCCGGTGTGTGGCCGGGGGTGTGCATCACGCGTACTGCCATGTTGCCAATCTGGAACACTTGCCCGTCCTCAAACAGATGGTCGAACTCAGTGCCGTCGGTGTTCATGTCTTTGGCGTTGAAGACTTTTTTGAAGACCCCTTGCACGGTGCAAATGTGCCGCCCGATGCCAATCCCGCCACCAAGTTGATTTTGCAAATAGGGCGCGGCAGACAGGTGGTCGGCGTGGGCGTGTGTTTCCAGCAGCCAATCCACATGAAGGCCTGCTTGCTTGACGTGAGCAATCACTTTGTCTGCGCTGGTGTGCGAGGTACGGCCCGACTTGGGGTCGTAGTCCAACACGCTGTCAATGATCGCCGCACGCTGCGTTTGGGGGTCTGCCACCACATAGGTCACGGTGAAAGTCGCCGGGTCAAAGAACGACTGAATGGAAGCTTTTGTCATGGTGTCGTGTGCCTTGAGTTGGTTGAACTGGCCTTGGCCCTAGGCTGAATTTTCAGACCAAGGCCAAGCAGTCAGACGCCGTTACAGCGTCTTGGTGGAGTAATACCAGTCGACCATGTCGTAACCTTCGGTCAGGCGCTTGTCCAAAGCCGCTGCGGTCTTCGGAGGCGGCACGATCACAGGGCAACCGGGTGTCCAGTTTTCAGGGGTCGCCACGCTGTTGGCGTCTGAGGTTTGCATGGCAGTGAGCAAGCGCACAAATTCGTCAATGCTGCGTCCGTTGCTCATAGGGTAGTACACCATTGCACGCAAAATACCTTTGGGGTCGATGAAGAAAGTGGCACGCACAGCCTGGGTATCTGCTGCTCCAGGATGAATCATGCCGTAGGCGCGGGCCACGTCCATTTTGATGTCTTCAATGATTGGGAATGGAATCACCACACCAAATTTTTCCTTGATGCTTTGTGTCCATGCGAGGTGTGAATACAAGCTGTCAATCGACAAGCCTAGCAATTCACAACCCATCTCGGTGAACTTTGGCGCGGCCTTGGCAAAGCCAATGAACTCGGTCGTGCACACAGGTGTGAAGTCGGCAGGGTGCGAGAAAAGGATGAGCCACTTGCCTTTGTAGTCCTCCAAGGTGCGGTCACCAAAAGTAGTTTTGACGCTGAAGGCTGGGGCGGCCTCGTTGAGGCGGGGGAAGCTGAATGTAGTGTCCATGAGGTACTCCGTTAAGTTTGACTGTTGGCTGCTCTCGAACGGTTGAATAGTTTTTACAACCGATGAAGAGAGTGTGCAGACGACGAGTACCCACAGGCTTGATATAAATCAATCGACCTATTGGGAATGCCAATGGTGTCGATAGTTGATTTGTTGGGTGTCAGTCATGGCGTGACAAAATGGCCAGCTCATGATTCCCATCAAAATCGAAACTGCTTGGCGCGGCACCTCTGATTGCAAGGCCTGTGGCATCCGGGACATGGTCTTGTTTTCAGATTTGAATGAGCATGATTTCGGCCTCATTCACGCGCCCATAGACGACCTTAATTTCCAAGCAAACCAAACGCTTTTTTCGCAGGGTCAAGCGTCGCAGGGTGTTTTTACTTTGCGTGCAGGCTTGGTTAAGTTGGTTCGCACCACAGCAGCCGGCGAGCAACGCATCGTTTGTGTTTTGAAGCCCGGCAATGTGGTGGGCCTCGAAGCACTGGCGACGGGCTGTTACGACACCGAAGCGATTGCTTTGACTGGGGTGTCCGTCTGCCGCATTCCGTCTGAGGTCGTGCACCAGCTGAACCAAAACTCACCCCGGTTGCATGTTCGGCTATTGCAGAAGTGGCAGGAGTCATTGAGTGAGGCCAACGACTGGTTGGCGGCCATCAATTTCGGGACGGCACGCCAGCGCGTCTTTCAACTGATTCTCAAAATGCGTGACGCTGACAACGCCGAGCTCACGACACTTTTTTCACGCGAGGACATGGGCTCCATGACCGGCTTAAAACTTGAAACCGTCAGCCGCGAGATCAGCGCCATGGTGCGCGAAGGCGTCATCGAACAAGTCGACAAAGTCGGACGTCGCTACCGCGTTCTCAATGCGCAACATCAAGCTTGAATTAATCGATCAATCTTTCAGCTGCATCGCCACCAGCGAGACAACGCTTTCAATCTTCACCGGCCACTGGTCTTTCTCGGCGCCCGCCATCAGGTTCAAGCGGCAGCTGCCGCAGGACACCGCAACGGTGTCTGCCCCTGTGGCGTTGATCTGCTCACGTTTGATTTCCCAAGCTTTGTAACGCAGACCTTCCGCGCGGTTGATCAAAAATGCACCGGCACCGCCACCGCAACACCAGTTGGTTTCCGCTGTCGGTGTGGTGTCGGTGAAGTCCACGCCCAAGGCTTTGAGTGCGGCACGCGGTTCATTGACGACACCGCCGCTGCGCGCCAGCTTGCAGGCGTCGTGGTAAGTGATGCGGCGGGTCGGGTCACCGGGCGAGAGCTGCAAGCGGCCATTTGAAATTTGTTGGCCCACATACTCCGACACGGCCATGACTTCAAACGGCAGCGCTTGTCCGTCGTCTAGGCGGCCGTCCCAACGCAGGGCAGGGTATGCGTGGCCGCATTCGGGCAATAAAACAGTCTTTGCGCCAATCGCCAAGGCTTCGTCAATCAGCCGTCGGCTGGCTTCTTTTTGCAGTGCTTCACTGCCAGCCAGCAGACCAAAGTTAGCACCTTCAAAGCCTGCGCTTCGGAGCGTCCACTTGACGCCCAAGTGGTTCAAAATTTTGGCGGTGGCCATCAGCGAATCTTGGTAAAGCAAGATGTCGATGACGGAGGTGACCATCATCACATCGGCTTGTGGCTCGTCCAGCGGCATGTGAATGCCTTGGCTGCGCATGCCTTCAACCGCTTGCGCTAACTCGGCCGCGCCGACACCGAACACCGTACCGCGACCCGCTTGCTCTTGGGCCACGGCCAGCAGTTCGAGCGGTGCCAAGCCGGCTTCAAACAAGACTTCTCGCATCACATTGACGCCCCGCGCAATGTTCACGCCCATTGGGCAAATCATGCTGCAGCGGCCGCACTCGGTGCAGGCGTCGTACACCAATGGCTGCCACTCTTTGAGGTCGTCGACGGTGATGTCGGGTGTGAACAAACGCTTGATCGGCGCGAAGGCAGAGGTCTCGCGCGCATGCACCCGGCGCAGCAAGTCGAGCTTACGGCTCGGGCTGTATTGCGGGTCTTGCGTGCTTTGGTAGAAATGGCAGGCCTCGCTGCAATAGCCGCAATTGACACAGGCTTCAAGGTCTAAAGCCAAGCCGCGGTCCATCTTGATGCGGATGACTTTCTTGGCCCGTGCCAAGCGTTCGTCGTCCGTCAGGGCCTCGGGTTTGGCCATCTCCGGCAGGTGGTGAATGGCTTCCAGAAAGCCATGAAAAACGTCCATATTGATCATGAGCGAACTCCACGGCGGCCAAAAAAGGTGGCCAGTTGCATGCGTGCCGGCAAGACCCAAAAAGCGTGCATCAGCTTGCCAAACGGAAACCACATCAGTAGCAACTCCAGCGAGAACAGATGCAGCGCCAGCGGCCCGCGGTACAGCACGTGGTCACGCAGCAGCGTCACGGCAGATGCCTCACTCAGTACCGCCATGCCGGTGATGACGGGTAAAAAAGTAACTGTCCACGTGATGAAGTCATCGGCGGTTGAGATGCGTTTGAGCACCGAGTCGGTGAGCCTAAAGAGCAGCGCCAAGAGCAAGGAAATGATGGTGAGCGCGGCGGCAACGTACATCACCATGTCCGGCAATGCCGGCCACCACAGACCGGTTAACCGATGGACAAAGGCGATGTGCGGTGCATAGCCAAAAAACACAACAGCCAGACCCAAGTGAAAAACATAGGGGTTGATGGTGACCAAGGTGGCGCTTGGATGGAAGCCGCCTTTGGGCACTGTGCGCTGCATGGCCGAGCGCAAAGCAGCCGCTTTGCCAAAAGTCTGCCGAGCAGGCGCTGACGGAGCCGTTCCACTCGGCATACGCCAGAGCGAAAACAACTGCCACGAAACGCCTAGCACAAAGACGGCAATGGACAGCCACAGCAGCGGCCCACGCACCAGATCAAGAAAATCCATGATGAACACCTGACTTGTGTTCTGTCAGACGCGCCCGACAGATGTCAGAGCGTAGGTCTTTGGCCGCAGCTGGCTATTGATCTATCGCAAGGATTTGGCAACCTTCCGAGCCATTGCTCAGGGTTGCAGCGCGTCGTTGATGGCCTGCAAGCGTTGCGTGTCGAGTTTCCCTACCAGCGCGTCTAACCTCAAGCGACTTTGCAGCGTGTCGACGCGTGCTTGCAGCAGGGCGAGGTCGGCGGCGCTGGCGTCGTTTTCTGCATTCAGCAAATCGAGCGTGGTGCGGTCACCGACTTGGCGACCGATGCGCGTGGCATCGAGTCGGGCTTGCTGGGCTGTCACGGCTTCATCGAGTGCGGCGAGGCGGGCTTGGCCACTTTGCAGTGCCAGCCAAGCGGCGCGAGTGAACTGCCCAACTTGCAAACGCGTTCGCTCAACTTCGGCGCGGGCTTTGTCTTCAAGCCGCAGCGCTTCTTCTTGCTTGGCGCTGCGCCAGCCGCCGGTGTAGAGCGGCACATTGAGCGACAGGCCAATCATCTGTTGGCTTTGGGTGTTGCTGGCCGAGCCAAAGTCACCGCTGCCGCTGAGCCGGTCGCGTGTTGCTTGCGCGATCAAGTCCAGCGTGGGCGAGGCTGCCCCGCTGTGTTTGCGAACTTCTTCACGCGCGGCGTCGGCTTGCGCCTGTTGCAGCCGCAGCATGGGGTTGTCTTGCAGCGCCAGGCTCAGCCAGTGCGCTAACGGATCGACCGTGGCGTTCAGTCCCCGGCTGGAAGGCGCTTGCAGTTGCAGATCAGCGCTCGGCAGACCGGTGATGTCGGCGAGCATTTGCCGAGCCAGCTCCAACTCACTCGCGGCGGCCACCGCTTGCGCTTGCAGGCCGCGCGCACGAGCCGACGCTTCGTGGGTGTCGGTGATGGGAATGTCGCCCAAGGCGAAGCGGTCTTTGGCTTCGGTCAAGGCTTTGTCAACGGCGGATTGTTGTTGTTTCAGCAGAGCCAAGCGTCGCTCTGCCAAGACGGTGTCGAAGTAGCGTTGGGTGGTTTGCAGCATCCAGTCTTGTTGTGCGGCTTGCCATTGAATCTCGGCAGAATCGGCGGAAATAACCAGCTGCTGGCGCTGCGCTTGACGCTCGACGTTGTACAGGGGTTGGCGCGCGCTGAGCGCCCAGCGCGTGGCTGTGCCGCCATTGACGGAGGTGGCAAAAGAAGCGCCTGTTTTGGTCGGAAATTCGGGCGGCGCTGCGAATTGCGCACCCTCCATGCGGCTGTTGGCGCTGGCAACGCCAGCTGTTGCGCTGAGACCGAGATTCGGCCGCCACAGCGACGCAGCTTGCTCGCGCTGTGCGGCGCCGGCCGCGCGGCTGGCGTCAATCACGGCGCCTTGTGGGTCGTGTTGACGGGCCGCCTGCCAGACCTGCAGCAGGTCGGTGGCGTGGGCGGTCATGGCACACAGCGAGAGGGCTGCGCCAGCGAGCAAGGTGCGAGGAATCATCAGTCAAACTCCAGAGATCAGTTGATGCGATCAGCAGCCGGGCTTGGCGCCGAATTTGCGCATGATGCTTTCCATCAGGCACCACTTCGTGAGCGCGCTTTGCAGCAGGTTCGCGCCTACAAAGGCGGTGAAGGCCAGCCACCATTGGCTCATGAAAATCGGGCTACCTGGGATGCCCAGCGCCAACGACAACAGAATGAAAAGGCCAGCGACGAGTCGAACGATTTGCCAGGAAGTCATGAGAAATTCTCCTAAGGGTTTAAAAGCAGGGAACAGAAAAAAGGTGCCAGTAAATGCCGGTCGGCAGCTCAGGCGGCAGGCTCGTATTTGCGTCGGTAAGCCGCGTAGTACAGCGTCGGAATCACCACCAGCGTGAGCACGGTCGAGACAAAAATGCCAAAGACCAGCGAGATCGCCAAGCCGTTGAAGATCGGGTCATCCAGAATGAAGAAGGCCCCCAGCATGGCCGCGCCGCCGGTCAACATGATGGGCTGCGCCCGTGTGATGGCCGAGTGAACAATGGCCTCTTTGAAGGGCACGCCTTCACGCACTTGCAGGTTGATGAAGTCGACCAGCAAGATCGAGTTGCGCACGATGATGCCGGCCAGCGCGATCATGCCGATCATGCTGGTCGCTGTGTATTGCGCACCCATCAGCGCATGGCCAGGCATCACGCCGATGATGGTCAGCGGGATCGGCGCCATGATGATCAGCGGCGTCAGGTAAGAGGCGAATTGCGCCACCACCAACAGATAAATCAAGATTAAGCCGACGGCATAGGCTGCACCCATGTCCCTGAAGGTTTCGTAGGTGATCTGCCATTCGCCGTCCCACTTGATGGCGTAGCCGCGCCAAGCGTCGGTCGGCTGGTTGATGAAGTATTCGGTGAGCTGGCCGCCGTCCGGTGTTTTGATGTTGGCGATCTCTGAGCGCATCTTGAACATGCCGTACAAGGGGCTGTCGACTTGGCCCGCCATGTCGGCGGTGACGAAGTTCACCGGCAGCAAGTCTTTGTGGATGATGGGTTGCTCGCGCTCGGTGTCGCTGATGGTGACCAACTCACGGATCGGCACCAGCTTGCCCGATGCTCCGCGCACGCTCAGTTGCAGCAACGCATTCAAGTCGCCGTGTCGTTCGGCTGGCAATTGCAGCGTGACGGCGGTTGGGTATTTGCTGCCGTCGTGCAGGTAGGTGGCGGCCTCGCCCGCCAAACCGGCGCGCAGCGTGCTGACGATGTCTTGCTGCGACACGCCCAAATTCGAGGCTTTGCGGCGGTCGACCAGCAACAGTTTGCGGGGTGCGCTGGCGATGCTGCTGTCGTCCACGTCGACTACGTTGTCGGTCTTCTCAAAAATCGCACGCACGGCTTTGGCCACTTGGCGACGGCCTTCAGCGTCCGGCCCATAAATCTCCGCCACGATGGGAGAGATCACCGGCGGGCCAGGCGGCACTTCCACCACTTTGACGTTGGCGCCAAAGCGCAGGCCAATCTTTTGCAACTCAGGGCGAACCCGCGTCGCTATCGCATGGCTCTTGTCTTTGCGATGGGCTTTGTCCACCAAATTGACTTGAATGTCACCGACCTCACCACCGGCGCGCAGATAGTACTGGCGCACCAAGCCATTGAAGTTGATGGGCGCGGCGGTGCCGGCGTAGGCTTGGTAGTGGGTGACCTCAGGTACCGTGGCCAAGTACGCACCCAGCTCGCGCAGCACGCCGGCGGTTTGCTCCAGCGGCGTGCCCGCAGGCATGTCGACGACCACCTGAAATTCAGACTTGTTGTCGAAAGGCAGCATCTTCAGCAGCACCAGTCCGGTGGCCGGCAACACCAGCGACAAGGCGATCAGTCCGCCGATGCCGAGGCCCAGCAATTTTCGGTTGCGTGCGCCGCGCTGGCTGTCCAGCAGCGGCTTGAAAACGCGCTCAAAGAGCGGGCCTATTTTGGCGGCCATGCCGGTCGGTGCGGCATGGCTGTCGTCTGCATGGCTGGCTTTCATCCACAAGCGTGCCAGCCACGGCGTGACGATGAAAGCAATCGCCAGCGACAGCAACATGCCCATGCTGGCGTTGATCGGGATCGGGCTCATGTACGGGCCCATCAGGCCGCTGACAAAAGCCATCGGCAGCAAGGCGGCGATCACGGTGAAGGTGGCCAAAATCGTCGGGCTGCCGACCTCGTCAACCGCGCCGGGAATGATCTCGGTCAGCGTTTTGCCGGGGAACAGCTTTTGATGCCGGTGGATGTTTTCAACCACCACAATGGCGTCGTCGACCAAGATGCCGATTGAAAATATCAATGCAAACAGCGACACGCGGTTCAGCGTGAAGCCCCAGGCCCATGAGGCAAAGAGTGTCACGGTCAAGGTCAAGATCACGGCGGCACCGACGATGGCGGCTTCTCGCCGGCCCAGTGCGATGAAGACCAGCGCGACCACCGCCGCCGTGGCGAACAGCAGCTTTTGGATGAGTTTTTGGGCTTTGTCGTTGGCTGTTGTGCCGTAGTTGCGGGTTTCAACCACCTGCACGTCGTCAGGGATCACGCTGCCGTGCAGTTGTGCCACGCGGTTGACGACGCCGTTGGCCACGTCGATGGCGTTCTCACCGGGCTTTTTGGTAATGGCCAGCGTCACGGCTGGAAACTCGCCACCGCCGCCATTGGTTTGTCCATTGCCGTGCCAGACGTAGCGACTGGCCGGCAGCGGGCCGTCTTTGACGTCGGCAACGTCTTTCAGAAACACCGGTTTGCCATCGCGCACACCGACCATCAGGTCAGCCACTTCGCTGGCGTGTGACAAGTAGGGGCCAGCTTCGATGCTGATGCTTTTGTTACCGCTGAGCAGTTCGCCCACGGGCAGGCCCAAGTTGGCGGATTGCAAGGCGCCGCGCAAGTCATTCACCGTGACGCTCGTGCCGGCCATGCGCTGCGGGTCGATCTGCACCAGCACGGCGCGGTTTGGGCCGCCCAAGGTTTGCACGTCGCGGGTGCCGGGCACGCGCTTGATGTCTGCTTCGATGCTGTGCGCCACGCGTTCTAACTCATAGGCGCTGGTCTCCGGGCTCTTGCCATGCAGCGTGAGCGTGACGATGGGCACATCGTCAATGCCCTTGGGCTTGATGATCGGCTCCATCACGCCCAAGCCTTTGGGCAGCCAGTCGGTGTTGGTGCGCAGCGTGTCGTGCAAGCGCACCAGCGCTTCGTTGTTCGACACCCCGACTTTGAACTGCAAAGTCAGTACGGCCACGCCCGGGCGTGAGACGGACAACACGTGCTCAACACCGGCCATCTTGGACAGCACTTGCTCGCCCGGTGTTGCCACCATTTGTTCCACATCGCGCACCGACGCACCCGGAAAGGGGATCAGCACGTTGGCCATGGTGACGTCGATTTGCGGCTCTTCCTCACGCGGCGTGACCAGCACGGCGAAGCCGCCGAGCAGCAGCGCCATCACGGCCAGCAGCGGGGTGATGGGCGCGCTTTGAAAGAGGGCGGCGATGCGGCCCGAGATACCTAGCGGCTTGGCGTCGTGTTTGTTGTCGTTCATGTGCGGTGACCTCAGAGCGCGTTGACGGTTTTAGGATCAGCCGCGACTTCTTCGCCTTTGCGCACGCCGCTCAGCACTTCCACCAGCTCACCCGCAGCGCGGCCTAAGCGCACTTGGCGCAGGCGGGGTTGGCCTTGCGCATCCAGCACGTAGACGCCGGTCATTTCAGCGCGGCGCAAGATAGCCGTGCGGGGCAAGTACAGCTTTTCAGCATCTGCCTGAGCGCTGCTGCCCGTGGCCGGTAGCCAAACGCGGGCGAACATGCCGGGCGTCAAACCAGTTGTCTCAGCGGTGTTGCCAGCCGGCAAGATCAAGCGAATCTGCGCTGTGTGTGTGGCTGCGTCAATCGTTGGCAAAAGCTGCGTTTGGGTCGGTGTGCGTGGGCCGTTCTGGCCAGCTTGGCCGGGGATCTCGTAGCGCACGGATTTGAGTTTGTCGCTCAAGCCGGCCAATATGGATTGCGGCACCGAGGCCACCACGCGCAGTGCCGATGGGTCATGCAACACCAACAGCGGGCGGCCGGGCATGGCCATGTCGCCAATGGTCGCGGTGACCTCGCTGACGATGCCTGCATAAGGTGCGCTGAGCACAAAAAAGCCGGACTGCGCTTCGGCCACGCGGGTTTGCGCTTGCAGCGCTTTGACTTGCGCTTGTGCCGCCAACCATTGAGCTTGCGTGCGTTCAAGCGCAGCTTGGCTGATGTACTGCTTGGCCAGCAACTGCTTTTGGCGATCCAACTCTTTGCTGGCGACGTTGAGAACCGCTTGCGCCGCTTCAACTTGCGCTGCACTGCCTGCCACGTTTTGCTGTGCGGCGCGTGCGTCGATGCGCACCAAGGCTTGGCCCGCGCGGACGCGGTCACCAGCTTGCACCAAGAGCGCGACGATGGCGCCGGGAACCTGCGCCGACACGGTGGTCTGGCGCACCGCTTCGACCACGGCATCCAGGCTGCTTTCGGTGGCCGAACCTGCCGTGCCTTGCACTGCCACGGTGGTGATCTTTGCTGCTGCGACTTGGATTTGTGGCGCTTTGTCGGCAGACATGGCAGTTATTGGAATCGCCGATGTCGACAACACACTCAATGTGGCGAAGGTCTGGAGAGCGGCAAGGGTGGCTGAATTGAGTCGCGTCATGCGGAGTTCCTCGGCTAAAGTTCGTTTACTTGCTTATTTAGTTGATTAGCTAATTAGTCAATGATACAATGAATTTTTCGGGATGCAACATTAATTTGTAGCGTTCGCATCTTTGAATCAATTCAAAAGGAGAGTTTTGCGATGGATCAAATGCCTGACGAATCCCTGCGGGAGGTCGCGTCCTATTTCCAAGTGCTGTCTGAGCCGACGCGGCTGAAGATTTTGAATTTATTGCGCAATGACGAGCGCAATGTCGGTGAGCTGGCTCAGTTGTGCGGCTTTTCGGCTGCCAATATCTCGCGTCATTTGGCCTTGATGACCCAACACGGCTTGGTGGTGCGCGAGAGTCGCGGCACCAGCGTTTACTACCGCATGGCTGACGAATCGATTTACGCGCTGTGCGACTTGGTGTGTGGCAACATCGCGCGGCAATTACAGCGCTCCGCCGTCAGCCGTGCTGTGTTCACCGCTTCTCACGGCTGAACATTCTTTTCAATAGTCTGCCTTTTAATACTCTGGAGCTTCCATGAAAACTGCCCACGACCTTGTGACTTCTGCCAAAGCGCTGACTCGGGAAGTCCCGGTGACGCAGGCTGAAGAAGTCATCCGCAACGCCGATGTGTTGATCGATGTGCGTGAGACCGAAGAGTTTGTGGCCGGTCACATCCCCGGTGCAGTCCATGCGTCACGCGGGATGCTGGAGTTCAAACTCAGCAGCACCCCTGAGCTCAGCTCACGCGATCTGAAAATTGTTCTTTACTGCAAAACCAGCGGCAGGGCAGCCTTGGCCGCACGCTCTTTGCATGATATGGGTTACTTGTCTGTGACTTCCATTGAAGGCGGTTACGACGCCTGGGTCGGCGCAGGCAAGGCCGTTGCCAAGCCCAGCTTGCCAGCATTCGAGTGAGCGCTTGCGGGCACACTTGCCCGCGTCTGGCATGATCAGCTTGATACGTGCAAGGCCAGTCTGGTCTTGCGCCGCATGTCAAAGCTTTCCAGAACACGCCAAGTGACACCCTCATCAAAACCCACAGTTCCGCCGCCTTTTCTGTCTACTGACGATGTGTTAGGCAAGCCCTTGGACGGCTGGCGACTGAAGGTCTACACCGTTATTTTTGAAGCCGACACGGTGGCCGGTCGGCGTTTTGATGTCCTGCTCATTTTGGCCATTCTGGTCAGCGTGGGGGTTGTCATGGCGGACAGCGTGCAGTCCTTGAGCGGCCGCTTTGATCCCTTGTTCAATTCGCTGGAATGGTTCTTCACGATCTTCTTCACGCTCGAGTACATCGCCCGCTTGGTGTGTGTGCGGCGTCCGCTGCGCTACGCCACCAGTTTTTTTGGTGTGATCGATTTACTGGCCGTCTTGCCGACGTATCTGGCACTGTTTTTTCCAGAGCTTTATGCGCTGATTGATGTGCGCGTGCTGCGTTTGTTGCGCGTCTTTCGGATTTTTAAATTGGCCGCTTATGTCAACGAATACCAAGCGCTGGCGATGGCGCTGGCGGCCAGCCGCCGCAAGATTCTGGTTTTCTTGTCAACCGTGCTGATGTTGGTGCTTATTTTTGGCACCATCATGTATGTGGTTGAAGGTCCGGGCAATGGCTTCACCAGCATTCCGACATCGGTGTACTGGGCCATCAGCACCTTGACCACTGTGGGCTTTGGCGACATCGTGCCGAAGACTGATTTGGGCCGCTTGATCGCCTCTTTCATGATGCTCATGGGCTGGGGCACGCTGGCGGTGCCAACCGGCATCGTCACCGCAGAAATGGCCGCGCAGCGCTTGGGCCGCAGGCAAGCCTTGCCGACCACCCGCACCTGTCAAGTGTGCTTGGCAGAAGGCCAAACAGAGTCAGCCAAATTTTGCTTCAGTTGCGGTGCCGAACTGCCGGTCTACCAGCACGATGAAGTGGATGCAGCGGTGGGGCCGAAGGGCTAATCCAAGCGCGGTGTCAATCGGCGCGGCGTGATCTCGACCGAGTCGGTGCCGGTGCTCATCCAGACCGTGCCGTCTTGCACCGTCACCTGCAGCTGCATGGTGCGGGCGGCCAGCTTGGCCAACGCCTGACTTTCAGCTGCGTCGATTTGCCAAACCACCAGGTTGCTGGCGCGGGTGAGTTTGGACTCAATGGCTTTCCACCACACCGGCGTGCTGCTCGAAAAGCTCAATACCGTCACCCGGTCGGCCCGGCCGGCGGCGCGCATCAGGCGCTTGTCATCGGGCTGGCCGACATCGATCCAGTGCTGAATAGCGTCGGTGTAATCCTTGTGCCAGAGGGCGGCTTCGTCGACGTCCCACAGATCTTTGGCGAATTCGAGCTTGCCTTTGTGGTCGTCGGCGGTGACGTTCAGCGCAAAGGCCAATAGGCGGATCATCATGCGCTCGTCGGCCTCTGACGGGTGGCGCGCGATGACCACCGTGTGGTCGGCATAGACGTTGCGGTCCATGTCGGCGATTTGCAATTGGGCTTTGTAGATAGTGGCTTTGAGTGCCATGAGCAGTTCTCGGGTCGGGTGCAGGGAAGACCGCTATTGGAACAGCCTTTTAGCCGTGGCTTTGACGGTTGTTCTTTTGCCATTCTTTCGTCATTCTTTCGCTATAGTGGCAGTTCGCCAATTGACAATCATTAAAGCGGCTACAGACGACCGCCCTCACAGAGAATTCCAAACATGACCCGATCCCTTTTCAGCGCCACCATAGCCGGTAGCTTGCCCAAGCCGGCTTGGTTGTCGGAAACTCAAAAACTCTGGCCGCAGTGGAAAGCCGAAGGCGCTGAGCTGGCGCAGGCCAAACTGGATGCCACCTTGCTGTGGATCAAGGCCCAAGAAGACGCGGGCCTCGACGTGATCGGTGACGGCGAGCAGTCACGCCAGCATTTTGTGCACGGCTTTTTGGAGCAAGTCGAAGGCATTGATTTCGAGCACAAGGTGAAGATGGGCATTCGCGACAACCGTTACGACGCGATGGTGCCGCAGGTGGTCTCTGCGCTCAAACTCAAGGGCCGTGTGCATGTCGCCGAAGCCCAGTTTTTGCGCGCCCACACAAACAAGAAAATCAAGTTCACGCTGCCCGGCCCGATGACGATTGTGGACACCGTGGCCGATCGGTTTTACGGTGACAAGATCAAGCTGGCGATGGCCTTTGCCGAGCTGCTGAACCAAGAGGCGTTGGCCTTGCAAGCGGACGGTGTTGA
>JAURWY010000027.1 GCA_030654695.1 Polaromonas sp.
AATCAAGTTCACGCTGCCCGGCCCGATGACGATTGTGGACACCGTGGCCGATCGGTTTTACGGTGACAAGATCAAGCTGGCGATGGCCTTTGCCGAGCTGCTGAACCAAGAGGCGTTGGCCTTGCAAGCGGACGGTGTTGACGTGATTCAGTTTGACGAACCGGCCTTCAACGTCTACATGAAAGAAGCCGCCGACTGGGGCGTCAAAGCGCTGGAGCGCGCTGCGCAGGGCCTCACCTGCACGACCGCCGTGCACATCTGCTACGGCTACGGCATCAAAGCCAATGACGACTGGAAAGAAACGCTCGGTGAAGAATGGCGGCAGTACGAACAGGTGCTGCCGGCGCTGGCCAAAAGCAGCATTCAACAGGTCAGCCTCGAGTGCTACCACTCGCATGTGCCGCCGCATTTGATGGCTCTGCTCGAAGGTAAAGATGTGATGGTCGGCGTCATCGACGTCGCCAGCGACGTGATAGAAACACCAGAGCAAGTGGCCGACACCATCGGCAAAGCTTTGCAGTACGTGCCTAAAAATAGGCTGTTGCCGTGTACCAATTGCGGCTTGGCACCGATGAGTCGCGAGGTCGCCCTGAAGAAACTCGAAGCGCTGGCCAAAGGGGCCGCACTGGCCCGTGAACGTTATCAGTGAACAGGCCGCGACCGATGCACCGCAAGGCGGCGGTTAAGCTCCTCATTCAAACCCTGACTCCATCTATTCCAAGGACTCTCTATGAAAGCCATTTGGCAAGACACCGTGATTGCAGAGAGCGACGACATCGTCGTGCTTGAAGGCAATCACTATTTCCCGATCAGCGCCCTCAACCGCGACTACGTCACCTTCAGCAACCACCACACCATGTGCGCCTGGAAAGGGCAGGCGAGTTATTACTCGCTGCTGGTCAATGGCGAAATGAACACTGACGCGGCTTGGTACTACCCCGAGCCCAAGAACGAAGCCGACTCTATCAAAGACCGCGTGGCATTTTGGAAGGGCGTCAAGATAGAGGCTTGAGGCTTGATTAAGATACGCATCCATCATTATTTAAAAAATGGCCTGTATTGATATTCATGCAGGCCCCATAGGAGAACCTTGTGAACGTGCCCGCCCCAGATCCCGACCTGCTCCAAAAGCTGGCCTTGGCCAATCGAATTCTTTACGATCAAAACGTGGTCGACGCCTTCGGACACATCAGTGTTCGGCATGACAAGTCGCCCGGACACTTTTTGCTGTCCTGCAATCGTGCCCCTGGACTGGTTCGCGCATCCGACATTCTGACCTACGACATGGAGGGTGATTTGGCGCTCGCGAGCGACAAACGTTCTTATCTAGAGCGCTTCATTCACAGCGAAATTTACAAAGCGCGCCCTGACGTGATGGCCGTGGTGCACAGTCATTCGCAAAGCATGATTCCTTTTGGCGTGACAGGTCAGCGCTTGCGTCCAATCTTCCACATGAGTGGATTTTTGGGCAGCGGGTCGTCCTTGTTTGACATTCGGGAAGACGCCGGCAACACCGACATGCTGATTCGCGACACCGGCTTGGGTCGCGCGCTGGCGAAGTCGCTCGGGCAGCACAACTGTGTGCTCATGCGCGGTCACGGCTCCACCACCGTGGGTGAATCCATCGAAATAGTGGTTTATCGCGCCATCTATGCGGAGGTCAATGCCAAATTGCAGCTGCAGGCAGCGGCCTTGGGGCCGGTTAGTTTTCTCAACGAAGAAGAAGCCGCACTGGCTGCAGCCACCACCGAAGGGCAAGTGGCCCGTCCGTGGGCGTTGTGGGCTGAAAAAGTCGGTTCGCTTGACTGAATAAACAGGATCAAAAATGAAATTTCAACCATCGTGGCGCCTGCTGAGTTTGTTGGCAACTTTGTCCGCCTTCGTGTTGCCGGTCTGGGCAGACACCTATCCGTCCCGTGCTGTCAAAATCATCGTTCCTTATGGGACCGGTGGTGGTTCTGACGTCCTAGCACGGCAGATCAGTGGTCGTTTGCAAGCGCTGTGGGGGCAGGGGATTGCGGTCGACAATCGCGCAGGTGCGTCTGGCAATATTGGGACTGAAGCCGTTGTCCGCTCGCCAAGCGACGGCTACACCTTGCTGCTGCAAAACAGCACCATGGTGGTCAATCCGGCGGTCTCCGGCAAGCTCAACTACGATCCTGAGAAAGACCTCACGCCCATCATGTTGCTGGGTTTGACGCCGATTGCTTTGGTGGCCCATCAGAGCACCAACATCAAGACGCTCAAAGAGCTCATCGACTACTCGAAATTAAACCCGACGGCGCTCAGCTATGGCTCTTGCGGTGTGGGAACGCCGCAGCACTTCGTCATGGAGTTGGTGAAGCAGAAATCTGGCGTCAACGCGACACACATTGGCTACAAGGGTTGTGCACCGGCACTGAACGATGTCGTGGGTGGCCAAGTTCCGCTGGCGATCTTGAGCGCTAACCTGACCGCACCGCACGTCAAAACCGGCAAGCTCAACGCGATCGGTGTGTCTACGGCTGCGCGTTATCAGTTGATGCCGCAACTGCTTTCCTTTGAAGAGCAAGGCCTCAAGCCACTGGATTTTTCTATTTGGTATGCCTTGATGGGACCCGCCAAAATGCCGCCTGAGGTGGTGGCGCGCATCTATGCCGATGTGCAAAAGGTGTTGCAGGAGCCGGCGGTTCGTGACAACTTGTCGTCAGCGGGTGTTGAGCCGTTGTCGGGCAACGGCGCTGATCTCGCCAAACTCATCAAGTCTGACTTGGTGCGTTACGTTCAGTTGGCGAAGTCTGCCAACATCAAGGCAGACTGAGGTCGTTCTTTGGCCCCTGTCACTGGCTGACGCATCCTGACGTATAAACGGATAAAAAGGAGTCGGCCAGATGTTCAAACATATTCTCATCCCAGCAGATGGCTCTGACAACGCTCAGCGGGCTATCGACAAGGCCATCGGTCTGGCACAGGCCTTCAAAAGCCAAGTCACGGCTATCTACGTCATTGACCCCTACGCCTTCACCGGCGCTGGGACCGATTTTGCATATGGCCATGCTGAATACCTGAGCGCCGCAACCGTCGAGGGCAAACAGGCACTGCAAATTGCCAAGGATGCTTTTCAGACAGTTGGTATTGAGATCACCACGACCTTGGTGGAAGGTCATGCGATCTACAAAGGGATTCTTGAGACAGCGACCGACATCGGAGCTGACCTCATCGTCATCGCATCGCATGGTCGCAAAGGCTTGGAAAAACTGATCTTAGGCAGTGTGACGGCACAAGTGTTGTCACATGCGCATTTGCCTGTGTTGGTGGTGCGAGACTGAGCCTGGTTAATCCCGAACATCCGCTACGGGCCGCTCACCAAAGTCCGCACGTGCCAAAACCGCCAGCACGTTTTTGGCGGCATCTGCTGGCGAACTGAGTTGACCGCCTTGGTGCAGCCCGGCAAACCCTTTGCGGTCCGGAAAAAGCGCGTCGTCAGCGCCGCGCAATTGCACTTGCATGTCGGTGTCGATGACACCGGGCGCCAGTGCACACACCTTGGCGCCGTTTGGCTTGAGTGCTTCGTCCAGTGCGAGGCAGCGTGTGAAATGGTCCATGCCCGCTTTGGCCGCGCAATAAGCCGACTGCGAGGCCATCGCCCGGCGCCCCAAGCCCGACGAAATATTCAGCACCTTGCGACTGCAATTCCAGCTTTCAGTTGACCGTAAGAACGCGGCGCTCAATTGCATTGGTGCTTCTAGGCCGACGCGCAGAGCCTGTGCTAAATCATCTGCATCGCTCTGGCTCAGTGGCGTGATGCGCGGGATGACGCCTGCATTGTTGATCAAAGTCGCGCTGGCAAAATTGGCACCGGTTTGGCTTTGCAGCCAAGCCTCGAGTTTGCGGCTGACCGCAGCGCCTTGAGCCAGGTCTTCAGTCCATTGAATCAAGGTCGCCCCCTTGGCTTGTGCAAGTGAGGCCAGCGAAGGATTTAATTGGCGTGAAATGCACAGCAGTGTGTGACCCGATTGGATCAATTGTTCGGCCATGGCGAGGCCCATGCCGCGCGAAGCGCCGGTCAAGATGGTGAGGTGTTGGTGGGTCATAGGGGTCATGATAAAGGCGCTGCTTTGGCCTTGTCGGCCCTGATGGTTCTGGTTGAAGTGACGCATTCAGCAGGTATGCTCATGAGTTTTCAAAATATCCCGACTTGGACTGCCCGCCGTGCGCTTTCACCAACAACCTTTTTTTGGCCTTGTGTCGTGTGCTTTTTGCTGCTTTCGTCGGTCAGTCATGCGGCTCGGCCGATGATCACCGGAGTTGGCTGGTGGCAGAGACTTTTGGGCAAAACCAAGGGAAGCCTTTTTTTCAGGTCGGCGTGCGCTATTGGATAGTTCGCAATCACATTCAAGTCGACACCACATTGGGCAATCGCTTTGGCGGCAGCGTGAGTCAGAACCTCAGTGGTAATTTTCAGGAGTGCTGGCTGTCCATCGGGCTGCGTCTGTTGTCAGTGCCGTTTTTGCCTTAAAACGGCACAACGCTGTCAAATGTGAGCACTTCTCCCGAGACGGGATGAGCGAACGCCAGCGCCGAGGCATGCAGCAGCAGCCGACTCTCCAAAGGCAGACCCTCCGTTAGCCATGACGGACCGTATAGCGCGTCCCCCACGATGGGATGCCCAAGCGCCAGCAAATGCACGCGCAGCTGGTGTGAGCGGCCGGTCAACGGTTCGAGCTGCAGTCGAGTGGTCTGTGTTTGAGCGTCGTGGCTGTCAACACGCCAGCGGGTCTGGCTTGGCTTGCCAGTGGCGTGGTTGATCACGCGCAGTGGGCGGTTCGGCCAATCGACCGCAATCGGCAGGTCAACCAGAGCCCAACCTTCGGCATCCGCTAAATCATTGGAAGGTGGCGCCAAGTGCCCGTGCACCACTGCTACATAGCGCTTGTGCACGCGCCGTTCAGCAAAGGCCAAGCTCAACACCCGTTGCGCGCTGGGGTTTCGGGCCATCAGCATCAGCCCGGAGGTCGCCATGTCCAGCCGATGCACCACCAGTGCGTCGGGGCAAACTTTTTGGACGCGCGCGCTCAGGCAATCTTGCTTGTCCTCACCCCGGCCGGGTACGGCCAGCAGACCGGCTGGTTTGTCGACCACCAGCAGGTCGGCATCAAGGTGGTGAAACTGCAGGGGCGAAATCACGGTCGTTGCGCGTGTCCTGCTCTGCGCTGTTCGCGCAGCATGAAGAGGTAAAGGCTCTCAACTTTCTCACGAGCCCACGGCGTTTTGCGCAAGAACTTCAAGCTGGACGCGACGCTGGGGTCGAGCACAAAACAGCGAATGTGGATGCGCTGGCCGAGTTCTTCCCAACCGTAATGACTGGACAGCGCCGTCACGATGGCCTCTAGCGTCAGTCCGTGCAGCGGGTTACCGGCCTGTGCAGTGGGCACGTTGGGCACCGACGGCGCCGGGGGCGCGCCCTCAGGCTGGTCCCCGGTCGGGTCGGTCACTTGTTTTTAAGTTTGCCGCGCACCGGCACCACCGTGACCACGGTCGGGCGCACTGCGTCGGGGGAAACCGTCTTGGGGGGTGACGTGTCTTTTTTTGGTTTTTTGACCATCTTTTGGCCTTGTTGACCTTTTGCCATGGTGTAACTCCTGATGAATGGGGGCAGCAAGCCTGATGGCCGCTTGTGCTGATTATCTGTCCAAGAAGTCGCTGTTAAGCTCCTGACCCGATGACTTCATCTACTTTTTCAGATTTAACCCGGCAACGCTCTTTCATGCGCATGTGGTTTGCGCGTTTGGCCGGCACCACCGGCAACCAGATGTTGATGGTGGCCGTCGGTTGGCAGATGTATGAGATCACCGGCAGTGCTTGGGATTTGGGGTTGGTGGGTTTGTTCCAGTTTGTGCCTGCGCTGCTCTTGACCTTGGTGGCTGGCCATGTGGCTGACCGTGTTCACCGTGGCCGCATTGTGGCGGTGTGTTTGCTGGCGCAAGGGCTGGTGGCTTTGGTATTGCTGGCGGGCACGCAAGGCTTGGGTGCCGCCACGCCTTGGGTCTCGCGTGACTGGTTGCTGGGCCTGTCGGTGGTGTTGGGCGCTGCGCGGTCTTTTCAGATGCCGGCGCAGCAGGCGCTCACGCCCATGTTGGTGCCGCCTGCCATGTTGCAGCGTGCCACGGCTTTCAGCTCGGCTGGCAACCAGGCATCTGTGATTGGTGGGCCTGCGCTGGGCGGTGTGATTTTTGTGGCTGGTGCCACGGCTGTTTACATGACTTGTACCGTGTTGTTCTTGATCGGTTGCATTTTGGTGCTCCGTGTGAAGTACACGCACGTGGCACCGCTGCGTGAGCCGGTGTCCATGGCGGTGTTGTTGGCGGGTGCCGTCTTCGTGTTTCAGCGCAAGGCCTTGCTGGGCGCTGTGTTGTTAGATTTGTTTGCGGTGCTGCTGGGCGGTGCCACTGCCCTGTTGCCGCTGTTCGCGAAAGATATTTTGCTGGTGGGGCCTTGGGGGCTGGGCCTGTTGCGCGCCGCGCCTGCTGTGGGTGCGTTGCTCATGTCGGGGTGGCTGACGCGCTGGCCGCTGGCTCGTCGCGTGGGCTACCGCATGCTGGCGGCAGTGGCGGTGTACGGCGTCTGCATGGTGGTTTTTGGGCTCTCGACCAGTTTTGTGTTGTCGTTGCTTGTGCTGGCGCTGTCGGGCGCGGCCGACATGGTCAGCGTGGTGGTGCGGATGACGCTGGTGCAAATGGAAACGCCGGACGAGATGCGTGGTCGTGTCAGCGCCATCAATTCGGTTTTCATCGGGGCCTCGAATCAGCTTGGCGAATTTGAGTCCGGTGCGACGGCCGCCGTGCTGGGTCCGGTCGGCTCTGTCGTGCTGGGCGGCGTTGGGACGGTGTTGGTAGCGGCTGCTTGGCTGCGTTATTTTCCGGACTTGGCCAAGCGCGACCGACTCTGATGCGCCCTCAACGGTGGTTGCTGGTGCGTGACAGGTTCACGTCAAACGACGTCACCTGGCTGGCTTGGTTGCCCCAGGCGCTGCGCAGATAGGTCAGCAAGCTGGCCACTTCCGTATCACTCAAGACCAACAAAAACGGTGGCATGCCGAAAGGCCGCGGGTTGCCGGCGGTGGCTGGCGCGTAGCCACCGTTTAAGACGATTTGCACCAGGTTGGCGGTTGACGCCATCGTCACCGCGCGGTTGCCCGCCAGCGCCGGGTAAGCGCCCGCCACCCCCTGACCTTGATCACCGTGGCATTGGGCGCAATTGTTTTCATATAGCTTGGCGCCAGCCCGAGCCAAGGGGGACGTCGCCACAGCTTGTGCCTTGGGTCCGCGTGCCGCTGTGGGTATCGCAGCTTCATCGTGCAAGGTGGGCGGCAGAGATTTTAAAAACACCGCCATGGCGCGCAGGTCGTCATCGCTCATGTATTGGGTGCTGTTGCGTACCACTTCAGCCATCGGGCCTAAGACGGATGCACTCGGAGCAATACCGGTCTTGAACAGCGTGACGATGTCTTTCAGATCCCACTTCGACAAACCCGCTTCAGCGTTTTCAGTCAGCGCGGGGGCGTACCAGTTTTGCATCGGAATCAAGCCGCCAGCCATGTCGAGCTGGTTGCTGCCGCCCAGTGAGTCGCGTGCGGAGTGGCAAGCCGAGCAATGGCCGAGGCCACGAACCAAGTAGGCGCCGCGGTTCCAGTCGGCGCTTTGCAGGGGTTCGGGCTCAAAGGTGCTGGGGGTGAAGTACAAGGCACGCCAGACGGCCAGCGCGATTTGTGTGTTGAAAGGCCAGCGCAGCGTGTGCGCTTGCACGGGTACAGACACTGGCGGCAAGTTCTGCAAATAGGCATACATCGCGTCTGCGTCGGCGCGGGTCACTTCGGTGTAGTTGGTGTACGGAAAAGCTGGGTACAGCAGGCGCCCGTCTTGTGAACGGCCGTTGTGCAGCGCACGCCAGAATTCGTCACGACTCCAAGTGCCTAGACCGGTCTTGGCATCGGGCGTGAGGTTGCTTGAGAAGACGGTACCGAAGGGCGTTTCAATGCCGCGACCTCCCGCAAACGGTTCCCCGCCGCGCGAGGTGTGGCAACTCATGCAGTTGCCGGCGCGGGTCAAGTATTCCCCGCGTACCAGCATGTCTGGACTGACCTGCGCTGCGGCGCTGCCAGTGGTTATGGGAACGATGCGGGTTTCGTCGCGGGTGTTGAGCAGCCACAGCAAGGCCAAGACCAGCGTGGCGACCGCCAAGGCCAACCAGGCCAGGCGTTTGAGCAGTTGGGAGCGTTTCATTTCAGCACGCCAGTGGATTGCGGCAAGGGCACGTGGCCACAAGTGGGCACGGCGACGTTTGTGCGCATGACCGGGGCGGAGAGTACTGGGGCGCTGTTGGCGGGCACCGCTTGCGCGGCCAGCCAAGTGGAGGCAGCATTGATGTCGGCCAAACTCAGGTTTTCGGCCACGTGGGCCATGCAGTCAGGGGCGTGGGCGCGGCGCTTGCCGGCCTTCCAGGCGCCAAGTTGCGCGTTCACATAGTCACGCGGCAAACCCAACAAACCGGGGACTTGCGGCAGCACGCCTGTCATGGTTGTGCCGTGGCATTGCACGCAGGCAGGCATTTGCCTTGAGGGGTCGCCGTTCATCACCAATTGCCGTCCTTGCTCCAGCAACGCAGCCGATGCATTGGCGGGTTGCGGCGGCGGATACGGCACTTTCAAGTCGGCAAAGTACTCTGCAATTTCAAGCAAGTAAGCGTCGGTCAGCGGCTCGACCATTTGCGTCATCAGCCCGTAATGGCGCCGACCCTCACGGAAGTGCAACAACTGGTTGTAAAGGTAGGCGGCAGGCTTGCCGGCCAAGCGCGGGTAATAGCCGTCGGGTGCCGCGCGGCCTTGAGCGCCGTGGCAGGCCGTGCACGCTTGCGTGCGCTGGGCAATGGTGTTTTCAAACGGCGCTGACCAAGCCGGGCTTGCGATAGCGGCTGCTAAGCCAAGGGTCGTCAGTAGTTGAAAAAAAATAGACCTAAAGAGGCTATAAAAAAAGGCAATGAAACGCGGAGAAGAAATTTTGTACAACTTGTATCGGACTAAGGCTGCGACCTTGTCAACCAGATAGTGTGGAGTTTGTATTATCCAACGAACCGAAAAACCTTTTGTGCTGCGTTCTTGATTCTGCGGATGAGCTCAATCGATTGAGCTGATGCACAAGTCAGATGCGGGGTAGGCGACACAGGGCAGAAACCAGCCAGCAGCTTTTTCCTCGGCGCTCAAGCCAGGCCAATCCATGCGGTAAGTCACGCGGCCGCTGTGCAGGCGGCAGATGCAGGTGCGGCAAACCCCATTGCGGCACGAACTCAGCAGTTCGTGTCCAGCCGCCAACGCAGACAGTAGAACCGTTTGATCGGCGCTGGCACCGAAAGGCGTCGCTTGCGAATCCAGCTGAGCTTGAAAATGGGGTGGTGTCGTTGGGGTGTCCAGCACGGCTTTGATTTTACCTAGCAATGAGTCCGATTGTTGCCAAGATGAATCGCCAGAGCCGCTGACGGCATCCGCCAATGTGGTTTTGGTTGGCATGCGGAATCTTCTTAGTGCGCGAATTTCTACCTGTGGATTCTCAATGCAGCAGCGGCTTTTTTTCGCGCTGCGTTGGCTCAGATTTGACGTGCATCTTCAGCTCATTAGCGGTTAATGGAAATTGCGGCGACAATTCCGCTCTTTCAAAAATTCCTGCGGCTCTTCATGACGCAGGTTCCAACTCCGAATTTTCAATGTCCAGTTACCTCGTCAGACCCGCCACTATTCGCGACGCCAAAGCCATCGCCCAGATTCACGTCACTGCGGCCCAAGCTGCTTACAAGGGCTTGTTGCCCGACGACCAAAACCATCCCCCTAGCGTTGAAAAACGCCAAGCCTACTGGCGCGAAGCCATCGAATACAGCGAACCGCAAGTGCAGGTCGTCACCAAGAACGACGAGATCGTCGGCTTTGTCGGCTTTGACCGGTCGCGCGACAAAGGCACGCCGTCCACCATGGGCGAGATCTGGTCGCTCTACGTCTTGCCCGCTGAGTGTGGTCAAGGCGCCGGCGTGGCCTTGTGGGACGCCGCCAACGACGGCCTGAAGGAAGAAGGCTGCAACAACGTCAGCGTCTGGGTGCCCGTTCGCAACGAGCGCGCCATGAGCTTCTTTGAGCACGCTGGTTTCAAGCGCGAAATGACCTCGCTCAAAACTGTTCCGGTTGGCATTGCCCGGCTGGAAGAAATTCGCCTGAAGCGAGCGCTTGGTTAAGCGCTAGCCCGCCATGACGGTGTTGCTCGCGCCCATGGAGGGGTTGCTTGACTTTGTGTTGCGCGACATCCTCACGCGTGTGGGCGGCATTGACCGTTGCGTCTCGGAATTCATCCGCATCACCGACCAGCTCTTGCCTGAGCGGGTCTTCATTCGCATCGTGCCGGAACTGCTGAATGGCAGTTGCACGCCAGCCGGCGTGCCGGTGCGGGCGCAACTGCTGGGCTCGGACCCTTCTTGCATGGCTGACAACGCCGCTCGGTTGGCCGAGATGGGCTCTGCCGGCATCGACATCAATTTTGGTTGTCCGGCCAACATCGTCAACCGCCATGGTGGTGGCGCGGCCCTGCTGCAAGACCCGGAAGCTGTAGGCCGCATTGTGGCGGCGGTGCGCCGTGCCGTGCCTGCGGGGGTGCCGGTGTCGGCCAAGATGCGGTTGGGCTTTCACGACGACGCGCAGGCTGAAGATTGTGCGCAAGCGATTGACAGCGCGGGTGCTTGCGAGTTGGTGGTGCATGCCCGCACCAAGGCCGATGGTTATCGTCCACCGGCG
>JAURWY010000031.1 GCA_030654695.1 Polaromonas sp.
CACACCAGAGACAAACAGGCGCTGTTTGCTGTGCTTAACCGTGGCAAACGAAGTGTCATCCTCAGCCTGGAAAACGCCGCAGATCGCCAGCAGTTGCAATCCCTGCTGGCGGATGCCGATGTGCTGCTGCACGACTTCACGCCTGAGGTGGCAAACGCGCATGGCCTGGCTGACGCGCAGCTCTGCGCAGACTTCCCTCGATTGGTGATCTCGGCGGTCAGCGGCTGGCCGCAACGGCATGCGCTGGCGAATGCCCTGCCTCGGGAAACATTGATCCTGGCGCGCCTGGGCCTGTTGGACGAGCAACCCGCGCATCGACCCGGTCCGGCCTTCATCCGCATGCCGTTCGCCAATTGGCTGGCGAGCTGGCTGTGTGTGGTCGCGGTCATGGCGCGGTTGCTGGCGCGCGACCGTGATGGCTTCGGCGGCATTGCGCATACGAGCCTGGCTCAGGCAGCCCTTGTACCCATGACCATGCATTGGAACCGCGCGCAAACGCCAACCCCGGCCTTTGCCAAGGGCCTGGATAAACACATTCCGATTCCGTTGCACCAATGCGCCGATGGCCGCTGGTTGCATGTGCATTATTCGCCGGATAAATCACCGTGGATGGCCGCGGCGCTCAGTGAGTTGGGGGAAGTCGAAGTGGCTCGCTTGAATGCGCTGTGGCCACCCAGTCATGTGGCGCCTAACTTCGGCGCCAACAAGGCAATTATTGCTACACGACCGGCGCAGGACTGGGTCGAACATTTCTGGCAGCACGATGTTGCTGCGCAAATTGCCGCTGCGTTCGGTGATATCTACTTCGACGAGCAAACACGCCTGAATGGCTATGTGGTTGAAGTCGACGACGTGCAATTGGGCAGGACCCTGCAACCAGGCCCGGCCTGGCAGGTGCAGCCACCCGCACGAGTTGGCGGTAGTGCACCAGTGGCAGGTGAGGGGAACGCCGGATTGCCAGGCGCCGATGCTGTGAACTCTTCGCAAGTGCCGGGATCGAGCCCGGCGCCCTTGCCGCCGCTGCACGGTCTGAAAGTGCTGGATCTGGGCGCCTATCTTGCCGGACCGTTTGCCTGCATGTTGCTGGCGGACCTGGGTGCGGACGTGATCAAAATCGAAGCGCCCAAAGGCGATGCCATGCGCCGCCTGGAGCGGATTTTCAGCGGTACCCAGCGTGGCAAGTTGGGCGTGGCACTGCAACTGGGCGATCAGCAAACCGAACCGGCCGTAGAAGCGTTGGCCCGTTGGGCCGATGTGGTGCATCACAACATGCGTCTGCCGGCGGCACGCAAACTCAAGGTTGATTACGAAAGCCTGAAAGCGCTGAACCCTCGGTTGGTGTATTGCCATGTCAGTGCCTACGGACCGACCGGCCCGCGCGCGGATTGGCCGGGCTTTGACCAACTGATGCAGGCCTCTTGCGGCTGGGAAGTCGAGCAGGGCGGTGAGGGCCAGGCGCCAATGTGGCTACGCTTCGGCGTGGGTGATTTTTTTGCCGGTCTGTCCTCGCTCTATGCCTTGCTCCTGGGGTTGTATGAGCGCAATCGCAGTGGCGTCGGGCAAATGGTCAGTTCGTCATTGCTGGGCGCCACGATGCTGTCGATGAGCGAGGCGGTGGTGCTGGAGGACGGCAGTCTTACGCCAATCGACCACATGGACGCGCAACAGACCGGTCTGAGTGATGCCCATCGTTTGTATCGGTGTAGCGATGCCTGGCTGGTGGTGGCAGCGCTGCGACCGGATGAGGTGCAACGTTTCGAATCGTTGGTGGGTGATCAGCCCGAAACCTGGTTTGCCAATCACACCCGGCAAGCGGCGCTCGCCTCATTGGCCGCAGCCCAGGTGCCGGCGCAGGCAGTGCTGGAAGCGCAGATGGATGCCTTTCTCGACAGCCCCGAACACGCCGCCGCGGGTCTGCACGCTCATTACTCGCATGCTGTTTACGGCGACCTGCAACAGATCGGCGCGTTCTGGGATTTCGGCAACTTGCCGTTATCGCTGCAGCGACCGCCCCCCGCCCTCGGCCAACATACCCGGCAAGTTCTGGAAGGCCTCGGCTTTACCGGCAGCGAACTCGAACGATTGGCGTCGGTTGGTCTGGTGGCACTGTAATCGTGGGCCTGGTGCCCGGCAGCATTCATCGACAAGCACAAGGATTACCCATGGACGAGTTGGATTTCAGCGGTAAAACCGTGCTGGTCATCGGCGGTTCCAGTGGCATCGGCAATGGCATTGCGCAGAACTTTCGCCAGCGGGGCGCCGAGGTGCATGTCTGGGGCACGCGAGCCTCGGCGGCGGCCTATCAAAATTCGGCGGATTCTAATCTTGAAGGTTTGCACTACACCCAGGTTGACGTCGCGGATGCGTCATTGATCGAGGCCGTCAGCGTGCCATTCACCCGTCTGGACGTGTTGGTACAGGCGCAAGGCACGGTGCTTTACGACCGGCAGGAATTCCTCACTGAAGGCTTCAAGCACGTGCTCGACGTCAACCTCACCAGCCTGATGGTCTGTGCACAGAAATTTCATCCGCTGCTGATGCAGGCCAAGGGGTCGATGATCACGGTCAGTTCGGCAGCAGCGTTCCATTCTACCCGTGGCAACCCTGCCTACAACGCCTCGAAAACCGGCGCTTTCGGGCTGACTCGCACCTTGGCCGAAGCCTGGGCTCGTGATGGTATCCGGGTGAATGGCATTGCCCCGGGGCTGGTGGAAACCAAGCTGACACGGGTGACCACCAGCAACCCGAAACGCCTGGAAGGTGCGCTGCGCGCCATTCCTCAAGGGCGCCTCGGCACGCCTCAGGACATGGCTAATGTGGCCCTGTTTCTCGCCTCGCCGCTGGCCAGCTATGTGCTCGGCCAAACCCTGTTGGTCGACGGCGGCATGCTGCTGGCCTGATCGCTATTTGCTAGGAGAAACACCATGGCCTGGGACTTTCAGACCGACCCCGAGATTCAAGTGGAACTGGATTGGATCGAGCAGTTCGTGCGTGAGGAAGTCGAACCCCTCGATCACGTGTTGGGCAGCCCGTGGAATATCCACGACCCGCTGTTCAAGCAACTGGTCAAACCGCTGCAAGCGCAGGTGAAGGCGCGCAACTTGTGGGCTTGTCACCTGGGCCCGGAACTGGGCGGGGCAGGGTATGGCCAGGTGCGGCTTGCGTTGATCAATGAAATTCTCGGGCGTTCGCTGTTCGGCCCAATTGTGTTTGGCTGTCAGGCACCGGACTCTGGCAACGGTGAAATTCTCGCCCATTACGGCACCCCAGCGCAGAAACAGCGCTACCTGCAACCGTTGCTCGATGGCGATATCGTCTCCTGCTTCGCCATGACCGAACCGCAAGGCGGCGCCGACCCTGCGGTGTTCACCACCGAGGCGGTGCGTGAGGGGGATGACTGGGTGCTGAGCGGCGAAAAATGGTTTGCCTCCAATGCGCGCTACGCCGCGTTCTATATTGTGATGGCGGTGACCGATAAAAGCGTGTCGGTGTATGAAGGCATGTCGATGTTTATTGTTGCTGCCGATGCTCCGGGGGTAAGCATTATCCGCAACGTCGGTATCGCCGATGACCCGGCTGCCACCCATGCTTACCTGTCATTCGACAAAGTGCGAGTGCCCGCGGCCGATATGCTCGGCGCGCCCGGCCAGGCATTTGTCGTCGCCCAGGTACGTTTGGGTGGGGGCCGTGTGCACCACGCCATGCGCGTCATCGGTCAGGCGCAAAAAGCCCTTGATGCGCTGTGTGAACGGTCGTTGTCGCGCAGTACCCAAGGCAGTCGTCTGGCGGACAAGCAGATGGTCCAGGAGAAAATTGCCGATTCGTGGATCGAGCTGGAGCAATTTCGTTTGCTGGTGATGCGCACGGCGTGGCGCATCGACCAGTATCAGGACTACAAACGGGTGCGCAAAGACATCGCCGCAGTGAAAGCCATCATGCCCAAGGTGCTGCATGACATCGCCGCGCGCGCCCTGCATGTGCATGGCTCGCTGGGGGTCAGCGAAGAAATGCCGTTTACCGGCTACATCGTCCGCTCCTTCCAGATGGGACTGGCCGACGGGCCCACCGAAGTGCACAAAATCACCGTCGCCAAACAGCTGCTACGCGATTACCAACCCTGCGACGAACTGTTCCCCGATTACCACCGGCCCACCGCCGCGGCCCGTGCCCGGGAAAAATACACCGATGCCCTGGCCGGCCTTGGCGAGCGCGACGCATGAACGACTGGCAGGATTTGGTCGACCTCGAGCGCCTGGCCCTATGGATGGACACCAGAGGCCTGGAAAGCGGCCCCATCGAGGCACCGCTGCGATTGACCGGAGGCACGCAGAATCTGTTACTGCGCTTTCGCCGTGGTACGCGCGAATTCGTATTAAGGCGGCCTTCCAGAGAACTGCGTGAAGTCGGCAGTAAAACCATTGCCCGTGAAGCTCGGTTGCTAAAAGCGTTGGCCGGATCAGCGGTGCCCTATGCCAGCCTGATAGCCGATTGTGTCGACCAGGACGTTTTGGGCGCCAGTTTCTATTTGATGGAACCCGTGCAGGGTTTTAATCCCAACGGCGCGGCAGGTTTGCCAGCGCCGCACGCGCAGCAGCCGGCAATGCGTAGACGTATGGGGCTGGCCATGGTGGATGCGTTATTGCGTCTGGGCGAAATCGACTACCGGGCGGTGGGTCTCGAGGATTTTGGCCGGCCCGAGGGTTTTCATCAGCGTCAGGTCTCACGTTGGTCGGCACAACTGGACAGCGTCAAAGGCTACGCCGGCTGGCCGGGCGCGAGCGGTCTGCCGGGACTTGCACAGTTGGCCAACTGGTTGAACGAGCATTGCCCGACGCAGTTCCAGGCCGGCATCCAGCATGGCGACTTTCACCTGTCCAACGTCATGTTCCGCCAAGACAGCGCGGAACTGGCCGCAGTTGTCGATTGGGAACTGGCGACCATCGGCGATCCTTTGCTCGACCTCGCCTGGCTGGTGGTCACCTGGCCCGATGCCGAGGGTCATGGTGCCGGCACCATCGAAGTTCACCCCTGGGAAGGCTTTTGCAGCAGCGACGAACTGGTCGCCCATTACCGCGCCGGCAGCTTGCGCTCCTTGGCAGACTTCAACTGGTACCTGGTATTGGCCGGCTTCAAGCTCGGCATCTTTCTCGAAGTCAGTTACGCCCGTGCGTGTGCCGGCAAGGCTTCCCTGATCACGGGTGAAAAACACCATGCCTCGGCTCTGCGGCTGTTCGCTACGGCGTTGCAGCGCATTGATCAAACCGCCTGATAATCAGAGGAACAAGCCATGCAACTGGCCGGTAAACGCATCATCGTCACGGGGGGCGCCAGGGGGATCGGCGCGGCAGTGGTCAAGGCGTTTGTGGAGGAGGGGGCCCATGTCATCAGCCTGGACCTGGGCGAAGGTGCCTCGATAACAGGTGACGGTGGCGGGTGGGCGCATACACGAGTCTGCGATATTGCTGACAGCCAATCCGTGGATGCCGCTTTCGCCTGGGCCAACGAACAGCTCAACGGGCTGGATGTGCTGGTACATGCCGCGGGCATCGCACCAAATGCCAGTGCCGATAGCATCACGCTGGACGAGTGGGAAAAAGTCTTTGCGGTGAATACCCGGGGCACATTCCTGACCAATCGCGCAGCCTATGAACTGCTTAAAGGCAGCGGTGGGCGGATCATCAACTTCGCCTCTGCGGCAGGCGTCATCGGACAGCCTGGCAAAGCCCATTACGCCGCTAGCAAAGGCGCCGTGCTGGCGTGGACACGTACGGTGGCGCGAGAGTGGGGCCCCTTGGGCATTACCGTCAACGCCATCGCCCCGGCCATGTGGACGCCGATGTACGAAGCCACCCGCGCGAGCATGAGCGCCGAACAACTGCAGCAGCACGACGCGTACATGGCCGGGCAAGTGCCCATCGGCGGACAACTGGGCGAACCGGCCCGGGATCTGGCGCCAGTGCTGGTATTTCTTGCCGGAGACGGTTCGCGATTTGTCACCGGGCAGACGCTGATGATTGACGGCGGTATGTTAATGCTCAGTTGAGTGGCTGGCCGCGTGCTTGGGATGAACCAGGCACAGCGCTTAGCGGCTACGGATCAACTGCAAAAATTCCTGACGGGTGTTGTACGACTCGCGGAAGGTGCCGAGCATTACCGAGGTGGTCATGGTCGAGTTCTGCTTCTCCACGCCGCGCATCATCATGCACATGTGTTTCGCCTCGATAACCACGGCCACGCCAGCAGCACGGGTGACTTGGGCAATGGCTTCGGCAATTTGTCGGGTGAGGTTTTCCTGAATCTGCAAGCGGCGGGCAAACATGTCGACGATACGGGCCACCTTCGACAGGCCAAGCACTTTTCCGGTGGGCATGTAAGCAACGTGGGCTTTGCCGATAAACGGCAACAGATGGTGTTCGCACAGTGAGTACAACTCGATGTCCCGGACGATGATCATCTCATCATTATCGGACTCGAACAGTGCACCGTTGACGATTTCTTCCAGTGTTTGCCGGTAGCCGTGGCAGAGGTAGTGCATGGCCTTGGCCGCGCGTTTTGGCGTATCCAGCAAGCCTTCTCGCTGCGGATCTTCGCCCACGGCCTGGAGAATTCCCCGGTAGTTTTTCGCCAGTTCTTCGTTCATTGGTCGACCTTATTGTTTAGCCAACTTCCCGGGCTCACTGCATGCCGCCCGGGTTGCTGCTTACAGTTGAGTCACGGCAATTTTGCCGGTGACCTGGCTGGCATCGTGAAACATGGCACTCGTACCAGTACGCCACTGCCCAAGCAATTGCGCCAGGCGCTGTTCGGCGTGGCCGAGGAAACGCTCTTTAACCGGACCATAACCGCGAACGCTGTCTGGCAACTCCGCCAACTCCTGAGCAAGGCTCAGCTTGTCGGCAGTCAAGCCTGCCAGCACTTCGTCGAGGACGCTTTCGTAACTGGCCAGCCAGTTGCGTTCCACCTTGCGCTCGTGGGTACGGCCGAACGGATCGAGCCAGGTGTTGCGCAAGAACTTGAGCCTCGCCAACAGCTTGAAGCCTTGCAGCATCCACGGGCCGAAGCTGCGCTTTTTCGGTTCGCGGCCGAGGCCGTTATCGTTCAGCAGCGGTGGCGCCAAGTGGAAGCGCAGGCGGTAGTCGCCCTCGAAGCCCGCCTGGATTTTTTCCAGGAACTGGCCATCGGTGAACAGGCGTGCCACTTCGTACTCATCCTTGATCGCCAGCACTTTGAAGTAATAACGGGCGACGCTTGCCGACAGCTTGCCCGGTTGCCCGAGCAGCGCCGTTTCCGCCTTCATGAATTGCTCGACCCGTTGTCGGTAACGTTGGGCATAGGCCTTGTTCTGGTACGCCGTGAGAAACTCCACGCGTCGTTCCATGGTTTCTTCAAGGCTTTGCGACAACAGGCGGTCTGCGTTCTGCACGTTGCCTGCTTCCAGTTTGCGCAAGACCCGTGGCAAGTCTTCGGCGCTGCGCCGGCCCCAGGCAAACGCGGCAAGGTTGAACGGTACCGCGGTGCCATTCAGTTCGATGGCTTGCAGCAGTGCCGCTTCGCCTACTGGCAGCCAGCCTTTCTGATACGCGTAACCGAGCATGAAGGTGTTGGTGGCAATCGAATCGCCCATCAGGGCCGTGGCGATTTTGCTCGCGTCGACAAAGTCAGCCTGGGCATGGCCAACCGCATCGGCGATTTGTGCCGACATGGTTTGGGTATGGAATTTCGGGTCCGGGTGCTTCAGCAAATCTCCGCTTTCCGCCTGTTGGGCGAAGGTCCGCACGAATGCGCTGGTGATGGTTTCTTCGCTGTTGATCAGGGCATGGGTAACGCCTTGGCGCAGCTTGGACAAGGTTTCGGTGTTGGCACTGACCACCAGGTCGCAACCTAACAGCAGGGCCGCTTCACCTTCGGCAATACGGGGTGCGAACAACTGATCCTGGCGCGCGGCAATGCGAATGTGCGACCACACCGCGCCACCTTTTTGCGCCATGCCGGCCATGTCCAGGTTGAGCGTGCCTTTACCTTCGATAAATGCTGCCATTCCCAGCAAAGCGCCGATGGTCACCACGCCGGTGCCACCCACACCGGTCACCAGAATGCTGTAAGGCTCATCCAGTGCAACGGTTGGCGGCGTCGGCAGTTCCCACACTTCATCGGCTTTGGCTGCAAGCGCTTTGGGTTTGCGCAAGGAACCGCCTTCGACCGTGACAAAACTCGGGCAAAAGCCGTTGAGGCAGGTGAAGTCTTTGTTGCAGGAGGACTGGTCGATTTCCCGCTTGCGGCCGTACTCGGTTTCCACCGCCACCACCGACATGCAGTTGGACTTGCTGCTGCAATCGCCGCAGCCTTCACACACCGCTTCGTTGATCACGACCCTGCGTGCCGGATCCGGGAACTTGCCGCGCTTACGGCGCCGACGTTTTTCCGCGGCGCAGGTCTGGTCATAAATGATTGCCGATACGCCTTGGAACTGGCGCAGTTGTTCCTGCACTTCGTCCATCTTGTCGCGACGCAGCACCGGCACGCCGTCGGCCAGATCATGGATGTGTTGGTATTTCTCGACATCGTCGCTGACCACCACGACACGTTGCACGCCTTCGGCAGCCAATTGACGGCTGATTTGCGAGACGCTGAGCGTGCCGTCCACCGGTTGTCCGCCAGTCATGGCCACGGCGTCGTTGTAGAGAATCTTGTAAGTGATCTGCACCTTGGCAGCGATGGCGGCCCGAATCGCGAGAATGCCAGAGTGGAAATAGGTTCCGTCACCGAGGTTGGCGAAGACATGTTGAGTGGTGGTGAACGGCGCCTGGCCGATCCACGCCACGCCTTCGCCGCCCATCTGACTGAACGTCTGGGTCTGCGGGTAGATCCAGGCGGCCATGTAATGGCAGCCTATTCCGGCCAGTGCGCGACTGCCTTGCGGGACTTTGGTCGAGGTGTTGTGCGGGCAACCGGAACAATAGTGGGGCACGCGTTCCATCAGGTTGCTGAACTGGTCTTTACTGGCAAACTGCGCATCCAGCACCGCCAGACGCACTTGCAGCGGTCCGTTTTGATGCAGGCGCAAAATGCGTTTGGCCAGCGCCCGGGCGATCATCGCCGGGGTCAGGTCGTTGATGGCTGGCAGCAACCAACCCGTGTGCGGCAGGCTCCACTCACCCTTGTCGTCAAACTTGCCGACGATGCGCGGGCGTACGTCCTCGCGCCAGTTGTAGAGTTCTTCCTTGAGCTGGTATTCGATCATGTGGCGTTTTTCTTCCACCACCACGATTTCTTCCAGACCCTCGGCAAACTGCCGCACGCCTTCCGCTTCCAGCGGCCAAACCATGCCGACCTTGTACACGCGCAGGCCGATTTGCTGGGCGAGTGTTTCGTCGATGCCGAGGATTTTCAGTGCCTGGCAAACGTCGAGGTACGATTTGCCGGACGTGATGATGCCGATGCGCGCTTTCGGCGAATTCATCACGATGCGGTCAAGGCGATTGGCACGGGCGTAGGCGAGGGCGGCATACAATTTGTGTTCCAGCAGCCGCTGTTCCTGCGCCAGGGGCGGGTCTGGCCAGCGAATATTCAAGCCGCCTTCGGGCAGCGCAATATCGGGAATGATCGGTTGTACGCGATGAATGTCGATGTCGACGACGGCCGCGCTCTCGACCGTATCAGCCACCGCTTTGAGGGCGACCCAGCAGCCGGAATAGCGCGACATGGCCCAACCGTGCATGCCGTAGTCGAGGTATTCCTGCACACCGGATGGCGCCAGCACCGGCATCATCACCGCTTTGAAAATGTGCTCGGTCTGGTGTGGCAGCGAAGAGGAGCGTGCGCCATGGTCATCGCCGGCAATGGCCAGCACACCACCAAATTTCGAGGTGCCGGCGGCATTGGCGTGACGGAACACATCGCCACAGCGATCGACGCCCGGCCCCTTGCCGTACCACATGCCGAACACGCCGTCGTAAGTGGCGCCTTCGAAGAGATTGACCTGTTGCGTGCCCCAGATCGAGGTGGCGGCGAGGTCTTCGTTCATGCCTGGATGGAACACCGTGTGGTGTTCCTTGAGGTAGTCGCGCGCCTTCCACAATGCCTGGTCGAAACCACCCAGCGGCGAGCCACGGTACCCGGAAATAAACCCGGCGGTGTTCAGACCATTGGCCAGATCGCGTTGGCGCTGCATCAGCGGCAGACGCACCAGCGCCTGAATGCCGGTGAGCAAAACGTTGCCGCTGTGCTTGACGTATTTGTCATCCAGAGACGGGGGCGCACTCATGTTCATCCTCCAGGCTTTATTGTCATGGCGACGCCAGGAGAGCGGCGTTGCCTAGTTATTGGCTGGAGTCTAGGGAGCGGTTTTGCCATCGTAAAATCACAAAAACAGGGTATCGGTATCGGTTATTCAAATACCTGGATGCACAATGTTCTTTACGCCGTTGTGGATAAAGCCTGTTAGCGGTCTGGTGTCACTTTCACCTTGTTTCGGGCTTGATATCGCCACAGAAAATATCAACGTTGCCATCGGCTGGTGTGGTCCTTACCACTAAGTAGTATCCACCGGAAAGCAGCTCTGACAGCGCCACTGGCGCACTTCGTGAATAGGTCCAGCCGCGCGTTGCAGAAATGCGATTGGTGTTGATCCGGTCATTCATTGCATAGGCGACAGGCCCGGGCCGCACGCAGCTGCCTTTGTTGATAAACGTGTAGAGATTCAAGGGCCGAAGGGTGCCGCTTGGAACTCCACTGACGACGAAGGAAAACGCTGTCTCATTGCCCTGAACGGCCAGCGTTGTATTGGCGATCTGACCGCCGTTGCGCGGTGTAGCGTTCAACGGAACGGTCACTGTCTGGCTTGATGAAGTCGTACAGCCGACGATCATCGCAGCGGCTACGAATGCCGCTGTCTGGGTTCCCGATTTCATGGTCACCTCCTGTACTCAAAAAGTACGATCCAGGACCTTTGAGTATAGGTCGGGAGTATTTGACAAATACCGAAATGCATTTCAGCAATACTCCCAATCGTTGTCTCAAACCTCCCCGTCCCGTCTACTTCAGTCCATACCGAAAGCCCACGGATCAGCGCTCATAGGCGCGGTCCAGACGGCCCAAAGCTTCGGCTGCCAACAACAATAAAAAAGTAATGGGAGTGTCGATGATCGACGCAAAGCTAAAGCCGTTAAGCCTGGCTGTCTGGTTCAGCGTGACCGGGTGTGCCTTAACCGTTGGCGCTGTGCAGGCCGCCGAGTTTGATACCGGTAATCCGGACTGGACCGCGCGCTGGGACAACACCGTGCGTTACAACCTCGGGATCAGGGCCGAAGGGCGCGACAGCGCATTGGCCAACAACGCCAGCTACGACGAGTCCGATGCCAAGTTTGATCGCGGCGATGTGGTGACCAATCGGGTCGATGTGATGAGCGAAATGGAGGTCGCGTACAAGCAGTACAACGGCTTTCGCATCAGCGGCGCGGGCTGGTACGACCAGGCTTACGAAAACACCGAAGTCGAAACCAGCCCGGGGAATGTTTACTACCCCGGTGCGTTTCCCGGTACCAGCACGCCGAGCTACACCAATGGTAAATACTCCAGCTTCACCAAACGCTATCACCGTGGCCCGAGCGGCGAGTTACTGGACGCCTTTGCGTTTACCCGTTTCGATCTCGGCGAGATTCCGGTTAGCGTACGTGCCGGCCGCCACACTGTGTACTGGGGCAACGGCCTGCTGATTGCCGGGCATGCGGTGTCCTACTCGCAAGCACCGCTGGATGGGCGCAAGGCGGTGAGCAACCCCGGTACCGAAACCCGCGAAATCTTCCTGCCGCTGACGCAGATTTCAACCCAAGCTCAGGTCACCGACAAGTTATCGCTGGCGGCGCAATATTTCTTCGAATGGGACACCACGCGCGCCCCTGAAGGCGGCACGTATCTGGCCTCCGCCGACGTCGCCCTGGAAGGACCGGACCGTTTGCCGTTGTTCAGCGGTGTTTCGCGGCCTTTGATTGACCCGGTCAAACCCAAGGACAGGGGCAACTGGGGCGTGATGGGCACCTACAGCTTCGACTTCCTGCATTCGGAGGTCAGCGCGTTCTATCGCGAGTTCGATGACTACAACCCGTGGGGCCTGCAAGTGGCGCCGAGCTTTGCCCGTTACGTGTACGCCGAGAACGTCAAGCTCTATGGCCTGGGTTACTCCGCGGGCCCGGTACTGGGCGGCGGCTCCCTCGGCGTCGATCTGTCGTATCGCCAGAACACCTCGCTGGTCTCCAGCAACATCAGCACCACCGATAATCAGGGCGCTCGCGGTGACACCTGGCACATGGTGGTCAATGGTCTGTGGTTGCTGCCGCGCACCGATTACTTCGACACCGGCAGCCTGATCACCGAAATGGCATTCAGTCATGTGCAACGGGTGACCAAGCACGAAGAACTGTTCAAAGGTGAAGGCTATGGCGGCTGCCCGGCGGGGCAGGACAAGCATTACGGCTGCGCCACCAAGAACTATGTCGGCCTGGCCGTGAGCTTTGCGCCGCAATGGCTTGGGGTGTTCCCCGGCTGGAATATTTCCACTCCCATGAGTGTGGATTATGGCGTCAGCGGCAATGCCGCCACGGGCGGTGGCAACGAAGGGAAATACACCTGGAAGGCCGGCGTCAAAGGCACCTACGACGAGCGTGTCGACGTGACCCTGTCGTACATCGGCTACGGCAGCGAACGTAAATATGCAGACGTCGCCGGCGTCGGAAAAACCGTGGTCGGGGGCACCGGCGACGTCGGCCTGACCGACCGCAACTGGGTGTCGCTCACCCTCAGCACAGCGTTCTGAACCGCGCCTGAACTGCAATGCAGTGATCACCGGACTCGGCGATCACCCATCTGAATGGAGAACGTTATGACGGTTAATGCATATGCGATGGGCCTTGTGGCCATTGCTTTGGCGGGGTCGGCCGTGGCCGATGAGGGCGCTACCACCGCCGACCTGGGCGGCAAGCTGACGACCTTTGGTGCGATTCTTGCGGGCAACGCGGCAGGCACTATTCCGGCCTACGACGGTGGCCTGAAAGTGCCCGCAGGGCTGGTGCCCGGCGACGGCAACTGGCCCAACCCGTTTGCCAATGAAAAACCCCGCCTGCGCATTACGGCGGCCAACGCCGACCAGTACGCCGACCAATTGGCGGCCGGGCAGCTGCAACTGCTCAAGCAGAACCCCGACACTTATTATCTTGAGGTGTACCCTACCCACAGGACGGCGACCTTTCCGGCGAATTTCCTAGCAGCCACCCAGCGCAACGCCAGCCGCAAGGACTGCAAAACCGAGAACGACGGCCTGTCGATCAGCGAAGGCTGCCGGGGCGGTCTGCCATTCCCGCTGCCGCGAGATGGCCGGGAGTTGATGTGGAACTACATCCTCAACTATCAGGGCGTGAATGGCTGGGACTGGAACCACAGTGCCTATGTGGTCAACGAGGGCCACGCGACGCTGACCAACACCAACCGGTCCACCGGCGAAAAACCTTTCTACCAGATGGATGTTCCCGGGCGTGATCCGAAAATCGCCCAGCGCATCTGGTCGCGCATCGTCGCGCCGGCCCGTACGGCCGGGCAGGCATCCGGGTATTGGGATTATCTCGACCCGGTCGCCGACTCCCGCTACGCCTGGAGCTACAGCACCGGTCAGCGCCGCGTCCGCAAGGCCCCGGAATTCAACTACGACACCCCCAACTCGGCGTTCGGCGGGGTGGCGTTCTACGACGAAATCTTCCTGTTTTCCGGAAAGATGGACCGCTTCGACTGGAAACTGGTGGGCAAGAAGGAAATGTTCATCCCCTACAGCAACTACACGCTGAAATGGGGTTGCGACATGGACAAGAAACTCATGCCAAAACACATCAACCCCGCGTGTGAGCGCTGGGAGCTGCACCGTGTCTGGGTGGTGGAAGCGACGCGCAAGGACGGCGTACGTCATGCGCAGAAAAAACGTCGCTACTACATCGACGAAGACACCTTCGGCGCTGCGGTCTACGACGCCTGGGACGACAGCGGCGCGCTGTTCCGTACCGGCTCGCAATACAACATCGAGGCGTACGGCATTCCCAATAATCCGCAACAGGATTCCTACTCGTTGTACGACTTCACCCGTGACCAATACGGCATGTTCGGCAACGGCCCGACGCGCTACCGGCAGGAACCGGTCGCTGAGCGTGAAGCCAATCCGCAGACCATCGCCGGTGGCCAGACCCGCTGACCGCATGCTCCTTTTCGGCGCTCGCCACGGGCGCCGTTTTTTTTCCGTCCCGAGACCCTTTTATGAGCGAGATACTGCAACGTTTAGACGGCAAGGTCTGCGTGATCACCGGCGCCGGCAGTGGCATCGGCCGCGCCTCGGCCCTGCGTTTTGCCCGGGAGGGCGCCACGGTGGTGGTCACCGACCTTTTCGCCGAATCGGCGCAGGCCGTGGCGACTGAAATCGGCACCAGGGCACTGGCCATGCAAGTGGATGTCGGCGATGAAGACGCTTTGCGGCAGATGGTCGAGCAGACCGTCGAGACCTTCGGGCGTATCGATGTGTTGTTCAATAACGCCGTGTACAGAAACCCGGCCACCACCCGCGATATCGACTTCATCAACTTCAACACCGAGCTGTTCCACAACTGCATGCGGGTCAATGTGCTGGGCGGTGTGTTGGCGTGCAAGTACGCCTTGCCGCACATGCTGGCCCAGGGCAGCGGTTCGATTCTGTTCACCTCGTCCACCAGCTCGATTGCCGGGGAAATTTCTCAGTTCAGCTACGGCGCCTCCAAGGCCGCACTCAACTGGTACGTGCAAAGCATTGCCGCCACCTTTGGTAAACGCGGCATTCGTTGCAACGGGATTTTGCCGGGGGTGATTCGCACGCCGGCCATGGAAAGCTGGGCTAACGAGGCGATGAAGGCGGCCTTTCTCGACCTGCAAAACGTGCCGCAACTGGGCGAGCCGGAGGACATCGCGGCCATGGCCGCTTTCCTCGCCAGCGATGACGCCGCCTACGTCAACGGCACGCTGATGCGCGTGGACGGCGGCATGAGTTGCGGCACGCCGATGGTGCCGGTGGTGCGCAATTTCCTGTTGCCCCAGGCCTCGGTCTGATCCCGATCCATTCACTGCACTGGAGCCCGTTTTATGGCACTCGAACAGGAACGCTTCATCCTCGACATGCTCGCCGCCTGGGGCGACGGCAGCGATGGCAACCGGCCGGACCTCGAACGCATCATGGCCACCTTCGCAGACGACGCCGTCTGGCAACTGTGGGTACCCGGTGGCCCGGTGATTCGTGGGCGAGATGCGTTGCGCCGCGAAATCGAGCGGCAGATGAGTTATGTCACACACAACCGCTGTACCACGCGTCACATCGTCTCTTCGGAGCGCGTGGTGATGACCGAACGCGACGATTATTGCGTCAGCAATGGCGTACCCATGCCGCACTCAATGGTGGCGGTGTATGAGCTGGACGAACACGGCCTGATCTGTGCGTGGCGCGAGTACCTGGACACTGCCGATCTGGCGAAGAAAAAGGGCGTGCCGCTGGAGCAGGTAGGCGGGCCGAACGCTGGTAGCACCAGCACCCATTAAGAGCGGCGCTGGACATCAGCGCCTGAGGAAGACCCCGTATGCCAACAACAATAAATGCGACTGTTGATCCGGTCGAAGAAAAGCTGCGCAACTTTGTCGAAGGGCTGCTGGGTGGGAACATCACGGCGATGCAACGTCTGCTGCGCTGGCGTCCGGCGTGGAACCTTGAACTGCAACGCGATGGCGAAACCCTCCAATTGCATATTCGTGGCGAGCGAGGTGGTGATGTCAGTCCATTCCCGGAGCTGCGTCGGGAGGCGGATATTCTCACCTTGCTTGGTCAGCAGGGCGTACCGGTGCCGCGTATCTACGGCTTCTGCGAAGACCCGCAAGCCATCTTGATGGAGTTGGTGCCGGGGAGTCGTGATGTCAGCACGGCGAACACTGATACCGAGCGCCATGCCGTCGCACGTCAGTGGGTCGACGCCATGGCGCGCATGCACCAACTGCCGTTGCAACCCTTCATTGAACAGGGCATTCATCTGCCGACCAGTGCCGAGGGCATTACCCTTGCAGGTCTGGAAGCTTATTACCCGCTGTATGCGCGCAATAAAACCAGGCCTCAGCCTCTGGCCGAATTCGCCCTCGGCTGGTTGCGCCGCAATGTGCCGCAGCACCGTACCCGGCCTGCTTTCGTGCAGTACGATTCTGGGCAATACCTGTTCGAGAACGGACAGGTGAAGGGCCTCTACGATTTTGAATTCGCCATGATTGGTGATCCGTTGGCTGACCTGGCGTCGGCGCGGATGCGCGACAATTACGAGCCGCTCGGAGACAGTTTCGCGGACCTGTATCGCTACTATCAGCAAGTGACCGGCGAGCCGGCGGACCCCGATGTCGTGCGTTACCACACCGCGCTGTTTGCCACCGTCAGCACCATGCAGTTCTCGGCATCGGTGGCCACGCCACAACCGGGCGACCCCCACGACACCTACACCGAGTTCGACATCGCCCTGCGCCGGGTGGTGGTGCACGCGCTGGCCGAAGCCATGGGGGTGCCGCTGCAAACGCCAACACTGGAGATAGTCAGCAGCGGCCCGAATGCACAGTTGCTGACCATGCTCGCCGATGCCTTGGCGCAGGTGGAGGTCGGCAGTGACTTCCAGAAAACCAAGCTGCGCGCCGTGAGCAAACTGGTGGAGTACCTGGGCCGTGGCGATGCCATGGAATTGCATTTGCGCGAGTTGGAGCAGCAGGAGGCGCAAGTCCTGCTGGACCGCACCTTCAATGATTACAGCGAGATTGATGCAGCGCTGGAAGCCTTCGTCAAAAGCGCGGGGCCCGAATACGACGAACCCTTGCTGCGCCTGTTCATGGCGCACATCGAGCGGCGCGTGCTGGTTTACGGCAGCACCGCCATTGGCGCCTCCGCCAGCCACATCGACCTGCCACCCGTCGCCTGACAGGGTGAAACCTTTCTCGCCCGGTGGCTGGTCGCCGGGCCTTCGTTTTCGGAGTGTTTATGTCTGTCCCTGATAATGCGTTCCAGCATCGGTATGGCCCGTGGGCGGTGATTGCCGGAGCCTCCCATGGCGTGGGCGCGGCGTTTGCCCACGCCCTCGCCGAGCGTGGCCTCAGCTGCGTGCTGGTGGCGCGCCGTGGCGACGCCCTGGCGCAACTGAAAAGCGAATTGGAGCAACGTTACGCCATCGAGGTGCTGGTGGTGATCCAGGATCTTTCTCAGCCCGATGCCTGTGAGCGCTTGCTCGCAGCTGTCGGTGAACGCCAAATCGGTCTGTTTATCTACAACGCGGGCGGCGACCCTTACATCACGCGCTTTCTCGATACCTCGGTCGAGGGCTGGGGCGCCTTACTGCGCCTCAATTGCTTGACGGTGATGCAATGCAGCCACGCCTTTGGCGCTGCAATGCTGGAGCGCGGGCAGGGCGGCTTGCTGTTGGTGGGTTCACAGGCAGCCTTGGGGGGAATTCGCAAACTGGCGATGTACACCGCGACCAAGGGCTTTGCCCTTAACCTCGGTGAATCGCTATGGGCCGAGTGGAAAGACCGTGGCGTCGATGTGCTCAACCTGCTCATCGGCACTGTCGACACACCGACCATGCGCGCTGCCATGGTCAAACTGAACATTGCCGACGCCCTGACCATGACCTTGCCCAAAGCAGAAGACCTCGCGCTTATGGCGCTTGAACAACTGGGTAATGGTCCGACGCTGATTCACCCCGAAGATACCCTTGTCGAGGTCTTGAAAGCACCTGGCCCGGCACGCCGTGCCCAGGTGCTGAGCAAGAGCGCGGAAGCGGCTGTGTTTATCGGAAATAACTGAGGTCACCCACCATGAAAGGATTTGATAACGCAGAATTCAAACGCGGCTGGCGAGTGCTGATTCTGGCGTTGGTCGGCGTTGCCACCAGTTCCAGTTCGTTGCTGCTGTACAGCTTCAGTTCTATGGTGATTCCGCTGGAGCAGGCCATGGGCTGGGGCAGGGCGGAGTTGCAGGCGGCGATCACCGCATTGTCGCTGGGCACCATCGTCGCGTCGCAATTGGCCGGCTGGCTCAACTCACGCTACGGCTTACGCCGGGTCACGTTGCTGTCACTGCTGGCGTTGTCCCTGAGCGTTTTCACCCTGACCTGTATCAATGGCTCGATATGGACGCTTTACCTCGGATTTTTCCTGGTGCCGTTGGCCGGGTTGGGGACGTTGCAGGTGACTTGGTCGCACCTGGTGAACTTGTGGTTCGAGGAAAACCGTGGCCTGGCCTTGGCGATCATTCTCAGTGGCTCCGGACTGGCTGCCATCATGCTGCCGTTGATCACCGCCTGGGCGATCAGCCGCTGGAATTGGCAGGCGGGTTTCCTCGCGCTGGGCGTATTGCCGGTACTGCTGGCGTTGCCCTTGGCTTTACGATGGCTGTTGCCTACCACCGATGTCAGCCAAAACTCGACGCAACTCCACGCCACCAGTGAACAAACCGGCGGGCTACTGCTGCGCGAGGCGCTGCGCTCATGGCGGTTCTGGGTGTGCAACCTGTCGATGACGTTGGTGGTGTCGTGCGTGGTGGGCATGGTCACCAACATTGTGCCGTTGCTGCAGGACCGTGGCCTGAGCGCCCTGCAGGCCAGTCAGATTTTCGCCAGCTTCGGCGTGTCGCTGATCCTTGGCCGACTATTGGTGGGCTACCTGATTGACCGGTTGTGGGCGCCCGGTGTTGCCTCTGTGGCGCTGCTGGTGCCGGCACTTGCCTGCGGCATTTTTGCCTATGGGGATTCCAGTATTGCGATGTACACCCTCGCCACGTTGCTGGTCGGCGTGGGTGCCGGTGCCGAGTTCGATATCGCGGCCTTCCTGATTGCCCGTTACTTCGGTATGCGCGACTACGGCCGGTTGTTCGGCGCGCACCTGGGTTTGATTACCGCAGGAGCGGCGATCTCGCCTTTACTGTTCGCCGGTTTGTTCAAGCTCACCGGTGGCTACTCGGCCATGCTGTTGTTCAGTTTTATCTGCTTTGTCGTCGGCCCTTTGCTGTTGCTGACGTTGGGTGGGTATCCGCGATATCGGTCCGAGCCGTTGGCGGCCAATTGAGTAGGCTGTCGAAGTAAATATGGACAAATAATAGATTAATGTTCAATTATTGCTTCAAGTGCAGCCTGACAATAAAACAGACAAGGAGAATGCCATGCGTGCAGCAATCATTTCCGAGCGCAATGCGCCGCCGGTAGTGGGCGAGTTTCGTGATCCGCAGCCGCAAGACGGCTCGGTGCTGATCGATGTCGATACTGCTGGCCTTGGGGGCTGGGATGTACTCGGCGCCTACCGCCTGGGTGTTGAATATCCCTGTGTCATTCGCGGCGAAGGCGTCGGCCGTGCGCCGGATGGCCGTCGGGTGTATTTCGGCGAGCGCTCGGTGTTGCCGTTTGGTGCCTGGGCAGAGCGCACCCTGGTGCCGCAAGCCGAAGTATGGAATGTGCCGGACGACGTGGACGATAAAACCGCGATCAGCATGGGCATCGCTGCGACCGGCGCCATCGTGCCCCTGGAAAAAGCCGCGATTCAGAAGGGTGAGAAGGTGCTGATCTTGGGCGCCACCGGCACTCTCGGCCAGATCGCCCTGCAACTGGCGCGCGGTCTGGGTGCGGGCAAGGTGGTCGGTGCTGCGCGGTCCGCTGAAGCACTGGGCCGGTTGAAATCGCGAGGCCTTGCCGATGAAGTGGTGACTTTGGGTGGCAGCGATGATGTCGCTGCCCTCAAGGATGCAGCTGATGGCGGATTTGATGTGGTGCTCGACCTCGTTTGCGGTCAACCAATGTTGACGTCCCTGAAAGCCACCAATTGGGGAGCACGGATCATGACCATTGGCACGGGCGCCGGTCGTCAGCTCAATCTGGATATTGCCGATCTGTTGTTTCGCAACTTGTCGTGCATTGGCACTGGCCAGCGCCCGCCTGCAGACCGTGAACAGATCTGGCTGCGTCTGCTGAAAATCGCCAAAGAGCAGCAGATACAGGTGGATTACCTGGATTTCACCCTCGATCAGGCGGCTGAAGCCTGGGCCGCGCAGGTCAATGGGCCACACGCCAAAATCACCGCCACGATTCGTCGTTAAGGCCTGTATTAGAAGATCGGTCCGTGGCGAGGGAGCAAGCTCCCTCGCCACAGGTTCAGTGTCAGCGTTGGCGCTGATGGCGAAATTCCTCGGGTGTGACGCCGAGTTCTTTACGGAAGGCCGCACTGAAAGCGGCGGCGTTGTTGAAGCCGGCCTGATAGGCCACCTGTTTGATCAGCAACCGTGGGTCAGCCAACAGCGCCACGGCTTTTTGCAATCGGGTATGCGCGGCGTACTGGCGCAAGGTCATGCCGGTGGTGTTTTTGCAGCGACTGGACAGTGTCCGCAACGGCAGCTCGCAGGCCCGCGCCAGGTGGCTGAGAGAGCGGCCTTCATCACTGGCGCTGTCGAGCAGTTCACGCAGGATGTTGAGTTGACGAGGGCTGAGTTTTTCTACGTTGTGTGAGGCACTGATTGCCTCGTCGGGCGCATCGATAAATTCGCGGCGCAGGTCCAGGGCAATACTGGTGAGCAGGCACTCGGTGTGCAGTTCGCTGGCAAAGCCGGGGTTGGCGACTTCTTCGGCCAGCCGTTGCAACGAGGCGTGCAGGTAACCGCTTTGCAGATTGAGCATGGCTGCGCTGACGTTGTCCTGCCAGTTCCAGCGATAGCTGCCGAGGACGCCGAGTGATGAGGGATCGAACAGACACACCAGGGCCTTTTGCTCACCGGCATCGTGGCGCAGGTGGAATTCGGTGCCATGGGGAATGAACAACAGCTTGCCCAGAGGCTGGAATTGAGGCGCGCCGTGGCTGGAAAAACCGCCGCAGTTAGGCTTGATCTGCGAACTGGCAGGCAGCATCAGGCGTATCAGGCAACTGTCGCCGGTTTCGATCAAGGCTGTGCCGGTGTTGGACCATTGCGCATGTTCAACCCGGATGTCAAAGCCTTGTCTGGCCAATGAAGCTTCAGTCAGGAAATTGCCCGACGCTTCACAGTCGTACTCGCTGTAGTGGATCGCGTTCATTTTTCAACCTTCAGCCATTTTTATTATTGGCGCTGAAATTCGAAGGATAACGATACGTCAGGGCAGCTACCCGGTCTCGAGTGTAACCAGCGTGAGGACCAAGCTGTTTCATATATTCAGGCGCCAGGTATCGGAAAATCAGATGACAAAAGGCAAAGATATTTCGATGCGTCAACTGCGCTATTTCGTTGCCGCCGCCGACGCAGGCCAGTTTTCCCAGGCGGCGCTGAAGGCGCATGTATCGCAGTCGGCGATTACGGCGGCGGTGTTGCATCTGGAACAGTCCATGGGCGTCAGCCTGTTCGACCGCATGCCCCATGGCGTGACACTGACCGCTGAAGGCAACAAGTTTTCCCAGCATGCCCGCCACATTCTCGACACCCTGCAGGATGCGCTCAGTGAACCGCTGTTCCTCGGCCATGCGATGCAGGGCACCGTGCGGGTAGGCGCCTCCTACACTGTGCTGGGCTATTTTCTGCCCGCGCTGCTGGCACGCTTCAAACGCAGCTACCCTCAGGTCGAGATCGACCTGATCGACATGGACCGCCAGAGCATCGAAGAAGCCCTGAGCAATGGCGATCTCGATCTCGGGCTGGCGATTGTCTCCAATACGCAGAACCTGCACGGTTTTGCTCACCATGTGCTGATTCGTTCGCGCCGCCAGCTCTGGTTAGCTAGTCAGCACCCTTTGATGTCCGCCACTTCGATCAATCTTGAAGACGTCGCCGAGCATGCCTATATCCTTGCTACGGTCGATGAGGGGGAGACCTCGACCTTGCGCTATTGGGAATCCCGCGGACTGGCACCCAAGGTGGCTTTTCGCACCTCATCCATGGAGGCATTGCGCGGGCTGGTGGGGCATGGATTCGGCGTGACCATTCTCTCGGACATGCTGTACCGGGCCTGGTCCCTGGAAGGCAAAAAGATTGAAATCCGTCCGTTGGTGGACGTGATTCCACCCATGGAACTGGGGCTGATCTGGCTGCCGGAGAACTGTTTGTCGGCGCCGGCGCAGGCATTTCGGCAGTTTCTGATCATGGCCTGTGCCTCCTAGCGTCGCTACTGGCGCACGCTGTTCTCAGGCGGCCAGGTGCCGTTGTTCATCAGGCTGTCGAAGGTTTCGGTCATTTCCCTTGCCGGGTTCGGATAATCGTGACGCACCCACCACAGCCACAGCCCCACCAGGGCACCGACGAAACAGCGCACGGCGGCTTCGCCGCGTAGTTGATCGACTTGGTACAGCCCCTGTTTCCGATAATGCTCCCGGACCTGGATGATCAGGATATTTTCCAGGTGCGCGAGAATCACGTTTTGTCCCGGGCCGCTGAAAAACGCCGTCGTCAGTGCCGCATGGCGTTCGGTGGCGCTGAACAGCCAGGCCGAAACATCCAGCAGGACACGGCGGTCGCCATCGACTTCGGTGACCTTGGTCGAGGGGATGCCAATGGCTTCGTACCCGGCAACGATCAGATCCTCCTTGTCGCGAAAGTGCGCGTAGAAGGTGGAGCGCGCCACCCCCGTACTGTCCAGTAATTGCTGGACGGTGATCCCCTCGTAGCCCTTTTCCAGCGCCAGGCGATACATGTGGTCCAGCAGCAGTTCCCGGGTGCGTTGGGAACGCAAGGCGTGGCGTTGGCTGGAGTGGTTTTTATCGGCTGTTTGCACGGAAGCTAAGTGAAACATTCTGAACCTCGGCAGCGCTTTTTATTGGTTTCATGACGTCGGGCACAGGGGCTTCCCGGCGGTGATCGGCACACAATGACAGAGGATGTTTGGCACCAGCAGAATTAGTTTTAGAACATCTTCAACGAAAGTGTTAATGAATTCCGTTTATGCCGTACAGATTTGCGCTTCTGTTCGTTGTGGCTTTGCTCCTGCGGCCTTACCGTTTCTCCAGTCCGATAGAGACCTGGAGAACAATAATGAGTAACGCTCCTGAAACGCCTGCACCTGTTCCTGCGCACATCCCCATGCACCTTGTCCGCGATTTCGATCTGTGGGCGGAGCTCACCGCCCAGGGCGAAAACGCCTATGCCTGGGCCGCCGAACTGCACCGGACAACCCCGCCGATTTTTTGGATTCCACGTTTAAGCTTCTTACCCGGCACCTGGGTACCTCGGCGTGCCGAGGACCTGCGGCGTATTCTGCAAGACCCGCAAACCTTCAGCAGCGTCGGCCTTACACCCTACGCGATGTTGCTCGGTGAAAGCTGGCGCCTGGCGCCACTGGAAATCGATCCGCCTGAACACGCCAAATACCGCGCATTGCTTAATCCGCTGTTCACGCCGAAAAAGGTTGAGGCCCTGGAGCAGAACATCCGCCAGTTGGCCAACCAATTGATAGATGAGGTGCAAGCCGACGGTCGTTGCGATTTCAACGAAGCGTTCGCCAAACCGTTTCCCACGTTGATCTTCTTGACCCTCATGGGCTGGCCGCTGGAAGACCGGCCATTGTTCCAGCACTGGACGCAGACACTGATCAAAAGCGTCGACCTGCAAACGGTGACCGACAACGCACGGGCGATCACCGACTGGATCCGCAACCACATCGCCGAGCGGCGTGCCAATCCCGGTGATGACTTCACCAGCTATCTGCTGACCAGCGAGATTGATGGCCGGCCGCTGACCGACGATGAAATGCTCGGCATCAACTTCCTGATTTTCATTGCCGGCCTGGATACGGTGACCTCTTGCCTGGGTTTGTTTTTCCGGCATCTGGCGCGCAATCCCGAGCAGCAAGCCCAACTGCGGGCCAACCCCGAACTGATTGGCGACGCGGTGGAAGAGCTGCTGCGCTCTTACTCGATCGTCAATATGCGCCGCACGGTGACCTGCGACGTGCAGATCGGCGAAGTCATGATGAAGAAAGGCGACATGGTGCTGATCAGCACCGAGTTGGCCAACCTCGACCCCGAAGTATTCGATGAGGCTGACAAAGTCGACTTCCAGCGCAGTGCCGGTGCATCGCCGCACATGGCGTTTTCCTATGGTGTGCACCGTTGCGTCGGCTCGCACCTGGCGCGTCGTGAACTTCGGATTGCCCTGGAGTTGTGGTTGCAACGGCTGCCGCTCCTGCGCATCGCTGACGACACCACGCCCAAATTCAACGCCTTCGGCGTATTCGGCATGGAAGACTTGCACCTGCAATGGGACCAGCCGGGCACCACGGCAACCGCCTCGAACAAACAGGCGGCCAACGCATGAAAGTGTTGATCAATCAATCCGGCTGTGTGGGTCATGCCCGCTGCAACAACGTCGCGCCCACGCTCTATCCCCTCGGTGACAACGGCTACATCGCCAGCAGCGGCTTCAGTGTACCGATTGGGGAAGAGGGGCTGGCGAAACGGGGCGCCCGGGCCTGCCCGGAACGGGTGATCGAGGTTCGCGAGACATCCGACGAACCCCGGTGAGTGCCGCCCTGTTGATGGAAGACTTTCAGCAACCCGCAAAAGAAGAACAACAATGAGCAAAACCTACGACTACATCATCATCGGTGCGGGGTCATCTGGCTGCGTTTTGGCCAATCGCTTGTCCGCCGACTCGACCGTTTCGGTGCTGCTGATCGAGAGCGGCCCGGATCACACCAGCCCGTTGATTGCCATGCCCCGTGGCATTGGCAAACTGCTCAGCCCCGGCAATCCGCATGTGTGGAGCTACAAGGCGGCACGCGGTGAGGGCATGAGCGACGAGCAATGGCTCAAGGGCAAAACGATTGGTGGCTCCAGTTCGGTCAACGGCATGGTCTACGTACGGGGAGCACCCGCCGATTATGACCATTGGGAAGCGCAAGGCTGCGCCGGTTGGGGCTGGAAAGACATGGGCCGGCAGTTTGTCGCCCTCGAAGACCACCAGTTGGGCAGGAGCCAATGGCGCGGAGTCGGTGGTCCGCTCAAAGTCACCGTGCACCCGTCGGGCCACGCCCTGTGCGATGCCGTCATCAGCGCGGCCGGTGAGCTGGGTGTGGCGCGCACTGAAGACACCAATCATATCGACTCGGTCACTCAGGGTGGCTTCGGCTATCAGCCGCAAACCACCTGGAAAGGCAAGCGATTCAGCGCCGCCAAGGCCTTTCTCGACCCGGTGCGCGCACGTCCGAATTTGACGGTAATGACCGGCACGGATGTGCAACGCATCGAGTTCAGCAAGCACCGTGCCTGTGCCGTGCAGGTCAACAACAGCGCCGGCA
>JAURWY010000007.1 GCA_030654695.1 Polaromonas sp.
ATGGATAACAACCAAGCTGATCTATTTCTGACCTACTGCACCAACGCCGTGGCCGCGCAAAAAGAAGTGCCACGCTTGGCCGTGGTGGCCTTGCCGGCTAATTTACAAGTGGGTGCGGCGTACGGCGTGACCGTTAAAAACAGCGCGCACCCGGCAGCGGCGGCATTTGCCAAAGCCCTGCTGGCCACGCCCGCACAAACCACCTTTGCGCACTACGGCTTTGGTGCGCCCTGAAAGGCCCGCCAGCTAGATGGTTTAAAGTGCACCTTGCCCCACCAACAGTCGCTTCCCGACGTGGCTGGCGGCAGGAGCTTTTGACATGAATGCACCCGTTTCATCTGAACAGCAAGCCTCGCTAGAACGCGCCGAGCGTCAGGCGCGGGTGGTCGCTGCCTTGCAGCAGGTCGTGCCGCAACACGCACTGCTGTGGAACCGCGAAGACACCACGCCTTATGAATGCGATGGCCTGACCGCTTACCGCCAGCGCCCGCTGGTGGTTGTGCTTCCCGAAACTTATGCAGAGGTGCAGGCGGTGCTGAAGACTTGCCACTCGCTAGACGTTCCCGTGGTCGCGCGCGGCGCCGGCACCGGCTTGTCGGGCGGGGCCATGCCGCACAAGCTGGGCGTCACGCTGTCGCTGGCCAAGTTCAACAAGATTTTAAAAATGGACCCAGCCAGCCGGACCGCTGTGGTGCAAGGTGGCGTGCGCAACTTAGCCATCTCTGAAGCCGCTGCCCCGCACAATTTGTATTACGCGCCCGACCCGTCGAGCCAGATCGCCTGCACCATCGGCGGCAACGTCGCCGAAAACTCGGGCGGCGTGCATTGCTTGAAGTACGGATTGACCGTGCACAACGTGCTCAAGGTGCGCGGCTTCACGATTGAAGGCGATGATATTGAGTTCGGCAGCGACGCGCTGGACACGCCGGGTTACGACTTGCTCAGCCTCGTCGTCGGCAGTGAAGGCATGCTGGCGGTGACCACCGAAGTCACCGTCAAATTGGTGCCCAAACCGCAACTGGCGCGCTGCATCATGGCGAGCTTTGACGACCTGCGCAAAACCGGCGATGCGGTGGCAGCGGTGATCGCCGCTGGCATCATTCCGGCCGGGCTGGAGATGATGGACAAGCCAATGACCGCCGCCGTAGAAGGCTTTGTGCACGCTGGTTACGACCTCACCGCAGTGGCGATTTTGCTCTGCGAAAGCGATGGCACGCCTGAAGAAGTTGAAGAAGAAATTGGCCGCATGATCGAGGTACTGACGCGCTGCGGCGCCACCGCCATCACGGTCAGCCAAGACGAGGCCGAACGCCTGCGCTTTTGGAGCGGCCGCAAAAATGCGTTCCCTGCATCTGGCCGAATCAGCCCCGACTACATGTGCATGGACTCGACCATTCCGCGCAAACGCCTGGCCGATATTTTGCTGGCGATTGGCGAGATGGAAAAGAAATACCAGCTGCGCTGCGCCAACGTTTTTCATGCCGGTGACGGCAACCTGCACCCGCTGATCATGTTCGACGCCAACGATGCCGACCAGCTGCATCGCTGCGAATTGTTTGGCGCTGACATTTTGGAAACCAGCGTCGCTATGGGCGGCACGGTCACCGGGGAACACGGCGTGGGTGTTGAAAAACTCAACAGCATGTGCGTGCAGTTCAGCGCGGCTGAAAACGAGCAAATGTTCGGTGTCAAACGCGCCTTTGATTCGCGCGGTCTGTTGAATCCCGGCAAAGTGATTCCAACACTGCAACGCTGTGCAGAGTACGGCAAGATGCTGGTGCGCGGCGGCAAGATCGCGCACCCAGATTTACCGCGCTTTTAAAGCTCAAACACCCACATGAACGGACTGCGCGGCCTCGGCTGGCTGCTGATTTTGCAGTCGATGGGTGAACTGTTGTCACGCGGTTTGTCGCTGCCTTTGCCCGGCCCGGTGGTCGGCATGATGTTGCTGCTGGTGGCACTGCGCTGGGCGGTGGTGAGAGAGCCGGTGTCGGCTTGTGCCAATTACCTGCTGTCACATTTATCACTGCTGTTTGTGCCGGTCGGCGTCGGCGTCATGACGCATCTGTCCATCGTCAGCGAATACGGTGGCCGCATGCTGCTGGTGCTGGTGGTCTCGACGCTGATCGGGCTGGCCGTGACGGCGCTGCTGCTGAACTACTTGTGGCGTCGTGATGACGCCAGCAAACATGTCTAATTTCGTTCAACTGTGGGTCTACCTGTCGGCCACGCCCTTGTTCGGCCTGACCGCGACGCTGGTGGTTTATTTGCTGGCGCAAGCCGCCTACACAGCCGTCGACCATGCGCCGTGGGCCAACCCGGTTTTCTGGACGGTGACGGTGATTGCCTCGGGCCTGCTGCTAACCGGCGTGCCCTACGAAACGTACTTTGCCGGCGCGCAGTTCATTCACTTTTTATTGGGGCCGGCTGTGGTGGCCTTGGCTTGGCCACTGTGGCAGCGCCGGGCTGACCTCAAGCGCCGCTGGGGCAGATTGCTGCTGGCTGCATTGGCTGGCGGCGTGGCGGCCAGCGGTTCTGCCTTGGCGCTGGGCTGGGCGGTAGGTTTGCCCAGCGACGTGTTGTTGTCGCTGGCACCCAAGTCCGTGACGGCGCCGGTCGCCATGGGCATAGCCGAACGCATTGGCGGTATTCCGGCGTTGACCGCCGTTTTCTCAGTGGTGACTGGCCTGATCGGCGCGCTCAGTGGCAAGTACTTGTTTGACGCACTGCGGATTCCAACCGATACCGCCGGCTGGACAGCGCGTGGCTTCGCGTTGGGCACCACCTCACACGGCATTGGGGCCGCGCGGGCAATGCAGGTTGATGCCGATGCCGGCGCGTATGCAGCGCTGGCACTCGGCCTGCAAGTGCTGCTGGCGTCCTTGCTGCTGCCGCTGGGGATGCGCTTGCTCTGAGCCCGCCTGCGGACGGTCGACAGGTGCGTCAGGCCACGCGCTGCACGTCAGCCCTGGCGACGTTGGCAGAGCTGTTAGGACCAGTGGCAACAGCGCCCGCAGGACCAAACTGAATGTCACCCGAGATCTGTCCGCCCTCTTCAATCACCAACTTGCCATAGCGAATCTTCCCGACAACTTTGCCAGTGGCGTAAATCACCAGCTTTTGACGCACGGTGAGGTTGCCGTCGAACTGACCGTGAATCTCAGCGATGTCGATGTCCGCCGAGCCTTTGAAAGCGCCAAGCTCGGAGATTTGAATCACACGTGAATCCATCGTAGCCTCGACTGTGCCTTCCACCACCAAGGTGTCGCAGTCGGTGATCTCGACGCCCTTGAGCTTGATGTTGGGACCAACGGTGAGCTTGCTGCCAACTTCTTTGCCCGGTGCCGTGATGCTTGAGACCGGATGAGTCGCCGTGGTGTCCAAGACGGGCTTGGCGCCTGCAATATGTGCCTGGGCTGTGTTGGCCTGACTGCTCTGGTTGTTTGGATTGCTGACGGCGCTGGGACGCAGGCCAGAGGGTTCGGATTCTCGTCTGCCGAAAAAAGGTGTGGCCATCAAGAAGTTCCTTTGTATGAAAGGGGTTCATGCTAACGACATATCAACCAAAAGCACTACCGGCACATGCAAGAGGCGTAACGAATTAAGTGAGGGAATTCATCGCGATGGGATCCAGATCAACCACGGCAACCAACTCCCCACTGAAGCGGCCAACACCCCATTCACGCATGATTCGACGGTCTTTCTTGTCTGACTGCGTAGGACTTTGCCGGTTTACCCCCTTGAGGACTTCTCTCCGGGCGGGCAAAGCAGTAACCTTAGACACCCCTTTCTTGCGCGCCACTCCATGCACCCTTTCAGCCCTGCTTCAGCCCATCCGCGCAATCCCATGAGTCACCCCTCAGCATCTACCGCAAGCTGGACTGATCTGCTTGAGCGCAGTGCGCATGCTGGCTGCTGGACGCTGAATCTGGACGACCAAAAGTTGTGCGTGACTGCTGGGTTGACGGCACTGCTTGAGCTGACTCAAGCGCCCGATTGGACAACTTTTGAAAGGCTGTTTGCCCCCGAGTCGCAAGTGGCCATGAGCGATGCACTCAAGGCTTGTCGCAGCACCGGCCAGCCGTTTGAGCTGGCAGCAAAAATCGTCCTCGCTTCGGGTCGACACCTGTGGGTGCGTGCGGTGGGGCAGGCCGTGCGCGACGACACGGGCGCCATCATCGCACTGCAAGGTGTCCTGCTAGAACTGCCGGAGAAGCCGCAAGGGACGAACGCCTCGCAGCGTGTGTTGATGCAGCTCAGCAGCACGCTGGCCAGCATCAAAGAGGCCTTTGTCACGCTCGACCGCGAAGGACGCTTCACCTACGTCAATCCGGAAAGTGAGCGCCTCATCGGAAGCCCAAGCAAGGCGCTTCTCGGCCACCACATCTGGGGTGAACTGGCGCACAACGGCACCAGTCGGCTGCGCCAAGAAATCGTCAATGCATTGCAGGGCGAACAATTCTCTGAGTTTGAAACGTTCCAGCCTTTGCAAAAAAAATGGCTGACTTTACGCGTCCATCCGTTTGCAGATGGCTTGGCGATTTACTTGCAAGATGTCACTGAACGCCACCATCAACAAGAACTGCTGCGACTGTTGCAGACGAGTATTGCGAAGCTCAACGACATTGTGCTGATCGCCGAGGCCAAGCCAGAAGGAGCTTGGCCAACGATCGTTTTTGTCAACGAGGCATTTGTGCGTCTGAGCGGTTACAGCCAAACCGAGGTGATGGGCCGAACACCCGAGTTGCTGCAAGGCCCTAAGACCCAACGCAACGCTATCAACCGCATCCGCCACGCCTTGCTCAACGGCCTGCCCGTGAGTGCTGAACTGATTTGCCACAGAAAAAATGGCGACCCTTTTTGGCTGGAGTTGAACGTGGTGCCGGTCGACTATCAGAACCACGGGCTGACGCACTGGGTTGCCGTGGGCCGCGACATCACTGCGCGCAAAGCGTCTGATGAACAGATCGAGCACTTGGCTTTTTACGACCCCATGACGCAACTGCCAAACCGGCAGTTGCTGACAAAACGGCTAGAGGCGGTGCTGTCGCCCACAAATGAGCACAAGCAAATCGGTGCGCTGATGTTCATAGACCTCGACAACTTCAAGGTGCTGAATGACACGCTGGGTCATTCCCGGGGCGACATGATGCTGCAACAAGTGGCCACGCGGTTGCAGAGCTGCGTGCGACGCTGCGACACTGTGGCCCGACTCGGTGGCGATGAATTTGTGGTCATGCTTGAAGACCTGTCTGATGACCTCAACACAGCGCTGCAAAAAACCCATGTCGTTGGGGAGAAAATTTTAACCTCGCTGAGCTTGCCTTATGACTTGAATGGCAATCAATACCATGGCACTTGCAGCATCGGCATCACGCCCATCGGCGTCCTCAACCAAGCCATGGGCGATGCGCTCAAGCAGGCCGATCTGGCCATGTACCAAGCCAAGGCCGCAGGCCGCAACACGATGTGCTTTTTTGACCCGCAGATGCAGATCGCAGCGACGGCCAAAGCCACCCTCAACACCGATCTTCGTCAAGCTTTTTATGAGCATCAATTTGTCGTGCATTACCAACCGCAAGTCGGCGCGGAGGGGCAGCTGGTCGGCGTCGAAGCCCTGCTGCGCTGGCAGCGGCCGGAGCGCTTGGTCATGCCCGATGAGTTCATTTCACAGGCCGAACAAAGTGGCTTGATCTTGCCAATCGGCGATTGGGTTTTGGAGACCGCTTGCGCCCAGTTAGTGGCATGGTCACAACGGCCCGAAACTGCAAAACTGTGCATCGCCGTCAATGTCAGCGTGCGGCAGTTTTGTCACCCGGAGTTTGTCGACCAAGTGATGGCACTGATCCAGCGCACTGACATTCAGGCGAGCCGACTCAAGCTGGAACTCACCGAGAGTTTGCTGGCTGTCGACATCGATGTGACGATCGCCAAAATGGGCATGCTCAAAGACGCGGGTGTGACGCTGTCGATCGATGATTTCGGCACCGGCTATTCCGCGCTGTCGTCGCTGAAGAAGTTGCCGCTCGACCAATTGAAAATTTGTCGCACCTTTGTCAAAGACGTGTTGACCAACCCGAATGACGCCGCCATTGCACGCACCATCATCGGCTTGGCCCAGAGCTTGGGTTTGGAGCTGATGGCCGAGGGCGTTGAAACACAGGCGCAGCGGGATTTCTTAATGCGTCACGGCTGCGACAGTTATCAAGGTTATTTGTGCAGCCAAGCCTTGCCAATCGATCAGCTGGACGCCTTCATCACAGCGCATTTTGCTGCGCGCTCGAACGGGTAGATTGGGAGAATTTAGCCGCGAACGTCAGCCGCGTCCGCCAAAAATCGCCGTGCCCACACGCACCATCGTGCTGCCTGCCGCAATGGCGGGTGCGAGGTCTCCGCTCATGCCCATCGACAGCGTGTCGAGCGGTTGCGGCAGTCCGCCGGCGGCGTTGATCTGCGCCATCAGCGCAGCGCTTCGCTCATGGACGGCACGGGCGCTAGCGTCATCAGGCGACGGTTCAGGAATGGCCATGAGGCCGCGTAACACCAGCCGCGGCAAGTGCGCTACAGCCTGCGCCAACGCCAAGGCTTCCTCCGGCGACACACCGGATTTGTTGGCGCCGCCGTCGATGTTCACTTGCAGGCAAATTTGCAGCGGCGGCAAATCGGCCGGCCGTTGCTCGCTCAAACGTTCGGCAATTTTCAGCCGGTCGACCGACTGTACCCAGTCAAAATTTTCGGCCACCAAACGCGTCTTGTTGCTCTGAATGGGGCCGATGCAATGCCACTCCAGCGCGGCTTGTCCGGATTGCGCGGGCTCGGCCAGCCACTGCCGCAGGGCTTGGATTTTTTCCACCCCTTCTTGAACGTAGTTCTCGCCAAAGGCAGTTTGCCCGGCCTGCACGGCTTCGATCACGGCGTCAGCGCCGAAGGTCTTGGAAACCGCGAGCAAGCGCACGCTGCCTGGCTCACGTCCGGCCGCCACAGCGGCTTGCGTGATGTGCTGTCGCACGTTTGCGAGTTGGCTGGCGATGCTGGGCTGGTTGTTCACCACTGTGTTCTGCGTAAGAGTCATGCCGTTGACTGTAACGAACTGCCAGAGGGCTGTGATGCCGAGGCCGGTTTATGCTACTTTTGTATTATATTAAAAGTAATCGCAAAGGCTCACCATGGAACTCACCGAACTGCTCACCACCGCCACCCGACGCCAAGCATCAGACCTGCATCTGTCGTCCGGGCTGTCACCCATGCTGCGCGTGCATGGCGACATGACGTCACTGGACTTGCCGGCCATGGACGCAGGGCAGCTTGGCCATTTGTTGGCGCAGGTGATGAGCCGCCAGCAACGCGAAGACTTTGCACAATCGCTGGAACTGGACTTTGCCTTGGAAGTACCGGGCTTGTCGCGTTTTCGCGTGAATGCGTTTCAACACAGCCGCGGCGCTGGCGCGGTGTTTCGCAGCATCCCGACTGCAGTGCCGAGGCTTGAAACCCTTGGCGCGCCGGCCATCGTCGCCGAACTGGCGCTCAAACCGCGTGGGCTGGTGCTGGTGACCGGGCCAACGGGTTCGGGCAAGTCGACCACGCTGGCGGCGATGGTCGACTTTTACAACCGCACGCAGCGCGGCCACATCATCACGGTGGAAGACCCAATTGAGTTTGTGCATGACGCCAAAAACTGTCTGGTGAGTCAACGCGAAGTGGGCCTCCACACGCACAGCTTCAGCGCCGCCTTGCGGTCTGCTTTGCGCGAAGATCCCGATGTGATTTTGGTCGGCGAAATGCGTGACTTAGAGACCATCCGGCTGGCCTTATCTGCGGCCGAAACCGGCCATTTGGTGTTGGGCACATTGCACACCGCCAGCGCGACCAAGACCATCGACCGCATCATCGACGTCTTCCCCGCCGACGAGAAAGAAATGGTCCGCAGCATGTTGTCCGAGTCGCTGCAAGGCGTGGTGGCGCAAACCTTGTGCAAAACGGCCGACGGACTGGGCCGCGTGGCCGCGCACGAGATCATGCTCGGCACGTCGGCCATCCGCAATTTGATCCGCGAGGGCAAAGTGGCGCAAATGTATTCGAGCCTGCAAACCGGCCAGAGCCAAGGGATGCAGACCCTCGACCAAAGTCTCGCAGACCTGCTCAAACGACAACTGATCACCCCGGCAGAGGCGCGCAACAAAGCCAAAACACCCACGCAGTTTCCAGGCTGAGTGCTAGCGGTCTGTGTAAAAATCATTTTTTCGAACAACAACCACAACGCACAAAGACAACACCATGACCACCAGCAGCGCGAGCACCAACGCCAAAACATACACACCAACAGCCTCCCGCAAAGTCGCCTTTATTGGCTTAGGCGTGATGGGCTACCCGATGGCGGGGCATCTGGCCTTGGCCGGTCATGAAGTCACGGTGTACAACCGCACCGCCAGCAAGTCGGCTGCTTGGTGCGCTGAGTTTGCAGGCACGACCGCACCACGCCAAGCGGCCACGCCACGTTTGGCGGCCACTGGCGCTGAGATTATTTTTTGCTGCGTCGGCAACGACGATGACCTGCGCGGCGTGACGCTGGGCGCAGACGGCGCTTTTGCCGGCATGCAGCCGGGAACGGTGTTTGTCGACCACACCACGGCGTCAGCCACGGTGGCGCGCGAGTTGTACGCGGCGGCCAAAAACCTCGGCTTGCACTTTGTAGATGCACCGGTGTCGGGTGGTCAGGGCGGCGCTCAAAACGGCGCGCTCACCGTCATGTGCGGCGGCGATGCAGCCGCCTTTGACAACGCCAAGTCCGCAGGCATGGCGTTCTCAAAAGCCTTCACCTTGATGGGTGACAGCGGTGCTGGTCAGCTGACCAAAATGGTCAATCAGATTTGCATTGCCGGGCTGGTGCAAGGCTTGAGCGAGGCCATCGCCTTCGGCCAAAAAGCCGGCCTCGACATGAATTTAGCGCTCGACGTGATTGGCAAGGGCGCCGCCCAAAGCTGGCAGTTAGAGAACCGCGGCACCACCATGGTCGCCGACAAGTTTGACTTTGGCTTTGCCGTCGACTGGATGCGCAAAGACTTGGGGCTGGTGCTGGACGAAGCCAAGCACAACGACGCACGCCTGCCGGTCACGGCCTTGGTCGACCAGTTCTATGCAGACGTGCAAGCCATGGGTGGGCGCCGCTGGGACACCTCCAGCCTGATCAAGCGCCTCAAATAAAACGCTTGCATCAGCGGGCTGAGGTCAGCCCGCTTTAGGCCTTGGTCGCTGCGGCCGGCGCAGAGCGTCCTGGCTGCAGGCGCTGCAACTCTTCTTCGGTGATGGTCTCAAAAATCCGCACCACCCGCTGCACGCCCGAGATACCCCGGGCAATGGTGGTCGCACGATCGGATTCGCGTTTGGTGACGCGACCCATCAGGTAGACCGTGTTGTTCTCTGTGACCACCTTGAAGGCGTTGCTTTGCAAATCGCGCGCATCCAGAATCGCGGCCTTCAGACGGCCGGTGATGAGCAAGTCGCCAGAACGGTCGGCCAGTGACGGCGAGCTCCGGACGCCGAGTTCATTGACGACCGAATCGACATTTTGAATTTTCTTCACCATGTCTTCAACAGCCTGCTTGTCTTGCAGGTTGGGAACTTCGCCAATCAGCAGGACCTGGCGGTTGAAGCTGACGGTGCTGACGCGGACACGTGTGCCAAAGTTTTCGCGCACACGGCTGAGTGCGCGCAGTTCAATGCCCTCATCTTCGAGCTGAGCGCCTGAAGTCCGGCGGTCGGTAGCGACCAGCGCCGTACCGGCAGCAGCACCGCCCAAGACCAGCGGCACACAGGCCGTGAGTGAACCGGCAACGCCGATGACAGCGACCGTGAAACCGACTGCGAACAGCCGGCGTTTGAAAATGGATGGGTTCATGTAGTGGACTCCTGATCACCTAGTAATTGAGCGTCCACACCATCGCAAATACAGTGCAAGGCCAAAATATGGACCTCCTGAATGCGGCTGGTGCGGTCGTGCGGAATGCAGATATGCACATCGGTTTCGCGCAGGGCGAAGGTCATCTTGCCGCCGCCTTTGCCGGTCAGCGCCACCACCGTCATGTCGCGTTCGTGGGCCGCGTCAATGGCGGCCAACACGTTGGCTGAGTTGCCGCTGCTGCTGATGGCCAGCAAAACGTCGCCAGCACTGCCAAAGGCACGCACTTGCTTGGCAAAGATGGCCTTGAAATCAAAGTCATTGGCAATGGCCGTGACGATGGATGAATCAGTGGTCAGAGCCATGGCCGCCAACTCGGGGCGATCACGCTCGTAGCCACCAACAAATTTAGCGGCGAAATGTTGCGCGCTGGCAGCGCCGCCGCCGTTGCCGCAAGCCAGCACCTTGCCGCCGCTGGTCACGCTGGCAAGGATGGCCGAAATAGCCGCAGAAATGGGTTTGGACAGGACTTGTGCCGCTTGGTATTTGAGGTCGGCACTGTCAATAAAGTGCTGCTCAATGCGTTGTTCAATCATGTCCTCCATGATAGCGTCCCCGGCTCAGGTCCTTGTGTCAAGACGCATCAAAAGCCGCTTGCAACCATTCGATGGTTTGCGCGTCTACGGGCCCTTGCACCAGCACGACGTCAAAACGGCACGGCGGCAGCGTCGCAAAAAGCATCAAATAATGCCGCGCGGCAAACACAATGCGGCGCTGCTTGGCGTGCGTGATGCTGCCGCCCGCGCCGCCATGCGAGGCCGTGCTGCGCTGGCGCACTTCGACAAAAACCAGCGTGCCGTCTGGGGCGCGCATCACCAAGTCAATCTCACCACCACCGCGGCCCGGCGTGGCGAAGTTGCGCTCAAGCAAACGCAAGCCCTGCTCCGTCAGGTACGCACAAGCCAAGGCTTCTGCCGCATCACCGCGCCGCTTGGTGGTAATCTGCCCGGTCGGCGCTGCCGCTTGTTTTTTGGAAAACCACATTGATCGCTTCTTTCGACTTGGCCTTGGAGGCCGCCCGGGTTGCCGCTGGCCTGCAACATTACCCGCCAGCCACACTTTACGTGGTTGCCACGCCCATCGGCAATTTGTCTGATATCAGCTTACGCGCACTGCACGTCTTGGGCCTAGTCGATGCGATCGGCTGCGAAGACACCCGCCACACCCAAACCCTGCTGCGCCAGTACGGCGTCAACAAGTCCTTGCTGCCGGTGCATGAACACAATGAAGCCGAGGCAGCGGTCAGCGTCATCAACCGCTTGCAACGCGGTGAACGCGTGGCCTATGTCAGCGACGCTGGCACGCCTGCCATCAGCGACCCGGGTGCGCGGCTGGTGGCGGCGGTGCGCGCGGCTGGCTACAAGAGCACGCCACTGCCAGGCGCCAGCAGCGTCACCACCGCCTTGAGCGTGGCCGGTATTTCCGGCGACAGTGGTTTTGTCTTTGCAGGGTTTTTGCCGAGCAAAGCCGGCGAACGGGACCAAGCCGTGCAAACCTTGCTGACTGAAAAACGCGCGGTGGTGATTCTGGAAGCGCCGCACCGCATGGAAGCACTGGCCCGTGCCTTTGCGCCGTTGGCGGACCGAGCCATCACCGTGGCGCGCGAGCTGACCAAACAGTTTGAAGAAATCGCCACCCTGCCCGCCCGTGAACTACCGGCTTGGCTGGCCGCCAGTCCGCAGCGTCTGCGGGGTGAATTTGCGCTGGTGCTGCACCCAGCCCCACAAGCGGCTGCTGCGGACGACGGCGGCCGCGTGTTGAAGTTGTTGCTGGCTGAATTGCCACTCAAAACAGCCGTCAAACTGGCCGCCGAGATCACCGGTGCGTCACGCAATGAACTGTACGATGCAGCCCTCAAGCTGAAAGCCGAATAAACGCGGACGCCGCGCAAAAATACCGTCATCGCGCTCGAAGTGATGGCTCAGAGTTCGCGCCAGCCGACTTGCCCCGGCCGCGCCGAGTATTTGGTTTTGGCGTCGAGTTCTTCGACCTGAACGCGGCTGCTGCGGCCGGCGTACACGGCTGATTTGAGCCACTCGCATTCGAGCGCCAAGGCAGAAGCATCGCCCAAGCGGGTGTGCCAGACTTTTTGCGCACCGTCCCAACGGTAGCCGCGCGCTTTCAGCAGGTCTTTGGCGTCAAACGGCGCGTTCGTCGCTTGCAAGCGAAAGGTCGGCGTGAGGGCCGATTCGATCAAGCGCGACAAGCCGCTGGCTTGTGTCGTCTTGAGTGAGGCCATCAACACCGCCAACAGCGCATGGCAGTCCATCTCGGCGCGGTGGGCATCGTAGAAAAATCCCAGGTCGTAGGCCAAGGAGGTCAATTTGGCCGAGCCACGGCCCTCTTGCTTCCAGTCGATGTCGGCGAACGAGCAAGCCCAGTTCAGCGCCGCAAACTGCGGCAGCCGGGACTCGACAAAGGGCCGGTCAAAACCGGCGTTGTGTGCCAGCACCAAGTCGACGCCTTCGAGCAGGCGCAGCACCTCGGCTTCGTCCAGCAGCTGGTCACGCAACATGTCGTCGGTGATGCCGGTGATGGCGATGATCTCGTCGGGCATCGGCATGCCGGGGTCTTCTAGGCCGTCATAGACCAACACCGCGCCCACCGGCTGGCCGGTGCGCAAATCCACCGTCACGCGGAGCAAGGCCAGTTCGACCACCTTGTCTCGCGCGGGGTTCAGGCCAGTGGTCTCAGTGTCAAGGACCAGCAACGTGGCAACAGGTCCGGTAGCCGGCGGAAACATCAGCCGTGGCGCCAGCCGACGCAGCACGCGAAAGTCAGGGTGCGCGTCCAGCACCTTCGCCATGGCTTCAGCATCTACTGGCAGCTCGGCTTCGGTAGGCGTTTCGATCGCGAGTTTGGCAATGATCGGCTCAGTAATCGCCGCGATAGCTGCTGCTGGTGCCTTCAAAGCGATCACCGACGGCACGACCGGCATCGCTGGCTCAGCCACAGCAGCGTCATCAAAGCCAAAGCCGAGCTGGTGACTGGCCGGAGGATTCGGTGGTTTCATGGGGTTCTCAAAGGTGCAGCCGGCTCAGCCGAATGACTGGCATCGGGCCGCGAGTCTAGCATTGGCTTGAGGTCACCCGATCACCGGAATCAGCGCGCAGGACGTGGTGCGTTTTTCAGCAGTTCGGTCACTTGGTCTTTCCACCATTTGGCTTGCCCAGTGGTGCCGTGGCCAGCAGTGTGGCCTTGATTTTTTCCAGACCCGCTAACGGGTTGTAGTCACGCGAGGATTCCCATGGATACAGGTTGTTGTTGGCATCTCCTGTGAAGGGGGCTTTCAGCCGCTCGTGCAGCAACTGGTCGGCCTTGGCGCTGGTCGGTGCCAGTCGTTGCAAGGCTTGGTTGCCATCATTCGTGGCTGTCGCAAAAAACACCGATGCAAATTGCGCGCTGCATGGTCAAACCTTCAGGTTGAGTCAAAGACAGTCGCAAATTTTAAGACGGCACGCACGGCCAATGGGGCTCCAACGCCTCAGCGTTTACCCTTTGCCTTGCGCGCGATGCCGGCCATGTTGGCGAGCACTTCGCTCACTGAAGCGGTGTCCTGCTGACCCAGACCTTGGGCCATGGCGGCGCTGTAAATCGGCACGCAGGCACTGAACAAGGGCGTCGGACAATCGACAGACTTGGCCATGTCGCCGATGACCTGCATGTCTTTTTGCCAGACTTCGACTTTCATGGTTGGCGGCGAATACTCGCTGCGGATCATGAACGGCATGCGCAAGCGCATGACGCCCGTGCCGATGACGGGACTGCCGCCAAACAGGTTCAACACATCTTGCGGATCCAGCCCCATCTTGCGCGCCAGTGTCACTGACTCGGCACAAGCCACGTTGTAAATAGCGACCAAATGATTCGCCGCGAATTTCATCTTGGTGCCGTTGCCATATGCACCCACATAGGGCACGTTGTCGGTGAAGACTTTCAAAATGTCTTCGACACGCTTGAACGCCGCCTTGCTGCCGCTGCAAAACACCGTCCAAGCGCGCTCTTTCAGGCGCACTGCTGTGCCGCTGATGGGACAGTCCAGCACCGACATACCCACCCGGCGCAGTGCTTTGAGCACTTGCTCTTTGTCGTCCATGGGCAAGGTGCTGGTCTCGACCACCAACAAGTTCTCACCCTTGGCGCGTGGCTTCGCCGCAGCGAGTTTCTTGACCGTCTCCGCCAATGCGATGGATGTTGACAAAGAGACGATGACGATGGCCGAGGCATCGGCCACCGCTGTCGCTGATGCCAGTGCTTTGCCACCAGCAGCTTTGAGTCGTTTGCAAGCGGGCGCAGAGACGTCGTAACCGACCACCGCATAACCGCACTTGATGAGTTCTGCAGCCATCGCGCTGCCCATGATGCCCAGACCCACGACCCCAATGACTGGCTTGCTCATTCCTGTGCCTTCTTGATAGTTGTGTGCAACGCATTTGAAACTCAATCCGCTTTGATGTTGGCTGACTTGACGACAGCACCCAAAGCCAGTCGAAGAATACACTGTCAAAACTTGCTAGCGGTAGGCCAGCATTGAGCCACTTTCCCTTTTTAACAAGAAAGACTTTCATGACGCGACTCACCTTGGCACAAGCCAACCAGATGATTAACGCCGCCCTTGAGCATTCCAAAAAAATGGGCTACAAGCCCATGGCTGTGGTGGTACTGGATGACGCCGGCCACGTCAAAGCATCACAGCGCGAAGACGGGGCCAGCATGTTCCGCGTCGACGTCGCCACAGGCAAAGCGTGGGGTGCGGTCGGCATGGGCATTTCCAGCCGCGGCCTTAGTGAGCGCGCCAAAGACAACCCTAATTTCTTTTTGTCATTAGCGGCCACATCAGGCGGTAAATTTTTGCCCCAACCTGGCGCCGTGCTAATCAAAAACGCCGACGGCACCATTTTGGGTGCGGTCGGTGCCAGCGGCGGCACTGGTGATGAAGATGAAGCCATTTGCACGCATGGCGTGGTGGCTGCAGGCTTTAAGACGACCTGATTTTTTTCCCAACCACAAGGACGAGATTTTGAATTTCATCACAGCAGGAAACCTCACAACTCTCGACCTGTGGATCATTGGTCTGTACGCCATCTGCATCCTGGCCATCGGCCTGTGGGTGTCACGAAAAATTCAAAGTACCGATGACTATTTTTTGGCTGGCCGCAGCTTGGGCTGCGCGGCCATCGGCTTCTCTTTGTTTGCCTCGAATATTTCCGGCACCACGCTGGTCGGCCTGAGCGGCCAAGCCTACACCTCGGGCATTTCGGTGGCCAACTATGAGTGGATGGCCGGTATTTTGTTTCTGTTCATGGCCTTTGTGACGGTGCCGGTTTTCTTCAAGCAGCGCATCACCACCATCCCTGAATATCTGGAGCGGCGTTACAGCCCGACGGTGCGGCGTTACTTTTCTGCGCTGACGATTTTTTTGTCTATTTTTGTCGACACCGCCGGCAGCATTTTTGCGGGCGTGCTGATCTTGCAAGTGTTCTTTCCGGGCTTGCCTTTCTGGCCAAGCTGCATTGGCTTGGCGGTGTTTGCCGGTGCTTACACCGCGATTGGCGGCTTGCGTGCGGTGGTCTACACCGACGTGATCCAAGCCATCGTGTTGCTGGCCGGGTCTACCGCGTTGACCTGGATTATTTTTGCCGCCAACGGCTACTCCTGGACGCAAGCCACCGCCGGTTTGCCACCGGGTCACTTGTCGCTGATTCGGCCGTTAGACGACCCGAATTTGCCTTGGTTGGGGACCTTGATCGGCGTGCCAATTCTGGGCTTTTATTACTGGTCCACCAACCAATACATTGTTCAGCGTGTGCTGGCGGCGCGCACCTTGGACCATGCGCGCTGGTCGCTGACACTGGCCGGTTTGCTCAAGCTGACGCCCTTGTTCATCATGGTCTTGCCGGGTGCGATGGCCGCCAGCATACTGCCCGACATTGCAAAGGCAGATGCTGTTTTCCCAACGCTGGTGACCACGCTGCTGCCGTCAGGCCTGCGCGGGCTGGTGTTGGCCGGCCTGATCGCCGCCATCATGTCGACCATTGACAGCACCTTGAACGCAGCGTCGACCTTGGTCTATCACGACTTCTTGAGTGACAAACAAAAAGACCGCATGGGCCAAAAAGGGGCTGTGACGATGGCGCGGCTGCTGACCGTGGTGTTCATGCTGCTGGCAGCGTTGTGGGCACCGATGATCAGCTCATTCCCGGGCATCTTTGCTTATTTGCAAGAGATTTTTTCATACGCCGTTCCGCCCGTTGTGGCCATCTTTTTACTCGGCTTGTTCTGGGCGCGCACCACACCGGCGGCAGCACTGGCCACCTTGATCATTGGGCATGCCATGGGACTCGCCACCTTGCTCAGCCAACAAGCTGGTTGGTTCACCTTGCATTTCACGATTGTGGCGGGTCTGACCACCGGCCTGTGCCTGCTGATTTGCATTGGGGTGAGCCTTTGTACCACCCCGCGCGATGACCCAGACATGCGCTCGTCACTTTGGCGGCTGGAAATGGTGCAACCCGACCAGCGGCGCGGCTGGTTGCTGGACTACCGGGTTCAGGTGGTGGCTGTGGCGTCGCTGACGCTGGCGATTGTGATCTTCTTTTGGTAAATTTATAGGCGTCATCAAGTCGCCAAGATGCTGCAGAGAACGCCATCAAACTCTGCCGTAAAAGTCCGATAGGATGTTCCAAAACTAAGCTTTAAATGCCTCGCTCATCAGTGGCTTCATCATGGTGTTCAGGACCTACGGAAAAATATAAAGCCGGGTCAATTTATGCTTCGCAGGTTTGCGCGAATTGCACCGCTTTATTGTTCGCGACACTGGCGGTTGTTGTGGTTGCGGCAGGAGCGCCGACATTGTTAAAAAGCACGCTCCTCAGCGGTCCCCACATCGGCGCTAGTTTGGCATTTATACCGATGCGCTCGCCAGCATTCCCGGACAACTATTGGCCATTGGTTATTCCTGGCTGGACGCTTAATTACGAGATGGCCTTTTACGCCGTCTTCGCTGTCACGCTGTGGTTATCTGCATGCCTCTGGACGGCTCAGGCCAAGCCAGTTTGGCGGCGCTTTCGCGGCCATTTTGGGATTTTCTCTGTGGCTAGCCATGCAACTTTTTCAGGTTGGCCATCCACTCCTGCGAACCGGCCTCCCGGCGACGCTGGTGGTGATTGGTTTTTGCCAGATGCCCGCGCTGCATGCCACTTGGCTCAAATGGCTTGCGCTGCTGGGGGACTCGTCGTACTCCATTTATCTGTCACACGTATTTGTTCTGGCGCTGCTACGCAACGTTCTGCAGCGAAGTGGCATCAGCATCGATAACGCCACCTCCGGGTGGCTCTACATGCTCTTCTGTTTGGCATTGAGTGCTGTGTGTGGCTTTTTGATTTATAGATTTGTCGAAAAATTCTTGGCAAAAAAAATAGCAATACTGCACACGCGAATTCTCGCTTTGGACACACCGCTCATGGCCAAGTGATGGCAACGCCCAACAAGCCGCAAACGCCAATGACATGAATCACGTTGCGCTGGTATTTGAATAGCGCGACAGCCGCGGCCAACGAAATCGCTGCTGAGGGCAGATCAAATGCGCCGCCGAAGCCTTGCGGCCACAGTACGTGATAGCCAAAGAACATGGCCAGGTTCAAGATGACGCCAACGACGGCTGCCGTGATGGCTGTCAAAGGTGCAGTGAACTTGAGGTCGTTGTGCGTGCTTTCCACCAACGGGCCACCAGCCAAAATAAACATGAAGGAAGGCAGAAAAGTAAACCACGTCACCAAACTTGCGGCAACGGCTCCGGCCAGAAACAAGCTCTCGGGGCCCAGCACTTCTTTGACGTAGCCACCGATGAAGCCGACAAACGCCACCACCATGATCAGGGGGCCGGGCGTGGTTTCACCCAGCGCTAAGCCATCGATCATTTGCGTCGCGGTGGCCCAGCCGAATTGGTCGACTGCGCCTTGATACACATAAGGCAGCACCGCGTAAGCGCCGCCAAATGTCAGCAACGCCGCCTTGGTGAAGAACCAACTCATTTGCGTGAAGGTATGGTCCCAGCCAAACTTCAACACCAGCAAACCCATCGGCACCGCCCATAAAAATGCACCAATCACCATCACTTGAATCAAGCGCTTCCATTTGAACAAAGCGTGTTCAGGGGTTGGTGTGTGGTCGTCAATCTGTGCGGCCCCAAAGGACTTCAGCGCCGCGCCGTGGCCGCCGCCAACTTTGAATTTCTCTGGTGCCAGTCGCCCGCCCAAAAAACCAATGAGTGCCGCACCCACAACGATCAATGGGAACGGTATGTCGAGTGCAAAAATCGCTACAAAGCTGGCCGCAGCAATCGCCCACAAAACATTGTTCTTCAGGGCGCGGGAGCCAATTCGATGCGCAGCATGCACCACGATGGCGGTCACCGCCGGTTTGATGCCGTAGAAGATGCCAGCAATCAAGGGCACGTCGCCAAAGGCAATGTAGACCCAAGACAACGCAATCAGAAGAAACAGAGAAGGCAACACAAACAGCACGCCAGCCACGATGCCGCCGCGTGTTTTATGCAGCAACCAGCCGATATAAATCGCCAGCTGTTGCGCCTCCGGACCCGGCAACACCATGCAGTAATTCAGCGCATGTAAGAAGCGTTTTTCAGAAATCCAGCGACGCCGCACCACCAGCTCTTCATGCATGATGGCGATTTGGCCGGCGGGGCCGCCAAAGCTGATGAAACCCAGCTTCAGCCAGAACCAAAAGGCCTGCCTAAAACTTACCTGTGGCGGCGTGTTGTGCGATACCAAGTTTGAGTTCAGTTTGGTTTCTGTGGTCATGCGTCTGTGCGTCCTTGTAGAACAGCAACAAGCAAGCCATCCAAAACGGTCAAGACTGTCGCCAAAGGTTGATTGTCGTCCTCAAGGCTCACGCACACTTTGTCTGAAGTCGTCGCGTGCTTGCCCACGCGCTACTATTCAAGCGTGAACGAACGACTAACCCCTATCCCCTACGACGCCTTGCCCGATTCGGTGAAACCGCTGGCAGACGATATTTTGAAAGTCTCGAGTGCTGCTTTAGGGGGGCCTTACAACGCGCTCTTGCGAAGTCCCGACATGGCCCGACGCTGTTTCGACTTTCTGGATTATTTGCGTTTCAAAACATCGGTTAACAAGCGTTTGAACGAGTTGGCCATCTTGATTCAAGCGCGTATTTCCAACGCTCAGTACGAATGGTGGGCGCATGAAACCATCGCTCGCAAGGCGGGCTTGCCAGATGCCGTGATGGCCGACTTGCGCGAATGCCGGCGGCCCACCACCATGCAAGACGACGAGCGCTTGGTCTATGACTACTGCGTTCAATTGAGCCTGAACCACCGAGTGCCGGAGCCGCTTTGGCAGGAGGCGGTTGCAAAGATGGGCGAACAGGCGGTGATTGACTTGACCGTTTTGTCAGGCACCTATGTGATGGTCTCGATGCTGCTGAACGCCACCCAAGTGGGCATACCCGGAGGTGGCGCTTTGCCGCTGCAGGTGCTGGAGCCCATGGAGATCAGGCAGCGCTTGTTGGCCTGAAAACATCGCGCGTTGGTTCACACTGCGTCTGGAATCTTCATTCCGCCACCGCCCCTGAAAACTTCACCACTTTGGCCCAGCGCTGAATTTCGACTTGGACGAATTTTGAAAATTCCTCTGGCGTGTTACCAACCGCAATAGCGCCCTCCATGTCGAGCCGACGGCGAACATCGGGTGCGGCAATGGACTGCCGGGCAGCGTTGCTGACGCGCCGTACCAATTCTGGCGACATACGTGCAGGGCCAAACAGGCCGAACCAAGCACTCGACTCATAGCCCGGCAGAACTTCAGCGATCGCTGGCACATCGGGATACTGCGACAGACGTTTGGCGCTGGTGACGCCCAGGGCTTTGAGTTTTCCGGTTTTCAGATGCGCTTGCGAGATGCCGATGGCAGAGAACATCAACTCGACTTGTCCCGCCAGCACATCGGCAATGGCCGGCGCTGTTCCGCGGTAAGGAATGTTCACAATATTTGCACCCGACAGCATCTTGAACAGCTCGCCCGCCAAATGCAATGAAGATCCGAGCGCACCAATTGCAAAGTTGAGTTTGCCCGGACTCGCTTTGGCAAGCGCAATCAACTCGCGCACATCTTTGGCCGCCACAGACGGGTGGGCCACCAACACCGAGGGCGATGTAGCCACGCAGGTCAGCGCTGTGAAATCTTTGACCGGGTCAAACGGCAGCGATGGATACAGCGATGCGTTGATCGCATGACTGGTAAAACTCATCAACAACGTGTTGCCGTCTGGCGCGGCTCGGGCGACCGCATCGGCAGCGATGTTGCCACCAGCCCCCGGCCGGTTTTCAACCAGCACAACGCTGTCCAGCAAGCGTCCCAGCTCACTGGCCAGCGTACGAGCCAGCGTGTCGGTCGAACCACCGGCAGGCGCACCGACCAAAATACGGGTTGGCTGCGTCTGCGCGCGTCCAACCAAGGGTAAGGCGATGGCTGAAGCGGCCACGGCAGATTGATAGATGAAAATTCGACGTGAACGCATGGGCAGCTTTCTGTTCAGAAGATACCGGCGACGATGGGCACGGCAATTAAAAGATCAGCGGGGCTTGTCTATCGCTGCACCACGATGCAGTTGCGGCCACCCGCTTTGGCGGCATAGAGCGCTTTGTCTGCGGCGGCGAGCACTGTCTGGACAGTCACATTATGGGTCACCGTGTCGGGCGCAAACACGCCAATGCTGACGGTGATTTCAATCCGGTTGTGACCCGCGACGAATTTGTGTTCGGCAACAGCACTGCGAAAGCGCTCTGCAGCAACTCCAGCCTCTTCATGATTGCACTCCGGCAGTACGACCAAGAACTCCTCCCCACCAAGACGTCCAACGGTGTCTATCTTTCGAAAAGAGGCGAGCGCAATGTCGGCAATGCCCTGCAGCACCACGTCGCCGGCCACGTGACCATACGTGTCGTTCACCAGCTTGAAGTGGTCAAGGTCGTACATCAAGTAAGCGAGCGAGCGCTGGTTCCTGCTGGCACGTTCGATTTCGTGGTGAACCGTTTCAAGGACAGCACGCCGATTGGCCAAACCCGTCAGCTCGTCGGTATCCGCCCTGGCCTTGAGGCCTGTGACCAACTCGGTCACCCCATAGACCCCGACAACCATGAGCATAGAAATAGCCACGCCAAACAGGGCGTCCATCATGCTGCTGGCCTCACCCACACTGATGTGGCGCCACAGAGGCACCAAACGGCGCTCGACCATCAAGATCAAAGCCATCGCCACAGCCAGCCACGCCATGCGGTAACGGTCATCGACCTTGCCGACCTGTCGCAAGGCCATAGTGGCCGCCACTGTTTGCAGGGCCACAGACAGCACGAGGATCACAGCCAACAAGGAGACTTCATGCATGAGGTTCAGCACGCTCGTTAAAGGATCAACTGTAGATGTTTGATCGATTCATATCGTTGCGGACCTGCAAGGAAAATCTCAAGTTGTAAGCCCCTGAAAAGGCAGGAACCAGCCCGCTGGTTCCTCTTGAAAACCGGATGAGTCAACTGCCTTCAACGACATCACCCCTGTCAAATAAAGGAATAGGTGCCATCGTTGTAAATAAAATTCCACTGTTGTGATGCGGCGCAAGTGATTTCTTTTTGTTTGCAAGGAAAAAATGAAATCTCCAGTCTGCGCCACGTCTGATTTGCTCATGACAGAACGCTTGCGTATCGAAATCGATTATTGCCCCCAGCGTGCGCGAACCCTTGCAGGCGGCCGTGCAGCCTGCGCCACAAGCACCGCGGCAAGCGCCACAACCCTATGACAGCCACGGCAGTTATCGTGAAAAGCACGACGGCGAGCATCAAGGCTACCGCCGTAAAAAATCAATCTGGCAAGAATTGTTCGACTGATCGGCAGACTGTTGGCACCGACTTTTTGATTTGATCTAGGGTGTCAGCTTGACGGTCACTCCGCGGCAATTGTTCGGGCATGGAAAGCGCTGGGCCCCGACGCAACCGCCATCCTCTTTTGATTCACCACCACCTGACAAGCGCATTGCAAGATCGACTACGGACGCACGTGAGGCACGCTCTCAATTCCGGTAAATCAACCGCAACAGATTTAGACATCGCGGGAAGATGTTTTTCCTGCGGTCACTCTAGAAGGAATCCTCATGCCTAAACCCACAATCAAACCAGCGCTGCTCAACTACTACCTGCACGCGAACGGTAAAAATTTGGATCACACCCCCGGACCATTTGATCCGGCAAACTTGACCAGTTCTGCCGGAGTCACCGTTAGCAACTTGGGCGTCAACCTTGAAGGCACTTCGGGGGCCGACCTGATTGTGTCGACAGGCGATCAGCGACAACTATTTGGTTTCGAAGGCAACGACCTTATCTTTGGAAGTCCACAAGATGACCGGATCAACGGCGCCACGGGCATAGACGTTATGGTCGGCGGCCAGGGAAATGACATCTACCTGGTTGACGATTCACGCGACCGAATTATCGAACGTCCGGGAGAAGGGATCGACACCGTCAGCACCAGCGTCGGCTTTACCCTGCCCGACAATATTGAGAACCTGTACGTCACGACCAATTACATTTCAGACGACCAGCCTTTAGTAGGCAATGCGCTGGACAACAACATCGTCGGCAGTACCTGGGGTTACGCCACCCTTCTCGGCATGGATGGTAACGACAGACTGAGCGCCGGGGTCCGCGCTGGCAGCCTGTTGAATGGCGGAAATGGCGACGACATCTTGCTGCAGAGTGTCGGAGAGTGCATCGGAGGCGCCGGGGCTGATACCTTCGTGGCGGCAGGCCGGGGTGCGCTGTCAGCGCCTAATGTGCCGATCACCATCACTGACTTCAACGCGGCAGAAGGCGACAGAATCGTTATCTACGCGTTGCAAGCTTATTCATCGGCAGACCTTTTCGCCAGCGAGGCTTTGCATTTTGATGCGGCGACCAGCCAACTGGTATTGGACTTAGACCCAACCACGACCGAAGCCTTCAGTGTTGATCAAATCATCTACCTCACGGGCGTGCACACTTTTGATCCTACCTGGGTATCGGTCACTGATCATCCGGTCTAACTTTAATTTTGCCACCTCACTCAACATATTTCACACAGCGATATAACGCCGATAGAACTCAGGTGTGATGAATTGATCGTGATGCTGGGGGAATGCCAGGATTCACAACGCGAACGCGCGCGCGCGGAGGGGGCAGCGAAACGCCGAAACCTTTGTCCGACATGGCCGCACGGCAAGTTGAGGGGTTTCGCTTGCAGCCACTTGAGCCTCAAACCCCTCGCGCAACCCTTTTAGAACTCGGCTGCTGGCGAATAACCACGAAGCTATGCGAAGTCGAATATCCAGAAAAGCCAATAAAAACATAGGCTTTCGGCCAACAAAAACGCCACCGCGAAGGGTGGCGTTGGCTGGTTTGGTGCGGCTGGCGGGGGCAAAAGACTTGCTCGCCGTTACCCGTCTTGTCGCGCCTTGGGTCAGTGCCAAGCGACGCAACCCGGATAGAAACCCTGTCATAACCTGCCCTGCCAAAGGCTCTGTACCTACGTACAAAGTTGACCCGCCTCCCGCATGCAAACGCCCGCGCTCTTGCATAACTTTTAACCTTGCGTTAAGCTTAACCTTAGATCAAGGCGAAGAATTACATGAAGGTGGTTGGCACCTACAAGTGTTGACGCTTTGGATCGAGGCGGCTTGTTTTCTCACCCCCGAGGTGAGCGCAGCAAGAAAAGCCACGTGGCCAGAAGCCGCGTCATTAACAAACCTGTCGGCAATTTTTGCGGGCTGGGGTGTTTTTGACGTGCCTACTAAACGGCCAGCCATGAACATCCAGCTCGCAAAGCAACTATGGATGTTTTATGACGAGTTTTCTGATACGCAACACCTCCCTGGCCTCAGCGCCATTCACCTTGGTTACGCCAGGGCAAGCCAAACACCACCTCCAAATTGGTGCGACGAAGTTAGCCAAACTGTGTCGCGAGGGAGAATTAACACCGATTAAGTTCGGCCGACGGTGTACCCGCTTTCGTTGGGATGAGATTGAAGCATTCATTGAGGCCCATGCCCAGAACGGCGGTGCAGTATGACCGCGCACGATCAAGCTCAAGCCTATGCCGCGAAGGGCTGGCACGTTCTGCCTGTTGGAAAAAACAAAGCTCCTGTCGCAGGCTACGGGCTTAACTCAAGCACCAACGACCCCGAAACCATCAAAACGATCTGGCATAAACATCCAGACGCGGGTGTCGCCATTTCCTGCGCAGCGTCAGGACTGGTGGTGCTCGACTGTGACCCGCGCAACAACGGCATCGAAACTTTAAAGCAACTGTGCGCCGATGACCCTTCGTTCGCGCAGGCACTTGCCTCGACACCGCAGGTCGACACCCAAGGCGGCGGAAAGCACTTTTATTTTGTAGCCGAAGTGAACACCGAATACCCGAGCAAGCTTGGGCCTGGCCTAGACGTAAAGCATCGGGGCTACGTGGTGGCCCCACCCAGTCAAGGGCAGCTGGGCCAATACCAGTGGACTGCGGGTAAAAGTCTGCAAGAGATGCCGATTGCCGCAGCGCCAAGTCGAATTACCATGGGCAAGCAGCGACTGATTTCTAGCCCACGAACCAAAATCCGCGCTGCAACAATCATCATGCCAGATGAGACCTACGACGAACTGGAGGCGGCGCTCGCGGTCATCCCGCCGGAGATCGAATATGAAGACTGGCTAAAGGTTTTGTACGGGATGAGCCGTTTGCGGTTGACCGAAAAGGCACGCGAAATTGCCCGCGCCTGGAGCGTCCGAAGCCACAAGCCGGGACACACGGCGGAGGCCTTTGACGCCAAGTGGGCCTCGGTCATGAAGGAGCCGGCGCAGACCAGTTATGAGACAGTCTTTTATTTGGCGAAGCGCTTTGACAGGGCGTGGCGTGACGACTGCACCACATCGGTCGGGGGGGTGCCAAAAAGGGAAAGCCCATTGCTACAACCGATTCGCCACTTCTCAGATGATGAGACGAACGCGGCGGAATTACAACCACGGGTCTTAGTGGAGAACTACCTGTACGCCGACCTCCGCAATCTTATTGCTGCCGGCGGCGTAGGCAAGACGACCATGCTGTTGCACGAGGCGGTTTGTGGTGCACTGGGCCGTCCGATTTGGGGAAACCGCGTACCGGCTGCGTTTACGACCGTTTTCGTCACCAAGGAGGACTCGCGAGAAATTTTTGCGGGCAGGCTACGAGAACTCATGCGCGAGATGGCATTAACAGATGACGAGCGCAGCACGGTTTATGCCCGGGTCTTCGTGGTCGATTTAGCTGGCATGAGCTACAAATTAGCTCATCTCACAGCTGGCGGTCAGGTCGCACCGCACGAAGAAAATCTCAATGCATTGATCAACCACTGCTTACCAATTGCACCTGACCGGATCGTGTTCGACCCGCTTGTTTCCTTCACGGTGGGCGAGGGTCACGTCAACGATGCAGAGCAGGGTGTAGTAGAGGCAGCCCGGTACCTAATGCGCAGAATCCCAGATGTAGCCATAGACATTGTCCACCACACAGGCAAGGCCAACGCCCGCCTTGGAGCGATGGACCAATACGCGGGGCGCAACGGTTCGGCCTTGCCAGATGGGTCTCGCATGGTCGCAGTCGTCATCAAGTGCAGCAGCGAAAACTTTTACTCGGAAACCGGTTACAGCCTAGATGAAACGGCAAGTGAAACTGGTCTGCGCGTTGGCTTCCCCAAAATGAGCTACGCAGCCCAACCTCCGGACCTTTTTATCCGCCGTCTCGGTTTTTTCTTTGAGGTCGTGCCAACTGTGACCCAGGAACAGAGGGCCGAAATCCAGATGATCAGGAGAGTGGCCGATATGCACGAAACCTTGGAAGCCACCAAGACTTCGATCATGAAGGCGATGCATCTTGCAAGGAGCTCACTGGATCCGCTAGACCGATATCCGAGCCGATCTCGGGTGATAGAGTTCGCGGTTGTTGTGGGGAAAAAGGTCAACCGCAATAAGGCATTGGACGAGTTGATAAAGGACGGTCTCCTAGGGGAAGTGGCGCTGGGTTCAGACGAGCTACTCGCATTCCCAAATAAGAGCGTGCTTTCTTCTCGTCGTTCTTACATCTCCATCGAGGCTGACGAAACGTAAAGCGAGCTGGGGCCGCCCCTGCCAAACCCCTAGGGAAACGCGGGGGGCGGCCCCACCCCAGCCAGCAAGGAAAACTCATGATTCCCACCTACACCGCATGGCAATTGGTTTGCCTTTTACGGAATGCCCACGAAAATTTTGCGACCTGCGGGCTTTGCCATGTGGGGCAATAACCAATAACTGCACCGCCATGCTCACAGACACCGCCATAAAACAATTCCGCCCTGAACCACCCAAGACAAAAAAACTTTTTGACGGTGGACGCAATGGTCTGCACGTCCTTTGCCATCCGAGTGGCCGAAAAGTCTTTGCAGTCAGGTACACGCATCCCGTCACCCGCAAAGACCAAACGCTGACGCTTGGCGAGTACCCGCACATTAGCCTTAAGACAGCGCGAGAACGTGCCGAGGCAGCACGAGGACTTCGTGTGCAAGGCATTGACCCACGGGAAGCAGAAAAGCGAGAGAAGGAGGAGATACGCGTTGCGGCGGAGGACACCTTCGAGCAGCTCGCGGAGGAATGGATTCGAATCCGTGGATCCCATTGGTCTGAGTCCTACCGCCGGAAAATTACGACACTGGTCTCGCGTCATCTATTTCCCGCACTCGGTAAAGAGGCCATTACGAAAATTAGTGCACCATTACTGCTATCAGTGCTTCGCCCCATAGAGGCCTGCGGAAAAACCGATCAGGCGCACACCCTGCTTGAGCAAGCCGCCGCAATTTTTCGCTTTGCGATTTCCACAGGTCGCGCAGTCAGTGACCCGGCGGCGGCACTTAAAGATGCCCTGATTCCGCATCGACAAAAGAACTTTCCAGCAATTACAACTCCGGAAGAATTTTCCGAGCTTTTACGCGCTATGGACGAGTACCAAGGCGAGTACACCACCAAAGCGGCACTTGAGTTCACGCTACTGACCTTCCAGCGAAGTCAATCGATTCGACTGGCCCGCTGGGAGCAAATCGATTGGACGAATCGGCTGTGGCGCATCCCTGCAGAAATCATGAAAATGAAGGAGCCCCACCTTGTGCCGCTGTCCACACAAGTACTCGACTTGCTTCAGATGCTTCAGCCCGTCACTGGTATTTCAGACTTCATATTCCCGTGCCTTTTTTCTCGGAGCAAGCCGATTAGCGAGAACACCATGCTCTACGCTTTGGTTCGATTGGGCTACCGGGGCCGCATGACCGTGCATGGCTTTCGTTCGACGGCGTCAACTTTACTCAACGAAAACGGCCACCATCCTGACGTCATTGAGGCAGCGTTGGCGCATGTGCACGGAGACATACGATCGATCTATAACAAGGCCAAATACCTGCCAGAACGCAGAACCATGTACCAATGGTGGGCCGATTACTGTGACGAATTACGGCAACACAGGAAAGCGACTACGCAGGCAAAAATTACGATCAGCGATGCAATGACTCAAATGCAACGTCCGGCCCACACCAGCGAAAACGCGCTCCAAATGGCGCGTGCGTGCCATCCCTAGGGGTTGGCCTAGGCTTGGCTTGTTTACTCCCGGAGGGCGGCGTTTCGTTGGCCCTCGTGGTGGTCACGAGGAGGTTGTCAGCCCGCGTCACCCCGCTAGTTTTTGTCGAGGCTTCCAAATGGCGTTCCATTGCGGCGGTGCTTGGCGCGGAAAAAGCTCAGCGCCTTATGAGCTTGTCGAAGCCCTCCCGAGCCCTTCGACAAACCCAGGGCGAGCGGGGGATTTTGCACGCGGAAAACGTTAAGGTAGTGCCATGCCATGAGAATCTGACCCCAATTACCCCGCTGCGCCGACAGCCAGCGACCGGCACGCAATCCGGGCTCGTGTCCAACAAAGTGTTCAGATCGTGGCAAGCGCGATCTAACCTTGTTCGTTATGCCTTGCTCGCATAGCTGTACCTAATTGGGTTGGCAGCACCCTGGGCTTTTTTGACGGATTTATTCAAGTAGCAGTTACGTACTTCGACCTCTGCAACAATGCCGTCGAAACCCCAGCGAGTACGTGGTTTTCCGTTCTTGTCCTTCGCCTCGACCGAATACCACTCCACAATCTTAAATACCTCGACGATGAACCCTTTGTACTCCGACAGCGCGTATTTCAGGGTGGGAGTCCTTGATTTGTTGATCGCCCAAGACTCCTTTGTGGCTTCGTAGTACGACTTCTGGCCCTTAGCGCGCTTGTAGGTTTTGTTGATATTGATCAGAACAAAACCTTCCTCGATTTTCGACAATGGCACCGCCTGATACTTCCTTATGATTTCGTCGGCGGTCATTGCTCCAAATGCACTCGCACCGTGCCCTAAGACAATATTGGTGATCGGCTGGTTGATGACGCTGCAGAAGTCAATCAAAGCTGACTCAACGTCGAGAGCCGCCTGATCCGTCATTCCGTGACGAAGAATCAGATGCCGAACCTCCCTGCCAGAATTTACAATTTCTCTGATTGTGTCGTACTTGTCGCTGGCATTGGGGGCTACCAGTGCGCATGCCGCGTGTGAAAAGACGCGGTTATCTCGGCCCTTCCCAATGTAAAACGGGCGATCAGTTCGTGGGTCAATTAGTGCATACACATACGCTTCTAGTTTTTCCGCTACTGGTGATTCAAACACCGCGATTCCTCCAGAAAGACCTAACGAATGTATACCGCAAAACCTGCAAAATAAAACGCCCGTTGGAACGTAATGTGACCATAAAAAACTTCCAGAAGCCTTATTCAGCAAGAAACCCGGCAACGAGCCTTTGAAGTCAATCCGCCTTTTGGATCAGGTTCACGAGCACTCGATGCTTTCACTATAGCCTGAGCACGGAAAAAGTCTATCTTCTGCATTGGGTGAAATTTTTCATCCGCTGGCATGGGCGTTATGTCGCATGAAGCACCTGCGCGACATGGGGCCGCATGAGGTCGAAGCCTTTTTACCATGCTGGTAACCTCCGCCCCTACCGCAACCGGTTGCTGCGACGCATAATTGGTCGAATATGAGCTACGCCTCAAAGATCCTTGCCTTGCTGGCGCTGCTCTTACCGATGGGGTATGGGTTATTTATCGAGCCGAGTTGGGTCGAGGTCACACGTTGGAAACGTGAGGTCGGGCTGGGCGGTGTGTCGTTCACCATCGCACAACTCTCAGACCTGCACATTTCAAAAATCGGCAAGACGGAGAAACAGACTCTCGCCATCCTCCATGCACTCAAACCCGATCTGATCTTGCTGACGGGGGATGTAATCGATCAAAAGGACTCGTTGCCCGCTCTCAAGGCCTTTTTGCAACAGTTGCCCCCATCCATCAAAGTTTCGATCTTGGGCAATTGGGAGCATTGGTCCGACGTAAACCTTCAGACATTGGCGGCCTTGTATGAACAATACGACGTCGCACTGCTGGTGAATAGATGCATATCACTTGCGAACAAAGGCGTGCCTTTGAGCATTGCCGGACTTGATGACTACACCACGGGAATGCCAGACTTAGAGCAAACCTTTAGAAACTGCGGCGAGGATGAAGCTGTTGTACTTGCCGAACATTCCCCCGGGCTATTTGACGAGTCATACTCGCCCGGCTTGGGGAAAATTGCTTTTAGCCTAGCTGGCCACACCCACGGGGGACAGCTGGCCATTGGCAGCAAGGCCATTTTTACTCCACGGGGCAGTGGCCAATATGTCGCTGGTTGGTACGATACCGCGTGGGGAGATCTGTATGTATCCCGAGGTGTGGGGACGTCCATACTCCCGCTGCGAATTGGCGCCAGGCCTGAGGTCGTTCTATTTGAGATCAGGTAGTTCAACAACATGACTGGTCTAACATTAGCGTGTATTTAGAGTCGAATATTTCTACCCAGCTTGGCTGCAGTTTTCTTTTGAGTTACAGACGTTCTTTGGAAACTTACGCCCTCCAAATCCCAACATTTCCTAGTGTGCGGTACTCGTACCAGTACACGTACCAGCCCACGTTTTTCGGATATGACGGCCACGGGTCGGTGTAAGCTTCACGAGCCCCTCGTCCACCGTAAACATAGTAGTCAGGCACTCCCGCCGGGTTGCCCATCACTACGCGCGCCAGAACGGCCTGAGAGTCTGTGAAGTCAGTCCAGTTCCTACCAAATGCATGGCCCGGTTGTATCACCGCGATTGCACCCGGCCGCAGCTTGTTGCTTACATACAGCGTATTGAAGGCTTGAGCACCATCAGCACACAGATACAGCAAACTGAAGCGTTGCGGCCCTTGACTACTCGTCCTTGAGGCTGCTCGTTCGAATACAACCCACTCACAAAATGGCTTCTTCCGCCAGTCTCTGGCGTACCTCAGTGCATCTTCATTCTCCTCTTGGGTTAAGGCCGACTGGTCCCAACCGCGTGGCGCCAACTCGTTCAACGACACACTCCGCATACCCATGATTTGGTAGCCTACGAAAGGTGCGTTCACCAGCTGTTTTAAAAAGTCCTCACGGCCATACCCATAGTCGACGTAGACAAAGCTTTGGTACCACGGCCCTAGGTACTGCACAGGCCCTCCATCGCTGCCGCACGATGGGTAGTACAGAGCGCCATCAAGTATTTCTCGTAAAGGAAATGGTTCTTCTCGCATGGTCTCAGCGGTGGCGTGCGCCAACCAGCTAGGTACTTCTAAAGGCAGGGGACCAAGATCAATTACGGTTCTTTTCATGTTGGTTTCTTGCTGTGGGTTAGCTTCTCCCCCACTAGGCCAAGCAGCGCATTTATCGCAACAGAAACTATTTCTGTCAGTGCCATCGAAATGGTCGGCCGCAAAAACTTACTCAATCTGTAAAAGCCCTCTCTTGGGTCGGCCACTAATGCGTATTCGCACTGGCTGGAACCGCACAGGTTACCCGTTAAATGAAGGTTGATTTTCTTATGCACGCTTCTAGAAAATTTGTGACTCTTACGCGGTACTACTTCGATCGCTCTACTAGTCAGCCGCAGCAATTGCAGACTGGTAAATCTGAACCAAAGCCGGGTCTGAGACGCAAAGTCGCAGCCAGTCAAGATGAGGAGCCAGCGTCGAAGCTTTAGCCAATGCTTGTGCCGTGATCTGTGCGGCTCGCGCAATTGGAAATTTAAAAACGCCAATGCCGATTGCGGGCATTGCCACGCTACGAATATTGTTCTCGCCGACAACCTTGAGCATCGACTCGATCGCCTTCCGCATTTTTTGCTCCGGCTCATCGTCGTTCAGGTAATGCGCCGAGCGAACATGAATCACCCACTGGTTGGGCAGCAGAAATCCCGGTGTAAGCAAGGCGTCACCTAAAGCAATCGGGGCAAATGGTTTGCAGTAGGCCTCCAACTCAGGCCCGGCTGCAGTGTGGATCGCGCCAGCAACGCCTGAGCCGAGACGCAAGTTGGCGTTAGCGCTGTTAACGATTGCTTCCGCATCTGGCTGCTTGACGATGTTGCCGTATGCAATTTGAATTTTCATACTTGTGAATTTTCGTGGGCTTCTGATTCACACTGGTTCAGGTTGGTTATGTATCTCTTCCTGACTAGCCATTCCCGAATCTCTTGTCCCAAGATCTTGGGCATCACGCCACTTATTGCTAGATTCTTAATCACGCGCAGGTTGCCATGTTCCTCTAGGCTTTGTGTGACTCCCCAGAGTTGCAACTTTCTTATAAAAAGCAAATAAATGTTCTCAGTTTGCGCTCGAGGTATCAAGACCTCACGCAGATATTTTTGGGCTTGCCAAACACTAGGCAGACCAGCGGCACTTCTAATGGCCTCACCCGACATGCGGGCTGATGCGTATGGGCATATATTGAGCACTGCGACCTGATTTCTCAGCAGCTCCAGGGGGATACCCATCGGTCTTGCGATTCTCGATCGGTAGTAGTCATCAAATTCTTCGGGGAGCCCCTCCTCACCAGAACGAAGATTCATAACCAGCTGGTTTAGCTTCGCGACATCTCTGCCGTCCCCGTAGTTCGGATTCGCCAAACAAATCACTACCTTTGCGTTTTCTAGCGGACCATCAAACGGACAAGGCCTCACATCATGGACAAATGGTGAGTCGTGGAGATATGCAACATCGTCAGGGTGTTTGTCTTGTAGGCCACATCTAGCCCAATAGCGATGGAATTCTGAACCAAGGTACATGCAGTCAATTCTGCCGTATATATGCAGCATTTCATAGTGCCTTGTAAGCGACTCTTGCTCAATAAATTAAGCAAGTGTTTTGGAACCAGATCAAGCATTCGGGCAGGCCCTTCGCGGCCTACGCACACGTCGTAAGTGGAGTCAGACAGACTTGGCACTGCGCGCGGATGTCGATCGCAACTACATCTCGCTCATTGAGTTGGGCAAGAACAGTCCGAGCGTGCGGATGCTCTATCGACTGTGCGATGCACTGGACGTCCGACCATCAGACTTTCTCAAAGATGTCGAGAAGCGATTAGGACGCAACAAACCCGTGACGAACGACAGTCCGAAGACTAGCTGACTCAGCCCTCAAGAATTTTCAACTGCGTTACGCAGGTTTCACAACGCTCACGCGCCCGCGCGAGGAGGCCCCAGCGAAACGCCGAAACCCTTGCTCAGCATGGCCGAGCGGCAAATTGCAGGGTTGCGCCTCTGCCCAAAGAAGGCCAAACCCGGCTACAAACCCTTTTTAAGCCCGGTTGTTCACGCACATCGACGGCGCAACGCGAAGTCGAATGTCCAGAAAAGCCAATAGGAACATAGGTTTTCAGCCAACAAAAACGCCACCGCGAAGGGTGGCGTTGGCTGGTTTGGTGCGGCTGGCGGGGATCGAACCCACGACCCTTGGCTTCGGAGGCCAATACTCTATCCACTGAGCTACAGCCGCAACGCTGAATTGATTGTCGTCATGCGCCAGACAGCAGATGTGTTTGGCACTGGTAAATGCCTCACGACATCAGCGTTGGATTCTAACAGCCGCATTGGTGACGCCCCTGAAATCTAGTGATGCAGTGGAAGTGACCGCTATAATCATGGGCTGCCGGGCTTGACCCTGGTTGCCCCCCGAAATTCTGATTTTTTTTGAGGACGCCATGAGCGCACACGACAACAACACGGCTCACGAAGAAGAGCACACTGGCCCGGTTAAAACACCTAAGCAATTTTTGCTGATGGCATTTTTCTCTTTCGTAGTTCCTATCTTCGCCATCATTGCGCTGGTCTATTACGTGACCTCAGCCAATAAACCGGCGATGGGTGCCGGGAACATGGAAAAATCGGTCGCCCAGCGGATTCAAAAAATTGGCTCTGTTGACATTCGTGACGCGAATCGTCCATTGAAAGCTGGTGCTGAAGTCTATGCAGCTCAGTGCGTGGCTTGCCACGCCAGTGGAGCCGCTGGTGCACCTAAGTTTGGCGATGTTGCTGCTTGGGCTCCGCGTCTCAAGACTGGTTTTGATACCCTCTGGAATTCGGCACTCAAAGGTAAGAACGCCATGGGCCCTCAAGGTGGCGGCGATTTCAACGACATCGAAATTGGTCGTGCAGTGGTTTATTTGACAGCTAGTGCAGGCGGCAAATTTGCCGAACCGGCAGCGCCTGCAGCAGCAGACCCAGCGACCGCGGCCAAGTAAGCTGCGTTCTGTCTCAAAAAAAACCGGTCGATGACCGGTTTTTTTACGCCTGCTTGTTTTGCAATATCAACCGACGGATCAACTCGCAGCATGCATCTGAGCCGGGCTGCGCACATAGCCAAATCGCTTTGGCAAGTCGGCAGACATCACGTCCTCCGGCACCCACAGACCGCACTCCACAGCGTCAGCGGCATGCGTCATGTCTTGCGTGTGGACCAGCCCAAAACCAATGCCTGTCTCCAAATAAAGTCGGCCATGCTGATCGAGCATGCAACGCTGCACACGGGCCAGCTCTCCCGTGTGCGAAGACACAGAAAAATCGGGTGACACACGGCAGACCAACGGTGTGGCCTCAAGCTCCACATAGACACGTTGCGGTCCATTTTGAAAAAACCACTGTCCCTCAACGTCAGACTCATAGTTGCGCTGGATGAAGTCAATCAACTTCTCATGCTGGAGCAGAGAGCCTTTACTCTGTGCACTGCCGCCGGCAAATGGCCCAGCCGCCTGAGCCCGGTCATCGCGCATGTACCAGTTGCCACGCGCATCTAACCCTAACCAACCGAAGCAGTTGGGCACATTTGGCCATTTGGCGATGGCGGCTTTGACGATGTCATCCATGAATCTCTAAACTCCTAACGCTGGATGGTAAATGCTGCGCGAGAAACTCACAGACAGCCATTGGCATGGCACGCACATCTGCGTGCGGCCACCCCGCAGCGGCAACTGCTGGAAAGCCCACATGGCCGCCCTGCCCCGGCTGCCACAGCGTCACGTTAGAGCTGACGTCGCGCGTACTTGGCAGACTCGCGACAGGAACAAATGGATCGTTGCGGGCGTTGAGCGCCAATGCCGGAATCACAATGCGTTGCATGTGCGGTTTGGCAGAGGCGCGCAGCCAGTAATCGTCCGTGTCTTTGAAGCCATGAAGCGGTGCGGTGAAGATGTTGTCAAAAGCGTAGAGATCGCGGGCCGCCAGCAATGCTTCCCTGTTGAAGAGATTCGGGTGCTGCGTCCATTTTTGCAAGGCCTTAGGCAGCATCGTGCCGAGAAACATGCGTGTGTACGTTTGTCGGTTGAACCCTTCGCCAATGGCCTTGCCACTGGCCGTCAGGTCTAGTGGCGAGCAAACCGAGGTGATGGCGCTCACGACATTGGCAGCCTTACCCTCAAGCTCGCCCGCCCAACGCATGAGGGCGTTGCCACCGAGCGAAATGCCAACGGCCAACAGCGGCCCCGCGTGCACCGCTTTGAAGCGGCGCAGCATCCAGTCGATCTCAGGAAAGTCACCGGAGTGATAAGCGCGCGGCGCCCAATTTAACTCGCCGGAACAACCGCGAAAGTGGGGTACAGCACAGGCCCAACCGAGGCTTCGCGCGACATCCGCAAAGGCTTCGGCATAGTGGCTTGAAGACGAACCTTCGAGTCCATGAAAGACCACCAGCAGTGGCTGCGTTTTGACTTCCGCATTGGAATCGTTGATCAGCCAATCGACATCCACAAAGTCTTGATCTGGCGTTGTCCAACGCTCGCGTCTAAATAGTGGCTTGTCGTCTAGGTAACGCACTCCGCGCAAAGCGGCCCAAATGGTCTGCAGGTTACCGCCGGGCAACCACCAAGGTGCGCGGTAATTCATACGTCAATGCAAGACTGTCGGGCTGTCACTTTGTGGTACTTCTTGCGCGGTTCCCGGGCTGGCGTGATGCGCAACCAAGCGCCAGCCTTGGGCTGTTTTGAGGTAAACATTGGTAGCGATGACATAGGCTTGCGCCGGCCCGTTGGCCGTCAAAACTTCAACCCGTTCCAGCACGCTATGGATGCTGACACTGAGGGTTTGAACGCGTCGCACATGCTCAATGTGCGCGCGAATAGTGCCGTGGGAAAACATCGCTTCAAAACCGCTACGAATGGCCAGCGCGCCGACCCGTCGAGGACCTCCGGGATGGACGCAAACGATATCGTCCTCATCAGCCCAACAGGCCATGAGCTTGTCGATGTCGCCGAGTTGCATGGCCTCATAAAAGGCGGCTTCGGTCTCGTCTGCATGGCCGTTGTGGGTCAGTGTGGGTTTTGCTTTTCGCATGAATGGCGTTCTTTGCGTGAGTGAGCGGCGCGGCTGATGTTGGGCAAAGGCTGCCGGATAAAACACGCTGCGCACATTGTATTAAGCCATGCCAGATGTCAGCTTTTCAGCTCGGCTGTGAGAATACCTCTGATCTGACTGACAGCACGACGGGAATGTCGCCCAACGCCTACGCAACATTGGCGTGTTAGTGTGGACACTTGGTATGTTGATGCCCCTGCTTCCGTTTTTGCTCGAAAGGCTTTTGTCATGACCTCGCATTTTTTCAAATTGGTTCTCGCTGGCTGGCTGGCTGTTCTGCTTTCGGGGTGTGGCTACAACGAGTTTCAGCGGCTGGATGAGCAAACAAAATCCGCTTGGTCTGAAGTGCTTAACCAATACCAGCGCCGTGCCGATTTGGTGCCGAATATTGTTGCGACCGTCAAAGGAGAAGCCGCGTTTGAGCTGGAGACGTTAACGCGCGTGATTGAGGCTCGGGCCAGCGCTACGTCGATGAAGGTGACCCCTGAAACCCTCAACGACCCAGCTGCCTTTCAAAAATTCCAACAAGCACAGTCGGGTCTGAGCTCAGCACTTTCACGACTTTTGGTGGTGAGCGAAAACTATCCCAACCTGAAGGCCAATCAGGGCTTCCAGGACTTGCGAGTTCAGCTTGAAGGGACCGAAAACCGCATTGCTGTAGCCCGCAACCGTTACATTCAGGCCGTTCAGCAATACAACGTTCTGGCGCGCAGCTTTCCCAACAACCTCACCGCCATGGTTTTCAGTTACCAAGTGAAGCCCAACTTGGCGGTTGAGAACGAAGCTCAGATTTCACAGCCACCAGCGGTTAATTTTGAAAGGAAATAAGTTGCGTTCATTACTGCTCAGCCTGTGCGTTTTGCTGGCGCCATTTTTGGCCGCAGCGCAAAGTGGCCTGCAGCCGATCCCGGTCTTGAGCGCCCGCGTGATCGACACCACGGGCACGCTCGACGCTGGTCAGCGCCAATCACTCGACAGCAAACTATCGGATTTTGAAAAGTCCAAGGGTTCGCAAATTGTGGTGCTGATGATTCCAACGACCCAACCAGAAGATATCGTTGCATACACCCAGCGTGTGGGTGACTTGTGGAAGATCGGGCGCAAAGACATTGGCGATGGTTTGCTGTTGGTGGTGGCCAAGAACGATCGGACTGTGCGGATTGCCACGGCAAAAACACTTGAAGGTGCGATTCCAGATCTGGTGGCACGGCAGGTGATTGATCGTGCCATCACACCGCGATTTCGCGATGGCGATTTTGCGGGGGGTCTGAACGCCGGCGTTGACCAGATTACCGCTTTGATTTCAGGCGAGAAATTACCCGAACCTGCTGCCGCCGCTAGTGCTGGTTCCCGTCAACCCGGTTTTCAGTGGCTCGACTTGGCCGTGTTGCTGTTTGTGGCGGTTCCATTCGCCGCGCGTGTGCTCGGCGCCATCATCGGCCGCAAGGGTGGCTCATTGGTCACCGGTGCTGCGGTCGGTGTACTGGCATGGCTCTTGTCAGCCAGTCTCGTGTTGGGCGTGCTTGCAGGCATGGCGGGGATGGTCTTCGCGTTGGCCAGTGTGATGGCGTCTGGCGGCCGCAGTGCTGGTTGGGGATCGGGGATAGGCGGCTTGCGTGGTGGCCGAGGTTCAGGGGGGTACGGCGGTCTTGGTGGGTCAGGCGGCTTCGGCGGCGGTGGATTCAGCAGTGGCGGCGGCGGCAATTTTGGTGGCGGCGGTGCCTCCGGAAAGTGGTAAGGCGCATTGAATGGCGGCACAACTCACAACTTTTCTAAAGCACCTGTGGCTCGACGCTGATGACGCGAGTCGCATGATCACGCCGCCCGTTATCAAGGGTCTCACCGAACGTGTTGCGGCCAGCGAGCGACACCACAGTGGGCAAATTCGTCTCTGCATTGAAGCCTCTTTGCCACTCAGTTACCTTTGGCGCGTCGGCCATGGTTGCAGCCTGCAGCAGGTTGTCCGTGAACGTGCCGTGATGATGTTCGGCAAGCTAGGCGTCTGGGACACCGCACACAACAATGGCGTGCTGATTTACGTCTTGGTGGCTGAGCATGCGATTGAGATCGTGGCCGACCGTGGGATATCTGCCCACATCAGCAGCACCCAATGGACTGAACTGGTGTCGCACATGAGTCAGGACTTCAGGGCGGGCTCTTATGAAGCGGGCTTGTCCCGCGCGATTGACCATGTATCTTCTGAACTGTTGCGGCACTTTCCGCGTTTGCCCGCCGGCGGGTTGAGCGGTGATCGCCTTAACACCAACGAACTACCGGATGCGCCTGTGCTTTTATGAAACGTCCGGGCATAAAAAAACCGACCTTAGCAGGTCGGTTTTTTGTCGAAGATTGAACTTACTGACGTTTTAACGTGCTCTGCGGAATTTACGCAGCGCTGCAATCTGAGCCACCATGACGGCCAGTTCAGATTGCGCACGCGCCAGATCGATATCGCTCTTGGCGTTTTTAAGCGCTTCTTCAGCCGCTTTTTTCGCTTCCGTGGCCTTGGCCTCGTCGAGGTCCTTGCCACGAATCGCTGTATCGCTGAGGACAGTGATGCAGTTGGGCTGAACTTCTAAGATACCGCCGGCAACGAACACAAATTCTTCCGTGCCATCCGCCTTTTCGATGCGGACAGCACCTGGACGGATGCGCGTGATCAGCGGCGTGTGACGGGGGAAAATCCCCAGCTCGCCGGCCTCGCCAGGCAGAGCCACAAAACGTGCCTCGCCCGAAAAGATCAACTCTTCAGCGCTGACAACATCGACTTGGATGGTATTCATGGGAACCGTCCGTTAGATTTTCTTGGCTTTTTCGAAGGCTTCGTCAATCGTGCCGACCATGTAGAAAGCCTGCTCTGGCAGGTGATCACACTCGCCGGCCACAATCATCTTGAAACCACGGATGGTTTCAGCCAAGCTGACGTACTTACCAGGCGAGCCGGTGAAGACTTCAGCAACGTGGAACGGCTGCGACAAGAAGCGCTGAATTTTACGGGCGCGAGCCACAGCCAGCTTGTCTTCAGGGGCCAGTTCGTCCATACCCAGAATCGCGATAATGTCGCGCAATTCTTTGTAGCGCTGCAGGGTGCCCTGCACGGCACGTGCCGTGGCGTAGTGGTCTTCGCCCACGACGTTCGGGTCCAACTGACGGCTGGTCGAGTCGAGTGGATCAACCGCTGGGTAGATACCCAGCGAAGCGATGTCACGTGACAACACCACGGTGGAGTCCAAGTGAGCAAAGGTTGTTGCAGGCGATGGATCGGTCAAGTCATCGGCAGGGACGTAAACGGCTTGGATAGACGTGATCGAACCGACTTTGGTCGAGGTAATACGCTCTTGCAAGCGGCCCATCTCTTCAGCCAGTGTCGGCTGGTAGCCCACAGCGGATGGCATACGACCCAGCAGCGCGGACACTTCGGTACCGGCCAGTGTGTAACGATAGATGTTGTCCACGAAGAACAGCACGTCACGGCCTTCGTCACGGAAGGACTCTGCAATGGTCAGACCAGTCAAGGCCACGCGCAAACGGTTTCCTGGGGGCTCGTTCATCTGACCGTAGACCATGGCCACCTTGGAGTCTTCGAGCTTCTCAAGATTCACCACGCCGGAGTCGGCCATCTCGTGATAGAAGTCGTTGCCTTCACGGGTACGCTCACCCACACCAGCGAACACGGACAAGCCCGAGTGTGCTTTGGCGATGTTGTTGATCAGTTCCATCATGTTGACGGTCTTGCCGACGCCAGCGCCGCCGAACAAACCGACTTTGCCGCCTTTGGCGAACGGGCACACCAGGTCAATCACCTTGATGCCGGTTTCCAGCAATTCTTGCGATGGCGAGAGTTCGTCATACGCAGGGGCTTTGCGGTGAATCGGTGCGGTCAGCGTTTGGTCAACCGGGCCACGCTCGTCGATGGGGGCGCCAAGCACGTCCATGATGCGTCCCAGTGTGGCCTTGCCCACAGGAACGGTGATCTGCGCACCAGTGTTGTAAACCATGTTGCCGCGGCGCAGGCCGTCTGACGTGCCGAGCGCAATGGTGCGCACGATGCCGTCGCCGAGCTGCTGCTGCACTTCGAGGGTCAGGGTCGAGCCCTCCATCTTGAGTGCGTCATAGATGCTGGGCATCTGGTTGCGTGGGAACTCGACGTCCACCACAGCGCCAATACACTGAACAATCTTGCCTTGAGCTTGAGCCATGATTGAAACCTCTTTCGTTCTTTAAATTCTGAATTGCTGCGTGGCCACGGGCCTAGACAGCTGCGGCGCCCGAGACGATTTCCGAAAGTTCTTTCGTGATCGCCGCTTGACGCGTCTTGTTGTAAATCAGCTTGAGTTCACCAATCACGCTGCCAGCGTTATCGGTTGCGGCCTTCATCGCCACCATGCGAGCCGATTGCTCGGACGCCATGTTTTCAGCCACGGCCTGGAACACCAGCGCTTCGACATAACGAACCAGCAGGTCGTCAATGACGCTTTGTGCATCAGGCTCGTAGATGTAGTCCCAGCTGTGCTCGCCCTTGGTGACTTCCAGCGTTGCCAAAGGCAGCAGCTGTTCGATCACCGGCTCTTGACGCATGGTGTTGATGAACTTGGTGTAGCAAAGATACACCGCGTTGATCTCGCCCTTGCTGTAAGCGTCGAGCATCACCTTGACCGGGCCAATAAGCTTTTCCAGATGCGGCTTGTCACCCAGCTGTGTCGCATGCGACACCACCTGAGCGCCCACGCGGTTCAGAAAACCCAGACCCTTGTTGCCGATGGCGACCGCTTGAGCCTTGTGGCCTGCCGCTTGCGCTTCTTTGAGTTTGCCCGTGACAGCACGCAACACGTTGGTGTTCATGCCGCCGCACAGACCCTTGTCCGTGGAGACGACGACGAAGCCGACCACCTTGGATTCGTTGGTCTGCATGAACGCATGCGTGTACTCGGGGTTGGCGTGACTCAGGTTCGCCGCGATGGTGCGAATTTTTTCGCTGTACGGACGTGCTGCGCGCATGCGCTCCTGCGCCTTGCGCATCTTGGAAGCGGCCACCATCTCCATGGCCTTGGTGATCTTCTTGGTGTTTTCCACCGACTTGATCTTGCCGCGTATTTCCTTGCCTGCTGCCATATGTATTCCTAAATGTTTCTGAAAGCTTTTGGCTTTTTATCTATTCAGGTATGAATCAGGCAAACGACTTTTTGAACGCAGTAGCAGCGGCCGTCATCTCAGCCTCGGCATCCTTGTCCATGGCTTTGGCCGTCTCGAGCTTGCTCATCAGGGCTGCGTGCTTGTCTTTGAGATAGCTGTGCAGACCGGCTTCAAAAGCCAGAACTTGCTTGACTTCGATGTCGTCCATGAAGCCTTTGTTCACTGCGAACAGTGTGGCGGCCATGATCGAGATCGACTGCGGTGAGTACTGCGCCTGCTTGAGTAATTCGGTCACGCGGGCACCGCGGTCGAGCTGCTTGCGGGTGGCTTCGTCGAGGTCAGAGGCGAACTGCGCAAAAGCGGCGAGTTCGCGGTACTGTGCCAAGTCGGTACGGATACCACCAGACAGATTCTTGATCAGCTTGGTCTGGGCAGCACCACCGACGCGCGACACCGAAATACCGGCGTTGATGGCGGGGCGAATACCAGCGTTGAACAGGCTGGTTTCCAAAAAGATCTGGCCGTCGGTGATCGAGATCACGTTGGTTGGCACGAAAGCAGAGACGTCGCCGGCTTGCGTTTCGATGATCGGCAGTGCGGTCAGTGAACCGGTCTTGCCTTTGACTTCACCTTTGGTGAAATCTTCAACGTATTTTTCGTTCACACGGGCTGCGCGTTCGAGCAAACGGCTGTGGAGATAAAACACATCGCCAGGGTAAGCTTCGCGGCCTGGTGGACGACGCAACAGCAAGGACACCTGACGGTAAGCCACGGCTTGTTTGGACAGATCGTCATACACAATCAGCGCGTCTTGACCGCGATCGCGGAAGTACTCGCCCATCGTGCAGCCTGAGTAGGCGCTGACGTATTGCATGGCGGCTGATTCAGCAGCGGAAGCCGCCACCACAATCGTGTATTCCATTGCGCCAGCTTGCTCAAGTGAGCGCACGACGTTCTTGATGGAAGACGCTTTTTGACCAATAGCGACGTAAATACAAGGGACGTTTTGGCCCTTCTGGTTGATGATGGCGTCAATCGCGACAGCTGTTTTACCAGTCTGGCGGTCACCAATGATCAGTTCGCGTTGACCGCGGCCAATCGGCACCATCGAGTCGATTGACTTGAGGCCGGTTTGCAAGGGCTGGTCGACCGATTTACGGGCGATCACGCCAGGTGCCACCTTTTCAATCACGTCGGTCATCTTGGCATTGATCGGGCCTTTGCCGTCAATCGGTTGACCCAATGCGTTGACCACGCGGCCAAGCAATTCAGGACCGACGGGGACTTCAAGAATTCGACCTGTGCATTTGACCGTATCGCCTTCGGCAATGTGCTCGTACTCGCCCAACACCACAGAACCCACCGAGTCGCGCTCGAGGTTCAAGGCCAAGCCGTACGTCGGCGTGCCATCGGCAGTGGCGGGGAATTCAAGCATCTCGCCCTGCATCACATCGGACAGGCCGTGGATGCGAACGATACCGTCGGCCACCGACACCACGGTGCCTTGGTTGCGAATGTCGCTGCTGGCACCAAGACCTTCGATACGGCTCTTGATCTGCTCAGAAATCTCTGCTGGATTGAGTTTCATGACTCTTTCCTTCTTTCTAGGTTGAGGGCTGGACCGGAGCAAACGCTCAGGCGACCAGCGCCACTTTCATTTGTTCCAAACGGGCTTTGACCGAAGTGTCTAGCACCTCGTCACCCACCACGACGCGCACGCCGCCAATCAGCGCCGGCTCGACTTCAAGCAGGACATTGAGTTTGCGACCGAAGCGCTTTTCAAGCGTGACTGCCAGCTCAGCCAGTGCCGCAGCATCCAGCGCAAATGCGCTGTAGACCACTGCGTCTGACGAACCAGTTTGTGCATTTTTCAAGGCACGGAACTGGCTGGCTATTTCAGGCAAGACACTGAGCCGACCGTTGTCGAGAACGGTGCGCAAGAAGTTCTTGGCCTTTTCAGGCAAAGCGGTCTTGGCAACGCCAGCGATCACGTCAAAAGTCTGAGCAACCGTGACCTTGGGGCTGTCAGCGAACTGCAGCAACTGGTCATCGACAGCAATCACCGCCAACTCATCGAGCCAGACAGCAGTCGCAGCCAACTCGGTACCGGAGGCTTTATAAAGCGCTTCAGCGTAGGGGCGGGCAATAGTGGCGAGTTCAGCCATGTTTACAGCTCGGTTTTCAGGCGGCCCAGCAAGTCAGCATGCACGCTGGCATTGACTTCCTTGCGCAGGATCTGCTCGGCACCCTTGACGGCCAACACGGCGACCTGCTCGCGCAGGACTTCACGGGCCTTGACGGTTTGCTGCTCGGCTTCAGCCTGCGCGGCGGCGATAATTTTCGCGCCCTCGACGGTGGCTTTGCCTTTGGCTTCTTCAATCATGGCGTGAGCGCGGCGCTCGGCTTCCGCCAGACGCACAGCTGACTCGTTGCGTGACTTGGCCAATTCTTCTTCCACGCGCTTGTTGGCAACGGAGAGTTCAGATTTGGCTTTGTCGGCAGCAGCCAAGCCATCAGCGATCTTGCTAGCACGTTCGTCCAATGCAGCCGCCAAGGGCGGCCACACGAATTTCATCGTGAACAGGACCAGCAATGCGAAGACGATAGCTTGAGCTATCAGTGTTCCATTAATGTTCACAGTTGATCTCCCTAGACCGGGGTTGACAGGCTAGGCTTACTTGACCAGACGTGCGATTTGAGCGAGGAACGGATTGGCCGTGGCGAACCACAGAGCAATACCGGTACCGATAATGAAAGCAGCGTCAATCAGACCGGCCAAAACGAACATTTTGGTCTGCAGTTCACCCATGAGCTCTGGCTGGCGAGCAGCGGCTTCGAGGTACTTGCTACCCATGATGCCGATACCGATACAAGCGCCCAAAGCGCCCAGACCGATGATGAGACCAGCAGCCAGAGCAGCAAAACTAATAACTTCCATGATTGACTCCTAAATTATCAAAAAAAACGAAAACAAAAAAACGAAAACGAAACGGAAAACAGATCAGTGTGCGTCGTGCGCTTGCCCGATGTAGACCAGCGTCAACATCATGAACACGAACGCTTGCAGCAAGATGATGATGATGTGGAACACCGCCCACGCCCAACCAGCCACAACATGCAACAGCAACAGCATCAAGCTTGTCGGCTCAGCCGACATGGCCCATGAACCACCCAGCAAGGCGATGAGCATGAAGACCAGCTCACCCGCATACATATTGCCAAAGAGTCGCATGCCATGCGAAACGGTTTTGGCAACAAAAGAAATCAGCTGCTCTGCAATGTTGATCACACCGAGAATCACGGCGAAAATTGGGTTCTTGCTGGTACCGAAGGGAGCAGACACCAGTTCATGCGCCCAGCCGCCAATGCCTTTGATTTTGATGTTGTAAAACAGACAAATGAACAACACCGAGACCGACAGACCCATCGTCACAGACAGGTCGGCGGTGGGCACAACGCGAAGATATGCATGGTGAGGATCCAGGCCTGCGGCGCTGTACACCCCGCTCCAGATGACCGGCAGCAAGTCCAGTGGCAACAAGTCCATGGCATTGAGCAGGAAAATCCAGACAAAAACCGTCAAGGCCATTGGCGCGACCATTTTGCGACTGGTAGCGTTATGGACGATGGACTTGGCTTGGCCATCCACCATTTCAAACAGCATTTCAACGGCTGCTTGAAAGCGACCTGGAACGCCAGATGTCGCTTTGCGAGCAGCACGCCACAAAAAGAAAGAACCCAACACGCCCAGCAAAACAGAGAAGAAAATCGAGTCAATATTGAAAACAGTGAAGTCAACAATCTCGGTTTGCGGCTTGTTTTGCCAATGCGTCAGGTGGTGAACAATATAGTCACTGGCCGACGGTTGATTTGCTACTTCAGACATTGTTTACTCTTTAAGCCGTTTTTCGTTTATGGCGCAACAAGAGCGCCAGCCAATACACCTTCAGAGCCAGAATCAGGCCGATTAGCATCGCCAACCAGTCCAGATCTGCAACCAAGCGAGGGGCTGCAGCCAACATACCGACACTCACGCCGATCTTGACCGCCTCCCACACAAAAAATCCGAATCCTGCTGTGACCGGGCTGATAGACGAAAACTGACTCGTCAAACCGCGCGCAAAAAGCGCCCCCGGGATCACCACCGCCAACGCACCATACAAAACAGACCAAGCCACATGGCTTTTATCCGTTGCCCCCCAAGCCACCAGCGCAGCCACTAGACCCACCGCCAATTGCCCCAGCACAATCCACCAGATTGATACTGGTGGCTCTTGCTCACGAAGCCGCTGCGCCTGCTCGCGGGTCAGCGGGATGAAGTCCATCTCGCCCTTCAAGCCGTCTTCCGCAATGTCTCGCTCGCTAGCAGACTTTGCAAGTAGCGCAGCTTGTGTCTGTTCTGTCATTGTCTTCACCATGGGTTACGCCAAGGTTACAAGCCGCTACTCAGCAAAGCCGCTTATTATAAGTAGAAACCCGTTGGCATCGTCAAGAAAATTTTCCCCAATCGACGCAACGTCGTCTCAATTTCACAAAAAACCGCCCTCAGTGGATAAAAAACCATCTTGGATGCACGGCATCAAGCAGTCCTTGCCAGACCGTCACTCGCTGGCGGCCCACCCGTGGCTTAAGCCTTTGTCGCACCGCTTGCTAGAACCAGGCTTGTGGCATGTCCGCCACGAAGCTGTCGCACGCGGTGCGGCCATCGGTGTGTTTTGGGCTTTTGCAGTGCCATTTGGGCAGTTTTTATTTGCCGCGGCTCACTGCGTCTGGTGGCGTGGCAATATTCCTGTCGCCGCCGGCTTGACGCTGATCACCAACCCCTTCACGTTGGCTTTCTGGCTTTGGTTAGCCTACAAAGTCGGTGGCACATTACTCGGCACATCAGGGCCCGTGCCCGACCTTGAGCCGGTGGTCAGCCGCCCGACAGACATCATGGATTGGATCTCCAGTTTTGGTGCGCCGGCCGTTTTGGGCATGGGCTTATTTGCCATCTTTGGCGCCGCTTTGGCTTACATCATTGTGAAGTTAGCTTGGCGAGTGCGTATCTGGTTCAAGCGCTGGCACCGTTAAACCGAGAGGCTGACTTTGCCGGACAATAGTCTCATGAGCACCTCCACTTCATTGCACTCACCCCTTCCCACTCAGTCTGTGCTGCCGACGACGCAGTGCTATCTCAATGGCGCCTACACGGCCCTGCGCGATGCCAAGATCAGCGTGATGGATCGTGGCTTTATTTTTGGTGATGGGGTTTACGAAGTGGTGCCGGTATATGCCGGCGAACCGTTTCGTTTTGCCCAGCACATGGCTCGCTTAGACCGCAGCTTGGCCGAATTACGCATCACCAATCCCTTGACCCATGCCGAATGGCGCGAGATCGCCCAACAGCTGGTGGCCGACTTCACCCGCGAAGCTGGCACCGACACGCCGCCGGATCAATTAATTTATATCCAGGTCACGCGTGGCGTCGCCATGCGTGACCACGTGATGACCAGCGGCGTGACGCCGACCATTTTTGTCATGACGAACCTCATGAAACCGGTGCCTGCAGTACAACGGGCCTCGGGCGTGGCCTGTGTCAGCGCCGACGACTTCCGTTGGGAAAAAGCGCACATCAAAAGCACCAGCTTGCTGGGCGCGGTGTTCTCGCGGCAAATCAGTGCCGACGTTGGCGCAATGGAAACCGTGATGTTCCGCGACGGCTATCTGAGTGAAGCCGCAGCCTCGAACGTCTGGGTCGTCAAGGACGGTTGCGTCCTTGGCACACCCAAAGACCATCTGGTGCTCGAAGGCATTCGCTATGGCTTGATCGAAGAACTCTGCCACGCCGCCGGTGTTGGTTTTGAACTGCGCCGCATCAGCCGCGCCGAAGTCTTCGCCGCCGACGAATTGCTGTTGTCGTCGGCCACCAAGGAAATCTTGCCCATCACCCAGCTCGACGGCTTGGCTGTTGGTAGCGGCCAACCCGGCCCCGTTTATGCCAAGTTGTACGCGGGCTACCAGCACGCTAAGGCAGAACCGACACCATGAACGGCCCAATGACCCCGTCCGCTCCAGCGGCACAGCCCGTATCGCTCATCGAATACCCGTCGCTCTTCCCTATCAAAGTCATGGGCCTCAAGGTCGACGGCTTGGTGCATGCCATCACGATGATCGCTCACGAATTTGACCCGGCCTTTGACGCCAGCACGATTGAACTTCGGGAAAGCAAAGGCGGCAAATACCTCGGTATCACCGTCACCGTCACCGTCACCAGCCGCGAACAACTCGACGAGTTGTACCGCACGCTGTCAACCCACCCGATGGTCAAGGTGGTGCTGTGAGCATGGCCCGCTGACGTGCCGCCTGTGACCGCTCCGCCTATGGCAAACATGGATCCGCGCATGCTGGGTCTGGTGGACTACCTCGCCACTTTTGAGGCGATGCAAACCTTCACCGATGCCCGCACCCCGCAGACACCCGATGCGCTATGGATTTGCGAGCACCCTGCGGTTTACACCCAAGGTTTGGCTGGCAAAGCCGACCATGTCGTGAACCCCGGCAACATCCCGGTGGTGCAAAGCAACCGCGGTGGCCAAGTGACCTTTCATGGCCCAGGCCAAGTCGTGGCGTACCCGCTGATCAACCTCAAACGCGCTGGTTATTACGTCAAAGAATACGTTTACCGCATCGAAGAATCCATCCTTAAAACGCTGTCGCACTTTGGCGTGACCGGGCACCGCGTGACCGGCTCGCCAGGTATTTATGTGCGGCTCGATGACCCGACATCCCACGCTGCGCTGAGCGGCCCACGGCATCCGGCCGACCCGTTTCGCGGCCTCGGCAAGATCGCCGCGCTCGGCATCAAGGTGAGTCGGCATTGCACGTACCACGGCGTCGCCCTGAATGTGGCGATGGACCTGGAACCCTATTCCCGTATCAACCCCTGTGGATACGTTGGGCTGCAAACCACGGATCTTTCTACAATCGGGGTCTCGGTGAGCTGGCAGGAAGCGGCCGACGTGTTAAGCCACAAGCTTGTCACGTATCTTTCCCCCTGAGTCCTCCCAAAGACGAGAACCCTATGAGCACACTCGAAAACGGCAACCCGGTCGTCCGCGAAGCCCAAAGCCAGCAAGACTACAACCCACTGGCCAAGCAAAAAGCGGCGGCCAAACTCTCGCGCATTCCGGTCAAGGTCGAGCGCGGCGAAGTGCTCAAAAAACCAGATTGGATTCGTGTCAAAGCCGGTAGCCCGACCACCCGCTTTTACGAGATCAAGCAGATACTGCGCGAGAACAAACTCAACACCGTTTGCGAAGAAGCCAGCTGCCCGAATATCGGCGAATGCTTTGGCAAAGGCACGGCCACCTTCATGATCATGGGTGACAAATGCACGCGCCGCTGCCCGTTTTGCGATGTGGGCCACGGCCGGCCTGACCCCCTCGATGTGAATGAGCCGGAAAATCTGGCCAAGACCATCGCCGCACTGAAGCTCAGTTATGTTGTCATCACCAGTGTCGACCGCGATGACTTGCGCGACGGCGGTGCCCAGCATTTTGTCGACTGCATCACACGCATTCGCGAACTCTCGCCGCGCACGCAAATTGAAGTGCTGGTGCCCGACTTCCGCGGCCGTGACGACCGCGCGCTGAGCATCCTGACCTCCGCGCCACCCGACGTGATGAACCACAACCTGGAAACCGCGCCGCGCTTGTACAAAGAGGCACGCCCCGGCAGCGACTACCAGTTCTCCCTGAACCTGTTGAAGAAATTCAAGGCGTTGCACCCGAATGTGCCGACCAAGAGCGGCATCATGGTCGGCCTGGGCGAAACCGACGAAGAAGTGCTGCAAGTGATGCAGGACATGCGCGACCATCAGATCGACATGCTGACCATCGGCCAGTATTTGGCGCCGTCCACCTCGCACCTGCCCGTGCGGCGCTACGTTCATCCAGACACCTTCAAGATGTTTGAAGAACGCGCCTACGAGATGGGCTTTTCACATGCGGCGGTCGGTGCGATGGTGCGTTCGAGCTACCACGCCGATCAGCAGGCGCACTCTGCGGCAGAAGCCGTCGCGCTGGCAGCCGTTCGCTGAAGCTAGCGCGGTAAAAACTACAACAGCGAAGCCGGGTCTTCGCTGTCGATCACACGCTGCGCCCAAGCCTTGAGCTTGCCTGCATCGGCCCGCAAGATTTCTTGCTTGACGGCGAGAATTTGAGACGGGTGCATTGAAAAACTCCGCAAGCCCAGCCCCAGCAGCAGCCGCGTCATGCTGGCGTCGCCGGCCATTTCGCCACAGACGCTGACGCCTTTGCCCTGCGCATTGCATTCGGCGATGGTGTCGGCCACCAGCCGCAGCACGGCCGGGTGACACGGGTCGTACAAATGCGCCACGGCTTCGTCCGCGCGGTCGATGGCCAACGTGTACTGAATCAGGTCGTTGGTACCGATGGACAAGAAATCGAAGTACTTGAGGAACAGCTTGAGCGTCAGCGCTGCCGCCGGAATCTCGATCATGGCGCCCAGCTTGAGCGGCCCGTAAGGCACGCCCTTGTTGTCCAGCGTGGCCCGCGCATGGTCAATCAATGACATGGTCTGGCGAATTTCCGAGGCATGCGCCAACATCGGCACCAGCAAATTCACTTGGCCGTGCACGGCGGCCCGCAAGATGGCGCGCAGCTGCGTCAGGAACATCGGCGGGTCCGCCAAACTCCAGCGAATCGCCCGCAAGCCCAGCGCCGGATTCAGGTGCGTTTCTTGCGCCTTGGTGTGCCGATCCAGCGGCTTGTCCGCGCCGATGTCCACCGTGCGAATGGTCACCGGCAGACCGTGCATACCTTCAATCGCTTGGCGGTACGCGACGTATTGCTCTTGCTCATCGGGCAGATGACCGATGCGGCCCATGAACAAAAATTCGCTGCGAAACAAACCCACACCGACAGCGCCGGCCTTGACGGCACCAGCCGTATCTTCCGGCATTTCGATGTTGGCCAGCAGCTCGATTTTTTGGCCATCCAAGGTCAGCGCTGGCGTGTGCAGCAAGCGGTTCAGCCGTTCGCGCTCCAACTCGCCTTGGCGTTGTTTGAAACCGTACTCAGCCAAGATGATCGGTGATGGGTCGACGATCAGCACGCCGGCATCGCCGTCGATGATGACCCAGTCGTCTTGCTTGATCAGTTGGCTGGCACTGCGCGCACCGACCACCGCCGGAATGTGCATGCTGCGCGCGACGATGGCGGTGTGCGATGTGCGGCCACCGACATCGGTGGCAAAGCCGACAAACAGGCTCTGCTTGAACTGCAGCATGTCGGCTGGCGACATGTCATGCGCCACCAGCACCAGCGGCACGTCCATGGTGTCGTCGAGCAACAAATCTTGTTGCAGCTTGCGGCTACTTGGCGTTTGCGGCAGCACCGGCGAAGCGACACCTTTCATGTGGCGCAGAATGCGTTCGACCACTTGCTCCAGATCGGCCTTGCGCTCACGCAAGTACTCGTCTTCCATCTCGTCGAACTGCCGCGCGATCATCTCGTACTGCGTGGTCAGCGCCCACTCGGCGTTGTAGTGACGCTCGGAAATCCAGTTCTTGACGCCGCTGACCAACTGCTCGTCTTGCAGCAGCATCAGATGAACATCTAGCAACGCCGCGAGTTCGCTGGGTGCGTCACGCGGCAGATCGCGCTGCAGGCGAGAGATTTCATCCGTGACCGCATTGCGCGAGGCGCGCACGCGTTGAATTTCTGTCTCGACCTGGCTCGCATCGACAAAGTAATGCGCCACATCGGCCCGGCTGGACGCGACCAGCACCGCGCGGCCAATCGCAATGCCGCGCGAAACCGCCAGACCGTGGATGGAAAAAGTCATTCGCCCTCGCCAAACTTGTCATCAATCAAGGCCAGCAAGCCATCCATCGCCGCTTGTTCATCGGTGCCGCTGGTTTCAATTTCCACCAAGCTGCCGATGCCTGCAGCCAGCATCATCACGCCCATGATGCTTTTGGCGTTGACCCGGCGATCGCCGCGGCTGATCCAAACTTCACACGGGAAACTGCCGGCGAGCTTGGTCAGCTTGGCCGAGGCGCGGGCATGCAGGCCCAATTTATTGCTGATGGTTGCGCTGGTCTTGATCATGGTTTCGGCGGTTCTGGTTTTGGGGGGCGGTGATAGCGACTTGCATCACGCCTTGTGTAGCGCCAATCAGGGCGCGTGCCACCAACGCGTCAAGCGTCTCATGCCGATACGACACGGTGCGCAGCAGCATCGGCAGGTTGACGCCGGTGATCAGCTTGGAGTGCACGCCATCAACCAACTTTTGCGCCACGTTGCAAGGCGTTGCACCAAAGACGTCGGCCAACACCAACGCGTCTTTGGTGCCCAATTGCTGAAGCATGATGCGGGCCTGGGCCAAGGTTTCTTCAGGCGGCGTGTTGGGCTGCACATCGAGCGCGGCCACCCCTTCCGGGTTGTCCGTGAAAACATGCGCAACGCACTGGCGCAGCGCCGAAGCCAACGGCGCGTGGGCGATGATGAGGATGCCGTTCATTGACCTGAATTATCCGCCTTGCCTCTGATAAACCAGGCATATGAGGCGATACAACAACACAAAAAGACCCCCATAGCAGCCTGAAAACTGACAATTTCAGGCATGCCAACGGCCTTGAAAGCGTCAATCAGCAGACCAATGCTCCATTGAACGCAGAAAACGCCAGAGAAAATCATGAGGTTATAGGCCGACAGGGCACGCCCGACCAGGGAGGGTTTGAATGCCATGCCGATCGCTGGCTGGGCCGACCCCAAGATGCTGGAGGTCATACAAAAAATGGTCCAGCCAACCCAGCCAGTGGCACTTCCGCCAGCAATGTTGACGGCCAGCACCAGCAAGCTCACCGGCACACCCCACACGATCAGTCGCTCTATGTTCCAGCCTTGCCGGATCAACCAAGGGGCCAGCATGCCCCAGCACCAGAAAGTCACCAACATGCAAGCATTGAGATAAAAAAGTCCGGTGGCAGACTCCAATGGCGTGTAGCCGGCCACCCGCACCATCCACGGCCCAGCCCACAAGGTTTGAATGGCGATCAGCCCGCCGTAATTAAAAAATGCCAGTGGCGTCATAGCCTGGAAATACCGGCTGCGCCAGACCTGCGCATAACTCGCCGGGTTGGCCTCGGCAGTCACCGTCACAGGGGCCACAGGGGTCGGGGGCACAACCCGGGCAATCACCGCCATACACAGCAAAATCAAGATCGCCAACAGCCAGAACAAAGGACGCCAACCCGTCAGTGGCATCAGCCACTGAACGGGCAACGTCGATGCCAACATGCCGAAGGAGCCCGTCATGAGCATCCAAGAGTTGGCGCGCACCAAAGTCGGCCCGCTCAGCCAACGCCTGAAACCCGTGAGCGGCGCCATCAAACAGGCACTGACGCCCATGCCGACCAGCACCCGTGCCGCCAGCAACCAAGCAAAGCTGCTGGCCATCGAAAACGCCACGCAGCCCACGACCGCGAAACTCAAAAAATACAAAATAACGCGCTTAGGTCCATACCGGTCAAGCCAGCGGCCCAATGGCAGCTGCATCGCCGCAAAGCCGAAGAAATATCCACCCGCCAAAAGCCCAAGGTCGCTCGCTTTCAAGTTGAAATCCAGCGACAGTGCCGGCGACAGCGTGGCGGTGATAGCCCGGACCAAGGCCGAGCAAAAATAAGCGGCCGCGAAAGCCAAAAAGACCAAGGCCGCGGACTTGCGATCCAGACGGCCGCTATCGGGTTGAAGATCGGTGTGAACGGGAATCGTCATGTTTGGCGGGCGTCTCTGGCGGTATCAATCGAACTGCAGACTGGCAAAATAAATCTCTGCCGCCACCGGCTCGATGGCCGTCGCATACATCACCACCTGGACGGCTTGGGAGCCTTTCGTGAAGTAAGCCGCCCAGCCGTTGACGGCACTGCCGTCTGGCCGTTGTCCTTGCGCCACCACCAGCACTGGCGCTGGCTCAGAAGACGCACCAGGGACTCTGAGAGGGCGCGTTTGAGTGGTCTCCGAGGTGGCCTTCATGTTGGACAGCGTGAGCGCCTGCCACTGCGCGAGCACCTCCGGCAGATTGGGAGCATCGCCCAAATCCGCAAGCGCAACGGCGAAAGTTGCCCCGCCAGCGTCACAACCCAGCATGGTCATCTTGGTGGGCCGGCCGCCCAGCGGTACGATTTTCTCGCCCTGGTCAGGCTTGCAGGGCAGCAGCAGTCTTAAGCCGCTATTGCCAGGCTGGACGTCACGCCAGTTCAGCTTGGGGCTGCAACCCGAAACCCCCATCAAGACCACCAGAGCCAGCAAGCCTCCAACAGCGCGCACAACCCAGCGGAACGCCGTGGCAGAAAAAATGCGATGCGCAAGACAGGTAAAGGGCGATGAAAGGAGAGACATGCAGGGGATTGTCAAAACGAGCCTTAGGCTTTTGGGCGTAACAAGTGGGAACAAAGAGAGCTCTGACTTTACAACCATTCATGTTTGGGAGTGCTGCAGCCCGGTGCAGTAGGTGCCTGCTGCACTGGGAAATGTTCTAAGTCGCACCAATTAAGACTTAAAAGGGTTCACTGCCAACAAAAGTGCCGACAGACCCGTCGCTTTCCCGCTGGTTTGAAATCGACAACGTCAACCGCACCTCCATCAAAGAACTGATCCACAAGAAGTTGAGTGACGGTTTCACGAGCGCGATCGATTTTTCGATGGCCATCGTGCGCCAGCCTGACCCCAAACGTGACCGCGTCAATGTCGTCTTGTCAGGCAAATTCCTGCTGTACAAGCAGTACTCAGAGCACTGAGCGCATTGAACCGTTGGCAACGGGGCAAAATGCAGGCATGAACTCTCTACAAGGCATCCGCATCCTCGACCTCTCCCGCGTGTTGGCTGGCCCTTGGTGCACCCAAACGCTGGCCGACCTCGGCGCTGACGTCATCAAGATTGAGCGCCCAGGCGCCGGTGATGACACGCGCAGCTGGGGCCCACCCTTTCTACACGACAACGCCGGCCAGGAAACCCATGAAGCCGCCTACTACCTTGGCACGAATCGCAACAAGCGCTCGGTCACCTGCGACATTTCACAGTCCGCAGGGCAAGCGCTGATCCGCGAGCTCGTCCTTCATTGCGATGTCTTTGTCGAGAACTTCAAGGTGGGCGACATGGCGCGTTACGGCTTGGACTACGCCTCGCTCAAGGCCCTCAACCCGCGCTTGGTGTACTGCTCCGTTACGGGCTTTGGCCAGACCGGTCCCTATGCGGATCGCGCGGGTTACGACTACGCCATTCAGGGCATGGGCGGGCTGATGAGCATCACCGGCGAGCGTGATGACCTGGGCGGCGGGCCGCAAAAAGTCGGTGTCGCCGTGGCCGACCTGATGACCGGCATGTACGCCACCGTCGGTATTCTGGCGGCGCTTCGGCATGCTGAAAAAACCGGCGAAGGCCAGCAAGTCGACATGGCGCTGCTTGACACGCAAGTCGCCATGCTGGCTAATTTGGGCGCTAATTATTTGGTCAACGGCAAGGTGCCCGGCCGTGTCGGCAACGCGCATCAAAACATCGTGCCGTACCAGGTATTTGAAGTCGCGCCCCATGCCGATGGCACCAAGGACCACCTTATTTTGGCGGTCGGAAATGACTCGCAGTACGCCAAATTCTGCACGGTGGCCGGTGTGCCTGAATTGGCCAGCAACCCCTTGTACATCAAGAACCGTGACCGCGTGGAGAACCGCGCGCAGCTGGTACCGATGCTCGAAGCGGTGATGAAAACCCGCAACAAAGCTGACTGGCTGTCCGCACTTGAGGCGGCCAAGGTACCGTGCGGTGCCATCAACCATTTAGGCGAGGTGTTTGCTGATCCGCAAATCGAAGCCCGCAGCATGGTGACACGTTGGCAGCATCCGCTCAATGACGGCTTGCGCTTGGTGTCCAGTCCGCTCAAGCTCAGCGCCACACCGGTGCGCACCGACCTGCCACCGCCGTTGCTGGGTCAGCACACCGAAGAAGTTTTACGCAGCGTGCTGAACTACACAGACTCACAAGTGACAGCGCTGAAAACCAACGCGGTGATTTGATGGCTAAGTTTGGATAGCTGGACTTTTTTGCATGAAACAACTTTTGCACCGTCGACATTTCAGCGCAGCGCTGAGCGGGCTGGCGCTGCACGTTGCCGCGGGTATGAGCAGCACCCTCAGCCCGGCTTGGGCCCAAGACACGGCTTTGCCGATCCCCGACTCACTGCCCGATGTGGCGCAGGCGGCTGCGCGTCAAGGCGAGCCGCTGGTGCTGCTCATCAGTCTGCGCGGTTGCCCGTATTGCGAGTTGGTGCGACGCAACTATTTGCTGCCTGCACGAGCCGTTGGGCTGCACGCTTGGCAGATCAACATGCAAGACAAGCAACGCCCGCTGATTGGCTTCGACGGTCAAACCAGCCACGCGGCAGAGCAGGTGGCTCGCTGGAAAGTCCGTTTGGCTCCGACGCTTTTGTTTTTGAACACGCAGGGCCAGCCTTTGGCTGAGCGCTTGGTGGGCATCGCGTCGGTTGACTTTTTTGGCGCCTACTTAGATCAGCGCCTCGCCACGTCGCGGCAGGCCTTGAAGGCACCGCCAAGCCAACGTCTTTAACGCATTTAGGCGGCTGAACTTTTGGATTCAACCGAGGTCTACAGGAGTGTTCGATGCAGATTAAGATCGACACCATGAAAGTGCTCCCATTGACCCCATTTTTCAAACCGCTCCCCCGTTATTTGCAACCCATTTCCGCTGTTCTGCTTGTACTCGGACTGATGGTTGGCTTGTCAGGCTGCACCAGTTCTCAGGTTGCACCTGAGTCCACCTTCGTACTGCTTGACGGCAGCAAGACCAGCACGGCCGACTTCAAAGGCAAGGTCACGCTGGTCAATTTCTGGGCAACGAGTTGCGTCACCTGCGTAGCGGAGATGCCCCAGCTCATTGCAACGCATCAAAAATACGCGCCGCAAGGCTTTGACACTGTGGCAGTGGCGATGAGCTACGACCCGCCAAGCTATGTCGTCAATTACGCCGAGACGCGGAGACTGCCCTTCAAGGTTGCTATCGACAACACGGGTGCTGTCGCCAAGGCTTGGGGCGACGTGCAACTCACGCCCACCACTTACCTTGTCAACAAGCGGGGGCAAATCGTCAAACAGTACGTGGGTCAGCCTGACTTTGCAGCCCTGCACCAATTGATTGAGACTCTGCTGGCGCAGACCTGACATCTGTCAGATTATTTGCCGCGGAAAGCGTCGTGGCAGGCCTTACAGCTTCCAGCCGTGGCGGTGAACGCCGCCTTCACAGCATCCAGATTACCGGTCTTAGTGGCGGCGGCCAACTTCACGCTCTCGGCCACCAGTTTGTCGCTGGCCTCTTTGAATTTGACTTGTTCGCTCCAGATCTCTGGCTTGGCTTTGGTGTCGCCGCCTTTGTCGGTGCCGGGGCCGAAAGCCGCCCACGGCAGCTTGGCCATGCTAGCGACGACGTCGGCGTTGTCTGCCGCGACTTTGGCATCAAACGGCGCGCGGCCAGAAGCCATGGCACCGATCCGGCCAAAATGTTGACCCATCACGAACAAGGCGCTTTGACGGTATTTGACAGCGTCCTCGGTTTTGGCAAACTGCGCGGATGCTGGCGCCGCGAGGGACAACAATGTAGCCGCAGCGGCTGCAATTGCAAAAGCTTTCATGACTTTCCTTTTTAGTGTGACACCGGCCCTGTCGAGTTGACAGAACCTTGCGGGCACTTTAAGTTTAGCGAAAATATGGACACATCCATTCCAATTTCTTCACCGTTTTAATATTGAAAGTCTCCATGCCTACCCAGCATCGTTTGTTTCGTCTTCGGGTCTGGGATCTACCAACCCGGCTTTTTCACTGGGCATTGGCTTTATGCTTTGCCGGTCTGATGATCACGGGCACTGTCGGAGGTGCTGCGATGACATTCCATTTTCGATTCGGCTATGCGACGCTGGCTCTGCTGCTGTTTCGCTTTGTCTGGGGCCTTGTGGGTGGTCGCTGGTCGCGTTTCAGCAGCTTCTGGTTCAGCCCTGCCGCAACGCTCGCTTACCTCAAAGGGCGAAACTTAGCCGTCGAGCGCGTGGGTCACAACCCCTTGGGTGCTTTGTCGGTTTGGGCTTTATTGGCTTTTTTAACGGCTCAAGTTGCTACCGGCCTGGTCAGCGATGACGAGATCTCTTTTGCTGGCCCCTTGACACACCTTGTATCGAATGCAACTGTTGCCCTAGCGACCAGTTATCACGCCAACGTTGGCAAATTTATCCTGCTGGCGTTGGTGTTGCTGCATCTTGCAGCGCTTGTTTATTACACACGCCGCAAACACCGTCTAGTGAGCGCGATGATCCATGGCGACAAGCTGTTGGACACTGCGGCCCAGCCTTCAAGGGACGATGTGTCAACCCGATTACTGGCACTTTTTATAGTCGCGCTTTGCGCTGCTGCCGCCTACTGGTTTTCTACGCTTCAAGCGTCGGTTTTTTAACCCGTTGGCATCTAAGCGCTAGGTTGAAAATTCCCGCTACACTGCGTTTTCGTTCTCCTTTTTACCCCTTTGCGCAGTACTTCTTTTCAATTCACAACGCCAGCCTCAGCTGAAGAGTTCGCGTTGACACGTCTTATTTTTGCGGAGTACGCTCAGCAACTGGGGGTTGACCTGCGCTTTCAGAATTTTGAAGCGGAGCTAGAAGACTTGCCCGGTGATTACAGTGCCCCGCGTGGTGCTCTCTTGCTTGCTTGGGTAGATGGCAACCTAGCAGGCTGCTGCGCTCTGCGACAGATCGACAACGTCGATTATTCAAACGCCGCAGAAATGAAACGCTTGTATGTGCGCAAGGCATTTCGCCGTTCCGGCTTGGGACGATATTTGGCGGAAGCGATTCTTGACGCGGCCCGTGCCGCGGGCTATCACTGCGTGCTGCTGGACACTTTGGACGACATGGAGTCAGCCCGCGCTCTTTATGTTGATATTGGTTTTGCAGAAATCCCGCCTTATTATCACAATCCAGTTCCCGGGGCGCATTACCTCAAGGTCGATTTGTAACAGGCCAGAATCATCAGCCCATAAAAAAGCCACCGTTGATAACGATGGCTTTTTTTGAGTGAGCTTGTAGCCAGCGGAATGTGAGATTTATGCTTTAGCTTGAGCCAGCATCGTTGCGCCATCACTGACTTCAAACTTGCCAGCGGCTTCAACATTCAGTGTCGCCACTTTGCCATCTTTGATCAGCATCGAGTAACGGTTGCTGCGCAAACCCATGCCGCGTGCAGTCAAGTCCAATGTCAGGCCCGCAGCCTTTGCAAAATCAGCACTGCCATCGGCCATCATGCGAATTTTGCCGTTGGTCTTTTGATCACGAGCCCAAGCACCCATCACGAACGCATCGTTGACGCTGACGCACCAGATTTCATCAACGCCATGGGCCTTGAGGTCGTTGAACATTTCGAGATAGCTCGGAATATGTTTCGCTGAACAGGTCGGCGTGAAAGCCCCCGGCAGTGCAAACAATGCAATGGTTTTGCCTGCTGTGGCTTTAGCCACATCGACGGGGTTTGGGCCGAGGCTGCAACCATTGCCTTCAACTTCAGAAAATTCCATCAGCGTGGTTGCTGGAAGGGTGTCGCCAACTTTGATCATTTTTGCTCCTGCTTAGGGTGTTTGAATAGAAAAAACCTGATGAGGTTCAGGTGCATATTTTGTACCAGACTGGCTGGCCTTGCTGATATGCGGTTGATTGACAAATAGACCTCAAGGCTAAGCCATCAAAATATAGCCCTGAAATGAAAAACGGCCCACACAGTGGGCCGTTTTTCGGGAGGCAGGTTGACAGTCTGAAAGACTTAAACCAATTCCGCCTTTTGCAGTAACTTCGAAACAACCCAATTCTTGGTTTTAGAAATGGGACGGCTTTCGGTGATCTCGATCAAGTCACCCATCTTGTACTCGCCCTTTTCGTCATGGGCGTGGTACTTGCTGGACAAGGACACGATCTTGCCGTACAGCTCGTGTTTGACACGGCGTTCGACCAGAACGGTCACAGTCTTAGCGCGCTTGTCGCTCACAACCTTACCAACCAAGGTACGCGTGAGGGATTTTTTAGCTTCCGTCATTTGTTTGCTCCTTGCTTGACGATGGTTTCGGCCAAGATTGTCTTGGCGCGGGCGATGGCACGGCGCGTTGAAGGCAGCGTGGATGAGTTGGTCAGTTGTTGCGTGGCTTTTTGCATGCGCAAGCCAAAGTGTGCTTTTTGCAGCGCTTTGACTTCAGCTTTCAGGCCGTCAACGTCTTTTTGGCGCAGTTCAGTAGTGTTCATTTGTGTCATCTCCTGCTTACTGGCCAATCATGCGGCTGACGATAGTGGTGCGAAGCGTCAGCTTGGCAGTAGCCAGGCGGATCGCTTCACGGGCCAACTCTTCAGGCACGCCAACGATTTCAAAAACGATCTTACCTGGCTGAATTTCAGCCACGTAATATTCTGGATTACCTTTGCCGTTACCCATTCGCACTTCAGCGGGCTTTTGGGAAATTGGCTTGTCTGGGAAGACACGGATCCAGATACGACCACCACGCTTCACGTGACGGGAAATCGCACGACGTGCGGCTTCAATTTGACGAGCAGTCAAGCGACCGCGGTCGGTGCACTTGAGACCGAAGTCACCGAACGCCACTGAGTTTCCTCGTGTGGCGACGCCGGTGTTGCGGCCTTTTTGCTCTTTGCGGTATTTTCTACGAGCGGGTTGCAGCATGATTTATCTCCGTGATTAGACTGATTACTCAGTCTTGGCACCGTCAGCTGCTGCAGCTGGCGCGGCTTTACGAACGCGCTTAACGGTGGTTTTCGATGCGTCATCAGCTGGTGAACCACCAGTTGCTTCCGCAGGTTTGTCGCTGCCATCAGCAGGGGCTGTGTTGACGCCACCCACCGGGCCACGAGCAGGACGTGCGCCGCGAGCAGCAGGACGCTCTGTACGCTCACCTGGACGGGCATCGCGACGTGGGCCGCGTGGCTTGCGTTCTTCATCAGCAACTTCGATCATCTTGGCGCCGGTGCCATCGTTACGACCGAGGGTGTCACCTTTGTAGACCCAGACCTTGACGCCGATCACACCGTAGGTGGTTTTGGCTTCAGAGGTACCGTAGTCGATGTCGGCGCGCAATGTGTGAAGTGGCACGCGACCTTCGCGGTACCACTCGCAACGAGCGATCTCAATACCATTCAGACGGCCAGACGACATGATCTTGATGCCGAGGGCACCCAGACGCATGGCGTTTTGCATGGCGCGCTTCATGGCACGACGGAACATGATGCGTTTTTCAAGCTGTTGGGTGATGCTGTCAGCGATGAGCTTGGCATCAATTTCAGGCTTGCGAACTTCTTCGATGTTCACGGCGACTGGGACGCCCAATTGGCGGCTCAGTTCTTTCTTGAGGTTCTCGATGTCCTCGCCTTTTTTGCCGATCACGACGCCCGGACGTGCCGAGAAAATCGTGATGCGTGCGTTCTTGGCTGGACGCTCAATGATCACGCGGGAAACCGCAGCGCTTTTGAGTTTGAGCTTCAGGTACTCGCGCACCTTGATGTCTTCAGCCAGCATGCCAGCGAAGTCTTTGTTGCTTGCGTACCAGCGGCTATTCCAGTTGCGGCTGATTGAAAGGCGGAACCCGGTAGGGTTGATTTTTTGTCCCATATCCTGTCTGCCCTTTAGTTGCCAACAACCACGTACACATGGCACGTTGGTTTGCTGATACGGTTGCCGCGGCCTTTAGCACGAGCGGAGAAACGCTTCAGCGTGGTGCCTTGCTCAACGTAGATGGTCTTGACCTTCAAATCGTCGATGTCGGCGCCGTCGTTGTGTTCAGCGTTGGCGATGGCGGACTCAACCACCTTCTTGATGATGCCCGCAGCTTTTTTCTGCGTGAAGTTCAAGATGTTGAGCGCCTGATCCACTTTTTTACCGCGGATCAGATCAGCGACCAGACGGCCTTTGTCGACCGACAGACGAACGCCCCGGAGGGTTGCACGTGTTTCCATGGTCTTTCCTTACTTTCTCACAACTTTTTTATCAGCCGGGTGACCTTTGAAAGTCCGGGTGAGTGCGAACTCGCCCAACTTATGGCCAACCATTTGATCAGTGATGTAAACCGGGACGTGTTGCTTGCCGTTATGCACAGCGATGGTCAAGCCGATGAACTCGGGCAGGATCATGGAGCGACGCGACCAAGTTTTGATCGGCTTTTTGTCTTTATTGGTAACGGCCTTGTCGGCCTTGGCTACCAAATGGTGGTCGACAAAGGGACCTTTTTTGAGTGAACGTGTCATGGCTTAACCTTACTTCTTGCGACGCGAAACAATCATCACTTGCGTGCGCTTGTTGTTGCGGGTGCGGTAGCCTTTGGTCAGGTTACCCCATGGATCGACAGGATGGCGACCTTCGCCGGTCTTGCCTTCGCCGCCACCGTGTGGGTGATCGACCGGGTTCATGACCACACCGCGAACGGTAGGACGAATACCCAACCAGCGCTTCGCACCAGCTTTGCCGAGACGGCGCAGGCTGTGTTCTTCGTTGGCGACTTCACCGATAGTGGCGCGGCATTCGATGTGGATCTTGCGGACTTCACCAGAGCGCATGCGCACCTGAGCGTAAGTACCTTCGCGAGCCAGCAACGTTGCCGAGGTGCCAGCGGAACGAGCGATTTGAGCGCCCTTGCCGATTTGCATCTCGATGCAGTGAATCGTCGAACCAACCGGGATGTTGCGGATCGGCAGGGTGTTGCCGGCGCGAATCGGGGCTTCTGGTCCGCTGATCAGCGTGGCACCCACTTCAAGACCGCGCGGGGCGATGATGTAGCTGCGCTCGCCATCGGCGTAGCAAACCAGCGCAATGTGAGCACTGCGGTTAGGGTCGTACTCGATACGCTCGACCTTGGCCGGAATCGCATCTTTGTTGCGCTTGAAGTCCACCACACGGTAGTGGTGCTTGTGACCGCCACCTTTGTGGCGAGTTGTGATGTGCCCGTTGTTGTTACGGCCGGCTTTTTGGAATTGTGGCTCCAGAAGCGGCGCGAAACCTTCACCTTTGTGGAGGTGATCACGGGAGATTCTCACCATGCCACGCATGCCTGGTGAGGTGGGTTTCATTTTAATGACAGCCATGATTACGCAGTCTCCCCACCGATGTTCAGCTCTTGACCAGGCTGCAAGGTCACGTAGGCTTTACGGACATTGTCCCGACGGCCGACAGACTTGCCAAAGCGCTTGGTTTTGCCCTTGGTATTGAGAACGGCCACTGCCTTGACTTCTACCTTGAACATCAGCTGCACGGCAGCCTTGATTTCATATTTGGTAGCGTCTTGCAGGACCTTGAACGTCACCGTGTTGGTCTTCTCGGCGATCATCGTGGCTTTTTCAGACACGATGGGCGCGACAAGAACCTGCATCAGGCGACCTTCGTCGAATTTGGATTTGCTTGAGAAAGGTTGCAGGGCGCTCATGCGAACATCTCCTTGAGTTTGTCCATGGCAGCCTTGGTGACCAGAACCTTTTTGTAGTGCACCAGCGACAGCGGATCTGCGTAGCGTGGCTCAACAACAAGAATGTTCACCAGGTTGCGTGAGGCGAGGTACAGGTTTTCATCAACTTCATCAGCGATGACCAGCACCGAGGTGAGGTTCATGGCCTTGAATTTGTCAGCCAGGACTTTCGTCTTTGGTGAGTCAACTGTCAGCGAATCAACCACAGCCAGGCGACCTTCGCGGGCCAACTGGGAGAAGATCGAAGCCATACCGGCGCGATACATCTTCTTGTTGATTTTCTGCGTGAAGTTTTCGTCAGGCATGTTCGGGAAAATGCGACCGCCTCCGCGCCACAGCGGGGAAGAAGTCATACCGGCGCGAGCGCGGCCGGTGCCCTTTTGCTTGAACGGC
>JAURWY010000017.1 GCA_030654695.1 Polaromonas sp.
TGCGGCACTCAATACCGCCCAGGTCGCGGCACTGGACAGCACCGACCTGGCTGTTTTGAGCTCGGCACAAGTGGCCGTCCTCAACAGCGCTCAGATCAACGCGATTGAGACCACAGACATCACCCAGCTCAATACGGCTGATGTGCGTGCCATTACGACCGCGGGCATCACAGGGCTGACAACAGCCCAGATCGCCATTCTGACATCGGTGCAAATGGCCGCCTTGTCATCGACGCAAGCTGCAGTACTCGATACGGCACAAGCGGCGGCAATCGAGACAACAGACATCAGCCAACTCAGCACCGCGGCCATCCGCGCCTTGAGCACCGCTGCTGTCAACGTCTTGGGTACCGACCAAATTACCGCCCTGACCACGGCTCAGACCACCGTCTTGTCTACAACACAAGTCGCTGCGCTGACAACTGCTCAAATCGCGGCTCTGGAAAGTACAGATCTGGTCTCACTCAACACGGCACAAGTCGCGGTACTGAGTACCTCGCAAGCGGCCGCGATTGAAACGACGGACATCAGCCAACTCAACACGGCCAATATCCGCGCCCTGACCACAGCTGCTATCAACATACTGGGAACCGACCAGATTGCTGCGCTGACCACAGCTCAGACTTCTGTCTTGACCACCAGCCAGACTGCGGCGCTCAACACCGCCCAAGTTGCAGCACTGGAAAGCACCGATATCGCTGCTTTGAGCTCTGCTCAGGTTGCAGTGTTCAACAGCGCTCAGATCAACGCGATTGAAACCACAGACATCACGCAACTCAATACTGCTGACGTCCGAGCCATCACCACGGCAGGCATCACCGGACTGACCACAGCCCAAGTTGCCATACTGACCTCTGTCCAAGTCGGGGCCCTTTCTTCAGCCCAGACGGCCGTGCTCAACTCAGCACAAGCAGCAGCCATCGAGACGACTGACATCAGTCAACTCACAACCACTGCTGTGCAAGCGATGTCCACGGCAGCCATCAACGCACTGGGTACCGACCAAGTTGCTGCACTGACAACCGCCCAGACGCTGGTGCTTTCTTCGACGCAAATCGGGGCACTGACCACCGCGCAGGTTGCTGCGCTGGACAGTACCGATCTGGCGATCATGACCTCGACGCAGCTGTCTGCATTCAATACAGCTCAAGCCGCAGCGATAGAAACGACGGACATCAGCCAGCTCAGCACAACAGCCATCCGTGCGCTGACAACAGCCTCAATCAATGTCCTTGGAACCGACCAAATCCAAGCCTTGACAACAGCACAGACTGCGGCGCTCACGACCACTCAGATGTCGGCGCTCACCACGACGCAGATCGCTGCGCTGGAAAGCACCGACCTGGCGGCACTCAGCACAGCACAAGTGAACGTACTCAACACGGCACAACTGATCGCAATCGAAACCACGGATATCAGTGCGCTAAGCACCGCGGCGATCCGCGCCCTGACGACCGACAGCCTCCAAACGCTGACCACGGCTCAAACCAGTGTCTTCACCACAAGCCAGATACAGGCGCTGACCACCACGCATATCAACGCACTGGAAACATCGGACTTCGACGCCTTCAACACCCAGCAGATCCTTGCGCTGACAACAAGCCAAGTTGCGGTACTGGGAAGCACCGATATCGCGGCCTTCCATACAGACCAGATTGATGCGCTCACAACGGCTCACTTTGCAGTGCTGAGCACCCATGCACTCGAAGCTCTGAACTCAGCAGACATCGTCGCGATGAGCACGGCAGACATCCAAGTGCTCACCAGCACCCAGCTGTCACACCTTGCAACGGATGCGATACATGCACTGAACACGGCTGATACGCTGGCCTTGACAACGACGCAAATACATGGTCTGACGACAACACAGATCGCATCGCTGTCAACAGACGACATTGCCGTCCTGACAACAGCTCAAATCCACGAGCTCACAACCACGCAGCTGCAGGCCTTCGGAACGGATCAAATCAGCAGCATCACAACGACCAACCTCGGGGCACTCACCTGCACGCAAGCCATCACCTTCACGACAACACAGTTCGCTGCGATGACGACAGAGCAAACCAACGCACTGTCAATGGTCTCTCCGATCGTGCTTGACCTCGATGGTGACGGTGTCCAGACGCTGGGCTCAGCCCACGGTGTGCAGTTTGACTTGATGGCCACAGGCCACGCCAATACAACAGGATGGGTCAGCAAAACAGACGGTCTATTGGTGAGGGACATCAACCACGATGGCCACATCAACAACGGCTTGGAGCTATTCGGATCAGCCACCAGATTGGAAAATGGAAATCAAGCGGGCAATGGTTACAACGCCTTGTCCACCATGGACACGAACCATGACGGCGTGATATCAGCAACGGACGGAAAATTCAATGAACTCATGGTGTGGGTTGACGGCGATGGTGATGGCACGACCGACATGGGCGAATTGCGATCACTGGCCAGCTTGGGCATCATTGAATTGAACCTCGATGCACAAACAGGCACAGAGGTTAACAACGGCAATGTGCTCGGATTGGTATCAGACTACAAGACCGCAGATGGTGGCAAACACGACATGGCGGACGTTTGGTTTGCCCAGGATCGCGGGGCACATGCGGTCAGTGCAGGCATCGTACCGGAAGAGAAAACAGCGCTGCCCGTCAGTGCCAGCGATCTTTTGGCTGATCGCGGACACGACCTGCTTGGCGGGCAGGCCGACACCACACCAGCGCCAGAGGTACAGGCCAGTGCAGCGGTCATCCATTCGGATGTGGCACTGCTGCCGATCGACAGAACCCAGTTGATCGACGAGCAACAGCACAACAACCCGTTGATTTAAGAGAAGGTCTTGCGCGGGCATACCGCGCAAGACCTAAACTACATCGATGCTCGTTGCAAAAAAATTCCTACACGATCAAACAAAAAAGGGCACCTGATTGGTGCCCTTTACTATTTAACTACAGACCAAGGATCAGTGAACCACACTCGCATCTTGTTGATCACGCACAGGTGATGGCGCGCTCAAAGATGGCGGCGTTTGCTCCAACAAAGCATTCCAAAATGCTTGGTTATACCGCCACCACGCGTGGCCGCCCATAGGTGGCTGGCCACCGTTGACTGCGTGATAAAACTCAGGCTTGAGCTCCAGCGCAAAACGCGAAGCCACTCGCTCATTGGGAATCAAGAAGTCCATCGACTGCGCGCCCATGATGGAAAAAAAGATATCCTCACTCGAACCTGTCTGCAAGAACATCTGTGTTGCCTGAGGGAACTCGGCCAGCAGTGACATGCACTTGGCATTGCGCCTCAAACTTAAACCGCCATTGCCAACGTGGGTTTTGACCCGCTTGCCATTGGCACCATTGAATACGTCAAGGTTCACCAATATTTCGAGACCGTCTGGCCACGGTGCCCCAACGTAGGCATAAGGCTGATCGCACCACCAATCCAGATCATCTTTGAGGATGATGGCATCGGTCTGCAAAATCAGCATGAATTCATAAGCGATGAACCGTTGATAGAAATCCGGATTCAACAGCAAGCGGTTGTAGCCCTTGATCGAAGCAAAATATGCGTCATCAAACCGGACCGCTGACACCGTCGGAAAGTGCCGATGGTAATAGGACAAGTCCAGCCCTTGCGGTGCGATGAAATACAAATCACGCCCCTGAAGGCGTGCCACAGAGTAGTCCAAAGAGAACCGCTCCATCGCATCGAGATCGGGCTTGTAGATCGGTATAACGACAGCGCAACGCAGCAGATTGGGGTTTGGCATAGCTGGCACCATATAAGCTGGCTCAGGCATGACTCAAAGCATCGCGCGCATCGCCCAATTCCGCCTGGCGCCACATCGACACATAAACTGACTCCAAGTTTTGACAGAATCGATCCGTGTCAAACAAGGCATGCGTATGACGGTGGCTGGCCAGCTTGGCTTTCAACGCCGACAACTCCTCGGGGTGGCGGGCCAAATGAAGCGCCAGCGCTTCGTAGCCAGCCGCCGAATCAGCTACCAACTCAGGCATGCCAATCGCATGCAACAAGCTGGCCGCCACGCGCGCGGGGAATGCACCGCCCATATAGGTCACAACAGGCAGGCCAGCCATGAGCGCATCTGCGGATGTCGTGTGCGCGTTATATGGGTGCGTATCCAAGAAAATATCCGCTTGGCGATAGCGCGCCAGATGATCCTCCACCCTCGGTACGCGGCCCGCAAAAATCAAACGGCTCGCATCGACACCACGCTTGGCAGCCTCCGCGCGCAAGTTACGCTGAGACCCTTCGCTGCGGGACATCAACCAAAGCACACTGCCTGGTACTTGTGCGAGCAAGCGCATCCAAATGTCAAACAGGGGTGGCGATATTTTGTAGTCATGACTGAAGGAACAGAAAACCACGCCCTCATCCGGCAGACCGCACTCTTGGCGACTCGGTGTGTGGTCTGCAATTTGTAAGCCCGCATCGGTCGGCAGATACGCATCGGGCAGATAGACGACTTTCTCGTTGTAATACTGCTGGTGCTCGGCTGGGATCACGTAGCGATCGGCAATGATGTAGTCCATAAAGGACGTCCCCAAGGTGCCTGGGTACCCCAAGAAGTTCACCTGAACCGGAACAGGCCGATGTGCAAAGACATCCGTACGCGAGTCAGCGGTATAGCCAGCCAAGTCAACGGCGATGTCGATCTCCATCTCTCTCATCAGCGTGGCGATTTCTCGCGAGCTCATCATGCGTGCATCGATGAACTTGTCAAACGACACTAGCATGCGCCCACGCAAACGACTCCCGTCGTCAATACCCAATGAAATGGCGATGGTCTCAAAACGAGACTTGTCATGGTGCTCAAAGATACCGGCCATCAAGTGACCAACTGGGTGCTCCCGCAAGTCGGGTGACACATAGGCCAAACGGATTTTCTTATGCCGATAGCGTTGCCCTGTCCACAAAGGAGTCTTAGATGCCGGAAAGCGTGTCGCAAACAACTGCGCACTGATCTGATGCGCTGCCACATCATCTGAAAAGGCCATCAGTGGCAGTGACTTGCAAGTGCGCTGACGAGCCTTGATGCCCTCTACCATTTGACTGGCGTTGGCCTCAAAGTCCGTCCAATCACAAGCGTGCAGGCGCTCATAAGCCAACAAACCCAGTCCCCAGTCGTAACGTGGGTTGACTTTCAACAGGCGCTGGAACATGGCCACAGCCTCTTCACTGCGCTTGAACTCCGTCAAGATGATGCCGCAGTTGCCCAATGCGGTTTCATTGTCTGGCTTGAATGCCAATACGCGTTGAAAGCGATCCAGTGCTTCAATGTGCCTGTGCGCCTCGCGCAACAAGACACCACTGTTGATCAAAGCCTCTGGATATTGAGGATTCAGCATCAACGCGTTGCCGTATGCCGTCAAAGCATCAGCAGACCGCGCAGCACCTTGCAATACCGTGCCATAAGCCATCCACAAAGGCGCAAAGCCGGGGGTTTTGGCCACAGCTTCCGCCAACATCGCGGTGACCGCTGCGCCCTCACCTCGCTGCATCAGGATCACAGCCAGCGAATACGTCGCCACGCCATCGTACGGATACGCTTGTAGGTAGGCACGAAACAGCGCGGCCGCTTCATCAACCTGTCCTGCATTTTGAAGCTCGATCCCGCGAATCAAGGTGGACTGGTCAAGCACAGGCTGCACCACAGCGTCAACCTGGCGGGTGACTTGCGCGAGTGCCGCTTGCCCAATCATGGCCGAAGCGGCTTGACTGGATGGACGCAAAGTGGCTTCTGGTGGACGTTGTCCCATCATGGATACCCTGTCAAAACAAAACGAACGATGATGGGGTTCAGATTAGATGAACCCCAGCAAGCCATTGAGTACAACAAGGCGCCAAATCAGGCACAAATCAAACGGCTACAGGGTGACCAATTCACCGTTGCTGCTCTGGCAACAACCACGTGGTCAAGCCCGAACCCATCGAACGCAGCTGTGCCGATGCCTGGTAGCCGTCGTACAAAGCATTCACATAGGCAATGCGTATGTTGAAGTGATCACTTTCTGCTGACATCACATCAAACAAAGACCGCTTGCCAATTTGTGACCATTGCTGAAAGGTGAAATTGCGTACGCGTTCACTGTCACGCAAGACGTCGACATAACGTTTGGCACGCTCAAATGCACTGGTCGCCACGTCATACACCTCGGACGTACGGGCATATTTGGTATTGAGTAAATCGCTCAATTGGGCGCGTGCCGCCTGCGCCCTTTTGTTGGCTGCTTGGGATGCCGCCTCATCTGAAAAGCCATTGAACAAGCTGTAACTCACCGTCACACCCGCTTGCCACGATGACACGGGGGTGCTGCCTTGCCGCAACTGTGTCTTACCCACATTCCAGTTCAACTGAGGTCGCTGGCCAGCCACCACAGCTTTGGCATAGCTGTCCATCGCATCGGCCTGCACACGCAATTGCTGTGCATCGTTACCAAATTCAATTTGCCGGTTGATCTCACCGATTTCAGGCACCACAGCCAAGGGCAAAGTGATCCCCTCACCTGGCACTTGGAGGTCGCCCACGAACTTGCGCAGCTTGAACTCACTCTGTCGACTTTGGGACAGTGCTTGATCACGTTGTAGTTCAGTTTGCGCCTGCGTCTTGCGCACCTGAACCAACTCACTGCCACGCCCTTTATCCTCGGCAACGATGCTCTCAAGCGCCTCAACCAGACACCCCATTTTGCGCATGTACTGCTGATAGACCTGAGCATGGAGCTTGTAACGGCTGCGCTCCAATGCCGCCGATATCGCCTCCAGCACAACCTGCTCATGTGTCACGGCAGCACCCCACTTGGCAGCGCCCCAGACCTCTTGGCGGTACTTCGTCAGCTGATTGAGCCGACCACCGTCATACAAAGACGCTTGCACGTTCAAGGACAAGCTGGCCTGCTTGAGCCTGTTAGCCGCTGCCGTATCAGCTTGTGTTGAGCTAGACATCAAACTGCCATTGACTGAAACCTGCGGCCACTGCCCCGCCTTGGTCTCAGCGACGTCATATTCAGCTGCCTCAGACAGCAAGCGTGCGGCACCCAGGGATGCGCTGCGGCTACCGGCTTCACGGGCGATCATCTGCAACTGAGTGATGGGGTCTAAAGGCATCTCTGGCACGTCAACCTTGGGCGCCGTAGCCAACTTACTGAGCGCCTTACCCCCAGCTGATTTATCTGCCTTGTCCGCGAGAAGATCTTCACTGCAGCGTGCTGCATGGGCGAGATTCGCCACATGGCCCAGCCCTGCAGACAAGATCAAAACAGACAGCCACCGTGTCATTGGATATGGTTTTTTCATGGCTCAACGCTCCCGAAAGGCTTCCTGAGACTTGGTCAATGGCATCAACAGGTACTGCATCACCGTGCGCTCACCGGTGAGAACTTCAACAGACGCGGTCATGCCGGGCATCACCGTCAAGGGCTTACCAGCCTGCCGCAAGGTCGACACATCTGAATGGATCATCGCGCGGTAGTAGGTCGAATCAGTAGAGGCCGCTTTGGCCTCTTCGCCCAAGGCATCAGGGCTGATGTAGTCAATGACACCTTCTAAACCGCCATAGATAAAGTAGTCGTAGGCCGACAACTTGATCGTCACCTTCATGCCTGTTTTGACAAACCCGATATCGGCTGGCTTGATGCGTGCTTCGATCAGCACCCGAGGCCCAATTGGCAAAATTTCCATGATGGGCGCACCACCCTGAACCACGCCACCGACCGTGCCCATGCGGATGTTTTTGACCAGCCCGCGCACAGGCGACCTCAAGGTTGTTCGACTCAGAACGTCCTGCTTAACCACCATTTGCTCTTCTAACTGAGCCAATTCGGTACGGGCTTTCACAAGCTCACCACTGGCATCTTGCCGAAAGCGGTTAACGCGCTCTTGAATCTGCAGATTGGAGTCATTGACTTGACGCTGCAAGCGCATCACCTCCACATCCGACATCAGACCGCTGGCCGCCATGCGCTCAGACATGCGCAACTCACGCTGCAGCAAGCCCAAGCTGCGATGGGTCACACCCACAGCCTCATTGAGGGCCTGACGACGTGCATCGTAGGATTCCGTCTCACCATGAACAATGCTGGCGTCCAGCATCACCTCAGGCGGGAATGACAAAGGCTTGCCGGTGGCTTCAGCCTGGAGCCGCGCCACCGTGGCCAACAGAGAGATGCGTTTGGCCTGACCTTCATTTTGCTGCGCCTCCACTCGGGTTGGGTCAAGGCGAAGCAAGTCCTGCCCCTTCTCAACCAACATGCCCTCGCGCACCAGCATTTGCCCCAGCAGCCCACCCTCCAAGCTGGCGATGACCTGCTCCCGGCCATCGGCCACCACACGGCCATCGGCCTTGGTGATCTGATCCACCTTGGCAAGGTAAGCCCACACAAAGGCCGACACCACAATGGTCAGCATGAGGTAGAGCGACCACGAGGCAGTCACCACGCTGTCGACAACTTGAGACTCCTTCAAGCCCGACAGGAACTGCTCGTCACCTTTGAAAAACTCCCCAGCCAGTTGGGGTCGACGGCGAAACCACAACATCGATGCGACCCTATGCGGACATGGCCGCAAGTACGGGACGCTGAGAAGGCTGTGCAGCCTCAGATGCCGCCTGCTGTGGCTGTGGCTCTGCCGCTGCGGGCCTCTGGCCTGCCAACAAAGCCAGTACCTTGGCCTTAGGACCATCGGCAAGCAAACGCCCACCATCCACCACAATGATGCGGTCAACCACATCAAGCAAGGCCGGGCGATGCGTAACCACAACCAAGGTCTGGCCGTTCACTGCCGTGCGCAAATGATTGATGAAGCTGGCTTCAGACTGCGCGTCCATCGAGCTGGTTGGCTCGTCCATCAACAACACTTGTGATTGCGTCACCAAACAACGTGCAAGCGCAACCAACTGGCGTTGCCCACCAGAAAGCAAGCTGCCCATTTCGCCAACAGGCAGGTCATAACCCATGGGGTGTGCCGCAGCAATTTTATCCAGCCCGGTCTGCTTGGCCACCTCGATGAAGCGGTCCATATTGGCGTGCGCACGGCCCAACATCACGTTGTCCTTCAAGCTGCCTTGAAAGAGCCGTGGCTCCTGAGAAACAAAGCCCACATGACACCTAAAGTCCGTCGGATCAATCTGGCGCAAGTCAAGACCATCGACTTCCACAAAACCATCGGTCGGTTGATACAGGCCGGCCAACAGCCTCAAGATGGTGGATTTACCACTGCCAATTTTCCCCAAAATGGCGATGCGTTCGCCCGGCCTGATCTCCAAATTGATCCCTTTTAGCACCGTGGGTGAATGCTGACGCGTACCCTTTGGATACGCGAAATTCACATCCCTCAAAGCGAGTTGACCGTTGATCTCAGGGCGTGACAGGTATTGCTTTCCAGCGTCTCGCTCCGTGGGGATGGCCATCAGGTCATTGAGTGTCCTCAAGGCCGCACGTGCACCCTGAAACCGGCCTGCCAGCATCACTACGGACGTCAAAGGGGCGATCGCACGGCCAGCAAACATCACTGCACCGATCAAGGAGCCGCTCGATATGTGGCCATCCTGGATCAACACCACACCCCAAATCAACATCGTCACGGTCACCAAAGGCTGCATCACCATGGTCACGTTGTTAACGATACCGGCGATCGCCCTCGACTTTAATGACGAGGCAGCCGCAGCTGCATTGGCGGCTTCATATCGACGCGCAAAGTAGCCTTGAGCACCTGCTGCACGCACATCCTCCAAGCCCTCAATGACGGCAACGAGCGTGCCTTGTAAGTCAGCATGCTGCGCCATATTGGCCGTCATCTGACGACGCAAGACACTCTGAATGCCAAACGACATGGCCAACACAAGAGGCACGGCAATCAACAACACGATGCATAGCGGCCCGGCCACCACATAGGTCATGAAAACAAACAAGAATATAAATGGCAAGTCCGTCAAAACTGCTGTACTGGCCGATGTCGAGAACTCCCGAACCACCTCGATCTGAGCCAGTTTGTGAGCAAACGAGCCAGCCGATTCGGGCTTGTGCTCCAGCCTGATATTGACCGCTTGATTGAATAAAATGTTGCCCATCGCCAGGTCAGCTTTCTTACCAGCGATGTCAATCAAATAGCTTCTGAGCTGGCGGGCGGTAAAGTCAAAAACCACACCCAATAGCGCCGCAATGCCCAAGGTCCACAAAGTGGCCATGGCTTTATGCGGAATGATTTTGTCGTACACCACGGCCGTGAAAAAGCCGGTCACCATCATCAATATGTTGCTAAGCAACGCAGCGACCATGGCCCCCCGGTAATAGGGCAGGTAGTTGCGCATCGTCGACCACAGCCAATGCGAGTCAGAGTCAGACTCGACACCAGGCACGTGGTGACCGGCTTGACTGGTCCCAGACTTCAAAGCCGCCAGCAAGGTATAGCCTGAATATTCAGGCAGCAACTCTTCTTCATTGGCCGTACAAATCTCGTTACCAGCACCCGGCATCACCACTTCGTAGCGTGCCCCGCCTGCGCGTTTTGAACGCGTGCTGATCCGTTTGGTGAGGATCACTGCATCGCCATTCTTGAGCAGCATGACCACAGGCATCAGCAAGCCAAGGATCTTGCTTGGGGATCTTTTGACCAAGGTTGAACTGAACCCGGCGCGCTTGAGCACCTCCACGGCAGCCACCCCAGTTAATGGCCCTGGCGGCCTTGCGCCATCCAGTAATGAGTTGGCGGTGCGATCTATCCCATGGTGTCTGCAAAGCCATAAAACGGCCTCAAGCAAGGGATCTGAGGCCAAGTCTTCCCCCTCACCTCCAGCCATGGCTGGCTCAGGCGTCCCGATCGGCTCGATCAAATCGGACTCATCAGGGGGGATCAACTAGGGCTCCTCGCAACAACGCAACATCACGGCACAATTCGTGTCGTATACGTCGATGCTAGGCTGGCGCCTGATTTACTTAAGCTTCAATAACACCCGGTTCGCCCTGCAATTCGCGCCCCCAGACGGGCAACGAGCGCGTAGTTAAGGCAGTGCAACCGCGCCATGACTTGGCATTCAAGGCCCCGGCTCAGGTACATAGCCTGACATTTCAAGATACCCCGATCCCATCACTCGCCCATTGGTATCCAGCAGGTCGCTCAGCCCCTCCCAGAACACATCACCTACGCCATGGCTACCGTCCATCTCTTGCTCGTGCACCCGAGCGCGAACCATATAGACAGTCCCAGCCAACGCCATTCGCCAAGTCACAGGGTACTTGGCACCGGTTGCCGGACTGCGCCAAAAATCACCGGGTGTCAGGCTGATTTCTTCGTGCTTGAACACCCGATCTGGCTTGCCTGGCTGACGCAGGCTGGCACTCTCCCACACCGAGAGGCCATCCTCGCGCCGCATGCGAAAAACCATCAAGGCTGAGCCATCGTTAAGATGCATACCGATCCAGTCTGTGCCTGCCGCACCTAGCGCCAGTTGTGAGCGACCCCAGCCATGGTCCATCCACGCACGCCCGGTAGCGGCCAGCTTGCGCCCCTTATAGCCGACCTGGCCATCCAACTTCAAATAGGGTTGAGAGTAATAGCGCGATGAATCAAGCAGCGTCCGCTCGCGACGGATAAAACCCTTCTCACCATGCAACATCATGTCCTGAGATTGGATAGCACGCAGATCCAGCGAGAAATCAGGCGCCACGATATGCGCCTTGAACACGCTCTGAGCCAGCGGGCCACTGCGCGAGAAAGTCCAGTCCAGCAACTTGATGTTCATGTCGTCTTCAGACACATCGACCAGACCAAATCCCACACGGGCCATGCGCTGGTCATGCAGCAGCATGCCCTTGGCATCACTCAAGGATGCTCTCGCGCCAATCACATGCTTGGGTGCGAACTTGCTCGGGTTGTGCTCGGCCGATGCCACTCTCGCCCTGAAGAAGGTCATGTGAAAACCCAACTCAGGCTCGCCGGCCTGATTGATCTCGCCCTTGAGGGACCACCATTCGGTCTCGTACGCCAGATGCGCACCATGCTCCTGTGGCATGCGCAAAGGCACAGGTGGCCCCAGATCAGGCTCGATCACCGACAAGGGCACCTGCGCTTGCGCCAGCCCTTGAGTCTGCATACAAGCCGCAGGCAACAACGGACTGGGCGCCCACTTCAATAAGGTCCGACGTGTCAACATCTCATCACCAGTCCTCCTTGACAGCCCGTACCACATCGCTGCCCACGGCGGCCCGTCCAGACATCCACGCTGTAACCGCGCCCGCCACGACGATGCCCATGCACAGCATGATCAGATGTGGCCAAGGCAACAGCATGTCCATCGTCCAATGGAAGCTTTGCGGGTTCACCACATAGACCAAAATCACGCTCACAGCCAAGCCCAGCGCCAAGCCCATCAACGCACCCACAGCAGTCAGCGCGGCCCCCTCACCTGCCAGCACGCGCAGCATCTGCTCACGCGTGAAGCCTAAGTGACTCAGCAACCCAAACTCTTTGCGACGCGCCAATATCTGTGCAGAAAAACTCGCCGAGATACCAAACAAACCGATGCCAATCCCGACAGCCTGCAGCCAGTAGGTCACAGCAAAACTGCGGTCAAAGATCTTCATGGTTGACTGCCTGATCTCACCCGGCTCTTTGAATATCAACATACTGCCATCAAGCCCCTTGTCCGCCGCTGCTTGGCGGATGCCGCTCTGCACATCTGACGAGTGCGTATCGGCCCCCAACCAAAGCGCCAAATCGTTGACCTCCTTATCGCCAGTCAAGCGCTGGTAGTCAACGTCGGCCATGACGATAGCGCCTTGCTGATGCGCATAATCTCGCCACACACCCCGAACGAAAGCAGCCACAGGAGGCTGACCGGCACGCAAGGGCAGATTCAACATCGAGCCCGGCTTAGCGCCATACAACTCCACAACGATCTCACTCACATAAATACCCAACTGCCCCACTGGTGTTGGCAAATCGGGACCGATCAACGGCAACTTGTTCTGCACGTCATCGGCTGACGCAGCCACAGGGCGAGAAATCAGCACCACAGACGACAAGCCCTGTCGCAAGTTAACCTTGCTGACACGCACGCCCATGGCCTGCTTGACGCCCGGTACACGCCTGACAGCATCCAACATACCTTGATCCAGATGCAGGGCATCACTGCCGTTGTTGGCCGAACCCGTGCGCACATACAGATCAGCAGGGAGCAAGGTATCCAGCCAAGTGGTGATCGAGCCTCTGAAGCTGGCGACCATCACCGTCAGCGCGATCGACAAGCCTAGGCTGACCACAATCCCCGCTATGGCTACGGTGGCCGACTGCCGCATGTGCCGCACGCGCTCCAACGACAGCAACAACGGGGCGCGACGCGTCAGAAAGCTGCGCGGCAAGAGCTTCATCACGCCACTGAGCAACAGACTCACCGTACCGGGCACACACTCTATGCCGCCCGTCATCAAACAAACCACGGCCACATAAGCCCAGACAGGCACGCCATCTATGGCGGGTAACTGCGTCAAGCCAGCGCCCAACAACAACAAGCCTGGCCCCATCCACATGGCCTTGCCAGACCTGTCCGCCACACTGGCGCCTTTGAGCGCCTGAGCTGGCGCCAAGCGCTGCACCATGCGTGCCGGTAAGGCCCCGCCCCATAGCGCCGCCAACAAGCCTAAGCCGCCGTACAGCAAAGCCGCCTGACCCGACCACTGCAGCGCAGGCGCACTGCCTGCGAAGTACTGACCACCCAAATCCCCGCCCAGTATGGACAAGGCCAGCGCGGCCAATGCAGTGCCCAGCCCAATGCCAAGCGCCGCCCCGACCAGGCCCATCGCGCCCGACTCCAGCAACACCAAGGTCAAGCGCTCACGCCCGCTTAAACCCAGCACACCCAGCAAGGCAAACTGCCGCTGCCGCTTGCTCACAGACAAAGACAGCGTCGAAAATACCAAAAAGGCGCCAACGAACAAGGCAATCAGTGCCAACACGGTCAGATTGACACGGTATGCGCGGGACATGTTCGAAGCCTGCGAGGCCGTGTCCTGAGGCAAATCATGGAGCACGCCTTCGGGCAAGTGCAATGAATCGAGCAAAGCCTGAGCCTGCCTGCCATCCTTGAGCTTGATATCCAGTCGCGTGATATGGCCCAACATGCCGAATACCTCCTGGGCACCCGCAATATCCATCACGGCCAAGGCCTCGCCAGTAGCCGCCACAGTGCCAGCCACCCTCAGATTGACTGGCTGCAAGCCAGCCTGCACCGTGATGTCCGTACCCGGCACAAGCTCCAATGTGCGCTGAGCCTGCGCATTGAGGTACAGCACCTTGGAGTCGAACAGCGTCATCCGGTCATTGCCGATCACATCTCTCGATACCTGCGCAACCAGCGCAGGCGTCAACAAACGCGCAGCCAATGGGTCGACGCCGAGGATACGCAAAGGCTTGCCACCCACCTGCGTCTGCAGATCGATGACCGGACTCACGGCACGCACATCCGGGTGCATGACCAGCATCGGGTAGATCGATTCGTCCAGCCCACCACCCGCAGCACGCAAAGTCAGATCAGCCTGACCGTTAACCGATCGAACAGCCGAGCCAAACTCACTCAGGGCAGACTCGTTGATCAAATGGATAGAGAACGCCAGCGCCACACCCAGCATCACAGCCAGCATGGCCACGCTGTGACGCACACCATGCCTGCGCAACTCTTGCCATGAAAACGTCCTCAAGAGTTGCCACACGGGAGACGGCACAGCCTCCTGGCGACTGCCCTCAGCGGACATCACGCAGCCCCGTTCGGGTCAGGCACAAGACACGATCAGCTAAGCTGGCCACCGTCTGTGAATGCGTGACCATGACGCAAGCTGTGCCGTTATCGCGAATCTGATCGACCAGCGCCTTCATGACCTTCTCGGCCGTTTGAGGGTCCAAATTACCTGTAGGCTCATCTGCCAAGATCAAAGCCGGACGGTGGATCAAAGCACGTGCAATCGCCACACGTTGCAATTGCCCACCAGACAACTGCTGCGGCAAACGCGCGCCCAAGCCATCTAACCCAACGGCCTTCAACACGGCCTCCAAACGTACATCATCTGGCGTGCCCAGCAGCATCAAAGGCAAAGCCACATTGCTGGCCACATCCAGATGCGGCAGGACATGAAAGGCTTGAAACACAAAGCCCAGATGTCGCCTTCGGAACAAAGCCTGAGCCTGATCGTCCAGCTTCGTGACGTCGGTATCCAACATCTTGACCGTGCCTTCAGATACGGTGTCCAACCCCGCCAAGCAATTCAACATGGTTGACTTGCCCACACCAGATTCGCCAACAATAGCCACGAACTCGCCCGCAGCAACGTCCAGCGTCACATCGGCAAAAACGGCCTCGGAGTCATAACGCTTAGTCAGATTGCGAACTTGCAGCATGGCGTACCCTGATCCTTGCAGAGTATGTCGGGTCACCATTCTTCGGTCTGTTCAGAGCACTCGGACGCCGCAGGGTTAATACTGCAACGGATCTTCTTGATCAGCTTGAGGCCCTTCTTGTCATAAAAGCCTTTTTCAGCCATCAACACACGCCCTTGGCGCAACAGCACCGCGTAGCGCTCAGTGTCACGGGTACTGAAGTCCACCCACATATTCTCTGGCACGTCCTTGTCAGCCAGCTTCAAACTGGCCATGTACAACTCGAAGTTGCGCGCCATGTATGTACGCGCTTTCTGCCCAAAACCCTTAGGGAATTTGGCGGGGCGAATCACCGTCTGATAGGTCGCGATGGTCATGGGCATGCGGATCACCGCCCCCTTGGTACCCAAGCCCCGATACAGCTCAAAGGGCATGTAAACGATAGTAGGCAACACCACCATGTCCACGTTGTGATTGTTGAACATGGCCGCCACGTTACTGAAGTCAACGGAGACAGGACGCGCACCGATGCGCTCAACCATATGAGCCTCAGCCTTGTCCAGATCAAAGGTACCAAAGCGCTTAGCCGTTTGGCCTTCTATCGATGCGAACTCCTTGTTGCTCACAAAAACATAAGCTGCACCAATAGGCAAAATGCCTGCTATTTCATAGGCGCCATCCACCATCATGTCTGCCGCCTTAGGCAAGCTGACCAGCTGAATGAATTTGCGAACCACGTCATAGCTGGCCGCCAAATCCACCTTGCCATTTCGGATGATCGTGGAGGCGCCGACTGAGTCAAGCGAGGCCGCCATGGCATTGAACGCCTTGGTACGCAAGCCAGAGGCCATCAATGCATCGCATTGGCCTGTGCGGAAATCTTCAGCGGCCACACGCTCGTCCACATAAGACTTCGCGTCAATATCAACCCCGCCCTCCTCGAGCATCTCGTAACGGAAGTCTCTAGCAGCACGAAAGGCGTCTCCACTGGCCCCCTGAGGATCAAACACGCACATCTTGACTTGCGGCAATGGCGGCGCGGCGACAGCCACAGCAGAAGAGCCGATCAAAACGGCCACTGCACAGTATTTTTTGAAAAATGCCATCACAACTCCTCTATTTTTTTCACCAGTCTTCAGTCTGCTCAGAGCACTCAGATGCTTCAGGTTGAATGCTGCAGCGGATCTTCTTGAGAAGCCTGAGCCCCTTTTTGTCATACAAACCCTTTTCTGCCATCAGCATGCGGCCTTGGCGCATCATCAGCACATATCGTTCGTTATCGCGAGGGGTCGAGTCAATCCACAGCTTCTCAGGGATTTGCTTATCTCCTTGAGCCACGATACCCATCGCTGTCTCGAATTGCGAAGCAAAATACTCGCGCGAATCCTGTCCATAACTTTTGCCAAACTTGGCGCTTCGGATGATGGCCTGCCCGGTCAAAATCAGCACAGGGAAACGGGAAACACCACCTTTGGTCCCAATGCCGCGAAACAACTCCAACGGTTTATAGACCATAGCGGGCGCCATGATCACGTCAACCAATCCATTATTGAACATGGTCGCGAAGTTGGTAATATTCGCCGCAACGGGCGTGGCCCCCGCACGCAAAATCAACTGCGCCTCGGCCTTATCGTAATCAAAGGCTGCCACACGCTTGCCGGCAGCTTTCTCTAAGGTATTAATGGCACGATCGTTCACGAAGGGATACACGGCACCCAAGGGCATGATACCGGCCAACTCATAGGTGCCCGACACAACGAGTTCCCTCGCCTTGGGCGAACTAACGATACGGACGAATTGGTTCACAACCTCGTATGAAGCCGGCAGATCGATCTTGCCCTTGCGCACAATGGACGACACACCAACCGAATCCAGCGCTGCAGAAAACGGCAAAAATGGGCGGGTACGCAATCCCGTAGCCAGCACACCATCACATTGCCCAGTGCGGAAATCCTCAACGGCAACACGCTCGTCAACATAACTCTTTATCTGGATCGTGTGGCCTTTTTTGAGCATCGCCAGTGAGTAATCCTGCATGGCCCGGCGCGTTTCACCGCTGCCAATCGGGTCAAACACACAGAACTGGATACCGCTGCTATCAGCCTTGACATCGGCTGCTGCGTGCGCCACATCCCCCATCATGATTGAGGCAATAGCGCAGCCCAGAAAAACAGATGAGAATTCAATTAAAAGCATTATAGAAATTGGTTTTTTAATATATTTATTCATAACCAAATATACCATTTTAAATAACAAGCAACTCAACTCAACCAAGTTAGAACCACACCTTACAAATCCAGATTAACAGCCAACCAAGGCCACATCTACTCGGGTAACCCCGTACAGAAAAAAACAAATCCAACGCTTGGAACAAAATACGAAAAGCATGGAACAACACATGACAAGTTAGATTTAACGCATTAAATTATGGAAGGAACCAATTGACTAGATATAAACAATTGACAAAAAATATACATGCGCCGATTTGGTGGTCGCACGACGTGGCTACCGAATGAACAATTCATGCCGAATACGCCACGAACACAGGCGCATCAAGCATGAATTATTCAGATCACCCCGACCAACCTGCATGAAAGATAGAGGAACTTATGAAATTGACCCCGAAACGCATCGTTGCTGCCCTGGCACTCGTCGCCACTGGCGCAGCTCACGCCGACCCCTTGACCGTGATCAAGGGTGGCGCCACATTCCAAGGATCCGGCACACTGAGTTTCAGTGCCGAACTGCTGGGCGCCCTAGATACCGGCAAGATCGTCACGACCAACTATGGCGCCGTCACATCGTCCATCACAAAGGACTCTGAGGGCTACTACAGTGAAATCTCCGTTTCTGCTCCGATGCAAACGCTGACCCTCGACGACACCAGCCTTGCCGTATTAGGTGTTGGCACCAAAGGCGGCATGACCCTGACGGCCCCAGTGTTGAGGAGCGTCTCCAGCGGCGGCTCTCTGACTGTGACTGACATCAATGCTGACCTGACATCAAAGACCATTTACGCCACAATCATCGGAGGCAATGGCGTAGGCACCATCAACAACTTTGCTCTGTGGAACTTCGCCACCATCACTGGCACAACCAGCTACACCGGCCCAGGCACATACGTGAATGACATGAGCGGGCTGACCCTAACGGCTGACGGCTTCGCCAAGTTCTCGCAATCACTGGGCTTGCTAAGCTTGGGTAAGAGCGCCATGAGCGGCATCACCGACTACGGCACGATCCACTCGGTGCTGCACACCACATTGGTTTTAACGCCCGACGTCCCAGAACCGACCACATACGCTTTAATGAGTTTGGGCTTGCTTGGTATCGCATTCACGGCTCGCCGCAAAGCTGCGTGACACCCAGCTAAAGCCCGAGCAAAACGCACTTTTGTTTCGGAAATAAAAAAAGGTAAGCGTGAAGCTTACCTTTTGAATTTGGAGCGGGAAACGAGACTCGAACTCGCGACCTCAACCTTGGCAAGGTTGCGCTCTACCAACTGAGCTATTCCCGCATATCGCTTGCTTAACTTCAGCTTGCGCTGGCGTCTTGATCGCATTGGTGTGTCGCGATCAGCGAAGACCGCTACTATACCGCACTTTCATCATCAAGCAAAACTTGTTGCAGCTTTTCGTCATGAACAGGCCATCCTTCGTGAGGCTTGCCCGTACACTTACGCCCTAGGCCCCGATGGTGAAATCGGTAGACACAGCGGACTTAAAATCCGCCGCCACTAAAATGGCATGCCGGTTCAAGTCCGGCTCGGGGCACCATGATGGGACAGGCAACTGGCCTGAAGCGCGCGTGACGCCGCTGACATGAACCCGTCAACAGCACCAGAAAACGAAGACTTTTCTGGCATTGCTGAGTGATGACGATCTACGAACATACCCAGTCAGAGCCAAATGATCCGGTCAGCATGCCCGGACAACATGGGCTCAGACCGACTTCAACGTAAATCGAACAGGCATTTCGTCATGACAAAAACTCTGGATCTCGGATGCGGCCTCACGCCCAAAAACCCATTCAATGCCATAGAAACATACGGCATTGATGTGCGTGACGATGCAGATGCGAACATCGTCAAGGCAGATTTGGTTGTTGACCCCATCCCTTTCCCAGACAACTCATTTGAGTTTGTCACCGCCTTTGATTTCCTCGAGCACATCCCCCGGCTGATATACGTTCCGCAAAGACGCAATGCGTTTGTGGAGATCATGAGCGAGGTCTGGCGCGTTCTCAAACCAGGCGGCCACTTCTTATCCAACACACCGGCCTACCCCCACTCCGCCGCTTTTTGTGATCCGACCCACGTCAACTTCATCACAGAAGAGACCTTCCCCAACTACTTTGACGACGTCCGAACCTGGGCCACGATTTATGGCTTCAAAGGCAAGTTTCACATCGTCAGCCAAGAGTGGCGCGGCCCACACCTCATGACCATCATGCGCAAGGCGTGAACAAGCTGTGGTTTCGTGCTTTATTGCCGATAACAGCCACGAGCAGCTCCGATAACCTGACGCGTCAGAACCAGATTTTGGGCGAACGAGGCTGCGATGAACGACACACCTAGGAAGCTGCATATCCTCTACCGTCACGTCCACGTGAAGGCCGATGTACGCAGCCGTGACCCCAACAAATCGCGTCCAGAGTGGTTCTCTCACGAAATATGTTTCCGCAACCTGATCAAAACCATCTCCGCTGACCCGCTAGGTCATCAGGTGACGCTTACAGTGATGTACGACAGCTCGCTTGAGGATCTGCAAACCGACTTCTTGGCACCCTACATCGCCAACGAGCAATCCGGCGTCAAGCTGCAATTCATCAAGGGCGGGTCGGACATCAACTCCTTCTTGATCACCCTGGCCTATGCCAAAGCAGCCGATCTGCCCGACACAGATCTGATCTACTTCCTTGAGAACGACTACCTGCACCAAGACGGCTGGGTCAGCAAGGTCTTCGAGCTCTACAACAGCGGTCATCAGTTCGATGTGGTCTCGCTCTATGACCACAAGGACAAATATTTCCTGCAGATGTACCAGCATCTCACGGCCCGTTTGTGCCTGAGCGCATCGCATCACTGGCGCACCACGCCATCGACCTGCGCCTCGTTTTTGCTGGCCAAAGCCGCATTCGACCGTGACTACGACGCCTTCAGCAGCGGCAAGAACGACTTCTTCTTCTTCTCCGAGCTGATCGAAGGCCGTGGGCGTGTGCTCCTGTCCCCCATCCCTGGCCTGTCCACCCACTCCATGGAGGGCTATCTCAGCCCCAATGTGGACTGGGCCAAGTTCGCGCAACCCACTGCAAAGGGCTTTTCGATATGAGCGACAAGCAAATTTTCGTCACCCAACCCTTCCTTCCTCCACTGGCCGAGTTCTCGACCTACCTAGAGGAAATATGGGACAGCAAAGTGCTGACCAATGGCGGGCCCTTCCATCAAAAATTGGAAAAAGCCCTGTGCGACTACCTTGGCGTTGAGCACATTGCGCTCTTCACCAATGGCACGCTCGCCTTGGTGACCGCATTGCAAGCGCTGCGCATCACCGGCGAGGTGATCACCACGCCCTACTCGTTTGTGGCCACCGCCCACTCTCTACTGTGGAATGGCATCAAGCCTGTGTTTGTGGACATCGACCCCAACACGCTCAACTTGGATCCGAAAAAAATCGAGGCCGCCATAACGCCGCAAACAACCGCCATCATGCCGGTTCATTGCTACGGCCACCCTTGTGATGTTGACGCCATCCAGAAGATCGCGGACAACTACAACCTGCGTGTGATCTACGACGCTGCACACGCCTTTGGCGTTCAAAACAAACAAGGCAGTGTCTTACGTGCCGGTGACCTGTCTGTCCTCAGTTTTCATGCCACCAAGGTGTTCAACACCTTTGAGGGCGGGGCCATCGTCTGCCCGGATGCCAAAACAAAGCAGCGCATTGATCATCTCAAAAATTTTGGCTTCGTTGACGAGGTCACCGTGGTAGCCCCCGGCATCAACGGCAAGATGAGCGAGTTCAATGCCGCTTTGGGTGTGCTCCAATTGAAGTACATCGACGCTGCCATTGCCAGACGCCAAGAGATCGACACCATCTACCGAACACAACTCAGCGGCATCAAAGGCCTGCGCTGCCTCGATGATTCGGGCGAAACGTGCCAGAACTACTCGTACTTCCCTATCCTGATTGACCAAGACTTCCCCATCACGCGCGACGACCTCTACGACATGATGAAGGAGAACAAAGTTTACGCGCGGAGGTACTTCTACCCGCTGATCTCAGAGTTCCCTATGTACCGAGGTTTACCAACGGCCCAGAGCAACAACCTGCCCGTCGCCACCGAAGCCTCACGCAAAGTATTGTGCCTACCCATCTACCCAGACCTCACTGCAAGCGATCAAGCCCGTGTGATCAAACTCATCAAGTCCGTGGTGAGAAATACAGCGCAGGCCCATACCAGCGTGGCCAAAAAAGAAACAGCCAAAGCAGTCTGACATCAGTCAACTGATCAAAAAAGGACCTGCATGAAAACGCCCGAAGTCGGAGATGACAAGCTGCGCACGGCCTACCTCATTCGCGCGTTCGAGGAGAAACTGCTCGCCCTCTACAGCCAAGGCAAAATCCGCGGCACCGTACACACCTGCATTGGTCAGGAGATGATCGGCTTGGCCGCCACATCACAGCACAAGCAAGGCGATTGGTATTGCTCCAACCACCGAGGCCATGGCCACTACTTGGCTTTGACCGGCGACTACGTAGGTCTATTTCGCGAAATCATGGGCCTCAAAGGTGGCGTATCTGGCGGGCACGGCGGCAGCCAGCACCTCTACACAGACGGTTTTATTTCCAACGGCATTCAAGGCGGGATGATGCCCATTGCCTTGGGCCAAGCACTTGCGCACAAACTTCGCGGCACAGATAACCTGGCGTGCATCTACATGGGCGACGGCACATTGGGCGAAGGCAACGTCTACGAAGGCCTGAACATCGCGTCCAAATGGAGCCTGCCACTGCTTGTTGTCCTTGAGAACAACGGCATCGCCCAATCGACGCCCTCAAGCCAAACCATCGCCGGCGAGATCGCAGACAGACCCAAAGCCTTCGGCGTGCCATACCTGGGCTGCGACACATGGGACATCGACGGCCTCATGCAAACGTTTGAGCAAGCCATCCACACCATCCGGACAACACAACGGCCCGTCTTTGTGGAGGTCAAAACAGGTCGCTTGCGTTCTCACTCAAAAGGTGATGACACCCGAACAACTGAAGAAATTGATGCACTTTGGGCCAGAGACCCGCTAACCCAACTGCAAGCTCAAATCAAAGCACAAGATCCGGAATACTTTGATCGGATCGATCTTGAAATCAATCACCACGTTGAACAAGCCTTGCGTCAGACAGGTGTGGCTGTTGAAGATCAAGTCCTTGCGTCATCAGGTGCACTCAACTGGACACCGCTACCTCGCTATGCCGCCTACGACCGCATAGCTACCTTGCTCAACCAAAGCTTCAAAACCCTCATGGCAGAGCAGCCCGACATCGTCTTCATTGGCGAAGACGTGCTGTCACCTTATGGCGGCGCATTCAAAATTGCCAAAGACTTGTCAGATCGCCACCCTGAGCGCGTGCTGTCCACCCCCATCAGCGAAGCCAGCATTGTCGGCATCGGCACAGGTCTCGCGTTGTCTGGCTACAAGCCACAGGTCGAGATCATGTTTGGCGACTTCCTGACGCTGGGCTTTGACCAGCTACTCAACCACGCCACCAAATTTCGCACCATGTATGGCCGCGACTTGCCCGTGCCACTGGTTGTTCGCACGCCAATGGGTGGGTACCGTGGCTACGGGCCAACCCACAGCCAGTCCATCGAAAAATACTTCATGGGCATCCCCTTCTTGGACGTCCTTGCGCTCAACCACCGCATCTGCCCTCAAAGCCTTTACAAGGCCATCTATACAGATTTGAAACAACCGACATTGGTCATTGAGAACAAAGTGCTCTACACAGAGCAACTGAAAGAGGCGCCCATACTGGGCTATGACTTGCAGCTCAGTGACGAGAAGTACCCATGCCTTCGCATCAAGCCGCAGGACGAACAGGCGCAACTGTCCATCGTCTGCTATGGCTACATGCTGACCTTGGTTGAGTCCGCTCTAGAGCAAGTTTTTGACGAGCACGAAATCGTCTGCGAAGTCATCTGCCCGACCCAAATTGCACCACTGCGCATGGACGCTGTGATCGAGTCAGTGACCAAGACCAAGCGTTTACTCACCATTGAAGAAGGCGTGCTCACGCACGGTTTTGGCTCCGAGTTGATCTCACGTTGTATAGAGGCTGGCGCGAGCATTCAGCGCTGCAAAAAAATAGGCATCACCGGTATCATCCCCTCTTCAGCTGAAGCGGAGCTTCAAGTTCTTCCCAGCGTCGCCAGCATCGTGAACGCCATACTTGAGGTAGCAAGCAGTGACTGATCAATCGCCACAAAAAATCCTGATCCCCCGTGAAGGTGCCAGCGACGATTATGTGACCCTGATTGAGATCAACGCCCCCGAAGGCAGCGCCGTTCAGGCGGATCAAATTCTGTGTGTGTGCGAGACATCCAAGACCGCATTTGAGGTCATCTCTCCCGCTGCGGGCTACATCCATTGGGCCCACAACGTAGGCGACCGCATCGCCGTTGGTGCAGCATGTGGCTTTGTGTCCCAACAGGCCATGAGCCCAGCTCAAGTTCAACACTGGCTTGAACTGGACAAACCTAAAGAAGCCTCGCAGCAACCTGCAGCGAACACCCCAACAGGTGCTGGCCGAGTATCAAAAGCAGCGCTAGACTTGGCCCAACGGCTTGGTGTTGACCTGAGCGAGCTAGCTCATCTGCCACTGGTTAAAACAAAAGACGTCCAAGACCACAGCGATCTTCAAAAATCGGCTGAGACACCAAGCAAGGCTATTACACATGGACAGCGCCTCGTCATTTACGGCGGAGGTGGTCATGCCAAGATGTGCATCGACATACTCAAACGTCAAATTGGGTTTCAGATTGAAGGCATCGTTGACTCTACGCTGACACCTGGTGCCACCGTGCTCGGCGTACCTGTATTAGGCGGAGAGGACATGCTCCCTCAGCTGCGCGACGCTGGCGTTCGCTATGCCGTGCTGGGTGTTGGCGCAGCCACCAACCACACGATTCGATCCAAGCTGTTCAACAAGCTCAAGTCCCATGGATTTGAGATGCCCAACATCATCCATCCCACCGCCGTGATTGAGCCCTCTGCGCAACTAGGCGAAGGCAACCAAGTGATGGCGCAAGCCTATATTGGCAGCGATGCGCGGATAGCAGACAACTGCATCATCAACGTACAAAGTATCGTCTCGCACGACGCCCAACTTGCCGACAACGTGCACCTTGCACCCGCCAGTGTCTTAGCTGGGGGCGTACAAATTGGGACAGACACCTTGATCGGGATGAATACATCGATCTACATGAAAATCAAAGTGGGCGCACGCGTGACAGTGGCCAACCAAACATCCGTGGTGGCCAACGTCAAAGACGACAGCTTCGTTCGCCCTTGATGCCATCAACCGCCTTCAAGTGCCATTTAGGCACGAGAACGCCAAAGACTGCACCAATTCTCGACGCATGCACCTAGTCGCCAAGGACTGATACGCCTAAACTGAGCGTGAAGCTGTGAGGGTGTCATGCGTGTACTCGTCCTTGGTAGCGGTGTCATTGGTGTGACCAGTGCGTATTGCCTGGCCCGAGCTGGCGCCAGCGTCACCGTCATAGACCGCCAACCTGGCCCTGGCATGGAAACCAGTTTTGCCAACGCGGGCCAAATCTCCCCCGGCTACGCCTCACCTTGGGCTGCTCCTGGTCTGCCCATCAAAGCATTGAGTTGGATGCTGCAGCGCCATGCGCCTCTGTCATGGCGACTAGATGGCAGCTTGTGGCAATGGCAGTGGATGGCCAGAATGCTCCGCGAGTGCACCACCGAGCGCTACGCGACCAACAAAGAACGCATGCTCCGCGTGGCCGAATACAGTCTTAACTGCCTGCGTCAATGGCGTGCGGAGATGGGCACCGAACTGAGCTACGAAGGCCGCTCACTCGGTACTTTGCAAGTATTCAGAACCGCAGCGCAGCTACGCCATGCTCAAGCAGACATGGCTGTGCTGACGCATTGCGCTGTGCCATTCCAACTCATGACGCCCGACATGTGTATCCAACAGGAGCCGGCCTTGGGCTCCAGCAAGGGCCTGCTAACAGGCGGCTTGCATCTCCCGCACGACGAAACCGGAGACTGCCATCTCTTCACGCAGCAGATGGCCACCAAGGCTCGCGATCTGGGTGTGCAATTCATCAACGACGTCCAAGTAGAGCAACTGCAGCACGACGGCGCACGCATCACCGGCGTGCGCTTGATCACTCCCCACGGGGCCGAAGTGCGCGTGGCCGATGCCTATGTGGTGGCACTGGCCAGTTACGCGAGAACACTGCTGCTAGAACTGGGCGTGAATCTCCCCGTCTACCCCGTCAAGGGCTACTCACTGACCTTGCCCATCACCAATGAATGCCAAGCGCCACGGTCCACCGTACTAGACGAAAGCTACAAGGTCGCCATGACACGGTTTGATGGCCGTATCCGTGTAGGAGGCATGGCCGAACTGGCTGGATTCGACTTGGCTCTGCGCCAGCGACGGCGCCAAACACTGGAGAAGGTCGTGCAAGACCTCTTTCCTGGCTCCGGCGCGCTAGATCAAGGCACATTCTGGACAGGACTGCGCCCGATGACGCCAGACGGTACACCCATCATCGGCCCCACCAGCATAGACAAGCTGTGGCTCAACACGGGGCACGGGACATTAGGCTGGACCATGGCTTGCGGCAGCGGTCAAATCCTCGCGGACCTGATCCAAGGTCGCCAAACAGCCATTCGCACGGATGACCTGTCATTAAAACGCTACGGCGCATCAGGCGTCAGCCACAGCCCAAAGAGAAAAGCCCCGCCAGGTTCACTGGAAGGGCTTGTCTGAGCATCTGGAGGCGCGGGCCGGAGTCGAACCGACCTACACGGATTTGCAATCCGGTGCATAACCGCTTTGCTACCGCGCCATGATTTGCAGTATCCAACAAATCCGCATAACGTGCAGACTTGCTAGCGAAAAGGGAAGCCACGTACTGGTATACAGAGCTTCCCTTTGAATTTGGAGCGGGAAACGAGACTCGAACTCGCGACCTCAACCTTGGCAAGGTTGCGCTCTACCAACTGAGCTATTCCCGCATAGGGCCTGCTACAAGTAGCAGTCTTCGCTTTACAGATGCTCTAGAGTTGCCTCTTGCTTTGCTGCGTAGATCACCGTTTGGCCACTTGCATCTTGCGATGCCTGTGCAGTGATCAGCGAAGAGTCGAACTATACACCATTTTCAGGCGATCGATCGACACCGTGATTATTTCAATGCTTCAGTACGTCAACCGTCGTCGCTGCTGGCGCCGCAGCAGCCACCGCTTCTGGCTTGACTTCAACTTTAGCCTCATCCTCAGGCAATGCCTGTGGCTGACGAACCAAGGCAATTTCCAGCACCTTGTCGATCCATTTCACTGGCACGATCTCAAGCTGGCCTTTGACGTTTTCAGGGATCTCAGCCAGATCCTTGACGTTTTCCTCAGGGATCAGGACCGTCTTGATACCGCCTCGGTGAGCAGCCAGTAGTTTTTCTTTCAAACCACCGATGGCCGTTACCTCACCACGCAAGGTGATCTCACCCGTCATCGCCACATCGGCACGCACAGGGATGCCCGTCAACGCCGACACAAAGGCCGTCGTCATGGCAGCACCCGCACTTGGGCCGTCTTTAGGCGTTGCGCCGTCAGGAACGTGGATGTGGATGTCACGCTTCTCGAACATCTCATCCGGTATACCCAAACGACGAGCGCGACTGCGCACCACCGTCCGAGCAGCATCGACAGACTCTTTCATCACGTCGCCCAGTTGACCTGTACGGATGATGACGCCCTTGCCTGGCATCACTGCGGCCTCAATGGTCAGCAAATCGCCACCGACTTCAGTCCAAGCCAGCCCCACGACTTGACCCACTTGGTTCTCCTTGGTGGCCTCGCCATAGCTGTACTTGCGCACACCCAAGAAGTCATGCAGGTTCACCTCATCGACCACGACTTTGCCTTTGTACGCCTTCAGTGCAATGCCTTTGACCACCTTGCGGCAGATCTTAGAGACATCACGCTCAAGCGAGCGCACACCTGCCTCACGGGTGTAGTAGCGAATGATGCCGCGGATCGCGCTTTCAGCGATCTCCAGCTCCTCGTCCTTCACGCCGTTGTTCTTGCGCTGTTTAGGCACCAGATAAGTTTGGGCGATGTTGACCTTTTCATCCTCGGTGTAGCCAGCCAGACGAATCACCTCCATCCGATCCAACAAAGCTGGAGGGATATTCATGGAGTTCGATGTCGCCACAAACATCACGTCAGACAAGTCGAAATCGACCTCGATGTAATGGTCACCGAAAGTGTGGTTCTGCTCAGGATCAAGCACCTCCAGCAGCGCCGAGGACGGATCACCCCGGAAGTCCATACCCAGCTTGTCGATCTCATCGAGCAAGAACAAAGGGTTGCGCACAGCCACCTTGCTCAAGCTCTGCAAGACCTTACCTGGCATCGAACCGATGTAAGTGCGGCGATGGCCTCGTATCTCAGCTTCATCACGCACACCACCCAAGGCCATGCGCACGAACTTGCGTCCGGTAGCACGTGCAATCGACTGACCCAGCGAAGTTTTACCCACGCCCGGGGGGCCGACTAGGCACAGGATTGGTGCCTTGACCTTCTCGACGCGCTGCTGCACAGCAAGATACTCAAGGATGCGTTCTTTGACTTTATCTAGGCCGTAGTGCTCTTCATTGAGCACACCTTCAGCAAAACCCAAGTCATGCTTGACCTTCGATTTCTTGCTCCAAGGCAAGGCCACCAAGGTGTCGATGTAATTGCGCACCACGGTGGCCTCAGCCGACATGGGCGACATCATCCGCAGCTTTTTGAGCTCGGCATCCACCTTCTTACGCGCCTCTTTGGGCATGCGAGCAGATTCAATCTTCTTGGCAAGCTCTTCGAGGTCTGCGCCCTCTTCGCCTTCACCCAGCTCTTTTTGGATCGCCTTGACTTGCTCGTTAAGGTAGTACTCGCGCTGGGATTTCTCCATCTGACGCTTAACGCGGCCGCGAATACGCTTCTCAACTTGGAGGATGTCGACCTCATGCTCAAGCTGCTCAAGCAATTTTTCCAAGCGCGCCGACACGGAGAACAGGTCCAACACCGACTGCTTGGCTTCAAGCTTGAGCGGCAAATGTGCAGCAATGGTGTCAGCCAAACGACCCGCATCATCGATACCAGAGATCGACGTGAGGATTTCAGGTGGGATTTTCTTGTTGAGCTTGACGTATTGGTCAAACTGCTGCGTCACAGCACGACGTAAAGCCTCAACCTCAGAGCTCAAATTGGCCTCCGGCTGAACAGGCACGACGTCTGCCGTGAAGTATTCGTTTTCGTCGTGGATGGCCGATGTATTGGCACGCTGAACGCCCTCGACGAGCACCTTGACGGTGCCATCCGGCAATTTCAGCATCTGCAAAATACTAGAGACGCAACCAACGTCGAACATATCCTCCGCTTTGGGCTCATCTTTGCCAGCGGCTTTTTGGGCCACCAACATGATTTGCCGACCAGCTTCCATCGCGGCCTCAAGTGCTTTGATGGATTTCGGGCGCCCCACAAAAAGGGGAATCACCATGTGAGGGAAGACGACCACATCGCGCAGAGGCAACAGTGGCAACGTGATTGATTCAGAAGGAAGAATGGGGTGTCCAGACATGTTTGGGCTCACTTTCTCTGATACCCACTTGGGGCCTCATCGATGAAACACAAGGGCGCAGCGACAACCGGTCATGCTTGGTTCTCAACGGCGCCCATCAGAGCAGACCTGTTAAAGCCTGCTCAGGCACTGGCCTTAGCCTGTTCCCGATATACCAACAAAGGCTTGGTGTTGTCGTCGATAGTAGATTCATCGACCACCACTTTCTGCACTCCTTCCTGAGTAGGTAATTCAAACATCGTATCGAGCAAGGACTGCTCCAAAATGGATCGCAAACCACGCGCACCTGTCTTGCGAGCCAAAGCTTTGCGAGCGATCGCAGCCAGCGCAGGCGGGCGAATCTCCAACTCAACGCCATCCATCCCCAACAGTTGCTGGTATTGCTTGAGGAGCGCGTTCTTGGGTTCCGTCAGGATACGCACCAGCGCGTCCTCGGTCAATTCACCCAAAGTAGCGACCACAGGCAAGCGACCGACCAACTCAGGAATGATGCCGAATTTGATCAAATCTTCTGGCTCCACCTCGCGGAAGACATCAGAGAGTTTTTTCTCTTCCTTGCTCATGATCGAAGCACCGAAACCAATGCCAGACTTAACCGAACGGCTCTGAATGACCTTTTCAAGGCCATCAAAAGCCCCGCCGCAGATAAACAGAATGTTGGTCGTGTCGATCTGAAGGAAGTCTTGATTCGGGTGCTTGCGCCCACCTTGTGGCGGCACCGAGGCCATCGTGCCCTCAATCAGCTTGAGAAGCGCTTGCTGCACACCCTCACCCGACACGTCACGCGTGATGGATGGGTTGTCAGATTTGCGCGAAATCTTGTCGATTTCATCGATATAAACAATGCCGCGCTGTGCTTTTTCTACTTCGTAATTGCAATTCTGAAGCAGCTTTTGAATGATGTTTTCGACGTCTTCACCCACATAACCGGCTTCAGTCAAGGTGGTGGCATCGGCGATCACGAAGGGCACGTTCAGCAAGCGAGCCAAGGTCTGAGCCAGCAGCGTCTTACCTGAGCCCGTAGGCCCAATCAGCAAAATGTTGCTCTTGGACAGCTCAATGTCGGGCTTTTTACCCTCACCCGAGCCCATGTGCTTAAGTCGCTTGTAGTGGTTGTACACCGCCACCGACAACGTACGCTTGGCAGGATCTTGTCCAATCACGTATTGATCAAGGCTTGCTTTGATCTCGCCTGGGGTTGGCAAATCGCTGCGCGCTGGGCGGGATTGCTCCGTCTCTGCGGCGACCTCATCACGGATGATGTCGTTGCACAGTTCGATGCATTCGTCGCAGATAAAAACCGACGGGCCGGCGATGAGCTTTTTAACCTCGTGCTGGCTCTTTCCGCAGAAGGAGCAGTACAAGATTTTCTCGCTGGAAGAGCCTTTTTTCTCGGGCATGGTGCGGGCCTGTCAATGTGTCAGCAAGGTGGATAGAGCCATGATAAGACAAATGCCCAGCCGTTGATCCCGACGAATTACCGCGCTGCAGTGGGGCTTTTCAGCCAAACGCAACGGTATCCGCCTAGGCGCTGGGCCACTGGTCATCACGCGCGCTTATCCAAAACCTTGTCAATAAGTCCGTAGGTGGCGGCCTCTTCGGCCGACATGTAGTAATCGCGCTCGGTGTCGTTTTGGATCTTCTCAATCGGTTGACCGGAGCGTTCGGCCAAAATGCGATTGAGTTGCTCACGCGTTTTAAGGATTTCGCGAGCATGGATCTCGATGTCTGTAGCCTGACCTTGCGTGCCGCCCAAGGGCTGGTGAATCATGATCTTGCTGTTGGGCAAAGAAAACCGTTTACCTTTGGCACCAGCGGCCAGCAAAAATGCGCCCATGCTCGCCGCCATACCGATACACAGCGTCGATACATCCGGCTTGATGAACTGCATCGTGTCAAAAATCGACATCCCCGCGCTGACGCTACCGCCAGGTGAATTGATGTAGAAAAAGATGTCCTTGTCAGGGTTTTCACTCTCAAGGAACAGCAATTGCGCCACAACCAAATTAGCGGTGGAGTCGTTGACCGGCCCTACCAGAAAAATAATGCGCTCGCGCAGCAGGCGGCTGTAAATGTCATAGGCGCGTTCGCCCCGACCCGATTGCTCAATGACCATGGGCACCATGCCCAGGTTTTGAATGTCCAGTGCGCTCATGTGCGTCCTTCAAATAGTGGCACCCGACATCAGGTGACACAAATGTGTGTGTGAATTGATTATGACGCGCGAAAAGCCCCGGCCGAACGCCGGAAAAAGACCATGACTACCTTGATCGTCTTTCCGTTGTTTGCACGCAAAGCATCCAACGCAAAAGCAAAAGGCACCTGCATCCGCTAAGGATGGCAGGTGCCTCGACAGCAAGCTCAGTCAAAAAGAACCAAGCACTGTCAAATAGACCCAAAAGCCAACAAAGACATCAAGCCTGTTGCTGCTGACCCATCAGCTCTTCGAAGCTCAATGGCTTGTCAGACACCTTAGCCTTGGCCAAAACGAAATCAGCCACATTACCTTCGATCACAACCGCTTCAACTTCAGCCATGCGCTGACGGTCGCTCAAGTACCAAGCCACGACTTGGGCTGGCTGCTCGTAGCTCTGCGACAACTCTTGGATATGGGCTTGCAGTTGCTCAGGCTTGGCTTGCAGGTTGTTCGTCTTCACGATTTCTGCCACAGTCAAACCCAAACGCACACGGCGCTCAGCTTGCGGCTTGAACAACTCAGCAGGAATAGGCGCTTTATCAGCGTCGGCGATGCCACGTGACTTCAAGTCGGCACGAGCACCCTCAACCAAACGGTCGGTTTCAGCAGCAATCAAAGACTGAGGCAGATCAAACTCAACCAGCTTGAGCAAGGATTCCATTGCAGCGGCCTTATTGCGAGCAGCCACGCGGAACTTGACTTCACGCTCCAGATTGCGCTTGATGTCAGCGCGCAAGGCGTCGATCGAGCCGTCTTCCAAACCCAGTGTCTTGATGAACTCTTCGTTCAATTCAGGCAGGTTTTGGCACTCGAGCTTGTTCAAGGTCACCAAGAAGTCAGCTTCTTTGCCAGCCACGTCTTTACCTTGATAGTCTTCGGGGAAGGTCAAGGGGAAAGTCTTGGACTCGCCTGTCTTCATGCCACGAACGGCCTTCTCGAAAGCCTCCAGCATCTGACCTTCGCCGACCAAGAACTGAAAGCCTTCAGCCTTGCCGCCGTCGAAAGGGACGCCGTCGATCTTGCCTTCAAAATCGATGGTCACACGATCGCCATCAACCGCTGCTTCAGCAGCCGGGCGCTGGGCGAACGTACGACGCTGCTTGCGCAGAATCTCAATGGTGCGGTCGATGGCTGCATCGTTGACATCAGCCGTCACGCGCTCAACTTCAGCCGTGCTCAGGTCGCCAATGCTCACTTCAGGGTAAACCTCAAAGGTGGCATCAAATTGCAACTGACCTTCAACCGCGCCGCCTTCTTTTTCAGCGATGCGGGGCTGGCCGGCCACGTGCAGCTTGGCTTCTTGCGCAGCCTGCGAAAAGGCTTCGCCGAGCTTGTCGTTGACCACTTCGTATTGCACGGAGTAGCCGTAGCGCTGCGACACAACGCTCATTGGCACCTTGCCTGGGCGGAAGCCGTCAGCCTTGGTGGTGCGCGCCAGTTTTTTCAGGCGTGCATCGACTTCGTTCTTGAGGACGTCAGCTGCCAGCGACAGCGTGATGCGGCGCTCCAGCTTGTCGAGGGTCTCCACGGTGATCGCCATGATATGAGCTCTCAGTATGTGTAAATTGAAATGAAGTGTGGTGCGCGGGGGGGGACTCGAACCCCCACACCATTGCTGGCGTCAGGACCTAAACCTGGTGCGTCTACCAATTTCGCCACCCGCGCATCAACATAAAAAGTCCGGCTACTGATCGAGCCTGTTTGCATTGGGTTCACGAGGAGCCCTTTGCAATCAGCCCCACCCGGCATCCGGACAGGCAAATTTTTCGCAACCTCTGATTCTAGCTCGGCTCTGGCCTTGTTTTCAAAACTCAGACAACCGATGCATCCGGACGACGAACTCTGAACCAGGCCGCATACATGGCCGGCAAGGCCAGCAGCGTCAAAAAGGTCGCCACGATCAGCCCACCCATGATCGCCACAGCCATAGGGCCCCAAAAGGCGCTTCGACTCAAGGGGATCATGGCCAAGACGGCAGCGGCCGCAGTCAGCACGATAGGACGAAAGCGCCTCACCGAAGCACCGACGATAGCATCCCAAGCAGGCACACCTCGCCCACGATCTTGTTCGATTTGGTCGATCAAGATCACCGAGTTACGCATGATCATGCCCATCAGGGCGATGACACCCAACAAGGCCACAAAACCGAAGGGGCGGTCGAGCGCCAACAAAGACATGGCCACGCCTGCGATCCCCATGGGCCCGGTCAGGAAAACCAGCATCGCCCTTGAGAAGCTTTGCAACTGAAGCATCAACAGTGTGAAGATGATGAACAGCATCGTGGGTACGTTGGCAAAAATAGAACCCTGCCCTTTGCTTGACTCTTCTGCCGTACCGGCCAATTGCACCTGATAGCCTAGGGGCATTTTGGCTTGCAACGCCTGCATTTGAGGCCACAGAGCACCACTGACAGTCGTCCCCTGAACGCCATCGCGCACGTCGCCCTGCACGGTTATCGCAAAGTGCCGGCCTTCACGCCACAGCACACCGGGCTCCCAGACCATCTGAGGCTTGGCCACTTGCGCAACGGGAATCATGCGTCCAGATGCGGTTGGCACATAGGTGTTACCCAATGCAGCCAAAGTCAGCCGTTCCGATTGCGGCGAGCGCAAGCTGATGTCGATCAAACGATCGCCTTCTCGGTACTGCCCTATGGTGGTGCCCGACGTCATGAATCGCGTCGCTTGCGCAATGGACTGGGTTGTGACGCCCAACGCACGCGCTTTGTCTTGATCAATGCTGAGTCGAATCGCTTTGATGGATTCGTTCCAGTTGTCGTTGACACCACGCATATCAGCGTTGGCACGCAAGATCGCCTTGCCCTCTTCAGCCCAATGGCGCAAGGTGGCCACGTCGTCACCCACGATACGGAACTGGACGGGGTAAGGCACAGGCGGCCCGTTTGGCAACACCTTGACACGTGAGCGAATTTCGGGGAATTCAGCTGCGAGCAGTTCAGGTAATTTGCGACGCAGCTTTTCGCGCATGGCCGAATCTTCAGGCAAGACAATGACCTGACTCACATTGCTTTGTGGGAAGATTTGATCCATCGGCAGGTAAAAGCGCGGCAAGCCCGAACCGATCCAAGTGCTGACGGTGCGCACACCAGGCTCCCTCATCATGCGCGACTCAAAGCGCTTGGCGACGGCTTCGGTGACGTCAAAGCTGCTGCCCTCAGGCAACCACAAATCCACAATGATTTCAGGTCGACTCGAGTCTGGGAAAAATTGTTGCTGCACCTTACCCATGCCAACAAAACCCAAGACCAGCGCCATGATCGTGATGGCAATGGTCACCCATCGGTGGGCCACGCACCAATGCACCAAGGCCTTGAAGCGCGAGTAAAAAGGCGTAGCGTACAAGTCCACATGCTCGCCTTGGCTGCTAAGCGCCTTGGGGCGGGTACGCAATAGCCATTGACCAAGGTAAGGCACAAAATACACCGAGACCACCCACGAAATCAACAAGGCAGCGGCCGTCACCGCGAATATGGCGAAGGTGTATTCACCAACAGATGAATTGGCCATGCCTATGGGCAAAAAGCCTGCCGCCGTGATCAGCGTGCCTGTGAGCATCGGCATGGCGGTGATGTCATACGCGGCCGTGGCTGCGCTGACTTTGTCATAGCCCTCTTCGAGCTTGTGAACCATCATTTCCACAGCAATGATGGCATCGTCTACCAACAAGCCCAGCGCAATGATCAGTGCCCCGAGTGAGATTTTATGAAGCCCTACCCCCCAGATCGCCATGACCAAGAACGTCATAGCCAAAACCAAGGGAATGGTGATGGCCACGACCATGCCCGGCCAGATGTCCAAGCGCAGAGGCTTGGTATGCAGTCCCAGGCTGATGAAGCTGACGGCCATCACAACCGCCACGGCCTCAATCAGCGCATGAACAAATTCACCGACTGAAGTTGACACGGCTTGGGGCTGATCCTGCAACTGCGTCATCTCGATACCCACGGGCAGATCGGCCTTGATGCGCGCGGTAGCGGCACTCAGGCTTTTGCCTAGCTCAATGATGTCGCCACCTTTGGCCATCGAAATACCCAAGGCAATCACGCTTTGGCCTTGATGCCTGACTTTGGTCACGGGGGGGTCGTCATAGCCTCGGCGAATGTGTGCGATGTCACCCAGACGGAAGCTGCGCGCTTGCCCTGTAGCTGGATTGACCACTCGAATCGGCATTTGCCGCAGTTGCTCAACGGATTCGAATGCGCCATTCACCCGCATCTGGATGTTGGCTTGGTCGCCAGCGTATACGCCTGCACCCTCAACGCCATTTTGCGCATTGAGTTGGCTGATCACCTGACCTAGATCCAAGCCAAGTTGCGCTAATTTGAGCTGAGACAGTTCGACGAAAATCTTCTCTGGCTGAACCCCAAATAGCTCGACTTTGGCCACGCCTGGCACATGCAGCATCTCAGATCGTGCTTTGTCGGCAAACCGACGCAACTCTTCTGGAGAAAAGCCGTCAGCAGACAGGGCGTAAATCGATCCGTAGACATCGCCAAATTCGTCGTTGAAAAACGGCCCGATCACACCTTGAGGCAGGGTGTGGCGGATATCGCCGACCTTCTTGCGAACCTGGTACCAAAGGTTGGGGATTTCGTTGGAATGCGTGGTGTCCTTAACCAAGATCAGTGTGAAAGACTCGCCCGGCTTGGTATATGACCGGATCTTGTCAGCCGAGGGAACTTCTTGTAGCGTGCGTTCAATTTTGTCAGTAACCTGATCGGCCACTTGCTGTGCGGTGGCGCCCGGCCAGTACGCCCTGACAACCATGATCCGAAAGGCAAATGGGGGGTCTTCGTCCTGGCCTAACTGGAAATAGGCCATCATGCCCAACAACATGAGGACCACCATCAGGTAGCGCGTCAAGGCGGGGTGATCTAGTGCCCAACGAGAAATATTAAAACGCTGCGTTGAAGGCGCAGCAGCAGGCGCATCGCACGAGGCATCTGGCTTGTGGTTCAAAGCATGCTCCTTGGCGATCAGAACTTGGTGGCCAACGTGCCATCAGCTACAGCGGGCTGATAGCGACGCACTTTTTGGCCCGGACTCAGGGTGTGTGCCCCTGCGGTCACGATCTCCTGACCCACTTGAAGTCCCCGTGCGATGAGCACCACGTTACCGGTGATATCACCAGTTATCACCTGCTGTGGGCTGACGGTCAAGGATGCTGCATCGAGCACCCATACGACCGACTTGCCCTCGCGTTCAGCCAGCGCGTACAAGGGAATGCGCACTCCGCCTGCGACGTGCACAGGCGTGGTGAAAACAACGCTGCCGGATTGCCCCAACTCAAACCCCGCTTTACCCACATCAGCCTTAACCAAGAAGGTGCGTGTGATGGGGTCGGCCGAAGCTGCGATCTCTCGTATCGTGGCAGCAACCCAGTCGGCACTGGCCCATCGGCGCACTTTGATTGCGCCCTTTTTACCCAACAAGGCACGCACCACCGGGGCCATGTCCTCCGGAATGGCAAAAACGGCGTCTCTTGGGCCGTCGTGAGCCAAGGTCAACACAGGCAGACCTGCACTGACCACTTGCCCCGGCTCTAAATCAACCGAGGTGATGACGCCCGATGCATCTGCCACCAAAGCCGCATAGCTGGCTTGGTTGCTTTGCACCCCCGTTTGCGCACGTGCTTGGCGCAAAGCTGCCTCAGCGGTGCGTTGCACTGTCACGTGTCGATCCAACTCGGCTTCACTGATGAAGCCCTGCGTCTTCAATTCAGTAAAGCGTTTGAGGTCAGCAGACGCTTGGCTTGCATTCGCTTCAGCGGCCACGAGTCCCGCACGGGCGGCATCCTGACCAAGCTTGAAGTCTTGTGGATCGAGTTGAGCCAAAACCTGCCCGAGCCGCACAACTTGCCCCGATTCCACCAGGCGCCGCGTCACTTTACCTAGCACCTGGAAACCAAGACGTGTCTCAGTGCGGGCGCGAATGTCAGCGGCGAATTCGCGCTCCAGCACGCCGCCCGTCTCAGACAGCAGCAAAGTACGCACTGCACGCACAGGCGTTGGAGCAGGTGGCTCTTTGCTGCAAGCGGTCAGTAAGGTCAGCACGATGGATGCCAGCATCCAAACAGATATCGATGATCGGTTCGCGTTCAATTTCATGACTTGATAATAGTTCGGTATGAGGCTTTTTGCGACCACAAGAATAACTGACCCGCAAGTCAGTAGTGTAAGCAAGGTCTTCAAGACCAGTCAATCGATCTCTTGAGACAATACGGCCTGAATCTGCCTTGTCTCACATGAAACCACCCTCACCAACGCTTGTTAGCGAAGCCTTTCCCCGTACGGGCAGCAGCCTTTATTACGCCTTGGCTGCTGCGCCCACCGCCCACCGCCGCGTACTGTCGCTGTGGTTACAGTGGTGGCACCAAACAGCCCAAATCCCCCTGATCATCAGTGACCCGGGCGTCGCAGAAACGAAACTGCGCTGGTGGCAGCAAGAGGTCAACAAGGCTTCTCAAGGGCAAGCGAGCCACCCTGTCCTCAAAGAATTGATGGAGGCTAGCGCAGCGTCCCAGGCGTGCCAGCTGCCAGCTTGGTCAAATTGGCAATCTCAACTGGATGAATTGATCGCACTGATCCACCAGACGCGCTGGCTGGAAGAGGCCAGCTTGATTCGCCATGCACAGCGCTCGACCGGCTTAGCGTGTGAAGGCGCTGCGGTCATTCTGGGACTCGATGACGAGGCGGCGCTGTCTGTGGCGCGGCAAATTGGATGCGGCTTGAGGCAGGCACATTTTTTAGCCCGACTAGGGCAAGATGCACGAGCAGGTTGGGTGAACGTCGGCATTGATGTCCTGCAGCAACACGATGTGCGCGCACATCAGTTGAGCAAGCCTGTGGCCGGGCAAACGCCAAGCGGTTGGGCTGGTTTACTGCTGCACTTACAAAACCGAGCGAGCAGCACACTGACAGAGGCCTGCCACGCCGCCCGAGCGCTACCTCGTCCTCAGCGTCAAGCGCTCAAGCCCCTGCTGGTCTTGGCTCAGATCCAATTGCGTCAAGTTGCTGAAATCGCCCGTCACGGTGATCTTGTCTTGCACGAGCGCATTGTTTTGACGCCGATCCGCAAATGGTGGATCGGCCAGAGGGTGATCTGGGGTCTGCTGCATTAAGTGCACGCGGCAGCCCATTAACCACTACCTAGAGAACGGTGCCGCCAAGGGTTCACCAACAAACAAGCCTTGCTGAGGCCAGGCCACACTCTTCCAATAAGCCTCTAGTGCCGTTGCACCTTGAACATAGAACAGCAACAAGGCCTGAGGATTTGGAAATTTCTGCAAATGGGCGCAAGGCTCGCTCGTCGTGCCGTAACTGGCGGTTGCACCTGCATCGAGCCACGACAAGACGGTCATCTGACCATGAGGCTGGTCCAGCACGCCGCCAAATGATGTCAGGTGATCAGCCAAGGCGCCAGGTACAAAGTTGACGGTATCGAGCCCGTCAACCGTGGTACGACCTGTGAGGTACATCAAGACGCGATCCACGTTCTTGGGGCCTTCAGACTGATCTAAAACCACATTAAGCCCAAACCGGCCAACTGGGCCCGCGGGCGGGAAAAAGACCTGCCTTTGGCTGCGCACCGCGTCTGTCGTTGTCACAAAATGAGCGTTCACGGGCAAGGCACCACGCAGACCCAAGGTGTGATCCGAGCCCACGCCACGGTCTATCAGGGTCTTGGCTGAATCGACGTCCTTAGCGGCCAACATCATGCTCAAGCGCATGCGGTGGTCTTGGAACGGCTTGGTCGAGGCCGAGCCGAAATAACTGGATATTTTGGTTGTGGCGCAGCTGTTAGAGCACAGTTTGGCATCAAACCCCATCGCCAAGGCACCCGTTATCGAGTTGCAGTCCACGCCGTACGGTATGCGCCAAGCCAAAGCCAAACCTTGCACGCGCTGCCCATAGAACGCGTCAATGCGCTTAGCCAGTGCGGTAAATTCTGGCGGCGTCAACGTCGACCTGATCGGCAGGCTCACATGCAAGACTTGCGACGCTGGAATCTGCCTGGCTTTTGCGTAATAAGCCCCCACTTGCACGGAGTAGGGATCGTCATCATTGATGACCAAACCTAAATCCTTGCTGGTGAGGTGCCCAAATACACGCGGCGCCTTGGCCCATTTGCGCTCACGAACGAGTGCCATAGGCGCAGATGGAGGCGGAGGCGGTGCCGCCGAGGCCGCACTGCCCGATGCCGATGCCGATGTGACAGAAGGATTTCCTGCATTTTTGTCTGGCGGCGTGGTTTGGGCCACCACAGCACCAGCCATCAGCACCGCCAAAACACCCACAAACACACGCTGAGCCGGCATAAAAACTCTGATATTTGTCATAGGCGTAATGAAATACCGAAAACAAGGGGTGTGAGCACCGGAAATGCGCTCAAGGCACGGATTATTTCGCCGATTGATTGGGTATCTCACATTTCAAAAAACCTTCTCACGGAGGAAAACCCGATGAGCGAACCTAAAGCCGCATCCACTTCGATCCAAGTCATCAGCAGAATGTTCTCACTGCTCGATGCGCTGGCCCAAGAGGGGGGCGCTGTCTCCCTTAAATTTGCAAGCGAGCAAACGGGTTTACATCCGTCGACTGCCCACCGCATTCTCAACGACTTGGCCGTTGGCGGATTGGTTGAACGATCAGGCCCAGGGAGCTACAAATTAGGTCTGCGCCTGATGGGCCTAGGGAACCTGGTACGTGCACGACTGGATGTCCGAGAGTTGGCCATGCGGCCGATGCAAGACCTCCATCGACTGACGGGGCACTCTGCATCCTTGTTTATCAGACAAGAGGACGATGCCCTGTGCATCGAACGCACAGTATCTGAACGCAATGGCGTCCAAGTTACACGCGTCATGGGTTTGCGCATGCCACTGACCAGCAGTGCAGCAGGCAAAATTCTACTGGTTCAAGAGGCCGGGACGGTGCTCAATGCGCTGTCTGAGGCACAAGGTGGGAGGGCTGGCAGTCTGCATACCGAACTGACCCAAATCCGTCAGGCCGGCATCGCCCAAGATGGCGAAGACAAAGACGCTAATTTGCAATTGCTTGCCGCGCCAGTATGGGACGATCAAGGGCGTGTAACGGCAAGCCTAGCGTTGAATATACCGGCCGCGCGAGTCAGTACAGAATGGTCTGAGGCGCTCAAGAGCACCGCACAGCGTATCTCGGTCAGCTTAGGCTGGTCACAAACCTGAGCCAGATCAGCCGCAAATCTAGCCCATCAAGAGGTGACTTTGACGTGCGGCAAACCGCTCAAAGCACCTTTTTGTGGTGCCGTTTGAATCCAACGACGCACACGTTCGGCATCTGCCTGTCGTGAGTATTTGCCAGTCGAATCCAAAAACACCATGATGAATTTGCGACCAGACATCTGGGCCTGCATGACCAAGCAACGCCCTGCTTCGACGATATAGCCCGTTTTTTGCAGCCCGATATCCCACGCTGGGTTACGCACCAAACTGTTGGTGTTGCGGAACTGCACTTGGCGTGTGCCGAGACGGACTGCGTGCTCATGCGATGTCGATAACTCGCGGATCAATGGCTGCTGGTAAGCTGCCTTGACCAGCGACACCAAATCACGTGCACTTGATTGATTGCTGCTGTTGAGGCCTGTCGGATCAACGTAGCGGGTATCGGCCATGCCCAAGCTGCGCGCTTTGGTGTTCATGGCTGAAACAAAAGCGGCAAGCCCTCCAGGAAAAGTGCGACCCAAGGCATGCGCCGCACGGTTTTCTGACGACATCAAGGCCAAGTGCAGCAACTCACCTCGCGTCAGCGTGGCGCCAACGGTTAAGCGAGATGTGCTGTTTTTTTCTGTATCAACATCTTCCGTGGCCACGGTCACAGTGTCGTTCATCGGCAACTTCGCCTCAACCATGACCATGGCAGTCATCAGTTTCGTCAAAGAAGCGATGGGCAAAACCGCGTCGGAATTTTTAGAGAAAACTACTTCATTGGTGTCTTGATCAATCACCAGTGCCACACTAGATTTCAAATCAAGTGGGTCTTGCGTGTGGTGCAGGCCGTAGAGCTGACCATAAGACACGCCTGATGCGCCTGATGCGGCAGCCATATTGGCGATGACTTGACCTGAAGCAAAGGGGGCTGCACTGACAGAGACATGCGCCAGTTTGGGCACGCTCACCATCTCCTTCGTTAACGACAAAGTGGTGCGCGAAACCGCTCTAGCAGCCACAGGGCGTGTGCTTGAGCGATGAAGGGTGCGCTTCCTAGGTTTTTTAACAGCAGATAGCTTAGGCTTGACGACAGAAACTTTGCTTGATTTGACTGATTTGACTGATGACGAATGGGTCTTTTTTGCAGCTTGAGCTGTGGCTGTTACGCCAAAAGCCAATGCAGAAATCAACACCAAAGTCAGCCAGTTTTTATTCATTTTCAAGCACAGCACGGTACAGCCCTTTCGTCTTCACTCAAGTGTAATAAAAAAACACGCAATATCAAAGACTTACGCGTCTTTTATCAAGCGGTCTCTTGAACCAGACCCCATCGAGCTGATCAACCTTGCGCAGCCACCCTTTCCGCCTTGCTTTGCAGCTTATTCAAAGCGGAGAGATAGGCCTTGGCCGATGCCACGACGATATCTGGATCTGAACCGACCCCGTTGACAACACGGCCACTATGCTGAAGCCGAACTGTCACCTCTCCTTGTGATTCTGTGCTTCCTGAGGTAATGGCATTCACCGAGTACAGGACGATTTCCGCGCCACTTTTCACGACAAGCTCAATTGCCTTGAGGCTGGCGTCCACCGGGCCATTGCCATCGCTGGCTGAACTGTGCTCATGCGTGCCTGCTGCAAAGACGATACTGGCGTGAGGACGCTCACCCGTTTCGGAGTGCTGAGACAAGGCCACAAACCGATAGTGATCCTGTTCTTGGGTTGCACCGTCGTTGCCAACCAAGGCAATGATGTCCTCATCAAAAATATCGCTCTTGCGATCAGCTAACTCTTTGAATTTGGCAAATGCGGCGTTGACCTCGGCCTCAGAGGCCAAGTCAATGCCCAAATCCTCCAGCCGCTGCTTGAAAGCGTTGCGCCCAGACAGCTTGCCCAGCACAATTTTATTGGCCGCCCAACCGACGTCTTCAGCACGCATGATTTCATAAGTATCACGGGCCTTGAGCACACCATCTTGGTGAATACCGGAGGCGTGCGCAAACGCATTGGCGCCGACAACAGCTTTATTGGGCTGAACAACAAAACCCGTTGTTTGCGACACCAAGCGTGAAGCCGGCATGATTTGCGTCGCATCAATACCCACATCCAGCCCAAAATAATCGCGCCGGGTGCGAACCGCCATTACAACTTCTTCGAGCGCTGCATTGCCTGCACGCTCGCCCAGCCCATTGATCGTGCACTCGACCTGACGTGCGCCGCCAATTTTGACACCCGCCAACGAGTTCGCCACAGCCATGCCCAAGTCATTGTGGCAATGGACAGACCAGATGGCCTTGTCTGAATTGGGCACCTTCTCGCGCAAGGTCTTGATGAAGTGGCCATACAGGTCAGGAATGCCGTAACCCACCGTATCAGGGATGTTGATGGTGGTCGCACCCTCTGCAATAACCGCCTCAATCACGCGGCTGAGGTAGTCGATATCTGAGCGGTAGCCATCTTCTGCGGAGAACTCAACATCGCTGGTCAGGTTGCGTGCAAACCGAACAGACTGCTTGGCTTGCTCAATGACTTGCTCCGGTGTCATGCGCAGTTTTTTCTCCATGTGCAACGCGCTGGTTGCAATGAAGGTATGGATGCGCCATGCATTTGCGGCGTTCAAGGCTTCTGCTGCACGGCTGATATCGCGGTCATTGGCTCGTGCCAAGGAGCAAACAATAGAATCTTTGATGACGCTGGCAATGGACTTGATGGCTTCAAAATCACCATTGGACGATGCGGCAAAACCGGCCTCAATGACATCAACCTTCATGCGCTCAAGCTGGCGCGCAATGCGCAGTTTTTCTTCACGAGTCATGGAGGCACCAGGCGACTGTTCACCGTCACGCAAGGTGGTATCAAAAATGATGAGTTTGTCGGTCATGAGGTTCTCCGTGAGACTGCCGTCTTCAATGTGCTTGCTTTGAACGAGGTGTGTTTGGTGCCGCGTACTTCAGCGGTGTAGCCCGGATTCTTCAGGCTCATCCGTCGAGGTTGAAATCACGCTAACCGGCTTGCCTTTCACGCGCCTCCAGATATAGACGCCATACCCCGACAGACCATACAAAACAAATACCCCAAACAAAACGATGGGTGGGTGAATGGTTATCACGGCCATCGCCAGCGCAATCGCCACAATGACAATGAAGGGCACGGTGCGCTTGAAGTTGACTTCCTTGAAGCTATAAAAAGGAATGTTGGTGACCATGGTTAAACCTGCATACAAAGTAAAACCACATGCCAAAAAAATCATGCCCGGCACACTGCGAGCTGTTTCACCTTGGTCAGTCACAACCCAAATCAGCCCCATGACCAATGCAGCGGCAGCCGGACTGGGCAGGCCTTGGAAAAATCGTTTATCCACAACCGCAATATTGGTGTTGAAGCGTGCCAAACGAAGTGCCGCACCTGAGCAGTAGACAAACGCAGCGATCCAGCCTAGCTTGCCCATATCTTTGAGCGCCCATTCATAGACGATCAAAGCGGGTGCCGCGCCGAAGGACACCATGTCGGACAAACTGTCCATTTGCTCGCCAAACGCGCTTTGCGTGTTGGTCATGCGGGCAACGCGGCCATCTAGGCTGTCAAGCACCATGGCACAAAAAACGCCGATAGCGGCTTGTTCAAAGTGCCCATTCATGGCCATGACGATGGCGTAAAAACCACCGAACAAACCAGCCAGAGTGAACAAATTAGGCAGGATGTAGATGCCTTTTCGACGAGGGCGAACAAGCTCTGGCGCATCGTCTAAGGTCAGATCCAAGGCAGCAGCAGCCTTTTTGGAAGGGTCAGTTTGCACAGTCATGCTTTATTCAGTGGGGCAAAAAACGAAGCTGACACACAGACGGTCAGCTCTCTAAAAATAGTTCTCTTAGAGCCACCCCCTAAGAGGGGTGCAGGCCGAGGATAACGCATGGCAAGGCGAGGCGAGCCACTTAAGCGGTCGCAGCAGCATGCAACACCCTTTGGGGATAAGGAATTTCAACAGCCAAACGGTTGAGTGTGGCCAAAATAGCCAGATTGACCGCCGAGCGTGCACCAAGCTGACCATTTTCAGGGTCAGATATCCAGAACGTGATGGTCAACTCCAAACCATCAGCAGCAAAAGCGGACAGCAATACCAACGGAGATGGAGCTGGCAAAACCCTGTCTACGATCGCGACTGCATCCTGAAGCTGAGGCAGCAGCCAGGGTAGATCGGTGCTGTAGGCGACTTGGACAACAGTGGACAACAACAATTTATCGTCAGCCAAGGTCGCATTTTCGACGCGTTGGGTGATCAACATTTCATTGGGTACGATGGATTCGCGTCCGGTGGCAGAGCGCAGCACCGTATAACGGGTATTGATGTCAGTGATGCGTCCCTCAAAATTATCGACCTTGACAAGATCCCCTATCCGCAAGCTGTGCTCAGCGAGGATCACAAAGCCGCTGACGTAGTTGGCAGCTAATTTTTGCAAGCCAAAACCAAGCCCCACACCAATCGCACCGCCCAACACGGACAACGCTGTCAGATCGATGCCAGCAGCGGACAAAGCCATGAACCCGCCCAACGTCAGCAAAATAGCCCGGATGGCGTTGGCGGCGATTTTGCGTATGGATAGGTTTTCAGTTGCCCCTTGGAGCAACTTAGCCTCTATAGCCGAGGACAGCGATAAGGACAGAATCAACACCAAGATGGCGCTGATTGCGCCTTCTATGAGGCTGCGCAAGCTGACCTGGGTGGCCCCAATTTTCCAAGTGATCTCTTCTAACTCTGCCATCACCATGGGCATCACACCCGTCACCCACAGAACAGTAATCACCCACGCCAACCATGACACTGTGCGCTCGACCACACGCACGGCTTGCGAGTTAGGGAAGGCTACTTTCAGCACTTTGACCGTCAACCGGATGACCGCCAACGACACCAAAATGGGTATAACCAAGCGAAACACGGCCAAGGGAAGCAACCCCATCAACAAACGACGTGCTCCGAGCGCCAGCAACAGGGCAAGAACCGGGAACAAAACACCATCAACGATGCTGCGCCCAAACCAGACAGAGCTGGGGTCACGTGCCCGACCACGCCACAAATAAACCAGCAACCAAGACAGCCCCAAGCAAGCAAGCAGTGCCGCAACTTCGGCCAATGCCGTTGGCTTCACCAGCTGGCTCCAGAGCTGGAGCAACTCATCTGCACTGACGGGGTGGGTGGATTGAATAGAACTGACTGACATGAGTGATGTGATGCCTAAGCGTTGTGGGCTTCAGGCGTCCATGAGTGTGCGAACGTGCGCAGCCACACTGCGGCCTAGCGCGCTGAGGTTGTAGCCACCTTCTAGGCAAGAAACGATTCGCCCTTTTGAAAACTGCGTGGCCACGGTCATGATTTTGGCAGTGATCCATGCGTAATCAGCCTCAACCAAGCCCAAACCACCCAAATCATCTTCACGGTGTGCGTCAAACCCAGCTGAGATGAAAATCATCTCAGGCTTAAAGTCAGCCAAACGTGGCATCCAGTAACTATCAACCACGTCGCGGATCAGCTTGCCATCGCTGCGTGCAGGTATAGGCACATTGACCATGTTGCCAGCGCGGCAGTCGGCACCACTGAAGGGGTAAAAGGGATGTTGAAACAGACCGACCATCAAAACCCGATCGTCATTTTCTAAAATATCCTCTGTGCCGTTGCCATGGTGCACGTCAAAGTCCACCACCGCAACACGTTTGAGGCCCCGCACGTCCAAGGCATGCCGGGCTGCCACCGCCACATTGTTGAAAAAACAAAAACCCATGGTCTGCCCGCGTGGTGCGTGATGCCCTGGCGGTCTGATGGCGCAAAAAGCATTGTCCAACTCGCCATCGATGACCGCATCCGTCGCTCGCACAGCGGCGCCAGCAGCACGCCATGCTGCAGCCCTTGTGCCTGGACAAGCCCATGTATCGGGATCCAACGCACGCGTCTCGCCAGTAGCTTCGAGTTGCTGAAGGAACTCATCGAGCTCTAAGACGTAGTTCAAATGATGGGCAAGCGCCAAATCGGCGTTGCTGGCCAAAGGCACCTCCGGCGTCAACATCAGGGCATCTAAACCCAGAGCCCGCAACTGGTCTTCAATGGCCAAAATACGCTGAGGGCATTCCGGGTGTCCCGGGCCCATGTCGTGAGCCAAACAATCTGGATGTGAAAAATAGCCGGTAGCCATGGGTCAGCTTTGATCCGCATGAAGCGCGGGTTTGGGTTAATGTCACGTCATGCTCCGAAACGACTTGAACCAAGCCATGCAGACAGGCACCGCCACAGCCAATAAGGGGTCTCAGATCAATCAGCTCATTGATCAGGTTAGCACGATCATTGTAGGCAAACGAGAGCAGGTCACACTCAGTGTGATTTGCCTGCTTGCGTCGGGCCATCTATTGATTGAGGATGTGCCTGGCGTGGGTAAAACAACGCTGTCTCAAGCACTCTCTCGCTCCTTGGGTTTGAGCTTTTCGCGTATCCAATTCACCTCAGACCTGCTGCCCTCCGACCTGATCGGTGTGAGCGTATATGAGCGCCAAAAAGAGGCTTTTGTTTTCCACCCTGGACCTGTGTTTGCACATGTTCTGTTAGCCGATGAAATCAACCGAGCAGGGCCCCGCACACAAAGTGCGCTGCTAGAGGCCATGGAAGAGCGCCAAGTATCCGCCGATGGTGAGACGCGTCCACTGCCCAATCCGTTTTTCGTTATCGCAACGCAGAACCCCTCCGATCAGTTGGGCACGCATCCCTTACCGGAGTCACAACTGGACCGATTCGCCATGCGCCTATCCTTGGGCTACCCTGCCCCTGCGGCCGAACGGGCCTTGCTGATTGGGGAAGACCGTCGTGAGGCGCTGCTGGCGCTACATCCCGTGATCAGTCCAGCACAATGGCAGCAATGGCAGCAGCGTGTTGACGAGATACATGTCGCCGATAGCCTGCTGGACTACCTCCAAGCCCTCCTGACGGCCACACGCGATGGCCGCTGGTTTGCGCAAGGTTTGAGCCCACGCGCGGGCTTATCGTTACTGAAACTCGCTAGGGCACGGGCGCTGGTGTTGGGGCGCAACCATGTGTCACCCGAGGACATTCAAGTATTGTGGCTACCGGCTGCGGCACACCGCCTGATGCCCCTGCCTCAATCGGGCAGAAGCGCCAACGCACAAGCGCGTGCACTGCTGGAGGCAACGCCCGTTCCATGAGCAGATGGGCAGGCATCCAAGGCCAATGGTCGGCATGGTGGGAGGCTCGCCTGCCACGGCGCGACCACATCACGCTCAACCAACGCAACCTCTACATCCTGCCAACCAAAGCAGGCTGGGGGTTTGCTGCGGTGTTCATGCTGCTGCTGCTGGCCTCCATCAACGAACAAATCAATCTAGGCTATGCCTTGAGTTTCCTGTTGGGCGGCACCGCCATGACAGCGATTTACCAGACGCACGGCAACTTGCAGGGCGTGAGCATGCGTTTGTTGACGCTGAGAAGCGTGCACGCAGGTGATGTGCTGAGTGTGGGCCTCACCATCACCAATAAACACCGAAAACTGGGTCGATACGGACTGCAAATAACAGCGGGGGACAAAGCACCAGAAGGCACCATGTCGGGCCCCGGCTGTCCACAGGACGTGGAGCTCAACCCCGGCAGCGATTGTCACATCGAAGTCGATGTGGCCACCTACACAAGAGGCCGCTTAACCCTACCCCGCATCACCATCGATACGCGCTTCCCTTTGGGCCTGTTTCGCGCGTGGGCTTACTGGCGTCCTGAAGGGCAGGTATTGATCTGGCCATCTCTAGATACACAAGCCCCGCCACTGCCTTCTTGGCAAGGCGACAAGGTCGATGCGAACACCCTTCATGCGGCAACCAGCAACACCGAGATGCACGAGGGATTAAGGGCCTACAGACGTGGTGATCCACAAAGACTGATCGCCTGGAAAAAATCCAGCCATGCATTGGCATCAGGCACCGGACTGATCAGCAGAGAACCCGCTCAAGGTCATTCACCAGACCTCTGGCTAGATTATGAACACAGCCCAGGTTTGCGAGGCATGGACACAGAGGCCCGATTAAGCAGGCTGGCTTCTTGGCTGCTGCAAGCAGAACAACAAGCGGCAGCAACAGGCACCCTTTACGGACTGCGCTTGCCCGGCATGGATGTCACACGTGGTGCCGGCAGCCAGCACCTTAGGCATTGCTTAGACACACTGTCGACTTGGTCACCATCAGGCCACGATCGAGGCGCGACTTGATGCGTCTGCCTGACACCTCACTGAGCCGCGAAGGCAGAGACACGCTCTGGCTATTGTGTGTACTCACCTTGAGCATCTTGCCCCACATGACGCGCCTGCCACTGTGGTGTGCAGCAGGCGCAGCAGGCGCTATCGTCTGGCGCGCACAAATTGCTTGGAAAGATGGTGCACTGCCGCCACGATGGGTGTTGATCACAAGCCTTATTGTGAGCGTGGCCTTGACGCTGTGGACATTTAACTCTTTGTTTGGCAGAGAGGCAGGCATCACACTGGTCACCCTGTTGGCTGGCCTTAAAACGTTGGAGCTGCGTGCGCGACGTGACGCCTTTGTGATCACCTCCCTCGGCTTCTTCTTGATCCTCACGCAGTTTCTATACTCACAGAGTCTGCCTATTGCCGCCTTGATGCTGGTGGTATTGATGGGTTGGCTCACCGCTCTGGTGCTGGCACAACGCCCCACAGGTCGCCCATCTATCTGGTCGGCCGCAAAGGTCGCTGGCAGAAGCGTATTGATGGGGCTGCCCGTGATGCTGGCCCTGTATGTCTTGTTCCCACGGCTTGGCCCTCTATGGAGCGTACCGAGTGATGCCGGACAGCACACTGGCTTATCAGACAAGATCACACTGGGCAATGTGGCTAACTTGGCTCAGGACGACAGTGTGGCCATGCGCATCCGGTTTTGGGGGGCCGTCCCTAAGGCGCGTGACATGTACTTCAGAGGCCCCGTTTTGGATGTATTTGACGGCAGCACATGGCAAACACGCGCATCCCTACCCGGCCTGATGAGCATTGATGACAGCACCCCTTTGCGCGCCAGCGGGTCGGCGCTGAAGTACCAACTGACCCTTGAGCCCAACAAGATCGCAGCGATACCCTTGCTGGAGGGCACCTTAGCCGCATCCCCCACACCACCGGCAACGGAGCCCCAAATACGCCGAGACGGGCTGAACTGGGTCGCCAATCACCCACTGACTGAGCGATCACAACTGGATGCCCAAGCATGGCAAGGCGTCAAACACGGCCCCACGCAAGCCAATGGCACACTGAACCTGTGGCTTCAATTACCAATGGGCTTCACCCCGCGCACCCGTCAATGGGCACACGATTTCAGACTACAGCCTTACCTGCAAAATGCAGATGAGTCGACCTTGTCCAATGCTGTTTTGCAGCACATCAGGCAATCATCCTACCGCTACACCTTGTCACCGGGCGGCGGCGACAAGGATGACAAAGACAAGCCTCAACGCGATGCCATTGACCACTTCTGGGTAGACAGCAAAGCGGGATTTTGCGAACACTTTGCGACAGCCTACGTGGTGATCATGCGCGCCATGGGCGTCCCCGCCCGCGTGGTCACGGGCTTCCAAGGCGCGGAGTTAAACCCCGTTGATGGCCTGTACGTTGTGCGCAATAGCGATGCCCATGCTTGGGCTGAGTATTGGCAAGCCGGCGAAGGCTGGACACGCGTCGACCCGACCGCTGCCGTCGCACCCGAGCGGATCGACCACCCACGTCAAATTTTCCGCAACCTCGATGCGAGCAAGAATGTGGCATCCCAAATCAACGCCACACTCTGGGGCCCCTTGCGAGCCTATATGAATGCAGGCGACCACCGCTGGAACGTGTGGGTGCTTCAGTACTCACGGAACAAGCAAATGGCTTTATTAAAGGACTGGGGCGTCGCCTCGCCTGACTGGGTGGACCTGATTCGACTGTGTGGTGGGGTTCTCGTTGGCGTCAGCATGATGGGCCTCGTTTGGCTATGGTGGACACGTCCACGCTCACCCAAAACGCCGTGGCACAAGCCACTCATGAGCGTACACAAGGCACTTGCCTCTGCAGGCATACCGGCCCCTGATAGCAGCCCGGCACCAGCAGCTGCACTGAGTTGGATCAGCGCCATAAACCGCACAAAAAGAACGCTCGCACAAGACGCCATACAAGCCCGTTTGATCGCATCGTTGCAGCAACTCGATGCACTGCGATACGCACCACAATCAAGCAACCCACGCCAGATCAAACGTGATCGCATACAAATCGTCAGCAGCATTTCGCAGCTAGCCAAACAGTGGCGAACTACACTAAGCTGAGACAGACTCCTTCTCATTCGCTTGATCATGATCACCTTGCAGCCGGCCCCACGCGTACTCAACAGGTCGATGCTGATCAGCATAGCGACTGTCATGCTGATCAGTGCTTGCGCCACAAGGCCCCCTGCTGCGTCTGTTGCAGTTGACAGCAGAGCACAGCAACCAAACATGGATACAGGCCTATCAACAGCAGCCCAGACCAAGCCCATCCCCAATGACCCGATCGTCGCCGGACGCGACCTGAGTGGCAACCCAGACCCCAACAGCTACGCTTACCGCGAAGACGCGAAACAACTTGCTGCCGAATTAGCGCAATCCCAGGATCTGGATCCCAAATGGGTATGGGCCGCGCTGTCAAAAGCCAAAGTCAAAGACAGCGTCGCCAAACTGATGATGCCAGCCCCTTCAGGCACGGCCAAAAATTGGGCGTTATACCGCAGCCGGTTCATAGAACCCATTCGGATTCGGGCAGGCGTGGCATTCTGGCGCGACCACGAATCAGATTTAAAGCGAGCAGAAAAAACCTACGGCGTACCGGCCAACATCATTGCCGGCATATTGGGTGTTGAAACCATTTATGGTCGCCAGACTGGTACCTTCCGGGTACTGGATGTATTGACCACTTTGTCGCTCGACTTCCCAAAGGGACGAAGTGACCGCAGTTCATTTTTTAAAAATGAACTCGGACAGTTTCTCAAGCTCTGTCAAGAGCGCCAAATCACACCCGACACCATGCTGGGCTCATACGCAGGGGCCGTAGGTCTGCCCCAATTCATGCCGTCATCTATCAGGCGTTTTGGGGTTGACTTTGATGGTGATGGCCAGATCGACCTGATAAACAGCCCGGCTGACGCCATTGGTAGCGTGGCGCACTATTTGGTTGAGCACGGCTGGCAAGCCGCTTGGCCATCCTATTTCGACATCACACCGCCCAATAACGAATCTGCGTTAGCGACCTTACTGACCCCTGATATCGTGCCTAGTTTTTCTGCCATGGCCATGCAGGACTTAGGTGCAAGCCTTTCAGAAGCTGGGCAAAAACATCCGGGACAACTGGCGCTGGTTCAACTTGAAAATGGCAACAATGCACCCACCTTGGTGGCTGGCACCTCTAATTTCTATGCAATAACACGCTACAACCAATCAAGCTATTACGCATTGGCTGTTGTGCAGTTGGGAGAAGCCGTTGCCCGCGAAGTTACCCGTCAAAGCAACAAAAACCCCTGACCGAATTACCCAAGCACGTGACGCCCAAGCCCACCCTTGAGCACACATAACTTTGATATAAAGTGTATATTCCATTGCAATTTTATATATTTCGTGTATAAAATCCCCACGCATTGATATCTATACGCAAGTATTCCCCGCCCGACTCGCAGGGCAGCAAAGGACACCGCATGAGCAACTACCAAGACCTTCTCGCACAAAAAGCAGCCCTTGAAAAGCAGGCTGCAGATCTAGACAAACAATTGAACGATGCACGCCGCGCAGAACGCGCTGGCGTGATTGCTCAAATCAAATCGCTGCTGGTTGAGCACGGTTTGACCATTGCTGATCTGGGTGTGAAGGCAAGCGGCAAGGTTTCTACAGGCAGCGCATCGGCTGGTCGCAAAGTTGCGCCAAAGTATCGCAACAAAGAAACAGGTGAAACTTGGACAGGTCGTGGCCTGCAACCTAAGTGGATTAAAGCGGCCGTAGCCACTGGCAAGAAACTCGAAGAATTCATCATCTGAAATAACTGATTCAGACAAAAAGGCCAGTGCATATGCGCTGGCCTTTTTTTATACCCGAGTCTTGTATCAATGCTTCGCTTGCTTGAAGTCTCCTGCCAGCCCCATCACAAACTGTTCAGGCTTGAGATAGCGTCGCAAGGCCTGATTAACTTGATCTAAGGTCAGCGCCTCCAAGGCTGCATCGACTTGTGCCGCGACAGCAAATGTGCGGTTCAGATACAAGTTACTTCCCAGAACTGCAGCAAGACGCCCATCCTGCGCACGCCCCAAGCGCCTGAAGTTCAACAACCCACGCCGACCTGATTCAAACTCAGCCTGAGTGAAGCCCTGAGTCACGGCCCTGCTGATCTCTTCACGAAAAGCAACCTCGACCTTGTCCCGGTTCTGAGGCGCAAAGTTGATTGCGGCTACCCAGTGTGAATTAGCCTCAAGCTGACTCCATTGCACCGTGCTGTATACGCTGTAAGACAGGCCTTCTTTTTCGCGGATACGGTTCCACAAGCGCGAGTCACCTCCGGCACCAAGCAGGTGATTGGCCAATGTGAATGCCGCGTAATCGGGATCCCGATCACTCAGGGCCATCGGCAATACAACCGACATCGCCGCATTTTGCTTATCTGGCGTCTGCAAAACCAATCGAATAGGCTGCAAGGGCACCAAAGGGTTGGCAATACGCGCATAAACCTGCTCATTGCGCCAAGCACCAAAACCCGAGCTCAAAGCCTGCCGGGTAGCTGCTTCATCCAAATCACCCACGGCTGCAAATTCGGCGTTTTGCGCCGACAAAAATGTACGGTGAAATTGTTGCGCGCGATCAATTTGAACCGCGGCCCAGTCAGCACGGATTTGATCAAAGGTGCGCGCATACCTGACATCCCCGACGGGATACGGGTTGCCATGCCGAGAGAGGGCTTCATCCAAAACGGCCTCAGGCTCCTTGCTCTGCTCGTCAAGTGCCGACAGCGCTTGCTGCTTGACCTCCTCCAGTGCGGCGGCCGGCAAGGCGGGGTGGCGCAAGATGTCAGAGACCAACGCAATCAGCGCTGGCAAATGCGCACGACGTGTGGACATGACGACGTTCAATTGCCCTGGTGCCGCAGAGAACCTCACTTCAGCTTGCAGGGCATCGAGCTTGTCCTCCACCTGCTGACGGCTCAAAGTCAAGGTACCCTTGTCCAATAAGGCGGCCAATGCCGTTGGCGTTTCACCCCAATTGGCGAGCGACTTCTCATCACCGTAACGCAAAGTCAATGTCGCCTTGACGGCCTGCCCTCGTGTTGATTTAGGCAGCAAAGCCACCTTCATACCCGATGGCAGCTGAAGCCTCTGAGTACGGGCCTCAATATTAGCGGGGCTGGCATCGAAGCTTTCCGCCTGAGCTTGCGCACCTTGTGCTTTGAAATCCTTCAAGGCAGCAGCGACATCAACGCGCTCCGGTTGCTGCGCTCGCTCAGGCGATGCGGTTGGAATATATTCACCCAAAGTGCGATTGGACTTAACAAACACTTGCTGCGCCACCCGCTGCACATCCGGCAAGGTCACGTTCTTGACCCTGTCTCGACTCAAGAAAAACAAGCGCCAATCACCCAGCGCAACAGACTCGGATAGCGCGACGCCCACACGTTGCGGGTCAGAAAACCCCATGTCCCATGATTTAAGCCATTTGGACTTGGCCCTGTCCAACTCTGCCTGCGTCACAGGCTGGCTTTTGAAGGACTCAACTACATCCAATAAAGCATGCCTGGATACGGCCAAATCTTGCTGCGCAGAGAGCTGTGCGCCGAGCAAGATATAACCCGGATCAGCCAATCCTTGTGAGAAGCCAAACACCCCCGCAGCCAATTGCTTCTCGGTCATCGCCTTGTGCAGCCGCCCGGAGGGCTCATCGCCCAAAATGACGGATAACAGTTGGACAGCCGCGTAATCAGCATGCGAGCCTGGCACAACATGGTAGCCCGCATAAAGCAGCGGTGTCCCACCAGTCCGGCGTAAAGTCACCGCACGCTCACCGTCCTGCACAGGGTCCAGCGTATACAAGGTCGGCAACATCCGCTTTGGTTTGGGTATGTCACCGAATGCCTGCGCCACCCAAGCCAATACCTTGGTCTGATTAAACTTACCAGACACGATCAATGTGGCGTTATCTGGCTGGTAGTAACGGCGATAAAAAGCCTGCAAACGGCTGATGTCCACACCCTCAACGTCGGTACGTGCGCCAATCGTCGCCTTGCCGTAGTTGTGCCACTGGAACATGGCTGCAACTGTTTTCTCAAGCAAGACGCGGCCAGCGTCATTCTCACCCATCTCCATCTCGTTGCGAACCACGGTCATTTCACTGTCCAGGTCCCGCCTAGCGATGAAACTGTGGGTCATCGCATCGGCTTGCCATTGCAAGTACCAATGCAAGTTATCGTCGTTGGCCGCAAAACTGGCGAAGTAATTGGTGCGGTCGTACCAAGTACTGCCGTTGGCATTGAAGCCCCGTTTATTGAAGTCCGACCAAACTTTCGGATAACGCGGGGAACCCTTGAACATGAGGTGCTCAAGCAAATGCGCCATCCCCGTTTCGCCATAACTTTCATGCCGCGAACCGACCCGATAAGTGACGTTGACCGTCGTGGTCGGTTTGGAATCATCGGGGATCAACAAGACCTGCAGGCCGTTGGCCATTTTGTACTCAGTGATGCCCTCTACCGACGTCACCGCAACAGCTTGCCTAGCGCTAGCCGCATAGGACGGATCCAGCCAAGCTGAGGCCAGCAACGCAGTCCACACCCCTAAGGCGAAACGCAGGGATTTACCGGAAACAATCACACGAACAGACATGGGCGCAGACCAAGTTATGTCGACGTTAATCAGCAGGCAGCTGATGTAGCTGCGCTTGCGTATTTTGGCTATTACGGGGCAGCAGGCGCGGTGACCTTAGGGGCCAACATCACGCGCGTCTTGCCAGCCGTCGTCACCAAAATAACAGCGTCACCTGGTTTGAAGTTTTCACTGCCCTTGGCCTGAACTATGGCCCTTCGCTGACCGTTGGCCATCTGCAGCAGGATCTCCAGCGCATCCTCACGGGTACCCATACGCTCAACGGCGTTACCGGCGACAGCACCAACCACGGCACCGACCACGCCAATCATGGCCGAACTGCGGTTGTTACTGGAGCCACCCATACCAGCGACACCCCCGAGTACAGCACCCGTCGCACCACCGATACCACTTTGATTGCCATCAACCACGACGACTCGGGTGCTCAACACCACAGCATCATCAATTTGAGACAAGCGTTGCGCATCGCCAGGCTTGATCACATCCGGGCTGGTTGTCGAACAAGCCGCCAAGACGCAAAGGGACAAGGCCGCGGCAGTTTTTGCGCAGATCGTTAACGTGTGTTTCATCTCAGTCTCGCTCAAGTTCACAAGCCAAGCACACTGTTGTGCCTGTACCCTGCCACTTTAGCGCAGACAGCATCCCCACAATGTAAAGTAAAGCTAATCGGCAATGCCCAGCTCTTGGATTTTGCGGGTGATCGTATTGCGTCCAATGCCTAGCTTTTGGGCTGCCTCAATGCGGCGCCCTCGGGTCAAATCCAACGCAGTGTGAATCAGGGCAGCCTCAAACTGTCTGGTGAGTGCATCCCACACATCTGTTTGACCAGCCTCAAGACGCACATGGGCATCCCGTTCAAGGTCTTTCACCCAAGACGGTACAAGACCAAGATCCCCCCCGATTGCAGCAGGGCCATCAACCGCAAGGTCAACGCTAGCAATTGCCGCTAACAAGGGCTTAGCATCCTCAACAGTTAGAGCAGGCGCAGTCAAATCCCGCGCGATAACTGTGCCCACCTGCACCTCATCCACAGCGGTCGGCTCTGGCAAACGTGCAACATGTGTGCGCACATCAAGCAATTCAGGTGGCAAATCCTTGGTCTCGATGACCTGAGCCGGCGCCATCACGGTTAACCAGTGACAAATGTTTTCCAGCTGACGCACGTTGCCGGGGAAGTCGAAACCAGTCAGCTTGGCAAGTGCCAGGTCAGAAATACGCTTAGCCTCGACACCCAGCTCCTTGGCGCTTTTTTGCAAAAAGAAACGCGTCAAGGTTGCGATGTCTTCACGACGCTCACGCAATGCGGGCAAGCGCAGGCGAATCACATTCAGCCGATGGAACAAGTCCTCTCGGAAACCACCTTGGCGAACGCGCTCCTCTAGATTTTGGTGCGTGGCGGCAATCACGCGCACATTGCTTTTGAGTGGATGGTGGCCCCCGACACGGTAAAACTGACCATCGCTCAACACCCGCAGCAGGCGTGTTTGCAGATCAAAAGGCATGTCGCCGATTTCATCCAAAAACAAGGTGCCGCCATCTGCTTGCTCAAAGCGGCCCCGGCGCATAGTTTGGGCACCCGTGAATGCGCCACGCTCGTGACCAAACAACTCCGACTCAAGCAAGTCTTTGGGAATGGCCGCTGCGTTGATGGCCACAAAAGGCCCACTCCCGCGTGAGCTGTGCTTATGCAAGGCATGCGCCACGAGCTCTTTACCTGAACCAGATTCACCCGTGATGAGAACCGTCACGTTACTTTGACTCAAGCGCCCGATCGCACGAAAGACGTCTTGCATTGCAGGAGCCTGACCCAGCATCTCAGGCATTTGCGAGACACGCTCGTCAATCACCTCTTCTCGCACACTCTCATCGACAGCGCGGCGAATCAACTCCACCGCTTTGGGCAAGTCAAACGGTTTGGGCAGGTACTCAAAAGCGCCGCCTTGGAAAGCCGACACGGCGCTGTCCAAATCTGAGTAGGCGGTCATGATGATGACGGGCAAGCCAGGCAGCCTGTCCTTGACTTTGGCCAGCAAATCGATACCCGAACCACCAGGCATCCTGATATCTGACACCAGCACCTGTGGCTCGTCGTCGTCCAGCGCCGCCAACACATCGCGTGGATTGGTGAAAACACGAACGGGTAGATTTTCTCGCGTCAGTGCTTTTTCAAGCACAAAACGAATGGATTGGTCGTCGTCAACGATCCAGATGGGTTTCATGCTGGCCTAAGGTGGTTGACATCCCGAACCGGATACGTTGTAGCGGCCGACTTCACGGTAAAGGTATCAGTATTTTGAATACCGTGTGTCCCGGTTCGCTCTCGCATTCGATGGTGCCTTGATGCTGTTGAACAAAGGTTTGAGCCAAAGTCAGGCCCAAGCCGGATCCCCCCTCACGCCCCGACACCAATGGGTAAAAAATGCGTTCGCGGATGGACTCCGGAATCCCCGGGCCGTTGTCTCCAATATGCAAGACCAGTGCCAGCCTGTACAAATGCCGATTGATGGTCACACGGCGTGCCACTCTTGTGCGCAAGGTAATCAGCGCATCACCCGTTGCGATGCGCTCGGACAAGACCTGAGCGGCGTTGTGCGCGATGTTCAAAACCGCCTGAATCAACTGTTCACGGTCGCCACGGAACTCCGGAATGGAGGTGTCGTAATCGCGCCAGACCTTCAACCCTCTCGGGAACTCGGCCAGAATGAGTGTCCGCACACGCTCACACACATCATGGATGTTCACGTCCCCAACAAGATGCGGGCTGCGGTGAGGCGCCAACAAGCGGTCCACTAACGCTTGCAGCCGATCTGCCTCGTGGATGATGACTTGCGTGTACTCGGTCAGCGACTTGGATTCCAACTCCATCTGCAGCAATTGGGCGGAGCCACGGATGCCGCCAAGCGGGTTTTTAATCTCGTGTGCCAGATTGCGAATCAGCTCTTTGTTGGCCTGAACCTGATCGAGCGCGCGCTCTTCACGCTCTTGCTTGGTCTGCTGCTCAACCTCAACCAACTCAATCAAGACCAAATCCTTGTAATCCAAGCGAGTAACGATCACTTGGATAGGCAACGGATCACCGGTGGCAATGTGCGTGTGACGCTTCAACTCAGCTTGCAGCCGACTCGTTGCGAACTCATTGTTGGCAACATCAAGAACGACCCCTTTGAGCAAAATAGGATCAACAAACCAATCGAAAATGGACTCGCGCAACAAACTGCGACGAGACAGGCCGAGGACCTCCTCAAAAGCAGCATTGGCAAAAAGGCATTGCCCTTGGGGATCAACGACAGCGACCATCGTCGCCAAGTAGTCAAAGGCATCCAAGCCAGAGGGCATGGGCACATCGGGCATCACACCCTGCGAGGCGAGCTTGCCTGTGTCTGCTGCTTTGCGCATGCCCAACCTCACTTGCTACCAGTGAATTTAGCCAACTCGCGCTTGAGCGAGGTCACATCGGACTCCTTGCGTGTCAATGCGGCCTTCATCTCACTCACGCGTGTTTGGTATTTTTGGTAGTTCCGCTCATCGCCTTTGCGTTCAGGCTGACCATTGTTGAACTCCTTTTGTAGGATAGCCAAAGCATCCTCTTCCTTCTTCAACTCAGCCTCTAGGATGCGCCTTGCATCCGCATCGCGTGCCTTTTGATCATCGGCACCAACCCTGTCGCCACCACCGCTTGCGCTTGGGCTAGGTCGATATCCTGCACTGCTGCGTGGTGCGATCGACTGGAACACGGTGATCGGCGCGCCTTCCATGGTCTTGCATCCCTTGTCTTGCGCCTCTTTGATGGACAAGGTGTCTGTGTACAGGTTGCCTGGGCAACGGTAGACGGGCTTGTCATCGGCGCGAGCGGCACCAGACAGCACTACAAAAAGAGCAGCTGCCCAACATAGTGCCTGTAACGACCGCGCATGGAGTGAGTAAGGTGCCATATCCGTCATGGTGATCATCTAGTTGATGCGTTTCGGGCGCCCCCCGAACTGTCTCAGACAGTATGCCTTCAAGGCGATGAGGTAGAAAACAACAGGCCCATGAAAAAGGGCGACTTGCGTCGCCCTTTTTGCTGACACCGAGGTGCCATGACTGCGATCCCGGGGGGGATTACAGTGCGTAGTACATGTCAAATTCGACCGGGTGCGTGGCCATGCGGAAACGGGTCACTTCTTGCATCTTCAACTCAATGTAAGCGTCGATGTAAGCGTCGGTGAACACGCCACCCTTGGTCAGGAAGGCACGGTCCTTGTCCAGATAGTCCAAAGCTTGATCCAAGCTGTGGCAAACGGTCGGGATCAGCGCGTCTTCTTCTGGCGGCAGGTGATACAGGTCCTTCGTGGCAGCTTCGCCCGGATGGATCTTGTTTTCCACGCCGTCCAGACCGGCCATCATCAGGGCTGAGAAGCCGAGGTATGGGTTCATCAGTGGATCAGGGAAACGTGCCTCGATGCGGCGACCTTTCGGGTTCGACACGTGCGGAATACGGATCGAAGCCGAGCGGTTTTTGGCTGAGTAAGCCAGCTTGACCGGTGCCTCATAACCTGGGACCAAACGCTTGTAGCTGTTGGTGCCTGGATTGGTGATCGCGTTCAGGGCACGTGCGTGCTTGATGATGCCGCCGATGTAGTACAGGGCGAAATCAGACAGGCCTGCATAGCCGTCACCGGCGAACAAGTTTTTGCCGTCTTTCCAGATCGACTGATGAACGTGCATGCCGGAACCGTTGTCACCAACGATAGGCTTTGGCATGAAGGTCGCGGTCTTGCCGTAGGCATTGGCGACGTTGTGAACCACGTACTTCAGGACCTGCGTCCAGTCGGCGCGCTCAACCAGCGTGCTGAACTTGGTGCCCAGTTCGTTCTGGCCAGGGCCAGCGACTTCGTGGTGATGCACTTCGACAGGGATGCCCAGCGATTCGAGAATCAGGGACATTTCCGAGCGCATGTCGTGCATGCTGTCGACCGGTGGCACGGGGAAGTAACCGCCTTTGATCGTTGGACGGTGGCCGCGGTTGCCGCCATCGAGCTTCTTGCCCGAATTCCACGGTGCTTCGTACTCGTCGATCTTGAAGAAGGTGCCCGACATGTCGGTGTTCCAGCGAACGTCGTCGAAGACGAAGAATTCTGGCTCTGGTCCGAAGAAGGCTGTGTCGCCCAAGCCGGAGGCCTTGAGGTAAGCCTCAGCGCGCTTGGCGATCGAACGTGGGTCGCGGTCGTAGGCCTTGCCGTCGGCAGGCTCGACGACGTCGCAGCTCATGAAAACGGTGGTTTCTTCAAAGAAAGGGTCGATGTTGGCCGTGTTCGGGTCAGGCATCAGTTGCATGTCGGAGGCTTCAATGCCTTTCCAACCGGCGATAGATGAGCCGTCAAAAGCGTGGCCCGAAGTGAACTTGTCTTCGTCAAAGTGAGACACAGGCACGGTAACGTGCTGCTCTTTACCACGGGTGTCAGTGAAGCGGAAGTCAACAAACTTGACTTCGTTTTCCTTGACCATTTTCATGACGTCTGCGACGGTCTTTGCCATCAGAATCTCCTGTTGCTGGATGGTGGTTAAAAAATCTGCTCAGTGCCATCGAATGCACTTTTTGTGCCACTCGGGTGTGCCTTTGCCAAGCCCAACCTGATATTGTGCCGTCAACTGCCGCGGTTTTGGCCACAGACTGGGCAGAAATCGTAAAAAGGCAGGGCTAAAAGCCTGTTTGCCCTTGACCTGAATGCTTTTGATGTGCACTTATTTGGGGCGTATTGGCCGCCCCAAATAAGTGCGTCCATCAGCGCACCAATTCAGGGCCTAATTTGACGTTGAAAACATGCAAACCGGCCAACAACGCCGGGTAGGCCGCATTGACCTCGGCCGGTGCGCCCTTGACGCCCAACTCGATGTGGCGGCCGTATTGCGGGTGGTCCACGCTGGGCAGGCTGAAAACCTTGACACCGGGGTGACGCGCCTCAAGCTCGATCATCAGCGGCGTCAGCATGGCCTCCATCGAGCCCATGACAATCACTGATTTTTCGCTGTACGCCTGCAGTTGGTGCAAGTGGCCGTAGTGGGTGTCCAGCACCCACTCGATCATGGGCCAAGCCATGACCGGAAAGCCGGGCACAAAGTAAACGCCGCCAGCTTGGCTGCCCATGGCTTGAGCTGGCCCGGCCGAACAAAAGAAACCCGGAATCTTGTTGTACGGGTTGGGGATGATGCTGGCGCCCACCGGGAACGTGCCCATGTTGAGGCGGTGGATGTTGTCTTCGCGGTCGGGCTCGTAGGGCAAACCCTGCTCGCGGGCGACGTCGTGCATGCGGTCCCGGATCAGGGCCTTGGCCTCGGGGTGCAGCGCCAACTCGACGCCCAGCGCCTGCGCAGCGCACTGGCGCGTGTAGTCGTCGGGTGTGGCGCCAATGCCGCCGCAGGAAAAGACCACGTCACCGTGGTCGCGGGCCGCCGCAAAGGCCCGCGCCAGCGTGGCCGTGATGCGCTCCGGGTCGTCGCCCACGTAGTCGGCATAACTCAGTTGCAGGCCGCGTGCGCCTAACAGTTCGATGGTTTTGGGCAAGTGCTTGTCGGCACGTTTGCCGGAAAGAATTTCGTCACCAATGATGATGACGCCGAATTTTTGAGACATGGTGTGGGATCGCGCTGAACGCTCAGGTGGAAGGACGATTGAAAATTTCGGCTGCTGCGGTGGTGGCATTTTGTGCTCTCAACTGCTGCAAGGCCGACAAGGCGTAATGCGTGAACCAGAGCGACGAAAAGGCAAATACGAGGGTGTAGATCCAAATAGCGATCGGCACGAGGATCGGCGCCATCGCGACAAACATGGCGCCAGAGGCCCAGATGATGCTCGGCGCCGCGCCCAGATAACCGCTCAAGATGCCAATGCACAGCAAGGGCATGCGGTGCGTCTTGAAAACCTGCTCCCGCTCTTCAGCGCTGGCGTGCTCGGCCAAGGCGTCATAGGCCATGACACGGTAAGTCAGCCAGCCCCAGATCAGCGGCGGCACCACCAACACCAGAGGCGGAATCAACCACAGCGGCAGCGACAACAACAAGGCCAAGCAGGCCATCAAGGTCGACGCCAGACTCCACATCAAGCTGGCCCAAAACGAAGCCCCTTTTCTGCGTTCAAGCAAGGGGAAACGCCGCTCAGCCACCAGCCCAACCATCGTCGGCGTCATCAGTAAGGCCACAAACAGCAGCGACACAATGACGATGACCGGGATCGCCATGAACAGCAGCAGCGCGGGCGCCATCACCAGCCGCAAATCACTCAGCCCCAAGCCTTGCAGCCACTCCGACATGCTGGCCACCAACTGGTAGCTGTCGAGCTGCGCGCGCAGCAGGTCGATCGCATCATTCCAATAAAAATAACCCAACCCCAGCGCGACAGCCGCCATGATGATCAGTGGCAAAAAGGACAAGGCGATGACCCGTGGGTGCAGGCAATACAACGTGGCGCGCCAAAAAGAGTCGATCAGCCGGTTCATGCGCGCCCTAAGAGTCGTTTAAAACCCCGCCACTGCTGGGACCACAGGCCGATGCCATCATCCAGCAACATCTGCGCATCTTTGACGCCGGTCGGGTCGTAGTGCGCCTGGAAATTAGCCGTGCCAAAGAGCTGGTCCCACCACGGCAACAACACGCCGTAATTGCTCTCGCCAGACTGAATGCTGTGGTGAACGCGATGAAACAGCGGACTGACCCACAGCCTTTCGCCGATGCGGCCAAAACTCAAACGCAGATTGGCGTGCTGCAGGCTTTCGCTGAGCTGCGTCAAGGCGACGATGACAATGAATTGCTCGGGGGCCACACCCATCAGCTGCGCCAATACCACCAGCAACACACTCACCAATACGTCGTCAAGCAGGTGGTTGCGGTTGTCGCTCCACATGGTCATCTGCCGCTGTGAATGGTGCAGCGAATGCAGCCGCCACCAAAAGCTGATGCGGTGTTGGCCACGGTGCAGCCAGTAGGCGGCCAAGTCCATAGCAAGCAGGTAAATCAAAAAGCTGGCGATGGCGCCGTCCGTCACGCCAGGCCACACTTGGTCGAGATGAAAAGTGCCCACACCAGCGGTACGCAAGACACCAATGCTGCTGTTGAAGATCGGCTCCAACGTGAAAAAAAGTGCCACCCGAAACAGACCCAAACGATGGACCAAGGTGTAAATCACGTCGGTGCGAATGGTCGCGTGGTCTGTCACCGGCTCGGCGGGTCGCCAGCGTTGCAGCGGCCCAATCACCAGCAGCAACACCGCAATTTGAATGATCCCAACCAACAACCAAGTGCTGGCCGCGTAGGCGTCTTCCAGCAAGTTGCCCATGCCCAGCTGGTACAACCAAGGCGCGACCAATTCAAACAACTGCTGCTGAAAGGCGGCGAAGACGTCACTGAACCAGTTCATGACCGTCCTCCGGAAACCTGGCGATCAGCCGCGCCAGAAGGTTTGGCCTCGCGCTGCTCAATCCAGCGCTTGTACTGCGGATGCTCACGCAATGTGGCAAAGCAAAAGCCTCGCGCTTTGAGGCCGACGATGAGCGGCTCCAGCACGGCGGGCGCCCACGGGTCTTGGCGTGACCAGATACCCAAGTGCGCCACCAAAATGTCACCCGACTTGGTATTTTTCAACGCTTTTTGCAGCAGCTGCGCGTTGGGGAATCGATCACTCGGCAACTCATCGCCCAAAAACCCAGCTGGCGCCCAAGCCACATGCGCATAGCCGCAACTGCGCGCGGCCTTCAAAAGTTCTGACGAGGTCTTACCACCCGGCGCCCGAAACAAAGGCAGCGTTTTTTGGCCTGTGATCTCTTGCAAGCGCATTTCAGATTTTTTAATTTCAGCGCAGTACTGCGCGGCCGTCCAGACCTGCTCTTGACCTTCTTGGGGACCGGCTGAGGGACTGACCCGAAAGCGCACAGCCTGGTTCTTGTCCAGAACATCAGCGCGCCAATAGGTGTGGTCGTAGGTGTGTGAGGCAAATTCGTGGCCTTCGGCCGCGCGGACTCTCCACCAGCTGGCCCAGTCGCTGCCCAAGCTGCCGTTGCCGGTCTGGGTGCGCTCATTGGCCGCAAAAAATGTCACCTGCACGTCGTGCTTTTTCAGCACCTCGGCGATCAACGGGGCCACTCCCATGTGGCCGGTGTCAAACGTCAGGTAAACCGGTGCAGCGCAACTGCCGGCCCAAAGCGCGGGCTGGGCCAGCGCCAAGACAGCCAGCCCGGCAACGCGGGCCAGCTGCTTAGCGCGGCGCGTGGTCCAAGGTCCAGACGCCATGCGGGCTCTTTCCAACATTCACTTGCCGCACCAGCTTGCCGCTGGCGATGTCAATCACGCTGAGCTTACGGGCCCAGCGCGAAGAGACAAAGAGCTGCTTGCCGTCACGCGTGACTTCCATGCAGTCAGGGCCACCCGGCGCCGCAAAGCGGCCGACGACTTCCAGCGTCTGCAGGTCAATCTTGCTGATGGAGTTGGCCACGCGGTTGCTCACCAACACATGCCGGCCGTCGCCAAAAGCCCGAAACGCATGCGCACCCAAGCCGGTTTTGATGACTTTGCTGCGCGTCGGCTGCGGCCCAGAGACGTCATAGACCTCGACAGAGTCACTGCCGGTCAGCGCCACCAAAATGCGTTGGTCATCGGCCGTACCAATAAGATCGGCCGGCATCGGGCCGGTCTTGGTGCGCCACTTGATGGTTTGCGTCTGCAGATCCAGCGCGATCAATTCGTCGCTGTCTTGCATGGTCGAATAAACCGTGCTGCTCTTGCTGTCAATCCACAGGTGGCTGGGTGTCTTGCCAGTCGATATGCGCTTGGCCAGCGTCATGTTGCTGCCGTCCCAGCGAAAAATGTCAATGTGGTTGAGCCGATTGGCGGCCGTGACGAACCACTTCATGTCCGGCGAAAAACGCAGGTGATAAGGGTCCAAAATGCCGCGCACCGTGCGCTGAATTTCTGCAGTTTTGGGGTCGATGAAGGTCAGTGAGTCCGACAGCGCATTGGCCACAATCACCGACTTTTCGTCCGGTGTCATGTACAAATGGTGCGGTTGCTTGCCGGTGGCAATGCGCTTGGTTTCAGTCCAGGTCGTCGCGTCCAAGACGCTGACACTGTCGTCCAGCGAATTCAACACGAACACGGGTGGCTTGGCTGGCGCTGGCGTGACAGCCGTCACCGGCGTGGCCGCCGACACGCTCAATACAGACGCCGACAACAGCGCCAGCACGAAAGGAAAAAAGCGGTATGCAGAAATCACAAAAATGCCTTGTCAAAAATGCTTTTTATCTTGTCAGCGCGCCAGTGTAGCGGAGCTGTCTAACTCAACGCGGCAGTGGGCGCGGCTGCCGACATGGGGGCTGAAATACTCGCCAAGTCTTCTGCCGTCAGCCAGCGCCACTGGCCGGCAGCCAAGTCAGCCGGCAGCTGCAAGCCGCCAATGCGCGAGCGATGTAAAAACTCGACCCGATTGCTCACCGCCGCGATCATGCGCTTGACTTGGTGGTATTTGCCCTCCGTCAGCGTCAAACTGAGTTGTAGCTCCCCGGTTTGCACGCAAGCCGCTGCCCGCACCGGCTTCGGGTCGTCGTCCAGCACCACGCCGTCCAGCAGCTTTTGCACCTGCTGCGCGTCAACCGGATGTTTGACCGTGACCTGATACACCTTGGGCACGTGGTGCCGGGGTGAGCTCATGCGGTGGATGAATTTACCGTCGTCTGACAGCAGCAGCAAACCGGTGGTGTCTTGGTCTAAACGGCCGACTGCCTGGACACCCGCCGCGGCACCGCCTCCGCGCTGGCGAATCGGCGGGGGCAACAAGGTGTAGATGCTAGGGTGCATGCTGGGCTTTTGCGAACACTCATAAGCCGTTGGCTTGTGCAACATCAAATAGGCCTTTTCGTGGTACTGCCAAGCGACGCCCTGCACCTCGAAGTGAAGCCCTTGGGCCTCAAAATCGGCGGCAGCGTCATCGCAGACCGCACCGTTGACGACGACCAAACCCTGCTGCACCAAACCAGCGCAAACCCGCCGGGTGCCAAAGCCTTGAGAAAATAAAATGTCTTGTAGTTGCATGCGTGCCATGGCCGTATTGTCGATGAGTGTCGATGTCGATATGGGCGCTATTGTCGCTGGCTTGGCGCATCTTCTGGACGCACAAAATGCGCGCATAAACGCTCAATCAGTGACTGCGCGTAAGCCGGTAAGGCGGCGCGGTCACGCGTTAAGATAGAACGCTCACGCACGCACCACGGGTCACTCAACTGCACCAGTGCCAAGCCCATCGCCGCCTGATAGCGCAGCGCGGCAGACTCCGGCACGATGCCCACGCCAACGCCCGCGCCGATCATCCGGCACATGGCGTCAAAACTAGACAGCTGGATGCGCAGCTTCATGGGCTTGCCGAGGCGCTCCGTCACTTGCGCTAAAAACATTTGCAAGGTGCTGCCCTGCTGCATGCCAATGGCGTCTTCGTTGAGTGTGTCGGCAAAAGCCACTTGCTGGCGCTGCGCCAACGGGTGCGACAGGGCCGTGGCCAGCACCAACCTATCCGTGCTGAAGTGCAGCCGCTCCAGCCCCAATGTATCCACCTGGCTGGAGACGATGCCCAAGTCAGCCCGGCCGTCTTGCACACCACGGGCGATCTCGGAATTTGGCTTTTCCTGCAAGTCGATATTCACCTTCGGGTTGTCGGCTAAAAACAGTGGCAGCAACTCTGGCAAAAAGTCAGTGACGGCCGTGGTGTTGGCAAAAACCCGCAGATGGCCGCGCAGCCCACCGCCATACTCGTTTAAATCGCCCTGCATCTGGTCGACCTGGAACAGGATCAAGCGGGCATGGTGTAAGAAAGCCTGCCCCGGCGGCGTGAGGCGAACGCCGCGAGCCTCCCGATAAAGCAAAGGCAGGTCGGCTTGCACTTCCAGCGCCTTGATGCGGGCGCTGGCAGCGGCCAGAGACAGGTGATGTTTGGCAGCGGCCTTGGTCAGGCTGCCTTCTTCGGCGGCCAGCAAGAACAGTCGCAGGTCATTGAGGTCAAAATGCATGCTGCGATGTTACTTCGCCGCGCCGAGCCTACTGTTTTTCAGAAGGCTTGGTTTGAAATTCCCTGATTGCGCTGAGCGCTCGTTGCGCCGAACATCGTCAGAATCACTGAAACGGAGACCTTGATGACCACCCCGCTTGACGCCAGCACCCTCGCCCACCTGCAAGACTGGCAAGGCCGCACCGAAACCCTAGAAGACTTGATCACGCCCGCGCCGTTGCGGGCGCTCAGCGCCACGCTGGACCGCGATGACCCAACGCCCCTCGCCGGCACCGAGTTGCCAGCGCTGTGGCATTGGTTGTTTTTTCTGCCGCACCACCGGCAAAGCGAGATCGGTCCGGACGGCCATGCCAAGCGCGGTGGCTTTTTGCCGCCCGTGCCGTTGCCGCGCCGCATGTGGGCGGGTGGCCGTTTGCAATGGCACGCGCCGCTGCGGGTCGGCGACGAAGTCAAGCGGGTCTCGACCATCGAGTCGGTGACGCACAAGTCGGGCCGCAGCGGCGACCTGCTGTTCGTGCTGGTCAAGCATGAAGTCAGCAACGCTCAAGGTCTGTGCTTGACTGAGGAACACGACATTGTTTACCGTCCGGCGGTGCAGCCCGGCGACCCGGTGCCCACCCCTGTGGCCGCTGAGCAAGGCGCCGCTTGGCAGCGCGACGTGACGCCCGACGACGTGCTGCTGTTTCGCTATTCCGCCCTGACCTTCAACGGCCACCGGATTCACTACGACCGTAAATATGTGACTGACGTCGAGGGCTATCCCGGCCTGATCGTGCATGGCCCCTTGATCGCCACGCTGATGCTGGACTTGGTGCGCCGCCACACCGACCGCCCGATCAAACGCTTTGAGTTCAAAGCCCTGCGGCCGACTTTTGAGTGCGCTGACCAACGCGTCATGCGCGTCAATGGCCAACCGGAAGGTGATGGCTCGCACGTCCGCCTGTGGACGCAAGACCACGAAGGCTGGCTGACCATGCAAGGCACGGCCGAACTCGGCTAATTCACTGAACAAGCTTCCCCCTAAATACCCCCTGAACCAAGCGATTGAGAACCTATGAAAACGACTATTCCAGCCCCTGACGCCCATCAAGACATGCGCGAAGCGCTGCGCTCCCTGTGCGGCAGCTTTGACTCCGCCTACTGGCAACAAGTCGACCACGAGCGCGGCTATCCCGAAACCGACGACACAGCCCTGACCGACGCCGCTTGGCAGGCCCCGCAGAGTCCCACTGAATACGGCGGCTCTGGCTTGGGCTTGGCCGAAGCCTCGGTCATCATGGAGGAGATCAACTTCGCTGGCGGCAATGCCGGTTCGTGCCACGGCCAGATGTACAACATGGGCACGCTGCTGCGGCACGGCTCGAAGGTTCAAAAAGACCTGTACCTGCCTAAGATTGCGACCGGTGAATTGCGCTTGCAGTCGATGGCCGTGACCGAACCCAGCACCGGCACCGACACCACGCAGCTCAAAACCACCGCCGTCAAAAAGGGCGACCGCTACGTCATCAACGGCCAAAAAGTTTGGATCTCGCGCATTCAACACTCTGACTTGATGATCTTGCTGGCCCGCACCACGCCATTGGCCGAGGTCACGCGCAAGAGCGAAGGCATGTCGATTTTCATCGTTGACTTGAAGCAAGCCATCGGCAACGGCATGACCGTCAAGCCGATTCGCAACATGGTCAACCACGAGACCAACGAAGTGTTTTTTGACAACCTCGAAATCCCCGCTGAGAACCTGATCGGCGAAGAAGGCAAAGGCTTCAAATACATCCTCGACGGCCTGAACGCCGAGCGCACCTTGATCGCCGCCGAGTGCATTGGCGACGCTTATTGGTTCATCGACCGCGCCCGCCGCTACGCCACCGACCGTGAAGTCTTTGGCCGGCCCATCGGTCAAAACCAAGGTGTCCAGTTTCCGATTGCTGACAGCTACATCGAGACCGAAGCCGCCAACCTGATGCGCTTCAAAGCCTGCGCCCTGTTCGATGCCGGCCAGCCCTGCGGTGCGGAGTCCAACATGGCCAAATACCTCGCCGCCAAAGCGTCTTGGGAAGCCGCCAATGTGTGCCTGCAAACCCACGGCGGTTTCGGCTTCGCATGTGAGTATGACGTCGAACGCAAGTTCCGCGAAACGCGCCTGTACCAAGTCGCACCAATCTCCACCAACCTGATTTACTCCTACGTCGCCGAGCATCTGCTGGGCTTGCCAAGGTCTTTCTGATGACAGTCGCGACCCCGCAAACCCAAGCCCGTCCACGCCCGCTGGACCACATCACTGTGGTCTCCTTGGAGCATGCCATTGCAGCGCCCTACTGCACCCGTCAATTGGCAGATCTTGGCGCCCGCGTCATCAAAGTGGAACGTCCGGGTGTCGGTGACTTTGCCCGCGCATACGACACCCGCGCACGCGGCGAAGCCTCGCACTTTGTCTGGGTGAATCGCTCCAAGGAAAGCTTGGCGCTGGACCTGAAAGACCCAGCGCACTTGGCCGTGCTGAAGCAACTCATTGCCAAGGCCGATGTGCTGGTGCAAAACCTCGCACCCGGCGCGACAGGCCGCATGGGACTCGACGCCGCCACCCTGCGCGCGGCTGACCCACGGCTGATCGTTTGCGACATTTCGGGCTATGGCAACGACGGCCCTTACCGCGACAAAAAAGCCTATGACTTGCTGATCCAAAGTGAGGCCGGCTTTTTGAGCATCACCGGCACACCCGAGCAGCCCAGCAAAGCCGGCAACTCGATCGCCGACATCGCCGCCGGCATGTATGCGTACAGCAACATTTTGTCGGCCTTGATGCAGCGCGACAAAACCGGCGAAGGCTCGCACATCGACGTCTCCATGCTCGAATCCTTGGGCGAGTGGATGGGCTACCCGATGTACTACGCCATGGACGACGCTGCGCCGCCACCCCGCGCGGCAGCCGCCCACGCCACCATTTACCCCTACGGTCCGTTCGCTGCAGGCGACGGCCGCAAGGTGATTTTGGGTCTGCAGAACGAGCGTGAATGGCTGCAGTTTTGCAACAAGGTTTTGCTGCAACCCGAGCTCGCCACCGACGTTCGCTTTGACCGCAACGCGCAGCGCAGTGCCAACCGCGTCGAGCTAGAAGCCATCGTCCTCAGCGCATTCTCAAGCCTCACGGCCGATCAAGTGGTGGAGCGTCTCGACAACGCTCAGATTGCCAATGCCAACATGAACAACATGGCCGACTTGTGGGCCCATCCGCAGCTGAAAGCGCGGGAGCGCTGGACGACAGTCGGCTCACCGGCGGGCGACTTGCCGGCGCTGCTGCCGCCAGGCAAGCAAAGCAGTTTTGACTACCGCATGGACGCGATTCCCAGCGTCGGCGAACACACCCAAGCTATCTTGGCTGAACTCGGAACAACGTTAGGAACAACGCCATGAGTCAACTTCAAGCCAGCGCCACAGCCACCCTCGCCGCCTTTGCCGCGAACCTGACCACCGCCGACATTCCTGACGCTGTGTTGCGCAAAACTGAAGACTTGTTTGTCGACTGGTTTGGCTCGGCCATCGGCGGCCACAACGCGCGGCCGGTCGACAGCCTGACGCGCTTTGCGTTGAGCATGGGGCCAGACCAAGGGCCGAGCGAAGTGCTCATCACGCGCAGCGGCAGCAGCCCTTACTTGGCCGCCATGGCGAACGCCAGCGCATCGCATGTGGCGGAGCAAGACGACGTGCACAACGGCTCGGTATTTCACCCGGCCACGGTGGTTTTCCCGCCGGCGTTGGCAGTGGCGCAGGCCATCGGTGCCAGCGGTGCGCAACTCATCACGGCGGCAGTGGCGGGTTATGAAGTCGGCATTCGGGTGGGTGAATTTCTGGGTCGCTCGCACTACAAAGTGTTCCACACCACGGGCACGGCGGGCACGCTGGCGGCAGCAGCAGCGGTCGGTCATTTGCTGGGTTTGAACCCTGCTCAAATGCAACACGCTTTTGGATCGGCCGGCACGCAGTCGGCTGGCTTGTGGGAGTTCTTGCGCACCGCCGCAGACTCCAAACAACTGCACACCGCCCACGCCGCTGGCGCTGGTTTGATGGCGGCTTACTTGGCCAAAGATGGTTTCACCGGCGCGGCCCAAATTTTGGAAGGCCCGCAAGGCATGGCTGCAGGTATGTCGAGCGACGCAGACGTGCGCAAGCTCACTGACCAACTCGGCAGCCGCTGGGCCACCGCCGAAACCTCGTTCAAATACCACGCCTCATGCCGCCACACGCACCCAGCCGCTGACGCGCTACTGCAAGTCATGCAAACGCACCAACTGCAAGCGCAAGACTTGGCCCGCGTGGTCACGCATGTGCACCAAGGCGCGATCGATGTCCTAGGTCCGGTAACCCACCCGAGCACCGTGCACCAAAGCAAATTCAGCATGGGTACCGTGCTGGGTTTGGCAGCACGTTTTGGCCATGCCGGCTTGATCGAGTTTGACAAGCACTTCAGCGACAGCCTGACAGTCGCCTTGCGCGACAAAGTCGAGATGCAGCTGGACGCCGAAGTCGACACCGCTTATCCGCAGCGCTGGATCGGCAAAGTCACCGTGCACACCACCGATGGCCGCGTGCTGCAAGGCCGTGTGGACGAGCCCAAGGGCGACCCGGGCAACACGCTCAGCCGCGACGAGATCACCGCCAAAGCACTGCGTCTGGCGGCCCACAGCGGCGGTGCCAGCGCCGGCGAAATGGAGACGTCTATCGCCCAGCTTTGGCAAGTCATGCAGTGGCCGCGCGTCGGCCGCTTGCTGCAGGTGGCACCATGAGTTCGTCGCTGCTGACAGAGGCCCGCTCGTTTTTATTTGTGCCGGGGAATCGGCCGGAACGCTTTGACAAAGCCTTGGCCAGCCCAGCCCACATGGTGATTGTTGATCTTGAAGACGCCGTGCCCGCAGCCGACAAAGCCGCCGCCCGCCTTGCACTGGCTGCGGCTTGGCAGCAATGGCCAACGGCCCAGCGTGCGCGCATTGTGGTGCGCATCAATGCAGCTCAAACTGACAGCCATCAGGATGACTTGGCATGGTTACCTCAACTGCCCGGCCTACCGGCAGTGATGGTGCCGAAAGCAGAGAAACCCAGCGATCTGACGGACGTCCAACATGCGCTTGGTGAGGCAGCGACAGCCTTGATCCCGATCATCGAATCAGCCGAAGGTCTGGCCAATGTCGACGCGCTGGCCCGCAGCCCGCGCGTGCTGCGGCTGGCTTTTGGCAACCTCGATTTTCAAGCGGATTTGGGCATGGCCTGCGGCGCTGATGAAGCCGAACTGGCGCCGGTTCGCGTTGCCATCGTTGTCGCTTCGCGTCGGGCTGGTTTGGCGGCACCGATGGACGGCGTGACCACCGACACCCAAGACATGGGCCGTGTACAAACCGATGCCGCCCGTAGCCTGCGCTTTGGTTTTGGCGCCAAGCTGTGCATTCATCCTTTGCAAGTGGCGGCCGTGCATGCTGCCTTTGCACCCACTGCCGCCCAAATAGATTGGGCGCAGCGCGTGTTGCAAGCCGAAGCTGAGGCCGGCGGCGGCGCCTTCACGGTGGACGGCCGGATGGTTGACCCGCCGGTGCTCAAGCTGGCCCGGCAACGCCTTGCGATGGCCCGAATTGACTAGGGGATTTACAGACACTCCGTCAGGGGCTCATAATCCGCCCCAAATTCATTATTATTTAATGACAAACACCCTAAACGCCGCCATGAAAAAACAATTGAAATCAGTCTTGATCGCAGGCTTATCTCAAAGCCAGCAAAGAAAAAGTATCGATGGCCAACGCTGGTCTGGGTGCGGTTTTCCATTTGTGCGGCCTGCTCTTCATGACGGCTTTGGACACCACGCTCAACACCATTCCTTATAAGGGCACCGGCCCGGCCATGAACGACTTGCTCGGCGGTCAGGTTGACCTGCTGTGTGACCAGACCTCCCAAACAGTTCCGCTGAACAAGGAAAACCGAGTCAAAGTCTGGCATGGTGTGTGTGCCCCTAAAGGCACACCGGCACCTGTCATTGACAAGGTCAACACAGCGCTGCGCGTGGCGCTACAAGACCCGATAATCAAACATCGTTTCAAAGAGCTGAGCCTGGAGGTCCCGCCTCTGGACAAGGTCACATCAGCTGGTTTGAAGACCCACCTCGAGGCTGAAATTCTCAAATGGGGCCAGTGATTCGCACGGCCGGCATTTACGCCGACTAAACTGTTCAACTCTGAACCTAAAAGAGCCGCTTGACGCGGCTATTTTTGTTGCCCTTGACCACTTTCTCATGAAAAAACACGTCGCTCTCACGCTGCTGGTGTTGACCACTTTGGGTGTGCTGAATGCGCATGTCGATATCGAACGCCAAGACGGCGTTTATTTCTTGGGTTATCAAGGCAAAAAACACGATGTCTTGGGCGCGTTTTTGAACCAAACCAATGCCATTCTGCGGCAGTGCGGTTCAGTGCACGTCCTCGACGCTAACAGTCAGCAGGCTGGCGATGCCCTCAGTGCCATTCAAAACTTCAGCCCACCTGACTCTAGAAATGCCCGTCTGCTGGGCTTGCAACAGCAAGGCTCCTGGCTGCTGGCCGAGCTTGAGTTCTCAACCCTCAATCCAGCCGTGGTGCTGCTGACAAGCACCCCACAGGGTGCCCGAATTGTTGAAGGCGCGATCTGGAGCGGCACCACCGCCCCATGGCAATCTGCCAACCTGATCCGCCGCTACATTCAAGGCCGAGCGCCGCAAGCACCTCCTGAGTTGATGGACTGCTTTGACCCGGCCAGTGCGTTGTTCAATTAAAAAACGGTTCAGTCTGCCCGTGCGACATGCCCCGGCGCCATCCGCTAGGGAGCAGTGTGCCGTCATATCCCCATTTCCTTGAACACTTCCTTGGCGTTGCGAAAGCTGTCAATGGCAGCCGGTACGCCGCAATAAACGGCGGCCTGCAAAAAGACCTCTTGGATATCGCCCTTGCTTAAGCCGTTGTTGATGGCACCGCGCACGTGGAGCTTGATCTCGTGCGGACGGTTCAATGCGGTGAGCATGGCTAAGTTCAGCATGCTGCGGGTGCGCCGGTCTAATCCCGGCCGATTCCAAATCTCGTTCCAGCAGTACTCGGTGACCAGCTCTTGCATCGGCCGATTGAAATCGTCGGCGTTTTTCAAGGAGCTGTCGACGTAGTCGGCCCCCAGAACTTCACGACGTGTTGACAGGCCTTTTTCGAATGCTTCTTTGTTCATGCTATTTTTCTCTTGGTGGGTGAGGCTTGCTTCAAGTCCTCGATTTGCTTTTCGAATATGGCCAGGGCGGCCACTTCGGCATTCTTAACATAGTTTTCAGAGACTTCCCGCGCGCCTTCTGCGTCACGGCTTTGAATGCAGGTCAGCAACGTCGATATTTCGTCGATGCTGCGTGGCAGTCGGTCTGTGCGTATCAAAGAAGCGCAGCGTAACAGGCTGACACGGGACATCAAACCGCCCAGAATTTCCTGGACCCATGAATTGCCCGCACCTGCGAACAAAACACCGTAAAAATCAGCTTTTGGGCCGAACTGAATCGGGAGATACTGGCCTCATCCCCGCACCAAGGAAAATGCTCATGACCGCTGGAAATAGCTTCAAAACCGCCTTAGCCAACAAGCAACCGCAGATCGGTCTGTGGCTGTCGATGGCCGAACCCTATCTGGCGGAAGTCAGTGCCACCGCTGGCTTCGACTGGTTGTTGATTGATGGTGAACATGCACCCAACGACGTGCGCAGCACGCTCAGCGCTCTGCAGGCTATCGCACCCTACAGCTCGCAACCGGTGGTGCGCGCTGTCTCTGGCGATGTGCACCTGATCAAACAATTGCTCGACATCGGGGCTCAAAACCTGTTGATTCCGATGGTCGACACGGCTGAGCAGGCGCGCCAACTGGTGTTGGCCACGCAGTACCCGCCGCTGGGCATCCGCGGCGTGGGCAGCATGGTGGCGCGTTCATCGCGTTGGGCCGCACGCACCGACTACCTCGACGTTGCAGACGGCGAGATTTGCCTGCTGGTGCAGGCTGAAACTGTGGTGGCGTTGGAGAACCTAGAAGCCATTTGCGCCGTCGACGGCATAGACGGCGTCTTCATCGGGCCCGCGGATCTGGCAGCGTCGATGGGTTACCGTGGACAGCCGTTCCACCCAGAAGTGCAGGCCGCCATTGAGGGCGCTATCACAACTATCGTGGCATCCGGCAAGGCGGCCGGCACGCTGATGTCTGACCCGCAGGTGGCACGGCGTTACCTCGCGCTGGGCGCCACCTTTGTCGCGACTGGTGTGGATGTCCTGGTCTTCGCCAACGCAGCGCGCCAGCTGGCGGCTGACTTTATCGGTGCCCCACAGGGAGCGACCGCAGCCAAGACGCCTTCAGCCTACTAATGCGACAGTCTTCAGAGTTTGCGAATTCGCTTCACGTCAATGGTGAGTGAGTTCCAGTCTTTGTCGACCTCGCCAAAAATCTCAACTCGGTCTGTGGCGGAAATGGTTTGACCCGCCCAACGTCGATTGTCAATCTCAACTTCAATGGTGCCGCTGGCATCCTTGAAGATGTAGTTTTCACCACCGATGTGGCTTTGAATCGTGCCTTGCAAGGTGACTTTGGCGTCATCTTTCAAGGTTTTCGTGTGCTCGACAGTGACCACATTCGACGGGCCGGTGAAACCGCCTGGACCGGTGCTCGCACCGCCTGCATAGCCGCCCGCAGTTTGTGCAAAGGCAGCGCCGGCGAGTAAAACGCCCGCAAAAAAAGTGGCGATGATTTTCATAAAGTGATCCCTAGACTGTCCATAAAAAAACGGCCTTTTTCAAGACCGCGAATAGCCAGAACAGTAACACTAAATAGCTTATGTCATCAGCTCATCAGCAAGGGCTTCAAAAAATATGTCAAACTGCGCCAGCTTTACTGCTGGGAGACCTTATTTTGTCAATCCGTGCACATCACTTGTTGCCCCTGCTTCTTGGTTTTTTATGGATCGGTTCGGCCATGGCGATTGAAGAACCCAAATACAAAGTTTTATCCAGCGACGACTCCATTGAAGTTCGACACTATGCGCCATTGCTGATGGCCGAAGTAGTCGTTGATGGCGATATGGACGAAGCATCCAACAAAGGTTTTCGACTCATTGCCGACTATATTTTTGGCAACAACCAAAACCCGGACAACACCGCCTCTGCAAAAATTGCGATGACAGCCCCGGTCACTGTCGTCCCAGAATCATCCAAAATTTCGATGACTGCACCTGTCACGATAGAGCCTCAATCAGTTCAACCAGAAATGGCAAACACCAGCACATGGCGGGTGCACTTTGTCATGCCCAGCCAATACTCGCTGAGCACCATCCCCAAGCCCAAAAATAAGGCTGTGAGCTTGCGGGAGGTGCCTGAAAAATATTTCGTCGTGCTCAAATATTCAGGCTTCAACACTGCGTCGAAAGTACGGCGTTTGAACGATGAAGTGCTGGCTTGGAGCCATGCGAAAGGGCTGAAAACCCTTGGACCTCCGCAGCTCGCCAGATATGACCCGCCGTGGATACTGCCCATGTTTCGTCGCAACGAAATCATGGTGGAAATTTCAGCGCCATGACGGACTCAAGATTTCTGGGGGAAAAACGCCCAATCAAAGCTTGAAACTCTGCCCTGTTTCAGGCACATCCACCGTCCATTTTTTCTCCGTCCGTAGCAGTTGAGCGAAGTTGTTTGCAGCCGCCGCCTCACCATGGACCACGAACGTGCGTTTCGGCGGCTTCAAAAATCCACCCGCCCAAGCCAGCAAGGCTTGTTGATCTGCATGCGCCGAAAATCCGCCCAGCGTGTGAATGGAAGCCCGCACTTTGACCTCTTCGCCAAAGATGCGCACGACCTTTTCCCCGTCTACCAAGCGTCTGCCCAGCGTGCCACCCGCTTGATAACCGGTGATCAGCACGCTGCATTCCGGACGCGCCAGGTTGTGTCGAAGATGGTGCTTGATGCGGCCAGCATCACACATGCCGCTGGCCGAAATGATAATCACTCCTGAGCGTATCTGGTTCAGCGCCATCGACTCAGCAACGTCAGCCACAAAATGCAGCTTAGGTAAATTTTTCCCTCGCGCGTGCCACTCTGTGATGCGGTGCGCCTCTGCATCAAACAATTCGAAATGCTTTTGCGTGATCTTGGTCACAGCAGATGCCATAGGCGAATCAACATAAATATTGAGCCCCTTCAACCGTCCTTGCTCAGTGAGTTGGTGCAAGTGGTAAATCAGTTCTTGGGTGCGTCCAACCGCAAAGGCCGGAACAATCACATTGCCTTTGCGGCGGTACAAGGTCTGCTCAATAATCTCGGCCAGCTCATCGAGCGTGGCGGGCATGTCTTTGTGATTACGGTCGCCGTAGGTGGACTCGATCAGCAAGACATCGGCATCTTCGATGCGGCTCGGGTCTCGCAAAATCGGCCGCCCTGGCTGCCCAACATCGCCCGACGCTACCAACTTACAGCTCTGCTGACCCTCGGTGAGCCAAATTTCAATCATGGCCGAACCCAAAATGTGCCCCGCATCGCGAAAGCAGCAAGCCACTGACGGATGCGGCGAAAAGCGCTCGTCATAGCCGACCGGTTGGAGTTGCTTCAAGCAGTCCTTGGCGTTCTGCAAGGTGTAGATCGGCGGCAACGCATGGGGCCGTTTGCGACGCAGTGAACGCTCGGCTTCTGACTCTTGAATATGCCCACTGTCCGGCAACATCACGCCCAATAAATCGATAGTGGCGCGGGTGCTGTAAATGGGTCCGGTGAATCCCTGAAGTGCCAATTTGGGCAACAAACCGCTGTGGTCAATATGGGCATGTGTTAGCAGCACAAAGTCAATTGTGCGAGGATCGAACGCAAACGGTTGATGATTGCGAGCAGCTTCCTCACGCCCCCCTTGCAGCATGCCGCAATCTATCAAGAATCGGCAGTCGTCTAGTTCGACGAGGTAACAAGAACCGGTCACTTCACGTGCCGCCCCTAAAAAAGTGAGTTGCATGGTTGGCCTAGTGTTGAGCCGTCATCGTAGGCTTGGATGCGTGGTGGAGGTTGATGCAGATCAAACGGCTTGACTCTTTAATCTGCTCAATCTATTTTTTTATTTGAGGAATTGACAGTGAAACTTAACGTCGACTGGACCGAACGCTGTGTGGTGGACAGCGCGCAACTGCCTTGGCTGCCCTCACCGTCGGCACAAGTGCACCGCAAACTGTTGGAGCGAGACGGCGGTGAAGTTGCCCGCGCCACCTCCATCGTGCGCTATGCGCCCGGTGCCCGATTCAATGCGCATCAGCATGCATTGGGCGAAGAAATCTTGGTGCTGGAAGGCATCTTTAGCGACGAAACTGGCGACTACGGACCCGGCACTTACATCAAAAATCCACCGGGTTCCAGCCACTCGCCGTTCTCTGAACTGGGCTGCACCCTCTTCGTGAAATTGCGCTACATGGACCCCTTGGACCTTGAGCCTGTGCGGGTCGATACCCGGCAAGCAACTTGGTATCCCGGCATGGTGAACGGTTTATCGGTGCTGCCCTTGTCGGCATTTGAAACGCAGCACACCGCGCTGGTCCGCTGGGCACCCGGTACTTTTTTCAACCCGCACCGGCACCACGGCGGTGAAGAGATATTTGTCGTCGAGGGTGTCTTTTCTGACGAGCATGGTAGTTACCCGAAAGGCAGTTGGCTGCGAAGTCCACACCTCAGTCAACACCAGCCCTTCAGCCGTGAAGGCTGTCTGATTCTGGTCAAGACGGGGCACCTTTTACAACCGAACTGACAGCCTCAACGGCCACCCTCGCCAACCAACGCATAAGGTGCCCAGTAAGCGGGGTGAGAGAAACGAGAAACCTTCATGGTTTCCAGCATGGCTTGCCGCAACGCTTCGGCACGCCGAATGCCTGCATCACCCTTGTAGGCTGCAAAGGTTTTTGTCGTTAGCATCATGGCGCTTTCAGTCTCGACCGCCCAATGGGTGACCAATAGGCTTCGACTTCCCGCATAAAAAAATCCTCGCGCCAAACCAGTCAAAGCTTCACCGGCACGGCCGTCCGCACCCGCTGTGTTGCAAGCAGACAGCACCACCCAGTCCGCATTGAGTTTGAGCGTCAACACATCTTCTAAAGTGAGCAATGGAGAGTCAGTCGGACTGTGCGTTGCCGCCATCGCCAAAGCCGGTTGGTTCAAATTCGGGAGATCACCTGCAAGCAATCCATGGGTCGCAAAAACGATTACTTGTTTGCGCGCCAATTGGCCTAAAGCACTGCTCTTAAGCACTGAAGCGCGAGTCGCCAGGGTACCCAAAATCACATCTTGCTCCGGGTTAGCAGACAATATTTTTGCCAACTCCAGCACCTCGTCGCGAGTCTCTGGGAGCGCTGGCAACTTGCTGTAGTTCACGTAGGTCTCGGGATCAAGTACGTTACGAGGCATCAGGTCTGCTGAACGTAACGTTGCCACGGAGCGCACTGAAGCACTCAATAGCGTGGGTTCAAGCCGCGCCACATGGGCCGGCAGTTTGGGGTCAAACGCTGGATCACCCCAAGCCATCAACGCCTGCTGGCTGGAAGGTGTGCTACCCAATTTTTTAAGCGATAACCAGCCATTAGCGGTAGGCACGTGGCTGACAGCAACTTCGTTCACCAACCACGGAGCTAGCGCTGCATTACGACCGCTGTAGGCAGTGCGCGTCAACACCGCGAGCGGCAGGTTGGACAAAGCTCCAGAAGTTGCCACAACCAAATGTTTTTTACCAACCAAGGCGGTTTCAAAAGGACTTAACAACTGCTGATACAACTGGAATGATCCCGCGTAATCAAACGTTGGTGCGCGCTCTCCCAAGTGCGCCACATCGAGTGTTTTACGAATTTTTTCGACCGCTGAGTGCGCTTGCTTCTCACCCATATCGGCAATATGAAAGTTAATCCGCCCCGTCGAGTCAATCGCCCAAAGGTAGGTTTTGTCCTCCATGGGCAAAATAGACACGAACAGTTCGTCCGGTTTCAGTTGCTGCGCGATGTCAGAAGGGCTCGGTGATTTCGGTTGAATCAACTGAAAGTAGTCGGGATAGCTTTTTCTGATCTGGTCTTTGTAACCTTTGCGCGCCAATTCAACCTCGCGAATGCGGGTGCGCATTTGATCTAGTACCAGAGGGTTTCGCCGTTTGTCAGCCTCGCCGCCTTGGCCGGTGATATAGCCGGTCAGTGAGGCAATCTCATTTTTAGCGTCCTGCTCTTTGCGGATGATCTCGGACAAGCCTGGCACGGTAACGCCCGCCCGTACCGCGGCATCTGACAAAGCCTGCTGAACCGAAGATGCATTAAGTTGGTCAGCTACCTGAAAAAGAATCTCGGCATCTTTAGGCTGGATTGCTGCTGTTTTCGCGAGCAGTTCCATGTAACTTTGCAAAATGTAGTGTCGAATTTTTTTCTGGAAGGAGCTTTCCACAAAATCACCAGTCAAGGAGTCTGGCGAGGTGAAGTTTTGCATTGCTTGATCAAACGCGACTCGCGCATCGATCGACAAGTTGTTCTGCCACAAGGCAACGGCGAACATGCCGCGCAGCGAGGCGGTCAGATAGTGGTTCTCACCAAAATTATCAACATGCCACTTCAGGCTCCCGCGAAGCACGCGCAACGCATCGACTTGACGCCCGTTCTTCAGGTAAATGTAAGCTCGAACCGAAGCCCTATTGGCCAGCGCAGGTGGTGTCTTTAGGCGTTTAAGTTGCTCATCCATTTGCTCAAGACTAGCGAGGGCCTGTGGCCACTCATCTTGACCTGCCAGTGCCACATTGGCACGGAATTGGCTGAATAACCAGTTCGGCGAACCCTTCAGAAAGCCCTGAGACAACAAAATATTTTCGCTGCGCTGCGCAAATAAAAATGCTTCTTTGAATTGTCCAGTAGCGTTGTACAAATCAGCCGACCGATTGTAAAAACCAACCATTTGATTTTCATTAAACCCCTGCACTTTTGCGAGCTTAAATGTGTCACGCAGCGTCCATTCTGCATCTGAGTAGAGGCCAGCTGCTAGCTGGCGCGAGGAGAGTTCCAACATTGCAAAAAGTACATTTAATTCACCGTAGGTACGCCAAGAGGCCTCGGAAACTGTACTACTCAAGCGCAAGATGTCCTTCCCTTTGCTAACGGCCAATTTAGCTGACTGGATTCCGTCCCCCCAACGTCCGGAACGTATCTGGTGTCTAGACTTGGTAACTAGAAACTGCATTTCAGCTCTGGTCGTCCAATATTCTGTATCGGATCGACGCTTGATCTGGCTGAATTCATAGCGAATAATTTTCTCGGCTTCATCAATCAGACGTCCAGCTTCTTTCATGTTGTTGTCATCTACATAATTGAGTGCAATTTGTGTTCTCAGACGTACGGCACTCGGTGGCCACTTGTTTTCATTGATTAATTCTTTACCCAACTGGTAAGACTCAGCCCGCTTTTCCGTTCCGGCCAATATTGACATCAAACTCCATTTGCCATCCCCTGGATCGACTAGCGCCCACGCTCGCGCATTACTTTCACGACTGACGATGTCACCTAACTTGAAAGCGGCAAGGTCTTTCTCCCTGAACTGAGCTATTTTGGTGACCTTAAGTGCTGTCGAATCCATCGGCGTGTCCAAGATCTGGCGTAGCCGTAGCGTTTCAGGTTCAGACAAGCTTGTCACTGGCTCTTCAGCCAACTGCGCCTGGACGTTCACGGCACCCAACAACAAGACGGACAACAGAACTGTGACCAGCCCGTGCGGCAAGTGACGATTTTTCATTTTTCTTTCCTATCGATTCGCGCATCGGCATGGCATTCCATCATCATCAACGTGTCACTCGACTTCAACACGCAACTCGCGCTCTGCAACGCGCTGCTTTTCATCCGCCACTTGCATCGTCATGCGGTGCTTTCCAGTTGGAATTTGAGCATTCTCCAACGCAAACCCATCTTTGGTCACTTTGACAAATTTGGTGATGCGGCTGGTGATGTCAATTTTGAAGCTGCCATAAAGAACCTTGAAAGTACCAGGGTCAATTGGCGCATCCGACTGACTTTTGAACAGGACAGATATTGCGAAAGGTGCTTTGACCTTCAAGTCAGCCACAGCATCAGGTTTCAGAATGTCAATTTGGGGCATCATGGCGCGCGGTCGCAATGCAGCTTGCTCGTTAAAGCCCTCCTCACCTTTGAACTCACGAGCTTCCGCTGGCGTCACCAACCAACCGTCGGGCACAGCCGATAAAGATGAAGTAATTTGCGCGTGCGCACCTAGTGCAAACATCAACAACACGCTAAGAACCGTTAGTCGGTCTCGTAATCTCATTTTGTCTCCTCAATAGCCAGCATGGCGGCGCCATAAGCGTCTGAACACAAAGGGTTGTTGCGTCGCGTCACGGTATTTAGGCAAGTCTGATTCACAACCAGCTGGGAGGTTGTCATCAGTGCACCTAACTTGGCCCGACCTTGCGCATCATTGAAGGAGCTGACAAAGGGGCCAGCCTTGTTAACGGCCAGTGCTGTCAAATCTCGCGGTGCATCTGCCACCATCACCAGCAAGTTGTCAGTGCCCACTGGCCCTGCGGCCTTGACGCGCCAGTTGGGTCGGGGTAGTTGCATTTTTTGACCTGCTTCAATTTTGTTATTTTGATCAAGATCATTTGGGAACAACAAATAAAGTGCCTTGTTGTCCGAGCCTGCGAGCGCCACATACACATAACCAGCACGGTCTGACTGGACTGAAAAATCAAGGGTGTCTTGGCCGATCTTAAGTTTCTCCTTGGCCGCAGTCACTTGCACGCGGCGCTTGGCGTCGCGCTGATCGAACATTTGAAGCAACGCTTTCTCGCCCGTCAGTGCCGGCGGAGTCAACACCACCGGTGCGGTTGCAAGGGGGGCAGCCACTGCGCTGGGCTGACTGAACCAAGCGGGTACAAAAGCGGCATTGCCGTTGAGAACCAAGTTGTGTGGCTTGTAGTTCACATCGTTGGCCATGCGCTTGTTGATTTTGACTTGCGCGCACTGCCTGATTTCATCCATGCTGATGGCGCCGGAATTGTCCAGATCGACCGCATCGCGCAGCATGCAGTCACGCATGAACTGCGTTGCCAATCCGCCCTTTAGCTCATCGTCGAAACTGATTTCATTGTCGCGCGACGCACTGACATGGATGATGTCCTGTGGTAGCGCACCCGTGGCCGTTGCTTCGACCAAAAGATTGCGTGTCTTGACGTTCACTGGCCGACCACATTCTTCGGTGATGCTGGAAAACTTGGGCCGCAACAAGCCCTCGTCATTTCCGTTAAGCGCACCTCGCGTTCGAACTGACGTTGCCGCCTGCGCCAACCCGCCTGAGTGGCAGGCGTCATACATCACAAATAATTTGTCTGTCTTGTTGGTGATGGTCTTGAGCATATCGGCCATCTCATGGTTGGTGATCATGCCGCTGCTGCCACCTTCATAAGCCAGCAAGGCTTCAACGCATCCCCCGGCTACCGGATCGTTGTAACGAGTGCCGTGACCTGAGTAGTGAATAAATACCCGATCGCCCTCCTGGACCTGTCCGGTCAATTCTTTGAGTGCCGCACGGATACTGTTGCCAGTGGCCTGCTCGTCTTGCAAATAACGAATATTGCTGGTCGGTACCTGCATGGCTTGCGCCATTTGCGTCGCGGATTCCTTGTCAATTCGGGCCCCTGGCAGTGGCGGCGTAGCGGCATCTGCATAGCGACTGATGCCGATAATCAGCGCATGGCGATTGACCCGTGGCGGCATGCTTCGAACGCCCAAAGTTAACGCAGTGTTTCCTGCCGCTTCTCGGCCACTGACAAGCCTTGACACATTCGATGCACCCGTTTGCCAGTTCACGCTACTGGCACGAACCCAGCCAATGATTTTCGGGCTGGCCTTGTCCGAACTCGTCGCAGCTTCGACCATGGTCCAGCCCCCCTCTGCGCTGAGGAGTCGTAAAGAAACGCCGGCGGCGAGACTGGATAAAACCGTAGCAGACCCGAGCTTGTCAGACCTGAGTTCAGTGGCACGAACGGTCGTTAAAATCTGTCCCGGTGCGGCAGTCTGTGCAAACACCTCAAGCATCAAGAACAGACTCACCACAGCAACAAAAAATTTCTTGCGATGGTTTAAATTAAGGGTGAATGTCATCTGTTTACCTTTTATTTATCTCACATCAGTTTTTTTAGAGGCGTGCCAAGCCGCCAACACACCATCGGCTAATGCCTCACGAGTCGCGCAAGCTTCCAACAAGACAGGCTCGTCATAACGACTGGCGATATGACCCAGCTCAAGCTGAAGCTCGGATCGAACTGCCGTCAAAACTGACTGTGGCCCGACAACTGCCGCAAATCGAGCCAGCTCAGGCCATCGCGGCGTCGCGAGCCCACCTTCGTTGAAGTCGCAAACCACAACGCGACAGTCAGGCGCGTAGCGCTCCACGGCATCAATAAGGCGGTCGAGTGGCCCCTCTGACCAAGCGTCCTGCCTAGCCAACGGCCAAATAGCCAGTGGTGCGCCAAAGGCTGGCGTGGAGCACCAATAATTTCGGCGCAACATATTCCAATAGCGCAACAGGGCCAAAAAAAGCAAGGCCAACCCCGCGGCCAAATGAAGGTCTATAAACATTGGCGAGCCGTTCAGACTCAAGTAACTCATGCCCAGCAAGGCCGCCGGCAACACGAGCAGAGCGGGCGCTAACGAACCAATGCTTTTGAGCTGCCCCCAAACGGCCAAACCTACACAAAGTGCCACTGCAAAAAAGGCTTGAAGCCAACGTGGCAGTTCCGCCAAGTGGCGTTGATTCAACAAGTTATCCAGTGCGGCAGCCAGCGAATCGACGCCGGCCTGCATGCTGAACAAAGGGGTCGCATGAATGTCATGCAAGCTGGGTGCAGTCGAACCCACGATGACGATTTTTCCAGCAAAGTTAGGGACTGATGCCAGTGGCTTCCCACCGTCAGCTTGATCAAATACATCGGCAAAAGAAATATGAGGATAGGCAGGTCCCTCGCGGCGCCATGCAATCAACTCATCACGATCACCAACAAAAGAACGGCCAGACTTAGCCACGTAAGCCTGATATCCGGACGGATCCAACGCTCGCAAAACGCTCAACGGCAACGATTGAATTGCACTGCCGTCCACCAAAGGCTCCAGATAGCGATAGCGACGAAGCACGCCATCACTGTCCGCGTAGCCGTTATTGAAGCCCAAACGGCTAGCCGCTATGGCAGGAAGCGCAGGAGGGATCAGCGCCACAGTAGCCGACCCTGAAATGACATTTAAGGGAGGCGCCACCCATAAATTGGGCAAATCAGCTCCGGTCACTTCACTCAATTTATCGTTCATTTTTGGCAGGCGAACCACCGAAAAATGGCTGTGCTCGCTTCGCCTGACGGCTTCGTTGAACGCAGTATCACCGCCTGGGCTAATGCGGTCTGCATCAGAAAACAATATGTCCCAAACCACAGCGGCCGGACCCTGACCTTCTACATGGTCCAAGACAGTTGCCAGCGTATCCCGAGGCCAAGGCCAACGCCCAAATTCTTTGGTCATCCGCGCGAGAGACGCCTCATCAATGTCAATAATCACAATGCGTGGATCTGGCGCTGCAACATAAACGCGGGCACGCACCATGGCATCAAAACTTGAGTTCGCCAGCCCCCCAGTGACCTTGAAGACAAAAACATCCAGTACCACCCATACTGAAAAAAACAGAACCAAGCCCCAAGTGACTGGTTGAGTCGGCAGTGCCCCGATATGGTCAAGCCAGCGTTGCCATGGAGGACGCGTTTTAGTCATGCCGACCAACTTCAGTCTAGGTTGACGATGCGAACTCGGCGATTTTCAGGGGCAAACGGATCTGAAGTATTGGCCAACTCAGAGGCTCCTTTGCCTGTTGCCACCAAGCGAACATCGGCAACGCCCCACTTTTTAAGAAAATCGCTGACCGCGTTGGCACGCAGCTGACTGAGTTTTTGGTTTTGATCGCTGTGCCCTTTGGCGTCTGTGTGACCTTCAATCAAAAAGTTGGAATGAGCCAATTCTTGCGACAGCAATGCTTGGGACAAGTTAGCCAATGCCTGCTGATTTTCAGGACGTACGCGCGCGGAGTTGAAGTCGAATTGAATCAGCAATGACAGTGACGGTTTTTCAGGGCCAGCGACAAGCGGCATAGGCGCATCAGCAGAAGTTACGGCGATGCTGTCACTGGCAGTCCTAGGGACAGTTGCCTCTACAGACAGATTTCTCAACCCACGAGTTCGAGGCGCCTTGAGTTGTTCAATCATCTGCTCTGCTGTTGGGGCGACGATTTGTGCCACCGAATACGCAGGACATAACAAGAACGAAAGCAGCAAAACAGTTTTAAAGCCGCTGATCATGGAATCAACCTTTTGGTTTTTTCAAAAAAACCACCCGATCAACGACGGAGTCGCCTTTGTCGTCAGTCTTGAGAATAATTTCGGCATCAAAACCTCGTGCAGACTTGTAATTCGATTGATTCGACATACTCTTGAACATGTCCGAAGCAGACCACAAACTGGACACTAGGCTGATCAGTAAAAAAGGGGTCTTTGGCGTCACACTGGATTTAGGAGGCAAAACCATGACGTTGCCTCCACCTGCCTCTACAGAGGCCATCCAGTGTTGAAGACGGTCCGGCAACGCGCTCGGCGTGATCCGATTAAAAAAAGCAACTTCCACTTTTGGAAGAGGTTCTGACAAAGAAGCGGCCAGCGCTCGGTCAAAACTTTGCAGGTCAACAAATGTCAGCTCAGGCTTGGCCAATGCTTGGGCGCTGTTGGGTGGTGTGGTTCCGGCGCATGCTGAAAGAAAGAAAAATATCGCTGCCCACAGGTAACGACTAAGCGATCTATGTTTCATTTAAATATGTTTATTACAAATTTGATTGAAATCATTATCCCGGGTTCAGCCGGACTTCGGCGATTTGTATTTTGCTGATTCACACAAGGGAATACCCTAGGATTTGATCGATTCCCTGGGTCTGGGTTGATGGCGAGCCAGACGTGCTGACTCAATGAACCAGCGCGCATCTTCATGCGCCTGACCTTGCCTATCATTTCCATGGTGATCACCTTCTTCTCTCCTGCTGAAATATTCAGCAGGCCAGTTGAACACCCTGGTCAATTTTGAGTCCGCATCCCCGGGTGGTCAGTTTTCGGTCGGCGTCAACAAGCTTAGGTAGCTCTTGTCTAATCTTGTACAGATCCTGAGACTGGGCTAAGGCGCAAACAGTAAAGCTGGAGATTTGCGTCTACCGGGCAGCTGAACTGTTCAAGTCATTGCCACTGTTTCATTTGTCAGGGCGACGAAGACTGCGTAGCTACGCAAGAATTTGATGGCGGGTAAGTTGGTGGGTAGAAATGAAAAACGCGCCAGAAGGCGCGTATTAACTAACTCACTGGAGGAAGAGGTGGGATTCGAACCCACGGTACCTTACGGTACGCCTGATTTCGAGTCAGGTACATTCGGCCACTCTGCCACTCTTCCTCATAATTGAGTCGGTATTCTAGCAGTACGCTGCTGACTAACTTCCCCGATACGTCGAGTAGCTCCACGGGCTGGCCAGCAGTGGCACGTGGTAGTGGGCGGTGGCATCTGCCACGCCAAAATCAATGCTCACTTTGTTCAAAAATGGCGGCTCAGGCAGCTCTACGCTGCGCGACTTGAAATAGCCCGCCACATCAAAAACGAGCCGGTAGGTGCCGGTCTTGAGGCTGGCGTGGTCATACAGCATGCCGTCTGGGTTGCGCCCGTCGGCGTTGAGGATGAAGCGTTTTACCAGCGTAGCTTGCTCGCCTTGGGTGGTGTGGAGTTCGACCGCCATGCCGGCAGCCGGTGTGCCGTGCATGGTGTCCAGTACGTGTGTGCTCAAGCCCATGGTGTTTCCTTATTTGGTTTACCAAAAGTGTATACAAGTTTTGACTTTGGGCTATTATCGGCTTATGGAATCATCCACCACTTATGCGATCGTCGAAGCCCTGACCAAGGCCATCGTCGAACATCGTTTGCATCCCGGTACCAAGCTGGCTGAGCAAAAGTTGGCTGACCACTTTGGCGTGTCTCGAACCTTGGTACGGCAGGCGCTGTTTCAGTTGTCGCAAAACCGCTTGATCAGGTTAGAGCCAGCGCGCGGCGCCTTTGTGGCGGCACCGTCGGTGACCGAGGCAAAGCAGGTTTTTGCCGTGCGCCGCATGCTTGAAGCCGAAATGACGCGGGCCTTTGTGCGAGACATCACGCCTGCGCGCATCAAGTCGCTCAAAGAACACGTGGCGCGCGAACAAGCCGCTTTTGACCGGGCCGACGTGCCCAGCCGCAATGAGTTGCTGGGAGATTTTCATGTGCGCATGGCCGAGCTCATGGGCAATCAAGTGTTGGCGCAGGTGCTCGGTGACCTCATCTCGCGCTGCGCGCTCATCACGCTGATGTACCAGTCCAGTGCAGCGGCCGCTCACTCGCATGAAGAGCATGCTTTGATCGTCAAGGCGCTGGCCGCGCGCGATGTCGACAAGGCCGTGCAACTGATGCACGACCACCTGTTGCACGTTGAAGAAAACCTGACCTTCGACCGCAAGGTGCCGTCGAATGACATTTCAATGGCGCTGTCCTGACAACCCCGCTGCTGAGCACAAGCCAAAGACTCAACCCATGACCTACGACACCACCGCCCCCTACCCGCGCGACCTCGTCGGCTACGGCCGAAACACACCGCATCCGGAATGGCCGGGCCAAGCCCGCATTGCGGTGCAGTTTGTCTTGAACTACGAAGAAGGCGGCGAGAACGCCGTGCTGCACGGCGACGCCGGTTCAGAGCAGTTCTTGTCCGAGATGTTCAACCCGCCGAGTTTTCCAGAGCGCCACCTGAGCATGGAAGGCATTTACGAATACGGTTCGCGCGCAGGCGTCTGGCGCATCTTGCGTGAGTTCGAAAAACGCGGCTTGCCGTTGACGGTGTTTGGCGTCGGCATGGCCTTGCAGCGCCACCCTGACTTGACGGCTGCCTTCGTTGAACTTGGCCATGAAATTGCCTGCCACGGCTGGCGCTGGATCAACTACCAAAACGTCGACGAAGCGACCGAGCGCGAACACATGCGCTTGAGTCTGGACGCCATTGAAAAGCTCACTGGCAACCGGCCGCTGGGTTGGTACACCGGGCGTGACAGCCCACAAACACGGCGGCTGGTGGCCGATGACGGCGGGCTAACTTACGACAGTGACTACTACGGTGACGACCTGCCCTTTTGGATGACCGTGAAGCGCACCGACGGCGAGGTGGTGCCGCGTTTGGTGGTGCCCTACACGATGGACACCAACGACATGCGCTTTTCGTTGCCGCAAGGTTTTTCGCAGGCGGAAGACTTCTTCGTTTACCTGCGCGACAGCTTTGACGTGCTGTACGCGGAAGGCGATGCCAACGGTTTGAACGCACCGAAGATGCTGAGCATCGGCATGCATTGCCGCCTGCTGGGCCGACCCGGCCGGCTGGTGGCGCTGCAGCGTTTTCTAGACCACGTGCAACAACACGACAAGGTCTGGATTTGCCGCCGCATCGAGATCGCCAACCATTGGCAAGCCAAGCACCCTTTCACTCCAACTCTGTGACCCAAGTATGACCACCGTAACCTTGACGCTGAAGCACCTGAACAGCGCAACGCATGCCGAAGCGCTGCAACTGCTTGACGGCCTGTATGAACACTCACCGTGGGTGGCTGAGCAAGCGCTGGCCGCCCGGCCCTTCAAGTCACTGACAGACCTGAAATACAAATTAGCGCTCGCGCTGCAAAGCGCCAGCAAAGAAGCGCAGCTTCAATTGATTCAGGCCCACCCCGAACTCGCGGGCAAAGCGATGGTCAGCCAAAGCCTGACGGCGGAGTCCAGCAACGAACAAAACAAAGCCGGCCTGACGCAATGCACGCCGCAAGAGTTCGCCGTCATCCAGCAACTCAACAGCGACTACAACGCACGCTTTGGTTTCCCCTTCATCTTGGCGGTGCGCGGACCACGCGGCGTCGGCCTGAACAAGCAGCAAATCATCGAGACCTTTGCACGGCGCCTGCTCGGCCACCCTGAGTTTGAACGGCAAGAGTGCCTGCGCAATATCAACCGCATCGCTGAAATTCGGCTGAACGACAAGCTTGGCTGCGAACCGGTGTTGGGCAACTTGGTCTGGGACTGGCAAGAAGAGATCAGCGCTTTCAGCGACCCGGGCTACGCCGAACAAGGCCAGCTCACCGTCACCTACCTGACCGACGCACACCGGGCCTGCGCCCAATTCATCGTTCAGCAGATGCAGGACAGCGGCTTTGACGACGTGCGGATTGACGCCGTGGGCAATGTGGTCGGGCGCTACCTAGCTGCCACGCCCACCGCCAAAACGCTGATGACTGGTTCGCACTACGACACCGTGCGCAACGGCGGCAAGTACGACGGACGGCTCGGTATTTTTACGCCGATGGCTTGTGTGCGTGAATTGCACCGCCAACACAAGCGCCTGCCCTTTCACTTTGAAGTCATCGCCTTTGCCGAAGAAGAAGGCCAGCGCTACAAAGCCACTTTCTTGGGTTCTGGCGCGCTCATTGGCGACTTCAAACCTGAGTGGCTAGACCAGCAAGACGCCGACGGCATCACGATGCGCGACGCCATGGCGCACGCCGGCCTGAAGGTTGCAGACATCCCAAAACTCCAGCGCAACCCGGCCGATTACTTGGGCTTTGTCGAGGTGCACATTGAGCAAGGGCCGGTGCTGAACGAGCTTGACTTGCCACTGGGCATCGTCAGCTCGATCAACGGCGGTGTGCGCATGCAATGCGAGATCATCGGCACCGCCAGCCACGCCGGCACCACGCCCATGAACCGCCGCGCCGATGCGGCCGTCGCCTTGGCCGAACTGGCTTTGTATGTTGAGCAGCGGGCGCTCAAAGACGGCGACTCCGTGGCCACCATTGGCATGTTGCAAGTGCCGAATGGCTCGGTCAATGTGGTGCCCGGTCGCTGCCTTTTTTCGCTTGACATGCGGGCCCCTAACAACGCCCAACGCGACGCGCTGGTGGCCGATATTCTGAACGAGTTGCAGCGTATCTGCGAGCGCCGCAGTGTTCGCTACACCGCAGAAGAAACCATGCGCGCGGCTGCTGCGCCCAGCGCGCCGGCTTGGCAGGCGCGTTGGGAAGCGGCTGTCACGGCAATCGGCGCACCGCTGTACCGCATGCCCAGCGGCGCTGGCCATGACGCCATGAAGCTGCATGAAGTGATGCCGCAAGCCATGCTGTTTGTGCGCGGCCAGAACTCAGGCATCAGCCACAACCCGCTGGAGTCCAGCACCAGCGACGACATGCAACTGGCGGTCGACGCTTTCATGTATTTGCTGACCCACCTCGAATCCAACTAAAAAACGGCACACCATGACCACCCCCTACGAAAAAATTGACGCTTGGGTTGACGCCCACTTTGACGAGCAGACGCGTTTTCTGCAAGCCTTGATCCAGGTGCCGACTGACACCCCGCCGGGTAACAACACGCCACACGCGCTGCGCGCTGCCGAGCTGATTGAAGCCATGGGCTTGCCGATTGAAAAGCATCAAGTACCGCAAGCTGAAGTAGAAGCCGCTGGACTTGAAAGCATCACCAATTTGGTGGCGCGTCGGCACTACGGTGACGGTGGTCGCGTCATTGCTTTGAATGCGCACGGAGATGTGGTGCCACCAGGCGAAGGCTGGACCAAGAACCCCTACGGCGGCGAGATTGAAAACGGCAAGATTTATGGCCGCGCCGCCGCTGTCAGCAAGTGCGATTTTTCAACCTTCACCTTTGCCGTGCGCGCACTAGAAGCCGTGGACAAGCCGACGCAGGGCGGCATTGAATTGATCTTTACCTACGACGAAGAGTTTGGCGGCGAAGTCGGCCCGGCTTGGTTGCTGCAGCACAAGATCATCCAACCCGACTTGGTGATTGCAGCAGGCTTCAGCTACCAAGTGATCACTGCACACAACGGCTGCCTGCAGATGGAACTGACGGTGCACGGCAAGATGGCACACGCCGCCGTGCCGCACACCGGCATTGACGCGCTGCAAGGTGCCAACCGCATCTTGACGGCCCTCTTCGCACAAAACGCGCTGTACCAAAACATCACGTCCAAGGTCGAAGGCATCACGCACCCGTACCTCAATGTCGGTTTTATTTCAGGCGGCACCAACACCAATGTGGTGCCCGGCAAGGTCGTGATCAAACTAGACCGCCGCATGATTCCCGAGGAAGACCCGGTGGCCGTGGAAGCCAGCATCCGCGCCGTGATTGACGCCGCCGTGGCGGACTTCAACCAAGGCCGCACGGACGACGGCATTCATGTCGATGTCAGGCGGATGTTGCTGTCTAAGGCCTTGAAGCCGCTGCCCGGCCACAAGCCGCTGGCCGAGGCCTTGCAGCGCAATGCCAGCGCTGTCTTCAACGAGCAAATTCCCGCTTGCGGCACGCCGCTTTACACCGACGTGCGCATCTTTGGCGAGGCCGGCATTCCAGGTGTTCTGTACGGCGCCGGCCCACGCACCGTGCTGGAGTCGCATGCAAAGCGCGCCGACGAACGGCTTGACCTGGAAGACCTGCGGCGCGCCACCAAAGTGGTGGCCAGGAGCTTGCACGATTTATTGAATGGACGGGGCATTTAAAGACCCTGAATTTCAAGGTATATTCAGTAAAATCAAATTTTCATACGCTATCTGTAACAGAAAATTAATTCAAAAAACTGGCATTTCAAAAGTAATTTTTAGCGGACAAATACTTTCCGACATAAAAATTCTTAAACCAAAAACTGTTGCCTGATTTGACGAGACAAAAATACACAGAAGCGATTGGTATTGCCAGCGGCAAAGGCGGTGCGGGCAAGACAACCGTTTCCGTCAATTTGGCGTTGGCGTTGCAAGAAAAAGGCTTTCGCGTCATGCTATTTGATGCGGATTTAGGCTTGGCCAACGCGCCAATATTGTTGGGCACACGTTGTCCTTTCAATATCAGCCACGTGTTGAGTGGTGAAAAAACGCTGACCGAAGTCATTGTCACCACACCGCAAAATTTACGCTTGATTTCGGGTGCTTCAGGCAACCAAACCTTGGCAGGATTAACGGCGGTGCAAGTCACCCAATTGGTTCAGAGTTTCAGCGACCTGCAAGAAGAACTTGACTATTTGATCGTCGACATGGCGGCTGGTATTGCCCCTTCCATGATGACCCTCATGTCTGCCTGCCACCGGCGTTTTATCGTCATGCGCAATGACCCTTCGTCCATCGCCGACGCTTACGGCACCATCAAGGTACTGCTAGAAGACGAATTGATGGACGAGATTTATCTGGTTCCCAATGCGGTCAACAACCAGCTGGCTGGTGAAGAACTTTTTCAAAGAATCAACCGGGTCTGCGCTCAGTTTCTGAGTCGCTCCATTCACTATGCCGGTTCGATCGAGATGGATTCCAGGGTTCAAGATGCCCACAAGCATCTGCAACCCTTGCTGACGTTTGCCCCGAACAGCCAAGCGGCCAAAGATTTCCGCAAGTTGGCCCAAGCGGTGATTGATCTACCCCCTGTTGCGAAGCCCTCGGGCGCGGTGCAATTTTTTGTCAACCGCTGGTTGCCACCCCAATTACCCAGTGAACTGCACTGATGCCTTTCAAAGCCCAGCCCAGACCAAGCGATGTCATGCCCAAACCATTGATCAGCGATGCGGAAATGGCGCAATTGCTCACGCCGCAAGAAAGAAAGCTGCTCAAAGGTGCCGATGCAGGCTTCACGCTGCGCAATCGTTTTTTACTGGTAACGGTTCTTTTTTTCATCATCAAGCTAACGTTTTTCTCAGAACAAACCAGCATCGGCTTGAATGTGCCATCTGATGTACGCGACCTGCGTCCTTACCTCCAATACCGCGGACTTTTCATACTGGTGGCGGGCTCATTTTATTTTTTAAGCTACGTTCGGGATTGGCATTTTGAACGCGTTTCGCTGTTTATATGCGCCGTGTCGTTCACGGGTTTGGTGATGGATTTTTTCAACGTCTACAGCTTGATGCAAGGGCCGATGCCAGCCACCATACTGGCGTTGATACTGTTGCGCATCGCTGCCATTTATGTCCTGCTGATCAACGCCATTCGGGCCGACAGGGCACCGCCGCTTCCTCGCTCTTTTTGGAGCTGATTTCCAACCCCTATTGGGGTTTTTGCTGATATTTTGCATGGATAAGGTGTATACACTTTGGCGCACAATCCATCAGCATCGGAGTCCGCCATGGCCAATTCAGCGTCCCTCAGCCCCAGTGGGGCCACTCACCCTGTCGACGAAATACTGCCCACAGGCAAACTAGCGGCCCTCGGCCTGCAGCATGTGCTGGTCATGTATGCCGGTGCAGTGGCCGTGCCACTGATCGTCGGCCGCGCCCTCAAACTCAGCCCCGAACAAGTGGCCATGCTGATCTCGGCAGACCTGTTTTGCTGCGGCATCGTGACCTTGATTCAATCGCTGGGCGCAACCCAGTGGTTTGGTATTCGCCTGCCCGTCATGATGGGCGTGACCTTCGCTTCCGTGGCACCGATGGTGGCGATGGCCAACAACACACCCGGCGCCGCTGGCGCGCAATTGATTTTTGGCGCCATCATCGCTGCGGGCGCGATCTCCATGCTGATCGCGCCACTGGTGAGTCGCATGTTGCGGTTCTTCCCGCCCGTGGTCACCGGCACCATCATTGCGGTCATCGGCATCAGCCTGATGCGGATTGGCATCAACTGGATTTTTGGCAATCCGTTCGGCCCAACGGCGCCAAGTGTCGTCAACCCTGAGCACGCCAAATGGCTGGCCGACACCACCGCAGCCGCCGGTGCTGCCGCGCCAGCCGCCCCCAAAGGCTTGGCCTTGGTAGCCACCGTACCCAACCCCAAATACGCCGACCTGACGGGCGTGGGTATTGCCTCCCTGGTGTTGGTCTCTATCTTGTTGATCGCCAAATTAGCCAAAGGCTTTATGGCGAATATTTCGGTGCTGCTCGGCATCGTCATCGGCGGCGTGGTCGCCACCGCGTTGGGCCTGATGAACTTCGACAAAGTCGGCAAAGCCGCTTGGGTTGACGTGGTGCTGCCGTTCCAGTTCGGCTTCCCCGTGTTTGACCCGATCTTGATCTTGACCATGACCTTGGTGATGATCGTGGTGATGATCGAGTCCACCGGGATGTTTCTGGCGCTGGGTGAAATGACCGACCGCAAAGTAGACCGCGCCGCCCTCACCCGAGGCCTGCGCACTGACGGCTTGGGCACCTTCATCGGCGGTATTTTCAACACCTTTCCATACACCAGCTTTTCACAAAATGTCGGCCTGGTGGCGGTGACGGGGGTGCGAAGTCGCTTTGTTTGCGTGGCTGGCGGCATCATCTTGATCGTGCTCGGCGTGTTGCCCAAAATGGCGGCATTGATTGAGTCGCTGCCGACCTTTGTGCTGGGCGGTGCGGGCTTGGTGATGTTCGGCATGGTGGCCGCAACAGGTATTCGCATCCTGGGCGGCGTTGACTTTAAAAACAACCGCTTCAATGCGCTGGTGGTGGCGGTTTCCATCGGCATCGGCATGATCCCGCTGATCGCCCCTAACTTCAAACAATGGATGCCGCATAACCTGCACCCACTGATCGAGTCGGGCATCTTGCTGGCGTCCATCAGCGCTGTGCTGCTGAACCTGTTCTTCAACGGTGCCAAGGACGACGAAGACGCCGTGAAGCGAGCCGCAGCGCAGGCTGACGCCCACTGATAAAGCCAGCCGCAAGGCTTGGCGGCGGCCTGCTGGCAGGGTTTATCCGGAGAATTTCCTTCTCTGGCTGAGCGCCGCAGGCCCGCAGATGACTGAAAATATGGCTTGCAAAATCGGTGCTCGGCACTGAGATTGGCATGCATATTGCTCAACATCAAAGTCATTCATTTTCACTTTGGAAAAATCATGAAAACGCGTACTTTTCTTCAAACTGCTGCAGCCTTGGCTGCTGTTTTGTCCGTTGGCGCTGCACAAGCGCAAAACACCCCCATCAAGTTCCAGCTCGACTGGCGCTTTGAAGGCCCTGCCGCCTTCTTTCTGACGCCTCTGGCCAAAGGCTATTTCAAAGCCAATCAGCTCGACGTGACGGTCGATGCAGGCAACGGCTCCGGCGGTGCCGTGACCCGCGTGGCCTCGGGCACTTACGACATGGGTTTTGCTGATCTGGCCTCCTTGATGGAGTTTCACGCCAACAACCCGGACGCGCCCAGCAAACCGGTCGCCGTGATGGTGGTCTACAACAACACACCGGCCTCGGTCATGTCGTTGAAAAAAACCGGCATCAAAACCCCGGCTGATTTGAACGGCAAAAAACTCGGTGCCCCCGTGTTTGACGCTGGTCGCCGCGCTTTCCCGATTTTTGCCAAAGCCAACAACGTCAGCAGCGTGCAATGGGTCACCATGGACCCGCCGCTGCGTGAAACCATGCTCGCCCGTGGCGATGTGGACGCCATCACCGGCTTCACCTTCACCTCGCTGCTGAACCTAGAAGCGCGCGGCGTGAAAGCCGAAGACGTGGCCATCCTGCCGTACGCCGACAACGGCGTGAAGATGTATGGCAACGTCATCATTGCGTCACCCAAGCTGATCAAAGAGAACCCAGCCGCCATCAAAGCGTTCCTGCAAGCCTTCAGCAAAGGCGCAAAAGACGTGATGGCCAATCCGGCCGCCGCCATCAACGATGTCAAAGCCCGCGACGGCATCCTCAACGTCGCACTTGAAACGCGCCGTTTGCAGCTGGCCATTGACACCGTCATCAACAGCCCCGACGCACGCGCCGAAGGTTTTGGTCAACTCAAAGCACCCCGCTTGACGCTGATGGCATCTCAAGTGTCTGACGCCTTTGGCACCAAGACCCGCGTCAACGCAGACGCTGTCTGGAACGGCAGCATGCTGCCAAGCGCCGCTGAACTGAACGTGCTGCCAGCCAAGCGCTGACCGACTACGGCTTTTTTGCTTTTCTCAGGAGGCCAGCATTCACAGATGAATGCTGGCCTCTGGTTCAACTGGGCACGACATCTTGAATTCAACCACCACACCGACCAGCTTCGTCGATTTTCAAGACGTTTGGCTGGCATACAACGAAGAACTGCTGGCCCAGCAAAACTTCGCCGTAGAAGCCATTGACCTGCAAGTCAAAGAAGGCGAATTCATCGCCATCGTTGGCCCGTCAGGCTGCGGAAAATCCACCTTCATGAAGCTCACGACCGGCCTGAAAATGCCGTCCAAGGGGCGCATCATGATTGACGGTGCACCGGTCACCGGCCCGCTGAAAATTTCAGGCATGGCGTTTCAAGCGCCGTCGCTGCTACCTTGGCGCACGACGGTCGACAACGTGTTGTTGCCGCTGGAAATCGTCGAGCCTTTTCGCAGCAACTTCAAAGCCAAGCGCAAAGAATATGAAGAGCGCGCTCGTAAGCTGCTGCAAAAAGTCGGCCTCGCCGGCTACGAAGACAAATTTCCGTGGCAACTGTCAGGCGGCATGCAACAGCGCGTGAGCATTTGCCGCGCCCTGATTCATGAGCCCAAAATGCTGCTCTTGGACGAGCCCTTTGGCGCCCTCGACGCCTTCACCCGTGAAGAGCTGTGGTGCATCTTGCGCGACCTTTGGACTGAGCAGCGGTTCAACGTGATTTTGGTCACCCACGACTTGCGCGAGTCGGTCTTTTTGGCCGACACCGTGTACGTCATGAGCAAGAGTCCGGGCCGCTTTGTGGTCAAGCGCGAGATTGATTTGCCGCGTCCGCGTGACCTGGAGGTGACTTACACCAAAGAGTTTACGGACATCGTTCACGAGCTGCGTGGCCACATCGGTGCCATTCGCAGCACCAGCGTGGCTGATGCCGCGACCAAAGCAGGAGCCGCATGATGTATTCCAAAAAATTCGAGCGCTGGTCGCCGATTATCTTGCTGCTGCTGCTGGTCGGCTTGTGGCAAGCGGTGTGCGTGGTGTTCGCCATTCCGGAATTCATTTTTCCGGCTCCCACAGAAATTGGGCGGGCGCTGGTGGAGTTTTCAGGACCCATCGCAGACGCCGCTTGGAAAACCTTCTGGGTCACCATGGCCGGCTTTGGCCTGTCCATCGTGGTGGGTGTGCTGCTGGGCTTTTTGGTGGGTTCGTCGCGCCTCGCCTATTCGGCGGTTTACCCGCTGCTGGTCGCCTTCAACGCGGTGCCCAAAGCGGCGATTGTGCCGATCCTGATCGTTTGGTTTGGCATCGGCGTCGGGCCCGGTATTTTGACGGCCTTCTTAATCTCGTTTTTCCCGATCACCGTCAACATGGCCACCGGCCTCGCCACACTTGAACCCGAACTGGAAGACGTGCTGCGGGTGCTGGGTGCCAAGCGCATGGATGTGCTGATGAAAGTCGGTCTGCCGCGCTCCATGCCTTACTTTTACGGCGCGCTCAAAGTCTCCATCACGCTGGCCTTTGTGGGCACCGTGTTGGCCGAAATGACCGCCGGCGACTCAGGCATTGGCTACCTCATGCAGAGCGCCGGTTCACAGCAGCGCATGGCGCTGGCCTTTGCCGGTTTGATTGTCATTGGCGCCATGGCCATGCTGATGTATGAACTCTTCAGCGCCATTGAAAAACACACGACCGCTTGGGCCCATCGAGGCTCGCAGAGTCACTGAATTTGACTTGGCACGCCTCACTTCAACTGGATTACTCGCTGAGCGCTGAACGCAGCGTGGCGCAATTTCGCCACAGCGGGCCGCTGCGCATTTTGCAAAGCCTTTACCCGGAGGGCGACAGCGTCTGTCACAACGTGCTGGTGCACCCGCCCGGTGGGCTGGTCGGCGGTGACACGCTGGACATTCAAGCCACCGTGGCCAGTGGCGCGCATGGGCTGGTGACCACGCCGGGCGCGACACGTTTTTACCGTTCACTGGGTGAGCAGGCTTTGCAGCGCGCCCGTGTGTCGCTGGCCGCCGATGCGCGGCTGGAGTGGCTGCCGTTGGAGGCGTTGTGCTACAGCGGCTGCTTGGCAGAAAACCGGCTGACCATGGACCTCGCGCCGGGGGCTGAGATGATGGGTTGGGATGTCACGGCCTTGGGTTTGCCAAATGCTGGGCTGCCCTTTGTGACGGGCAGTTTCAAGCAACACATTGAAGTGCCCGGCGTCTGGCTGGAGCGCGCACAACTGGCCGCACAGGACGAGTTGCTGCTGAACAATCCGCTGGGCTTGGCTGGGCACCGCTGCATGGCGACGCTGTTTTTTGCAGCCGGCAGCAAACTAGACCGCAAGCGCAGGCAAGCCGCGCTGGATGTGGCGCGCGAGGTGCTTGACGCGCACAGCCTGAAGCCGACGGCTGGCGCCACCAGCCCGAACGAGCAAGTGGTGGTGGTGCGCGTGCTGGCCCCGGTGGTGGAACCCGCCATGGATTTGCTCAAGCAAGTCTGGCGCGTATGGCGACGGCATTTTTGGCAACTTGAGGCACCGAGCCCGCGCATTTGGTCAGCCTGACGCGCTCTCTGCTAGTCACTGTTAACCCCTGTTTTTTGCTGTCCTGCAGGCCTAGCCCACAGGCGCGACAATGCTAGCTGCAAAAATTTTCTGCCAACCTACACAAGCACACCATGAAGATTGAAAAAAACTCCGCCGTCACCCTGCGTTTCAAAGTCACCGACAGCTTGGGCAAAGTCGTTGAAGAAAGCTCGGAACCGATGGTTTACCTGCACGGTGGTTACGGCAGCACCCTGCCCAAAATTGAAGAGGCACTGGACGGCCAAGAGTCTGGCTTCAAAACCACGCTGGCCCTGTCGGCGGCTGACGCCTTTGGCGAACGTGACGAAGGTCTGGTGCAAACCATTCCAAAAACCCAGTTTCCGCCTGGCGTGAAAGTCGGCGGACAACTTGAAGGCCACGGCGACGACGGCCGCACGCACGTCTTCACCGTCATAAAAATCAAGGGCGACACCGTTTTGTTGGACGGCAACCACCCATTGGCCGGCAAAGACCTGAACTTCAGCTTGGCCGTGATGGATGTGCGCGCCGCCTCAGAAGAAGAGATCGCGCACGGCCACGTGCACGGCGAACACGGCCACCAACACTGAGTTAAATCGCCACCATGTGGCGAACGCCGTTGGCCTGCATGTCTTCGCCTAAACCACGGCCGATGAACTCCCCGCGCTCCATCACGAGGTAGTCGTCGGCCAGCGCTTCGGCAAAGTCGTAGTACTGCTCGCCCAGCAAACTCGCCATGTCGCCACGGTCAGCCAGCATGCGAATGACGCGGCCGATGTCTTTGATGATGCTCGGCTGAATCCCTTCGGTCGGCTCATCCAGAATCAACAACTTGGGCTTGGCTGCGAGTGCACGGGCAATTGCGAGTTGTTGTTGCTGCCCGCCGGACAGGTCGCCGCCGCGCCGGTGCAGCATTTTTTTGAGGACAGGAAACAGCTCGTACAGCTCTGTTGGAATCGGCGTGCTGGCACTCTTGTAAGCCAGCCCCATGCGCAGGTTTTCTTCGACCGTGAGGCGTGCAAAAATTTCGCGCCCCTGCGGCACAAAGCCCATGCCAGCACGGGCCCGTTCATACGGCGTGCTGCCCTGAATGAGCTTGCCGTCAAATTCGATGCTGCCGGTCTTGATCGGCACCAGCCCCATGAGGGATTTGAGCAGCGTGGTTTTGCCAACGCCGTTGCGCCCCAGCAGCACCGTGACTTTGCCCAATTGCGTTTGCAAGCTGACGTCACGCAGAATGTGCGAGCCGCCGTAGTACTGGTTGATGTTTTTGACGTTCAGCATAGGTAGTTCAATTCAACGGCCAAGATAAACCTCGATCACGCGTTCGTCGGCCTGCACTTGGTCTAACGTGCCTTGGGCTAGCACGGAGCCGTCGCACAGCACGGTGACGATGTCGGAGATGGTGCGGATGAAGCTCATGTCGTGCTCGACCACCAGCAAGGAGTGTTTGCCCTTGAGTGTCAAAAACAGCTCTGCCGTGCGCGCAGTTTCCTCGTCGGTCATGCCGGCCACGGGTTCGTCGAGCAGCAGCAGTTTGGGGTCTTGCATCAGCAGCATGCCGATCTCCAGCCACTGCTTTTGGCCGTGGCTCAAGTTGCCTGCTAAGCGCCCGACACTCTCCGCCAAATGAATCGTCACCAGTATGTCGGCCAGCCGGTCGCTTTGTTGGGAGTCGAGCTTGAAGAACATGGACGCCTTCACGCCCTTGTTGGTTTTGAGCGCGAGTTCCAGGTTTTCAAACACGGTGAGTTGCTCGAACACCGTTGGCTTTTGAAATTTTCGACCGATGCCTAACTGCGCAATTTCGGCTTCTTTGTAGCGCAACAAATCAATCGTGCTGCCAAAGAAAACCGTGCCTTCGTCGGGTCGTGTCTTGCCGGTGATGATGTCCATCATCGTGGTCTTGCCGGCGCCGTTGGGGCCGATGATGCAACGCAACTCACCGGGCGCGATGTCGAGTGACAGCTTGTTGATGGCTTTGAAACCGTCGAAGCTGACGCTGACGTCTTCGAGATACAGAATGCGGCCGTGGGTGGTGTCGACCTCACCTTGCGGCATGGCGATGCGGCCGGTGCTGGCGTTGCGTCCACCGGATTCGGTGTTGCTGCTGCTACCCGCCAAGGCGGCCAAGTGTTGTTCGACGCGCCGTGCGCCTTGCTCAAGCAGTTCGGGTGTCATGCTGCTTTACCCTTCCACAGTTTCTTCGCCAGACCGACCACGCCGTTGGGGAGGAACAAGGTCACGGCGATGAACAGCGTGCCTAAAAAGTACAACCAAAACTCGGGGTAGGCGACGGTCAACCAGCTCTTCGCGCCATTGACGATGAAAGCGCCAATGATCGGGCCGATCAAGGTGGCACGGCCACCGACAGCCGCCCATATGGCGATTTCAATCGAGTTGGCAGGGCTCATTTCGCCCGGATTGATGATGCCGACCTGCGGCACGTACAGCGCGCCAGCCACCCCGCACATGATGGCGGAAATGACCCAGATCGTGAGCTTGTAGCCCAGCGGGTTGTAGCCGGAAAACATGACGCGGGTTTCGGCGTCGCGAATCGCCTGCAACACACGGCCAAACTTACTTTGCACCAGCCATTTGGAGAACATGAAAAAACCCAGCAGCGTCAAGCCGGTGATGACAAACAGCAACATGCGCATGTTCGGCGTGGCCAAGGGCATGTCCAAAATACGTTTGAAATCCGTGAAGCCGTTGTTGCCGCCAAAGCCCGTCTCATTGCGAAAAAACAGCAACATGGCGGCAAAGGTCAAGGCCTGCGTGATGATGGAGAAATACACCCCTTTGATGCGTGAGCGAAAGGCGAAATAACCAAACACAAAAGCCACCACGGCGGGTACCAGCACAATCAAAATAAGCGTCGCCACAAAGCTGCCACTGAAGGTCCAGTGCCAGGGCAAGGTCTTCCAGTCAAGGAACACCATGAAGTCTGGCAACTCACTTTTGTAGTTGCCCTCCAGACCGATTTGACGCATCAAGTACATGCCCATGACATAGCCGCCGATGGCGAAAAAGACACCGTGGCCCAGCGACAAAATGCCGGTGTAGCCCCAGATCAAGTCCATCGCCAGCGCGCAGATGGCGTAGCACATGATCTTGCCCAACAAGGCCACGAAGTAGGTGCTCATGTGCAAAGCACTGCCCTCTGGCACCCAGAGATTGAGCACCGGGGCGACAGTGCAAATGACGATCAGCGCGACCATGAAGGCGCTCCAGCCGCTGCGTGACAGCAGCGGGGCTTTGGCCGGTAGCACGACGTAAGGAGCTGCCGTATTCGGGCCCGGAGAGGTTGGAAGAGTTGCGTTCATGGGTGTGGCCTCAAGCTTCCGCAGAGCGGCCTTTCATGGCGAAGATCCCTTGCGGACGCTTCTGGATAAAGATGATGATGAGAACGAGCACGGCGATCTTCGCCAGCACAGCGCCAGTCCAGCCTTCTAGGAACTTGTTCAAAATGCCCAGCCCCATGGCGGCGTACACCGTGCCGGCCAGCTGCCCGACACCGCCTAACACCACGACCATGAACGAGTCAACGATGTAGCCTTGACCCAAGTCAGGGCCCACATTACCGACCTGGCTCAACGCGCAACCAGCCAGCCCGGCAATGCCCGATCCCAAGGCAAACGCATAGGTATCGACACGCGCCGTGTTGACGCCCATGCACGCGGCAATCGGGCGATTTTGGGTGACGCCACGGACAAACAAACCTAAGCGCGTGCGGCTGATCAACCAAGCCACACCGAGCAACACAGCCATGGCAAAACCGATGATCACGAGCCGGTTGTAAGGCAGCGACAGGTTGCCCAAGAGCTGAACGCCGCCGCTCATCCACACCGGGTTTTCAACGCCAACGTTTTGCGCGCCAAAGAGGCTGCGCACCATTTGCTGCAGCATCAGGCTGATACCCCAGGTGGCCAAGAGTGTTTCGAGCGGACGACCGTACAAGAAACGAATCACACCGCGTTCGAGTGCCGCACCCATCAAGGCCGAGGCCATGAAGGCCACCGGCAAAGCGGCCAGCAAGTACCAGTCAAACGCGTTCGGAAAATAAGTTTGAAACAGACCTTGCACCACATAGGTGGCGTAGGCACCGATCATCATCAGCTCGCCATGCGCCATGTTGATGACGCCCATCAATCCATAGGTGATGGCCAAGCCCAGCGCCACCAACAACAAAATAGAACCTAAGCTGATGCCGCTGAAGACAGCGGCAAGCCGGTCACCCCAGGCCAGCGCGGCCTCGACCTTGCGCAGGCTGGCAGCGAGCGCCACCTTCACGTCGGCATCGGACTCTTTGGCGAGTCGCTCTAGCAACACCGTCTTGGTGCTCGGGTCGCCGCTGTCGGCGAGCAAGGCTGCCGCTTGCAGGCGTTTGCCTTTGTCGCTGCTGCTCAGCAATATCGCGGCTCGCAATGTGGCCAGCTGCGCTTTAATTTGCGGCACTTTTTCAGCGGCAAAGGCTTTTTCAATCAGCGGCAAACGCGCTTCGTCGTTGTCACCCGTGAGCGTCTTGATGGCCGCTTTGCGCTGCGCCTCTTTCGGCGAGAACAGCTGCAGGGTCGCTAAGGCGTTGTCCAGTTCACCGCGCATCAGGTTGTTGTTGATGACGTCTTCGGCGTTGTCCGGCAGCGGCACCGCGTTACCGGTAACGGGGTCAATGGCCTTGTCGTCTTTGACGACCAACACTTGCTCACCGGCGATCTTGACCTCGTCGTCAGCCAGCGCCTGAATGAAGGCGAGTGTGGCTTCGTTCGGGTCTGAGGCGGCTTTAGCGAGGGCCTGCAAGCGGGATTCGCTGCTGCCGACCGCCATGGCTTTGACATCTTCAAGCGTGAGCGCGTGCAGACTGCCAGCACCCCAAAAAAGAGCGGACGCCAGCAGAATGCGCACCATGGTTGAGCGCTTTGGCATGGGATGTGACCTGTCTTTGTGCATTTGAAAGAAGAATGGAGAAGCGAAGAAGCCGCACCTTGTTGATGCAACAAGGCTGCGGCTTCTGGCTGAACTAAAACCGCTTATTTGCCTGCGACTTTGGCGGGCTCGTCAGGCTTCTTGTCGTTGCCTGGGATGTACGGGCTCCATGGCTTGGCCTTGACCGGGCCAGGCGTCTTCCACACCACATTGAACTGGCCGTCGGCCTTGATCTCGCCAATGAAAACCGACTTGTGCAGGTGATGGTTTTTCTCGTCCATCTTGGAGACGATGCCGGACGGTGCCTTGAAGGTCTGACCTGCCATCGCTGCGATGACTTTATCGGTGTCGGTGGACTTGGCTTTCTCAACCGCTTGTTTCCACATGTTGATGCCGATATAAGTCGCTTCCATCGGGTCGTTGGTCAGAGGATTGTCCTTGTGACCGGCGATGTTCTTAGCCTTGGCGTAAGCGCTCCACTTGCTGATGAACTCAGTGTTGCTTGGGTTCTTGATCGACTGGAAGTAGTTCCAGGCAGCCAGGTGACCGACCAGCGGCTTGGTGTCCACGCCGCGCAGTTCTTCTTCACCGACAGAGAAGGCCACCACTGGCACGTCTTTGGCTTTCAGGCCGGCGTTGCCGAGTTCTTTGTAGAACGGGACATTGGAGTCGCCGTTGATGGTGGAGACCACAGCGGTCTTGCCACCAGCAGAGAATTTCTTCACATCAGCAACGATGGTTTGGTAGTCAGAGTGACCGAACGGTGTGTACTTCTCGTCGATGTCTTTGTCCGCAACGCCTTTGCTCTTAAGGTAAGCGCGCAGAATTTTGTTGGTGGTGCGCGGGTAGACATAGTCAGTTCCCAGCAAGACCCAACGCTTAGCGCCGCCGCCTTCTTTGCTCATCAAGTAATCAACCGCGGGAATGGCTTGCTGGTTGGGCGCTGCGCCCGTGTAAAACACGTTCTTGGAGAGCTCTTCACCTTCGTACTGCACGGGATAGAACAGCAGGCCGTTCATTTCTTCGACGACTGGCAATACCGACTTGCGGGAGACTGAAGTCCAGCAACCGAAAATCACGGAGACTTTGTCTTGACCGAGCAGCTGCTTGGTTTTTTCAGCAAACAGCGGCCAGTTGGAAGCCGGGTCGACGATGACGGGCTCGAGCTTTTTACCGAGCACGCCACCTTTGGCATTGATCTCGTCAATCGCCATCAACACGGTGTCTTTCAACACCGTTTCGGAAATAGCCATGGTGCCAGACAGGCTGTGCAGAATGCCGACCTTGATAGTGCCAGCGCCTTGGGCGTAGGCCGACATGCCGGCCAAGCCGGACAGCGCAACAGCGACGGTGAGTGCCTTGAGGGCAAAGCGACGTGAATTCAGACCTGACATACATGTTTCTCCGTTAGGGGGTAAATCGTTTATCGCTATAAGCAGCGATGATTGGATTTTGGAGAAACAGCAGGCATTGGGAAATACGCCGGGTGGCGTATGCCGAAGGCGGTGAAGGGGCTCAGCGCCTACAAAAAATTCTCAACGCTCGGGCGGCTCTGATGGTTGCTCTAATGGTTGCTCTGATGGTTGCTCTGATGGCGGCTCTAATTTTGTTGCTGCAGGCTTCAAAGGCACCAACGGCTCCATCTCGCGCGAGATTGAAAAGAGATCCCAGGCTGCAACAAACATGGCAGCAATCACCGGGCCGATGACAAAGCCGTTCAGCCCGAACAGCGCCATGCCGCCGATAGTCGACATCAGCACAAGGTAATCCGGCAGCTTGGTGTCTTTGCCGACCAGCAAGGGGCGCAAGACGTTGTCGACCAAGCCAATCACCAACACGCCAAAAGCGGCCAGCAACAAGCCATTCAACACAGCGCCTGTGACCAAAAAGTAAATCGCCACGGGAAGCCAAACAATAGCTGCGCCGATCGCTGGCAACAGCGACAAAAAGGCCATCAGCGTGCCCCACAACACCGGCGCATGAATGCCCAAAATCCAGAAGATAAAACCGCCAAGAGCGCCCTGCACCATCGCCACCACGATGTTGCCCTTCACGGTCGCGCGAATCACAGTGATGAACTTGCCAGACAGATCCCGCTTGATGTCACCTTCGAGCGGCAAGGTGTCCGTCATGCGCCGACCCAAGGTAGAGCCGTCCCGTAAAAAGAAGAACAGCAAGTACAACATGATGAAAAAACCCATCAAAAAATCGAAGGTATTCTGACCAATGTTGAAGGCTTGCGTGGCAAAAAATTGGCTTCCCTGCTTCAAGCTGGTGGCTATGCGGTCCTGGACCAAGGCCACGTCTGTCAAACCAAATCGACCCAAAAGAGCCGTCGCCCAATCCGGCAAGGCTGCGTAGATTTGCTGAAAGTACAAGCTGAAACTCAACTCACCCGACTGCATGCGCTGAAAGACCAGCCCAGCCTCCTGCACCAACAAAGCGCTGAGCAAACCCAGCGGGAGTATGACCAACAGCAAAATACACAGCAGTGCCAATGCTGCTGTCAGCGTGCGCCGGGTCGGCATGGTTTTCAACAATCGAGCGTGCAGGGGTGAAAACACAATGGCAAACACCGCACCCCAAAAGACTGCGCCATAAAAAGGCGACAGAACCCATAAAAAGCCCAGCGAAACCACGACCAACAGCAAGACGAAAAATTTACTTTCAAATGAACTGACGTTGGTGGAGTTGGGCTGTTTCATGCGGCGTATCGAAGTTGAGCGGTGAGCGATACGGCCGATGGTAACGGGTCAGCAGACTCAGTCCTCATCATCCGGCGTCATCGGTATCTCCTCTTCTGCTGCCAAGGTCCCCATATCGACGGCATCAAAATCATCCAGCAAGGCCTGCTCATCAATGGTAGCCGCCTGAATTTCGATGTCGATATCCAGCGATGGCACGCTCTCAATGTGATCTGGCAGGATGTCGGCGTCAATGAGTCCGTGACGCAAATCGGCCGAGCTGCGCTCACCGGTGCCTTCGGCATCGGTGTCGCTGGTGAGCTCATCGTCATCAAACGCGCCGCGCGCATCGCTACCGCTGTCAGTGCTGTCGCTGGGTCCCAGACTTCCAACGTCTGTTCCAGCGGGGCGTTTAGGCACCCAATCACCCCCCAAAATACTGCTGGTCGCCATGATGCTGTCCTTTCAATCGGCCGTTCAGGCCTTGCCAATGATGAAAGAACTTTGCGGGGTCTGGAGGGTGAGCATCGTCAGACAGCACCCAACAAAAAAGAAGGCCCGCAACACCTCAAGGGTGTTGCGGGCCTTTCGGAGCGCCTTGGCGCGCGAAATCAGGATTCGACTGGCGCGCTGCTACCAGATGCCGAACGACGACCGGCACGACCGCCTTTGCGACCCGCTTCACGCGCCTCTGCGGTATTGAACTCATGGGCCTTGCCGCTGGCATGGGCCGCTTTGCCGCCTAGGCTGGCGATTTCTTTTTGCCGTTGAGGGTCCATCGATGCGAAGCCGCGCTTGGATGTCGCTTTTTGACTTGGATTTTCTGAACTCATGAAAAACTCCTATTAATCGTTGAAGTGTTTAAATTGGAAGGCATGTTCAGTTTAAAAAAAAGCTGAGATAAACGCGTCAGTAAGCGGCCACGGATCTTGTAGGACGAAGACATTGAGCGCGAAAATATCGCAAAGCGCATCAAACAGACCGCCGCCCAGAGCGTCCCGCAACCGACCCGTCACCCTCCCTGAGCTTGACCGGCAACATGCCAGCACGATGCACCGCCGGCGTTTCGGAAATCTCGCTGAACGTCTCGGCCACATGCGCACCATGAACTTGAGTCGCCATATCGCCGAGCGACACCATGCCCACCAATTGATGTTGCCGGTCGACCACGGGCATGCGCCGGAGTTGATGAATCGACATGGTTTGCAGCACGTTGTCGACCGATTCATCCGCTGTGCACCACTTGACTTCGCGGGTCATGATTTCGTGCACTTTGGCGTCTTGGTCGGCCAGCCCTTGGGCGACGCCGCGCACAGTAATGTCGCGGTCAGTGAGGATGCCGACAAGGCGCTCACCATCGCACACGGGCAAGGCACCGACGTTCAGCTCTTCCATCGCTTGCGCGGCCCGAATCACAGAGTCAGACGGCTTCAAGGCGCGCACACCACGGGTCATGATTTGAGAAATGATCTGCATCTTCAGCTCCTAGTAGATGTCGACAAACTGGACTCCCAACGGAGTCAGTTCGTCAATCTAGGCAGGTGCTTGACGCGGGTCTGTAGGCGCGTCCGGCTTTGGCTGTAGGAGACCACGAAAAACGGCTGCACAAAGGCAGCCGATTCAAGGAGAGCAACAAAGTCGCCAGAGGCAGCGCGCAAGCGCGCTAGCTTTGGCTCAGGGTTGTCAGCGCGCAGGAGGGCGCGCAGAACCCGTAGGCGCACGACCGGCGATGTGCCGGAAGGTGATACGGCCTTTGCTCAGGTCGTAAGGGGAGAGTTCCAGGGACACCTGGTCACCCGCCAAAATGCGGATGTGGTTCTTGCGCATCTTACCGGAGGTGTAAGCCACCAGCTTGTGGCCGTTGTCCAGCGTGACACGAAAGCGCGAGTCCGGAAGCACCTCTTCCACCAGACCGTGCATTTCAATCAGTTCTTCTTTTGCCATGGTTGCATCTCCTTCAGATAAATACAAAAATCTCGGCTGGGCGTCCTGGCATCAAGCCAGGGCGCGGGTATTGCGCTCGCCAATCCAGGCCAGCGCGTGCTCGGTAGCGTAATGCAATGCGGCAGGCGCATTGTCGAACAATCTGGTGAAGCGCGAAACACGGTCATGCGTGCCACTGCCTTTGCCGGAGCGGATAGAGACTGAGGCAGCAAAGCCGCCGTCGTCAAGTTGGGTTGCCAGGGGTGAAACCCGGTACTTACCAACCTCAATAAGGTGGTGATGATTCATAAAAAATACGGTGCCCCAGCGTGGGCCGAGCACAAATAAAAGGGAAAACAAACGACTTGCGAGCAAGCCAAGGGAGGTCCGGCCGTGGACAGGCCGATAGTGAGTCGACCAGTTTTTCGCCGGTATAGGCACCGCTTGGGAAGTCTTTGCTAGGAAAATAGAACAGTGCTGGCAAGGTTCAGGGCTGTATGGGCACTGAAAACACTGAGAAGTCCGGGCTCTGAGAAGCGCCGCGCTGATGAGATCAAGCCACTTCAAGATTTGAATCTGGAAAGGCTAGACGCATAAAGCTATTGCGATACCGAAGCTGTGATTGTAGCGTTTTATGCACGATGGCGCATTTTAGGCGTTTGGACGGCATTTGCAAGATGCTTGGCTAGTTTTCAAACTGCGGGTGCAACTGCCGGATACGGTTCATGGCCATGCCAGCTGCGGCAGTTCTCGTTTCGACGCCGAGCTTGGCAAAGACCCGCTCCAAATGCTTTTTCACCGTCATCGGGCTGGTCCCCAGAATGTCGCCAATGTCGCGGTTGATCTTGCCTTTGACGACCCAATACAGCACCTCAGCTTCGCGCGCCGTCAGCTTGAAGCTCAGGCTCATGGCCTGGATGACGGTTTCGTCGGACTCTTCGCGCATGATGATCAGCCAGTCGTCGTCACCGGTCTGCTGGTGCAGCCGGCAAGTCAGCCGCTTGGCGCCCTGCTCGATGCTCAGATGCGGCGGCTCGGTCTGTTGTGCCGCCAGTTGCTCGGCTGAGGCCACTTGTCGGCGCAGCCAGCTCAGCACCGCTTCTGGGGTTTGCGGTGCTGCCGTGCCGTAGTAGCGCTGCAACAGCTCGCGCGCCAGCGGTGTTTGCCACATCAGTTTGCCGTCGCTCACGCGCACCGTGATGGTGGCGTAGCCAAAAGCGTCCAGGGCGTTACGGGCTTGGCGCTTTTCGCGTGCGCCCTGCAAATGCACCGCCATGCGCGCCAGCACTTCTTTGGGTTTGATCGGCTTGGTGACGTAGTCCACCCCGCCGACGTCGAGCGCCGCCACCAAGTATTCGGTCTCGGTCAGCCCGGTCATGAAAACGATCGGAATCGGCGCGGTGGCGGGTGAGGCTTTGAGCCTGCGCGCCACCTCAAAACCGTCCATGCCGGGCATCATGGCGTCGAGCAAAATAATGTCAGGCAACGCTTGCGCAGCACGCTGCAAGGCCGCCTCGCCGCTGGTAGCCACCAGAACCGTGTAGCCCGATTCGTCCAGCGCGTCGTGCAACACCGAAAGATTGTCCGGCACGTCATCGACGATCAACACAACATCGCTGTTGGCACGGTCCAGCGTTTGCGCCAGCGGCGGGGAGTTCATGGGGCTCATGTGGCGGCTCCTGAAAGCGTTTTTTGCAAAGCGTCTTGCGCTCCGATTTGCGCGTCGATTTGCCGGGCCATGGCTTCAAACTCAAATTGACGCGCCAGCCCTTGCATGGCGGCTACAAAAGCATGGCACTCGGGCTGGGCTTTGTCTATCTTGTCGAGCTGGTTCATGATGCCGCGGAAAAACCCCAGATTGATAAGTTCACTCAACGCCTGCAGTTCAGCCGCTGCCGGCCACACCAGCGCCGCTATTGGCGCGACCACCGCCACGGCATCAGCGGCAGGCGCTTGTGTCAGCCAGGTCAGGGAGAGTTGGCGTTCAAGCCAGTCGAGCAGCTCGCTGTGACGCACGGGTTTGAGGATGAAGTCTTCGTTGCGAATGCCGACATCGTTCTCCAGCCCCTTGTCGAAAGCGTTGGCCGAGACAATCGCAATCTGCGGCTGTGCTGGTTGCAAAGTTGCAGACGATGCACCCAAGGCGCGCAGCCGGCGAATGGTTTCCCAGCCGTCGATCCCAGGCATGGCCAAGTCCATCAAAATCGCGTGCGGTTGCAAACCGGCGGCCAACAAATCAAGACAGTCATGGCCGCTGACAGCGGTGCGAATCTCGAAGCCTAGCGGCTGCAGCAGGCTGACCAAAATATCGCGGTCTGCCTCTTCGTTGTCGACCACCAAGATGCGCCGGCGTTCGCCGGCATAGCCGTGACGCGGACGGTTCAGCAACGGCACGCTGGTGGGACTGGCGGCCGCTTGGTGCATGTCGGGCAAGAACAACCTGACCCGAAAAACAGAACCCACACCAGGCGCGCTGGTCACTGTCAATTCACCGCCCATCAGATCGGTCAGCATCTTGGCGATGGTCAGACCCAAGCCAGCACCCGGCGCTGCGCCACCGCTGCTGCTGGCGCTGTTGACACTGTGAACACGCGTGAAGGGCTCAAATATGCGCTCGCGTTCTGCGTCAGACAAGCCGGGGCCCGTGTCTTCCACATCGATCAAAGCCATCTCACGGGCGTAACGCACGCGCAGCGTGACGCTGCCGGTAGAGGTGAACTTGATGGCGTTGCCCAGCAGGTTGATGAGGATTTGCCGCACGCGTTTTTCGTCTGCGCGCACCACCAGCGGCATCACGCCTTCAGGCTCAAACTTGAATTGCAGCCCTTTGGCCAGCGCTTCGAGCTCAAACAGATTCGCCATTTCCTGCACGCCGTCGGCAAAGTGCATGGGCTTGACGTTCAAGGTGAGCTTGCCACTTTCGATGCGCGCGATGTCCAGCGTGCCCTCAATCAGCGACAAGAGATGTTCGCCGCCGCGCTTGATCACGCTGACGGCCTGCCGGCGATGTGGCGGAATCGACGGGTCCTCGCCCATCAGCTGCGCATAACCCAAGATGCTGTTGAGCGGCGTGCGCAGCTCGTGGCTGATGGCGCTGATGTAGCGGCTCTTGGCTTGGTTGGCCTGATCGGCGACTTGCTTGGCGCGCTGCAGCGCCTCGTCGGTTTGCCGGTGCGAGTCAATCTCTTGCCTCAGCAAATGCGTTTGCCGATTTGATTCTTCTTGCGCCACCTGCCGGCTCTTTTGAGCCAGCACCATCCACCACGCCACCATGCCGGCGATGAGTAGCAACGCCATGTAGGCCTTGACAAAGCCTGAGCGCAAAGCCGCACCAGAGACGCCCGCAGCTTCAGCCAGCGGCCGCAGTTCCTGGTGATACAGCAAACCAAACACAGCGCCCAAGAGCGGCACGATGACCAGCATCAGCAGCAAAAAATGACCCAATCCGGTGTCCAGATATGGCCAGATACGGCGCGGCAACAGCCAGCGCAAAGTGGCCGACCATTGCGCCGCCAGACTGGCGTGTGGCTTGCACATGTCGCCACAACGCGCATCAAGCGTGCAACACAAAGAGCAAATAGCGCCTTGGTAAGCCGGGCAATGCGCCATGTCGGGGCTTTCGTACTCGCGTTCACAAATCACGCAGCGGCTCATGCGGTGAGCGCGAAAAATACCCGGTGCAGGCGCTGCGCCCTCCGTGTACTCAGAACCCCGGGCGATGTAATAGCGACCGCGTGTCGCCCAAGCGATCAGCGGCGCGGTGATGAGCGCAGTCAACATCGCAATCACCGCTGAAAAAGCCTGCGCCAGCGGACTGAACGCGCCCAAGTACGCAGCAACCGACAACACCGACGCCAGGGCCATGGCACCAACGCCCACCGGATTGACGTCATACAGATGCGCCCGCTTGAACTCAATGCCTTTGGGCGACAAGCCGAGCGGTTTGTTAATCACCAAGTCCGCCACCACCGCCATCATCCAGGCGATGGCGATGTTGGAATACAAGCCGAGCACGTCGCCCAAGGCTTTGAAGACATTCATCTCCATCAACATGAAGGCGATGAATGTGTTGAAGACCACCCAGACCACGCGGCCCGGATGGCTGTGCGTCAGCCGCGAAAAAAAGTTAGACCACGCCAGCGAGCCGGCATAAGCGTTGGTGACATTGATCTTGAGCTGCGAGATCACCACAAACAACGCCGTCGCCGCCACCGCCCAGCCGTAGTCCGGAAAGACATATTCGTAAGCCGCCAAGTACATTTGGTTCGGGTCGACCGCACGGTCTGGCGGCACCATGTTGCTGATGGCGAGGTACGCCAGCAAGACGCCGCACAGCATTTTGATGACGCCCAGCACAACCCAGCCCGGCCCACCGGCCAGCACGCCCGCCCACCAGCGCCAGCGCGTGGCGGGCGTTTGCACCGGCATGAAGCGCAGGTAATCGGCCTGCTCACCCATCTGCGTGATGAGCGCAATCCCCACGGTCAGGCCAGCACCAAACAAGTGCAGATCAAAGCCACCAGCAGCGTTTCCCTCACCAACGTAGTGCGCAACCCCGGAAAATGCACCGGGATCGCGCATCAGCACATACGCAAAGGGCAGCACCATCATGAACAGCCAGATCGGTTGCGTCCACATTTGCAGCCGGCTGATGGTCGAAACACCGTGCGTCACCAGCGGAATAACGACCAGCGCGCAAATCAGATAACCCCAAGCCGGCGGAATGCCGAGCGCCAGCTCCAGTGCATAGGCCATGACGGCGGCTTCAAGCGCAAAAAAGATGAAGGTGAAGGACGCGTAAATCAGCGAGGTCAGCGTCGAGCCGATGTAGCCAAACCCCGCGCCACGCGTCAGCAAGTCCATGTCGACGCCATAGCGCGCGGCATAAATGCTGATGGGCAGACCCGCCATGAAGATGATCAGCCCAGTTGCCAAAATGGCCCAAAACGCATTGGTGAAGCCGTACTTGACCAGCAAGGTGGCGCCGACGGCTTCCAGAATCAAAAACGCGGCGGCCCCGAAAGCCGTGTTGGCAACCCGCCATTCAGACCACTTGCGAAAGCGCTGCGGCGTGAAGCGCAGCGCGTAGTCTTCCATGGTTTCGCTGGCGACCCAGCTGTTGTAGTCACGCCGGACTTTGATGATGTGCTGCACCGGGGCCTGCGGCGGACGCAGCTCTGTTGCCGGGACAAGCGGCGATGCGGAGAGGGGCAGTGGGTCGGTCATGGCGTGTAGGTTGTGCGGCAAGCCGCTTGCCAGTTGTGCAGTTTCTATGCCACGGCAGAGCTTGGCGTGGCATTAATCTTGCCTTTCAGCCTGGCGGTCGGAACAAATGGCCCCCCACGGAGAACACATGGAACTGACCCCCAGAGAAAAAGACAAGCTGCTGATCTTCACGGCCGGACTGCTGGCCGAACGCCGGCGCGCCCGTGGACTCAAACTCAACTACCCAGAAGCCGTGGCACTGCTCAGCGCCGCCGTCATGGAAGGCGCACGCGACGGCAAAACCGTGGCCGAACTCATGAGCGAAGGCCGCACCATCTTGACCCGTGCCGACGTCATGGACGGCATCGCCGACCTCATCACCGACATCCAAGTCGAAGCGACCTTTCCAGACGGCACCAAGCTCGTCACCGTCCACCAACCGATTGTTTAAACATGAACGCCACGCTAATCAAAACCGCCGCTGCATCCGCCATGGCCGCACTCTCCAACACGGTCTTGGCGCATGACGGCCACGGTCTGTCGGGCTCGCATTGGCACAGCACCGACGCTTTGGGTTTTGTCGCCTTGGCGCTGGCTATTGGTGCGGCGCTGTGGCTGTTCAGGGGCGACAAATGAGCGTGCGCATGATCCCTGGCGAATACCTGATTGACGCTGGCGACCATGTGCTCAACCCCGGCCGCCGCACCGTCAGCATGGTGGTGCAGAACACCGCTGACCGGCCGATTCAAGTCGGTTCGCACTACCACTTTGCCGAGACCAACGCGGCGCTGGGTTTTGACCGCGACGCTGCGCGCGGCATGCGGCTGAACATTGCGTCCGGCATGGCGGTGCGCTTCGAGCCCGGCCAGCAACGCACGGTTGAACTGGTCGACTACGCCGGCGAGCGCAAGGTCTACGGCTTTCGCGGTCTGGTGCAAGGCGCGCTGTAAACGCATTTTTCAATTTGATTTTTTCGAGACACCCCCATGGCAACCATTGGACGACGCGCTTACGCTGAAATGTTTGGCCCGACGGTCGGCGACCGCGTGCGCTTGGCAGACACCGACCTGTTGATTGAAGTCGAGGCAGACTACACGCTGCGCGCCGGCGGCTACGGCGAAGAAGTTAAATTTGGCGGTGGCAAAACCATTCGCGACGGCATGGCGCAGTCGCAAGCCACGCGGGCGCAAGGCGCAGTCGACACCGTCATGACCAACGCGCTCATCATGGACCACTGGGGCATCGTCAAAGCCGATATTGGTTTGAAAGACGGTCGCATTGCCGCCATTGGCAAAGCCGGCAATCCGGACGTACAACCCGGCGTTGACATCATCATTGGCCCGGGCACCGAGATCATCAGCTGCGAAGGCATGATCGTCACCGCCGGCGGCATTGACTCGCACATTCACTTCATTTGTCCGCAGCAAATTGAAGAAGCCCTGACCTCCGGCGTGACCACCATGCTGGGCGGCGGCACCGGCCCGGCCACCGGCACCTTTGCCACCACCTGCACGCCGGGGCCTTGGAACATCGAGCGCATGCTGCAAGCCGCCGACGCCTTCCCGATGAACCTAGGCTTTTTGGGCAAGGGCAACGCCAGCCTGCCCGCCGCCTTGCACGAGCAAGTCAACGCCGGCGCCATCGGCCTCAAGCTGCACGAAGACTGGGGCACCACGCCAGCGGCCATCAGCAACTGCCTCGACGTCGCAGAGCTCACCGACGTGCAGGTCGCCATCCACAGCGACACGCTGAATGAATCCGGCTTTGTCGAGAACACGATTGCAGCCACCAAAGGCCGCGCGCTCTGCGCCTTTCACACCGAAGGCGCGGGTGGCGGGCATGCGCCGGACATCATGCGGGTGGTCGGTGAGGCCAACTTTTTGCCATCGTCAACCAACCCGACCATGCCCTACACCGTCAACACGCTGGACGAGCACGTAGACATGCTGATGGTCTGCCACCACCTCGACCCGTCGATTGCAGAGGACTTGGCATTCGCCGAAAGTCGCATCCGCAAAGAAACCATCGCCGCCGAAGACATCTTGCATGACCTCGGCGCCATCAGCATGATGAGCAGCGACAGCCAAGCCATGGGCCGCGTCGGTGAAGTCATCATCCGCACTTGGCAGAACGCGCACAAGATGAAGCAGCAGCGCGGCTGGCTGGCCAACCCACTGGCCAGCGGTCAAGGCGAGGCCGAAGAGAATTCGCGCAACGACAACTTCCGCGCCAAACGCTACATCAGCAAATACACCATCAACCCGGCCATTGCGCACGGCATCTCACACGAGGTCGGCTCTATTGAGCCCGGAAAATGGGCCGACTTGGTGGTCTGGCGGCCGGCTTTTTTTGGCATCAAACCCTCCATCATTTTGAAGGGCGGCTTCATCGCCATGGCCGCCATGGGCGACCCGAATGCCTCCATCCCAACGCCGCAGCCGGTGCATTACCGGCCCATGTTTGGCAGCTTTGGCGGCGCTGTCGCCAAGGGTTCGCTGACCTTTGTGTCGCAGGCAGCGCAAGCAGCCGGCGTCAAAGAACGCTTCGGTTTGGCCAAGACCTTGAGTGCCGTGAAAAACATCCGCAGCGTGCGCAAGCAGCACATGGTCCACAACAACTATTTGCCGAGCATGGAGATTGACCCGCAAACTTACCTAGTGCGCGCCGACGGCCAACTGCTCACCTGCGAGCCGGCCAGCAGCTTGCCTATGACGCAGCGCTACTTTTTGTTTTAATAGTCCCCATGCTTCAAGTCTCCAAAATCATCGCGCAAGGCCAAGGCCTTGCACCCGTCTTGCTCAAACGCGCCGCCACCGTCGAACTCGACTGGGACGTGCGCCAGAAAAGCCGCTTCGACACCACCGATTCACTCGGCCGGCATCTGGGCGTGTTTTTGCCACGCGGGACGCTCGTGCGTGGCGGCGACGTGCTGGTGGCCGAAGACGGCTCGATGGTCAAGGTGCTGGCTGCCCCGCAAGCCGTGCTGCGCATCACCGCCTGCACCACCCACGGCTCGCCGTTTGACCTGACGCGCGCGGCCTACCACCTCGGCAATCGCCATGTGCCGATTGAGCTCAAACCCGACCACCTGAAGATCGAACCCGACCACGTGCTGGCCGACCTGCTGCGCGCCATGCACCTCATCGTCAACGAGGTCGATGAAGCTTTTGAGCCAGAAGGCGGCGCCTACAGCGCAGCCACCCATGCGCACAGCCATGCCACTACGCCAGTACCCGCGCCGCATGTGCACGGCCCTGACTGCCAGCACGATCATGGTCATTCACATTCTCATGAACACGCGGCACCGGTTGCGGCTACCGCCGTGCCGATTCAGTTTCACTCGCAGCGTCCGCCCAAGCCGCCTACGACCTGAGCCCCGCAGCCATCCCCATGTCCAGTGAGCCCAGCCAAGCCCTCTCAGCAGCCAGCCTGATTCAGCTCATCTGGCTGGCATCGCCAGCCCTGCCTGTGGGTGGTTTTTCATATTCAGAAGGACTAGAAGCCGCCGTCGAGTGGGGCAACATCAACACCGAAGCCAGCGCTGCCGACTGGCTCAGCGCGCAACTGCAACTCAGCTTGGCACGCGCTGACTTACCGGTGATTGCCGGCGCCACAGCCGCTTGGCGCAGCGGCGACTTTGTGCGGGTGCGCGCCCTCAACGACTGGATTTTGCAAACCCGCGAAACCAGCGAGATGCGCTTGCAAACCGAGCAAATGGGCAAGTCGCTGCTGGAATGGCTGCGCAACCACGACGGCGTCAACCCAGAGCACATTGCGGTCTGCGCAGCATTGCCGCCGACCTACCCGGTCGCCTTTGCGCTGGCCGCCTCCCCCACGGCCGCGAGTCTGCGCGACTGTCTGCTGGCCTACGCCTTTGGCTGGGCAGAAAACATGATGCAAGCTGCGCTCAAATCTGTCCCGCTTGGGCAAAGCGCGGGGCAGCGGCTGCTGGCCCGTTTGAGCCGGGAAATCCCCGTCGCTGTTGAGGCAGCATTGCTCATGCCCGATGAAGACCGGCAAGCGTTCTCACCCATGTTGGCGATTTTGTCGGCGCGCCACGAAACCCAATATTCGCGGTTATTCCGATCCTGAATTTTCAGTTTTCTTCTTCAAATTTTCGAGCGACCGAAAGCCCCCTATGACCCTGCACCACATTCCGAATCGCACCAAAAAACTGCCGCCTTTACGCGTCGGCATCGGTGGTCCTGTCGGCTCCGGCAAAACCACTTTGTTAGAGATGCTGTGCAAGGCGATGAAGACACAATACGACTTGGTCGCCATCACCAACGACATCTACACCAAAGAAGACCAGCGCCTGTTGACCGTCAGCGGTGCGCTCGACGCGGAACGCATCATGGGTGTCGAAACCGGTGGTTGCCCGCACACCGCTATTCGGGAAGACGCGTCCATCAACCTCGAAGCGATTGACCGCATGTTGGAAGATTTTCCGAATGCCGATGTGGTGTTCATCGAGTCCGGCGGCGACAACCTCGCCGCCACCTTCAGCCCAGAACTCAGCGACCTGACGATCTACGTGATCGACGTCGCCTCCGGTGAAAAAATCCCCCGCAAAGGTGGCCCCGGCATCACCAAGAGCGACCTCTTTGTCATCAATAAAACCGATCTCGCACCTTACGTTGGCGCTGACTTGGGCGTCATGGAAACCGACACGATACGCATGCGCACCAACGCCAAAGGTCTCAAGCCTTTCGTCATGACCAACCTCAAAACCTTGACCGGACTGTCTCAAATTGTCGAGTTCATTGAGAGCCGGGGCATGCTCAAAAACAGTTGAGCTCCATTAACAAGCGCTCACAATCTAAACGCCTAAATAAACGCCGCAGAGGCGGATTCTCAGCCATGATTCGCCTATGGATCAACGTGTTCTCGCCCCACTTCGGGAGCGTTCAAGCGTCAAGCTTGACGATGTCCCCTCCACCCTGCTCATCCCCTTGGCTGCGCGGGCATTTGGAGACGCCATGTTTCCAACATTTGCCGCGGGCGACGCCTATGCCGCACCTGCCTTACGCAAAATGGATGTTGATGTCAGCCCCTTTCTGCGCGACAAACCCAGTGTCTTTGGCGTGCTATCACGCACCCAGGTGTTCAGGCAATTAGCAAGTGATTTTTTTGAACGCTATCCCTATGCCATCGGCGCCAATTTAGGCTGTGGTCTGACCCACTATTTCCAATGGCTGGACAACCACACCAACCATTGGCTGGATGCCGATGTAGCGCAAGTCATGCGGCTGCGCAAACGTCTGCTGCCTGCGTCCAACAAAAGACACCTCAACGCCTTGGTCGACTTGAGTCAACCGGGTTGGTGGCAGCGACTCGGCTTGCCTGAACGCCACAGCGAAGTGCCGGTGCTGTTGATGTGCGAAGGTGTACTGATGTACCTCGATGCGCATGAGGTTGAACATGTGCTGCGGGAGTTTGGCCAGAACGCACCGGCCGGCTCAGAAATGCTGTTCGACACGCTCAGCTGGCTGGCCATTGGATGCGCGGCCATGCACCCCTCGGTCTGCCACACCCACGCCGAATTCAAGTGGGGCTCTAAACACATGCGCGACTTCACTGCCCCTCACCCGCGCCTGGCGCTGCGTTCCGAACATTCCGTCATGGACGCCTATGACGTCAGCATGGCGCTGGCCTGCACAAGTTTCAGAGCGTTATGGGGCGTACCGCTTTATGGCATCGTGCGACTCAACGTTCGTGACTGAGCGAGGCCAAAACTCAGGTTAAACTAGCTGCCTTGGAAGCGTGGCAGAGCGGTTGAATGCAGCAGTCTTGAAAACTGCCGAGGATGTGAGTCCTCCGTGAGTTCGAATCTCACCGCTTCCGCCAAAAGGCCGTTTTACGGCCTTTTTTTTCGTCTCAGTCCCCCCATAGATTTCAGATTCTCACTGTATAGTTCGAATCAGGCTGTTTCATCCCGTGTTGTCAGAGCGCAAACTTTGATGGGGGGATAGACGGATGGAATGGGGGGAAGGATTCGAACAAATGAGGGGGGACCATGGGAAAGATCGCCAAAGAAATGGGAGCGATGGAAGTCAAGCGATTGACTGAACCCGGACTACACCGAGTGGGCACAGTGCCCGGTTTGTGCCTAAATGTCAGCACAACGGGAACAAAATCATGGATTTTGCGTACCACCATCGGCATCAAACGCTCTGATGTTGGGCTGGGAAGCTACCCAGCGGTCACACTGGCCGCAGCATGGGAAAGAGCGCGAGCAACGCTCGATGAAATCCGCAACGGCATTGACCCAGTAGCCAAGCGAAAAGATCGACAAAACATCGTCACCTGGACGTTCAAGGCTTGCGCGCTGGCGTACATCACCAGTCATGAGCCAAGTTGGAAAAATGCCAAGCACAAGCAACAGTGGCGCAACACCCTAGAGACCTTTGTTTATCCGGTATTCGGTGATAAGCACGTCAAGGACGTGGACACAGGCGACATCACAACCGCCATCCGTCCCATGTGGTCAACCAAAAATGAAACGATGGTCAGGGTTCGCAATCGTATCGAGTTGGTGCTTTCGTGGGCTGCAGCCCAAGGCTACAGGCCCAAGGGTTTCAACCCTGCCACCTGGCGCGGCCACCTGGACCAAGTATTGCCAAAGCCGTCAAAGGTCAATAAACGCGAATCTTTCGAAGCTGTTCCGATTGACGAAATGCACGCCTTCATGCTTCGATTGAGAAGCGTCAACGGCATGAGCGCCCGCTGTTTGGAGTTCGCTGTTTTGAATGCTTGCCGTTCAGGTGAAGCCCGCGGCGCTGCCTGGTCAGAGATTGACTTGAACGCCAAGACCTGGAACATTCCCGGGAGCCGCATGAAGTCAGGCCGTTCGCACCGCGTCCCAATGAGTGACGCAACCATCAAACTGCTGAGCGAGTCACCCAAATTCAAAGGTACCGACTTAATTTTTCCGGGACGCGGTGGTAACAAACCGCTGAGCGATATGACCTTAACGATGGTTATGCGCCGGATGCGGCTGACGGCTGTTCCGCATGGTTTTCGTTCTACGTTCACCGATTGGACTGCTGAGCGCACCGCTTACCCGTCAGAGGTGCGGGAAATGGCCTTGGCACACGCGATTGGCAACGACACCGAGGCCGCTTACCGGCGCGGCGACCTTTTCGAGAAGCGCCGCCATCTAATGGAAGATTGGGCTGCGTTCATCAACACAAAACCAGCCGTAGGCGATCGCGCGGCAGATCTCAAAATCTCATAAACATTTTTTGCCCCAGCTAGGCAGGGAGTAATTAACCCAGCCGAAAAAGCCAGTCCCCGCTGGCGTGCTGGGGCTCCTTCATCGGGGAATATTTGGGAATATTCGTGAAGAAACTACCACCTGATGCGGGCATCAATTGGGCGCTCATAGAACAGGCACAAAAAGCCATGGATTTACATGAACGCATTGAAGCCGAATCTAGAAAAAACAAACTTTTCAGCGCCAAAGAAATTCCAAATATTACAAACCCGGTAGCGGGTCACGACCACCAGCGCCGCAGAAATCAACAAGACGCCATCGAAACCGCCCGACAAGAAGAGTTTGCAAGACTTGAAGCGAGGGACGAATACGAGGCGCTAAAGCGAGATTCAAGCGAAGCGCAGCCGATTGAGAGTAATTTTCCAAGCTGGGAACTGTACAAACCGTTAAGAGATGGCTCCTACACGGAGCCGCTTTACAACGTGCTGAGTGACGCAAAAAACAAGGGCTTACCAAGGCCAACGGCGCGCGATGTCGTTGCAATTTTTGGGGCCAACAAACCACCCGAAATAGCGGTCATAAATCCTGGGCAGGGGTTTAACTGCTACACAAACGAGGGCAACTTAAAAGCCGTTAGTTTGAAAGCCATTCAAGCTGCAATCGTGCGGATGACAACGATAAGGTCACGATAAGGTCACGTTAAGGTTACGACTGTCACGATTAAAAAATACAAGCTGAAAAAACGCTTCACTACACCTACTGCATCACTTCCGATGCATCAAGGAGTATTTGAATGTCTTTACGTGTAATCCGTCTTGCGCAACTTGCAAGCATCAAAAACAGGCCCGGTCTGTTACCTGTCAGCCAAGCGACCATCTGGCGCTGGGTTCGAGAAAACAAGTTTCCGCGGCCATTTAAATTGGCGGCTGGCACGACCGTTTGGAATTGTGCGGAGGTGGATAGCTTTATCGCCTGTCAGCAAGAGGTCAAAGCTAAATGACCGTCAATCACCACACGCCCAAAAGAAAAGCCGCCGGGGGCTACCACACCACCCAGACGGCTTTCAAGAACACACACACAAATGTAGCACCACACTACAAAAAATTCCACACATCACCGAAGCGCCGTGATACATTGCGTTCAACCCCAGAGCTGCTGGGGCTGGTGCTTGAAAACGCCGTTATTGATTCCGGGGCATTTACCCACGCCTTAAGCTGGGTTTTTTCACGTCCGATTACTTTGGTTTACGGGCGGGATGGGCTTGTCCGTAAGGCTGGCCGCATGGCGGAATCCATGTTTTCAACATCCCGTCCACCCGTTGTTCTTGAAAAAACAACGAGTGGTTTTCAGTCTCATTCCGGAGCCGAAGCCATGACCAACGTCAACCGTACCCCCACGACCCGCGCAAGCACAATCACCCGTCAACAAGCGATCGAAAACGCGCTGAGCACGGCCCTTTATTTCATCCGACAACCCCACAGCGAGACGACGCTACAAGCCGCCACAGGCCGCGCTATTCGGGCCGCAACCATGCTCAAACAGGCATGTAGTGAGTCCTCTATCAATGGGAGGGCTTGAGCCATGGCTAAGCCGTCACCTCTCTCCCTCCTGCTGGAAAACTTAAGTCACCACCTGGCGAAGGCGCCCGCGAATAAGCGGGACGTGACCGGCGCCATGCTGTGCCACCTTGCCCACTTCCCCGAAAACTACGAGGTGACGGCGGAGGTGTTGTCGCTGCTGATGAAACCGCCTGCAACAAAGCCCGAGCCTGACGCCAAGGTGACGCATTTACGCATGGTGCAAAAGGGAGGTGCAGCATGAGCCACACCGACCAATTTATGCAGGCTATTGCATCCGCGGGACTGACCCCGTCCGATGACTTGAGCCTGAACGGAGACGGCAAGTTGCAGCGCTACCGCATAGAGGGCGACAAGGCTGGTAGTCGCAACGGCTGGGCCGTCTTGCACAGTCACCCGATGATGGCCGGTGCCTATGGCAGTTGGAAGACTGGTGAGTCTCACACCTGGCGCGAAAACCGCAGCGACAAGCCGTCAACGCCAGAAGAGCGCGTTCAGTTGCAACGCCAGATGACGGAAATACAAGTGGCGCGGGCGGTCGAATTGAGCAACGTTCAAGCGGCTGCACGCGAGCGAGCCGCCAGACTTTGGAAGCTGGCGCGACCCGCGACCAATGCACACCCGTACATGCAGCGCAAACATATCGGCGCGTATGGCATTCGCCAAATGCGTGACGTGTTGGTTGTCCCGGCGCGTGACGTGCGCGGCGAACTGCACACACTGCAATTCATAAGCGCCGATGGCTCGAAACGTTTTCTAACCGGCGGACGAATCACGGGCTGTTATTTCGCCATTGGCAGACCGTTGGATTCCTTGCTGCTGTGTGAAGGCTTGGCAACGGCGAGCACGCTTTACGAGGCCACAGGGATAGCGGTGGCCGTTGCTTTCAATTGCGGAAACCTGGAGGCCGTGGCCAAGGAGCTACGCGGCAAGTTCCCCAGTATGCGGATGACGGTTTGCGCCGACAACGATTACCAAACGCCGGGGAACCCTGGCGTGACCCATGCGCGGCAAGCGGTGCGGGCCGTGGGCGGCTACTTGGTTGTACCCAAGTTTCCGGAGGTGCAGTCATGAGCGGGACCGATTTCAACGACCTGGCAACGATGACGAGCATCGAAGAGGTCAATCGACAAATAAATAATGCACTACCCGTAGTGCCCCCAACCGTTTGGCTTGAGCCAATATTGCCCGGCACAAGGCCAACACCACCGATACCCACCAACGTGCTCCCGACCTGGCTGGGTGATATGGCGCAAGCCGTATCTGAAAGCACGCAGACCCCACCCGCGATAGCGGTGATGTCTATCTTGGCGGTGCTGGCTACTGTGTTGCAAAGGCGGTATGAGGTGGCACCATATGGCGACAGCTATACCGAACCATTGGCGCTATGGACGATCAGCGCATCACCCAGTGGGACACGTAAGAGTGCGGTATTGAATGCCATGCTGAGGCCGCTGCTGCGCTGGGAAAAACTGATGAGTGACCGTATGCGCGGCGACATTATCAAAGTCAACGCAGCGCGGGCGGTGGCGAGAAAACGCATTGAACGCCTGCTGGTGGATGCAGCCAAGGCCAAGGAACCCGCTGACCGCAAATCCATTCAAGATGAGATTGAGCGTGAGGAAAACGAGATACCCGAGGAAATCAGATCACCAAGGCTGTTCACTGGTGACACCACAGCGGAACGGCTGCAGGCCATGCTTGTTGAACATGGCGAGCGGATGGCGGTTCACTCTGATGAGTCTGGAATTTTCCTCATCATGGCTGGCATGTACAACGGCGGCGCTGCGAACATCGATGTCTTTCTTCAAGGCCATGCCGGTTCATCCATGCGGGTTGACCGGGCTGGACGCTCTGCCCATATCGACAAACCGGCGCTGTCCTTTGGTTTGTTGATACAGCCGGACATCATGTCTGAGGTGGCGGGCTCGTCGCGTTTTCGTGGTTCGGGCTTGCTGGCGCGCTTCCTTTACGCCATGCCCGCTAGCAACGTTGGCAAACGCGACGTACGCAAGCACACACCGATTCCGGACGCAGTGGCCGACGCATACCAACGCCATATCTTTGAATTGCTCGAGGGCGTGCCTGGTCCGATTGAGGCACCCAAGGTGCTGACGCTATCAGAGGCGGCGCTTGAGGTATGGCACGTCCTCGCCGACGAGATAGAACAAGAACAAGGTGATGGCGGAATTTATGAATCCATATCAGACTGGACCGGCAAGCTACCTGGAGCCGTGGCGCGTATTGCGGCGCTGCTGGAACTGGCAGAGACCGGGCTACAAGCCGAAGAGGTCAGCCACGCAGCCATGGACCGAGCGCTGCAACTGGGGCGGCTACTGATACCCCATGCACAAGCCGCGTTCGGGTTGCTGGAGGCTGACGCGGTTGATAGTGACGCCGCAGCCATAGTCCGATGGATACAACGCATCAAACACACCGAGTACAAGCGCGGCGATTTTCAGAGGGGGATGCCGAGCCGCTTCCGTAAGCCTCTGAAACTTGATAAAGCCATGGAAAGACTTGAACAAAACCATGTTGTGAAGTCTTTCACCCATTACCACGCTGGGCATCCACCAAGTCCACGGTTTCAAGTGAACCCACAGCTATTTTGTCTTTCTTGACTTAATTGCAATAAGCTATTTTTTAACCTTTTATTTATATATATCAATGACTTACAACACAAACACCACACCACCACAAATAAGACAAATAAGACAAATAAGGTGGATCGTCATCCGAAGACTGAAAACGGCTTATTTGTCTTATTTGTCTTATTTGTGGGTAGTGGGGGTGGCTGGCCGATATGGTCCGAGGCATCCCCCGTTAGCGGGTCCTCTAAATGGGAAAGCCCATACGGGTCATTCGCAGCGCGTCAATGCGTTAGCCAATCACTTTTTCTAATGGTGAGTAGTAAGCAATGAACAAATCACTATCTCAAAACGCCATAGGCCGCGCCATGCAACCGCCCATGTCGTCGGCCAACATGGTCAAACTCAAAAGGCGTGGATGTCCCATGGACTCCGTTGATTCCGCTCAAAAGTGGTGGGACGCGAATACCAATGTGGCGGCGCGCAAACAAGAGCCAAACCAAACGGAATTGGCTGACGGCGAAATTGACGAAGACCACAACATGGCCCGCACGCGCCGAGAGATTGCGGAGGCCAACATGGCCGAAATCAGGGAGGCTGATTTATTGGGGAAATACCTTGATAAGGCACAAGTTGATTCAGCTATTTTTGAAATCGCCCGCGCCATGCGTGACGGCCTGACGAACTGCTCTAGGCGTATCGCCGCTGATGTCGCTGGACTGGTAAACGCTGGAGACTGCGAGGAAGTTATTGACCGGGAACACCGCGCCCTACTGGAAAACATGAGCCATCGAATGCACGCCAATATTGGCAACACACAAACCAAAATCTAGGATAAAAAATGAAACTCGAAAACCTTTTGAGCCCCGGCGAATTCAAAGACTTCAACGCCCTGGTAGCGCAAGCCAACGAGCAAGGCGCACAAGCCGTGCGCTGGTACTCCACAACCACCAACGTCCTGGTGTTGGGCATATGCGCCCAAGGCGAGTTGCTGACCTGGTTCGCCAGTCCCGCCCACAGCGCAGCCGAAGGCGAGCTAATTCAAACAATTATTTTGAATGGCTTGAGTCAAACCGGAATGACCACGGCGATTGCCAAACAAAACGCCTTCACCCTGGCTGGCGATGCAATACAAAAAGCCTCCACACGTCATTAAAAAGGCTTGTAATTCTGAAAAACTGTGATACGATAGCCCCCGTTATCGAGTTTTTAGAAACTTGTTGACGGCCTAGCTAGGGATAGCAGACGGGCCGTCAAACATGCCGCCCTCTTGGTTGTTGGGCTATTCTGCAAACCTAAAAAACATAGCTCCCGGAAAGAGCCGTGCTGATCGAACAGGTGTACCCCCCACAAGGAGGTGCGTTTATCGTCGGCGCGGCTTTTTTCATGTCCGCGCCAAAACTGGAGCGAACCCCATGCTTTACAGAAAAGCTGAGCTAGGCGTATTGGATTTTGAGGCGCGAAGCGTGCCCGTTGTCCTCGCCACTGACTACCCCGTCACCCGTGACGGCTACACCGAGGTGTTAGACATCTCCCGCGTTGACCTCAGCCGAGGCGACCTACCTTTGATCGAAAGCCATGACGCCAACCGGCTGAACATCGGCGTTATCCGGTCCATCCGAGTTGAGGGCGGCAAGCTACGCGGTCTCGCTGTGTTTGGCACGTCCGCCCGAGCCTCTGAAGTCCTGGCAGACGTACAAGCCCAAATCGTGACCGGCGTTTCCATCGGATATCAATTGACCGATGAAGGCTCGCCGTTCACAGCGAACGGGAAAGCCGCTCGCAAGTTTGGATTCATGCCTTTCGAGGCGTCCGCTGTATCTGTGCCCGCTGACCCTACCGCCGGATTTTTCCGGTCACGCCCAACCCTATCCCTTCCAAAACGCCAAGGACAAAACATCATGGACAAATTTATCTCTTCCCCTGTGCTCGAAAACCGCAACCACGCAAACGAAATTTCTTTAGTCGCCGCCACAATTCCCGGCGGTGCTGAAATGGCGATGAAAGCCATTCGGCGAGGCCTCACCGTGGAGCAGTTCCAAGCCGAAGCCCTGGAGTCCATGGCTTCACGCCCATTACCAACCGCCGACGTGTGGCGCAACAAACCCGTTGACAACAATCGCGGCATTGACGCCTTGCGCGTTTTGCGGACTGCTGATGATTTCCGTTCGCACTACAAGAGCGAAGAGGCACCAATGGCCCTGAGCGCTTTCATGCGCGGCGTGGCACGCATGAAGACCACCACCGAAGCAACACGCGCCTTGAGCATGGGCACCGATACAGCGGGCGGCTATGCAGTCCCCCATGTCGTCATGCCTGAAATTCTGGCCGCCCTGGTGCCGGCAAGTAGTTTGTTGTCCGCTGGCGCTGGCATCGTGCCTCTGAGCTACGGTGCAAAAGACTATTCATTTGCAGCGGTTGACGCCCTGCCGGTGGCATCGTGGCGCAGCGAAAACGGCAGCATTGCGGAAAGTGAACCGACATTTAAGGATGTCATCGTCACACCGCGAAGCCTGTCATTCGTTGTCAAGATCAGCCGCGAGCTGCTGGCAGACGGTGCCAACGTTGAAAGCGCTTTGCAGACGGCTATTGCCCAAGCATTTGCCAAAGAAACCGACCGCGTTGGTTTGCGCGGAATTGGCATGGCACCCGAGCCGCGCGGCCTGCTCAATACGGTTGGACTCAATGCAGTGACTAACGGAGACAACGGGGCTGTATTGGCAGGTTACGCCAACATCTTTAGCGCAGTGCAAGGCATTTTGCAGGCTGATGCAGCTATGCCAACCGCCGCCATCATGGCACCGCGTTCGTTGGTTAACCTGGGGGCCCTGGTTGATTCCAACGGCCAACCGCTGATGGTGCCAACGATGCTCAAAGACGTGCGACTGCTGAGCTCTTCACAAGTCCCTACGAATCTGACAGTGGGCACCAGCGAGGATTGTTCCGAAATCTACGTAGGCGACTTCAGCAAAATGATTTTTGCCATGCGTGAGACTCTGAACATTCAAATGCTGGAGGAAAGCTACATGATGAACGGTCAAATTGGCTTCCTCTGCCATGCCCGCCTGGACGTGGCTGTGCTGTACCCTAAAGCCTTCGCCCTGGTCACTGGCGTTCGCTAAAAAAAAGCGCCCAAAGGGAATGATGTACCCGTGTAGACTGGATGCACGGGTACACTTTTTTCTATGGTGGTATCCATGGGGGGAAACAAATAAATTGACCTTGAAACCCGCATGGATGCTATACGTTCTACGGACACCGCTTCCGCCAATATGGCAAGTAAACAAAGGCCCTTCGGGGCCTTTGTTGATTCTTCCCCACAGTTTTCCCCACACTCTTTCTCGGTTGGGCTTTGGGCGGTGGCTTCGAGGCGGCGGCTCTTTAAATGCTGCAGATGGGTTTTCTTCATACCCCGTCATATGACAGCCCTACCGTACCCTCCCGCCAATGTTGCAGGCCACCCCGTCTGAGGCATTATTCACTGTTCGTCACAGACTTCTGAGATTTCAGGGGAAACGTGTCTAGCGTTTGATTGGGGGGCTGAGGTTTGCCTTGCATGTGCGGTTGCGATCTAGCTTGCGGATGCATTGCGTTTCGCCTGCCCAGTGGGTGCCAAAGAACCAGCTTGGCCAGACCCCACCGTACACCCCCCCCCATTTTGTAGAATGGATTCCCTCAGCGGGTATGCACTGGGTTATGCATCCGTAGACACAACCGAAAAGCATTGCTCAATACTGTCAGCCCCCCGTCAAAAAATTACACAGCCCCAAATTTTTAAATTAATTTCTAGATTTTGGCTTTGCTCAGACCTTTAGCCGCTAGTTTTGTGCGTAATCACCTCACTAAAGACATTCAAGGTGGTACCCATGAATGACCGCTACCGAGGCATAGCAGACATAGCCAGTACGTATTTCATTGCCTGATAACCGTCATCCACGAATCTGAACGAATGATCGCAGCTGACTGCTTATAGGTTGAGTCCGCTGCATAACGGTTGTCTTGAGACGGCGTCAACTTGAGCCAAATATTTATGTGTTCATTGTGAAGTGAACATTCCAAATGTGAAGTTGGATATTTAAATATCCATAGCGATTTCACACTCCAAGATAACGATGCACAGTTTCTGGGCTAGCTTTCAAAGCCGCTGTATCCCCATGCCAAACAAGGCTTCCCTTTTCTAAGATGCAGTGGCGGTCTGCAATTGCACACAGAGCTCCTAGGTGCTTGTCGACAACAATCATGGACAGACCTTCTTTCTTGAGCGCTGTCAGTGCGTTCCAGATTTCAGTCCTAACCAGCGGTGAAAGCCCTTCAGTGGCTTCATCAAGTACCAGTAATCGGGGATTGGTCATCAAAGCCCTAGAAATTGCTAACATCTGTTGCTCTCCTCCGGAGAGTTGGTTCCCCATGTTGGAGCGTCGCTGTTCAAGCCTTGGGAAGAGCCTATAGATTCTTGCTAAATCCCATTGCTTTAAGCTGCTCCTCGCCGCGTCAGTTTTGCGCGCAGTTGCCGTCAGGTTCTCCTCTACGGTGAGGTTCGGGAAAACCTGACGTCCTTCTGGAACAAGGCCTAGTCCCATCCGAGCTATTTGATGCGATGGCCAATGTTCACAACGCACACCCTCTACCTGAATTTCCCCATCCTTCACCGGCAATAGGCCGAACAAGCACTTTATGGTGGTTGACCGGCCCATACCGTTGCGTCCCAGCAAGGTCACCACTTCGCCGACACCCACGTCGAAGCTCACATTGAACAGGACCTGAGCAGGGCCGTATGAAGCCTGCAAATTGCGTACGCTAAGTAGTGAAGTCAATGCATACCTCCTGGCGTTGACAGGCCTTCTTCATTGCCAAGATACACACTGCGTACCTCAGGGTGATTTCGAACTTCTTCTGGGGCACCAGTGAGTAGAACCTTGCCGTCGACCATGACAGTAATCCGGTCCGCTAATGCAAAGACCGCGTCCATGTCATGTTCGATAAGTAAGATCCCGTAGCGCTGTTTAAGCTGCTTCAGTAAAGCTACTACGGTCGTGCATTCCTGAGGGCTCATACCAGCCATCGGCTCATCCAGCAATAGAAATTTTGGTTGCGAGGCCAAGGCCATCGCCACTTCCAACTGACGGCGCTCGCCGTAGCTGATAGACGTGACCGGTGAGTCTGCACGCCCATCTAGACCCGTCGAATTTAAGGCCTCAAGTGCATGAGGCATGAGCTCGTTCCGCTTCATGAGTGGCTTCCAGAAACTGAATGCATGACTCCTCGAGCCAAGAGCTGCGAGCATCACGTTCTCAATCACTGAGAAATGCTCAAAAACGGAAGTGATTTGATATGACCTCATTAAGCCGCGCTTTGCCCGCTCGTGGACATTGAGAGCGGTTACATCCACACCATCGAAAGCTACGGACCCAGACTGGCTTGCCAGCTCTCCGCTGATCTGGTTTATGAGGCTGGTCTTGCCAGCCCCGTTCGGACCGATGATGGCGTGAAGCTCTAGGTGTTCAACCGAAAGCGATACGTCATTGGTCACCCGAAGAGCACCGTAGGACTTAACCAAGTTGCGAACCTGCAGGATTGGCGCAGTTCTGGAGTTCGCTACCGAGGCCGTTTTCATGATCTGTCTCCCCTTGAATTTGATGCTGAAGACGCATTGTTTCGGCGTTTGTCCCACCGCTCAATGTAACCACACAGACCACCACGACCGAGCAACGCCACCAGAACAATGATGGGGCCTAGGATCACCATCCAATGGTCAGTGACCCCCTTTAGAAGCTCTTCTAGCAACAGAAAGCTGAGGGCACCGATTAAGGGACCAAAAGTGTAGCCAATACCACCGATGACCAACATGACAATGAGTTCACCTGACACCTGAAGCGTGAAAGTTCCTGGATGTGCATAGGTGCTCAAATTTGCCAGCAACACGCCAGCTATACCGCACAGAACGCCAGACAATATATAAACTAATAAGCGATAGCGGTTCACCGGTAGTCCGAGCGCTTGGACACGCCTTGCGTTTTGTTCGGCAGCCAGCAATACCATTCCAAAGGGAGCCTTGCGCAATCGTGCCGCCCACCAAGTCAGCAACACCAGAAACACGTAAGCGACTAGATAGACTCTATTTGCAGAGCTCAAACTCCAGCCGAAGAAAGTGCTTGGAATAGCAACTGGCAATCCGTCATCTCCACCGTATTGCTTCAGGCTAACGAAGATGAAATATCCCATTTGAGCGAATGCAAGAGTAATCATCAGGAAGCCAAGACCCGTAGTTCTCAAGCTGATGACACCGGTAAGAGCTGCGACTAAAGCACAGCTTCCGATGGCCCATGCAATGTGTACCCAGCCGCTACTTTGTCCATGAAAGGCTGGGAGCGCAACGCAGTAGGCACCGATGCCAACAAAGAGTGCATGACCAAGACTAGCCAAGCCACCCAAACCCAACGCAAGGTGGAGCGCGGTGGCAGCAATCGCATAAATGAGCATGCGAGCTACCACTGTCAGATAGTAAGGCTGGTCGGTCGCCGATGTCCAGATAGGTAATATGGCGAGAAGTATAAAAAGCCCCACGGGGAGCACAACCGCTATCTGCAACGCTTTCTTTTGACCGGCAGCAGGGCTCACAGGGTTCGACGCCATATTTTTTTTAGTTTTTTGCATGACAGTCAATCTTTGTACAAGCGGAACAGCCCTTGGGGTCGAAACGCCAGAACAGTTGCCATTAGCACGTAGACGGCCATAGATGCGAGTGCTGGTCCCGCTGCGTTAGCAACTTGGCGGTCAAAAAACTCGCGTAATAAAAGTGGAAATAGTACCTTTCCGAGTGTGTCGACGACGCCCACAATCAGTGCAGCGTAGAACGCGCCGCTCACTGACCCGATACCACCTATGACGATGACCAGAAGCACTGTGACAAGTACCCCATCCCCCATGCCAGATTGAATGGACAGCATCGGACCAGCCATTGCTCCAGCCAATCCTGCCAATCCTGCACCAATGGTAAATAGCAAAGCGTTCAGAGCTCGTATGTTTACTCCCAGCGCGCCAACAAGTCCAGGATTCACGGAACCGGCGCGGATAAGTGTGCCAAGTCGCGTTCGTTGAATCAGCCAGTAGGCTGCCGCAGCTACGGCAAGGCCCACTCCAATGATGAGCAACCTATAGACTGAGTATGTGAATCCCCACAGTTCAAACGATCCGTTCAATGAGTCCGGCAGTGAGACAAAGTACGGCTGGTTGCCCCAGATGATTCGTGTCAATTCATTGAAGAACATGACCAATCCGAATGTGGCCAAAACGTGGTCAAGGTGAGATCGACGATAGAGGCGTGATACTGTTGTGTACTCAAGAAAAAGACCGATAGCCATGCAGGCCCCAACACCAGACAAGATACTAACTAAGAACGAGCCAGTGTGATTGAGGGTTACTGCTCCTACGTACGCCCCCATCATGTAAAGCGCCCCATGAGCTAGGTTTACAAAACTCATAATGCCGAAGACAAGTGTCAGTCCTGCTGCCAAGAGGAATAGCAAAACGCCATACTGCAGGCCATTCAGCATCAACGAAAGAAATAAAGTCGCGCTCATGGAGAGTCCTTACGAAGTACGGATTTCTTAACGAAGCGCGCAGTCTTTTGCGTAGCTATCTTTGTGCGCGGTCAACGAAGTGGCAATTTGCTTCATCTCTACACGGTCACCATTTTCAGCAGCCTGGAAGACATAGAAGTTCTGAATTGGCATGTTGTTGTTGTTAAACGCGAATGTCCCTCGCACGGTACGGAATGACTTGCCGGCTTCTTTGATGGCGGAGGTCAGTGAGCGCTTGTCGTTTGCCTTGTTTCCAGCACTTCGGATTGCTACGTCCAAAATATTTGCTGCATCAAATCCGGTAGCTGCGTAAAGGCTCGGCGTACGTTTGTATTTCTGCTCGTACGCTGCAACGAATCGGCGGGAATCGGGGTTCTCCAACCCGGCATCCCAAAGTGCGCTCGAGTAAACGCCTACTGCCTGATTCCGAAGTGCAGGCAGCGTGGTCGCATCCACCGTAAAAACGGTAAACATAGGTGTTTTCTTCGCCAAGCCTGCTTGGTTCATCTGCTTTATGAAGTTGATGCCCATACCGCCCGAGTAGAAGAAGAAAACAGCGTCCGCGTTGGATGCTTGAATTTGGGCAATTTCAGCGGAGTAGTCGGACTGGTTCATTTGGCTGTAAATCTCGTCGACTACCGTACCCTTGTAGAAGCGCTTAAACCCATTGAGCATGTCACGTCCCGCTTGGTAGTTCGGTGCTAACAGTAGAACGCGCTTCACTCCTTGCTTTGTCAAATAGCTTCCCATACCTTCGGATGCGCCGTCGCTTTGCCAAGCAAGGGTGAAAACGTTGGCCTTGCAGCCTGCTCCTGCCAGTGTGGACGGCCCGGCGTTAGTGGCAAGGGCCGGAGTACCCGACTCAACAATCAACGGTAGCGAGGCCATCAAAACATTTGTGAACCCGAGCCCGACTAGGACGTCTACTTTGTCCTTTTCGATGTACTTTCGAATAATTTGGTTACCCAGTTCTGGGCGAACTTGGTCATCCTCTTTAAGCACAGTCACAGTTTGGCCGCCGAGCTTGCCTTTTAGCAATTCGACTCCAAGCATGAAGCCGTCGTATTGCTCTTGGCCAAGAATGCCAACAGGACCAGACATGACTCCGGAAAAGCCAACTTTTACGTCAGCATGCACTGTTGTGTTACTGAGCAAGAGAGCGCCAAATGCCAGTACTGCAGTTGTTGCCTTGATGCGTAATTTGAACGAGTTCATATTGTCTCCTTTTAGGTGGTTTCTAGAAATTTTCAAACGGATTCAGGAAAGTGAGAGCGGTCAAGTTATCGCCGAACAGACGATTTTGGGTTTCTTTGTTTGGTAACTGCCGTAGTAGGGCGACGGGCCGCTTTCGTAGTGGCCTGAGCAGCAATAGGAAGTGGGCTGTTAAGCCTGTCTCCTTTGAGATCCTCTAGCCAGACCAGTACTTCATTGGCCCACGAGATTTCCATCTCAGCGCGACGGACGAGGCCATGGAAGGCGAACCATTTCATGCCCGTGATGAAGCCATGATTCTCCGCAGGTTCTTTTTCTAGGCGGTCTCGACTTCGGTCATGAGTGCGCTCTGCAATCGCATCTCGCTCAGAACACCAAGTCTCGAGCCTTTCCTCATAATGGTCTCGATGTCGAATTGCATGGTGACGAATGACATCGAAATCTGAACGATCCAAGAACAAAAACCGAACGAGTTCGGCATCTCGCTCAGGCGGATGCTCTGCATCGCTGCTTTCAACCCACGTTTGAAGAGCGGCTCGACCAGTTGTCGTAACCCGATAAACACGTCTCTTGAGTTGGTCGCTTTCATCTGTCTCGCCTTCAATCCAACCAAGGTTGACGAGCTTCTTTAGCTCCGGGTAAATCTGGCTCGGCAGCGCTTCCCACATGGAACCAGCGCCATCTGAGAACCTGCGGCCGAGCGTATAGCCAGATGCTGGTGTCGTACTAAGAAAACCGAGGATGGCGTGACGAAGTGACATGATTAAAGAGTTCAGGCTGGCGATTGATTAAATTGCGGGGTAGTCCAAGCCCTTAAGCTCAAGAACTATGTCGTCTAATGGTGTGAGGCCCCGTTCGTGAACATCGACCGCAAGCAAGTCGCCATTGATAGGGCAATACCATCCGGTTATCGCCAGACTCTCGTGCAGGGTGATGTTCCACTCATCAGGCAACCTCTCGTAAAGGCACGCAATCGCACCCTCCCGCCAGCGCGTGGAGCCCGTGGCCAAGATGGCACCAGCGCTTGAAACCACCTGAATTCCTTGAGGGCTAGTACGCAATGACAGGTTGTCGCTTATGTTGCCAACAACCTCCCCCTGTTGCTTTGGCGCTTCGGTTCTGCCATTTTTCGCACCGATGCGTTCGTTACGGGCCTTGTCTCGGCACACCTCTGTTTGCGCGATATCTGCCTTTCCGTCAATGGAGATGATTGCGCCGTAGACCAGTTTGGCTGCCTCTTGCGAAACTACTCTGTTGCGGACATCCTTAGCGACAAGTTCTGCGTCACGCTGCAGTGGATCACCAAAGCCGCCACCTCCTTGCCAACGGACTTCGAAAACGTCCGTATCGGTCATTAACCGATGACCGGGTTTTGGACCTAGCTCTTCCCATCGTCCACTGGATTGTGTAACTCCCTTCTCCACAGCACCTACACCAAACCTCTGTCGCACGGTCGACCCTGGCCATCCACCAGAGAGCCCCGTTGAGTTAGGTACTTCGGCCCCATGAGTCATGATGAGAGCATCTGCACTTTGAATGCCTCCAAGCGTCAGGGCTAGTTCCACTGCACGCCCACCGCGATACCGTCCAGGGCCACCTGTATCTTTTGCCATGCGGCGGTAGAGATAGAACAGTGGCGCGACCTGCTCGTTGCGCTCAACGTCAGCAATGGAAGGCACGGGCGCATTGTTGGGACCACCTGCGCAAACACCATCCTTGCTGGCAAATGCACCGGAGCCGCCCGCAAGCGGGTCCATCAGGTGAAGTCCGAACACCTCGCCAAACTGATTTCGACCCCCAAGGTTGAATGTCGCCATAGTTCCAGAACTAACTGCCTGTGTTCGAGGCGAATATTCAGGTGAACATGCGAGGAGCTTGTTGAGGACAGCATTTACAGCATTCGATACAACCCAGATTGTTTCGACTGTTGCGGAACCAACAGGTGCGGGGAATGTGGCGGTGCAAACGAGCCCATCCGGGGCCACTACTTCGCAGCAATTCAAAAGTCCTTGGTTCCAAGGGATGTCATAGGCCAAGGTCGGGAACAAACCGCCAGTAACTCCACCCATGAGACCGGCGCGGGTGCAATTGATGAACCCAGGTGCTTGGGGTGACGAGTCCGACAGGTCAAACAACAAGTGGTCAGCTTTCTTGATTAGCTTGACATCCACCTTGTAAAGTTTGTTCTCGTGGCCATCGTGCTCAAGGAAGTCTGATGCGTGAAACTCTCCATCAGGAAGTGATTTGAGTCGTGCGCGAAGTCGCGTCTCAGATGCTGAAATCATGCGCAGCATCACTTCCTTGATGGTGGCGGCTCCATAGCGTCGTACCAGTGCGGTGGTTCGGTCGCGAGCAACATTGATGGTTGCAACAAACGCGCGAATGTCCAACCCTAGTTGAGCAGGTAGGCGTGAAGCCGTGAGTACCATGTCCAGTACGTCTTCACGCATCTCACCGCCGTCCACCAGCTTCACACAGGGAATACGCATGCCCTCTTGGTAAACCGACCGCGCCTTAGGAGACCAGCTTGCAAAGTCCATTCCGCCGACGTCGGTTTCATGAGCTTCAACGCCGGCCCAGGCAATCAGTTCACCATCAACGAAGATAGGGCCTGTAAGTTGAACGTCATTTTGATGGAGTGCCCCAACATAAGGGTCATTGCCCAAGAACATGTCCCCATCTTTCAAGGTGAAGTGCGGCCTTGAGGCAATGTGACGAATAAGCGTACCGACGACAGGGGCCTGGTAGGTAACCTGAAACCCCATCGATGCGAAGGAACCGTTAGGTAGGTAAATTCCCGTGAAAAAGTCTGACGCTTCGGTCACTGTTGGAGAACCCGACGCGCTTTGCAGGGCAACACGCATATCTTCCGTCATGGCAATCAGGCGATTCCGAATTACCTCATATGTGATTGGGTTCAGGTTCGGGCTCTCGGAAACTTGAGCGAGCGAATTTTTGGATTTGGTATTCATAGTTTCCTTAAGCGGTCAAACGGACTTCAAGATGCCCCTGTGCATCAGCGGCTGCCCACGCGCCGGGTGGAACCACCACACTTTGGCCTGGGTATTCGATGATGCAGGGGCCACTGACGGATTGGCCCGGACGCGGCAAAGTCGTTCGGTATATGGTTGTTGCGACGGGCTTTGCGGGGTCATCAAAGACGACATCGCGTTTGCCGATTTCCTGCATCAGCTCTCCTTCCCCGACCATGTCGGGTATGGGTAGCTGTCCTTTTCCGATGACGCGAACGGAGAGCAGCTCAAAACCCGCATCTGCTGAACCAGCTCCCTTGCCGAACACTGTTTCGTATGCGCTCTCGAAGCGTGCAATCGTTTTAGAAAATGCGGACTTCGCATCAGTCACAACAGTGCTATTGGATTCGCCCCATACAACGTCGAGGTTGTGCGCCTGGCCGCGGTATCGCAGGGCAAGAGACACTTCACAGTGCAGCTCGACTGCATCCGCCAGAGCCAATGCCGTGTTTGCATCGTAAATTGCCGCATTGATGGTTTCCAGCAACGTATTCAGTTCTTCAGCTGTCGGCTCCACCCTTCCGCTCAGTCGTAGGTAATATGGCCTTGTGACCGTCAATCCAAGGTCGCTGTTGGCCGTGCCAAACGCAGACTGCGCAGTCGCGGCTGCGGGAATGACAAATCTGTCAAGGCCAAGTTCACGAGCGAGCACCCAAGCATGGGAAGGGCCAGCACCACCATTCGCATACAGCACGAAGTCTCTAGGGTCGTGGCCGCGTTCAATAGTGACGCGTCGAAGCAAATCGGCCATCTTGTTGTCGAGTACTTCACGAATGCCCCATGCGGCTGCCGGCACAGTGATTCCAAGCGGTGAGGCAATATGCTCCTCGATTGCTTGTTTTGCACGAGTGACATCGAGCTTCATTCGGCCGCCGATGAAATAGTCGGCGTCCAGCACACCAAGAACCAGATCGGCGTCAGTGGATGTTGGCTTGAGGCCACCTCGCCCATAGCATGCTGGGCCCGGGTTTGCGCCGGCGCTTTGCGGTCCAACGCTCAAATCGCCAAAGTTGACTGAAGCGAGACTACCCCCTCCGGCGCCAATCGATGCCACATCGATTGAGGGGACGCTGATGTCTGCGCCAGCAAGGTCAATTGACGAACGCATCATGGGTTGTCCATTGACAATGACTCCAACGTCAAAGCTCGTGCCACCAATGTCAACGCTCAGGATGTTGCGTTCACCACGTTGCTTTCCAACAGCGATGGACCCCATGACACCTGCGGCCGGACCCGAGAAGATTGCAACGGCAGGCCGGTCGTTGAGCAAGCGCGTGGGGAGAACGCCTCCCGCACTTGTCATCATTAGTATGGGAACACGCATGCCTGCGTCTCGCAGCGTCGACTCGAGGAGCGCGAGGTAACGGCCAGCGATTGGACCAAGCATTGCATTTGCGACTGTAGTTCCCATGCGGGCGTACTCCCCCACGACCGGAGAGATTTGATGCGAAAGCGTGACGAAAGCCCCCGTGAGAGTTTCTCGAACAATACGCTCAAGGCTCAATTCATGAACGGGATTAGTGGTTGCCCACAGAGTACAGATAGCCACCGCTTCTACATTTCGCCGACGCCATTTTTCTAGGTCTGTGCGAAATGCTTCTTCATTGAGCTTCTGGAGTACTCGGCCATTCGCATCTATGCGCTCAACGACCTCCATCACGCGCTCTCTAGGAACCAGAGGTGCATATCGCTCATGCAGCATCCAATCGCATACCTCGAGCTCAGATAGTCCCGCGGTCTGACGACGCATACGTCCGATTTCGAGAGTGTCTCCAAAACCAGCTGTAGTGATGACCAGAGTTGGGGCCCCGTTGCCGGTAAGGAGTGCATTCAGTCCAACAGTTGTCCCATGGCCGAAGCGTTCAATTCCCGAGCAGAAGGTTTTGAAGTCCAACTTGAAATGCTCTGCGGCCAGTTGCACCGCGTTTATGACCCCGCCCATGACGTCTGCTGTTGTCGGCGACTTGAAGACCCTTGCTCGACCGTCTCGTTCTGCCACCCAAAGGTCGGTGAATGTGCCACCAACGTCTGTACCAATGAAGAAACCCATGTAGCTTTACCTCTATGTTTGATGTCCCTGGCAGACACTTTTATGTTGATGAGACTTCAGCAATGAAGTCAGTAGAAGAATTTAAACACTACAACTTAAACCAGTCAATACTGTACTGTTAGGTGATTTCCCTAGGTATGAATTTCCTGGGTTTTAGTAGGCTCCAACCATTCCTAAGATGTAGTCTTTGCGAGGTTGACTGGGTTCGACTTCATCCATGAGTGTGTGGACATCACGGCAGACTTCGGCATTGGTGGTGATTACGTCACGCGCTTGCTGGACCGTGCCGCCACGTTTCGGGGCTACCCAAAGGAAGTTAGAACCGACAACGGACCGGAATTCACTTGCAGGGCGTTTATGACGTGGGCGCAAAAGCACAGCATCAAACACATCCTGATTGAGCCAGGCAGCCCGACCCAGAACGCGTACATTGAGAGCTTCAACGGCACCTTTCGCGATGAAGCCTTGATGAGAACTGGTTCGAATCGCTGGAGCAAGCCCGCAAGAGTATTGCCACATGGAGAACCGACTACAACGAGATCAGGCCGCACAGCAGCTGTGGGCGTGTGCCGCCAGCAACCTTCGCCGCTTTGCATCGCCAGTTAACTGGCGATGCAAAGCAAGGGAGCAAGACCGATGCAGGAATCAGTTAATCTTGCAAACCTCGGACTTCTGGAATTTAGATTGGTACGGGGAGTGGGGGCAGGTCAAGGTTATGTCATGTATTTTATGGCGTACATGAATTTTCAAAATTTCAATCGCATACTAGCTTTTGAACATTCGAGAATCTGCATCTCACAAGCAAAGGAATAAATGGATACCGCTGACACCGCATTCAAAATCATCATGGCTCAAAAGGATGGAAATCACACCGAAATGACTTCCTGCGGAAAAATTTTAGTATGGGCTTATTGCGTGGCCTCAATGATGTTTGTTTACTACATCCTTTAAGCTGAGTGCTAATTAGAATTGCGATTAGTTTTCTCTGCGCCGATCCATCTGCCTGAACTAAGGCAGTTCTGTAAGGTCTCGACAAGCGCTCGCCTACACTCCTTGACAGCAGGAGAATGAAAACGCGCTTCGTTTTCAAATAATGCCCACGTCAAGTACAAACTTTTAATCGGTGACCAGCTTATCTCGTGGTCATCTTTTATGTTGATGACCGCGCAGGCTGGCACAACAGTGAATGCCAAATTCTGACTGGCTACGTTCATGCAAAGACCCAAGGTGTCGACTTGCATCGCCAGCTTAAATTTTAATGATTGGCGCTGTAGCGAGTGCTCAATAAGTTGTCGGATGGCATTGGGTTTGCTCGGCAAAACGAGCTTAATGCCGTTCAGTTTCTGAAGATCTACGGGGATGGTCGAGTCAAGTCGCTCCGATTTATGGCCAACAAGTAACAGTGGCTCTCGAATCAGATTCGTCTGGGTGTAGCCGCTAAGTGGAGAGCTGGAAAATGGAACAATGCATAGGTCTAGCAATCCGGCAATCATGTTTTCTCTGAGTACATGACTGACTCCTTCGTGAATTCTTAAAGTAACGTTGGGCGAACCGGTCATGATTCGCTTGATCAATTCAGACGTGATCACTTCTTGCCAAGAGGGTGGAATACCCAACGCCACTTGCCCTGATGTTTCACCCAGTTGTTCTTTTAGCAAAGCAAACTGCGCTAGTAGAGGGCGAGCTCTTTCGGACAGAAGGCGGCCGGCATCGGTCAATCGCACCCCACCCTGACTGCGCGTGAACAACACGGCACCGATCTCATGCTCCAAGGAGCTGATGATCCGCGAGAGTGAGGGCTGGGAGATATTGAGATCACCTGCGGCCTTATTGATGCTGCCGAACTCGACAACACGCAAAAAAAATTCAATTGATTTGGAGTCCATGACGTTCAACTAAAAATGAATAACAAGTATAGCTGTACAGCATTATTCGAGTAGCTTTGTTATCGATAAGATTCTCAAAATTCGTGACAAAACTTCACGTAATTCTGAAATTTCTTGAGGAACTAGGCATGAAAGTAAGAATTCTTGGTGCTGGACCTGCCGGCTTGTATTTGGCGGCCTTGATGAAGCGGGATGACCCCAGCCATGACATTGAAATCTTTGAGCGCAATCCACGCAATGCGACATGGGGATTTGGGGTCGTCTTTTCTGATCGCGCCTTGGAATTCCTGAAGGCTGATGACCAATCACTCTATGAATACTTGACTCCTCATTTGGAGACGTGGCCTGAGATCACAGTTGTGCACAACGACACGCGAATCCCAGTCGCAGGTAACGGGTTTTCTTCAATCGGCAGGCTTGAACTTCTGACCCTGTTGTACGAGTACGTTGAGAGGCTTGGCATCAAGATTCACTTCGAAGCCGAAATCACTTCGCTTGACCAGCTTGGCCAAGCTGATTTGCTTGTCGGTGCAAACGGGGCGTTTTCGTGGGTGCGTGAAGAAAACCAAGATAAATTTGGCACGACAGTGGACTGGCGTCCGAACCATTTCATTTGGTACGGAACGACCAAAGCATTCAACAGCCTGACTCTGACATTCCGGGAAACTGAAGTGGGTGTCTTCTGCGCTCATCACTACCGCTATCAAGAAGACCGCAGTACCTTTTTGGTAGAGGTTGATGATGAGACATGGCGACGTGTTGGATTTGATCAGATGTCTCCTGAAGACACGATCAAATACTGTGAAGATGTTTTTGCCAAGGACTTAGCAGGTCATTCGATCATTGCCAATAACTCCCACTGGAGGCAGTTCCCTGTAATTTGGAATGAGCGCTGGAGTTTTGATAACGTCGTCTTACTTGGTGACGCATTGAGAACCGCTCATTTCTCCATCGGATCAGGCACGCGATTGGCGATGGAAGACTCTGTCGCTTTGTTCAAGGCTTTGAAGAATCACAAGAACGACATCAAGGCTGCCTTGCAGTATTTTCAAGAGCTGCGCGTCCCTCCAATGAAGAAGATCTGGGATGCTGCGAACGTCAGCATTCACTGGTACGAGGAAATGAACAAACTGGTGAGGGAATTAACACCAGTGGAATTTGCCTACAGCTACATGACTCGAACTGGCCGCGTGAGCCACGCTGATATTAAGCAGCGTGACCCCCAACTTGCGAAAGCGTATGAACAGCTCCATCCTGAAGCTTTTCAACAATAGTGAGTGTTACCGAGGGTAAGCGAATGAATAGCGTAAATCAGATTTTGAACGCAGCCGATGCTGTGAGTAAGGTTGGTCAGACCTTGGGCGTGAGCGGCTGGCATTCGGTCGATCAGCAATCGATCGATGCGTTTGGCTCACTCACCGGAGACCAGCAGTGGTTGCATACCGATCCTGTCAGAGCAAAACAAGGTCCGTTTGGCGACTGTGTCGCTCATGGACTTTATACGCTGAGTCTTGCTGGGGGTGGCTTATTTCATGAAACTGTCCGCACGAGTGCTCGGACCGGAGTGAACTACGGTTGCAACCGAGTTCGATATCCCGCTCCATTATTGGTTGGGAAACGCGTAAGAGGCCACACCGTCCTAAAGATTGCAGAGCCACTGCCTGAAGAGGGGGTTCAACTCGTTGTGGAAGTCACCGTCGAGATCGAGTCTGAACATAAACCTGCATGCGTAGCCGAGTTCATCGTTCGGTACTTTTTTGACAATCCGACGAACTTTTCGTTATCCAAAATATGAATAGCCCATATTCAAGATCGCCATTATTCAGATAACAACCTGCTCTGTAGCATTCATTCAGCAACATATTTCGCAACGAAAAGGAAAGATCCATGACTAAGCCGAAGGTAATTATTACAGTAGCGCCGACGGGTGGAATGGCGAACAAATCGCAGAATCCAAACCTCCCCACCCAGCCCAAAGAAATTGCAGAAGACACATACCGGTGTTTCAACGCAGGTGCATCGGTTGTAGCCGTGCATGCTCGCCGAGTTGACGATGAAGCTACATGCAACCCTGCGGTGTACAGCGAAATCAACAATCTGATTCGCAACAAGTGCGACATCATTCTTAACAACTCCACGGGCGGCGGCATCAACGGTGACATGGTCCATCCAGTTGGTAACTCCGAGTATTGGGAGATTCGCTGGGATGAGCGTCTCAAAGGGATGGAGGGAGAAGGAGTGGAAATGTGCACCTTGGACGCACAGACTGTAGTCGCAAGCTTCGGTGGTAAAGAGATCTTAGTTGCCACTACACCAACTAGGATTCGCACCCTGGCACAGATGATGAAAGCCCGAGGCATCAAGCCAGAATGGGAAGTATTTGGTCTTTCAGACATTGTTCAAGATGTCAGTAAGGTCATTGCTGAAGGCTATGACGATGAGCCCTACTTCATCAACATAGTTCTTGGAATAAATGCGTTCCAAGGCGCTTTGCCATACACCCCAAAAATTCTTCAGACGATGGTTGAGCATCTTCCCAAGAAAAGCGTTTTCAATGTCAGCGCTATCGGCTCCGCACAATTGCCTGCAGCGGTGAACTCTTTACTGCTAGGGGGACATGTTCGCGTGGGTCTTGAGGACAACCTTTATTACGAGCAGGGAGTACTGGCAACAAACCTCCAATTGGTGGAGCGTCTTGTGCGCATTGTTCGCGAAATGGGGTATGAGCCTGCCACTCCTGAAGAAGCTCGCCAGATCATGGGCATGCGTCCACTGCGCAAGTAAGGCGACACGATGAGCAGAGCAAATTGCATTGAGCCAAAAAAAATTCAATCTATAGCAGTCATAGGCACCGGATCGGTCGGGGCGAGTTGGGCCACTCTATTCCTTGCTAAAGGCATCAGAGTTTATGCCTATGACAAGCATCCAGATTCTGAGCAAAAAACGAAAGCGTTTGTTAAATCTGCATGGCCCGCTTTGCATGAGTTAGGAGTTACTGCTCTTGCAGAACCAGACCTCACTCTGCTCTCGTTTGCAAGCACGATCAAAGATGCTGTCTACAGGGCAGATCTTGTTCAGGAGAACGTCTACGAAGACTTAGAAGTGAAGAGAGAGGTGCTAAAGGAAATTGAATCCGGAATTGCCGACGACACTTTAATCATTTCCAGTACCGGCGGTATCCCTCCCACTGAGCTACAGAAAGAATGTCGCAATCCAAACAGATTTGTAGTGGTTCACCCATTTAATCCGTCACATTTAATTCCGTTAGTTGAAGTTGTCGGAGGGATGCAGACTGCACCTGAAGTCATTGATTGGGCAATGGAATTCGCACGTTACATGCAAAAAGAACCGGTGCATGTAAAGCTTGAAAGCAGCGGGCACTTGACAAACAGACTGCAATTCGCACTGGTTAAGGAAGCGGTGGCGTGCCTAATGGAGGGGGTTGCCTCAGCAAGCGATATTGATCGTGCAGTTCGCTATGGCTTGGCACCTCGCTGGATGCTTATGGGAAGTCTGCTCACACTGCATCTTGCAGGCGGTCAGGGTGGCATGAAAGGCATCCTGAATCACGCAGGTCAAGCAATTGAATCTTGGTGGACGCCACGAGTAGTTCCTAAATTGGATGAAAAGCTCATTGAGCTACTGGGCCAGATTAGCTCAGATGTCGCCAACCAACAAGATGTACAAGATTGGGTCAAATGGCGGGATGAGCAACTTGTAAATGTTCTAAAGCTGCAAGCGCTATCTCAGAAAACTGAACCCAAAGAATAAGATGGGAAAATAAGCATGAAAGATTGGATTAACAGCATGCCTGAGTGTTTGGCATTAGAGATGCGCGGCACTATCGCCGTTCTAACACTCAACAGGCCTGAGAAGCGGAACGCATTGAGTGAAGGCTTGGTCTTAGGATTACAGTTTTTCTTCGACACCATTCATTCTGATGTGCAAGCTGTAGTCATGAAGGGATCGGGGAGCAACTTTTGTGCAGGGCTGGATTTGAATGAACTGCAAGAAACAAACATCACACAGAGTTTTCACACATCAAAAATTGGTCAGCGTCTGAACGATAGCATTCAGTTTTGCAGCGTTCCAGTCATCTCGGTACTCAATGGTGCTGTGATTGGTGGTGGATTAGAGTTGGCTTCAGCCACTCATGTGCGTGTCGCAGAACCATCCGCCTATTACGCACTTCCGGAAGGCACGCGAGGAATTTTTCTCGGATCTGGTGGGTCAGTGAGATTGCCGCGAATAATCGGGGCTTCTGCAGTCATTGAAATGATGCTGACAGGTCGCGTTCTAGATGCGCAAGAAGCGCATCATCGGATGAGGTTGACGCATTACCTTGCTGAAGAAGGCGAGGGGTTTGATAAGGCTATTACATTGGCCGAAAAAATTACGAAGAACGCACCACTGGCAAACTTTGCTGTGATTCAAGCTATTCCGAGGATCGTTGAACAAGATCCAGCAGGCGGCCTGTTCACCGAAATGTTGATGGTCGGAATTGCCCAGGATGACGACGAAGCAAAGCGTCGACTGGCTGACTTTCTCGTGCGCAAGCAGGGAAAGGTGACAAAGGCATGACTCTCCCTGCTGCTCTTTCTGCAGTTGGTGACGTATTTCGCCATTGGGCTCATGAGCAGCCGCACAAGGTCGCAATCAAAACCATCAAAGGGAAAGAGCGCACATTTTTTCAATTGAATGAAAACATCAATCGAATCACTAATCGACTGATAGCTATGGGTGTCAAGCAAGGTGATCGCGTTGCGATCTTGTCTCGCAACAGTCCCGAATACATTGAAACATATGGGTTGTCAAAAGCGGGAATCGTTGTTGTTCCTTTAAATTGGCGATTGCAGCCCGACGAATTAGTTCGCTTGATAGATCACAGTGAGTCAGTTGCTGTGCTGGTAGAAGACTATTTTTCGGCAACCGGCGATGACCTAATATCAAAGGCCAAGGGGGTCGAGCACTGGATCACCATCGGAAAAGAGAAGGCTGACTGGCAGAACTATGAGCGACTTCTAAGCTGCGGGTCACCTCGCGATGTAGATGCTGTGGTAACCGGTAAGGACCCACTTTGCATCATTTACACAAGTGGAACGACTGGATTACCAAAGGGTGTCTCCATTACTCACAGAAGCACTTTGTGCAATGGCCGAGTGGCTGCCGATGAAATGCTCAAGATCGTGCCCGATGACTGCACCATGGTTGTGATGCCTTTGTTTCATGTTGGCGGAATGTGGTATCACTGCTTCCCTAGTATTGCATCTGGATGTACAACACTTATTCTCAATGACTTCAATCCAGAAGTCGTGTTGAGTGCCTTGGTCAAATACAAGATCAGTAATGTGCATCTTGTACCCACCATGATTGCGGCTTTGATTAAGCAACCTCAGGCTCGAGTTGTGGATTTGAGTCATGTTCGTTTGATCTTCTACGCGGCTTCATCCATGCCTGTTGCCTTGTTGAAAGAAACCATGGAAATTTTTTCCAGTTGTGGTTTCGCTCAGGCCTACGGCTCAACCGAGGGCGGCGTTGTGACTGTCTTAGACCCAGAGTCACATCTCCGTGCAAAAACTTCCATGGGTGAGCACCTACTAGGCTCCTGTGGGCGTCCGATGCAGGATCGGAATGTGCGCATCGTTGACGACGATGAGCGTACCGTTTCACTTTTCACTGTTGGTGAAATTGAAGTTAAAAGTCCCGGGCTTATGAGCTGCTACTGGCATGACGATGCAAAAACACGAATAGCGATCCACGGTGGCTGGTTAAAAACTGGCGATATGGGTTACTTCGATGGTGAGGGATTCTTATACATCGTTGACCGACGCAACGACATGATCGTTACAGGCGGTGAAAATGTTTTCCCCACTGAAGTCGAAGGGATTCTTTACGAAGATCCGGATATTCAAGAGGCCGCTGTCTTTGGCATACCGGATCCCAAATGGGTAGAGACCGTCGTTGCTGCTGTTGTTCTCAAACAAGGAAAGAGCATTACCAGTGAACAAATTCAGAAGCGTCTGAAGGGAAAAATGGCTGCTTACAAGTGCCCGAAAGAAATTTACATCGTTGAGCAGCTTCCGAAGAGCGCTGTTGGAAAAGTGCTTCGGAAAGATCTTCGAAGTAAATATAGCATCGAAGGAGCTTTTACAAAATGATTTATGAAACTGAAGAGACCAGAGAATATCGTCATCATTTGTCACGATGGGTCGATGAGCGCTTAAAGCCTCGCGCAGAAGAACTTGACAATTCGGGCGAGTTCTCAATTGAACTTTTTCGTGAAATTGGTGAGCTCGGCTATCTTGGGACGATGTACTCCGAAGAGGCGGGTGGCAGTGGTCTGAAGAAACCCTATACCTGCTTCACAATTCTTTGCGAAGAATTGGCCAGGGCCTCTGTCGGCTTCGCAGCAGGCGTGTGCATGCAGGGCTCCACTTCAACGCATACCTTGCACGCTTGGGGCGACGAAGAAGTTAAAACGAACTTTTTTTTGCCCGCCCTTAAAGGGGAAAAAATCGGTGCATTTGCTATCACTGAGCCTAACGCTGGATCCGATGCTGCATCACTTAAAACAAAAGCGCAGAAGACTGAGGGAGGGTGGTTACTAAATGGGACCAAAGTTTTTACGACCAATGGAACCGTTGCTGATTTCTTAACCGTAGTGGCAACAACAGATCCTGCGCTCAAGGCCAAAGGGCTGGAGCTGTTCTTAGTAGACAAGACATCTCCTGGGTTTTCTGTCGGTCGAAAGCTAGACAAATTTTCCGTGCATTGCTCAGATACAGCCGAGTTGATTTTTGAAAATGTCTTTGTTCCGGATAACCGGCGTTTGAACAATGGTAGCGGTAGTTCTTTCTTGAATGCATACCAAGCATTGACGGTTGACCGAATTTTTACAGCTGCTCTAGCGATTGGTGTTGGTCGTGCCGCCTATGACGCTTCCTTGCAGTACATCCAAGATCGGAAGCAGTTCGGTCAGCCAGTTGGCAAGTTTCAGGCTGTTCAGTTCAGGCAGGTTGAGATGCTTGCAAAGCTTGAAGCGGCACGCCTCTATACCTATCACGCAGCTAATTTGGCGGATCAATCCAAGGACATCACGCGTGAAGCCGCATTGGCCAAGATAATTGCAGCTGAAAACTGCAACGAGGTTTGCCATATGGCAATGCTGAACTATGGGGGGTGGGGATTAATGAATGAATTTCCCGTTCAACGATTCTTGAGAGACTCATATTTCCCCATGGTCGGTGGAGGCACAGGCGACATCATGCGAATGATTGTTGCTCGGCAAATAGGTCTGTGACAGCAGAAAAATTTAATTTTAACTAGGAGACAACATGAAACATAAATCCCTTCTCGCACTTGCACTGACATCCGTTCTTAGCTTGAGTGCGCATGCTCAAGTCAAAGTTGGTGTCATTACGGGTGCTACCGGTCCAGGTGCTTCTCTGGGTATACCTTATAAAAATACTTTCACGGTTCTTCCCAAAACGCTGGGAGGCCAGACTGTCCAGTACATCATCATGGATGATGGTACTGACCCGACCAATGCGGTGAAGCATGCGCGTAAATTAATTAGCGAGGACAAAGTTGATCTGATCATTGGATCAAGCAGTGTTCCTGCTGCGACATCAATTACTGACATAGCTGCTGAACTGAAGACCCCACAAATCGCTCTATCGCCTGTTGGGCCTGCTGCATCGAAGAATCCTTGGGTCTTCACGATTCCCCAGCCAGCCCCCATCATGATGGGAGCAGTAGCAGATCACATGAAGGCCAACAACGTTAAGACTGTCGCCTACATAGGCTTTTCTGATGCTTGGGGAGATTTAGTCCTCAATGGGTTGAAGTCACATGCGGACGCTGCTGGCATCAAGATAGTTGCTGAAGAGCGTTACGGCCGAAATGACACCTCTGTCGCGGGTCAAACCCTAAAGATACTTTCAACCAGCCCTGACGCTGTTGTAGTAGGAGGATCGGGCACTCCCGGAGCACTTCCACATGTGACGCTTACTGAGCGTGGCTATAAGGGCAAGGTTTACCACAACCATGGCGTCATTAACAAAGATTTTCTGCGTGTTGGCGGCAAGAGTATTGAGGGTGGTTTTGCGCCTACAGGTCCGGTGATGGTGGCCGAACAGCTGCCTGATAGCAATCCGACGAAGAAACAGTCATTGGAATTCACTAAGGTCTATGAAGCTGCCTTCGGTGCAGGTAGCCGCAATGCATTCGCCGCATATTCCTACGATGCATACCTATTGGCCAATAGCGCCGTCGCTGAAGCTGCGAAAAAAGCCAAGACAGGCACCCCTGAGTTTCGGCAGGCACTGCGTGATGCCCTGGAGCGTACTAAGAACGTTAATGGTACCCATGCTGTTTACAACATGAGTGCCACCGACCACGCTGGCGTCGATTCCCGTGCTCGTGTGCTCGTTGTTATCGAAAATGCTGATTGGAAACTTGTCAAGTAATTGAAGGATATTAAATAAATCGGGGCAGATTCGCCCCGATTTTTAATTGATTTAGGAAAATATGGATCTCACAATAGCAGCGTTGCTTACGCAAGATGGGGTCATTACAGGCGCAGTGTACGCGCTATTGGCCATGGGTATAGTTTTGGTCTTCTCCATTACCCGTGTAATTTTTGTGCCCCAAGGAGACTATGTAGCCTATGCGGCTTTGACAATGGCCGCGATGCAAGCGGGGAAAACACCAGGAATTATTTGGCTATTGCTTATTATTTCTGGGGTAGCTTCTTTGATGGAGATAATTTCATTGGTTCAAGAAAAAAATTTTGGCGGGATTCCTAAAGGACTTACAAAATATCTAGGCATACCACTATTACTGGTGGCTATAACTTATTTTCTTATACCAATAAAATTACCTATTTACCTACAAGTTGGATTGACACTAGCTTTAGTAACTTGCATGGGTCCACTGCTTTACAGGGTTGCATTCCGTCCTGTTGCAGGTGCTTCTGTACTTGTCTTATTGATTATTTCCGTGGCAGTACATTTAGCCCTTACGGGTTTTGGCTTGATTATTTTTGGGGCTGAAGGTTCGAGGACTACACCTTATAGTGATGCCAGATTTAATGTCGGGCCATTGCAAATTACTGGGCAATCTATTTGGGTCTTATCAGCTACCATAATTGCAATTGCTGCGCTTTATCTTTTTTTCAAATATACGGTACGTGGAAAAGCGCTTCAAGCTACCGCTATAAATAGGGTTGGTGCTCAACTGATGGGCATTCGATCAAATGAAGCCGGGTCACAAGCATTCTTGCTATCAGCAATGATCGGTGGGCTCTCGGGACTTTTGATCGCCCCAATTACAACGATTTTTTATGATACTGGATTTTTAATTGGTCTTAAAGGCTTTGTCGCAGCGATCGTAGGTGGTTTGTTTAGCTATCCACTTGCTGCTGTTGGGGCGTTATTAGTCGGCTTGATAGAGTCGTTCTCATCTTTCTGGGCAAGTGCTTTTAAAGAAGTATTTGTTTTTACATTGATCTTGCCAGTCTTGCTCTGGAGATCTTTGCGCTCACATCATTCTGAGGAGGACGACGAATGATTCGCACTACCTACATTTACATTATTTTTTCGGTTTTCATTGCAATTGCTCCATGGGTATTTCCTGAATCATTAATTACCATCATTAATTATGCCGGCCTTTTTGGGCTAGTTAGTATCGGCTTAGTGCTTCTAACTGGTATTGGTGGAATGACGTCCTTTGGCCAAGCAGCGTTTGTGGGCGTAGGTGCATATACCAGTGCTTATCTGAGTACTGTCAGTCAGTGGTCTCCGTGGTTGACGCTCTTCGTAGGTGTTGCAGTTGCAGTTTTAATCGCCTTAGCTTTAGGATCACTGACTTTAAAATTAGCAGGCCATTATTTACCATTAAGTACCATCGCTTGGGGGCTGAGTTTGTACTACTTGGCCGGAAATCTTCAATTCCTTGGTGGTCACAGCGGCATTCGAGCTGTTCCAAGTATTGATTTTTTTGGTATTACCATTGGATCCGGAAGGAATTTTACATATTTTGTTTGGATATTTGTAGGCGCTGCCATGTGGCTTGCGAGTAACTTGCTGAATTCACGCGAAGGACGCGCAATCCGTTGCCTCAAGGGCGGGCGAACCATGGCATCGGCTATGGGGGTCAACGTGCCCATGGTGAAGCTAAAAGTCTTTGTATTGTCGTCAGTGCTCGCGGCAGTATCAGGCTGGATGTATGTTCACTTTCAGCGATTCGTAAACCCAACACCCTTCGGATTAAATTACAGTATTGATTACCTTTTCATGACGGTACTCGGTGGTGCTGGTTTCTTACCCGGCGCTATTCTCGGTACAGGGATCATCATTGCTCTACGTGAGTGGTTGGTTGAATTTTTACCTTTACTTTTTGGGCAAAGTGGAAACTACGAGACAATTATTCTCGCCATATTAATAATATTCATGCTCCACCGTGCTCCTGATGGCTTGTGGCCTCAGTTGATAAAAATACTCAACGTAAAAGAAGCGCCAAAATTTACTGAATTAAATGTGACGAAAGAGGCACCACTGGAGCGCAGAAATGTGACCCACTTTAACGGTGAGTCATTGCTCGTATTGGAACACGTCAGCAAACGATTTGGCGGTTTGCAGGCTGTTAATGATGTGAGTTTTCAGGTCAAGGCTGGTGAAATCCTCGGGTTGATTGGACCAAACGGTGCTGGCAAGAGCACAACATTCAATCTCCTTTCTGGTGTTAACCCAGCCAGTTCTGGGAAAGTCACTTTTTTAGGTCAAGACATCACTAATCTGGAGTCATACCAAGTTGCTGCACTCGGCATGAGTCGTACATTTCAGCATGTTCAATTGTTGCCACATCTAACAGTGCTGGAGAACGTTGCCATTGGTGCCTATTTGCGCTGTGAGGCGGGTTACATCAAGTCAATGTTTCATCTGGAACGCGATCAAGAAAGTCAAATCATCAGTGAATCTTTGCGAATGCTCAAGAGAGTTGGCCTTGAGAAACATGCATATATATCGGCAGGAAGTCTTTCGTTGGGTGATCAGCGAATTCTTGAAATTGCTCGTGCACTTTGCTCTGATCCTGCACTTTTACTGCTAGATGAACCTGCGGCTGGATTACGTTTGAAGGAAAAGGAGGAGCTGGCTAAGTTGCTCGATCAACTCCGCAAGGAGGGGTTGGGCGTGTTGCTGGTTGAGCATGATATGGATTTTGTGATGGACCTAGTTGACCGCATCGTAGTCATGGAGTTCGGCGAAAAAATTGCAGAAGGACTTCCCGAGGCAATACAGAATAACCAAGTGGTTCTTGAGGCCTATCTCGGGAGCACAGAGTCATGAGCAGCAACATATCAAATTTGAAATATGTTCTCGAAGTCACGAATTTAGACATTTCCTATAGAAACGTCAAGGCTGTTCAGGGTGTCAGCCTGCGCTTGGCAGCTGGGAATATCACTTCAGTGATTGGTCCAAATGGTGCCGGCAAGACCACTTTGCTGAGCGCAATCATGGGACTTCTTCCTTCTGAGGGTGAAGTTGCTTGCTTAGGCCAATCCTTATCTGGCCTTGATGTAGAGAGTCGCGTTGAGAAAGGTCTGCGTCTTGTTCCTGAAAAACGTGAGCTCTTTTCAACCATGAGCGTCGAAGACAACTTGATTATGGGTGCCTACACGATTTACAGACAAGGTTTCCATGACATGCGCATGTCTTTAGAAGACGTTTACCAGCGCTTTCCTCGGCTGAAAGAGCGTCGTTCCCAAATGGCTGGCACGCTATCTGGTGGAGAGCGCGCCATGCTGGTGTTAGGTCGTGCCTTGATGGGGCAACCTAAGGTGCTGCTACTTGATGAACCAAGCCTAGGACTGGCCCCACTGATCGTAAAAGAGGTTTTTCGAATCATCACTGATTTAAAAAATACAGGCGTCTCTATTTTGTTGGTTGAACAAAATGCAAGAGCCGCTCTGCAAGTGAGCAGTTACGGATATGTCTTGGAGACTGGGCACGTTGTATTGGAGGGGCCCGCTGATGAACTTACTGATAACCCCGCAGTTATGCTCACATATCTCGGTGGTACAAAAAATAGAAATCGAGTCTAGTAGATGTCGAGATTAATTGTTTACGAGGTTGATGTTATGTTTGGCGATTGCGACCCTGCAGGCATCGTCTTCTTCCCCAATTTTTTGAAATGGATGGATGCATCTTCACATAATTTTTTTGTGAAATGCGGCCTTCCTCCATTTCGGGTTCTTGAAAAAACGCGTGGAATCATTGGGCATCCGCTGTTAGAAATCAACACCCGATTTTTTCGCCCTGCAACATACGGCGAAACTCTTGAAATCCACACAACTGTTGAGGCATGGAAGGACAAGGTTTTTATACACAAGCATGTCATCAAACGCAGCGGAGAAATCCTGTGCGAAAGTACTGAGACTCGGACATTCGTGACAAAGCATCCGGATGATCCTTCGCGAATTAAATCGATCAAAGTCCCTGAAGATGTGATTAATCTATGCAGCTGATAAAAAAACAGGGGAAGTGTTGTGAACGATCAAGGAGGACCAGAAGACCTGCTGATCTGAACTGACGCATTAGCAGGCGCTCGCGGGCGTTGTCTGCGATATTGGCCACCTGTTTCTGTTTCTCTTCCTGTTACCGGTCATTCGAGAGCGTCGGCTTATTGCCCCATACTTGCCTTTGACTTCCCACTGTCACTTGGGCGGCGTCAGCCCTGAAGCATTTGAACGTGCCTCAGTTTGAGGTTAGGATTTGTCTGCCACTCCGTGGGAAGTCCAAAACGCGCCTTCGGGCGCGTTTTTCATGTGTGCATACCCAAAAAGCACTTTGGACCTAGCAGCCGATCTCCGACGTCAAACCATCTGACCCATTGACATCGCTATAGCCGCGCCATAAACACTATGGTTGGCCAACGCAACGCCACAGGCTTTAATGGGAGTGGCAGTACAACGGGCCATCACACCTTTGCCCATGCAAGGCATGAAGTAAAACCATGGCACTGCCACGCTGAGGGCACCAAAAACCAAGCCAGCAAGCAACGTCGGTTTGAACACGGGCACGGCATTCATCAGCGTGTAAAAAACAGCCGCATAACCCACGCTCACCGCGTAATGTAACCACCAGCCGACAAGGAGTTCATTGGGTTCTGGCGGTTTCGAATCAATCGTCGGCTGATACATGGTTTTGAAACGCCAGATGCGTAAGAACCAGCGCCCGACAACAGCGAAGTTGGCAGCGGGTATGCCGAACACTCGCATGAGTAACTGCTGCCAAAGATCAAGCACCAAGCAAGCAACAACGCCCGCGATCACGATTGATAAAACAGGACTGATCATCCCGTTTTATCTTTGGGCTCTTCAGTAACCTCAGATTCCCGTTGAATTCCTAAAAATTTTTTGGTCAATCGCTCTAGCGGCCCGCCCACAATCAAGATCAACAACATGGCCGCTAGGGCGCACACGCCCAGTACGTAGAACCCTGCCCCGAAAGTAGCGCCCAAGATGGCGCAGGCCCAGATGCTAGCGGCGGTTGTCAGGCCGTGGATATTTTGAGAATTCGCCTGATGAATGATCACGCCAGCGCCCAAGAAGCCAATGCCGGTGATCAAGCCCTGGAGGACGTGGCTGGCAGCTTGAACGTCCGTGCCTGGAAAACTGCCGATCAACAACATCACCAGCGCAGCACCCAACGCGACCAAAGAATGGGTGCGGATACCGGCCGATTTATGGTGTATCCAGCGGTTCAGCCCGAGGATGATGCCCGCTAGCAAGGCCAAGCCAAGTCTGAGAAAAATATCAGGATATGCTGTCATTCAGCAGGGATCTTAAGTCAACAAAGTCCGTTTGCGTCAACGGCTAACGTACGGCAATGCGCGTTCGTAATAACGCAGATCCAAGAATTTTTCGGGCGAAGGGGCCACACCGCCCCACTGCCCTTCGATTTCTGCACGCAAAGACAGCATGTTGCGCATGCCGGTCATCTCGATGGCGCAATCTTTGAACAGTCCATGACCCGGAGTGGTCAGCGCCTGGTAGGTCTGCTCGGCAACGCGGCGTTCGAGCTTCAGGTTTTTTTGCAGCGTTTGCAGCACCTGCTCGCGGTTGGCCGGGTCTTGCGTGGCGCGGCAGCCTTCAATGTAGGCCGATAAAAAGCGCTGCAAGGTGCCTGCATTGGCTTCGGCCCAAGGGCGCATCACGAAGACGCCACTGGACTGATAAAGCCCAAACATGTCCATGGTGCTCCCCAAGCTCTTGGCGCCACGGTCCTTCGCGACAAAGCTCCAAGGGGGATTGAGCATGGCGGAATGGCCCTCTGGGGTTTCCATCGATTTGGTTCGGATCGCGGTGCCGCCCAAGGGCTTGATTGTGTAGTCCTGACCTTCCACAAAGCCGGCATTTTTGAAGATTTTCCGACCGATCAAGGCATAAGCTGTGTTGGTCGCGTCGACGATGAAATTCTTGCCCCGAAGATCGGATAGCTGCTTGAATTCCGGACGCACCATCAACTCGTTCATACCGCCGTCACCGCCCGCCACGATGACCACGTCTTTCTTGGCGACTTCGATCATGGCCACCGCGTTGTCGACAGCTGCCACGGCAATCTCAAAACGCCCCAGGCCCAAGCCCTCGCGCTGCTGGTCTGAATTGGGCGTGAACTGGAGCATGGGGGTGATGCCGCGTCGGGCGAATGCGCCGCGCTCAACTGCCATGTAAATGGGCGTGTTGCTAGACCCCTGAAAAACATTGATGCGCAGCGTCACTGGATCATTGGGAGGTGGTGGCGGAGCGACTGCACAAACCGCCTTTGGCCTGCATGGAAACGTCCCCATCTTGTTATCTATCCATCGGACGATAACTTATTCTTTTTGCGCCTCAAAGAGGGAGCAGTGAAATTCAGTTTTCCAGCTTCACAAGCGATGCTTCAGCGCGAACGCAAAGTCCGGCTAAGCAGTGCGACCGGCAGCAAGCCCACCAGCACCAACGCGAGCGCTGGCAATGCGGCTTCTGTCAAACGCTCGTCACGCGCCAACTGGTAGGTCACCACGGCCAGCGTGTCGCTGTTGAAAGGCCGCAGCACCAGGGTGGCGGGCAGCTCTTTCATGACATCGACAAACACCAGCAAGCCGGCAACGGCCACCGAGCGCTTGAGCAGCGGCCAATGCACGCGGCTGAGCAAGCCCATACCGGTGGTGCCCAGCATGCGTGCGCTGTCGTCCAAGCTGCTGGGAATGCGCGAATAACCGCTTTGCACTGACTGCAAGGCCACCGCGCAAAAGCGCACGAGGTAAGCCCAGACAATGCCCAGCGCCGTCGCCGTGACCCAATAGCCAATGCTGGTTTGCGGCGCGACCGACTGCAGCCAACCCACCGGCAGTAGCAAGCCGACCACGATCACTGCGCCCGGCACGGCATAGCCCAAGCTGACGAGTTGCACCGCCGCGCGATTCAGTCCGTGGGGTCGATGCCGCAGCGCAAAGGCCAGCGTCAGCGCGATACCGGTGGCCAGCACGGTGGTCAGGCTGGCCAACCAAACGCTGTTGAAAGACCACTGCGCAAAAGACAGCCACGACAAATCATCCCAGCCGGCCTGCAGCGGCCGCAGCATGAACAGCACCGGCAACACAAAGCCGAGTGCAATCGGCAGCGCGCAGACCAACCAAGCCAGGGCAGCGCGCGAGCCATACAGCCGCGTTGGCAAGGCGTCGGCAGCCCCGGCGCGGTCGCCACGCCCGCCCGCAAAGCGCATGCGCTTTTGCGCACTTTGCTCAATCTTCAACAACACCGCGACGAACAGCAGCAGAACCGTGGCCAACTGAGCGGCCGCCATGCGGTTGTCCATGCTGAGCCAAGCTTTGTAAATGCCCGCTGTGAACGTTTGAATCCCGAAGTAACTGGAGACGCCAAAATCGGCCAGCGTTTCCATCAGCGCCAGTGCAATACCGGCCGCCACGGCAGGTCGGGCCAGCGGCAAGGCGACTTCCCGGATACGCCGGGACAGAGGGGCACCCAGCAGGCGCGCCGCTTCCATCAAATGCACCGCGCGCTCGGTCAATGCGGTACGCGCCAACAAGTAAACATACGGGTAAAGGGCGACCGTGAAAACGACCACGGCACCGCCCAAGCTGCGCACTTCCGGCAACAAGCGCCCTTGCAAATCAAATGACTCTCTCAGCCAGCTTTGCAATGGCCCGGCGTATTGCAAAAAGTCGGTGTAGGCATAAGCCACCACGTACGCCGGCATGGCCAGCGGCAGCAACAGCGCCCATTCGAAGGTGCGGCGCCCGGGAAAATCAAACAGCGTCACGGTGGCCGCCGTCCCCATGCCCAAAACGCCCACACCCAGCGCCACACACAGACACAGCAACACGGTGGTACTCACGTAGTCCGGCAGCACGGTGCGGCCCATTTCCCGCAAGATGTCCCAAGAGTGGCGGTCCAACTGCGTCCACGACAAGATGATCGCCAACACCGGCAAGGTCAGCACCAACACCAATAACAGCAACAGCGTGGAAGGGATAAGACGACGGAGCATGGGTTCCAAAAAAAGACGGCACTGGCTTGTGTCGATGAAATGCCTAGTTAGTGAGAATGAGAATTGTAATCATCTACAATGAAAACCATGTTTTTGAATGTCTCTCAGTTGTGCGTTCACTACGCCGGTCGGACGCAGCGAGCGGTCGACAACGCGTCCTTCACTTTGGCGGCTGGCGAAATTGGCGTGCTCATCGGCCCTTCCGGCTGCGGCAAAACCACGCTGCTGCGCGCTGTGGCCGGGCTCGAAAAAGCATCTGCTGGCAGCATTCGGCTAGATGGCGAAGTCGTCAGCAGTCCCCAGGTTCATCTGCCGGCTGAGTCGCGCCGCATTGGCATGGTGTTCCAAGATTACGCACTGTTTCCGCACCTTGATGTGGCGAACAACGTCGGCTTCGGCCTGCACCACCTGAAACCCGCCGAGCGCCGTTTGCGCGTGCAAGAAGTGCTAGCACTGGTGGGTTTGAGCCACGCTGAAAGCTTGCACCCGCACCAGTTGTCTGGCGGCCAACAACAACGCGTGGCACTGGCCCGGGCCTTGGCACCGCGGCCGCGACTGCTGTTGCTGGACGAACCGTTTTCGAACCTAGACGTCGACTTGCGCGAACGCTTGGCGCATGAAGTGCGCGGCATTTTGAAGGCTGCGGGTGCGACTGCGCTGTTTGTCACGCATGACCAACTTGAAGCCTTTGCCATCGGCGACCGCATCGGCGTCATGCACGAGGGCCAGTTGCAGCAATGGGACGACGCTTACGAGCTGTACCACCGGCCGGCCACCCGCTTCGTTGCGGAATTCATTGGCCACGGCGTCTTTGCACATGCGCAACTTGAGCAACAAATGCAAGGCAACGTGGTGGTGCACACGGCGCTAGGCGACCTCAATAACGATTCACAAGAGTGTCCTCTGCCGGGCGCTTACCCGGACGGTATTTGCGATGTGTTGCTGCGCGCAGACGACATCGTCCATGACGATGCAGCACCGGTCAAAGCGCAGATCTTGCGCAAGGCTTTTCGGGGTTCAGAATTTCTGTACACCTTGAAGCTGAAAAGCGGCGAGTCGGTGATGGCGCATGTGCCGTCGCACCATGACCATGCGTTGGGCGAATGGATCGGCATTCGTGCGCAGGTCGATCACGTGGTGACCTTTCCACGGGTGCCGGGCTGAGTCTATTCAGTCGGTATCTCTTAAGCGCTGAACTTCGCGCTGCAAGTCCCCCGCCCAAGCGCGCCGATCACGGCCACGCGCCAATTCAGGCGCACCCACCGTCACTTCGGCCATCAGCTCGCGCGCCGTCAGCGTGCGCCACATCGAAGCCAGCAGCGTGTCATTGCCCACAAAGCGCGGCGCTTGGCTCACCAGACCCGTGCGCCTGTCTATAAAGCGCAAGGCCAAGGCCTGCACCGGCACGTTGGCGGTGATGGCGGCTTGAATCAAATTGGCATGGAAAGGTAGCAAACTCACGCCGTCGCTGGTCGTGCCTTCAGGGAACACCGCCAACACCTGCCCGTCATGCAAATGCGCCACCATGTGATGCAGCACGCGGTGCGCGTCACGCCGCGATTCGCGCTCAATGAACAGCGTCCCAGCGCCGGTCGCCAAGGTGCCCACCAGCGGCCAACGCTTGACTTCAGACTTGGAGATAAACCGACAATACCCTGCGGAATGCATCACCAGAATATCGAGCCACGAGATGTGATTGGCCACCAACAATACCGGTCCGGTGGCCAGCGGTTCACCCTTGAGTACCAGCTCAATACCGCTGATGGCCAACATCTTGCGGGCCCAGATGTTGACATGTTGGCCCTGCTCTTCGGCCGACAGCAAATGAAAGCGCGAGCGGATCGACCAGAACCCGGACAAGGTGTGTAAAAAGGCCCGCGACAACCGATAGCCGAGCCGCACCACTCTCATGCCGACGGAGCCTCGTAAGCGACTTGACCGCCGACCAGCGTCCAGCAGACGCGCACAGGCAATTCGTAACCTGAAAACGGCGTGTGCTTGCCTTGACTGCGCAAAGCGTTGGGCTCGACAACCCAGCTGGAAGCCGGATTGAAAATGCACACATCGGCGACGCCACCTTGGACCAGTTGACCGGCACTGGCTAGCAGTGGACCCAAAGCAGACCCGAGCACACGGGCGGGTTCGCTGGTGAGCACCGCCAAGGCACGCACCAAGCCGGCGCCGCTGTCATCACCCCATTTACAGGCCAGCCCCAGCAACAATTCAAGACCGGTGGCGCCCGGCTCAGCTTCAGCAAAAGGCAAGGTTTTAGCGTCCTCGTCGACCGGCGTGTGGTCGGACACCAGCGCGTCCAGCGTGCCGTCAAGCAAGCCCAGTCGCAGTGCATCGCGGTCGCGTTGTTGGCGCAGTGGCGGGTCGAGTCGCATACGACTGTCGAAGTAACCCATGTCGGTGTCCGTCAGGTGCAAGCTGTTAATACTCACATCACAACTGACCCGCAAACCGTCGGCCTTCGCCTGGGCCACCAAGGCCACACCCGCAGCGCTGCTGATGCGGCACACATGCACCCGCGCGCCGGTCGATCGCATCAGCTCAAAAATCGTGTGCAACGCGATGGTTTCTGCCGCTACGGGCACACCGCTCAGGCCCAGCCGCGTGGCTAGGGGGCCACTGGCCATCACGCCTTTGCCTAAGTGCATGTCTTGCGGACGCAGCCACACCGTGTAGTCAAAACTAGCCGCGTACTGCAGCGCACGCATCAGCACTTGCGTGTCCTCCAAGGGCACTTCCGCCTGGCTGAAACCGACGCAGCCGGCCTCAGTCAATTGCGCCATTTCGGTCAGGGCAATGCCGCGCAAGCCGCGCGTCAAAGCACCCAACGGAAAGACCCGTGACTGGTGCAATTTCTCAGCGCGGAACTTCAGCATCTCGACCAAACCGGGCTCGTCGAGCACCGGGTCGGTGTCGGGCGGGCAAACCAAACTGGTCACACCACCGGCAACGGCAGCGGCCAATTCACTGGCCAGCATGCCTTCGTGTTCGTGGCCGGGCTCGCGCAAGCGCACCGACAAATCGACCAGACCCGGCGCCACCACGCAGCCCGTCGCATCAATCGTTTTGTTAGGCGCGAAGTCAGCCGCCACAGCGCCCATGCTGACGATACGGCCAGCCGCAATCGCCACATCAACGCGTTCGTCAAAGCCTGTCGCCGGGTTGATCACGCGGCCATTTTTGATGAGTAGTTTCATGCTTCATTCCCGGCAACAATGCTCATGACCGCCATGCGCACAGCGATACCGTAAGTGACCTGCGGCAAGATAACGCTTTGCGGGCCGTCCACCACCGCCGAGTCAATTTCGACCCCGCGGTTGATCGGCCCGGGGTGCATGACGATCGCGTCTGGCTTGGCCAACTGCAGTTTTTCGGGCGTCAGGCCAAAGCTCTTGAAATATTCCTGGCTGCTGGGCAGCAAGGCGCCCGACATGCGTTCGTTTTGCAAACGCAGGGTGATGACAACGTCGGCACCGCGAATGCCTTCTTCGAGTGTGTGGCAGACCCGCACCCCCATTTCAGACATGTTGGACGGCACCAGCGTTTTGGGGCCGACGACACGCACCTCGGCACAACCGAGCGTGGTCAGCGCATGAATGTCCGAGCGCGCCACCCGAGAATGCAGCACGTCACCGACGATGGCCACCGTCAGGTTGCTGAAGTCTTTCTTGTAATGGCGGATGGTGTACATGTCCAGCAGGCCTTGCGTCGGGTGCGCATGGCGGCCGTCGCCGGCGTTGATCACGTGCACATGCGGCGCCACGTGCTGGGCGATCAGGTACGGCGCACCCGATTCGCTGTGGCGCACCACAAATATGTCAGCAGCCATGGCGCTGAGGTTGGCAATCGTGTCCAACAAGGACTCGCCCTTGGAGGCCGACGAGCGCGCGATGTCGAGGTTGATGACGTCGGCTGACAGCCGCGTCGCGGCGATCTCAAAGGTCGTTCGGGTGCGGGTGGAGTTTTCAAAAAAGAGGTTGAAAACACTCTTGCCGCGCAACAGCGGAACCTTCTTGACCTCGCGGTCGCTGACGCTGACAAAGTTAGCAGCGGTGTCCAAAATCTGCGTCAGGGTGGCTTTCGGCAAACCTTCGGTAGAAAGCAGATGAATCAGCTCGCCGTGTTTGTTGAGTTGCGGGTTTCGTCGGTACAACACGTTAGGCTCCCTGGACTTCAAAACTGAATTGACCGGCGTCTGAGCGCGCCAGTTGCAGCGACTGCGTGGCTGGCAAGGTGACGCGCGCCATCGCCAAGTCGGGCTGCACTGGCAATTCGCGACCCCCACGGTCAACCAGCACCGCCAGTTTGACACTGGCGGGTCGGCCATAGTCAAAGAGTTCATTCAACACAGCGCGAATGGTGCGGCCGGTGTAGAGCACATCGTCAAGCACGATCAGGTGCTCGCCGTTGACGTCAAAAGGCAGCAAAGTTTGTGCGCTGGTGGCCAAGCCGCGGCTGGCAAAATCGTCACGGTGCATGACCGATGACAGCACGCCGACCGGGTCATTCAAACCAAGGTCTTTTTGCAGGCGTTCAGCCAGCCAGGCACCGCCCGATGCCACACCGACCAGCCGGGGTGGCTTGGGATAGCTGGCGAGAAGGTGCTGCAGACTGCGCAGCAGTTCGAGGTAGAGCGCTTCAGCGTTCAGAGATTCGACGGTCTTCAAGAAAGACTCCTTAAAAATTGCTCAAGAATGATGCAGGCAGACGCCGCGTCAGCATCTGCCGCCCCGAGTGCATGGGCTTCGGTGGTGCTGTAACGCTCGTCGACTTCGTAAACGCTGAGCCCGAAACGGCCGCGCAACTGACGCGCAAATTTTTGCGCACGCACGGTGTTTTCGTGACTGGCTCCGTCGGGATGATACGGAACGCCGACCACCAAGGCGTCGGGTTGCCATTCTTTGATGCGTGCGGCGATCGGCACAAAACGCGCGTCACCCACAGCGCTGATGGTGGTTTGCGGCGTGGCGGTGCGCGTCAGCCGGTTGCCGCTGGCCACACCGGTGCGCTTGAGCCCAAAATCAAAAGCCAGAAAGGTTTGGACAGAGGGGGCCAACTCAATGGCAGCCCCGACGCTCATGAGTGGCCAGCCTCAGGCGACAGCATCCAACGCTGCAGGCCGAGCAGGAGCAAGGCCTTGTCGTAGCGCTGCTCGACCGGGGTGTCAAAAATCACGGCCGGGTCGGCCGCGACCGTGAGCCAGCTGTTGTCTGAGATTTCAGACTCCAGCTGCCCTTCGCCCCAGGCCGAATAACCCAGCGAGACAAAGACGCGCCGTGGGCCGGCGCCCGTCGACAGCGCTTCAAGAACGTCTTTGGAGGTGGTCATTTCAAGTCCGCCGGGAATCGACATGGTCGACGCGTAGACCGACTCATTGCCCGGCAACATGCTTTCGTGCAGCACAAAACCGCGCTCGGTTTGCACAGGCCCGCCTTTGTAAACCGGCGCTTCGCTGAGGTCGTCGCGCCGCAGCGGCAACTCAACTTTGTCAAACAGGCTTTTCAAGCTGATGTCGCTCGGCTTGTTGATGACCAAACCCAAAGCACCGCGTTCGCTGTGCTCGCACATGTAGATCACGCTGCCGACAAAAGGCTCGTCATCCAAGCCGGGCATGGCGATCAGAAAATGATGCGTAAAGTTGATCGGGTCGAAGTCCATGGCCATGCGCGCAATTTTACGCTGACGATCAGCCGCCGGGCTCTGAATAAAATGGCCGCCGTCCAGCTAACATCCTCACCATGAGCAAACAATACGAGCGCGGACTGGTCTGGTTCCGCCGCGACCTGCGGGCGCACGACCACGCCGCCCTGCACCACGCCCTGAGCACCTGCCGTCAGGTTTTCTGCCTTTTCGTGCTGGACCGGGAGATTCTCGACCCGTTGCCGCGCACCGACCGGCGGGTTGATTTCATCGTTCAGTCACTGACCGAACTCGACGCCGCATTGCAAGCACTTGCCGAGCCGCATGGAGTGACTAACGCCGGGCTGCTGGTGGTGCATGACTGGGCCAGCACAGCCGTACCGCAGCAGGCGCAAGCCCTGCAAGTGCAAGCGGTCTTCAGCAACCATGACGACGAACCGCAAGCGATTCAGCGAGACGTACAGGTGGCCGCCAGCTTGGCAGCCCAGGGCGTGGCTTTTCACAGCTTCAAAGACCATGTGGTGTTTGAGCGCGCCGAACTGCTGACGCAGGGCGGCAAGCCCTACGGCGTTTTCACGCCCTACAAGAACAGCTGGCTGAAAAAGGTCGACAGCTATTACCTGCAGTCTTACGCTATTCAAGCCCATGCCGACGCGCTGGCCAACAAACCGGCCGATGCCAAGCCAGTGCCTACCCTGAGCGAAATTGGCTTTGAGACCAGCAACTTGCAGGCGCTGAAACTGCCCACCGGCATCTCGGGCGGCGCCCAGTTGTTTGAAGAGTTTTTACAGCGCATCGACGACTATGAGGAGAGCCGCAACTTTCCGGCCGTAAAAGGGCCGAGCTACTTGGGCGTGCACCTGCGCTTTGGCACGGTGTCGATTCGCCAGCTGGCAGCTGAAGCGCTGAAGCGTCAACTCGCAGGCAGCGCCGGTGCCACCGTCTGGTTGAGCGAGCTGATTTGGCGCGACTTCTATGCGCAAATTTTGAGCAATTTCCCGCACGTGGCCAAAGTCTCTTTCAAGCCCGACTACGACGCGATCCAGTGGGAAACCGGCACAGAAGCCGACGCACTTTTTAAGGCTTGGTGCGAAGGCCGCACCGGGTATCCCTTGGTCGACGCCGCCATGGCGCAGATCAACCAGACCGGCTACATGCACAACCGGTTGCGCATGGTCGCCGCCTGCTTTTTGATCAAAGATTTAGGCATTGATTGGCGCCGCGGCGAGCGCTACTTTGCCGAAAAATTGAACGACTTTGACCTGTCGGCCAACAACGGCGGTTGGCAATGGGCGTCTAGCAGTGGCTGCGACGCGCAACCTTACTTCCGAATTTTCAACCCGGTCAGCCAGAGCTTGAAGTTCGATCCCGACGGCAAGTTCATCCGCAAGTACCTGCCCGTGCTTGCGGGCCTGCAAGGCAAGGCCTTGCACAGCCCGTGGGAGGCCGCGCCGCTGGAGTTAGCGGCGGCTGGCGTGACATTAGGGGCGAACTACCCGCTGCCGCTGGTCGAGCATGCGCATGCGCGGACTCGCACGCTGGAGCGCTATGCGGTGGTCAAAAAGACCACCACTTGAACTTCAGATATCGACCATCTCGAAGTCTTCTTTGCGGGCGCCGCACTCGGGGCAGGTCCAGTTCATGGGCACATCGGCCCACAGGGTGCCCGGCGCAATGCCGTGCTCAGGCGCGCCTGCGGCCTCGTCGTAGAGCCAGCCACAGATCAGGCACATCCAGGTCTTTGTTGCAGTTGTAGTCACAGCGTTAACTTTGCTTTCGCGAATAGAATCAATCGAAGAATTGTATCGGCGAGGCGGTGCCTTTTGCCATGTCGGCAAAATCCTCAGCCAAAATCACCGCACATGCCACAAGCCCTCACTCCCCCCGCAGACCTCGCGCCCGACCCAGACACGGTTGACAGCGCGCCCGCCTGCGTCATGAGCTTTAACGCCAGCGATCCCAGTGGTGCTGGCGGCTTGACGGCCGACATCATGGCGATTGCTTCAGCCGGCGGCCACGCGCTGGCAGTTGTCACGGGCGCTTATTCGCGCGACACCGCCGAAATCTTGGACCACTTTGCCTTTGACGACGACGCGGTTTCTGAGCAGGCCCGCGCCGCCCTTGAAGATATGCCGGTCAGCGCCATCAAAGTCGGCTTTGTCGGCAGCCCCGAAAACGTCAGCGCCATCGCCGAGATTGCCTCCGACTACGCCGACGCCCCGCTGGTTGCCTACATGCCCAGCTTGTCGTGGTGGGAAGAAGACCAGATTGACAGCTACCTTGATGCTTTTCGCGAACTCTTGCTGCCGCAAACCACGCTGCTGACTGGCAACCACAGCACGCTTTGGCGCTGGCTGCTGCCCGACTGGTCGGGCGACAAAAGCCCAAGCGCGCGCGACATCGCCAAGGCCGCCGGCGAGCTGGGCGTGCCCTTCACCTTGGTCACCGGCATTCCGGCCGCCGAGCAGTTCATTGAGAATGTGCTGGCCACGCCGCAAAGCGTTTTGTACAGCGAGAAGTTTGAGCATTTCGACGCCAGCTTTGCCGGCGCAGGCGACACGCTCAGTGCGGCCCTGTCTGCCTTGCTGGCCAACGGCCACGACATGCAAAGCGCCACCACCGAAGCCCTGACTTACCTCGACCACAGTCTGAATGCGGGCTTTCAGCCCGGCATGGGTCACTTGGTGCCTGACCGCATGTTTTGGGCGCAAGCCGACGACGATGCAGATGACGCTGATGACTCCCAAAGCCCCACCGATCCATTGATCTCAACCCCCTCTTTTGACATCCCCCCGAATGGCACAAAACATTAATTCCGCATCTAACCCTTTGTCCCGCAACGACGCTTTTTTTGAGCGCGCCAAAGCGGTTATTCCTGGGGGCGTGAACTCCCCTGTTCGGGCCTTCAAAGCCGTTGGCGGCACGCCGCGCTTTGTGCAGCGCGCGCAAGGTGCCTATTTTTGGGATGCCGACGGCCAGCGCTACATCGACTACATCGGCTCTTGGGGCCCGATGATTCTCGGCCACGGCCACCCGGCGGTGCTCGAGGCCGTGCAAAAAGCTGCGCTCGATGGTTTTTCCTTTGGCGCGCCCACCGAGCGCGAGGTCGAGCTGGCAGAAGAAATCATCAAGCTGGTGCCGTCGATTGAGATGATCCGCCTCGTCAGTTCCGGCACCGAAGCGGCCATGAGCACGCTGCGCTTGGCACGCGGTGCCACCGGCCGCAACAAGTTCATCAAGTTCGAAGGTTGCTACCACGGCCATGCGGATGCGCTGCTGGTCAAAGCCGGCTCAGGCTTGGCGACTTTCGGCAACCCGACCAGCGCCGGTGTGCCGCCTGAGGTTGTGCGCGACACCCTGGTGTTGGAATACAACAATGTCGCGCAACTGGAAGAAGCTTTCAGCCTGCACGGCAAAGAACTCGCCTGCGTGATGATCGAACCCATCGCCGGCAACATGAACTTCGTGCGCGCCAGCGTGCCCTTCATGAAACGCTGCCGTGAGCTTTGCACGCAATACGGCGCGCTGCTGGTGTTTGACGAAGTCATGACCGGTTTTCGGGTCGCCTTGGGCGGTGCGCAAAGTGTCTACGCCAAGCTCATTCCGGGCTTTGAGCCCGACATGACGGTGATGGGCAAAGTCATTGGCGGCGGCATGCCGCTGGCAGCCTTTGGCGCCAAACGCGCGGTCATGGAACAACTCGCGCCGCAAGGACCGGTCTACCAAGCCGGTACGCTGTCGGGCAACCCGGTCGCCACCGCCTGCGGCCTCGCCACCTTGCGCGAACTGCAAAAGCCCGGTTTCTATGAAGCGCTGGGCGCCCGCACTCAAAGTTTGGTGGCCGGCTTGACACAAGCGGCAAAGCAAGCCGGTGTGCCGTTTTGTGGCGACAGCGAAGGCGGCATGTTCGGCTTCTTTTTGCTCGACCAGCTGCCGCAAAACTACAGCACCGTCATGACCACCGACAGCCCAGCCTTCAACAAGTTCTTCCACGCCATGTTGGACAGCGGCGTGTACTACGCACCCGCGCTGTACGAAGCTGGCTTTGTGAGCGCCGCGCACTCAGCTGAAGACATTGAAGTCACTGTGGCTGCGGCTGCGCGGTTTTTTGCGGCGCGCTGAGAAACCGCCACACTCAACCCTTGGCTAACGTGGCTATTTTCAAAACCCCATCCGTGCACTGATGCGCACAGTGCGGGGCTCTATCGGGTGCACGTGCCGGTCGGCTATCCCGCCGCCACAGCGACCACTGCTGGCTTCACCCGCCGTACATGACGCATAAAAATACTCGATGTCATGGCCATTTTTGCCGGCTAAATTGAAGACATCTACGCCCAGCGACAGTTGCTTGTTAACGGCGTAGCGGGTTCCCAGATTTAAAAGGGATGTGGCGCTTGAGCGCACCGCGTTGAGGCTGTCCAAGGCGCGCGGCCCCATGTAGCGCCAGCGCAAAGACGTGGTCCACGGTCCGTCCGTGTGGGTCACGCCCGAGGCCACAACCCGTTCAACCGCATTGGGCACATAGTTGCCTTCCCCTGCAGGCGTATCGCCGGTCAAACTAGCGCGGGACAAAGCGCCATCTAGTTCTAAACGCCAACGTGGATTCACGCGCCAGCGCAATGTGGCTTCAATGCCCCGTCTGCTGCTGGCCCTGCCTGCTTCGGTCGTTCCGGCGTCGCCGATGTAGAGCAACTCTGAGTCAAGGTGAAGTTTCCAGAGCGTTGCTGTGACACTCAGGTTGTCATCGGGTTTGAAGCGCCAGCCGATCTCAGCACCGCTTCCCTTCACCAGTGCCGGTACTTTGTCTGCGGGCAAGCCGGTTTGCGGGTCTAGCGCGATGGTCGCTCCGCGCACGTCGTTGCTGTGAAAGCCGACACCACCGTTCAGGTACAGCTCGGCGTTGGGTGTCAAGGTGAAAGCCAAACCCGCTTTGGGGCTGACGAGCGTGCTTTGACCGGCACCTGAGTTAGCACCACCATACGTCAGTTCACGGCCCTGCACATCGTATTTCAGGGTGTCACCACGCACGCCTAAGTAGCCCCGCCAGCGGTCACTGAAGTTCAGCAGTTGTTGAGCGTAGACAGAGAACAGATCTTGCGAGACAGCATCGTTGCGAACTGTGGACAAAATCTCTCGCGCTTGGGTTCTATACAGACCGACCTCGCCAATCCGGTCACCCCGCCACTGGGCCCCAAAACTGGCCACCCCGTCCAGGCCAAACAGTTGGTTGCCGATGCTGTGGGACACCTGCGCGCCGAAGACATGACGGTGGTCAGATTGTTTAAATTGATCGCCATTGACCGAGTTGTCTAGCGCGTAGGTGAAGTTGGAAAACAAGTCAAAGCGGTAGTCAATCGCGTAGGCACTGAGTTGGGTTTTGCTGTTGGGTCCATTGTCGAACCACTTGCCCGACAGACTCAGGCGCTGCGTGTTGCCGCCATCGCTGGGGTCCAGTGTGCCGAAACGGGAGAGGGAACCGTCGTTGATCAAGCGTTGCGGGATTTGGTCGGTCGAGTTCCATTGACTTTGATAAGCCATGCCGGTGATGCTGAAGCCGCGCGTGGGTGATCCTGAGGAAAACCGCACAAGGGCATTGAGTTTGCGCAAGTTTTCCGGTGAGACCCAAGGCCCGTTGTTGCTGCCGACCTCTAAAGCGCCAAGCCAGGTGTGCTCTTGCTCGGTTCGTGAAGCGGCCATCAGAATATGCCGGTAGTTGTGAGCGCCCATAGTGACTTCGGCGAACGGCACCTCAAGACTGCTGACGTAGTCCATCGATGCGCTGCCGGCCAACGAGAAGTCGCCAGACTCTGCAAAGTAAGGCCCTTTTCTGTAGCGGACACCAGAGACCAGTTCGGGCATCAAAAAGTTCAGATCGGCGAAGCCTTGGCCATGCCCGTGGCTTGGCATGTTGACGGGCATGCCATCCACAGTCATCGCAAAGTCAGTCCCGTGATCCAGGTTGAAGCCGCGTAAAAAATACTGATTGGCCTTGCCATCACCCGAATGCTGAGTGGCCACGACACCCGGAACAGCTTCAACGATGTCGCCCGGCCTTAACTTCGGGCGGGCCTGAAATGATGCCAAGTCTGCAGCGCCTTCGCTGGCGCTGTCCGCAGTGCCGATGCTTGCATCACGCGGGCCAAAAACCTCCACTTCTGGAAGATGATGGTCTTGCGCCCTTCCTTCGCTGGCCAAGAAAATCGTTAGGAGCAAGCAGTAGGCGTGTCGGGGAAACATAAATAAACAAAAAGAGTGCGCGTAAAGGTGTTGATTATTAAGGTGCAGAGACGCTCATTACCCTTCAATCTGCGAAGCGCTCAGTCCCGACAATTCCTAATTTTTTCAACCCTAGCCGCTGTGCACTGGCCATCACCTGCGCCACCGCACCGTATTTGGCCTTGGCATGTGCACGGATGTGAAACTCGGGATGTGTCGGTGCATCGCCGGCTTCACGCAGCTTGCCTTCTAACTCTTTTCGATCCGCCATGGGCCGCCCGTTCCAACTGATCACACTCTTGGCGTCCACCTCGATTCTGACCACCAGCGGGTCGACGCGCGCGGTTGGTGGCGTCGCGACCGGCATGTCCATGTTCACCGAATGCAGTTGCGCCGGAATGGTGATGATCAACATGATCAACAGCACCAACATCACATCTATCAATGGCGTGGTGTTGATGTCCATCATGAGTTGCGGCTCGTTGCTGGCCGACTCTGTGCCTACGTTCATGGCCATGATTTACCTTTTATGTCTAAGCTCAATCAGGCTCGGTGATGAAGCTGACCTTGGTGATGCCCGCCAGTTGCACCGCGTACATCACCCGACCGACCGACTCAAAGTCGCTTTGTGCATCACCCCGAATCTGGACCTCGGGTTTGGGCTCTTTCAGCGCCAGCGTCTTCATCCTTGCCACTAAATCTGCGCTACTTTTCATGGGCGTGTCGTACAGATAAATGTGACCCTTTGCATTGACCGAGATGATGATGTTTTCCGGTTTCGTTTCGCGCAACAGATTCTTCTCATGGGGCAGACTGACCTTGATCGAGGTGGTCACCACCGGGATCGTGATCAAAAAAATGATCAACAACACAAGCATCACATCCACCAGCGGTGTGGTGTTGATGGTGCCAATGATTTCGTCATCGGCTTCAGACCCAATATTCATCGTCATGGTCAGCGCTTGGTTGTCGCCAGCAGCACCGCGTGCAGGTCTGAGCCAAAGGCGTTGACGTCGTCCATCACGGCCTTGTTGCGGCGTACCAGCCAGTTGTAGCCCAGCACTGCGGGCACCGCCACGGCCAAGCCAATGGCCGTCATGATCAAGGACTCGCCGACAGGGCCGGCTACTTTGTCAATGCTGGCTTGGCCGGTCATGCCGATCTTCACCAGCGCGTGATAAATGCCCCAAACCGTGCCAAACAAGCCGACGAACGGTGCCGTCGAACCGACAGTGGCCAGAAAAGCCAGACCGCCCTGCAGCCGGCTTTGCACCGTACCAATCGCGCGCTGAAGGGTCATCGTGACCCAGGTGTTGAAGTCAACCGCACCCAGTAAGCCACCATGCTTGGCTGCGCCTTCAAGACCTTTGTCGGCGATAAAGCGATACGGGCTGGACTTGTCCAATGCGTCAGCGCCCTGGCGCACCGTGGCAGCATCCCAGAAATTATCTTGCGCCACTTTGGACAGCTTGCCCATGCGGGACTGCTCGACATATTTGGTGAAAATCACATACCAGCTGCCCATGCTCATGACGAGCAGAATCAACAGCGTCATCTTGGCCACAGCATCCCCTTGCGCCCAAAGCGCCAGCAGGCCATAAGGGTTTTCTTCAAGCACCGTCTCAGCGGTTGCTGCGATGGCAAAACTCAGACTGCCTAGCAGCAGGCCTACGGACACGACAATGTGTCTCAGTATCTTGAACATGACGAAGATTCCTTTTGATAATTTGATAGTGATCTGAGCCGCTTGCACGACTACTCCAGCTGCCACGTGTACTTCATCCGGGCCCAAGCCTGCTCGGCCTTACCGTCGACCGTGGCCGGGCGAAACTGACATTTGGACAAGCCTGTGCGAGCGGCTTCATCGAGCCGGGTGTAGCCTGAAGAATCTTCCACTTCAGACTGAATCACCCGCCCCTGCACACCCACCAAAAAGCGCAAAGTCACGGTGCCTTTTTCACCCTGCCGGCGTGACATGAATGGGTAATCTGGCTTCTCGCAATGGGCCGTGTTGACACCTGCCGCCGTGCGCACGGCGGCTGCGGGTGCAGGCGGCTTGGGCGGTGCGACTGGCGCCGGCACTTCGAGCACAGGCTTGCTGGTCAACGCCGCGATGGCGTTCACCGCTGCAGGGGCCGGCACAGGCGTCTGCACCTCCGGCATATAAGCAGGCACAGGTACCGGCTGTGGCAACTTGTTGACCGGCGGCGGCTCCCGTTTGGGCGGTAGCGGTAGCGGCACGATCTCCGGTTTCAGCTCTCTGAGCAAAATAGCCTCTACAGGCGGGTTTATTTGGTTGACGACAGCGCGGGCCAGCCCTGAGTTGATCGCCCAGAAAATCAACACATGCAAACCGACGACCAGCCCGATGCCCAGCGCATGCTTTATCTGCTTGTTGGGTGGATGGGCGTAGTCTTCCATCGCCAGGCTTCGGTTGAAGGGCATCGTCAGGCCACTCAAGTCTCAGTGCTGCCAGCGGTCTTTAGTCGAGACCGCCAAGCCATTGAGATTTCAGCCAATACAACGACGGCAGCCGACGCGGCCAGCAGCGGCAACGCCACCAGCATCACCAATCCGCCCAAACCAGCCCATGGGCTCACGCTGCGCCAGGCGCCGGGCAGCAATCTCGGCAAACCCACAACGCCACGAGCGCGGCGCTGAAAGTACATCACCCAGCCCGAGATGATCGAGAACACCACGCCCGCACCAAAGATGAACAGCAAGGCTTGGTTCCACCAGCCAAACTCGCCTCGGTGGAACGGAATCCCGATGGCGGTGGCTTTGCCAAAAGCAGTTTGCTCAGACCAGCCGCTGTCATAGAGCCGCTCGCCAGAGTAAGCGTCGATCAGCAAATCAAAGCGCTTGGTTGGGTCGCCGCGGTCCATCTGGTTGGCACGCCACACACCTTCGGGCCCAGTTGGGGCCATGACCTGCATCGACACCTCGGGGGCGTACTGGCGAATAGCTTGAACAGCCTGCTGCCAATTCAGCGCCCGGCCTTCTGGCGAGATACTGGATTTGAACTTTGCAGGAATGCGCGGCGGCGTTTGGCCGCTTGCATCACGCGCCCACTTGACCTGACTGCCGGCATACTGGCTCCAAGTCAAGCCGGTGGTCAAAATCACGGCGCTCATGAGCCCCAGCGTGACACCGATAAAAGAATGCCACTGCAACCAGGCTACACGCCCTTTGGCGCCGGCTTGCGGCAAGGCCGCTTGTCCCGTGCTGGGCCACCATAAAAAGATGCCGGTCACCAGCATCACCATCAACCAGCTGGCGGCCAGCTCAATCATCCAGCGCCAACTGTCTGACTGCATCAAGCTTGAGTGCAGCTTGCGGGCCCAGACATTGAAGCGGTCAGCCTGCGGCAACTGGCCGAGCACGTCGGCAGAATACGGGTTCACGTAGACCACCGTGGAACGTGAAGGAAAACCAAAGTTCGTCCGTAAAAAAGCCGGTGCACTCTTGCTGGCTTGACTTGCAGCGCCGGCAATACCATGACCCGCGTGACCGCCGTGCGTCCCCATGGAGGCGGCCTTGGCTGGTGGCGGCATGAAGGCCAGTTTCACACTGTCATTGGCATCCTGCGCGGGCATGACCGAGTGCAACGTCCAACCTGCAGGCACGGCCTGCTTTGCAGAAGCCACAGCATCGTCTAAAGGTTTAGCTTGCGACTGCGGTGTCACCGTGTCCAGATGCGCGTACAAGGCGCTTTCAATCTGTGGCGTGAAGACATATAGCAAGCCCGTCGCCGCCGCCATCACCGCAAACGGCGAGGCAATCAACGCAGACCAGAAATGCAGACGCCACAACAGACTGCGGCGGCGTGCCTGAATGGGGGCAAAAGAAGCGGAGGTCATGGTCTCTCTTTCAAAGTCTCAAAAGCGCCCCGACCGTTGCGGGTCGGGGCATGACATGGCGTAAAGCTGTCAACGATCAGAGATCAAAGAACGCCAAAAGCTTTATTCAAACCAAGCATCAGGCTGCGCGGCGCACCGGGGAGATAGCTGTTAGCCGTCGCTGGGTTGTAGCTGCCTGTTCCCTTGTAGGTGGTTGAAGCGCTATGGGCATAGACCTTGTCAGTCAGGTTGCGGATTTGTCCCCATGCTTCCCAGCCACCTTGCAACTTCTGGCTCGCCATCAGGTTCCAGACGGTGTGGCCGTCATAACGCACGGTGTTCGCGTCATTCATCCAATATCCGCCCTGCTTAACCCCACCCAAAGCTACCCGCGTAGTTGGCGACAGCTTCCAACCCACCTGGGCCTGAATCACATGACTGGGCGCGTTGGGTACCACCTGCCCGGAGTAGTTTTCAGTGGGTGAGACGACGTAATTGCCATAGGTATGTTTGGCCCAAGTTCCGCCAATGCGCCAATCCCAAGCGCGTAAATCTTGGCTCAGCGCCACTTCGACACCTTTGCTGCTGGTGCTGCCGGCATTGTTGCTGGTGCTGACACCCCCAGCGTCTCGATAGGAGACGATGGTGTCCTTGCCGGTCAGGCGGTAGATCGCTGAATCGAGCTTGACACTTCCTGCCAACAGGGCGCGCCAACCGAGTTCCACGTTTTCGTAGGTGGCTGGCTTCAAATCAGGTACGTTGCTTGTCCCGTACAACTGACTGACCTCGGGTGGCGTGAAACCAGCGCTGACATTGCTGTACAGGCTGCTGGCCTGAGTCAGGGCATAGGTGGCCCCAAGTTTGGGGCTGAAACGGGCAAACGTTTTTTGCCCGTTGGGTGCGCCATAGCTAGCGCCGGGCGTTTTGTTGTTTTGGAAGTCGTACAAAATGCTGTCGTAGCGCCCACCAGCCACCAAGCGAAGCTTTTCAACAGGGCTGAACTCCAGCTGCGCGAATGCCGCATCGTTGTTGATGCCGACACCGTAGTCCCGCACACCCAGCTGCGTTGCGCTGGGGGTGTAGCTGATGTAGCGCAAAGAAACTGGATCCCGCACAACATTCAAGTTGCTAGAGACAAAGTCGTTCTGGCTTCGGTCAATGTAGAGACCACTCACCAGACGAGCCGTTAGCCAATCAAAATTTTGCTCATGCTTCAGATCAACGCCAACCGACTCAACATGGTTGTTGTTGATCTTGCCGAGACAGGTCGTGAAGGCTCCCGCAGCGCAATTGGCGCCAGAAAAACTGTAGTTAGGCAACTGGCCGTGGTCATTGTTGCGGGCAAACAGCGTGACCGTTGTCACCCCATTGCGGGTTGTTTCACCCTCCCAAGCCAGATTAGCGCGGGTGGTTTTGTCTTTCCGCCAAGTGAACGTGTTCAGGCTGATGCCACGCTTAGCTTCGTCGCGGTAGTTAGCCTCACTGACATTGCCGCCAGTTTCGCTAAAGAGATCCGTTTGCACCACAGAAGCTCGAAGCCACGAAGTCGGCGTCAAGTTGTAGTCACCTCGCAGGGTGAAGGAGTCTTTGTTGCCGCCGCTGTAGTCCTGCCAATTGTTGGAATCACGGCGTGAGCTGTAGTGCGAAAAACGCAGACCTAAGTCACCCCAGGAGTTGCTGGCGCCCGAATCAAGCCGGGTGTAGCCATCGGTGCTGTCGTGACGAATACCCAGAGAACCCGTTGGCGTCTTTGAAGGGCGTTGGGTCAAAAAGTTGACCGCGCCGCCCACGGCGTTACTGCCGTACAGCGATGAAGCTGCGCCCTTGACCACCTCCACAGCGTCTGCGCCATTCATGTTCATCTCATTCAAGGCGTTGTGGTTAAAAACGCCCAGCGGTCGAATGGGAATACCGTCCTCCAAATACTGATAAACCGCACTGGTACTGATGGGTTGGCGAATGGACATACTGTGCTGTTCATTGCCAAGATCGTTCCAAAACACGCCGGGAATACGGTTGATGATTTCGCCAACCGATTTAGCCTTGTCTTGTTCCCACTGTGCGCGTGACACAGCGCCAATAGACACAGGTGTTTCCGCCAGTTTGGTTTCTGAGCGCGAGCCTGAGATAACCATTTCCTCAACCGGCGCTGCGGCATTTTGTGCCATGACGGAGCCAGAAAAAACCAAGGCTAAGGCAGCCGGCAGCAAGCCCCGCTTGGCTCCACGGAGAGAAAAATACTGTTTCATGGGTGGCCTTTGGCGTGAAGGCGGACGGCGCAAGGCCAAGCCGCGGCAGGGGCCGGCGCTAAATGAGATGAATGCACGAAATTCTCCAAAAACAGAAAAACAAATCACGTCCAAGCTCCGCGTTAACGGATGCTCAAAACGCTATCGGATCAATGGTTCAGGAGAAAGTGGGTGGTCCGCGCGCGGGAAGCGGCGCGCCCGTCAGCGCCGCGATGCGGGCTGCGGGAATGCTCTGGAGAGCATAGGCCAGTGGCTGTGGCAGCGCTGGCAGGAAAATGGCGACAGGAGGTGGCGCACCGACAGTACCGCACAGGGAGCAGTCCATCGTGTAGCCCGAAGCAATGTCGACACCCTCATCGCTCTGGCTCTGACCCTGAATCACCAGTTTCATCACACCGGAGCCCGAGCAGACCATCTCCATCGATTGCGGATTAACCAAGGGGGCCGCAGCAGCAACGCCAACAAACAAAGCAAACCAGACCAGCGCGAAGCGGGTGATCAGGTGTGACTGGCGGAGAAACTGCATGGCCGCATTATCTATGATGACGAGCGGCTCTTAAATTGAAACTATTGGGGATGGTCTGATTTGCCAGCAGACGCAGCCGCAACGACTGATTTACCCAAGTGACTTAAGTAATCTCGAGACAGCTGGGTCGCGTGAATGTACTTGACACGGTTGTCGTCTTCATCCATCTGAAGCTCCAACATCCCCTTCAAACGCAAAGTCTTCAGTCGCCGATGAACGGTTGTCGAAGATGCATCCGAGGACATTTGCATGGCCTTCAAAACGGTGATTTTCTTGCCTGTACTCCAATACGTAGCGAGTAAATCCAGAAGTCGCTCCTCAGGCAAATCCAGAGATGGATAAGCCGGCATTCTCCGAACATCACCAGAGATGCGCAGAAAATTGAGATAAATTTCGCTATGGTCGTTTAGATTTTTCACGGACGAATATTAGCGTCCCAGATATGAAATGCAAGTTTGCTTTCCCGCTTGGCAATGAGTGAAAATAAGACTTTCAATATGGCTACGAAAGTCCATTTTGTGATGGGCGAAAAAAAGAACACAAATAACAATAAAGCACTCAAAATCTAAAGTATAAGCACTTTGTTTTGAAGGGCTTACCCGCCCAAAAACCTCAACGGCGAACCACCAAATCGCCTTCAACTGTCGCGCCGCGACCGATGGTCAACAACTGATAGGTGACGTGTCCCTTGACCACCGCGCTGGCCGCAATAACCAGCTCCCCACAGACGGCCGTGCCAGAAAAGCTGCCTTTGATGTGCAAGCTGGCACAAGACACATTGCCTTCAACTTGGCCGCGTGGCCCCACATTGACACTGCTGGCTTTGATCGTTCCGCTGGTGCGTCCCTCGATGTGCAAAATGCCGTCGGAAACAATATCACCCGTGAGCGAAAAACCTTCGCTGATCACTGTTGGCTTGTGTGTATCGAGCACGGCCACACCTGTGACGCCGCGCTTGGCAATAGGGACTTCTTCAGCGGGCGTACTCATGGGCGTGGTGCTTTCAGTGATCAGAACTTCTGGGGGGTCAATTTTTGTTTTTTTGAACATAGTAGGCAGTCTCAATAACTTTCTGGGGATCGACCGGATAGCCGCCAACAGAGATTTCAAAATGCAAGTGTTTGCCGGTCGAGGAGCCGGTGTTGCCGACGAGTCCGATGACCGTGTCAAGGTCAACGTCCTGCCCTTCGTTCACATTAATGCGCGAGAGATGAGCGTAAAGCGTTTCAATCCCGCGTTCGTGTCGGACGATCACTGTATTGCCGTAGTCTTGGTAGCTACGGGCCAGCACCACCTTACCGGCCTTGGCCGAGCGGACATCGTCACCGACGCCTGCCACCAAATCAATGCCGGTATGAAACTTCGGTCGACCGGTCAAGGGATGGGTGCGAATGCCGAAAGAAGAGCTGATGGAAAAGTCGATCAACGGCATTTTGGCGGGCAAGGCATTCAACACGTTCATCAAATCATGGTTCTTGGCGATGGCATCTGACAATTTACCGCGCAGCAGTGGATTGGTAGGCTCAACTTGGTCGCTGCGAAAACCGCCCATCGCCACGTTGCCATGAATCACCTTGATGGCCTTTTCAGACAGCCCTGTGGCATCTAGTCGCGCTTTGAGACTGATGTTGTCAGACGTCAACGTTGTGGCCGAGCTCTTCACAAAACGGCGAATTTCAATGTCTCTCTCACGAATGGTTTGTGCCAACACCAACATGTCGTCCTTGCTCATGGACAACACCCCTTTGTCGGTCAGATCATCCGTACTGCCCAACAAGGCGGAGTAAATTTCGTTGTGTGACCGCTCCAGCTTGGCATTGCCGATCACCAACAAGGACGAGAAGACAGCCAGCACAGTGATGGTTACGGCACTGGCAGAGCCCACCAGAATCAAGCCGCGGACAACGTTGCGTTGCAAGTGTCCCGAAACGGAGAAATACTTGAGGTCGCCTTCTTGCTCAAGGATGATTCTGGAGTCGTGATAGTCCCGGCGCCAAAGTGACGCCAGCGAGGCAGGCAGAGCCATCAGCCATGCTGCGCCATTGAGCAAGCGGTGAACCAGCGATAGCATCGGGGGGAAACTCAGGATGGCGACTTGACGTCAACGAGGGAAATCTCGGCCGTTTTAAACATGGCAGGAACGACAACAGCCGCCTTAGCAGGCACGATGGCGCCCTGCACCAAGCCGCCACGCTCGATTTCGATTTCACCGTAGCTGGCATTGCCATTGACGCGACCGGTGCTGCGAATAATGAGGTGTTCGGAAGCCAACAGCGTGTCGTGAATTTCGCCAAAAACATCCGCCTTACGGACCTTGATGTTGCCGACCAACTTGCCTTGGGCTCCCACCAGAATTTCATCAGCCTGCAGATCGCCTTCCAGCGACCCATTGATCACTGCCCGCCCAGGAACCACAAATTTTCCGGAGACCGTGACGCCTTCGCCAATCACGATGCAGCCAGCCTCATTGGTACGATCATTCATACTTAATTCCTTACTTAAATACCTGTTTTAGGGACGATTTAGACCAACCGCAAGCCGCATTTGACTGAGCGCCAATAAGAGTGTCAGTTCGTACCAAATGTAACAATGCATTACTGCAATCTTATCATTCGGTGGGAATACTCGTCAATTTTTGACGCTTAGAAAGACGACCCATACGACACTTGACATCAGGTCTACGAGAACTACCGCGCAAGCACTACAACAGCAATTTATTTTGCATTTTTTTGGTTGGCTTTGTGGATCTCTTGCAACTGGCGCTTACGTTTGGCCTTGTTTTTGGCCTCGGGTTCGGCAGGGCGATCTCGCCGCGCTTGCGCTTGCTGCTCAGCGGCTTTTCGCTGACGCTTGATGTTGCGCATGCGAACGATGAGTCGCCCCACGGCAAAGCTGATGACGCCGCTGACGACCAGCAAAATGATGCCTGGAGTTTCCATGGTGAGTAAATTTTGTAAGGGTTGACTTGAATCAGTCAGCCAAAAAGAGGGCCTGCAGGTCGTTCAAAAAATCAAAGCCACGTTCGGTCGGCTTGACGTGCACCAGATCGCGCTCGATCAAACCCTTTCGCTCAGCTTCGTCGAGCCCCGGCTGCAGGGCGGTGATCGGCAAGCCGGTCTTTTCGGAGAAGTCCTGCAACTTAAAGCCGTCTCTGAGCCTGAGCGCGTTGAGCATGAACTCAAAAGGCAAATCAGCACGGCTGACTTCAGTTTCTTGGGTGATGGCCTCGCCCGCCAAGGCCTTGTCCATGTAAAGCTTTGGATCGCGCCAGCGCACTTGACGGATCACCCGATGCGCAAAGCTGAGCTTGCTATGGGCACCGGCGCCAATGCCCAAGTAATCCCCAAACTGCCAGTAGTTCAGGTTGTGGAAGCAGCGGTGGCCGGGCTTGGCATAGGCCGAAACTTCGTAGCGTCCCATGCCGGCTTGCCCAGTCATTTCCGTGATGCGGTCGAGCATGGCGTAAGCCGTGTCTTCCTCCGGAATGACGGGCGGAAACTTGGCGAAATAGGTGTTCGGCTCAATCGTCAGGTGGTAAATCGAAATATGCGGCGGCTGTAAATCCAGCGCTTGCTGCATGTCTTTCTCCAGCCCCGCTAAGGTCTGCCCGGGCAACGCGTACATGATGTCAAGGTTGAAGGTGTCGAAGCTCGCCGCAGCCTCTTCCACCGCTGCAATCGCCTGCGCCCGGTCATGCACGCGGCCGAGGGCTTTCAGGTGTTGGTCATCAAAGCTTTGCACGCCGACAGACAAACGCGTCACGCCCGCGCCTCGAAAAGCCTTGAAACGGTCTTTCTCAAAGGTACCGGGATTGGCTTCTAAGGTGATTTCACAATCAGCCTCAAGCCGCAGGCGAGCCCGAATATCGCCCAGCAGCCGGTCAATGGCCGCCGGCGAAAACAAGCTGGGCGTACCGCCACCAATGAAAATGCTGTGCACCGTCCGGCCCCAAATCAGCGGCAAGGAAGCCTCTAAGTCAGCCACCAGTGCATCGATGTAGCGCTGCTCGGGCATGGCGCCGTTCATCACTTCATGCGAGTTGAAGTCGCAGTACGGACACTTTTTCAGGCACCACGGCAGGTGCACATACAAGGACAGTGGCGGCAGCGCTGCCAGCTGCAGCGTGCCGTCACGCATGTAGTGCTGAATGTCTTTCAACTCGCTCATGAAAGCCAACGCTCTCGCATCAGCTGCATCATTTGGCGCACAGATTGGCCGCGATGGCTGTTTGCGTTTTTGACCTCCACCGGCAGTTCCGCAAAGGTTTTGCCGAAGCTGGGGATGAACATCACCGGGTCAAAGCCAAAGCCGTTGCTGCCCACCGGCGTGCGCGCAATCTCGCCGCTGACACGACCAACCGCAATCAAAGGCTCAGGGTCATCCGCCGTGCGAACCGCCACCAACGTACTGACCAACGCAGCACGCCGATCTGTCACATCGGCCATTTGTTCGAGCAAGGCCCGCACGTTGTTGTCGTCGCCTTTGGCGTAGCCAAACTGCGTGGCGTAGTAAGCCGTGTCAACGCCGGGCAAACCACCAAAGGCCTGCACGCACAGACCGGCGTCGTCGGCCAGTGCGGGCAAGCCGCTCAAGATCGCCGCGTGCCGGGCCTTGGTCAAAGCATTTTCAACAAAGGTCCGATACGGCTCCTCGGCCTCGCCAATGCCGAGGTCTGACTGGCGCACCAGTTCCATGCCAAGCGGCAGCAGCATGGCTTGCAGCTCAGCCAACTTGCCAGAGTTGTTGGAGGCCAGAACAATTTTCATCAATGTTGAATCCGTTCAGGGTGCGTTTGCAAGCGCGGTTTTCTGCAGCAGCACCAAGTCGCGAATGCCCTGCTCGGCGAGTTCCAGCAAGGCGTTCATCTCGCTGCGGGTGAAGGCCGCGCCTTCTGCCGTGCCCTGCACTTCGACAAAATGACCAGCGCCAGTCATCACCACATTCATGTCGGTGTCGCAGCCTGAGTCTTCGATGTATTCGAGGTCCAGCAACGGCTTGCCTTGGACGATGCCGACCGAGATGGCGGCGATGTGATCGGTGATTGGGGATTCGGTGAGTTTGCCGGTAGCGATCAGTTTGTTGACGGCGTCCTGCGCAGCCACAAAAGCACCGGTGATGGCCGCTGTGCGCGTGCCGCCGTCGGCTTGGAGCACATCGCAATCCAAGTGAATAGTGCGCTCACCGAGCTTTTTCAGATCAAAAACCGCCCGCATCGAGCGGCCGATCAAACGCTGAATTTCTTGCGTGCGGCCGCTTTGTTTGCCGCGAGCCGCTTCACGGTCGCTGCGGGTGTGGGTGGCGCGCGGCAACATGCCGTATTCGGCGGTGACCCAGCCTTCGCCGCTGCCTTTTTTATGGCCGGGCACTTTTTCTTCCACCGACGCGGTGCACAAGACCTTGGTCGCGCCGAACTCGATCAGCACCGAACCCTCGGCATGAACGGTGTAATTGCGCGTCATCCGCACAGCCCGAAGTTGGTGGGCTTGGCGGTCTGCAGATCGGATAAAGCTGGGCTGGGTCATGGTGTTTTAAGTGGGCAAGTAGGGGAAAAGCGCGTGATCGGGGCCGCGGGTTCTTGGCGCAACGCACGCGGCATTCCTTATTATCAGTCGGCCAAGGCACAACGCGGTCCTAGTAAACTACCTGCCAAGCCTTTAGATGGCCATTCCAGCCAGACGCGGTCGTTCCAGCTCTCATGAGGAAGTTGGAATTGCTTTTTGCCCTTATTTTGTAGACGTGCAGTTGGAACCAGTCCCGCGTCCAGATCCCTTTAGAAAAAGCACTTCCATGTCAGTTTTCAGCATGACGGGTTACGCGACGGCACAATCCAGCGCCCCCCGAGCAGCAGCATCCACCGAAGTTGCGGCTGAGAGCCATGCCCGGATGGGCATTGAAATTCGCTCAGTCAACAGCCGGTTTTTAGACCTGTCTTTTCGCTTGCCAGACGAGCTCAGGCAAGCCGAACCCGCCCTGCGCGAGATCCTGACCAGCCAGCTCAAGCGCGGCAAAGTCGAGCTGCGCGTTTGGTTAGAGAGCAGTTCTGCCAGCAGTCTGCGTGCGCCCACAGCGCAAACCTTGCAACGTCTCGGTTCTTTTGAAGACACCATCAAGTCATGGCTGCCGCAGGCCGCCGGCTTGAGCGTGGCCGATGTCTTGCGCATCGCCGTCAACGAAGATCAAAAACCGCACGACTACGGCGACGAGCTCCTCAAGCTCGCCAAAAAAGCCGTCAAGGAATTGCTACAAGCACGGGAACGCGAAGGCGCCCGACTGTCGGCCATGCTGACCGACCGTACCGCCCAGTTGCGCACGCTGGCGGCGCAAGCCGGGCCGCTGGTGCCGAAACTGGTTGAGCAACAAAAAGCCCGTTTTCTGGAGCGCTGGAAAGAAGCCATGGCGCTGACTGACAGTGCCGCCCTGCCAGAGGCGGCGCAAGATCGGGCTTTAACGGAGGCCACGGCCTTCGCCATTCGCATTGATGTGGCCGAAGAAATCACCCGCCTGGCGTCGCACTTGGACGAAATCGACCGTTTGCTGGCCAAAGGCGGCGAGGTTGGCAAGCGTCTTGATTTCCTGATTCAAGAACTCCACCGCGAAGCCAACACCATGGGCTCCAAGTCGGCCGCCCTTGAACTCACACGCATTTCGGTGGACATGAAAGTGCTGATCGAGCAGATCCGCGAACAAGTCCAAAACATCGAATAACCAGGCTTTTTATGGACTACCCCGGAAATCTGTTTGTTGTCGCAGCGCCCAGTGGTGCTGGTAAATCCAGCCTGGTCAAAGCACTGCTGGAACTGGACTCCAGAGTGCAGCCCGCTGTGTCGCACACCACGCGGCCACCGCGTGGGCAAGAAAAGCACGGCCGTGAATATTTCTTTTTGTCGAACGACGAGTTCGACGGCATGGTCCAGCGCAATGCCTTTTTAGAGTGGGCCCATGTCCACGGCCAACGCTACGGCACCTCGCGCCACACCATAGAAGAGCGCATGCAACACGGCGCTGATGTGATTTTGGAGATCGACTTCCAGGGCGCCATCAACATCAAGAAAATCTTCACCAACGCGGTGCTGATCTTTATCTTGCCACCGAGCTGGGAAGAACTTCGTTCACGCTTGCAGCGCCGCGGCGAAGACAGCGCCGAGGTCATTGAATTGCGCCTGAAGAACGCGGCCTTGGAGATGGCGCAAGCCCAAGAATTCGACTTCGTTATAATCAATGAGTTGTTCGAGCGTGCGGTTTTCGATCTGAAAACCATTGTTCATGCCCAGCGGCTCAAGTTTTCGGCTCAGCGTCGCGCCCGCGCCGACATCTTTCAAGCCCTGAACATTCCCTGAAATCCTCGCTCACCCCAGCGCTTACTGCTTACCCGGAGAACATCATGGCCCGCATCACTGTTGAAGACTGCCTGGAACAAATCCCCAACCGCTTTCAGTTGGTTTTGGCCGCCACGTACCGCGCTCGCATGTTGAGCCAAGGTCACGCGCCAAAAATCGAAAGCAAAAACAAACCAGGCGTGACCGCTCTGCGCGAAATCGCAGCCGGCAAGATCGGACTTGAGATGCTGAAAAAAGTACCCCTCTGATCGTCTCTGCGTCATATCAAAAGCACCGCTTGCCGGTGCTTTTTTGTTTTTACAGTTCCAAAAAATATCGTCACCGTTCTCAGGTCTTCCCTCTCAAGATACATTTAAGGTTATGAGCTCGCTCCTTTCGCCTGTCATGGCCAAGCCCACCCCTGCTGCCGCCAACGCTGCAGCAGCGAGCTTTGCCATGCTCACGGCCAAGCTTGATTACATGAGTCCGGCGGACGTCGACAACGTCCGCCGCGCTTATCGGTTTGCCGATGAAGCGCACCTGGGACAACTCCGCAACAGTGGCCAGCCCTACATCACCCATCCGATCGCTGTGGCGCAACAATGCGCCGAGTGGAAGTTGGACGCACAGGCGCTCATGGCCGCGCTGCTGCACGACGCGATTGAAGACTGCGGCGTCACCAAGCCAGACCTGATCGAGCGCTTTGGCGCGCCGGTGGCGGAGTTGGTTGACGGGCTGACCAAACTGGAAAAGCTGGAGTTCAACACCCGCGAAGAAAATCAAGCCGAGTCTTTTCGCAAAATGCTGCTGGCCATGGCCCGCGATGTGCGCGTCATCCTGATCAAGCTGGCCGACCGCACCCACAACATGCGCACGCTGAGCGACGCACCCCGCGCCAAGTGGGCCCGCATCGCCAGTGAAACGCTGGACATTTATGCGCCCATTGCGCACCGCCTCGGCCTGAACACGACCTACCGCGAGTTGCAAGACCTGTCCTTTCAGTATCTGCATCCTTGGCGCTACGCCACGCTGGAGAAAGCACTGTCGCGTTCACGCGGACGGCGCCGCGATGTCATCACCCGCGTCCAAACGGAAGTCGACGCGGCCTTTGCATCAGCCAAGCTGCCTGTGCATATTGATGGACGCGAAAAAACGCTGTATTCGATCTACCGCAAGATGGATGAGAAGCATTTGTCTTTTGCGCAGGTGACTGACATTTACGGTTTTCGCGTCATCGTCGACGGGCTGACGGCTTGTTACACCGCCATGGGCGTGTTGCACCAACTCTACAAACCGCTGCCAGGTCGTTTCAAAGACTACATCGCGATCCCAAAGATCAACGGCTACCAGTCCTTGCACACCACCTTGGTCGGGCCTTTTGGCACCATCATTGAGTTTCAGATGCGCACCGAAGCCATGCATGTGGTGGCCGAGTCTGGCGTCGCCGCACACTGGCTTTACAAAGCGACAACCCCCGACAGTGACGATTCGCAAAACCTCGGCACGCAATGGTTGCAGTCGTTGCTCGACATCCAACACGAAACCGGCGATGCAGCAGAGTTTTGGGACCACGTCAAAATTGATCTTTTCCCCGACGCCGTCTATGTGTTCACCCCGAAAAGCAAGATCATGGCGATGCCGCGTGGCGCCACCATCGTCGACTTTGCCTACGCCATTCACAGCGACATCGGGCACCGCGCTGTGGCCGCCAAAGTCAACGGCGAGCAGGTGCCGCTGCGCACCGAATTGCACAACGGCGACGTGATCGAGATCGTCACCACCCCGGTCTCCAGCCCCAACCCTGCTTGGCTGGGTTTTGTTCGCACGGGCAAGGCACGGTCGAAAATTCGCCATCACCTCAAAACCATGGCGCTCACTGAGTCGCAAGACCTGGGCGAGAAAATGCTGGCCCAGGCGCTGCGTGCAGAAGGCATCGACAAGCTGCCCGATGACGACGAAAAAAATCGCCTGTTGTGGGAAAAAATCCTCCGCTTCAGTGGCAACCGTTCACGCGCCGACTTACTCACCGACGTCGGTCTTGGCAAGCGCATCGCCACCATTCTGGCCAAACGCATCGTTGGCCTGCTCGGCGAAACTGGCGAAAAACCCAATGTGCTGCTGATGAGCCGGGAACGCTTTACAGAGCACGAGTCGGTGTCACAAGGTGCCCTGTTGCTGGACGGTAGCGAAGGTGCCTCTATCCACTTTGCCAAGTGCTGCAAACCGATTCCCGGTGACAGCGTCATGGGCTATCTGGGTCGCGGCGAAGGATTGGTGGTACACACCGAAGATTGCGCTGTGGCCAAGCGGCTGCTTCAGCGCGACAGTGAGCGCTTCATTGCCGTGGATTGGTCTGACGAGCCCGTTCGTGCGTTTGAGACAGATTTGTTGGTGACCGTTTCAAACGGCAAAGGGGTCTTGGCCCGCGTCGCTGCAGCCATGGCGTCAGCAGAGGCAGACATCACCCAAGTCGAGATCGAACAGGGCTCAGGGCAAGATGCGACCGATTTGCGCTTCAGTGTTGACGTCCGCGACCGTGTTCATCTGGCGGCCATCATGCGCAATGTGAAACGCGCCACCTCGGTGCTGCGCGTGCAAAGGGTCAAGTCGGGGGCATAGCAGAGGGTGCCGGGTAATGAACTTCCAGCACTTCCACCACTTGCACGCCATTGGGCGTTACCAAGTTAACTTCATCTCCCACACGCGCCTTCAGCAGAGTGCGCGCTGCCGGTGACACCCAGCTGATCTCACCGGCCGCGCTGTCTGCCTCGTCAATGCCTAGGATGGTCACGCGTTGCTCAGTCTTGCCGTCAATCAAATAGCGCACGGTCGCGCCAAAAAATACTTGGTCTCCGCCATGATGAACTGAAGGGTCAGTGATCTCGGCGATCTCCATTCGCTTTGTCAGGAAGCGGATGCGGCGGTCAATTTCGCGCAGACGTTTTTTGCCGTAAATGTAGTCGCCGTTTTCAGACCGATCGCCGTTGCTGGCAGCCCAGTGAACAATGTCGACCACCTTCGGTCGCTCGTTGTCGATCAGATCCAGCAGCTCGGCTTTGAGGCGTGCATAACCTGCAGGCGTGATGTAGTTTTTGCCCCCCACGGGAAGAGGCGGCAACGTTAGCTCTTCATCGTCCGAATCAGTTTCTTGGGTGAAGGCTTTGCTCATGGGGTTGACAGTGACAACTGCGTTTCAAAAGAATGAGCTTACCGTGATTTAGAGCAATCAAAGCGTCAGCCGATTCGGGCATGATGTTTCAAAAAATAAACTCGGAACAGCAACATGAAGCTGGCTTTACTGTCTGATATTCACGCCAACATCCAAGCCTTTGATGCTTGCCTGAACCACGCCCGCGCACAAGGTGCGCAGCAGTTTGCCTTGCTGGGCGATTTGGTGGGCTACGGGGCTGACCCGCTGGCGGTGCTTGAGCGCGTGCAAACCTTGGCGACTGCCGGTGCGTTGATCATCAAGGGCAACCACGATGAGATGGCCGTGTCGCCACCGGCAGAGGCACAGCACGTGGGCAGCAGCACTGCCGCCTGGACCCATGCACAGCTCTCCTCAGACCAGCATTCTTTTTTGGATCAATTGCCTTTGACGGTGCAACAAGGCGCTGTTTTATTGGTTCACGCCAGCGTCAACAACCCTGAGCGCTGGCGTTACGTCACCGACGAACGCAGCGCCGCTGCGAGTTTGGATGCTGCGGCTGACAGACCCGAGGTGCGCTACGTCTTTGGCGGCCATGTGCACCATCAAACACTGTATTACCGGGGTGCTGGTGCGGGCCTGATGGCCTTCAAGCCCACGCCCGGTGTGGCCGTTCCGGTGCCCAAGCACCGACACTGGCTGGCCACCGTTGGTTCGGTCGGGCAACCGCGCGACGGCCATCCGCAAGCCATGTACGCCTTGTTTGACCTTGACAAAGCGCAGCTCACCTTTCAACGCGTCGCCTATGACCACCACGCGGCGGCGGCAGCTATTCGACAGGCCGGTTTACCGGCGTATTTTGCAGACCGGCTGGAGACAGGACTGTGAAGCTGCTGCAACCCAACGCGCAGCTTGATGGCTTCACCATCGAAGACTGCATCCACTCCGGCGGCATGGCGCACATTTATCGGGTGCGCTACACCGAAGGTGCACGCGACCCCGGCTTTCCGCTGGCGATGAAAATACCGCGCATGACTGCAGGCGACGGCGCTGAAACCATCGTCAGTTTCGAGGTCGAACATCAGATCATGCAGGTGCTGTCCGGCTCGCATGTACCCCGCTTCGTGGCGGCTGGCGATCTAGACAAAGTGCCTTACCTGGTGATGGAATATGTGCACGGGCGCACGCTAGCGCATTGGCTGGACACCCCAGACCGCCCTGATGCGGCTGAGATTGCCCGTCTCGGTGCCGCCGTGGCACAGGCCGCACACAGCCTGCACCAGCAAAATACAGTGCACTTGGATTTAAAACCCGCCAACGTGTTGATCCGCCCTGACGGCAGCGCCGTGCTGCTGGACTTTGGCTTGTCCTGCAACGCCCTGTACCCCGACCTGCTGGCCGAGCAGCTCCGCAAAGCGGTGGGTTCACCGGCCTGGATCTCGCCTGAACAAGTGGTGGGCGTTCGGGGTGATCCGCGCAGCGACATTTTTGCCATCGGTGTCATGCTCTACCAACTGGCCACCGGTGAGCTGCCATTTGGTGCGCCGCAAACGCGCGGCGGTCTGCGTCAGCGCCTGTGGATGGATCCACCGCCACCGCGCAAGCTCAGGCCCGATGTGCCTGAGTGGCTGCAAGAAATCATCCTGCGTTGCTTAGAGCCCGAGGCCGCCAAACGCTACCCCTCGGCGGCGCATCTGGCCTTCGACCTGCGCCACCCAGAGCAAGTTAACTTGACCGAGCTGGGCCGCAAGACCACCGCCACCGGGTTTGTCACCCACTTCAAGCGTTGGCTCAAAGCCGCCGGCATGGACTACCAACCCAGCCCCTTGCCAGCGCAGCAAATTCAAGAAGTGCCCATCATCATGGTCGCCATTCCGCACAAAGACGTGAGCGACGCCACGCTCTACTCATTGCGCCAAGCAGTGGCTCGCTCGCTCGGCACCCGACCGGGCGCGCGTTTGGCCTGCGTGACGGTCATCTCACCCAATCAAACCAACAGCACCAGTGATGACAAAAGTGAAACCAGCGTGCACCGCCGCTACCTCACCAACCTGCGCCAGTGGGCACTGCCGCTGGACGTGCCGGGCCACCAAACGTCATTCCACGTGCTCGAATCCGGTGATGTGGCACAGGCGCTGCTCAACTACGCCACCGGCAATCAAGTCAGCTTGATCGTCATGGGTGCAGCTACCCATGGCATGAAGCTGCAGCGCTTCGCCAGCACCGTCCCCATCAAAGTCGCTATGGATGCACCGTGTACTGTGATTTTGGTCAAACAGGCCCTGCCGTTTGAGCGGCTGATAGAACAAGCCGCGAAACTAAAACCGATGTGGAACCAGGATTTAGACGCGCCCTTTTAGACCGTTGACCTTGCCCAAGTTCACCAGACATTTCTCAGGGCCAGGTACGGCCCGGCTAACTGAAAACATCTGTTTTACCAAAAGGGGCGTCGCCAGACGACAACCATTTAGGAATTCATTCAGGTCGTTGATTCCTACATCCGCTGATATAACGAAAAGCGCATCAAGATCTCCCTTGGCTCACTCAGTCCCATCGAATACCGAGTGAGCCTCGGATTGACGGCATCACCCAGTCCAAGTTTTACGCCGCACCCCCATTGGCTCAATTTTCAAAATGTATCAACAGGACGTGATGCAGATCAAAAGTCGTAGTGATGCAGCGTCATACGATAAATACAGAGGGATCAATCCGATCCCTGTTATTTAGGAGATCACGATGAAGACCAAATTAGCAGCTATTTTGACGGCCACGTTGTTGGTGGTAATGTCTGGCGCCTTTGCCCAAGGTGGAGGTGGAGGCGGTGGTGCCAGTGCAGGTGGTGCCGGTGCCAGTTCAGGTAGTGGTCGCGCAGTGGGCGGTGCAGCGGTAGGCACCAGGATCGGCGTGCCGGCCATCGACGGCACTGGACGCGGTGCACCAGTTGGAGCGGGCACCGGTACCGACGTGCCAGCCATCGACGGCACTGGACGCGGCGCACCGGTTGGAGCGGGGACCCAGCAGAGTCAGCCAGCACAAGCCACACATGCGCCTGGTACAGGGTTGACAAAGTAGCGTGAGAAGTCCACAGATGCTGGGTGTAGCGCCCATGAAAAAGGCCGCTAACTGTATGTCGTTAGCTGCCTTTGTCATGCGGTATGGTGGTGAGCAACCCGTGTGCAAACGGTCTTGGAATAGAGTTCCCCGGCCCTGTCTAGCCACAGCTGTTAGCGCCGAGGTTGAATTGCCCCAGGGTGCCGATTTCCACTAACCCACCTCATCGGACGGGAGAACCGCACAGCACAATGATTTCAGCCTCGTTGCCCTAGGGCAGTCAAAGTCGGCAGCCTGGGTCAAAAGGTCGTCGGCGCCAACACGTCGACCCCTCCGGTGGAAATTACGGTCGCTACGTTGCCTGTCTGGGATAAATTAAAAGGCCGGAAGATCGCCGCCGCTGCAACTTCATGTCAGCAGCGCCAACTCGTAGCTTGTGCTGCGACCACTGGCGTCAGACTTCCTCAAAACTCCAAGCTCCAGCAGATCCGAGATATCACGCAGCGCAGTGTCTTGCGAACATTTTCCAATTGATGCCCACTTGCTGCTAGTCAGTTTGCTGTCGAAGCCATCCAGAATCTTGTTGAGCAACTTAATCTGACGCTCATTCATCGGCTTGCCTGCCCAATGCTGCCAATAGCGTGCCTTCATCAGCACTGAGGCGAGCGTCTGCTCCGCCCCCTGAAGGCATCTGAGCAAGCACGCTAGAAACCACTCCAACCAATCGGTAACATCCATGCTTCCCTTTTGGGTTGCTTCTAGATGATCGTAGTAAGTCTTACGCTCACGCTGTATCTGCGCTGACAAGCTGTAGTAGCGTTGTACCGAGGCTTCCGCTTTAGCCAATGCCATGTCTCCTACGGCACGCGCCATCCGCCCGTTGCCATCTTCAAAGGGGTGGATGGTCACAAACCACAAATGCGCAAGTCCGGCCTTGATCACCGGGTCATCTTGTTGATCGACGTTGAACCACAGCAGGAAATCCGACATCTCAGCGTCCAGATGAAGCGCTGGGGGCGCTTCATAGTGAACCTTGTGACGGTGCATGGGTCCTGAGACCACCTGCATTGGCCCTTGCGCATCATCTCGCCACTGACCGACACGGATTTTGGAAAGACCGCTGTATCCCGTTGGAAACATCGCCGCATGCCATCCACACAAGCGCTCAGCAGACAGTGGCGTGTTGTGCTTCTGGGTCGCATCCAGCACCATGTCGACCACACCATCAACGTGTCGGTCCGCAGGCGCCAGTGCTCCGATGTCGACCCCGAGTCGGCGGGCGATGGAAGAACGCACCGAATCGGCGTTGAGTTTCTCCCCTTCGATTTCACTGGTCTTGAGCACGTCCTCAGTCAAAACACGCAGCGTCGCCTGGACACGCAAATCCATACCAAGGTCGTACATACGCCCTTGCAGATGCCCCTGAGCCTGGTGCACTTGAGCGAGCAAGGGAGCCAGCCGCCGGTGGTCATAGATCCAGTTCGGCCAAGCTTTGAGTTGCCAAATGTAGAGTTCTTCTCCGCTTTTCATGCGGTAATTATGCGGACTATTCGCCGCACGGTCAAGATATTCACCGCATTTTATACGGCTTTAAATGTTTGCATTCTCCGCATGATCAGAGGCAGAAACCGTGTGTCCAACTAAATTCCTGAGGCACAGCCTCTCAAGCGTACCTCCTTTAGGCTGTACACCCCTGCAACGTAAGTCATTGATTTACCAATGAAAAAGGCCGCTAACTGTATGTCGTTAGCGGCCTTTGTCATGCGGTATGGTGGGCTGGGGTCAATTGAAAGATGGCTTGAAACGCTCATGGAATATAGGTTTTCTGTTTTTAAAAACTAATTTATACCCCCGCCTGTACCCCCGCTTTTGCTTTGCTACCCCTTGTCTATAAGCCATGGCCAACCCAGTGATATCACCCGTTTTAAGTTGAACAGCAGCGTGAAATATATTTTCAGCATCTCAAGGCAACGAAGCACTCAATGTTGAGTCAGGGTCGCCAGTCGTTTTGTTTAGGTCAGCCAGACCATCGACCAATCCTCGCCCACCCCCGGGTGGAGGAAAATTGCTAGGTTAAAAAATTTCCGCATGACAGCTTTTAACGGCGCGGCAAATTTTGAACAAGGGGGGACACTTGTGAGGAGCATGCTTACCAACCACACCAACATGGCTATTTGTCCTCCGCACTGAGTGTGAGGTTAAGTCCGCACTGAGTGCGGAGTTACGCGCTGACAAGTTTCTGGGACTATTCCTACGCGCTGGGTGCAGACCCTGAACTTGCTGCTGTGTACGCATGGATGCCACGGGGTGCAAATCAATTTGGATGTTCCGCACCCGGTGCGGATGCTTCTAAAACATCAAAAGAATTAGCAGCAATTGCTGGAACTGGAACCCGGTCAATTGAACAAGCCAAGGGTGCTGAAGAAGTTGTTGATGCCTGCCACTCGGCCTCACAAACACGAAGCCCTTTGTACACTATGGGAATGAATAATTTACGCGCTTTCCCTGTGCGTGCGGGAACTAATCTTCAAGCTCAGAGTGATCCTGTTCAGTCCGTGAGCCACAAAAGGCAGTCGCATGAATGACCCTGAACACGAATCAACAGATCGGCCTTTGATAAACGTGTCGGCGCTTGCGGCCGCTTTGGAAGCATTCGCAGTTGAGCGGGACTGGGAACAATTCCACTCCCCAAAAAATCTAGTCATGGCCTTGACAGGCGAAGTGGGCGAACTTGCTGAAGTATTCCAGTGGATGACCGAGGAGGCATCCAAGGGAGCATCAACCGACCCGCGCACGGCACAAAGCGTAAAAGATGAGCTCGCCGATGTCCTTCTGTACCTTGTTCGTTTGTCGTCAGTCCTTGGAGTGGATCTTGACGCTGCAGTTCGGGACAAGCTTGAAACCAACCGCTTGAAGTACCCGGTCGAAAAAGCACGTGGCAGTAGCAAAAAATACACCGAAATGTAAGATAACAAGGGAATTGCGTGATTGTTTACGAAGCCACCAAGAGCCAGTTCTTAAAAGACAACAACGACCGTGACATTGAGGAAGTAATCCTAGAGCGGTTCAAGGCAACGACGGGGAGAGGCGTAGCAATTGGGGAGCTTAGGTCATGGAAGGAATCCCTTGGATTTATGGCTCGCGTCCTCACGGACCCGGAAATTCCCGAAGACACTGGCGTCGGTGTTGAGCTTCATCTTCCTCAAAGCTCCAAGCGAATTGACATCACGTTGACAGGGCTCGGTGCGGCCGGTGAAAAAAATGCGGTACTCATTGAGCTGAAGCAATGGGACAAGATAACAGCCAGTCCCAAAGACGCAATTGTCGTGACTTACCTAGGTAAGGCCCAGCGTGAAGTAGTTCATCCATCCTATCAATCGTGGTCCTACTCCACCTTGCTTGAAAGCTTTAACGAGGCGGTTCACCAAACAGACGGTATTTCCGTTTTGCCATGCGCATATCTGCACAATTACTCGCGCGATGGAGTGATTGACTCCCCTCACTACAGTTCCTACACGGAGCGTGCACCACTCTTCCTAAAAGGGGAGGCTGAACGCCAGCTGCTGAGAGAATTCATCAAAAAATACGTCAAATATGGCGACAAAAAAGCAGTCCTTTACGAACTATCGAATGGCAAAGTTCGGCCGTCCAAGGCGCTCGCAGATGGCTTGAAGGGGCTCATAAAGGGCAACCCTGAGTTTGTTCTCATTGATGACCAAAAAGAGGTCTACGAAGCCGCGTTAACGGCCGGCAAAGCGGCTACTGCTGCATCGCCTAGGGTTGTGCTTGTTGAGGGTGGCCCCGGCACCGGAAAGACGGTGTTGGCGATCAACTTGCTGGGAAAACTGATTGAGTCGGGATTGAACTGTCGGTATGTTTCCAAGAACGCCGCACCTCGCAAGGTTTACGAGAGCAAACTGGTTGGCACCATAACTCGAACTCGTTACTCACATCTTTTTGGAGGGTCCGGTGCTTTCATAGATGCTGAGCCCAATGCGTTTGATGTCCTTATCGTGGACGAGGCGCATCGACTCAACGAAAAGAGCGGCCTGTATAGCAACTTGGGCGATAACCAGATCAAGGAGCTCATCAAGTCGGCCAAATGCGTGGTGTTCTTCATTGACGAGGACCAGCGGATCAGTCTGGACGACATCGGAACGAAAGCCGACATCAGCGCCTTCGCTCAGACCAAGGGGGCATCCGTTGAAGAGTACTCGTTAGCCTCCCAATTCCGATGCAGCGGCTCAGACGGCTACATCGCTTGGCTCGATAGCACTCTCGGCATTCGAGGAACAGCCAATACCAACTTGCCCAAGGAAGAGTACGACTTTCGTGTGTTCGCAACGCCGCAGGACATGCACAACGCAATTGAAGAAAAGAACGAGAGAAACCGCTCGCGGGTGGTCGCCGGTTACTGCTGGAAATGGATCACGAAGAAGGAGGATCCAACAGCTTTCGACATCGTCATTGGAGACGATTACAAGCGGCGCTGGAACCTCGAGAAGGATGGGAGCCTTTGGATCGTCACTGAGGGCTCAATCAATGAAATCGGATGCATCCACACTTGCCAAGGGCTAGAGCTTGACTATGTGGGTGTCATCGTTGGACCGGACTTCATCGTTCGCAATGGCAAAGTAGTCACAGTTCCCAAGGCCAGAGCCCGACATGACAAGACAATGAAGGGCTTCAAAGGCTTCCTCAAAGCGGACCCTGAAGGTGCTAAAGAAGCGGCCGACCGGATCATCAAAAATACATACCGCACGCTTATGACGCGGGGCATGAAGGGTTGCTTTATTTACTGCACAGATTCTGAGACGGCAGCCTACTTCAGTGATGGCCTGTCGCTGCCGATGCAGTATTGATCTAAAAGGGCTGATGCTGGACTCACATACACACCAGAATCTCGCTCAAAACGAGAATGGTTTTGACGTCAACGACATTGAATCCACTGGCTGTGAGTCAGTCTGGCATCATCAAGTTCACCGGCCTAAAGTGAACAAAGATAACAGTAAGGCCCGGAGCAGGCAGCAGGTACTTCAGCTTGGCCACAATGAAACCCCTGAAAAGACGAAGTGCAGCTTATCCCACACAGCTTGCATTGTCATTTTTTCGCCCCCTGGTATGGTAATAAAGTAAAAAAATAAGCGGCAATGAATTCACCTACTTTCATTCGCATAGACGCGGAAGCCTTTGGATACTCACCTGGCGTACTCGCGACCTTAGGCCTAAGCTCAATTCCAGGTATCGGCGTATCCAGCCTGCGCCGTCTTGGAGATCCAAGTTTTGTTACAGAGCTCTTTGCCGGCGAGGACCTGGATGTCTTCACCTCCACAATCAATGCTCTTGGTGCCAAGTTCTCCCCAATGAGCTCCGACATAGCAGACTGGCAATCACTTAGGGAGCGCGTTTGGAGGTCTGGCCGCAACGCTGCAGCAGAGCTAATGACGGCGGGAATCAGATGCATCACACCATCCTCGGCTTTGTACCCAAATCGTTTAAACGACTTGAAAGACCATCGCCCAAACTGGCTTTTCTTGAAGGGAAATCTGGCATTGCTTACCGCAAGTAGTGTGGCGGTAGTTGGGACGAGGGATCCGTCTGAGAGCGGAGACTTCCTAACCAAATATGCTGTGGCAGCCCTGAGAGAACTAAATTGTCCAGTTATCAGCGGTCTGGCAAAAGGGATCGATAGCATTGCCCACGAGTGGTCCCTGAGACTTCACGTGCCAACGATTTCAATACTAGGGTCAGGGCTCCTAGCCCCGTACCCAGCTCGCAATGCCGACTTATCGGAACGAATTGTGGCTGAGGGTGGTCTATTGATCTCCGAATACTTGCCCCGACAAGCGGCCTCTTCCGAAATGTTCGTTTGGCGCAACCGACTTCAAGCATGCTTGTCCGATTGTGTAATTGCTACGGAATGGAAAAAAAGTTCAGGCACAGCACACACAATCCGATTTGCTCGAGAGCTTCGAAGAACAAACATCAGTCTTAGTCTTGCCGGCACCCAAACGTCCCCTGAACAGGGTCGCGCAGAACAACACTTCGTACTCCCTACGGAACACGCGCGCTTTATGGAGTCAATCTCGGGATCAGTGCGCGATGAGCTCACCCATTTGGCTGAACCGCAAAACGATCAGCTCAATCAAAACACTCTTTTCTAGGTATCGCAATGGCTTTAAAGCTTGTTTTAATCAGCCCCTCTGGCACATTGGAGAGGGGTGGCAAGCTGAACAATGATGACATGCTTGCCCTAGGGAAAGTCATTAATAGGTTAGCCGCCTTAGAGATAAAAGTTGCAGTTTGGTCAAACAGAAACTGGTTAGTTGGGAAAATCAAACCCCTAGAGCAGTATTTATCCGAAAAATCGGGGGTCGAAGTATTAGCCGTAGGGCGTGGTCAAGGCAATCAATACCCTATTCGGCAACGCGCTGGCTCTATATCTTCAGTTCTTGAAAAATTTGGCGTAAAACTAGAGGAGACTGTACTAGTGGGAGCCCGTACTGAAGACATGCAAGCGGGAGTAAATAACAAGCTTCTCCTTTTGCGCCCCGCTTGGTACGGGGGCGATTTACAGTATGGGTTTAAGCTGGAATCAATACTTGAGCTAGAGCGTTTTTGCACTTTATTTGGAACTCGGATACATTCCTTTTACTGGCGGATAGATGATGCAAGCCGCGACTATCGCATGTATGCCCTTGGCCCGTTCTCCACCTATATTCAGAGTTTTGCAAAATTTGGCGAGGATGCCGTTCAGGCAGCTAAATATGAAGCAGGGACTCTTAAATTTTGGGACCAGCTTATTATTTCAACTCTATATTTTTCAGGAATAATTCATCAAGTTGATTACATCACAGTTTATCCTGGGCATAGCGCTACCATTAAAGAAAAAGCGTTTCACGAAGTTTTAAGCTTACTTGGAAAATGCTTTTCAAAGCCATTTTTAGTTGACTTTATTTTACGACATGAAGACGCAATAAAAAGCACAAAGCAAAAGTCTATAGATAGAAAATTTATTAGCCAGATCAATACATTAAGGTTGAATTCCAACCCATCAAAATATGGATCTGCTCCTCGTAAGTCAGCGATTCCAATAAATAACAAGGGCGTACTTGTGGTTGATGATATATGTACATCCGGCCGAAGTATGGACACAGCTCGAGCTTATCTTGCCGCTGCCGGAGCTCACACCGTTCTCTTCTCCTGGCTGAAGACGGTCAACACTGACTTTGTCTCCATGGAGCCAGCTCTTGAATTAAAGCCGTTTGAAAAAAATATGATAACTTCAGAACCGAATACATTCACCTATAAATATTCAAATCATATAGTTGATGCGGCTGCAGCTACCGAAATAGATAATGTCTTAAAAGCGTTTAAAGAATTTAAGATTTAAGATTTACCAAAGTCACTTTAGTTCTATCGAGCGCTGAAATGTTTCCAAATCAGGACATCCTGCCCGATGTATTGCACGATGGCAATTACTACACAGAACCATAAAGTCTGATGCCGTTGGCTTCAATATTGCGCCTTCATCAGGAAGTGAATATATTGGATTTTTGTGATGAGCCTCAATATATCCCGACATACCCGCTCCATAGCGACTTTCAAATGAAAAATTACATGCTTGGCACCTAGTCCCAAGTAATTTTTTTACATCTGAAACTAGCTTTGAATTTCTTACTCGTGTTTCAAATTTTTTATGCCAAATTACTTTTTTCGCACCATCAACGGAACCTTCTGGTAACTCACCCTCCTCTTTTAGCCCCTCTAAGGCCTCATCTACCTTAGTGAATCGCATCGATGAATCTTTAGCTAACAAATCATAAAATTTAATCATTTTAATGACATCAGCGGAAATCATTGAGTCATTAGGCATTGCGGCTAACGAGTATCGTTTTCCGAACGCCACTGAAACCGACCATGGATCAGTGTCTGATTTTTTTTCGCTTTGTACAGATGCACGACGCATGGTCGCAAAGGGCCCTAGCGAAAATCCCTCCTTCTCCCAAGAAACTGCAGCCCTACGCATTTGGACTGCCCTTGCGCTGAGTTCAACAAGAGCTGCTTTTTTCCCTACTGCTTTGACAAGTTTTTCGGCACCTTGTCCCATTACTAGACAAACCGTCTCGAAACCAGGTTCAAAGAGAAAGACCGGATAAAATCCACCTGTAGCCGATGAAGTGATATCTTTCCGAAACACAGCAAGCCATGGCGCATCCGACCATTGACCGAGTCCGGGGCTTGAATCAAGCGAATACTCTTCTTCATTGAGGGGGGTCCCAGCCAATGTGAGTGCAGAGCTAAGTGCACCTGGCCAGTCTTTTCTGATACGGGAGGCCAGCGGGTGACCCTTAAAAGCCTCTTGTTTCGACTTAAGAAAAGTGTTTCCAATTTCCTTTGTAACTTCGGTGAACGTCATATGCTTCCCATTTGGCAATAAATATCTTGTCATAGAGAGTATGGCTTGATCCGAGCCACGTTTTAGCTGAATTCGTATTACCGATCGTTACAGGCCAAAGCATCACGGAGACGCTTGCGCAGGGGAAAATCTTTCTGTAGATTTGAGTGAGGTGGACCACTTGAAGGCGAGCATGGCAAAACAGGAAGGTTTTTACCGATTAGCGAAGGTGATTCGTGGGTTGGGTGTACTAATGGCATCCTTGATGCTGCTTTTATTCTGGGGACTGCTTTCCAAAGGCAAGAGCTTTTCAGACAACATGGGATTTTTCATCGGCATCCTTTGCGTGGCAGCATTCTTTTATGTTGGGGCACGCGCTTTGGCTTGGGTCATAGAAGGTTTTGCCAGTGATAAATAGCTTCTAGTGCCATTCAAGCCATCCGGAGTTCAAAGATCTATGAACACCAAGGGGTTTAACTTCGCACCTTCTTGAACTCGGGCTCGAAGGCGATTTGAAGTGTCTACTCGCATCTTCTTTAAACAAGGCAAACGTCAGGTTTTGACAAGCAGATCATCGCAATTCGACGACAACTTAAACGCCCTCAATCACCGCTATGTTGTTGATTTTAAATAACTATCTGTTACGGCTATTAAATAGCTTTTAACTATTTTCATTCCCCGGCATAGCCGTTGTTCAGCTCGTTGGTTTGTCTTCAAAATCACCGTAGATGGAACCTTGCAAACAGTCATCCAACCGAATCGGGAGGATCGCCGTGTCACTTCGGATTTACCAATTAACAGGACTGTTGGGGTTGTCACTGGATACGGTTACCAGTAAGCGGCGGTGTTGTCCTCATTGAATCCATTGACGCGGCATAAGCCAGCCAAAGCGCTGCACCAGCTTCGCACCGCAAACCGTACCGAATCCCCCGGCCTGCTGCAATGCACTGGAGACAACGGAAGTGGTGACAGTGGTAAGCCTTCGCCGTTGATTGCTCCTCGTCTGTCAGCCATGGCCCGCGTTTCCTAAACACTCGTTTTGGCTCTGGTTGATGGTCTGCAATGATTTTTTCAGGGGTATCAAAGGTATCAAGGGTGCAACCCAATTCCCATGCGGGTTGCGGCTGATACCTTACGCTTTTCGGTTGGGTACCCGGGGTAACAATGTCGCCATTCATTGCTGCGTCCAAACCTTGTATGCCTGTTTCCTCTGATACCTCAGACAAACCCGCTGGGGTAACAGTGAAACCCGCATAAACAGGCGCTTGCACCCTTGGTACCTCTGTAACCTCAGAAGTCAGCGCCGCCCACAGAGCATCAAGCGCCATAGTCGCCGTCTTCCATTTTTTTAGGATTTATCGGGTACAGCCGCGAGCTGTTGCCGCCTACTCTGTAGACTCGCGCACGTTTGCCATCGGCCCCCGGTGCAGGCAACGCGCCTAGTTCCTGCAGTACGTCCAACGCGCGTTTGAAGTCAAACCCTTTCAGGGCTTCGTGCATACCGTCTGACGTAAACAGATATTCGCGTCCAGCATTGGAGTCACGCCAATAGCCCGCTCGATCCCGCACAAAAGGTTGAGGGTCTCCTGTGTAATCGGAATTGGAGAATCTTGCATCGCCGTGTCGATCGATAAAACCGCGCACCTTGTCGGCAATCTGCCTGCGTTCGTCGTTGCCTTTGCCGCGCCCGGATTGCCACAACTTGAATGCGTGCGCCGCTGCCTTAATTGCGCCGCCTGCCTGCCAGCCTGTCAGGCCATATTCGGTGGCCAGTTCACCTGCCAAACCAATCATTGCAAACCGTGCCGCTGCTCGCTTGTCCTGACCCTCAGTGCCATCGGTTGCAAATTGTGGCAAGGCTTTTAACTTTTCCAATTCAGCGCAGTAGTCAGCCAAGTCAAATGTCAGCTTTTTCAGAAACGCTCGGCCTGCATGTCCGTGGTGTTGAGCAGCTGCCCGTTTGATCGCGTCCGAAAATGCTGCCGGACTCGTCGTTTCATGCAGGACGTCCCACGCGCCATATTTTTGTGCCACTGGAATGTCCAGCAGCCGCATGGCCTGACCTGCTTTTGCACGGTACCCACCCTCGGCCATCGTGGTTGCAATGGTGCGTTCGCCATTGGACATAACAAAACTGCGCCACTGGGTTACGCCACGCGCATTGCCGCTACGGTTTGCGCGCTGTTTGCCACGCCCATTGCCCAGCATGTAAACAATTTCACCAACTTGCTTAGGGTCGCACTCGCTGATTTCGTCTAGTGCCAGCAGGCAATCATTGAACATGGCCGCCGCACCTTCTAGGCCGTTGCCTGTTGCCCTCCAACTGCGCATAAAGCCTTGCCCGCCCCATGTTGCGCACCCGCCAACCATTAACGTACTTTTGCCAGTGCTGGAGTCACCGAAAAGGTGAATCCCACCGCTTTCCGCATTGCACCGTTGCAGCAGTGGCCCTACGAATGATGCCGATACAGCCAACATCAGTAGCGGGTTGCCAACTGCCATTGCCGCGATACCTTGCTGCCAGCCTTCTAGCGTTCCTGCCTGCGTGTGTTCTTCATGGCCTCGCTCACCGCTTTGGAAGATCACGTCCTTAGACTTTGGCCCGATCACTACATCAGGCAACACAAACGAATCACCACACCAGCCAACTTGCAACGCGCAATGTATTTGACGCTTTGGGTGTTCGCTTTGCAGGTAGTGTGGTAACTGCTGCTTGGCTTTATAGGGGTCAAGCTCCACGCCCATTGCCAATAGTTCGCCGCGCAATTGGGCACCATCGCCAGCCAGTAGCTCCATTGGCATAGCCCATTTCCGCCAGTCGCCGACAGTTGGTTTGAAGCGCAACAGTCGTCCGAAGTTATTGTTTTGTCCGTCAAACGTCACCGCATCAATGTGCATGGGCGAACATAGCCATGTGTTAACCGGTTCCGGGGGATCGTTTTTATTACCTGCTGTCATTGCACAGTAGTAAACGCCGGGGCGATGCTTCCCGTCAGCCGATTTTTCCCAATCGTCCAACACCACATAACGCGGCCGTTCATCCATACTGGGGAAAGGGCTTGCCTCGCTGCCAGATGATGCCGTGTTCAACTCGATCGCTGGAAGTCCCACATCCACATCCAATTGCGCGGCGATCGCTTCATAGTCGTTTGGCTTCATTGGAATGCCTCCGCGATCTGGTTGATACGTCTGGCTGATATCAACAGCCGAGCAAGGTCAACTTCGCTCAGTACAACGCCTTTGCCCATGTTGCCCGCAGCAACGGCTGTGATGGTCGATTCAAAGGCAAGAACCGACAGCGCCTGCCTTGGTGTCAATAGGCTGGGCTTGTGCTGGACTTGGGGTCGGCCATCGTTCACCCATGCGCCCAATGTCTTGCAGGCATCCACAAACTCGGCACCCGTAGATTGCATTTCGTAAGGCAGCACATCACCGCCTTTAACTAAGCAGTTCATGCAAACCCAACCACCGCTCCTCGGGTTGATGCGCATGGAGTCGCTGCCGCCGTGGAATGAGCAGGATGTGGTTCTCCACTTACCGGAGCCTTTGAGTACTAGGCCGTGGTTTTCAAAGTAGGCGATTGGCTCGGGTAGGTTGTTGCGTTGGAAGGTCATGTGCAAACCTCCACCTGTTTTGCGAAGGCTTGCCGCTCTGTAACGTCGCTCGCGATACCCTTGTGGACTACGTAGCCTGCAAGTGCAAAGAGAGCTATTTCGGTGGGGGCTTGCTCTATAGCTGTGCCACTGCGAAAATCAGCGTTGCTGGTGTAGGTTTGCAGGCCGTTGGCGTTAGTAGCGTCAGCGGCCTTTTGCTTGGTGGCGGTGTAGATCATGGCCTACCCCTCATGCAGTGGCCAGTTCGGTGCGCTTGGAGTGAAGCCGCTTTACCAGTTCCCTGATTTCAGCCTCAGACTTTGCAGCGATCCTCGCCGCGTTGATGGCCTGCACCTCATCTGAAGGCCAGCCTACAGAGCGTTGGCCGATCTGGACCGGCATGGTGAACAAGCCCGCTTTGATGGCGTTATAGATAGACGCGTGGGAACGGTGCCCGGTTTCAGCTTTGACGGCTGGCATTCTGAGAATTGACATTGGAAACCCCCATCCGGCTTTGTATGCCGTTGTTACGATGGGGTGAATGTCTACGCTGAGCGGCTTTAGTGGAATGCGCTATGCGGTGCAGCGGCTAGACGGTGCAGTGCAGCGGCTAGGGAGTTGGTTTGGGGTTTGGATTGTCTGGCGTGCCAATTAAATGCTTGCGTGTTTTTGAATACGATAAGCCAATCCCAGCGCACTCCTCCTCAGCGCATAAATCCCGTGACCAATACTTCCCGCTTGCCCATATTTTGAGGATGGCAGCCTTCTTTTCATGGCTACCACCCGGTTTGCTGTGCAGAAAATTTGCTGCTTTTTTTGCACGCCTTGACGCCTTAATTTCCATTGTTTTTACGCCTGATAAGTACATCTTCTGTACAAGGCTATTTTGTGCTTTTTTAATATCTTCAACTAAGTCACAGAGACGTTCCATTTCCGACTTTTGCCAATTCTTTCCCATTTGATTTCGGTCAATTTTTTCAAAGAATTCATTGGTTTCGTTAAAGAGACGTTTGTATGTATCAGCTTCAAGCTGCGCAAGTGCAAACCTTTCCAAAAGTTGGTCGAAGGAGTAATCTCTCGCAATAGACTTCAAGTTGCAGAGTTGTCTATCGAAGTCATCTGACTGCGATAGTTGTGCATACAGATCCCAGCTGACTGTTTCGTCAATCTCAATCGGATCGTCCAGTTCTTTACCCCGCATTTCGTCCTCCTGTCACGCCTGCTAAGAAAACCAACGCCACTGGGCCAAGGGAGTCCCAGCTTTCACCATCTGGTATTAATCGATCGTTAGGTGTAGTCGAAAATTTGTCACGCCGACTTCAACTGGATCACTTCACCACCAGCAGCCAGCTTGTCTAAGTAGTCGGCCCATTGTTGAATCATCTTGAACCGCTGTTTTACATACTGGGTTCGGTTGTAGCTGCGCCCGTTAGCATCTTTTACCGCGTGGGCTAAGTTGGCTTCGATGACGTGGTGGTCGATGTTCAACTCGTCCACAAGCATGGTGCGTGCACTTGCCCGGAAACCGTGCCAAGTTTGTTCTTTGCCAAAACCTAGCGCATAGAGGGCACTGCGTACGGAGTTATCAGAAACGGGCCTGTCGTGGCTGCGCTCACCCGGGAACACATAGCGCCCGTGCCCAGTCAACGGCTGAATTCCGCGAAGTAAGGCCACGGCCTGCGTGGGCATTGGCACGGTGTGGGCTTCACCCTGCTCTTTTTCCAGCTTAGTGCGCTTCATTTTCATACTGGGGATCGTCCACAGCGCACCGTCTAAATCAAGTTCGGCCCATTCCATCATGCGCAGGTTGCCGGGTCGTTGATACAGGTATGGCGTCAGCTGCAAAGCCGTGCGCACAATTGGCCCTCCCTTGTAGCCCTTGATAGCCCGCATCAAGCCACCCATGCGCACCGGATCGAGAATGGCGGCGAAGGACTTGCCACGGTAAGGCATCAACCGTCCTTTCAGCCCTTCGGTGATATTTCGCTGCTGCACTTCGGCGGTAGGTAGCCAGTAGTCCCAAACTTGCCGCGCCAGCATCAGTACACGATCAGCCGTTTCGATCGCGCCTCGTTCTTCAATTTTTTGGAGCGCCGCCAACAAATCCATGGCATGAATCTCACTCATCTGCCGCTCACCAATCCAAGGAAACAGGTCACGCTCCAGTTGCCGCAATGAACGGTCTGCATGGCTACCACTCCATTGCGGAGCTTGTTTGCCGTACCATTCCAAAGCCACGGCCTTGAAGGTGTAACTGCCATCGGGTGTAGTTTTCAGCTTTTCAAGCTTGCGCGCCTGCACAGGATCATTCCCTAGTGACTTTTGAAGCTTGGCAGCGTCACGGGCTTTGCGTGCCGCAGCCAACGACACATCTGGATAACTGCCAAGTGCCAATTGCTTTTCAACGCCAGCAATGCGGTATTTCAGAAACCAGCGCTTAGAGCCTGTCGGACTAACTTGTAGGTACAAGCCACCGGAGTCGAAAAAGCGCACCTGTTTCTTTTCTGGGGGGCAAACTGCATTACGGCACTTGGCATCGATCAACATGGGGGTACAGCTCCAATTAAAAGTGGAAAAAAGGCCATGTTTCCATTCACAAATGGGGGTGCAAAACCTCCAAAAAAATGAAAAACACAACTTACACCCCCATTTGTACCCCCGACACTAAGTGGATGTCAATATCAGCCTTTGTAGGCCAATGCCGCATAAGTCATTGATTTAAAAATGAAAAAGGCCGCTAACTGTATGTCGTTAGCGGCCTTTGTCATGCGGTATGGTGGAGCTGGGGGGATTTGAACCCCCGTCCGCAAGCCTTTTTCGGGCAGATCTACATGTTTAGCGGTCTGATTTAAGTCTCGCCACCTGTGTCGCGCAGTCGCACGCTACACAAGACGCCAGCACCCTATTTTCTTGCCCCGGGTTAAGGTACCCAGCCCGGAGCCAGCCGATTAAATTATCTTTACAGCCTGGAACCCTTAGCTTGCGCTAAAGAACCCTTGCCCAGCCCATCGGCATGCTGTTGTAAAGCTCACTGGCAATTAAGCAGCGAGTGCGAAACGTTCGTCGTTTGCAGTTAGTTTTTTTGAATCAGATTAACGAGCACATTCAGCTCGACATGCACCACACCGCGTCCGAACCCACGTCGAAACCAATGCAGCCCCAAGCCAACTAGTTTAAGGCATTCGGAGGAATTTCAATAGCTCTCCTGCAGATCGAATCGTGGCATGTGCATTCCACGCGTCTGTTTCGCCCGTAGCGCCTAGGTAACCGTAGGCGGCAGCCACGGTCGGCATGCCAGCGGCGCGTCCGGCCACAATGTCGCGCTCGTCGTCGCCCACGTACAAACAGCGCTCCGGCAAGATATTCAACTGCCGCGCGGCCTCCAGCAAAGGCGCCGGATGCGGCTTGGCATGCGGCGTGGTGTCGCCGCAGACCACGGTCGAAGCCGTCGCAAATAGCGGCATGCCGCGCGTCAAGGGCAAAGCAAAACGCTCTGACTTGTTGGTCACAATGCCCCATTTCAAGCCAATGCCTTGAATGTCATGGATCAACTCGGCAACCCCGTCAAAGGCGTAGGTGCGTTCAGTCAGGCAGGCTTCATAGTTCAAAAAGAACTCTTCACGAAGTTCCAAAAAAGCCGGGTCTTGCGGACTCAAGCCGAAAGCCACGCCAATCATTCCGCGCGCACCTGCGCCCGCCATCGGGCGGTAATCGGCCAAAGGCAGCGGCGACAAGCCACGGTCGGTGCGCATTTTGTCGGCGGCAGCGCCTAAGTCAGGTGCGCTGTCAATCAAGGTGCCGTCTAGGTCAAACAACACGGCTTCAATGCCATCAAAAAATTGCAGGCGTGAACTCATGCTTTTTGCATGGCAAGCATGTAGTTGACGCTGGTGTTGGCGCTGAGCCAGTAATGGCGCGTCAGCGGGTTGTATTCCATACCGCGGGTGTGTTGCAGGTCGAGGCTAGCAGCGCGGGCGTAAGCTGCCAGCTCACTGGGTTTGATGAACTTGGCAAACTCATGAGTGCCACGTGGCAACAAGTTCAGCACGTATTCAGCCCCGACGATGGCAAACAAAAATGCTTTGGGGTTGCGGTTGATGGTCGAAAAGAAAACCCAGCCTCCGGGCTTGACCAGCGTGGCGCAAGCCCGCACCACCGATGCAGGGTCTGGCACGTGCTCCAGCATTTCCATGCAGGTGACGACATCAAAGCTGGCGGGCTGTTCGTCGGCTAGTTTTTCAGCGCTGATTTCGCGGTAAGTCACGCCCTCGGTTTGGGCCTCAAGAGCGTGGAGCTGGGCCACCCGCAGCGCCTTGGTGGCCAAGTCGATGCCCAGTACCTCAGCCCCTTTGCGCGCCATCGAGTCAGCCAGAATGCCGCCGCCACAGCCAATGTCCACCACTCGCTTGCTTTTGAGAGGCACCAGATCATCAATCCAGGCGAGGCGCAGGGGATTGATTTGATGCAAGGGTCGAAACTCACTCTCCGGATCCCACCAACGGTGAGCCAAGTCAGAGAATTTAGCCAGTTCGGCCGGGTCGGCGTTTTCAGTTGGGTGCATGGCCTTGATTATCGTTGAGACATAAAAAAACCGCGCCGAAGCGCGGTTTTTTGAAGCGATCCGGAAGGATTACTTGTTAGCGCGTGTGCCAACAACTTCGATTTCGACGCGGCGATTTTTCGCACGGCCTTCAGAAGTTTTGTTGTCAGCGACTGGCTGTGTCTCGCCTTTGCCTTCGGTGTAGACGCGGTTTTTCTCGATGCCTTTGGACACCAAGTAAGCCTTAACGGACTCAGAGCGCTTGACCGACAGCTTCTGGTTGTAGGCATTGCTACCGATGGAGTCAGTGTGACCCACAGCGATGATGACTTCAAGGTTGATGCCTTTGATCTTGCCGATCAGGTCGTCCAACTTGGCGCGGCCTTCTGGCTTCAGGGCTGACTTGTCAAAGTCAAAGAATGCGTCAGCAGCGTAAGTCACTTTGGTGGCAGCCACTGCAGGCACAACGGCAGGCGCTGGCTTGGCAACAGGTGCAGGTGCTGGCGCTGGTGCTGCGGCACGTGGTGCAGGCGGAGCCACAACGGCTGGTTTTGGAACAATCGCGCCATCGCAGCCTTTGGCAGCAGTGGCAGGGGTCCAAGAGGCATCACGCCAGCACAGGTCACCGGCGCCGTTTTTCCAAGCCAGTTCGCCGGTACCGTTGCGCCAGTTGTCGACGGATTGAGCACCCGCGGCAGTAACCATCGCTACGGAAGCGAACAACACTGCTAATTTATTGAGTTTCTTCATAGTTGTCCTCTGAGAGTTGCCGCAGCAGGGCTGCGATGACTGAATTGCTGATTTGATTAACACGCTTTAAATGACCATCACTCGAAGCGTTACAACAATTGTGCCATATGTATCTGTGGCAAAAACCAAGGTCAAGGCCTTGTCTCACAAGAATGCACCCTTTAAGATTCATTTATGTTGCGCACCAGCTACAAAATATTATGCTGTGAGAGGCCGTAAAATGCTCGGTTGTACCAACTCGGCGTAGTCAAGTTGTGTTTTCGCCTCATCCAAGCGTTTTGCTTATTTTGCGACTTCTCTCAGGCCCTCCATGACCCAGTTTGCCAAAGAAACCCTCCCCATCAGCCTGGAAGAGGAAATGCGGCGCAGCTACCTAGACTACGCCATGAGCGTGATCGTCGGGCGTGCGCTGCCAGACGCCCGCGACGGACTCAAACCCGTGCACCGCCGAGTTTTGTTCGCCATGCACGAACTCAACAACGACTGGAACAAGCCGTACAAAAAGTCAGCCCGTATCGTGGGTGACGTGATTGGTAAATACCATCCACACGGTGACAGTGCGGTCTACGAAACCATCGTTCGCATGGCGCAGGATTTCTCCCTGCGCCACTTGCTGGTAGACGGCCAAGGTAACTTCGGTTCGGTCGACGGCGACAACGCAGCTGCGATGCGTTACACCGAAATCCGCATGTCCAAAATTGCCCATGAGCTACTGGCTGACCTGGACCAAGAAACCGTTGATTTCGGCCCCAACTACGACGGCAGCGAATATGAGCCGCTGGTCATGCCGGCTCGGTTTCCGAACTTGCTGGTCAACGGCTCGTCCGGCATTGCCGTTGGCATGGCCACCAACATTCCACCGCACAACCTCAATGAAGTGGTCGACGCCTGCCTGCACATGCTGAAGCATCCGGACGCCAGCATCGACGACCTGATGGACATCATCCCAGGCCCCGACTTCCCGACGGCCGGCATTATTTACGGCATCAACGGTGTACGTGACGGTTACCGCACCGGCCGCGGCCGTGTCGTGATGCGGGCGAAATGCCACTTTGAAGACATCGACAAAGGTCAGCGTCAGTCCATCATCGTTGACGAACTGCCTTATCAGGTCAACAAGAAAACGCTGCAAGAGCGCATGGCCGAGTTGGTCCACGAAAAGAAGATCGAAGGCATCAGCCACATTCAAGATGAGAGCGACAAATCAGGCATGCGTCTGGTGATCGAACTCAAACGCGGTGAAGTGCCCGAGGTTGTGCTCAACAACCTCTACAAACAAACGCAGCTGCAAGACAACTTCGGCATCAACATGGTGGCGCTGATCAACGGCCAGCCCAAGCTGTGCAACTTGAAAGACTTGATTGAGGTCTTCCTGTCGCATCGCCGGGAAGTGGTCACGCGCCGCACCATCTTCACCTTGCGCAAAGCCCGTGAACGCGGCCATGTGCTGGAAGGTCTGGCCGTCGCGCTGGCGAACATTGACGAGTTCATTGCCATCATCCGCAATGCCCCAACACCGCCTGTCGCTAAAGCTGAGCTGATGCTCAAGCCGTGGGACAGCCAGCTGGTCCGCGAGATGCTGACGCGTGCCCGCGCCGATGGCGGCGTGGTCAATGCAGACGACTACCGACCTGACGGTCTTGAGCGCGAATTTGGCATGGGCTCTGACGGCTTGTACCGGCTGTCAGAAACCCAAGCACAAGAAATTCTGCAGATGCGTCTGCAACGCTTGACCGGCCTTGAGCAAGACAAGATCGTCGTTGAGTACAAGAACGTCATGGCGGAGATCGACGACTTGCTCAACATTCTGGCCCACCCCGAACGCGTCTCCACCATCATTGGTGAAGAGTTGACGGCTGTGCGCACTGAGTTCGGTCAGACCAAAATCGGCGCGCGCCGTAGCCTGATTGAACACAGCTCGTTTGACCTCAGCACCGAAGACCTCATCACACCCACCGACATGGTGGTGACCTTGTCGCATCTGGGTTACGTTAAGAGCCAGCCGTTGAGTGAATACCGCGCGCAAAAACGCGGTGGTCGCGGCAAGCTGGCCACCGCCACCAAAGAAGACGATTGGGTCGACCAGCTCTTCATCGCCAACACGCACGACTACATGCTGTGCTTCTCCAACCGTGGCCGTCTTTACTGGCTCAAAGTATGGGAAGTTCCAGCCGGCTCACGCGGTTCACGCGGTCGCCCGATTGTCAACATGTTCCCTTTGCAAGAAGGCGAAAAAATCACCGTTGTGCTGCCCTTGACGGGCGACAACCGCAGCTTCCCGGCTGATCGATATGTCTTCATGTCGACCTCCATGGGTACTGTCAAAAAGACGCCGCTGGATGACTTCAACAATCCGCGCAAGGCCGGCATTATTGCCGTCGCCCTTGATGATGGCGACTACCTGATTGGCGCGGCACTCACGGATGGCAAGCACGACGTGATGCTGTTCTCGGACGGCGGCAAGGCAGTGCGTTTTGATGAAAACGACGTTCGCCCGATGGGCCGCACGGCCCGCGGCGTGCGCGGCATGATGCTGGAAGAAGGCCAAAACGTCATCGCCATGCTGGTCGCTGAAGACGAACTGCAAAGCGTGCTGACGGCCACCCAAAATGGCTACGGCAAGCGCACCTCGATCGACGAATACACCCGCCACGGACGCGGCACCAAAGGCATGATCGCCATCCAGCAAAGCGAACGCAACGGCAAAGTTGTGGCCGCCACGCTGGTTCACCCCGATGACGAAATCATGCTCATCACCGACCGCGGTGTGCTGGTCCGCACCCGCGTCAGCGAGATCCGTGAAATGGGCCGCGCCACGCAAGGCGTGACCCTGATCGGCCTCGACGACGGCTCGCAACTGAGCGGCCTGCAACGCATCGTTGAAAACGACGCCACACTGGACGACGCTGAGTCTGGCGACGGCAATGACAGCAACGATGCCAACCCGGAAGTGACTGAATGAAGAGATTAATCACAGCCATCGCTCTAGCGACACTTGGCGTTAACGCATGGTCGCAAGCACCGCAAACGCCAACCGCAGCGTCAGCTTCGCAAGCCCCCTTCGTCGCCGATCCCAAATTGGAATGGGCGACCAAAGTGGTGGCCTTGCAGCAAGGCCCTGATATGGATCGTCTGGTCGCGAATCTCGCGGACGGTACCACGCAGGACATGATCAACAACTGGCAACCTCGCTTGTTGGCCAACGTAGCGAAGCCTCAGCAAGCCAAGGTCTCCGCCGAGCTGAATGCTGAGTTGCAAAAATACGCTGACGAAGTCAGCAAGATCATTCGCAGCAAGCTTCAACAAGTCGGCACCGACGCTTTGGTGCCGGTTTACATGGAACGGTTCACACTTGAAGAACTGAAGCAGATTGCTACTTTTTTGGAAGCGCCAGCGATCCGAAAATACCAAGCCATCGCACCAGAACTCGGCTCGATTTTCACCGGCAAACTGGTGGAAGCATCGCGCGCGGAGGTGATCGCTAGAGCCAAGCTGTTTGACGAAGCCGCAACCCGCATCGTTGGGCCGGCGCCTGCTGCACCCGCCGCTGCAAAACCAGCCGCACCGACAGCCAAACCCGCTAAAAAATGAGTCGTCCCTACAACTTTTCGGCTGGCCCCGCAGCGCTGCCTGAAGAAGTCCTTGAGCGCGCCGCAGCCGAGATGCTGGACTGGCATGGCAGCGGCATGAGCGTGATGGAAATGAGCCACCGTGGCAAAGAGTTTGTCTCGATTTACGAGGCCTCTGAAGCCGACATCCGAGAGCTCTTGGCGGTGCCCAAAGAGTTCAGCATCCTCTTCATGCAAGGCGGCGGCATTGCTGAAAACGCCATCGTTCCGCTGAACCTGTCACGCGGTGAGCAAGCAGACTACGTGGTCACCGGCAACTGGAGCGAGCGTTCACAAAAAGAAGCCCGCAAGTACTGCCAAGTCAACATCGCCGCCAGCAACAGCGCGGACGGCCACACCAGCCTGCCAGCACCTGCCACATGGCAATTGCGCGATGACGCGCGCTATGTTCACATTTGCACCAACGAGACCGTGCATGGCGTTGAAATCCATGAATTACCCGACCTCAAAGCACTCGGCAGTGCAGCACCACTGGTGATTGACATGTCTTCGCACATGGCCTCACGGCCGGTGGACTGGTCGCGTGTTGGTTTGGCTTATGGTGGCGCCCAGAAAAACGTAGGCCCCGCTGGCGTGACGCTGGTGTTTGTTCGCAAAGACTTGCTCGGCCACGCCATGCAGCATTGCCCTTCGGCTTTTGACTACAAAATAGTGTCTGACGCTGAGTCGATGTACAACACGCCGCCAACGTACGGTATTTACATCGCCGGCCTGACCTTTCAGTGGCTGAAAAAGCAAGGCGGTATGGCCGCCATTGAACAGCGCAACATCGCCAAAGCGAAGCTGCTGTACGACTACATTGACAGCTCTGATTTCTACACCAGCCGCGTCGCCAAGAACTGCCGCTCGCGCATGAACATCCCATTTTTTCTGGCTGACGACAAGCTCAACGACGCCTTCTTGGCAGAGGCCAAAGCGCGTGGGCTGCTGCAGCTCAAAGGCTATAAAAGCTTAGGCGGCATGCGCGCCAGCCTGTACAACGCCATGCCACTGGCCGGCGTTGAAGCCCTGGTCAGCCACATGCAAGAATTCGAACAAAAACGCGCCTGACATGCGCCAGACAACATGACACCCAATCTCCCTGACTTACGAATTCAAATCGACAAGCTCGACAAAGAACTGCTGGCGCTGTTGAACCAGCGGGCCCATGTGGCGGAGCAGGTTGGCGAGGTTAAAAAGCTGGAAGGCTCGCCCTTCTTCAGGCCTGATCGTGTCGCCGCAGTCATTGACAAAATTCAGCAAGCCAACACGGGGCCCCTGAAGAACGAACACGTTGCTGCCATCTGGAACGAAATCATGTCGGCCTGCTTGGCGCTGGAGGCGCCCGTGCGAGTGGCCTACCTAGGCCCCGCCGGCACCTTCAGCGAACAAGCTGCCCTGAATTTTTTCGGCACAAGCATCGAACACGTGTCATGCAGCAGCATCGACGAAGTCTTCCGTTCAACGGCTGGCGGCAGCGCTCAGTACGGCGTGGTGCCGGTCGAAAACTCCACCGAAGGCGTGGTCTCGCGTTCGTTGGATCTGTTCCTGAATTCGCCCTTGCACATCATTGGTGAAACCAGCCTGCTGGTGCGTCACAACTTGCTGCGCCTGTCCGATTCTCTTGAGGGCATTGAGGCGGTGTACGCGCACCCGCAAGCTCTGGCGCAATGCCAAAACTGGCTCACAGCACACTTGCCTAACGCTGAACGCCGCACGGCTTCAAGCAACGCCGAAGGTGCGCGGCTGGCGACCACGAATCCGGCTTGGGCCGGCATCGCCAGCGACCGTGCCGGCACCCAGTTTGGACTGCACACGGCCGCTCACGCGATTCAAGACGACGCCTTCAATCGCACGCGCTTTGTCGTGGTCTGCCTGCCGCAAACACTGCCGTCACCGCCGCCTTCCGGCAAAGACTGCATCAGCTTGATTGTCTCGGTGCCGAACCGTCCCGGTGCGGTGCATGACATCCTCGGTCCACTCAAAACACATGGCGTGTCGATGACGCGTTTTGAATCCCGTCCAGCCCGTTCCGGCCAGTGGGAATATTACTTTTACATCGACCTGCAGGGCCACACGTCAGAGCCGCACGTCAGTGCCGCACTGAAAGAATTGCAGCAGCTCTGCGCCTTCTTCAAAGTGCTGGGAACTTACCCTGCAGGCGCCTGAGGTTGGCCGTCATGTATGAGCAACTCGGTCTGATCGGCTGCGGCCTGATGGGCAGCTCGTTTGCACTCGCACTGAAACGTGCGGGTCTGGTCAAGCGCGTGGTCGGCTTCAGCCCTTCAAAAAACACCACCGAACTCGCACTGAAGATGGGCGTCATTGACGCCATCGCCAGCTCAGCCGCAGAAGCAGCCACTGGCGCTGACCTGGTCTTATTGGCGGTGCCAGTGGCTGCGACCGACATGACGCTGCGCGCCATTCAACCGGTCATCGCAACCACCACGCTGGTGATGGACGTTGGCTCGACCAAGCGTGACGTCGTGAACGCCGCTTTGCAAACGCTAGGCAACCGACTGCCCTGCTTTGTGCCCGCGCATCCTATTTGCGGACGCGAAGTTTCAGGCGTGCAAAACGCGTTGGTCGATTTGTACGTCGGCAAAAAAGTCATCCTCACGCCGCTGCCAGAAACTGCCGCTGTTCAACTCCAACAAGCTCGCCAGCTTTGGACGGCACTGGGCTCTATCGTCAGCGAGATGTCACCGCAAACGCATGACGCCGCTTATGCCGCCGTCAGCCATCTGCCGCATTTGCTGGCTTTTGCCATGATGAACAGCTTGGAGTCACAAGCTGACGGCCAGCAGTACTTGTCGCTGGCGGGGCCGGGGTTTCGGGATTTCAGCCGCATCGCGGCCGCTGAACCAGCCATGTGGCGCGATATTTTTCTGGCCAACCGCGATGAGCTGCTGGCGCAATCACGTCAATTTCAAGCCAGCCTACACGCGCTTGAAAAATTGATCGAAGCCGGCGACGCAGCATCCCTGCAAGACAGCATCCGTCAAGCCAGCCAAGCCCGCGCCAACTGGCAACACGCGCCAGCAGCTTCTTCCAAATAACCTTTCAGACTTTCCTGATTAGAGTTGGTGCTTCATGTTTGACATTGAATTTCTGGACATTCCGCCGCTCACCGGTGCGCACGGCACGGTTCGCCTGCCCGGCTCTAAAAGCATCTCGAATCGCGTGTTGCTGCTGGCCGCTTTGAGCCAAGGTGAAACCGTGGTGCACGACTTGCTGGCCTCGGACGACACCGCCGTGATGCTGGCCGCCCTCAAGCAACTCGGCTGCTCGGTCGAGCAAACCGGTCACACCGCCGTCATTGGCGGTTTGGGCGGCAAGCTGATCAGCACCCAGGGTAAATTGTTCATGGGCAACGCGGGCACGGCTATCCGCCCGCTGACAGCCGCCCTCGCCTTGTTGGGCGGCGACTTTGAACTCTCTGGCGTGCCGCGCATGCACGAGCGACCGATCGGCGACTTGGTTGACGCGCTGCGCCAACTCGGCTGCGGCATTGACTACTTGGGCAATGACGGCTTTCCGCCGCTGCGGCTACGGCCCGGCCAACTGCGGCTGGACGCGCCTATCCAAGTGCGCGGCGATGTGTCGAGCCAGTTCCTGACCTCGCTGCTGATGGCGCTGCCGCTGGTCGCTGAGCGCGACATTCGCATCGAGGTTTCGGGTGAATTGATTTCTAAACCGTACATCGAGATCACGCTGCATTTGCTGGCCCGCTTCGGCATTCAGGTGCATCGTGACGGTTGGCAAAGCTTCACCATTCCGGCCGGCAGCACCTACCAGTCGCCGGGCGAAATTCATGTGGAAGGCGACGCTTCATCGGCCAGTTACTTTGTCGCGCTCGGAGCCATCGCGACAGGCGCAGATCCCAGCCACGCGATTGAAGTCTGGGGCATTGGCTCGGGTTCGATTCAAGGCGACATCCGCTTTGTAGAAGCCGCGCAGCTGATGGGTGCCAAGGTTGAAAGCAGCCCGAACTCGCTGAAAATATCACGCGGCGCCTGGCCACTCAAAGCCATCGACCTCGACTGCAACCACATCCCCGACGCTGCCATGACGCTCGCCGTCATGGCGCTGTACGCTGACGGCCAAACCACGTTGCGCAACATCGCCAGCTGGCGCGTCAAAGAAACAGACCGCATTGCCGCCATGGCCTGCGAGCTGCGCAAGCTAGGCGCTGAGGTTGAAGAAGGCGCAGACTTCATCCGCATCAAACCACCGCAGCAATGGCACAGCGCCGCCATTCACACCTACGACGACCACCGCGTGGCCATGTGTTTTGCGTTGGCAGCCTTCAACCCAGCGGGCCTACCGGTGCGCATTCTTGACCCGAAATGCGTCGCTAAGACTTTTCCTGATTACTTTGAAACCCTGTTTTCGGTCGCGCAAGCCCGGCCCGCCGATATTCCGGTGCTCAGCATTGACGGCCCCACCGCTTCTGGCAAAGGCACGCTGGCAGCGGTTGCCGCGCACCGGCTCGGCTACCACTATCTCGACTCTGGCGCGCTTTACCGCTTGGCGGCCTTTGCAGCCAGCCGCGCAGGCGTTGACCTGAGCGACGCGAACGGCGTTGCAATCATTGCCGCGACCCTGCCCGTGCGCTTTGTCGGCGACCAGATTTTCCTAGCTGGCGAAGACGTGTCCGACGCCATCCGCACCGAAAGCGCAGGCATGGCGGCCTCGCAAGTGTCGGTTCACCCACCCGTGCGCGCCGCTTTGCTGGCGCTGCAACGCGGCTTTCGGCAGCTGCCTGGCTTGGTCGCCGACGGCCGCGACATGGGCACCGAGATCTTCCCTGACGCCGCGCTCAAAGTCTTCCTCACGGCGAGTGCCAAGCACCGCGCTGAGCGCAGGCATAAGCAGTTGATTTCAAAGGGTATTCCGGCTACACTAACCAACATTGAAAAGGACTTGGAAGCCCGCGATCTGCGTGACTCATCACGCCAAAGCGCACCCTTGAAACCCGCTCAAGACGCCAAGCTGCTCGACAATTCTGAGATCTCGATTGAGTCATCAACCGACCTCTTGATTGACTGGTGGCTTAGCACCCGGCCCATCTGAAGCTTCTTCAGCTGGTTCACAACTTAACCCGCGGTCTTCTCCAAGGCCGCACCAAACCGCCGTAGTCAGCTCTAAAAACGATAGCAATTCCGCTGTCGGAAAACTGTTCTATGGATTAGGAAAATCAATGTCTGAATCTTTTGCCGCCCTATTTGAAGAATCCCTCAAGCGCTCAGAAATGCGCACGGGCGAGGTTATCACTGCTGAAGTCATTCGCATCGACCACAACCACGTTGTTGTCAATGCCGGACTGAAATCCGAGGCCTATGTGCCTCTCGAAGAATTCAAAAACGACCAGGGCGAGCTCGAAGTCCAAGTTGGCGACTTTGTGGCTGTGGCCATCGACTCGGTCGAAAACGGTTACGGCGACACCCTGCTGAGCCGCGACAAAGCCAAGCGCTTGGCATCGTGGATGAGCTTGGAAAAAGCCCTAGAATCCGGCGAATTTGTCACTGGCCAGACCAGCGGCAAAGTCAAAGGTGGCCTGACCGTTCTGGTCAACGGCATCCGCGCTTTCCTGCCAGGTTCGCTGATCGACACACGCCCTATCAAGGACTTGACTCCGTACGAGAACAAGACCATGGAGTTCAAGGTCATCAAGCTCGATCGCAAGCGCAACAACGTTGTGCTGTCACGCCGCGCAGTGGTCGAAGCCAGCATGGGCGAAGAACGCGCCAAGCTGATGGAAACCCTCAAAGAAGGCTCGTCTGTCAAAGGCGTTGTCAAGAACATCACCGAATACGGTGCCTTCGTTGACCTCGGCGGCATTGACGGTCTGCTGCACATCACCGACATGGCCTGGCGCCGTGTCCGTCACCCAAGCGAAGTGGTGACAGCGGGTCAAGAAATCGTGGCCAAGATCCTGAAGTTCGACACCGAGAAAAACCGTGTCTCACTGGGTCTGAAGCAAATGGGCGACGACCCATGGATGGGCGTTTCCCGCCGCTACCCACAGGCTACCCGCCTGTTTGGCAAGATCACCAACATCGCTGACTACGGCGCATTTGTTGAACTCGAGCCAGGTATCGAAGGTCTGGTCCACGTGTCCGAGATGGACTGGACCAACAAAAACGTGGCCCCGAACAAGCTCGTCGCTCTGGGTGACGAAGTCGAAGTCATGGTTCTGGAAATCGACGAAGACAAGCGCCGCATTTCCCTGGGCATGAAGCAATGCAAAGCCAACCCTTGGCAAGAATTTGCACAAGACACCAAGCGCGGTGACCGCGTCAAAGGCCCAATCAAGTCGATCACCGACTTCGGCGTCTTTGTGGGTCTGGCTGCCGGTATCGACGGTCTGGTTCACCTGTCTGATTTGTCGTGGAACGAAACCGGCGAAGCCGCCGTTCGTAACTACAAAAAGGGCCAAGAAGTCGAAGCGATTGTGTTGGCTGTCGATGTCGACCGCGAGCGTATCTCCTTGGGCATCAAACAGCTTGACTCCGATCCGTTCACCACCTTCGTGTCGATCAACGACAAAGGTGCGATCGTGACCGGTAAGGTCAAGACCGTTGACGCCAAAGGCGCTGAGATCGATCTGGGCGAAGACATCATTGGTTACCTGCGTGCCAGCGAAATCAGCCGTGACCGCGTTGAAGACGCGCGCAACGTGCTGAAAGAAGGCGACGAAGTCTCGGCTGTTGTGGTGAACGTGGATCGCAAGACCCGCAACATCCAACTGTCGGTCAAAGCCAAAGACAACGCTGACCAGCAAGAAGCCATGACCACGCTGAACCAACAGTCCGCACGCGAAAGCTCCGGTCTGACCAGCCTGGGCGCATTGCTGCGCGCTAAGCTGGACAACAACAGCTAAGTCTTGACAACTTAAAAAGCGGGCGGGGCGATTGACCTTCAAAGGTTTTTTGTCCCGCTTTCTTTTTGTCTGTCTCCTTACTTTTTGCCAACTCTCCCCACCATTCAATGACCCGCTCAGACCTTGTTGAAGAACTGGCCAACCGCTTTCGCCAACTCACCCACAGAGACGCAGAGCACGCCGTCAAGACGATTCTTGATGCCGTGAGCAACGCGCTGGTGAAAGGCCACCGAATTGAGATTCGCGGTTTCGGCAGTTTTTCCGTCAGTCACCGGCCGCCCCGCATGGGACGCAACCCCCGGTCTGGCGAGAGCGTGGCTATTCCTGAAAAACGCGTCCCGCACTTCAAGCCTGGCAAAGCCCTGCGCGAATCCGTCGATGCCCGCACGCAAGAACTCCTGCTCGTGCCTGAATCCAAAAAATGAGTTTGGCTGCTCGCTACAATCGCCAAACCAACAGGGAGTCTTGCCCGTGAAATACATCCTCTGGCTGCTCAAAGCAGCCATTTTTTTTACGCTGTTTGCCTTCGCGCTGAACAACCAGCAAGTCGTCTCCGTCAACTTCTTCTTCGGCACACTTTGGGATGCACCGCTGGTGCTGGTCGTGCTGGCCACCTTCACGGCCGGTGTGGCTCTGGGTGTGCTGGTGATGATGCCGCGCTGGTGGAAAAATCGCCGCGCGGCAACAGCCAAAACCGTCGCCAAAAGCAAAGCCCGCACGGCCGTTTCAAACACCACAGAAGATGCGCCCCATGGAGTTTGATTTCACGTGGTTGTTGCTCGGCTTTCCGGTGGCATTTGCGCTCGGCTGGTTGGCTTCTAGGTTCGACCTGCGGCAACTCCGAATTGAAAACCGCCAAGCCCCCAAGGCTTATTTCAGGGGCCTGAACTTTCTGCTGAATGAGCAGCAAGACCAAGCCATCGACGCCTTTATCGAGGCGGTGCAAAACGACCCCGACACCTCAGAGCTGCACTTCGCACTGGGCAATCTGTTCAGGCGCCGGGGGGAATACGACCGCGCCGTGCGCGTGCACGAACACCTGCTGTCGCGCGGCGACCTGAGCCAGAGCGAACGCAACCGCGCGCAAAACGCCATCGCCCTCGACTTTTTAAAAGCCGGCCTACTAGACCGCGCTGAAGCCGCGCTGCGCAAACTCGAAGGCACCAGCTACCAAGAAGAAGCCCGAATCGCCTTGCTATCGATTTATGAGCGATCCAGCGACTGGACCCAAGCCACTGAAATCGCCGCCAAACTCGACAGCAGCAGCCACGGCAGCTTCGGTGTGCGGCAAGCCCATTACCTGTGCGAGCAAGCCACGGCCAGCGTTGCCAGCGGAGCAACAGACCAAGCGCTCGCGCTTTTCAAACAAGCCGCCGCGCTGGCACCCGCTTCCCCAAGACCGTTGATTGAACTCGCCAAATTAGAAAACCAACTCGGCCGGCACACTGAGGCCTTCCACACCCTGCTGCAACTCGAACAACACGCACCGCAAGCGCTCCCCTTGGCTGCCGAATTACTGGCCAACGTCGCGGCCAAGAGCCAACAGCAACAAGCGGCTCTGGCGCTGCTCAAACGCAGCTACGAAAGCATGCCTTCAGTTGACGTGGTCGAAGCCATCATCACGCTCGACAGCGACACCCATTCGGCTCGCGACTGGTACGTCAAACATCTCGCGCAGCAGCCGTCGTTGGTCGCCGCTGCGCGCTGGATTGCCGGCGAGCGCTTTGAAAACGAGCAGCCCCACGGCTTGGTGCAACGCGCACTCGACAAAGCCACCAAGCCCCTGATGCGCTACCGCTGCGCCGCCTGCGGCTTTGAAGCCACCCAGCACTTCTGGCACTGCCCCGGCTGCCAAGCGTGGGACAGCTACTCCGCCAGGCGGATTGAAGAGCTTTAAGCCTTGAGCCTCGGGTAAGCCCGACACAAACCCACAATGCGCCCAACCAAGCGCGCCAGATAACGCGGCTGCGGCAGCAGCAACCTAGGCACCAACGTCAACAGCGCCAGCAGTAGCGTCTTCCAGCGCAAGCGCAAAGCATCGGCGGCGCCAAAGTACTTGCTTTCAAACACCAGCTTGGACTGCGCATGGTGGTATCCGCGAATGAATTCCGACTTGAGCGGATTCGGCCCCTTCACCGAGCCTCGGGACAAATGCGTGATCTCGACCTCCGGCACCAACACGATCTGCTGGTTCGCCAAAAATACCCGCTGGCACAAGTCCTCATCTTCGTAATACAGAAAAAAAGTTTCGTCGAAAAAACCGATGTTCTTCATCACCGCCATGTTCAGCAGCATCACCGCACCGCACACAAAACCAACGCAACACGGCCCCTCCGCCTTGGGGCCTTTAGACAACCAATGCGTCGCCGGCCAGCGGTAACTCACTTCAGGCGAGCCATCACGGCGAATCAAATGTGGCGCGATGATGGCGGCGTCGGGGAAATTCGCCGCCGCTTGCAACATACTTTTTAAAAAAGCAGCGGTGGGCAAACAATCTGGGTTGAGCAGCAAAGCGTAGGGCGTGGTGACCGTCGCCAAGGCCCGATTGTTAGCCGCACCGAAGCCGAGGTTTTTGGCGTTGCGAATCAAGGTCGCGCTGGGTAGTGCAAGCTGCAGTTGCGCCTCAATCTCGTCATCACTGGCGTTGTCAACAATGACGACGTTTTTCATCGTCTTCAGTGCCTCTGACAACGCGGGCAGACAGTGCGCGCTGTTGTAGGTGACCGAAATAACGGTCACGTCGTCTGCATCAACTTTTGTCATCATGTCCATCACGCAGTCACATCAGTTCCACGGCAGACGGACGTCACGTCCGGTCGCACGCGGATGGTTTTTTGACAAGCGTTCACCCGCCAAAACTTGTTCGTACTTTTCAAGGTAACCACGGGCCATTGTTTCAGCATTGAAATGCGCAACCGCCTGCTGATGGCAGGCGCGCATGTCAAAGGACTGCTCTTGAATTGAAGAAACCAATTCAGCCTTGTTAGCGGACAAAAATCCATGCTCAGGGCCAACCAACTCAGGCAACGCACCGTACGGTGTGGCAAAAACTGGGCAGCCGAAATAAAGACTTTCGATCACAGCCAAACCGAACGGCTCATGCCAGCGCACCGGAAATATCAGTCCATTGGACGTGTTGAGAAGTCGGAATTTATCTTGTCCGCCAACCATCCCGTGAAATTGAATTCTGCGCGACCACGTGAAGCGAAAGCCACGCTTGAGGTTCAGCCGTGTTCCGCCCATCACCGCCAGCTCGACGCCAGCATCCAAAGCGACATCAATGGCACCAGTGACATTTTTAACGCGCCAAGCTGCTTTGCCCAAAAAATGATGATGCTCACGCCGCGCATCAAAATCAACCGCACCATAAGCATCCCAGTTCAACCCGTTGTAGACAAACTGATCTGAACCGTGACGCTGCGCATGGTTCTTAGATACAAAAATGGAATTAAACGGTAGCAAATTGTCAGCCGCCGTATTGCCGTGCTCGGTCACGACATACGGTTTGTTGAAGTCTTCATCCAAACTGAAATCTGGACTGAATTGGAAATGAACAATATCAATCCCATCCGGAATTTGCATCCTCAAATCAACGCTGGGATCTATGTACAAAACCTCGGCAAAAGGACAAGTCGAGCCCGCTGCCACCAGATAAGTCACTTGGTGACCCAACTGGCTGAGCGCATAGCCTAAATCCCAGATCACACGTTCAGTACCACCATAGGCATAGACTGGGATAGACGTGTAGCTGATTAATATAATTTTCATAACATTACAAGTCAATAAAAATAAATAACCAGCTTCAAATAAACTTTTTATATATTTTAATTAGCTCCGGATGTTGCAAAGTAAAATCAGAACAACCAATTCTCTTTATAAGCTCCCGATAGAAACTTTTCTTTGAATATCCTTTGAATACCCTACCTATTCTCATCAACAGTCTAGAAATGTGGATACGAAATGTTTTTTTCTTTACTTCAAAGTTGTTAGAGTTACCATCGTGTATTCTGTATTCGATGAGTGGTTTCGAAATAAACCTGACTTCAGACAATGGTGCAATAACCTTTAGAATCCAGTCATCATGACCCTTCCCGGGAAATATAGGAATAATCACATCATTGAAATCACGGCGGAAGGCCATCATGCAGCCGCACCACGCCCTTGGATTTGGAAAAAGGAAAATTTTTATCGAATTATTTATAATTTCCTTTGGCAATTGAGAAGAAGTCAATTTATCAACTCCATAGACCTCTTCCGCCTCTAGATAATTAAGACCCCTTGAATCTATTTTTTTAAAGCCATGAAAAACCAATCCGACAGCTGATTCAGCATCAAATACAGCCACTACTTGCTGAATTTTATCGGGCGCCCAAAGATCATCTTGATCACATAAAAAAATAATATTAGATTGGCAAAGACTGATCGCCTTTTCAAAATTTTTAACATAACCAAAATTTTTGACATTTCTAAAAATTCTCACTTTGAATTTTGAATTTATAGAAAATTTCTCTGCAATGAGGATTGTGCCGTCAGATGATGCATCATCACAAATAATTAACTCATCAGGCAACACAGTTTGTGCAGCCAACGAATCAAGTTGTTGCTTCAAAAACTGCTCACCGTTGTAAGTACAGAGGGCCACAGAAGTTGAACTCATTCTTTCCCTCTATTTGACTTATTTATTAAAATAATGAATGACAGGCTCACTGCAACCGACAACATCGTCGGATAGTAATTATGAGCAAAATTAACATTGGTCAAGCTACTGGTCGCATGCATAAAAAAAACACCCGCTATACCCAAAGCAGCCATTTTCTGCTCTTTTCGTAAACGCATTACCATACAGCCAAGACCTACCAGATAAGACAAAAAGCTAGCAAGCCCAAATAATCCCTGGTCAAATAATTCTTCAATGTAATTGTTGTGAACATGCCCCAGACGTTGAACCGCTGTGGAATTAACTTCAACGCCCCAGCGCTGGATGGATGCCATGCGCTCCTCACGACCAACTCCCAACACGAGATGATCTGGTACTTTCTCAATAGCCCTCTTCCAAAGATAGAGCCGAATACCGACTGATGTGTCAATGCTTACTTCTTTCGAGCTGTCCATTGCTGAAAATTCTTTCATGGCTAGCTGGACACGCTGCGCCGGGATAGAAATAAGTTGGGGAAATATTTGTACAAGCAAGGTGATGGCAATGACAGCGACCATGACACGACTCGCCAATGCAGGCCACCTGATACCGCTTCTTGCGTAGTGCCACAGCACAACCCCCGCGACCCAAAGAACAATGCCGTAAGAACCGCGTGCTTGGCTGAGCAACACGGCACACACACCAACGACCACGCCAGAGGCATAAAACAAACGTACCGGCAGTCGTTGTGATGAAGTACTAAACGTCAATGCCAATACGACACAGACCAGCAATGACATGGAAGCGCCCCAAGGTATTTGATTCGTCGGTGCCAGTGCAGCGCCAAACACAAGCATCCATCCGAAACCAGCCCACAAAGCTAAGACCAATGCATACCCAAGCCTTGTCAATTGGACGCTGGTGAAGCGTGCGTAATGGACAAGTCCCAGCAAACCGAGTGCGCCAAATAAGAGTCGGAACTCAGCGTGCCTCTCCCCCCAGCTATCGCCCCAGTAAAACTGGGTGACAGTTCTAAGCGCAAGTGCTGCTAGGCATGCAAAGACCCAGCCCTTAGCCGCAGAAAATTCTGCAGTCGACTCTTGCGCTGAGCCACGTTTGAAAGACCACACACCTATAAGAAAAAGAGCTAACCAGCACGCACCAGCCAATTTTGAATTGAGTGGCGCCAATACCAACAAGAGTAAAACTGCACTCCATTGCCAGTTTTTGACGCCTTTTGAATTCGTTTCAATCAACGGCATCGCAGTCATTTCCGCGCCGCCAGATTCTTCAAATCATTCACGTCGTACTTCAAGGCTGCGTACCTAAAAAAGCACTCCAGTGCGATGAAGAAACAAAACAAAAACCCCTCTGCACCGCACAAAAAACCACGCCTAAAAACATACAAGCGGAGAAAGATGGCGAAGCCAGATGCCAGTCCGCGCAGCACACCGCCGGTTTTTCCGGCTTGGGCGCGCTTGGCAGCACCCAGCTGAACGTATTGCGCCAGCTTGTTCAGGCTGCCGTAAATGGATTCGCGTGAGTAATGAAACAGTCGGGCCTTGAACCGCTTGACCGATTGCTGACCGCCGTGCATTTCCGCTTTTTCGTGGACAACACCTGTGAACTCGCGGATTGAATCGGTCTTGAACATGCGCGGAATGCCGCCTGTGCTTTTCATCAAGGTCAGCGGCTTACCAAACGCCACCTGGTTCCACTGAACCTCCCAAATCTCGTCCTTGCCCGAGGCGATCACGGCTTCAATTTCAGCCTGCATCTCAGGTGGCATTTCTTCATCTGCGTCTAGAAAGAAGATGTACTCGCCCTTGGCGTGTTGCAACACGCGGTTGCGCTGCACGGCAAAGCCCTGCCAGTCGGGGTAGTCGTGAACCTCTGCGCCCAGCGCCTTGGCAATGTCGCGGGTTTTGTCTTTGCTGCCGCTGTCAATGACGAGAATTTGGTCTGCAAATTTCGCGCTGTTGATGCACGATGCGATGCGCTTTTCTTCGTTCAGGGTCAGAATGCCGACGGTCAATTTTGGTCGGATGCTGTTCAGGTCTAGCTGCTCGTTCATGGGGTTGCCTGCTCATTGCTTTGTTGGGTAAGCATGGTTTTTCCGGCTGCGTCTTTGGCCCACACGGCGACATACACCGCAGCTATGCCCTCAGCCTCTCGCTCCACTGAAAACAGCTGCTCAACGCGCTGCCGTCCCAAGCGGCCCATGTCGGCGGCGCGCACCGGGTCTTGCATGACGCGGCGCAAGGCCAACACCAGTGCCGTCACATCGTCGGTTGGCACCACATGGCCAGTCACGCCTTCGTTGACGATGGCTTTGAACGCGCCCGTGTCGCTGGCCACCACGGCGCAAGCGCAGGCCATGCCTTCGAGCGGCGTCAGGCCGAAGGGCTCGTAGCGCGGGCAAGCGACGGTGATCAAGACGTTTTGGTACCACTCACCCACGGCAGCGGGCGCAACTTCACCCAAGAAAACAATGCGATCTGACAAACCCTGCGCTGCAATTTTTTGCACCAAGGCTCGCTTGAAGTCTTCATGCTGCGGCTGGCACAGGCCGGCAATCACGGCGGTGTAAGCGGGGAACTCAGGCAGCAGTTGCAGCATGGCGTCGACATAAATGTCGCTGCCCTTGTCGGGCCGTACGCGCCCAAACACACCCACGCCGTATTGGCCTGGCAAACCCGTTCTTTGCCAAACTGTGAGCTTGTTGTTTGGCGGCGCGAAGCGCTCCAGGCTGATGCCGTGGTGAACGATGCGGGTGGTGTTGGGCACGTAACTGCCGGCTTCGGGCGTCGTCGAAATAACGCCGTCCATCTTGGAAATCAGCCAGCGCGGAAACCACGAATGCCGGTGCTTGGCCGCAGAGGTAAAAACCAAAGCAATGGGCAGCCGCAGCACGTCTCGCAACAAAATGGCGAGCATCATTTCCGGGTCTCGGCGCACATGCCAAATGCGCTTGCGTCCGTCCGGCAAACGCGTGCAAGACAGCCGCAACGCCTGCCAAAACGTCAAGCGCGTGAAGCGCTCGCCGCATTGCGCAGCGGCAAGCCCTGCGCCTGGCATGTCAGACCCCAAATAACCCAGGTTCAACGCCCGCGCCTGCACTGGCAACAACGCATTGACCGTGCCGGAAACACCGGTAAAACGCTTTTTGATGTTGGTGACAATGACTTCAGGGTTCATGCGACTTGGGGATCTTGTTTGTCTGGTGAAAGCAGTGAGTTAGAAAGTGTTGCCGTCCAAGTCAGAGTATCTCATCTGCTCCCGATTGAATCCCATCTGACTGACCGGCCATCCGTTTTAATCACAAAACTACCCCCGAAATCTGACCTATTGTTTTCAAACCATCTGACAAATGTTAATTAATACTTAAATTGTGTTAATTATTTTTTATTTATTGATATTAAATATTAAAATTTAGTTACATTCAAAAAGAGCCTGCAATGATCCCACTGCAGACTTCATTCTTTAACCGGCACTTTAATTTTGATAAGGAATTCAACATGTTTAAGAAAATTTTCGCTTTCATCGCGGCCATGTCACTCGTGACAGCTTTCGCGGCTGTTGATGTCAACAAGGGTTCTGCCGCTGAACTGGACAGCATCAAAGGCATTGGCCCGGCCACCAGCAAAGTGATCATGACCGAGCGCCAAAAAGCAGAGTTCAAAAACTGGGACGATCTGATTTCCCGCGTCAAAGGCTTGGGTGACAAAACCGCTGCCAAGCTCTCCGAAGGGGGTCTGACCGTCGGCGGTGCCGGCTACAAGCCAAGCGCTGCAGCAAGTGCAAAACCAGCAGCTGCGCCGGCAGCAGCCAAGCCAGCCGCCGAAAAGAAGTAAGACCCAAGCTAACGGCAACCCGTCAAGGCTTGCCGAACCCGCCGCCCCCTGGCGTGTGAATCTCAAACACGTCACCGGGCTGCATGTCGGCTTGGCCAATATGGCCCAAGGTTTCCACGCTGCCATCTGCCCTGCGCACCAAGTTCAAACCCAGCTCACCGGCACTGCCGCCGGCCATGCCAAAAGCACCGTGAAGTCGCCCATTCGACAAGATGCTGGCCGTCATGCGCTCCAAAAACGTCACCCGCCGCACACCACCGTTGCCGCCCTGCCAATGCCCTGCACCGCCAGATCCCTGCCGAATTTCATAGCTTTCAAGCCGCACCGGAAAGCGAAACTCCAGCACTTCCGGGTCGGTCAGCCTTGAGTTGGTCATATGGGTCTGCACCACACTTGTGCCGTTAAAGCCAGCGACCGGCTCACCCGCCGCATTGCTTTCGCCACCCGCACCGGAACCGCCTGAAATGGTTTCGTAATACTGGTAGCGCTCGTTGCCGAAGGTGAAGTTGTTCATGGTGCACTGGCTGGCCGCCATCACACCCAGCGCGCCGTACAGCGCGTTGGTGATGCAGCTGGAGGTTTCGACATTGCCCGCAACCACCGATGCGGGTGGGTTCGGGTTCAACATCGAACCCGCTGGGATGATGACTTTCAGCGGCTTCAGGCAACCCGCGTTCAGCGGAATGTCGTCATTCACCAGCGTCCGAAAAACGTAGAGCACCGCAGCCATGCAGACTGCAGTGGGGGCGTTGAAGTTGTTCGTCTGCTGCGGGGATGTCCCAGTGAAATCAATCTCGGCGCTGCGCTCTGCGGTGTTGACGCGGATCGCCACCTGAATCTGCGCGCCGTTGTCCAGCGGCAAAGTGAAGGCACCGTCTTTCAGGCGCGTGATGACGCGGCGCACCGACTCTTCTGCGTTGTCCTGCACATGACCCATGTAGGCCAGCACCACGTCCAAGCCAAACTGCTCGACCATCTTGCGCAGCTCTTGCACGCCTTTTTCGTTGGCGGCAATTTGGGCTTTCAGGTCGGCCATGTTTTGGGCTGGGTTGCGGGCTGGGTGTGGGCCGCTTTTCAGCAAGGCCAGCATCTCGGCTTCGCGCAGCACGCCGCGGTCAACCAACTTGACGTTGTTGATCTGCACGCCTTCGTCTTCAATGCGCGTCGAAAAAGGCGGCATCGAACCCGGCGTGATACCGCCAATGTCCGCGTGATGACCGCGTGAACCGACGTAAAAAATCGGCGCATCCGTGGACAAATAAACCGGCGTGATGACGGTGATGTCAGGCAAATGTGTGCCGCCGTGGTACGGGTCGTTCAGCACAAACACGTCGCCGGGCTGCATCTTGCCTTGGTTCTCACGAATCACGGTCTTGATGCTTTCACCCATAGAACCCAAATGCACCGGCATGTGCGGCGCATTGGCGATCAGGTTGCCGTCGGTGTCAAACAGCGCGCAGCTGAAGTCCAGCCGCTCTTTGATATTGACCGAATGCGCCGTGTTTTGCAGCTGCAAACCCATTTGCTCGGCGATATTCATGAAGAGGTTGTTGAAGACCTCCAGCAGCACCGGGTCGACTTGCGTGCCCGCGGCAAACTGCACCGCGCGTACGGTGCGGCGCTCCATCACCAAATGGTCTAGTGCTGTCAGCGTGGCCTCCCAGCCGGGCTCGACCACCGTGGTGGCATTTTTCTCGGCAATGATGGCTGGGCCGGGAATGATGTCACCGGCTTGCAAGTCTTCACGCACCACCAGCGCGGCATCGTGCCACTCGCCAGCTGAATAGACGCGAACCGTTTCGCGGCGCGGCACGTCACGCGGTGCGTGCAGGGTGTGCAGCGGCTCACTGGTCGCATCGCCAGCCACCACCGCTTCAACCGACACTGCCTCCACCACCAAGCCCTTGCCCTGCATGAGGAACGCAAAGCGTTGGCGGTAAGCCGCCTCAAAGCTGGCCTCAATGTCGGCCAACGTGCCGAAGAGAACGATCAAAGCAGAGTCGCTGCCTTCGTAGCGCACATGCACGCGCTGGTGCACGCGGCTGGCACCACCGCTGGCCGCTTGACGCTGCAGCTCAGCGAGCGCGTTGGCTGCCAGCGCTTGCAACTGCTCGGCAATGGCAGGCATCGCGGCGGCGGAGAGTTTGACCTCCACGGCTTGCTCGCGGATCACGTTTTGATCAGCCAGCCCCATGCCGTACGCACTCAACACCCCCGCCAGTGGATGCACCAGCACACGCGTCATGCCCAGGGCGTCTGCCACCAAACAAGCATGCTGACCACCGGCACCGCCAAAGCACTGCAAGGTGTAGCGCGTCACGTCGTAGCCACGGGCGACGGATATTTTTTTGATCGCGTTGGACATCTGCTGCACCGCGATGTTGATGAAGCCTTCGGCCACCACTTCGGCGCTACGGCCAGTTTGCTGGGCCAGCGCCTCGAACTTTTCATGTACGGCCTCTGCACTCAGCGCTTCATTGGCATCAGGCCCGAACACTTTAGGGAAGTAACGCGGCTGCACTTTGCCAACCATGACATTGGCGTCCGTCACCGCCAGCGGGCCGCCACGGCGGTAACTGGCCGGGCCAGGATTGGCACCCGCGCTTTGCGGGCCGACACGAAAACGATCGCCATCAAATGTGAGCAAAGAACCACCGCCAGCCGCCACGGTGTGAATGCTCATCATCGGTGCGCGCATGCGAACGCCCGCCACCTGGGTTTCAAACTCACGCTCAAACTCACCGGCGTAATGCGACACGTCGGTCGATGTGCCGCCCATGTCAAAACCAATCACTTTGGCCACGCCCGCGATCTCTGCCGTGCGTGCCATGCCCACAATGCCACCCGCAGGCCCGCTCAAAATCGCGTCTTTGCCTTGGAAGGCATGCGCATCGGTCAAGCCCCCCGATGACTGCATGAAAAAGAGTTTGACGCCTGGCATTTCGGCCGCCACCTGCTCGACATAACGCCGCAAGATCGGCGACAAATACGCGTCCACCACAGTGGTGTCGCCCCGGCTGATGAACTTCATCATCGGGCTGGTTTCATGCGAGGTGCTGATCTGCGTGAAGCCGACGTCTTCGGCCAGCCGACGTGCGGCTTTCTCGTGCTCAGTGAAGCGGTAGCCGTGCATGAAAACAATCGCCACGCTGCGCAAACCTTGCGCGTATTGCGCCTGCAGCGCTGCCTTGAGCGCAGCTTCGTCCAACGGCTGCAAAATGTCGCCGTGCGCACCCACGCGTTCGTCGGCTTCGACCACCGCGCTGTACAGCAGCTCGGGCAACACAATGTGCCGGTCAAACAAGCGCGGCCGGTTTTGGTAACCGATGCGCAGCGCGTCCTTGAAGCCACGCGTCGTCACAAGCAACGTTGGCTCGCCCTTGCGTTCCAGCAACGCATTGGTGGCCACCGTGGTGCCCATCTTCACGCACTCCACCACGTCGGCGCTGACCGGCTCGCCGGCTTTCAGACCCAGCAGATGGCGAATACCAGCCACCGCCGCATCGCGGTAATGCTCTGGATTTTCAGACAACAGCTTGTGGGTGACCAGCGAGCCGTCCGGCTTTTTACCCACGACATCGGTGAATGTGCCGCCCCGGTCGATCCAGAACTGCCAGCGTTTATCAAGCATGGGTTCGGCGGCTGGGTTGGTCGACTGCGCGTCTTGAGAAAGTGATGTCATGAAGTTCCAGGAAATTTGGGAAAGGATAAGCCATGGACCGACATAATTCTGCCGCTGGGGTATGCCCGGATCAATTGGCATTAAATTTGCGTCTATCCTCAAGCCCTGTGTTTCGGCTTATCTCACTGATCCGCAACACCGAATTAACCTTTCAATCGTTCAATCCTAGGAGCTCGTCATGAAATTTAAGTTCTCCCTGCTCACCGCTGTCACTGCGGTCACCACGGCCCTGAGCTTTGGGTCTGCCGCCATGGCTCAAACCAAATGGGACCTGCCTGCAGCTTACCCAGCCACCAACTTCCACAGTGAAAACTTGGTTCAGTTCGCTAACGATGTCGACAAGGCCAGCGGTGGCAAGCTGAAGATCACCGTTCATGCCAACGCATCATTGTTCAAAGCGCCAGAGATCAAGCGCGCCGTTCAGGGCGGTCAAGCACAAGCTGGCGAAATTTTGTTGGCCAATTTCCAAAACGAATGGCAAATTTTCGGCACCGACGGCCTGCCCTTTCTGGCCGACAGCTACGACACCTCCATGAAGCTGTACAAGGCCCAAAAACCAGCCTTAGAAAAGAAATTCGCAGAGCAAGGCATGCAGTTGCTTTACGCCGTGGCATGGCCACCGCAGGGCATTTATGCCAAGAAACCAATCAATTCTGCCGCCGACCTCAAAGGCATCAAGTGGCGCGCGTACAGCCCCTCCACCGCCCGCATTGCCGAGCTCGTCGGTGCCCAGCCTGTGACAGTGCAGGCAGCCGAGTTCTCGCAAGCGCTGGCCACGGGGGTTGTCGAATCGACCATGACCTCCGGTGCCACCGGCGTTGACAGCAAGCTTTACGAGCACCTGAAGTATTACTACGACGCGCAAGCTTGGCTTCCAAAAAACGCTGTGATCGTCAACAAGGCGGCTTTTGATGCCCTAGACGCTGCAACCAAACAAGCCCTGCAAAAAGCGGCCGCCGACGCTGAAGTGCGCGGCTGGGCAGCCAGCAAGAACGTCAACACCAAGACACTTGAAACCCTCAAGGCCAACGGCATGCAAATCGCACCACCTTCTGCACAGCTCAAAGCCGACATGCAAAAAGTCGGTGACGTGATGCTCAAAGAATGGCTCGCCAAGGCGGGCCCTGAAGGCCAAGCCATCATTGATGCTTACCGCAAATAAAAACAGCTGACATGCGCAAACTGCTAGACGGTATTTACGACAGCGCCGCCGCTTTGGCGGCGCTTTTCATGCTCGGCCTGCTGCTGATGGTGCTGCTGTCCATCGTCAGCCGGCAGTTGCACTTTTATGTTCCTGGCGTTGACGCCTACGCTGGCTACCTGATGGCGGCGAGCGGATTTTTAGCAATGGCACACACCCTCAAACGCGGTGAGCATATTCGCGTCACCTTGCTGCTCAACGCCGTGCGCGGGCGCTGGAAAAAAGGCATGGAGCTGTTTGCCCTGGGGATGGCCGTTTTCTTGGCCGTATTGCTTGCTTTTTACAGTTGCAAGCTGGCTTGGCAGTCGCATGTTTTCAACGATATGTCCACCAGCAGTGACGCCACGCCGTTGTGGCTCCCGCAGATCGCCATGGCCTATGGTTCCGTCATTTTTGCGCTTGCCTTCATCGATGAAGCGCTGCTTGAAATACAAGGCCGGCGTGTGACTCGCTCCAGCGACGAAGCCCTGCGCAATGAATAACCCAACCGAATTTTTCGCATGAACGATCTTGCCATCATGGCCCTGTTGGTGGTGTCGCTGTTCCTGATTTTGGGCAGCGGTGTGTGGATTGGCTTGGCGCTGTCAGGTGTCGCTTGGATCGCCATGGAACTCTTCACCGCACGCCCCGCGGGTGACGCGATGGCGGTAACCATCTGGGGCACAGCGTCAAGCTGGACCTTGACCGCACTACCGCTCTTCATCTGGATGGGCGAGATTCTTTTTCGCACGCGTTTGTCGCAAGACATGTTCAAAGGTCTTTCACCCTGGATGCAGGCGCTGCCCGGCAGGTTGCTGCACACCAACGTGGTGGGCTGCACCATCTTTGCGGCGGTCTCTGGTTCCAGTGCGGCTACGTGCGCCACCATCGGCAAGATGTCGCTGCCCGAGCTGAAACGCCGTGGCTACCCGGAACACATGATCGTCGGCACGCTGGCGGGTGCCAGTACGCTGGGTCTGTTGATTCCGCCATCGATCATCATGATTGTTTACGGCGTGGCAGCCGAAGTCTCGATCGCCAAGCTGTTCATCGCGGGTGTCTTTCCCGGCTTGCTGCTGGCCTGTCTTTTTTCAGGCTACATCGCCCTATGGGCGCTGCGCAACCCAGAGCAGATTCCCCCGGCGGACGAAAAAACCACCTTCGTGGAAAAGCTGAGCGCCTCGCGCGCGCTGTTTCCGGTGATCTCGCTGATCGCCGCAGTGCTCGGCTCGATCTACGCCGGTATCGCCACCGCCACGGAAGCAGCTGCCGTCGGCGTGCTGGGCGCGCTGGTCATTTCGACGCTGCAAGGCTCCATGAGCTGGGCCACCTTCAAAGACTCTTTGATGGGCGCCACGCGGCTGTATTGCATGATCGCGCTGATCCTTGCGGGCGCCGCCTTCTTGACGCTGTCGATGGGCTACATCGGCCTGCCACGACACTTGGCCGAATGGATTGTGTCGCTGAACCTGAGTCAGGGACAACTGATTTTGGCGCTGACCCTTTTCTTTATCTTGCTGGGCTGCTTTCTAGATGGCATCTCCATGGTCGTGCTGACCATGGGCGTGCTCATGCCGACCATTCAAGCCGCCGGCATTGACCCGATCTGGTTTGGTATTTTTGTGGTGCTGGTGGTCGAGATGGCGCAAATCACACCGCCGGTTGGCTTCAACCTGTTTGTGCTGCAAAGCATGACGGGCAAAGAACTGCCGTGGATCGCCAAGGTCACGCTGCCCATGTTCTTGCTGATGTGCCTTGCCGCCGTGCTCATCTATGTGTTTCCCGGTATCGCTACGTGGCTGCCCACGCACATGAGCACCTGATGCTGCCGGTCCTAGCCATCAGCATTGGGGCATCTGTCGGCGCTTTGGCGCGCTGGGGTTTGGGCCTGTGGCTGTCGCCCAGCGGCTTGCTGCCGTGGGGCACGCTGGCGGCCAACCTGATTGGCGGCTACTTGATTGGCGTGGCCATTGCGCTGTTCCAGGCTATGCCGCAGCTCGACCCGATCTGGCGCTTGCTGCTCATCACCGGCTTCTTGGGCGGCCTGACCACCTTTTCGTCTTTCTCCGCAGAAGTGGTCAACTTTTTGATGGCTGAACGCTACGGTTTAGCGCTGCTGACGGCAGGCCTGCACGTGCTCGGTTCGCTAGTCATGACGGTGTTGGGCATGAAGAGTCTGGGACTGTTTCTGGCGACTCGGATTCACTGAAAAAGCATTTAGCCAAATGCTTCAGCGCTTGATGCCGCAGACCAGTTCGCCCGGGTCGTTGTGCTGCACCGCGCGTTCGTTCTTGGCCTGCGCCACTTCCATGTCGCGTGGCAGCACCACGCCGTTTTTCACAGCAAGCACTTCGGCCATCACGCTGACAGCGATCTCGGACGGTGTTTTGCTGCCGATGTAAATGCCGATCGGGCCACGCAGGCGCTGCAAGGTGGCGTCGCTCAGACCGAAGTGTTCGGCCATGCGCTGATGACGTGCGTCGTTGTTGCGCCGCGAACCAATCGCCCCGATGTAAAACGCATCGGTTTCCAACGCTTCGAGCAGCGCCAAATCGTCTAGCTTGGGGTCGTGTGTGAGCGCAATCACGCAGCTGCGGCGGTCCGGTTTGAAGGCCGTGACAACGTCGTCAGGCATCTCACTCAGCACCTTGGCACCGGGCACCGACCACGCGCTGCGGTATTCCTCGCGCGGGTCGCAGACGGTCACGGCAAAGCCGCTGAACAGCGCCATGGTGGCGAGGTATTCGGTGAGTTGACCGGCACCAATCAGCAGCATGCGGTATTCGGGGCCGAAGGTGTTGACGAGGTCGCTGGCCGACACGCTGAGCTCAGCCGGTGCTGCGCTCGTGGTCAGGGTCACGGTACCGTCTTTCAAGCTCACTTGCCGCTGCATCAGTTGCCCGGATTCAAGCGCTGTCACCAAACGAGCCAAGTCGGCGGCGCTCGGATCAAACTCCAGCAGCAACTCCAACGTGCCGCCGCAGGGCAGACCAAAGCGGTGGGCTTCGTCTGCGCTGACGCCGTATTTGATAAAAGCCGGTGGTCCAGAAGGAATTGTTTTGGCTTCGACCGCAGCGCTAGCCGGTTGCGCTGCCGCAGCGTAGGCCTGCGTGTATTGGTAGATCAGGTCGTCCTCAATACAACCGCCAGACACCGAACCGACCACCGCGCCGTCTTCGCACAGCGCCATGATCGAGCCGACCGGCCTAGGTGACGATCCCCACGTGCGCACCACCGTGGCGAGCAAAGCGCGCTTGCCAGATTGACGCCAATCGCGCAGGGTGCGGAGCACCATCACATCTAAATTTTCCATGGCAGGACTCTCTTACCTTTTCAATTTTCAGCTTGTCAGTTGGCCAGCCAGTAGGACACGGCCAAAATGACGGAAGCGCCCAGCATCCAAATCCACCTTGGGATGCCGGCGATAGCGGTGCTGTCACCAGACGCCATTTTGGCGTCGGCTTTCGTCGTCGTTGGGGCGTCAGCGGAAGCGTTTGCGGCAGCGTCGCGTGCGGCATAGGCTTCAGGGTGTTGCTTTTGCATCTCGAGGTCAAAGCGTTTGAAAAAATCTTCGGCCATGGATTTGGCCGCGCCGTCGATCAGCCGTTGGCCGAGTTGCGCGACCTTGCCGCCGACCGAGGCTTGCACGCTGTAAGCCAACTCGCAGCCGGTGTCGTTGGGTGTCAGCACCACGGCGGCGCTGCCTTTGCCGAAACCAGCCGGGCCGCCCTGCCCTTCAAAGGTGAGCTTGTAACTGACCGGCGGCTGGATGTCGCTGAGTTCAATATTGCCTTTGAACTTGGCCGACACCGGGCCGATTTTCAGGGCCATGCCGATGGCGTATTGGTTTTCGCCGCTGGCTTCGACCTTGTCGCAGCCGGGAATGCAGACTTTGAGAACGGCCGGATCATTGAGTGCATCCCAAGCTTGTTGCTGGGTGACGGCGAGTTGCCGGCTGGCTTGCATTTCCATGGGGTCTTCTTTCTTTTTTAGGACGATTCACAACGATATTGTCAGCGCAGTTTCAAGTCCGTGTGGGTCATCGGTTTTTCATCAATGCCGCCAAGCTGGCCGCCAGTTCTTCAAGCCGGCTCAGGTTGTGCACAGCCAACATACCGTCAGCGTGGCGGTGCAGCACCGACGCACCGCGCGCCAGCGGCGCATAACCATCAAAGCGCAGCAAGGGATTGAGCCACAGCAGACACCGGCTGCGGCGGCGCAGCCAAGCCAGTTCACGGTCGAGCTCAGCGGGTTCACCCGTGTCCAGCCCGTCTGTGATGATGAGCACCACCGTGCGCCTGCCGACCAACCTGCGCGCGTGCTGCAGTCGCAAACTGGCCAGCGACACACCGAGCTGCGTGCCGCCCGCAAAGTCTTCAATGGCAGCGCTCGCACGTTTCAGCATCAGGTCGGTGTCGGCCACTTCAAAACACGGGCTCAGGTCGGTCAGGCCGATGCCAAAGGCGAACACATCACGCTGCGGATGTCGCCGCGTGGCCGCATGCAAAAACGCCAGCAACAGCCGCGCATAACGCTCCATCGAACCCGACACATCGACCAAAATCAACAAGGGCAAGGCTTGCTGCCGCCGCTTGAGTCGCGGCAAATGCATCAGCTCGCCGCCGGTGCGCGCAGCGTGGTGCATGACGCCCGGCCAATGAATGCGCGGACCGTCTGAGGCGGGCCGACTGCGGCGCGAAGAAAATTCGGGCAAGGGCAATTTGATGTCGCGCGCCAGCCGTTCGACCAGCCGGTATTCAGTGGCGGACAAGGAATTGAAATCGGCATGCTGCAAGCGTTGAATGTCACTGGCCGTCATGGCCGCGTCAAACTCGACTTTTTGGTCTTCGGTGCTGGGCTTGGCTTGCTGCCCAAAGCTTTGCTGCGGTGCCAGTGCCTCGCGCACGCGCGGCCGACGTCGGCTTGGTTCGGCCTTGCCTTCTGCGCTGGGCAGCAATTGCGCCAACAACTTGTTGGCCATTTTGGGGTCTTGAAAGTAAACCTCAAACAACTCCCGAAAGACCAAGCGGTCTTGCTCGCGGCTGATCATGACGGCTTCAAAGGCGGCGCTCAGGTCGGCTTTTTCGCTGAGGCCAACCGCCAGTGCGGCTTCTTTGGCCAGCGCAATTCGGCTGCTGTCGATCTTGACGCCGGCACGCCGCAAGGCCCGGCCAAAACCGGCGATGTTGTCAGCCAACTTGCCACTGCGGGCGTCACCTAAACGCATGGCAATGAGTCACCAAAGACTCCGTCGCAGCTTGCTGCACAGACATCATTCAGTCTCTGTCGCCTCAGCCGGCTTGAGCAACTCCACCGCGAGTTCGTGCGTCAAGGCCGCTACGTCTTCGCGTTGTTTGAACAAAATGCCGGCTGTGTCAGCGACCACTTCAGGGTCGACCACCAGCGTGTCCAGCGCCACCAATGCTTTGGCCCACTCAACGCTCTCGGCAATGCCGGGCGCGCGCTGAAAAGCGTTGCCAAAGGGCGAGTTCCGCAGCCGGTCGACAAACTGCGCCACCTGCGCCGTCAGCTCTGCGCTGGCCTCTGGCACTTGCGCCCGAACAATCGCCAGCTCGCGGTCGCGGTCGGGGTAGTCCAGCCAGTGATACAGGCAACGGCGCTTCACCGCGTCGTTGAGTTCACGGGTGCGGTTGCTGGTGAGAATCGTCACCGGTGTGATTTCCGCGCGGATGGTGCCCAGCTCTGGGATGCTGACTTGGTATTCACCGAGGTATTCCAGCAAGAAGGCTTCAAAGGGTTCGTCTGCGCGGTCGACTTCGTCGATCAACAAGACCGCACCGGGCGCTGGCGTTTGCAGCGCTTGGAGCAGCGGCCGACGAATCAGGTAGCGGCCTTGGTAAACCTCACGCTCAACGTCACTCACATCTCCACGCCCTTCAGCGGCGCGCATGTGCAGCAGCTGCGCAGCGTAGTTCCATTCGTAAAGCGCTTCGCGCTGCTCCAGCCCGTCATAGCATTGCAAGCGAATCAGCTCGCGCTGCAGCGCGATCGACAAAGCCTTGGCCAGCTCAGTTTTGCCGACGCCGGGCTCACCTTCGAGCAGCAGCGGGCGCTGCAAACGCAGTGCCAAAAAAACGGCCGTGGCCAAACGCCGGTCCGCAAAATAACCCGCCGCTTGCAGGGCTTCGGTCAGTGCGTCAATGCTGGGGAACAGTGTTTTCAATCGTGTTTTCAAGCCAGTGCTTTGGTCACGCCGCGTTGGGTTTGCACGCTGATGAGGTTGGCACGGTAAACCGCTGTGGCGTGAATGTCGCTGTTGAGTTCAGAAGCATCGATCTTGACTGCGGCAGCGGCCTCGGGCGTGAAGCTTTTCGACAAGGCGGCTTCTAAGCCGCTGTGCCGGAAAACACCGTTGGCCGCACCGGTGACGGCCACGCGCACACCCGCGTCGAACTGCGCAAGAAAGACGCCGACCATGGCAAAGCGCGAGGCTGGCTGTTTGAACTTCATGTAAGCCGCACGCTTAGCAATCGGGAAGCTGATCGCGGTGATCAACTCGCCTTCTTCAAGTGCGGTGGCAAACATGCCTTGAAAAAAGTCGTCCGCAGCGATCTTGCGGCTGGTGGTGTGGATGGTCGCGCCCAAGGCCAACACCGCGCTGGGGTAGCAAGCAGCAGGGTCGTTGTTGGCGACTGAGCCGCCCAAGGTGCCCATCGCCCGCACTTGGCGGTCGCCAATGTTGGCGGCCAAGTCGGCCAGCGCTGGCAGCGCCCCCTTGAGCTCGGCATGGTTAGCAACGTCGATGTGGCGCGTCATGGCACCGATGACAAAGGCATTGCCTTCGCGGCAAATGCCGACGAGCTCTTGGATGCCGCTCAGGTCAGCGACTTGTTCGGGGCTCGACAAACGGAGCTTCATGGAAGCCAACATGGTTTGACCGCCGGCCAGGGGCTTGGCGCCCGCAGCGGCGAGACGTGTGGCATCTGCCAAGGTGCTGGGTCGTTCCAGGGTAAATGCGTACATAAATTTCCTTGAGAATTCTTGAAAGGCTTAAAACTTAAAGCGGGGGCGTTTATTTTTTGGCCGCTTGAATAGCCGACCAAACGCGGGCCGACGAGGCCGGCATGTCGAAGTCGGTCACGCCCAGCGGCCGCAGTGCGTCCAGCACGGCGTTGATGACGGCTGGCGGCGACCCGATGGCCCCGGCCTCGCCGCAACCTTTGGCGCCCAAGGGGTTGTGGCTGCAAGGCGTGCACAGCGTGTCTAGCTTGAAGTTGGGCATGTCGTCAGCGCGTGGCATGGCGTAGTCCATCAGGGAGCCGGTCAACAACTGGCCGGTCTCTTCGTCGTAGACGCAGTTTTCCATCAGCGCCTGGCCAATGCCCTGCACCAGTCCGCCGTGCACCTGGCCTTCCACAATCATCGGGTTGATGATGTTGCCGAAGTCATCGACGGCGGTGAAGCTGTCGACCTTGACGGTGCCGGTTTGCGGGTCGATTTCAACTTCGCAAATGTACGTACCGGCCGGAAAGGTGAAGTTGGTCGGGTCGTAAAAAGCGGTTTCGTTCAGGCCGGGCTCTAACTTGTCGAGCGGGTAGTTGTGCGGTACATAAGCCGTCAATGCGACTTGGCCAAAGCTGACTTTTTTGTCCGTGCCTTTGATGGTGAATTCGCCGTTGGCAAACTCGACGTCAGCGTCGCTGGCTTCCATCAGGTGCGCGGCAATTTTCTTGGCCTTGGTCTCGATTTTATCGAGCGCCTTCATGATGGCCGTGCCGCCCACCGACATCGAGCGCGAGCCGTACGTGCCCATGCCAAAAGGCACGCGGCCGGTGTCGCCGTGAACGATGTCAACCGCGTCAACCGAGATGCCGAGACGCGCCGCTACCACTTGCGCAAAGGTGGTTTCGTGGCCTTGGCCGTGGCTGTGGGAACCGGTGAACACCGTCACGCTGCCGGTCGGGTGCACGCGCACCTCGCCGCATTCAAACAAGCCCGCACGCGCACCGAGTGCACCGGCGATGTTGCTGGGCGCCAAGCCGCACGCTTCGATGTAGCAGGAGTAACCGATGCCACGCAGCAAGCCTTTGGCGGCTGATGCGGTTTTGCGTTGCTCAAAGGTATTGACCTCGGCCAGTTCGTTGCCGCGTTTGAGTAAGCCATGAAAGTCGCCAACGTCGTATTGCAGCGCCACCGGCGTTTGGTACGGAAACTGGGTGATGAAGTTGCGACGGCGGATCTCGTCTTGCGACAACCCCATGTCCCAGCCGCAACGCGACACCAGCCGCTCCAGCAAATAGGTGGCTTCCGGGCGACCGGCGCCGCGGTAAGCGTCCACCGGTGCAGTGTTGGTGAACCACGCGTCAACCTCGACATAGACCTGCGGCGTGCTGTACTGGCCAGCCAACAAAGTGGCATAAAGAATCGTCGGAATGGCGGGCGCAAAAGTCGACAAATACGCGCCCATGTTGGCGTCGGTATGGACCCGCATGGCTAAGAATTTACCGTCTTTGTCCATCGCCATTTCAGCGTGGCTTGAATGGTCGCGGCCGTGCGCGTCGCTCAAAAAAGCTTCGCTGCGGTCAGCCGTCCACTTGATGGGCCGATTCAGTTTTTTCGAGGCCCAAGTCAGGCAGACGTCTTCAGCGTAGAGGTAAATTTTCGAGCCAAAACCACCGCCGACGTCAGGCGCAATCACACGCACTTTGTGCTCGGGCAGACCCATCACAAAGGCAGTGAGCAAGAGCCGTTCAACGTGCGGGTTTTGGTTAGACACATACAAGGTGTAGTCGTCGGTGGCGCGGCTGTAGTGGCCAATCACGGCGCGGGGTTCCATCGCGTTGGGAATCAAGCGGTTGTTAGTCAAATCCAACTTAGTGACATGCGCGGCATTGGCAAACGCGGCGTCTACTTGCGCCTTGTCGCCAATCGCCCATTTGTAGCAATGGTTGTCGGGTGCTGCGTCGTGCAGCGCTGCGGCCTTGGCGGCGGCGGTCACGTTGACCACCGCGCTCAACACCTCGTAGTCGACCTCGACCAACTCGGCGGCGTTTTTGGCTTGCTCTAAAGTTTCGGCGACCACCATCGCCACGTGGTCTCCGACGTAGCGCACTTTGTCTAAAGCGAGGATCGGGTGCGGCGGCTCTTTCATGGGTGAGCCGTCGGTGCTGGTGATCAGCCAGCCGCAAGGCAAGCCGTTGATCTTGGCATCCGCCACGTCTTGACCGACCAGCACACCGACCACGCCAGGCGCAGCCTTGGCGGCGCGTGTGTCCACGCTCTTGATACGCGCATGCGCATGCGGTGAGCGCACGAACACGGCGTAAGTCTGGTTGGCGATGTTGATGTCGTCGGTGTACTGGCCGCCACCGGTCAGGAAGCGGTAGTCTTCTTTGCGACGAATGGAAGCGCCAATGTTGGGCAGGTTGACGAAGTCGGATGCACCCATGGGATTACTCCAGAAAAAATATCAAACTTAGACTGCCGCCATGGCAGCAGCGCCTTGCTGCACCGCTTTGACGATGTTTTGGTAACCAGTGCAGCGGCAGATGTTGCCCTCTAGCAGTTCACGAATTTCGACGTCGCTGGCTTTTGGATGGTTTTTGCACAAGTCCACCGCGCTCATGACCATGCCGGGCGTGCAAAAGCCGCACTGCAAACCGTGGCAATCTTTGAATGCCGCCTGCATCGGGTGCATGGTGCCGTCTGCCGCCGCCAAGCCTTCGATGGTGGTGATCTCTGCGCCCGCAGCCTGCGCGGCCAGCATGTTGCAAGACTTCACCGCGCGACCATTCAGGATGACCGTGCAGGCGCCGCATTGCGCGGTGTCGCAGCCGACATGGGTGCCAGTGAGTTTGAGTTGCTCGCGCAGCACTTGCACCAGCAGCGTGTTGGGCGGCGTCTCAACGCTCTGCGCTTTGCCGTTGACTTTGAATTGAACTTGCATCGACTTAACTCCGTGTTTGAAAAGCGGTTTTTTTGGGCGAAGAAAAAAAGCCCGAAAAGCTATTGTTGAAGCACACCGCGTTCTAGTGTCTAGGTTAAACCCTAGTGAGATTGACAATCCTACGGTAAATTTAAATAAAAGAACCGTCTACAACAGTGCGCGGAGCGCCAAGCTCAGCCTTGGCGCTCCGCCCTGACTCAATCAATGCTTGTGGTCGTTTTTCATCTCAGCCTTAGGCCCCGGCGCGACCGCCGCGACCGGCACTGTCAATTCCAGTTGACTGTCGACGCCCGCCGCATTTTTAAAGCGCAAGGTCACCGGCACGGTGCTGTCTTTCAACAGGGGGGCCTTCAGGTCCATCAACATCAGGTGATAGCTGCCGGGCTTGAGCTGTACGGTCTTGCCAGCAGGCAGTTCCAATGCTGGGATGGCGCGCATTTTCATGACGTCGCCGTCCATTTTCATTTCATGCACTTCAGCCACGCCAGCCACCGGCGACGAGACACCAACCAGACGCGTGCCTTGGGCCGCCGTGATGTTCATGAAAGCACCCGTGCCTTTTTGGCCCTGCACGGTCGCGCGCGCCCACGCATTGTCAACTTTGACGGCCGCTGGCTGCGCCGATGCCAAGCTGGCCGCCAGCCACAGGCTAGAGAAAAAAAGCGTTCGAGCAATGGGAAAACGAGTGGGGATAAACATAAAGAACCTTGAGAAATTAGAAACCGAAAAATGAAAATTGAGCAACTGACAGGGCTCATTGAACGAACTAAATTCCGTCATGGCGAGCGTAGCGCGGCAATCCATCGTGGAGGTACGCGGAGATGGACTGCCGCGCTATGCTCGCAGGGAAGGACGTATTTTCTAGCCATGACGAAGCAGTGGGCAGCGGGTGCCGCAGTCAATTCAATACAGGCGGGCCGCGGCTGAAAGGCAGGCCACTGACGATGACGGCCCTGTCGCTAGGCGCCATTCGCAGCGCAAGCTCATAAGAAATTAAGGGGGCTGGGGTGAAGACGGCTAACGGCAGCAGTGCCAGACCGGAGGTGATGCACAAACGGCAGTGGCCGCCGAATTGAGACAGTTCTGGCTCGCCCTGCAGCTGGCCATCCAACACCGGCGCGGCATAACAAAGGCCGCCGAGTTTGCCGCTGCCAACGTCTTGCGCAAGCAGCGAAACCGGTGCGGCCAGCGCCGACAACACAGCAAGAAAGCTCAAGCACGCGGCGAAGCGAGTCCACAGAGGTTGAGAGGATGAACGTCTGATCACAATTGAAAATTATAGACAGACCCTCTGCCGCTTTAAGACTACTTTTTCGCGTTCGCAAAAAACAGCTGTTGGCCGTTGATTTTGTAGCTTGCGATGACGGCTTGACCGGCCGCCGAGGTGATCCAGTCGGCGAACTTTTGGGCTTCAGCGACTTTGGTCTTCGGGTGCTTGGCCGGGTTGACCACCAACACGCCATATTGGTTGAAGAGACGCGTGTCGCCTTCCACCAAAATCGCCATATTGGCGCGGTTTTTAAAAGCCAACCAAGTGCCGCGGTCAGCCAACACATAAGCGTCAACGCTGGCGGCCATGTTCAGCGCTGGGCCCATGCCGCATCCGCAGGCCTTGTAGCCGGAGAAAACGGGCGCATCGACGCCTGCCAGCTTCCAGTAGCGGAGTTCAGCCGCGTGCGTGCCGCTCTTGTCGCCACGGGAAATAAAAGCACCGTTCGCCGTCTCGAGTTTTTTCAGGCCTTGCAAAATATCCTTGCCTTTGACGCCGGCGGGATCCGTGGCCGGCCCAATCAACACAAAGTCGTTGTACATGACCGGCTCGCGCTTCAGCGCAAAGCCTTCAGCGACGACTTTTTCTTCGGCCACTTGGTCATGCACAAACAGCACGTCAGCGTCACCGCGTCGGCCCATGTCGATGGCTTGACCGGTGCCCAGCGCGACCACTTTGACGTCAATGCCCGTGGCCTTTTTGAACTCTGGCAGCAAGTGCGCAAACAGACCCGACTGCTCGGTGGAGGTGGTCGACGCCATGACGATGGAGACGCTTTGCGCCAGCGCCAAAGAACCGCCCCAAGCCAGGCCAGCCAGCAACACGACTTTCGACGCCTGTTGGGTCAGCCCCAAGAAGTTCTTTTTTTTCAAAATCATCCTAATTCCCCTTTTAAAAATTGGGCTGCAGCCGGCGGCAGCGCCCCTCCGAAAAATGCTTTGACCGGTGCATCCGCCAGCACATGTCCGTGCTCTAGGTAAATCACCCGGCTCGCCAAGCGTTTGACTTGACCAAGGTTGTGGCTGCTAAAAATCAAAGTCATGCCCGCGTCCGCAAACTCACCCATCAAGGATTCGACCTCGCGCTTGGCCGTCGGGTCCAAGCTGGCGGTGGGTTCGTCAAGCAGCAGCACTTGCGGCTTGATAGCCCAAGCTCGTGCCAGCGCCAAGCGTTGTTGCTGACCACCCGACAAGGTTTTCCCCGAACGCAGGGCCAAGTCCACCAAGCCCACACGCTCTAGTGCCACCAGCGCTTGCTGACGAGCCGCGCCCCAGCGCATGCCGCTTAGCCACAAACCCATGGCGACGTTGTTTTGCACGCTGGTGCGCAACATGTAGGGCCGCTGAAACAGCATCGCCTGACGCGCGGGCACCGGCTTTAGCATGTGCCCGCTGGACGCCGGCAGCAAGCCGTGTAAGTGACGCAACAGGGTGCTCTTACCACTGCCATTGGCGCCAACGAGGGCTAAGCGTTCACCGCGGCCGATCGTCAACGTGCAATCAACCAATGCATTGACGCGGCCGAACTGCACGCCCACCGCGTTCAGCTTGAACAAGATGTCAACAGAATCGGACTGTGGGCTGGTGTTCGACATCAACGCTGCCCAGCAGTAGCGATGCGAGCATCCATCGTCAAATCCGCTGGCCAAGTGCCGCGCGCTTCACGGGCTTCGCGCCAGTGACGAATCAGGGCAATCAAGGCGTTCAGCAGCAACACGACCAGCAACAGCAACACGCCCAAGGCCAGCGCCAGCGGCAGGTCGCCCTTGCTGGTTTCAAGCGCAATGGCGGTGGTCATGACCCGCGTGAAACCGTCGATGTTGCCGCCCACCACCATGACTGCGCCGACTTCTGAAATAGCCCGACCGAAGGCGGCAATCACGATGGTCAACAAGGCATAACGCTCGTCCCACAGCAAGATCAAACCACGCCAGCCGATGCCTGCACCGAGTGACTGCAATTGCTCGCCATGCAACGCGTCGGCGTCTTCAATGTTTTGCCGCACCAGCGCGGTGACGATCGGCAGCACCAGCACGGCCTGCGCCAACACCATGGCCTGAAACGAAAACAGCCAACCCAAAAAACCCAACGGCCCCGACCTCGACAACAGCAAATAAATCACCAAGCCAACCACCACCGATGGCAAGGCCAACGCGGTGTTGAGAAAAGCCAACACCACGCCGCGCCCGGCAAAGCGCGCCACGCCCAGCCACGCGCCAAGCAGCAGCCCAACGCTGCAAGCCAACACGCAGGCCAAGGCACTCACGGCCAATGAACGCAGCACGATGCTGGCGAGCAAGGGATCGAAAGAAGTGATGAGAAAAAACGCTGTGGTGACGCTGTCTTGAAATGTGTTCATGCGTTGAGGGTGGGCCTGCCAAGGACTGCGCACTGTAGCGTAGTTGCAGAGCGCGCGCAGCGCATTGGTAGAGACGAGCTATGAACCGATTTACATAGCCTTTTGCCCGCAAAAATGCGAAACGCCCAGCCCTTCATAATCGCAGCAGTCACCATGCACAAAGTCCAACTCTCTTACCAACTGTCTGCCGAGCGCAGCCCCGACGCACTGATCCGCCATCCGCTGCTGGACTTGCTGCACGCGGTGCGCGAACAGGGCTCGATTTCAGCGGCGGCGCGCAGCCAAGGCCTGTCGTATCGCCACGTGTGGGGCGCGCTGAAAGAGGCAGAACAGACACTGGGACGCGAGCTCATCATCTGGGAAAAAGGCCAGCGCGCCCAGCTCACCGAATTCGGCGAAAAGCTGTTGTGGGCCGAACGTCAAGCACAAGCCCGACTGGCACCGCAAATCGAGGCCTTGCGCAGTGACATTGAACGCGCCTTTTCCATGGCCTTTGACGACAGCGCCCATGTGCTGGTGCTGTACGCCAGCCATGATGCCGCGCTGGCCGCCTTGCGCCAAAAGACATCGGCCCACGGTTTGCATCTGGACATCCGCTTCATGGGCAGCGTCGACGCCATTGCAGCACTGAATGCCGGACGCTGCCTGATGGCCGGCTTTCACACACTGGAGCGGCCCGCTGCCGACTCGTTGGCCGCACAAGCCTACCGCCGCCAGCTCAAGCCCGGGCTGCACAAACTGATTGGTTTCGCACACCGCATGCAAGGCCTGATGGTGGCCAAAGGCAATCCGCAATTGATCACGGGACTGAAAGATCTGAGCCGGCCTGCGTTGCGCTACATCAACCGCGCCAGCGGCACCGGCACGCGGGTGCTGTTGGACGAACTGATGGCCGACAGCGGCATAGCCCCGGGCGCGATCAACGGCTACAGCACGCAGGAACCCTCGCATGCCGCCGTGGCCCAAGCCATCGCCAGCGGATCAGCCGACGCTGGCTTGGGCATTGAAGCGGCAGCCCTAGAAAAAGGTCTCGACTTCATCCCCTTGGTGCGAGAGCGCTATCACTTGGTTTGCTTGAAGTCAGCGCTGTCACAAGCCCCCGTGCAAGCCTTGCTGCAAGTCTTGCAAAGCCCGGCTTGGCAAACCACCGTGGCGCAACTGCCCGGCTACAGCGCAGCCGATGCACAAAGCGGCCAAGTTTTATCCATGCGCGCACTGCTGCCGTGGTGGCACTACAGAAGCGACAAGCCGTCTGCGGGTCAGAGCGAGCAGGAACGAAAGCCGCAAAAAACGTCGTCGCGTTCAGGCTCGTAAAAATTGCGGAATTTGGGCGACTTCATGCGCGCCCGCGTAGCGAAAGAGCCACCGCGCAACACCTTGTGCGTGCCAAACCAAGGCTGTGAATAGTCCGCATACGGACCGGGTACAAAACCGGGGTAGGGCTTGAAGGTACTGCCTGTCCACTCCCAGACATCACCCCACTGAAAGCCCCGACGGCCAGCCGTGTGCGCGGCAATTTCCCACTCGACTTCAAACGGCAGCCGACGACCAGCCCAACGGCACCAAGCGTCGGCTTCCCACCAAGTCATGTGCATGGCCGGCTGGTTGCCCAGCATGCGCAGCGGCTGACCAAAGCGGTTTTGCATCACCGCGCCGCTGGCCACACTGATCTGATCGACATAGCGCGGTCCGCGCCGGCCTTCGCTCACGCTGCTCGTCTGCAACCACTGCCAGCCAGCCTCGCTCCACAATTCTTGGCGGTCGTAACCACCGTCACTCACAAACTCGACAAACTGCGCCCAACTCACCGGCTGCGCATCGATCTCAAACTCCGGCACGCGCACCTCATGCACGCCCACCTCATTGTCAAAAACAAAACCTGCGCCGTCTGCCGGACTGCCCAGCTGCCAAGCGCAAGCCGGCACCAACAGCGGTTCGCGCAGCGTCATGGGCTTGGGCGCGAAGGCTTGCAGCAGCGGCCGGTCCAGCGTCATTCCCAAGGTTTGCGCCGTCATCACCATCGCCTCAGCGTGCATGTCTTCGTGCAACAGGCAGAGGCGGTAAAAGTACAGCGCGTCGTCTGTCGCGTCAGCGCGTTCGAGCAACTCCAGCGTGCTTTCCAGCGTGTTCAGCAGGTATTCGCGGCAGGCGCTCACGTCAGGCAGGTCAAGTGACCAACGCGTGTCGTGCGGCACCTGCGATGAATCCCACCAGCGGTCAGCCGCCGTTTCAATCGACGGCAGTCGCGGCCCTGTGGGATCGCAGTGAGCGCCTTGGCTGCGTTGCAAATTGCGGCCTATCCAGCGCTCCTGAAACCAGCCCACATGGCCCAACTCCCAGAGCGGAGGATTCAGCGTCGGCAGCACGGGCACGACAAAGTCAGCCGCCTCCAAAGCGCTTTGAAACTGCGCGAACAGATGCAGCGTGTGGTTGCGCGCGTCCATCAAGGCCAGCGACAACACGCCCAAGCCTGCGCGCCGAATCTGGGGCGAGTCGATCAGGCCGGGGCTGTCGGCTGGCGTGGCGTTGAAATCAGAGGCCAAAAGAAAAATCCTGAATAAGTCCGAGATGCGCCAAAACGGAAGCGGCAAACGGTCGATGCGATTGTGACATTCACCTTTTGGGTCGACCCAACGGGGCCGTTTGAATAATTTTCAGCCAGCACCCGCCCAAAAGCTCAACTGCAAAGATCCGTTATCTATAAAATCACTCTCTCCCACGACATTTCAGATGATTTGTGCAGGGCTCGTTTATCTGGAGAAAAAATGCGTGCGCTCTTGAAGTTTTCCAAAGCCGTGGACTGGCTCAATGCCCAAGTCGGCAAGTACGTTATCTGGCTCATTTTTGCAGCCGTGGCCATCAGCGCCATCAACGCCATTGTGCGCAAGGTCTTCGACGTCAGCTCCAACGCTTATTTGGAAGCGCAGTGGTATCTGTTCGCTTGGTCATTTCTGGCTGCAGCCGGCTACACGCTGCTGCACCGCGAGCATGTGCGCATCGACGTGCTGAACAGCCGCCTGTCCAAGCGCGCCCAAGTCTGGGTCGACATCATTGGCTTCGCCTTCTTCCTGACCCCGCTGTGCATGGTCGTGCTCTACCTGGGCACACCGCTGGCCATCCAGATGTACCAAACCGGGGAAACGTCCGGCAACTCGGGCGGCCTGATTCGTTGGCCAGTCTGGGCTGCCATGCCGGTCGGCTTCGCGCTGCTGATGCTGCAGGGCTGGTCGGAAATCATCAAGCGCTTGGCCTTTCTGCAAGGTCATGGCCCTGACCCGATGGGCCGCCTCACCGACAAGACGGCCGAAGAAGAGCTGGCCGAAGCCCTGCGCGCGCGCGCGGCTGCCGAAACCCCTGAAGCCAGCGCCTCTAGCGACGCGGCCCCCCAACGCTAAGCGCCCGGAACGACTGACATGGAATTTCTCATCACCAATTTCGCCCCGATCATGTTCGCGGGCTTGTTCGCCTTTTTGCTGCTGGGTTTCCCAGTGGCCTTCAGTTTGGGTGCCTGCGGCTTGTTCTTTGGCTTGATCGGCATTGAACTGGGCGTCTTTCCCTCTTCTGTGATCGCTTGGCTGCCGCAGCGCCTGATCGGCATCATGGCCAACGACACCTTGTTGGCCGTGCCCTTCTTCACCTTGATGGGGCTGGTGCTGGAGCGCAGCGGCATGGCCGAAGACCTGCTCGACACCATCGGTCAGGTTTTTGGCCCCCTGCGCGGTGGTCTGGCCATCGCCGTGATTTTGGTCGGTGCCTTGCTGGCCGCGACCACTGGCGTGGTGGCCGCTTCTGTCATCTCGATGGGCTTGATTTCTCTGCCTATCATGATGCGTTACGGTTATGACCGGCGTTTGGCCTCGGGCGTGATTGCCGCATCGGGCACCTTGGCGCAGATCATTCCGCCCTCGCTGGTGCTGATCATCATGGCCGACCAGTTGGGCCGCAGCGTCGGCGACATGTACAAAGGCGCTTTTCTGCCAGGTTTCATGCTGATGGGCATGTATGTCCTCTATGTCGTGTTTCTGGCCTTCTTCAAGCCAGAGCGTGTGCCAGCACTGCCGCTGGAGGCGCGCACTTACCGCGAAGCCGACGGCGGTGGCGGCTACACCTCGCTGCTCGTGTTGACGGCGCTGTCTGCCACCGTGTCGATCTTCCTCGCCAAGAACATGGCGGCCGTGCACACGTGGTTTGAAGGCCAAGAAGTGACCTCGGTCGCCACCGACGAAAAAGTCGTGGTCGCCATGTGCGCCGGCGTGTTCTTGGCGTTGGTCATCGCGCTGGTCAACAAAGGCGCCAAGCTCGGCCTGCTGTCACGCTTGGCAGAGCGCGTGACTTTTGTGTTGATCCCGCCGCTGCTGCTGATCTTCTTGGTGCTGGGCACTATTTTTCTGGGCGTGGCCACACCGACCGAAGGCGGCGCCATGGGTGCGATGGGCGCTTTGATCATGGGCTGGGCGCGCGGGCGGCTGGACATGAAGCTGCTCAAACAATCGCTGGCGTCGACCACTCGGTTGTCGAGCTTTGTGATGTTCATCTTGATTGGCGCCACCGTTTTCAGCCTGGTGTTCCAGGCGGCCGATGGACCGAAGTGGGTTGAGCACCTGCTGACCGACCTGCCCGGCGGCCAGATCGGCTTCCTGATCTTGGTCAACGCCATGATTTTCTTCTTGGCCTTCTTCCTTGACTACTTCGAGCTGTCCTTCATCGTCGTGCCTTTGCTGGCGCCGGTGGCTGACAAGCTGGGCATCGACCTGATCTGGTTTGGCGTGCTGCTGGCGGTGAACATGCAGACCTCGTTCATGCATCCGCCGTTTGGTTTTGCGCTGTTCTTCTTGCGCTCAGTGGCGCCAGAAAAACCGTATGTGGACCGCGTCACCAAGCAGATCATGGAACCGGTGACCACCATGCAGATCTACAAGGGCGCCATTCCCTTTGTGCTCATCCAGATCGTCATGGTCGGCCTGCTGATCGCCTTTCCGCAACTGGTCACCGGCAGTCTGGACAAGAAGGAGGTCTACAACATGGAGAACATCGGCCAGCAGATGCGCGACACCTTGGCTGACACAGTCAACCCGTATGAAACAGCGAACCCTTATGGCGCGGCACCTGACGCGAGCGACACGCCCGGCAGCAGCACGGCAGAGCCCGAGCCCCAAAGCGCAGCGCCTGAAGATGACCCGATGAAGGCCATGCAGGAAGCGCTGAAGCGACAAAGTAAGAAATAGCAAAGCACGTTAATCACCCACAAAAAAACCGCCCAAGGGCGGTTTTTTTGGGGCTGCCCTTGAAGGGCAGAACAACTCAAACTCAGATCTTGGCCGAACTCATGTACTGATTGAACGGGTACTCAGAGAAACGGTTCCAGAGGATCTGGTCACGCTGAAAAGCACGCATGTCCTGGCTGATCTTCTTGAACTCAGGCGACTTGGCTTCGTGGTCGGCGAAGACTTCCATCGACGACTTGAAGCCGGCGTCCATGACAGCTTTCGGAAAAGCTTTCAGCTGGGTCTTTTCTGCCACCAGCTTCTTCAGCGCGATCGGGTTGTAAGCGTCGTACTTGGCCGTCATGTCGCGTGCGGCCACAACCGTCGCTGCGTCAAGGATCGCTTTGTTTTCATCCGACAACTTAGCGTAGGCCTTGTTGTTGATGAAGAACTCGAGGTCGGCGCCGCCTTCCCACCAGCCGGGGTAGTAGTAAAACGGAGCGACTTTGTTGAAGCCCAGCTTCGCATCGTCGTAAGGTCCGACGAACTCGGCTGCGTCCAGCGTGCCTTTTTCGAGGGCCTGGTACACATCACCACCCGGCATGTTCTGCGCCACCACACCCAGCTTGGCCATGGCCTCGCCGAACAAGCCGCCACCGAGGCGCATTTTCAGGCCCTTGAGGTCAGCCACCGTTTTGATTTCCTTGCGGTACCAGCCGCCCATTTGCGTGCCGGTGTTGCCAGCGGTCGCGGTGCGGAAGTTGTACTGGGCAAAAAAGGCGTCGAGCAATTTACGGCCATTGCCGTACTGTTTCCAGGACTCGTTCTGCCGCGCTGTCAGGCCGAAAGGCACAGCGCAGCTGAAGGCAAAAATCGGACTCTTGCCGGTGAAATAATAGGCTGCAGTCTGCGCCATTTCGATGGTGTCGGCCTGCAGTGCATCGACCACACCGAAAGCGGGCATCAACTCACCAGCCGGGTGAACCGAAATTTCAAACTTACCGCCGGACAAGGCCTTGACAGTTTTCGACAACATTTCAGCACTGCCGAAAATCGTGTCCAAGGACTTCGGAAAACTCGACGACAGGCGCCAGCGGACAGCGGCTTGCGCATGGACGGCGGGTGCCATGCCTGCGGCAAGGACGCCCGCGATACCGGCATTCTTGATAAGTGAGCGACGATCCATGATGAAACTCTCCTGAAAGTTGATTTTTAGATGACCCTGAAACACAGCATGTTCAGCGGAGGAATTATTGCATTCTTTAAACCTAAACCCACCCGTTATTACCCCTAGGCAGATCGTCAAAAAGCGGCCACTGACTAAGCGCTTCTTTCGATCACGGCATGAACGTCATGTGCATGAATCGACTCGTGGTTGACCACTTCAACGCGGTAACTGCCAATCCGTGCATCAGCGGCCACCGCGGCGGCGACATCGCGAATCAGGTCTTCGACAAATTTCGGGTTAGCGTAGGCGTGCTCAGTCACCCATTTTTCGTCGGGGCGCTTCAGCAAACCCCAGAGTTCGCTGGACGCATTGTCTTCAGCGAAACGCACCAACTCCGTCCAGTCGATGCCGCCCTGCGGTTCACGCAATTCGGCGCGCAAGGTGATGTGCGAGCGCTGGTTGTGCGCACCGTCATCAGAGACTTCTTTGGAGCATGGACACAAAGACTTGACCGGTACCACGGCCTGCATGCTCAGGCGGTTGACACCTGCTTGGCGCTCAGCGATCCAGCTACCATCGTATTCCATCAGGCTTTGCAAACCCGAAACGGGTGCGGCCTTGCGGACAAAGAAAGGAAAGCTCACCTCAATGCGCCCGGCGTCAGCTTCCAGCAACACCAGCAGTGCCTGGATTTCAGTGCCCAGCGTGTCGGCCGTCAGCACCACGCCTGACAGGTCAAACGCTTCCAACCAAGCGATCAGGCGCGACATGTGTGCGCCTTTTTGGTCTGCCGCCAAAGACACATCCAGCGTCCAAGTGCCGACCGTCGATTGCACCTTGCCGCCGACCATGACGCGCAAAGGGTAGCGCAGTGACTTGACGCCGACGCGTTGAATCGGCATCTCGCGCAGATCACGCCGGCCCTGCACATCGGGCATGGCGTTCGATACAAGTTTCATATTGGCATTCATCGGTTTCAAGCCACCGATTTCAAGGCCACCTTGGCTGCGCGGTTTTGGGCCAAGACGCTAAAGCGGGTGTTGATCGAGGCTTCGATACCGGCCGCGTCCAGCCCCTGCAGGGCCAGCAGCACAGCCGGGTCGCCGTGCTCGGTGAATTCATCTTGGAGACCGAGTTGCAGCAGCGGTTTCAGCACGCCGGCTTGTTGCAGCGCTTCGCTGACGGCACTGCCAGCGCCGCCCATGATGCAACCTTCTTCAAGCGTGACCAGTGCGTCATGCGTAGCCGCAATCTCTAACAACAGCGCGACATCCAAAGGCTTGGCCCAACGCATGTTGACGACGGTGGCGCCGAGCTTTTCAGCGGCGGCCAAGGCCGGGTGCAGCAGTGTGCCAAAAGCCAAGATAGCGATGCCCGACCCTTGACGGCGTACTTCTCCGCGGCCGAACGGTAGCGACGCTAGGCCGGCCTCTGTGGCCACGCCAGCACCCGCACCGCGCGGATAGCGCACGGCCACCGGGTGGTCTTGTTCAAAGGCCGTCGTCAGCAGCTTGCGGCACTCGTTTTCATCCGCCGGGCAAGCAACGCTCATGTTGGGAATACAGCGCAAGAAAGCGATGTCATAAGCCCCGGCGTGGGTGGCACCGTCAGCGCCCACCAGACCCGCACGGTCCAGCGCAAACACCACCGGTAAATTTTGCAGTGCAACGTCGTGAATCAATTGGTCGTAGCCACGCTGCAAAAACGTCGAGTAAATCGCCACCACAGGCTTCAGGCCTTCGCAGGCCATGCCGGCGGCAAAGGTCACCGCATGTTGCTCGGCGATGCCAACGTCGTAATAGCGCTCCGGAAAGCGCTGATGAAACTCCAGCATGCCCGAGCCTTCGCGCATGGCCGGCGTGATGCCGACCAGCCGCTTGTCTTGCTCGGCCATGTCGCACAACCAGCGACCAAAGACCTGCGTGAAAGTTTGTTTGGCCGGTGCGGCTGATTTTTGCAAACCCAGCGCCGGATCAAACTTGCCGGGGCCGTGGTAAGCCACCGGGTCAGCTTCAGCCAACTTGTAGCCTTGACCTTTTTTAGTCACCACGTGCAGAAACTGCGGCCCTTTGAGCTGCCGAATGTTCTCGAGTGTGGGAATCAAAGACTCCAGGTCGTGGCCGTCAATCGGGCCGATGTAGTTGAAGCCAAAATTCTCGAACAGCGTGGCTGGCACGAGCATGCCTTTGGCATGCGTCTCCAGACGCTTGGCCAGTTCAAACAAGGGTGGCGCGCCCCTCAAAACTTGCTTGCCGACGTTCTTGGCAGCCGCGTAAAACTGGCCGCTCATGAGCTGCGCCAAATAGCGGTTCAGCGCACCCACGGGAGGGCTGATGCTCATGTCGTTGTCGTTCAGGATGACCAGCAAATTGCAGTCGCAAACGCCGGCGTTGTTCATCGCCTCAAAAGCCATGCCAGCGCTCATGGCGCCGTCACCAATGATCGCCACGGCATGTCGGCCTTCGCCCTTTTGCTTGGCCGCCATGGCCATGCCCAGCGCGGCAGAAATCGAGGTCGAAGAATGCGCTGTGCCGAAGGTGTCGTACTCGCTTTCACTGCGCCGCGGAAAGCCCGACAAACCGCCGAGCTGGCGCAAACTGCCCATGCGATCGCGCCGGCCCGTCAGGATCTTGTGCGGATAAGTCTGATGGCCGACGTCCCAGACCAGCCGGTCGTCGGGCGTGTTGAAAACGTAGTGCAATGCCACCGTGAGTTCAACCGTTCCCAGGTTCGAGCTCAGGTGTCCGCCGGTGCGCGACACGCTGTCCAACAGGTAAGCGCGCAGTTCATCGGCAACACGCGGTAGCTGCGTGCGCGGCAGTCGCCGCAGGTCAGCCGGGCTGTTGATGGTTTCAAGCAATTGGTACATCTCTATAAATCCTGTAACGGCCGCCGGTCAGAAACCGCGATTGACCAGCATGTTGGCCAGCGCCTGCAAGGCGACCGTGTTGTGCAGCCCCCCTGCGCGCAAGCTGGCCAGCGATTGCGAAAGCAGCTCTTGCGCATAATTTTGGGAGGCGTGCAAGCCCATCAAAGAGACAAAAGTGGGCTTGTCCTGCGCAGCGTCTTTGCCGGCGGTCTTGCCCAAAGTACCTGAATCGGCGATGACATCCAGCACGTCGTCGACCACCTGAAAAGCCAGGCCAATGGTCGCACCGTAGTCTTTCAAAGACTGCTGCGCCGCAGCGCTCGGGCTGCCGCAAGCGGCACCCATCAACACGCTGGCTTGCAACAAGGCACCGGTTTTAAGGCGGTGCATGTCATGCAGTTGGGCCGACGAAATCGGCTTGCCGACACTCGCCAGATCAATCGCCTGACCACCGGCCATGCCGCGAAAACCCGCCGCCTGCGCCAGCATGCGGCACAAGACCGCCTGCGTCGCCGCGCTGACGGTTGAATCTTCCGGCGTCAGCAGCTCAAAGGCCAGCGCCTGCAACGCATCGCCGGCCAACAGCGCTTGGGCTTCGCCAAACTTGACGTGCACGGTTGGCTTGCCGCGCCGCAACACGTCGTTGTCCATGCAGGGCATGTCGTCGTGCACCAGTGAATAAGCGTGAATCAACTCCACCGCACAAGCGGCCCGCAGCGCCGCCATGGGGTGGCCGCCAACCGCTTCGCAAGCGGCCAGCACCAGCAGCGGACGCAGGCGCTTACCGCCGTCCAGCACGGCGTAGCGCATGGCGTCACCCAGCCCCGCAGGTGCCGGGCAGGTCTCAGGACAAGCGACCCAGCGCGTCAAAGCCGCCTCCACCAAATGAAGTTGTTGTGAGGTCCAGACGGACAGGTCAAAGGGAGGCTTGCTCGAAGAATTCAAGGGGGATTACTCCTGCGACCAGGGTTTGAGTTCCGTGCCCTCAAGAACCTTGATTTGGTTTTCCACCGCTTCAAGCTTGTCACGACAAAATTTGAGCAACTCAGCGCCGCGTTGGTAACCCGTCAGCAACTGGTCTAGCGGCATTTGACCGCCTTCAAGCTGCATCACCAGCTGCTCCAGCTCCTCCAGCGCAGACTCGTAATTCACGGGCGCTGCCGCCGCGTGCTCGGGGCTGTGCTCTGGCGTCAAGGGGGAAGCAGTCGGTTTTCTCATGGGCTCTCGGTTCTGGGTTCAAGATTGCGCTTGATTTTAGGCGTTTGACACCCGACCCTGCGCAAGCTGCGCATGAACCGCGCCCAGCAAGGGCGAATAGCCCTCCTGCAAGGTGTGATGGGTACAATTAAAAGTGGTTTTCACAGCGCCCCGCCCCTCTACTCCGACTGCACGCTCCCCCCTCATGTCCCCAACGCGCATGCCTGATCCAAGCCTTCGTCTGCTGCAGGCCACTAGCCAGCTGCCTATCTCAAGCTATTTTGACCCGGGCATCTACGCGCGGGAGCAGCAAAAGCTGTTCGCCAAAGGGCCGCGTTACTTGGGTCACGAACTGGCCGTGCCGAACTTAGGCGACTACTACACGCTGCCCCACGAAGGCGAAGGCCGAGCGCTGGTGCGCAACGCCTCTGGCATTGAACTGATTTCCAACGTCTGCCGGCACCGACAAGCCACCATGCTGCAAGGTCGTGGCAACACCGGCAGCAACATCGTCTGCCCGCTGCACCGCTGGACCTACAACATCGCTGGCGAGTTGATTGGCGCGCCGCATTTTGAGATTGACCCCTGCCTGAACTTGAACCGCTACAAAACCACCACCTGGAACGGTCTGGTCTTTGAAGACAATGGCCGCGACATCGCCGCCGAGATGGCCGGCCTGAGCTCGATGGCCGACCTCGACTTCACCGGCTACCAGTTGGACAAAGTGCATCTGCACGAGTGCGATTACAACTGGAAAACCTTCATCGAGGTCTACCTTGAGGACTACCATGTTGGCCCCTTTCATCCGGGTCTGGGCGGCTTTGTGACCACTGACGACTTGCGCTGGGAACTGGCCGACAATTATTCAGTGCAGACCGTCGGCGTCTCAGACAAACTCGGCAAACCCGGCACGGATGTGTATAAAAAATGGCATGACGTGGTACTGCAGTACCGCGACGGCGCAGCGCCCAAGTACGGCGCGATTTGGCTGACTTGCTACCCGCACGTGATGGTCGAGTGGTACCCGCATGCGCTGGTCGTCAGCACCTTGCACCCGCAAGGGCCGGGCAAGACGCTGAACGTCGTCGAGTTTTTCTACCCCGAAGAAATTTGTGCGTTTGAGCGGGAGTTCATCGAAGCGCAACAGGCCGCTTACATGGAAACTTGCGTGGAAGACGACGAAATTGCGCTGCGCATGGACGCCGGCCGACTGGCCTTGATGCAACGTGGCGACAACGAGTTTGGCCCCTACCAAAGCCCGATGGAAGACGGCATGCAGCACTTTCACGAGTGGTATCGCCGCGAAATGGGCGCTAGCAAAACGACGCAGATGATCTGACCTGCGCCAAGCTTTTCAACTGCGCAAACAAGGCATCGCGCAGGCCGTGGAGTTCATCCAGTCTGGCCAGCGCTGCTTGGCTCTGACCCTGCGCATGGCTGTCCAGCAAGGCCTGCTCCAGCGCATGCAATTGCCAATGCAAGGGGTCGATCGCCTGCAAGACTTTTTGCACCTCTGGACTGGCCATGTCTTGAGCCTTCAGCCAAGCACCAAAATGACAGGGCTGATGATTCAGTGGCGGCATGTCTTTAAGATCTCCCTGCAAGACCTCCCCGACAGCCGCCACCCGGGCGAAGTGCTCGGCCCTGGCAAAGAGCAGCGGCAAATCTTGGCTGCGCACGGTCTCCAGACCGGCCCAAGCCGCATCAGGCCGCCAAGTGGCCGACCAGTCGGGCACGTCGGCTGCCGGCATGGCCGGAGCGATGCCATTGCCCTGCGCTAAATCGCAACCCAGCTGCAGCAGCATCTCGCCGTGCGCCAGACTCTCCATCCCTTCGGCGATGACTTGACGCCGAAAGGCGCCGGCCAAGCCGACCACGCTCGTCAAAATAGCCAAGTCATCCGCATCGTCCAGCATGTTGGCGACAAAGCTCTGGTCAATCTTCAGCAGCGTGACCGGCAAGCGCTTGAGGTAAGTCAGCGACGAATAGCCGGTGCCAAAGTCGTCAAGGGCAAATTGCACGCCGAGCTGGCGACAGGCCTCAATGACATCGGACACGCGACTCAAATTCTCAAAGGCGCAGGTTTCCAGCACCTCCATTTGCAGATCGCCCGGCCTGATGTGGGGATAGGCCGCCAGAATCTCGCGCACGCGCGCCACAAAACTCAGCTGCTTCAACTGCCGGGCACCGATATTCACGCTGACCGGAATCGCCAACCCCATGCCACGCCACAGTGACAACTGGGTCAGCGCGGCATGGATCACCCACTCACCAATTTCGATGGCCAGCGGATGGTCTTCAATCGCTGGCAAAAAAGCCATCGGCAACAACAGGCCACGCTCCGGATGCTGCCAGCGGATCAGCGCTTCTGCGCCAATCAGCTCGCCCGTGCGCATGTTCACCTTGGGCTGGTAGTGCAGCACAAATTCGTTCTGGCTCAGCGCCCGCCGCAACTGCTTGAGATGTTCGTAGTGCTCACGCACACTGCGGTCTTGCACGGCGTCAAAAATGTGATAACGGTTCTTGCCGCTTTGCTTGGCCAAGTACATGGCCTGGTCGGCTTGGCGTATCAATTGCTCGGCATCGACGTCATCGGCTTGCGGGTAAAAAGTGATGCCCAAACTGGCGGTGAGCTGAAGTGTTAAATCGCCCAAGGGCACCGGCTGGGACACCGCAGCAAGCAGACGCGTGAGCATCGGCACGCTGGCCTCGACGTCAGGCAAATCGACCAGCACCGCCACGAACTCGTCGCCGCCAATGCGAGCCAGCGTGTCGCCGACGCGCAGCGACTTCTGCATCCGCTCAGCCAAGGCAATCAGCAACTGGTCGCCGACTTGGTGACCGTGGTTGTCGTTAACAGCCTTGAAAGCGTCCAAGTCAATGAACACCACCGCCAGCAATTGCTGCGAATGCCGCTTGACTTGCGCCATACCTTGCAACAAGCGGTCGGCCAACAAGACCCGGTTCGGCAAGTTCGTCAGGCCGTCAAATTGCGCCAAATGTTCCAGCTGATCTTGGTGCGCCTTCAACGCGGTGATGTCTGAAAACAGCGAGACATACTGCTTCACAGTGCCCCGGCTGTCGCGGACAGCGACGATGGTTTCCATCAGTGCGATCAGACTGCCATTTTTGTGCCGATCCCAAACTTCGCCTGACCAGTGGCCACCATCAGCCAAGGACTGAAACATGGCCGCGTAAAACCCTTGGGCTTGAACGCCGGCATTCAGCAGACGCGGATTTTGACCCAGCACTTCGCCCCGGCTGTAGCCGGTGATGTGGGTAAAGGCGTCGTTGACGTTGATGATCGCGCCGTCGGCGGCGGTGATCATGATGCCTTCGCGGGCAATGTTGAAGACGCTGGCGGCTTGGATTGATTCTTCCGCCTTGATGCGCTCCGAAATATCGCGCACCGCCGCAAAGATACCCTGAAGGTTGTCGTGCTCATCGTAAAAAATGGCTGCATTGCAAGAGACCACGGTTTCGGTCCCGTCCTTGGCGCAGGCGATGAGCTGGTAATTCGAGATTTTTTTGTCTTTCAGCACCTGCGCAATCGCCGCGTCAGCCCGTTCCGGTTCGGTGAAGTACAGCGAGAAAGGGCTACCGATCAACTCATCCCTAGGGCACGCTGTCAGCACTTGCATCTGCGTGTTGACATCGGTGATGGTGCCGGCCGCGCTGACGACGGTCAGCGCATCGACGCTGGAGTCGAAAAGAGCGCGCGTGTAGAGCTGCAAGTCGCGCAAGCGTTGCGCAACTTTTTCCCGCTCGTCTTCAAGTTTTTTTCGTGCGGTATTGTCGGAGCCGATCAGCAAGTAACCAATGCCCTCGCCAAGGTCGTCACGCAGGGCCGTCACCGACAGCACGACCGGCAAACGAACACCGTCTTTGCGGACGTAGATCATCTCGTAAATGTCTTCTATGCCGCGTGAAGCCTTGTAGACCAAGGACTCAAAGCCAGGGGCAATCGGCGTACCAAACTCTTCGCTCAAATACTTCGCGCGGTCCATCAGCGCCTGCGAATCGGCCATGTCGCCGGGAAACATTTTGCCCACCACATCAGCCGCAGCGTAGCCCAACAAGCGCTCTGCCCCGACATTGAAAATCTGGATCAGGCTCGCGGCATCGGTCGCGATACTGGCGAAATTGACGCTGTTGAAAATCGCGCGTTGCAGCGCCTCAGTCTTCATCAGCCGCTCCCTCAGGACGTCCATCAGCGAGGCCTTCGCCCGAACCGAATCGCGGGGGGGGGGGGGGGGGAACCCGCACTTTAAGATTTCTCTGGACCATCAAAAATCCTGTTTCGCACCGTTGCAAAAATCTGCAAAATCGACGTCTTGACGCCACTCTAAATAAGGCCGACAGCGGCACCATGGCCGACTGGCTTTTGTGGCTGTCGGCGCAATGCCCGACATGCTTTGAATCAATGCGAAGATGCGTTCCAACCAACCGTCATGAAAGAAATGGCCATGCACACCGTCCTGATTTCTGTTGCCCAATTGCAAGCGCTGCAAAACAGCCAACAGCGCTGCATGATTTTTGACTGCAGCAATGACCTGACCCAGCCCAGTGCCGGCGCGCAGCAATACGCTGCAGCCCACATTCCCGGGGCGGTGTATGCGCACCTCGACAGCGCGCTGAGCGCCAAACACGGCGTGCCCGGACAGCACGGCGTGGTGACCGCCCACGGCCCCGACGAACCGGCCTCAGGCGGGCGCCATCCGCTGCCCAATCGGGAACGCTTCGCGACGTGGCTGTCGAGCATCGGTTTTGCCAACGACATGCAAGCGGTGGTCTATGACCGCAACGGCGCGAACTATTGCGGTCGGCTGTGGTGGATGCTGAAGTGGGCCGGACACGACGCCGTGGCCGTGCTCGACGGTGGCCTGCAAGCGTGGCAGGCCGCAGGTGGCCCCGTCGCATCTGGGGACGAGCCAGCGCACTTTCAGTCGCGTTTTTTGCTGAGCGAACCCAAGTCTCGTCTGGTCGACACCGCTGCGGTCGTACAGCATCTCGGCCGGCCCGAACAAACCTTGATTGACGCGCGGGCGACGCCGCGTTTCAAGGGCGAGGTCGAGCCGCTAGACCCTGTGGCCGGCCACATTCCGGGCGCATTGAACCGCCCTTTTGCGCAGAACCTCGGGCCCGATGGCAAGTTCAAATCCGCAGAGCAGCTTAAAGCCGAATTTGCCGCCCTGCTGGGTCAGCGCGACCCGGCCACGGTGGTGCACCATTGCGGCAGCGGTGTCAGCGCCCTGCCCAATATGCTGGCGATGGAGATCGCAGGACTCAGCGGTAGCAGCCTGTACGCCGGCAGCTGGAGCGAGTGGTGCAGCGACCCGGCCCGACCTGTTGCGCAAGGCTGAAGCGGAGCCCGTGCCAGCACAGCAACCTGATCCAACTGTGCCAACTTACCAGCTGTACTTACTAGAGTGTGAAGACGGCACGCTCTACACCGGCGTGGCGCTCGACGTGCTGGAGCGTTTTGTCAAACATCTGCTCGGCATGGGCGCCGCCTACACCCGCTCGCATCCGCCGCTGCGGGTGTTGGCTTGCAGGCACTACCCAAGCAAGGGCGACGCGCTGCGCGCGGAGTACGCGCTCAAGCAATTGCCGAGGCAACGCAAGCTGGACTTCTTCAAGCCGCATGAGCGGCTTGAAGAAGCCACTTTACCGGTCGTCAGGGCGGGGAAGACTGGCGGTCAATGACTGCCGTGCGTCAGGCTGCTGGCCAGCGTGACCATGCCCATGCCGACGGCCAACCAGAAAATTTGTGCAGCCGTCTCGCTGGCCGTCAACTTCTTTTGCAATTGCGGGATCAAGTCGGCCAACGCCACGTACATAAAACTGCTGGAGGCAACCGCTAGAAAGTACGGTAAATAAGCTTCCAGTTGGGCCACCAAAAAGTAACCCACTAGACCGCCCAAGGCGGTCACTGCACCTGCGAGTGAAACCTTCAAAAAAGCGATGCGCCGGTTGTCGCTGGCCTGCCGGAGCACCGCCAGATCGCCCATGTGATGCGGCACTTCGTGCATCAGCACTGCCAGCGCCGCCACCACGCCAAGCCGCATATCAGCCACAAAAGCCGACGCAATCAGCACGCCATCGCCAAAGCAATGCACGCTGTCGCCGGTCAGGATGGCCCAGCTGCCACCGCTGCGCTGCGGGTGATTGTCATGGGCTGTGTGGCCGTCATGGGCGTGGTGATGCCCATGATGATGTTCATGGCCGTGGTGCCAGAGTTCAGCCTTGTCGAGCAAAAAGAAAAAGATCAGACCGACCAGCAGGGTCGGAAACAGTTCGTGAGCGCCAACTTGGCTTTCAAACGCTTCCGGCAGCAAGTGCATGAAAGCGGTGGCCAACAAGGCACCAGCCGCCAGACTCAGCATGTGCTGCGTGTAACGCGCCAAAATACCAAAGCCCAGCAGGGCCGCCAGCCACACACTGCCCACACCCGCCAGTAAAGTTGCTGCGAGGATTGCCAACAAAGTCATATAAACGCCAATTTCCAAGAACCCATGAGCCCACAAACAAGCCCGGCAGCCAAGCATGGCCGACCGGGCGGTCGGGGCCTATTATCCAGCGTCTGGGCTCAAGCTCTTAAGCGACGCCGTGGGTCTTGAACCAAGCCAGTGCTCGTTTGAAGCCATCTTGCGCCGGCTCGACGCGGTAGCTGGGGCGGTAATCGGCATGAAAAGCGTGCGGTGCGTCTGGGTAGACCACGAACTCAGACGCTTTGGCAGCCGCGTTGCCAGCACTGCCCGCAGCGGCCAGTGCGGTCTTCATCTGGTTGACGGTGTCCAGTGGAATACCGCTGTCTTGGCCGCCGTACAGGCCCAGCACAGGTGCCTTGTGCGCAGCCGCCAAATCGAGGGGATGCTTTGGCGTCAGAGCCGATGAGGTGCCCACCAAGCGGCCATACCAAGCCGCGCCCGCCTTGACCTTGTTGCTTTGCTGCGCGTACAACCAAGTGATGCGACCACCCCAGCAAAAACCGGTGATAGCGACTTTGTCGGTGTTGCCACCGTGCTGGACGGCCCAGTTCACGGCGCCATCCAGATCAGCCATGACTTGCGCGTCCGGTACCTTAGAGACCACCTCAGCCTGCAGTTTGGCCATCTCGCTATAAGCGCCCGGGTCGCCTTGGCGAGCAAACAGTTCAGGGGCGATCGCCAAATAGCCGGCCTTCGCAAATCGACGGGCGGTGTCGGCGATGTATTCGTGCACGCCAAAAATCTCATGAATGACCAGCACCACCGGCAGGTTGGTTTTACCTGCAGGAGCCGCATAGAAAGCCGGCACCTTGAAGCCATTGACTTCATACATGACCTCACCTGTGGTCAAACCTTCAGAGGACGTTTTGATGGCCGTCTGGGCCATCAGTGGCATCGCAGCCGCCGCATAGCCGACGCCCAGAGCGGCTTTCAGCGCAGTGCGGCGGCTGGCGCCGGCTTCGGTCGACCGCCCAGGGAGCAGCGCATCAAAATCTTTTCTTTGGTCTTGGTTCAGCATAAAGAGGTCCTTGAAGTCACAAAAAAATGGTTGGCAGAATGGCCAGTAACAGTGTGCCAGTTTAGCCAACCTAGGGGGATTTAACGTTGCAAATAGTTACGGAAACACTCTGACCGAGCCTTTTGCAAGCTTGGATGGCCAACCGCTGAAACGAACCCGCTCCACCAACACCATGTGCGGTACGGTGAGGGCCGCCAGGGCCACAAACAGAAATTGGATTATTCGTTCATCAATGGGCGAGTCGGGCAACCAATACCACCCGCCTGCGGCCATTAGCAAAATCGCCAACATGGGCAATACAGCCACCACAGCAAGGCGTTGCAGTGTCATGCCGGCATATATTTGCGTGCGCAAAATATGCCGTGGGCTGTGCATACAGCAAAAGAAAATCGTGAACCCCAGCAACGGCGATGCCGTGAAGGTCAAAACACTGACAGCCAAGACTTCCAGGGCCAACAAAGCATCTTGGCGCGCACTGTGCACAATCACCATCCCCAGCGCAGCCAGCCATGGCCAAACCATGAATTGCAACACCGCCACCACCAAGCCCGCGGCGTGCGGGCCCGTCAAGAGAGAGAAAAGCCTGTCAAGTTCTGCCGCGTGCAAGGCTGCTGGCAAAACGATCGCAGCCCCGCCGTAAAAAAACCGCACAAAAAAATTCGCACCTGCAGCCAGATCGCCGGAAAAGTGCAGCACTGAAATGGCCAGAAAACCAAGCAAAAAAACAGTTGGTGCGTACCACCACAATGCCACCACCAAAGCTGCCAACAACAGGTAAGCGAAAACGAAGAGTGCCCACGATGTGCGGCTTTTGATTTGCGGCAATGCTTGCGCAAAAATGGGATCCAACGCGCCATGGGGGACGCCGAGCAAGACGATGAACAGGCCCGCCAACAACAGCTCAAGCTGTGGATTTAAAGGCACAAAAACCGCTGACAAAATGCCTGTCATCAGCGCCAAAATGCTGAACAAAAAACCCTGCCGACGCAAGGCGGTCATAGCGAGCGGGGCAAGCTGAAAAGCTGCCGTAAAAAAGGCCTGTGCGGCAAAGCCCAAACCATGGCGACAAAGTCAGACAGTCTTGCGCTTTCACCTAAAAAACGAATGACCCGTTGACTCGCCACCCCAGAAAATAAAGCCATGAACAACTGCGGCGCCAATTCGGGCTGGCGACGAACAACGTTTAAAAACACGGTGTCCATCCACCCCCTCAAGGCGGGCTCTTGGGGGTGGCCTATCGGTGAACCGCCGTTGGCCATCGCACGGCCACAGTCGGCAGCCCAGCGCTGAATACGCTGGAAGGCATAACCCGTTGCAGGTCGAGCCGCGCCAGCAAACAAGCCGACACGCACGTAGGCTGGATCTGCACTTGGCCCGGTGGCCTGCAGACCCGCCAAGCCCATGGGAAGGACGCCTTGTTCTGAACGCAGCACCGTGAACGCAGCCCCTTTGACACGCTGCGCGATCGCACTTTGCAAATCGAGCGCCAACGCATCTGAAGTGAACGGTGCCACGGCAAACACGGTGAACTCAACCAAGGCCCGCGTAGAAGACAAGGGCAGCACATAGGTGAAGGCAACACGCTCTGGCGTGGCCGCTGAAAAGTTCATCAATTCAACGCAGCTCGGCTCAAAGACGGGCTGGGCACACGCAATTTCAAGACCATAAAACGATTGCCATAACAGGGCGCCGTCTTGCGCAGGCAGCCGTTGTGGCCGAGTGTCGACAACGCTGGCCGCTGAGAAGGCACCCTCCGGCGTCTCAAAATGCCATCGACCTTGGCGAAGTTGCGGCTCAGAATTAACGGTTGACTCCATTTTCAATCTCATTTGTGGAACGGTCGCGAGCGCCGCCGCCGCTGCGTTGTAAAACTGTTCGGCCGTGAGCATCCGGTACGGGGTTTCAGAACAATCAAGGCGTCGCTCCTGACCAGCGCCCACAACTTTGAACGTTTGCCATTGGTGTGCTGCCTGTTGCGCAAAAGGCGTTTTGGCATCGCCCCAAAAGCACCAAGTTCGGTCATTTTTATAGGAGGCCCGCTGCTCCAAAATCAGCGTTGAAGGGGCACGCTGCCCGTGCTGAGCTAACTGCATGGCCAAGCTCAACCCGGCGCATCCGCCGCCCAAGATCAGCAGTTCGACATCATGCTGCATAGCGTAAGAAAGAAGCAGCGCTGCAAGCCGGGAAACTCGACAAGGCCGAGTGCAATCGCTTGTCGTGTCGTGCTGGATAGCGCCAAAAAAAACGACTGAACGGCAGGGCCACCAAGGCCTGCGACGTGATTACCGCCTTACGCCAAGGCGCAACTACAACGCGCGCTGACCAATCGATGTGATCACGCGCCCTGAGCTGTACACCGATCTCCCGGTAGACGCGAGCCGCCACCAACATCCCCCCTCGCGCGCGCACTGGCAAATAAGACAAGCCAAGCTCGCCACTCTGGTAGTAGGTTTCTGCACAGTCGAGCAAACTTGACACACAGGCCTTGAGCTCTAAGGACAATTGCCCGGATGGACAAAGCAATAAGTCTGGCGACAAATCGCCCACCATCGACGCCGGCAAATAGCGCCGATTGACTGCCGCGTCAGCCACGATGTCGCGACAAATATTGGTCAGCTGCATGGCAATTCCCAAGTCAACCGCATGTGGAAACGCAGCGCGTGTATCTGTATCCAGTACCTTGCACATCATCAAGCCTACCGTACCCGCCACTTGGTAGCAGTAGCGCAGCAGCGAATCCAAATCAGGCATGCGAACCGGTTCAAGGTCTGACTGAACGCCGGCAATCAAATCCAAAAAAATATCAGCATCAATGCCGCATTCGTGCATCAAAGCCAGGCCATCCTGAATGACAGGATCATTGGAATAACCACTGCGTACAGACGCCGCAGCGCCCAACAAAGCTTGTTTTGCCAAGGTCGTGGATTGGCCCTCGTCGGCCAAATCATCAATGTAACGACACAGGCGGTACAAGCGTGTAGACCGTTCCGCGTGAAGCGTTCCGAGTAAATGACGAGCCCAGTAAAAGCTGCGTCCCTTTGCAGCGAGAACGCTTTCAGCACTTGCCGTAGAGGCCGCAATATCGGAGCCAGAACGGCACGAATCGTTCATGCCGAAACAGCCCTCGGAATCAGTGCATCCAAGACTTTGGCAGAGCAAAGGACACCGGGCAGTCCGGCACCTGGATGGGTTCCTGCGCCAACCAAATAGAGATTTTTCAGGCCCTCTGCTTGGTTATGAAATCGAAACCAAGCCGACTGCCGAAACAACGGTGACACCGAAAACCCAGCCCCGTGTTGGCTTAAATAATCTTTTTCAAAATCTTTCGGCGTCATGAAAAATTCTTCAGTGATCGTTGTTTCCAAGTCCGGCAAAAGGGTCCGACCGAGCGCCGCCACGATTCGATCACGCAAAGCCGGGCCGCTTTTCGTCCAATCTTGCTTCCCGAGTAAATTGGGCACTGGGCACAAGACATAAAAACTGTCGCAACCGGGCGGCGCGAAACTCGGGTCGGTCGCCGTAGGTCTGTGCAGATAGAGTGAAAAGTCTTCCGACAAGGTCTTGTGATTGAAGATGTCGGCCAACAACTCACGATAGCGCTCACCCATCCAAATGGTGTGATGTGCCACCTCTGGGTAGGTCCGCGTGGTGCCAAAATACAAAACAAACAGGCCCATAGAAAACGCAGCAGCCCCCAGTTTTAAGCGAGTTGCAATGGGCTGCTCGGAAGGCTTGACCATGCTGCCGTAAAGATGCGCAGGGTCTGCATTCGAGACCACCAGGTCTGCGCTCAGGATGCGTCCATCGTCCATCACGACGCCTTTCACCACCCCTTGTTCGACGCTCAACGACTGCACTGTTTGTCCGAGCTGCACGTCTATACCTTGACGCGCCATCAGGCCGCCCAAAGCTTGCGTGATGGACCCTGTCCCACCCATCGCGAAGTGAACACCATAAGCCCGTTCTAGGTAATGAATCAAGCCGTAAATGCTGGTCGTGTCGAAAGGATTTCCCCCGACCAGCAAGGGCTGAATAGAAAAAGCTTGGCGCAGCTTCGGGTTGCTCAAATAACGCGACACCAGTTGCCAGACTGTTTCATAACTGCGCAAGCCCAGCAACCTTGGGATTTGCTTGAGCATTGTTTTGAAGCGATGAAAGGGAACCGCCGAGAGCTCCGTAAACCCCACATCGTAAATACGCTTTGACTGCTGCAGCAATTGACGGTAACCGTCGCAGTCTTTGGGCTCAATGCGCGCAATCTCTGCCAAAGTCTCTTCTAGCGTTCCGCCGTAGTTGAAACTATCGCCATCTGCAAAGTGAAAACGGTACCAAGGTTTCAACGGCACCAAGGTGACGTGGTCTGAAAATTTTTCGCCGAATAATTCAAATAATTCATCAAACAGAAACGGGGCTGTGATGACCGTAGGACCAGCATCGTGTCGAAAACCATTGCGCTCAAAGACCTGCGCGCGCCCGCCAATCTGAGTACAACGGTCAACCACGGTGACCTCGTACCCTTTCGCCCGCAAGCGCAGCGCTGCGGCTATGCCGCCAAACCCAGCACCAATCACCAAAGCCTGCATCAGCCACACTCCGCAGAAGATAAAACACCGAACATGGCGCGCAGCTGTGCAGACAAATCAAGCAACAGCACACCTGAAGCATTCGGCATTTGTAGAGCGATGGCTTCGCAAAGCGCAAGGTGCTGCAGACCTAAGTCTCTGGCAGCAACCTGAGGATCCATTGATTTTTCTGCCCCAGCAAGGCTGTTTTGGTTCGACAAAATAAAAACAATGTTCAAACACTTGGGTTGACCCTGGCTGACGGCATCAGATTCACAGTCAATCGTGACGTCTTGCAAGTCGTCAAAAATTTGATAGCTGACAGCGAAGTTTTCACAAGCCTTTCGCGCCAATGGCAAAGCGTCTCTTCGTCCGGACGCTATCAGGACCAGTTCTAAAGGCAAACTCAACAACGCACCGGACTTGGCTTTTGCAATGTTGATGTACTGCGCAATGCCCTCAGGTTGATCGTTGCGCATCGTCAGGTCTGCGCATTGCCCATCAATAGCGGCGCCTGTGCGCTCATGCAGCAATGCCAACATGGCAGGCAAAAGAAGAGGCTGCGAAAAAGTGCACAACACCCCATAAGCGGCAGACAGCAAATAATCGCCGCTGCAAATAGCCACATTGGTGCCAAACTTGGACCACAAGGCTGGCTGACCTCGCCGCAGGCTGTCTCTGTCTTGAATGTCGTCGTGTACCAGAGAGGCGTTGTGCAGTAACTCCGCACAACTTGCAATACACAGTGAATCACTCTCCGGCAGGCCTAACGCCAACCCGCCTGCCAATGCCAAACGCGCCCGCACACGCTGACCACCTGATTGCAAGTGATAAGCCGCAGCGCTTCTTGCGTCTGCTTTCCCAAATGGATTGAAGCGGTGGTCTAAACGCAGCGCCTGAAACATGAGCGCTTCGACTTTCACCAGCAAAGCCTCCGCACTATCTGGCGGGGCAACGTGCTGCACGGCATCAGTTGCAGACATCGGTTGACTCCTTTTCAGGTCGACAGATCACCGAACGGCGCATGTCCGAAAGTGAGTTTTCTCCAGCACGGCGCCGGAGAAAACTCGTCTGAACGTGAAGGCTTATTTTTTGGCTTGGCTTTCAGTCTCGCTGACAGCCACCGTCCAAATAATCAAACCGAAGGCTATCTTGTTGAGGACGTCGGCCAAGTTATAAATAATATTCAGGGCGTTGGCACTGTCGGTCGGACTGCTGCCCGTGAAGTAACCGAAGAAGTAGCCGATGGGATAAATGGCCCAACCGAAGGTCACGATCAAACGCATTGTTTTGAATGCCGACTGGACTGACGGTGGTGCTTTTTCAGCGTTGATCTTGCTAGCCTGACCCATGAAGATTTCATAGAGGATGTAAGCCCAGCCCAACATGCCGATGATGAATGCTGGCAGCACAGCCATGTAGCCGGCTTCGCCCAAGTAACCACCGATCAACATCACCAACGTACCGATCATGAGGCGCCAGAAAACGCCCACGGGTACTTTGGTGATGGCTGACAAGATCAAGTAAAACTCAATCATCAGCAGCGGCACGGTGATCAACCAATCAATGTAGCGGAAGACGGTGGGTGTTTGACCCGTCGCGACCCAGACATCGCGCATATAAAAGTAGTGCACAGCGGCCACCAATGTGACCAATCCGGACACCGTGAGCGAGGTTTTCCACTTGGCAGAGACACGGTCTCGCTCCAGAAAGAAAAACACCGTTGACGCAATTAGCGCCATAGAAATCAACCAAAACGAGATGCCGACAAAATCATCGGGGTTGAGGGTTGAAGATGCTGCAGCAGATGCGCTGGTGCTGGACAGTGCCAGCGCTACACCAGAAGTTGCAATGGCGGTGGCCTTGGACCAAATGCGATTAATCATCATGCGGGTCTCCCTGAAAATGCATGACCGGTTGATATTGAAGAGCTTGTGAGCCATTCCCCTGTCATGATTTCAGTGATCCCGTGGACGGGTCCAGACTAATCATGAATGATCAGTTTAGTTAAATACCCAACGGTCACAACCGTAAAACCACCTATCGATAAAAAAAACTATGTATAAATCGATAAGTGTTGTTAATGTGCTTTTTCCCAGTTTTCACCCATCCCAATTTCTGCTAAGAGAGGTGCTTTGAGTTGCGCCACGCCGGCCATGAGTCGCGGAATCTCGGTGCGCACCCACTCTTGCTCGGCCAGTGGCACTTCAAATACCAGTTCGTCATGCACCTGCATGATCATCTTGGTGCCGCGGCCTTCAGCGTCCAGCACCTGCTGCACCTTGACCATGCTGAGCTTGATGAGGTCGGCCGCCGTGCCCTGCATGGGTGCATTGATGGCGGCGCGCTCGGCACCGCTGCGGCGCGGCCCGTTGGGTGAATTGATCTCTGGCAAATACAGCCGCCGACCAAACACGGTCTCGACATAACCCTTGCTTTTGGCCGAGAGTTTGGTTTCGTCCATGTAGGTTTTCACACCCGGGTAACGCTGAAAATACTTGTCGATGTAGGCCGCTGCGGCTTTGGTCTCAATGCCCAAATTGCGCGCCAAGCCATAGCTGCTCATGCCGTAAATCAGGCCGAAATTAATCACCTTGGCATAGCGACGCTGCTCGCTGCTGACCTGATCCACCGCCACACCAAACACCTCGGCAGCGGTGGCACGGTGGACGTCCAGGCCGTCATTGAAGGCGCGCAGCAAGGCCTCGTCTTCACTGATGTGCGCCATGATGCGCAGCTCAATTTGCGAGTAGTCGGCGCTGGCAATCACACAGCCGGGTGCAGCCACAAAAGCTTCGCGCACGCGCCGGCCTTCTGCCGTTTTGACTGGAATGTTTTGCAAGTTGGGGTCGGTGCTCGACAAGCGGCCGGTGACCGCCACGGCCTGCGCGTAATGCGTGTGCACCCTGCCCGTGCGCGGATGGGCCAACTGCGCCAGTTTGTCGGTGTAAGTGCCCTTGAGTTTGGACAGGCCGCGGTGCTCCAGAATCTTCGCCGGCAACGGGTAGTCTTCAGCGAGTTTTTCCAGCACTTCTTCGTCGGTGCTGGGGGCGCCGGTGGCGGTTTTCTTGACCACGGGCAGACCGAGCTTGGTGAAGAAAATTTCGCCAATTTGTTTCGGTGAGCTGAGGTTGAAAGCTTGCCCGGCCAGCGCATGCGCCTCGGTTTCAAGCTGCGCAATACGCACGCCCAATTCACCGCTTTGCTTGGCCAACATCGGGCCATCAATCAGCACACCGTTGCGTTCAATGCGGTACAGGCCTTCGCTGCTCTGGATTTCAAGCGCATAAATGAAACGCAGTTTGTCGTTGGCTTGCAACTGCGGCCAGAGCACGCGGTGCACGTCCATGGTCTGATCCGAGTCTTCGCAAGAATATTCAGACGCCTTGGCGATCTCAACTTGATTGAACTTGATCTGGCTGGCACCCTTGCCGCAGAGGTCTTCGTAGTTGATGCCGCTGCGGCCCACATGGCGTTCGGCCAGACTCGCCAGCCCGTGCGGCTTGTGGACTTCCAGCACATAGCTTTGCAGCATGGTGTCGTGCTGGTAGCCCTGTACTTCAATGTCGTGGTTGGCGAAGACATGGCGGTCGTATTTGATGTTTTGACCGAGCTTGGCGCGGGCAGGGTTTTCAAGCCAGGGCTTCAACCGCGCCAACACCTCGCCCATCGGCAGTTGTTCGGCTACGGCCGGATCGCCCGCGTAATCGTGTGCCAAGGGAATGTAGGCGGCCGAGCCGGCTGCGACGCTGAAACTCAGGCCGACAATTTGCGCCCGCATCTCATCGAGCGAATTGGTTTCGGTGTCCACAGCCACCAACTCGGCACTTTCAAGCGACGCCAACAAAGCGTCAAACGCCGGCCAAGTCATGATCGTGTCGTAGTGCAGATTGGTCGCCCGCTCAGCCAGTGGCTTGTCTAAAAACGCAGGCTCGTCAAACAGGCTGGGCCCGCCACTTGGCGGCTTGGCTTTTGCAGCCATGTGGCGGCCTTCCGGTCCACCAACCATTTCCGGCGGCGTATTCTGGCTGTCAATGCTTTTGACCAAGCCCTTGAAGCCAAAACGCTTGTAAAAATCTTGCAAAAGCTCTGTCTGCTGCGCGCCCATCGGAATCGCATCCAGCGAAGGCAAGCCGTCGATGTAGGCAGCCAAGTCACAGTCGGTTTTGATGGTCAGCAACTCGCGGCCTCGCGGCAACCAGTCCAGCGACTGCCGCAGGTTCTCGCCGACCACGCCTTTGATGCCGGCAGCGTGCGCCACCAGCGCGTCGAGTGAGCCGTATTCGAGCAGCCACTTGACAGCTGTTTTGGGGCCGACCTTGGGGACGCCAGGCACGTTGTCGACGGTGTCGCCAACCAAGGTTTGGTAGTCGATCATGAGCCGCGGCGGCACGCCAAACTCAGACTCGACGCCCGCCAAGTCGCGGCGTCTGTCGTTCATGGTGTCGATCACCGTCACATGCTCGTCGACCAGCTGGCTCAGGTCTTTGTCGCCGCTGGAGATGATGACCTCAATGCCCTGCTGCGAGGCCATGCAGGACAGCGTGCCAATCACGTCATCGGCTTCGACGCCTGGCACGTTCAGCACCTTCCAGCCCATCAGCGCGACCAGTTCGTGAATCGCCTCGACTTGGCTGCGCAGGTCATCAGGCATGGGTGAACGCTGAGCTTTGTACTCGGGGTACAACGCGTCGCGAAAAGTCGGGCCTTTGGCATCGAAAACACAAGCTGCGTAATCGGCGCGCACATCTTTGCGCAACTTTTGCATCATGTTGATCATGCCGCGGATCGCACCCGTTGCTGGGCTGGTCGGGTCGCCGGCCACCACGCGCAAGTCAGGCATGGCGTGAAAGGCGCGATACAGGTAGCTGGAGCCATCGACCAGCAGCAAGGTTTTTTTGTCAGTACTCATGCGGGCCAATTGTCCAGTAAATTTGAGAGGCCCCGCCGCCTACAATGCAGCATGAAACACCGTACCTGCTCTTTCTTGCTGGCCGCCTTGGTGGTTTTTTGTGGCGCTCCGGCTGCCGCTCAGACACCTCCGGATACGCCTAAAACTGCCAAGTCAGCAGGGCGTCCAGACCCCACCATTCAGCGCATTCACAACCAAGATGCGGGCTCACGCATTGATGAGCTGCGCGTCGGTGGCGAAACTCAGAGCATCACGGTGCAGCCAGCCGCCAATGTCCCGCCCTACGAAGTCAAGCCCATCGATGCATCCCGCAGCGGCGGCACCGCCGAATCGGGCACGACCGGTTCACGCTTCTGGAATGTTTTTAAGTTTTAAGCGCTCGCACCAACCCCAGTCGTTTTCGTTTATTTATTGATTTTCAGGTTCCCGCATGGCTGTCTTCACCGAGGTCTCGCATGACGAGGCTGCTTCATTTTTACAAGCCTTGGGCCTCGGCGAGTTGCAGTCCATCAAGGGTTGCGCCGGAGGCATTGAAAACACCAACTACTTCGTTGACACCGACCTGGGCCAATTCGTCCTGACGCTGTTTGAACGACTGACGTTTGAGCAGCTGCCTTTTTACCTGCACCTGATGAAGCACCTGGCCGAGCGTGGCATTCCGGTGCCCGATCCACAGGCCGCACCCGATGCACCCATTGTTCTGGTCAAGCCCCGCAAAGGAGCCGCCGCCAAACCAGCCGCTCTCACCGACGTGCGCCCAGGCGCCATCTTGCACAGCCTCAAAGGCAAACCCGCCGCGGTGGTCAACAAGCTGCGCGGCAGCAGCGAGCTCAATCCCCAACCGGCGCACTGCGCTGCAGTCGGCGACATGCTGGCGCGCATGCATCTGGCCGGACGCGACTTCGACATGCAGCAACCCAATTTGCGGGGTCTGCCGTGGTGGAACGAGACCGTGCCGGTAGTGCTGCCGCACCTGACACCTGAGCAGCGCACGCTGATCTTGGGCGAGCTGGCGTTTCAAAATCATGTGGCTGCGTCACCAGCGTATCGGTCGTTGCCGCGCGGCCCGGTTCACGCAGACCTGTTTCGCGACAACGTCATGTTTGACACCGACAGTGCCGGCGGCCACAGCGACCAGCTCACCGGATTTTTTGACTTTTACTTTGCCGGCTGCGACGCCTTTTTGTTTGACATCGCCGTCTGCCTGAACGACTGGTGCATTGACTTGGCCACGGGTGAAAACGACCCGGAGCGCGCCGATGCTTTCCTCAACGCTTACCAGGCAGTACGACCACTGACGGCGCAAGAACGACAACTGCTACCGGCCATGCTGCGCGCCGGGGCGCTGCGCTTTTGGACCTCGCGTTTGTGGGACTTTCATCTGCCGCGAGACGCCGCGGTGCTCAAAGCGCATGATCCGGAACACTTTGAACGCGTGTTGCGCCAATGCCTGTTGCAACCCTTCCGCTTGTCAGCCTGAAGCCGACTTGGCCCCCCTTACCCGACACTGATCACATGAAACTCAACATTGTTCCTGCCCGTACCGGGGCCACCTGGGTCAAGCTGGGGATCCGGACTTTTTTCAAGCAACCGCTGGCCATGTCAGGCCTGTTCTTCATGTTCATGGCGCTGCTGTCGGTCGCTTCGTTGCTGCCTTTTGTCGGTAGCGCGCTGGCACTGGCGCTGCTGCCTGCGGCCACGCTGGGCCTGATGGCGGCGACCAAAGAAGCCACCCGCGGCAAGTTCCCCATGCCGTCGATTTTGATCAGCGCTTTTCGGGCCGGCCAACAACGCAAGCAAGCCATGATGGTGCTGGGCGCGCTTTATGCCGTCGGCTTTTTGGGGCTGATGGGCGTGACCGCTTTGATCGACGGCGGGCAGTTTGCCAAGCTTTATCTGGTCGGCGGCAAGATCACCGAGGACATGGTTCTAGCGGGGGACTTTCAAACCGCCATGTGGGCCGCACTGCTGCTGTACTTGCCGCTGTCACTGCTGTTTTGGCACGCCCCGGCGCTGGTCCACTGGCATGGCGTGTCGCCCGGTAAAAGCCTGTTCTTCAGCTTCATGGCCTGCTACAAAAACTTCGGCGCCTTGACGGTCTTCGGTCTGCTCTGGATCGGCCTGTTCATGGCCATGGGGCTGGTTGTCACGCTGATCGCTGCGCTGCTGGGCAACCCGGGTTTTGCAGCCATTGCCATGTTTCCAGCGGCCATGCTGATGGTGTCGATGTTCTTCACCTCGCTTTACTTCACCTTCGATGGCAGTTTTGTGGCGGATCCGGACGCGTCTGAAGAACCCGGGCACACCATCGACATCAACGCTTGAGCAGACCCTTATTTCTCACCCCTTCAGGAGAATCACATGCGCGCTGACAGCATTTTGCAAACCATTGGTAACACGCCCCACGTTCGGATCAACCGCTTGTTTGGCCCACAGGCGCAAGTCTGGATCAAGTCAGAGCGCAGCAACCCGGGCGGCTCCATCAAGGACCGCATTGCGCTGGCCATGATTGAAGCGGCTGAAAAAAGCGGCCAGCTGAAACCCGGCGCCACCATCATCGAGCCGACCTCTGGCAACACCGGCGTTGGACTGGCTATGGTGGCAGCCGTCAAGGGCTACCAATTGATTTTGGTCATGCCCGACAGCATGTCGGTCGAGCGCCGCCGTTTGATGTTGGCCTACGGTGCCAGCTTTGACCTCACGCCGCGTGAAAAAGGCATGAAGGGTGCTATCGCCCGCGCCCAAGAACTGGCAGCCGCCACACCCAACGCATGGGTGCCGCAACAGTTTGACAACCCGGCCAATATCGAGGTGCATGCACGCACTACAGCGCTTGAAATTTTGGCTGACTTCCCGGACGGCTTAGACGCCATCATCACCGGTGTTGGCACGGGCGGTCACCTGAGCGGCGTGGCGCAAGTGCTGAAAGCCAAATGGCCGCAACTCAAGGTGTTTGCGGTGGAACCGAGCCAAAGCCCGGTCATCAGCGGTGGTGCCCCGGCTCCGCACCCGATTCAAGGCATTGGTGCCGGTTTCATCCCGAAAAATTTGCTGGTCGACTTGCTCGACGGCGTGATTCAAGTGGACGCTGAACCGGCCCGTGAGATGGCGCGCCGCAGTGCCAGCGAAGAAGGCATGTTGGTCGGTATCTCAAGCGGTGCCACCTTGGCTGCCATCGCCCAAAAACTGCCGGAGTTGCCAGCCGGCGCCAAAGTGCTGGGCTTTAACTACGACACCGGCGAGCGCTACTTTTCAGTCGAAGGCTTTCTGCCGACTGAATGACATCGCGACTGGCGCGTCCGCTCAGCTGACGATGGTCAGCTTGGCGACGCTCAGCGCCAGCCACTTCACGCCGTGGCGCGTGAAGTTGATCTGGGCCCGGGCGTCGTCGCCAACGCCTTCGAGCATCAACACCTTGCCTTCGCCAAACTTGGCGTGAAAGACTTCCGTGCCCGCTTTGAGTCCGTGCGCTGGCGCTTCGCGCTGGGCCGGCACCGGCGGGTTGGCAAAGCGTTCGCCCGCAGCGCCCGTGCGGGATGCATAAGCTTTGGCAGCCCAGTCGCCGCTCGAACCCGATCCACCTGAAGCACCGCCACCCTGCCAGCCTCCGCCACCAGCGCGGCCCGCACTGCCGAAACCAGACCCAAAACCCTGATTTTTAGGCGTGATCCACTTCAGCGCAGCCTCGGGCAGTTCGTCAAAAAAGCGGCTTTTCAGGTGGTAACGGGTCTGCCCGTGCAACATGCGCGTTTGTGAATGGCTCAGGTACAACCGTTGACGTGCCCGCGTGATGGCAACGTACATCAGGCGGCGCTCTTCTTCCACGCCGTCACGGTCGCTCATGGCGTTTTCGTGCGGGAACAAACCCTCTTCAATGCCGGTGATGAAGACACAGTCGAACTCCAGCCCCTTGGAGGCGTGCACCGTCATGAGCTGCACGGCGTCTTGGCCGGCTTGCGCTTGGTTGTCGCCCGACTCCAGCGCAGCGTGGGTCAAAAAAGCCACCAGCGGCGACAGCGTTTCACCGGTTTCAGCATCCGGCGCTGGAAACTCCAAAGGCTCGTCGAGCAGCGCGGCATTCACGTTCAAGCCTTGGCTGGCGGGCGACTGGCCGATCGGGTAACCGTGCTCGTCAATCGGCAAGGCCACGGCGTCGCGGCCGAAGCCTTCCATGCTCACAAAGGACTCAGCGGCGTTGATCAGTTCGCCCATATTTTCCAGCCGGTCCTGGCCTTCTTTTTCAAGCCGGTAATGTTCTTGCAGTCCGCTGTGCTGCAGCACCAACTCGATGATTTCGCGCAGCGTGCAGCCGCTGGTTTGCTCGCGCAGCACATCGATCTTGGCGACAAAAGCGCCTAGGTTGGTGCCGGCCTTGCCGGTCACGGCACTCACCGCGTCGTTCATGGAACAACCCGACGCGCGGGCGATGTCTTGCAGTTGCTCGATGCTGCGCGCGCCAATGCCGCGCGGCGGGAAATTAACAATACGCAAAAAGCTGGTGTCGTCGTTCGGATTCTCTAGCAAGCGCAAGTAGGCCAGCGCGTGCTTGATTTCGGCCCGTTCAAAAAACCGCAAACCGCCGTACACGCGGTACGGAATGCCGGCGTTGAACAGCGCGGTTTCCATCACCCGACTTTGGGCGTTGCTGCGGTACAAGAGCGCGATTTCTTTGCGCAGGGTGCCGTCACGCACCAGCTGTTTGACCTCGTCGACAAACCACTGCGCTTCGGCGAAGTCGCTGGTCGCCTCATAGACGCGCACCGGCTCGCCGGGGCCGGCTTCGGTGCGCAGGTTTTTGCCCAAACGCTTGCTGTTGTGGCTGATGAGGTGATTGGCCGAATCCAAAATGTTGCCGAAGCTGCGGTAGTTGCGCTCCAGCTTGATTTGATGCTGGACATGGAACTCGCGCACGAAGTCAGCCATGTTGCCGACGCGCGCGCCCCGAAAAGCGTAAATGCTTTGGTCGTCGTCGCCCACCGCCACCACCGAACCGCCGGGCATCGCGTCTGCGCCTGCGGGTGCGTCGTCGCCCTGCCCGGCCAGCATCTTGATCCACGCGTATTGCAGCTTGTTGGTGTCTTGAAACTCGTCAATCAAGATGTGGCGAAAACGCCGCTGGTAATGCTCGCGCACAGCCGGGTTGTCACGCAGCAGCTCGTAACTGCGCAGCATCAGCTCACCAAAGTCGACCACGCCTTCGCGCTGGCATTGCTCTTCGTACAGCGCGTAAATCTCGGCCTTCTTGCGGCTTTCTTCGTCGCGCACCGGCACGTCTTTGGCACGCTGACCGTCTTCTTTGCAGGCGGCAATGAACCACGACAACTGCTTGGGTGGAAAGCGCTCGTCATCGATGTTAAATTGTTTGCACAGACGCTTGATGGCCGAGAGCTGGTCTTGGGTGTCCAGAATCTGAAAGCTCTGCGGCAAGTTCGCCATTTTGTAATGCGCCCGCAAAAAACGGTTGCACAGACCATGAAACGTACCGATCCACATGCCGCGCACATTCACCGGCAGCATGTCCGAGAGGCGGGCCATCATCTCTTTGGAGGCCTTGTTGGTGAAGGTGACCGCCAAAATACCGCCTGGCGAGACCTGACCGGTTTGCAGCAACCAAGCAATGCGGGTGGTCAGCACCCGCGTCTTGCCGGAACCGGCACCGGCGAGGATGAGCGCATGCGTGTTGGGCAGCGTCACCGCGGCCAATTGCTCAGGATTTAGATTTTGGAGAAGGGGGGAGCTGGAGGCGGCATCTGCGAACATCCGACCATTGTAGAAAGGCCTGCGGGCATTCGCCCGACCATATAGCGGTTATAAATAAAACAGCCCAGCGGCCCGGCAGCGACGACCGTAGAATCGGTCACCGGGCCCAAGCCATTGCCGCCACCGGTGCCGGATCAATCCAAGCGCCCATCAATGTGAACAACAAACTGATGGAGAGCTTGGACCATGGAAATTTTTGACTACGACAACATCTTGCTGCTGCCGCGCAAATGCCGCGTTGAGAGCCGTTCGGAATGCGACGCCAGCGTGACGCTGGGCGGCCGCAGTTTTCGCCTCCCTGTGGTGCCTGCCAACATGAAAACCGTGGTGGACGAATCCATCTGCGCGTGGATGGCTGACCACGGTTATTTTTACGTCATGCACCGCTTTGATCTTGACAACATTGAGTTCGTCAAACGCATGAAGGCACGCGGCAGTTACGCTTCAATCTCGCTCGGCGTCAAGCCGCCCGACTACGCTACTGTGGACCAACTGGTCATCCTCGGCTTGGTGCCTGAGTACATCACCATCGACATCGCCCACGGCCATGCTGACAGCGTGAAAAACATGATCGCGTACCTGAAGGAAAAACTGCCGGCGTCCTTCGTGATTGCCGGCAACGTGGCCACGCCCGAAGCCATCATTGACTTAGAGAACTGGGGCGCTGACGCCACCAAGGTTGGCATCGGCCCTGGGAAAGTTTGCATCACGAAAACGAAAACGGGCTTTGGCACGGGCGGCTGGCAGCTGTCGGCGCTGAAATGGTGCGCCCGTGTGGCCACCAAACCAATCATTGCGGACGGCGGTATCCGCGAGCACGGCGACATTGCCAAGTCGATCCGCTTTGGCGCGACGATGGTGATGATCGGCTCGATGCTGGCCGGCCACGAAGAAAGCCCAGGCCAGACCGTCGTTGAAGACGGCAAGCGCTTCAAAGAGTACTACGGCAGCGCCTCCGACTTCAACAAGGGCGAGTACAAACACGTTGAAGGCAAGCGCATCTTGGAGCCCATCAAGGGCGCCTTGGCCGACACGCTGATCGAGATGGAACAAGACATTCAAAGCTCCATCAGCTACTCCGGCGGCACCAAATTGATGGACATCCGCAAGGTCAACTACGTGACGCTGGGCGGCGACAACGCGGGTGAGCATTTGCTGATGTGAGTTTTGGGTGTCGCTCGGGTAAACCCGCTTGATGCCCTTGGATCCTATTTGTATTCTGTATACAGAGTACAAATATGGCATCCCAACTGATCAAAATTGAATCCACCCCAGACTTGGTTGACCAGGTCTACCGCAGCTTGCTGGACGCCATCAGTGGCGGCAGTTTGGCACCGGGCAGCCGTATCACGCAAGAAGAAGTCGCTGAGCAATTGGCGGTGTCTCGGCAGCCCGTATTGCTGGCGCTGCGCTTGCTGAAAAAAGACGGCTTTGTGTTGGACGCACCGGGACGCGGCCTGCTGGTGGCACCGCTGGACGGCGTCTGGCTGGGTCAGGTTTATCAAATCCGCTGCGCGCTCGATACCTTGGCCGCTAGACTCGCCGCCCAAGCCCACGCGGTGTTGGACCCCGAGCTGATTCGGCTAGGCAGGCTCGCCACCCGCAGCCAAGATGTCCAAGCCATGATGGCCGCCGACGCCGCGTTTCACAACGCCATTTATGCGGCATCCGGAAACCCACTGATTGCCCAAAGCGCGCAACTGCACTGGCAACACATTCGCCGAGCCATGGGCGCCGTCTTGCAAGTCGCCAACATGCGCGAATCCATTTGGGATGAACACGCGGCCATTGCCCAAGCCATTGCAGCCGGCGATGCAGAGCGCGCCGAATCGCTGAGTCGCCAGCACGGAGAAGACGCCAGCCGCAACTTAGCCCGACTGCTGGCCAGCGCCCAGCCTGCCCCGACTTCTGCTAGCCAAACCCTTTCACCGACACCCTAAAAGACTACCCCCAAGGAGACAAGACAATGAAACTCACCCCTGAACAACTAGAGCAATTTGACCGCGACGGTTACCTGTTTTTCCCCGGCCTGTTCACGCCGGAAGAAACCCAAACCCTGAACGACGCCGTGCCCGAACTTTACAGCCGGCGTGAAGACTACAACATCCGCGAAAAAGGCAAAGACGCGGTGCGCACCAATTTCGCCGCGCACATGTACAGCGAGCCCTTTGCAAAACTCGGCCGCCATCCGCGCATGATCGAACCGGTGCAAGAGCTGCTCGGTGAAGAGCTGTACATGCACCAGTTCAAGATCAACGGCAAGATGGCTTTTGAGGGCGACGTCTGGCAATGGCACCAAGACTACGGCACCTGGCTGAACGACGACCAGATGCCGACCGAACGGGCGATGAACGTGGCGATTTTTCTGGACGATGTGACCGAGCACAACGGTCCCCTGATGTTCATTCCGGGCAGCCATAAAAAAGGCGTGGTCGATGCCAACCATGACCTGACCACCACCAGCTATCCGCTGTGGACGGTCGACAACGACTTGATCCGCCAACTGGTGCAGCGCGCCGGCGGCAAGCAAGGCGGCATCGTCAGTCCCAAGGGGCCGGCGGGCTCGATGATTTTGTTTCACTCCTGCTTGGTACATGCCTCGGGCAGCAACCTGTCACCGCACAACCGCGTCAGCGTCTACCTCAGCCTGTGCGCGGTCAGCAACCACATTCGCCGCCACAAGCGCCCTGAATACATTGCACACCGCGACTTCACGCCGATCAGCTGCTTGCCCGACGACTGCTTGGTCAACAGCTACCCGGTCGACCTGCCGTGGAAAGAAGGCGTCCCCGCCAGCGCCTTGCAAACGTCGCTGGACAGCATCGAACCCGTACGCAAAGCCGCCTGAACCCAATCACACATTTTTCAACCCATGAACCTTTACTCCAAACTCCAACAACGCGCAGCAGACAACAAACCGATCCGCATCGGCCTGATCGGTGCCGGAAAATTCGGCTCAATGTACTTGGCGCAAATTCCCAGAACGCCCGGCGTGCATCTGGTCGCCATTGCCGACCTGTCACCCGACACTGCCCGTGTCAACCTTGCCAGGGTCGGCTGGAAACCAGAGATGACACAAGCCAAAACGGCGCAAGAAGCCATCAAAACTGGCGCGACTTGGATCACCGAAGACTGGCAGGCGGTGGTCTCCAATCCGCTGATCGACATCATTGTGGAGTGCACCGGCAACCCGGTCGCCGCCGTTGAGCATTGCCTGAAGGCTTTTGCGCACGGCAAACATGTGGTCAACGTGACGGTGGAAGCCGACGCTTTTTGCGGCCCATTGCTGGCGCGCAAGGCCGCCGAAGCCGGTGTCGTTTATTCACTCGCCTTTGGTGACCAACCCGCCTTGATCTGCGACTTGGTCGACTGGGCCCGCACCTGCGGCTTTCCGGTGGTGGCCGCCGGGCGCGGCCACAAGTGGTTGCCGCATTTTTCAGAGTCAACGCCCGATACGGTCTGGGAAAACTACGGCTTGACGCCAGAGCAAGCGGTGCGCGGTGGCCTGAATCCGAAGATGTTCAACAGCTTTTTGGATGGCTCCAAGCCGTCAATCGAATCCACCGCCGTGGCCAACGCCACCGGCTTGACGGTGCCCAGCAACGGCTTGCTCTACCCGCCCGCCAGCGTCGAAGACATTCCCTTCGTCACCCGACCGATCAGCGAAGGTGGCGTGCTGGAGCGCAAGGGCATGGTCGAAGTCATTTCCTCACTCGAAGCCAATGGCCGAAAAATCCCCTACGACATCCGCATGGGCGTCTGGGTCACGGTCGAAGCCGAGACCGACTACATCAAAAATTGCTTCGAAGAGTACAACGCACACACCGACCCGAGCGGGCGTTACTTCACCCTCTACAAGCGCTGGCATTTGATCGGCTTGGAAGTCGGCGTGTCCGTTGCCAGCGTGGCGCTGCGCGGCGAGCCGACCGGCGTCGCTACCTGCTGGAACGCCGACGTGGTGGCGACCGCCAAGCGCGATCTCAAGCCGGGCGACATGCTCGATGGCGAAGGTGGCTACACAGTCTGGGGCAAGTTGCTGCCGGCCGACACCTCCGTGAAAATGGGTGGCCTGCCGCTCGGTCTGGCGCACAACGTCAAGGTTGTGCGTGCCGTCAAGAAAGGTCAGAGCCTGAGCTGGGCAGACGTGGCGATGGACACCTCAACGTCGGCCTACAAAGTGCGTAACGAGATGGAAAATATGTTCGCACCAGCCGCCCAAAAGGCAGCCTGAAAAAGCGCTCAGACGATGGGCTAAAGGCGACCTGGCAACAGGTCGCCTTTGTCTATTTTCAGGCCGTCTTTTTGAGCAACTGCAAAGCCAATGCGTGCAAGCGATGCGTCGGGTTTGCCAGTGCGTCAACAATGCTGAAATGATTCAAACCGGGCAGTGCTTCGCTCACAGGCACAACCTTCTTGCCCCAAGCGGTCTGGATCAGCGCGTTATGGCGCAAAAATTCAGGACTTTCCTGCGCACCCGCCACACTGTAAAGCTGACCGCGGCGCGGAGCCGGCAGCCACGCCGGGCTGGCCTGCAGCACCTGCGCAGGCGTCAACTTCAAATCGTCTTTCACGAAAGGCGCATGCATCATGCACTCCAGCTCGAACAACCCTGAGATCGACAACGCATTTTTCACCAGATCAGCCGGTACGTCGGCCGCCCACCGCTTCCACTGACAGGCCAACAACATGGCCGCCAAGTGACCGCCGGCAGAGTGTCCGACGACAGTGATGCGATTTGGGTCACCGCCGTACGCCGCCACATGCCGGTAGGTCCAAGCCAGCGCCTTGACCATCTGCAGCGTGATGTCGGGAATGCTCACAGCCGGACACAAGTCGTAATTCGGCACCACCACGCAAGCACCGGCAGCAGTCAGTGACGGTGCCAAAAAAGATTGATCAGCCTTGTCGAGTGAGCGCCAATAACCGCCGTGGATAAACACCAGCACCGGAGCGCCAGAACGAGTTGAATGCGGGTTCCCCACGGCGTGGAAAACATCGAGTTTTTCACCCGAACTTTCGCCATAAGGCAAGTCAATGTCGCAGTCCAGTTGTTGTCGCGCCAGCCGCGAGCCCTGTGTCCAGCGCGTGAAATACGCCGCATGGTCCGGCACCAGCGCACGGTTGTTGTACATGCGGTCTAACCAGGCCGGGGTAAATCGAGATTTTTCCATCACCATGTCATGGCTCCTTGAACGATACAGATCGATATCTTGGCACAAGCGCTTGCAGCGAGACTTTTACCGACGGCAGTCGCAACGCATCGAAGGATCAAACTCAAAAAATACAAGCTTTTGAAAACGTAGGTCCAACCCGTTTTATTTCCAAATTTTGCACAGGTGTTTTCCCTTAAGCGGCGTTCAAAATGACGCTCATCAGACCTCATTTGGTAATAATATAACGATCAATACAAAGGCGCCTAAGAACGCCGGACTAGGAAAAAAATGAGTGATGTGACATGGACAGGCGGCGTTGAACACTGGATTCACAAGGGCGATATCCGTCTCTTCATGTGGGAGAAAAAAGCCTCCCCTAAAGTACCGCATGCCGGCACCATTTTTTTTGTGCACGGCTCGTCGATGGCCTCACAGCCTACTTTTGACCTGTCTGTTCCGGGCCGCCCTTACTCGTCTGCCATGGACTGGTTCTCTGACCACGGTTTTGACACCTGGACCATGGACAACGAAGGCTATGGCCGCTCGGACAAGCACCGCGACATCAATTTCGATATCAGCAACGGGGCGGACGACTTGGCCGTCGGCAGCCAATACATCATGGACAAAACTGGTGCCAAGTCTTTGCTGATGTACGGGATTTCATCGGGCGCACTGAAGGCCGCTCTCTTCACGGAACGGCATCCTGAGCGAGTCGCCAAACTGGCACTGGACGCGTTTGTCTGGACCGGCGAAGGCAGCCACACACTCGATCAACGCAAGAAAAAACTGCCTGAATTTCTAGCCCAAAACCGTCGCCCTATCGACCGGGATTTTGTTCACAGTATTTTCAAGCGCGACCATCCGGACACCACCGACCCCGTGACCGTCAACGCTTTTGCCGACGCTATTTTGACGCTGGACGACTCCATGCCCACCGGCACCTACGTCGACATGTGCTCCAAACTGCCGCTGCTGGACCCGACAAAAATCACCGTGCCATCGATCATCTTGCGCGGCGAATACGACGGCATTGCCGGCATGGATGACCTGATTGATTTCTACAAATTGCTGCCCAACATGAACAAGCAATTCAGCGTCATGCGCGGCATTTCGCACGCCAGCTTCCAGCAGAAAAACTACATGATGGTTTATCACATCTTGAACAGTTTTTACACCATGCCTGAACCAGCCTACCAAGGATGACGCCATGAAATTTTTTGCGAAAACCATGCTGCTCGCGGCGATCTGCGCAGCAGGCTTGACCAGCGTCCACGCACAGACCTACCCGAACAAACCCGTCAGACTGGTAGTGCCGTTTGCACCGGGTGGCTTCACCGACGTGGTGGCCCGTATCCTTGGCCAGCGTTTGTCGATGGCCTTGGGCCAGCAGTTTGTGATCGAAAACAAGGCCGGCGCCGGCTCCATCATCGGCACGGACTTTGTCGCCAAGTCAGCACCCGATGGCTACACCTTGGTGATGGTGTCAACCACCCACGTGATCAGCCCGTGGATTTATAAAAACATGCCGTATGACCCTTTGAAAAGCTTCACGTCCGTCAGCAAACTGGTGGATTCGCCCTACGTGTTGCTGGTCAACCCCAAAGTTGCGGCGACCAATGTCAAGGAGTTCATCGCTCTGGCCAAGGCGGCACCCGACACCATTCACTATGCGTCGTCCGGCAACGGCAGCTCGCAGCATTTGATGGGCGGCTTGTTCGTCGCCATGACTGGCGCTCCCCTCAAACACGTTCCCTACAAGGGCAGCGCTGGCGCAGCCAATGATTTGGTGGCAGGCGTTGTTGAGAGCAGTTTTGCCGGTGTTCCAAATGCCCTGGCGCAGGTGCCACAGGGCCGGCTCCGCGCATTGGCGGTGACCACAGCCAAGCGTATTCCGCAACTGCCTGATGTGCCGACGCTGCAAGAAGCCGGTGTTGCGGGCTACGAAGCCTCGGTCTGGCTGGCGTTGCTGGCTCCTGCCGGAACCCCGCGCGATGTGGTCAACAAGCTCAACGCAGAAATTGGCAAGGCGATGAGCCATCCCGAGACCCGTGACGCCCTTTACAAAGCCGGCGTCGAGGTCTCGCACTCCACGCCTGAAGCCATGACAGAGTACATGGCGCAAGAAATGGTCCGTTGGGGCAAAGTCGTGAAAGACACGGGCACCAAGCTGGAGTGATCGCCCATAAAAAAGGCCGCTGCGAACCTTTCGGTTGGCAGCGGCCTTTTGATTTTGTCAAACCGACTGGGTTGTTAACCCAGGGTCAAACTCAATCGCGTGCTGGCTTGGAAAATTTACCGGCCTTTTTAGCAGCATCGCGGGGCACAAACACCTTGCCAGCTGGCTTGGCGAAGCCGCCTGGCTTGCGGGCAGCAAAGTCAGGGCGTGGAGCGAAACCTTCGTTGCGCGCACCGAAGTTGCGGTCTTCGCGAGGCGCAAAGCTGCGTTCTTCACGGGGAGCGAAGTGACCGCCACCACCGAAGTTGCCGCCTTGACCACCGTTGCCGCCGCCGAAGTTGCCGCCTTGACCGCCACCGAAGTTGCGGTCGTCAGGACGACGCGGTGCGCGGTCTGCAAAGTTGCGATCACCAAAGCCATTGCCTTGTTGAGCCTGGAACGGAGCGCGGTCATTGCCACGATCACCACCACGGTCGTTGCGATTGCCGCCGAAGCCGCCACCACCACCGAAGCCACCGCCTGCAGGCTTGCGACCTGCATAGCCGCCACCACCACCGCCGAAGCTGCGACCGCCACGGTCAGGACCGTTGCTGAAGTTGCCACGTGGACGCTCAGCGGCCGGGGCACGCTGTTGAGGCTCAAGACCGACAACGATGCTTGGCTTGAACGTCTGGTGTGTGAACTGCTCGATTTCACCGATCTTGCGACGATCGCGGAACTCGGCAATCGTGATCGCCTGACCACTGCGACCCGCACGGCCGGTACGGCCGATACGGTGGGTGTAGTCTTCGGCTTTCATCGGCAGGCCGTAGTTGATCACGTGGGTGATCGTTGGGACATCCAGACCGCGAGCGGCGACGTCGGTAGCGACCAAAATTTGCACGCGGCCATCACGGAAAGCCATCAGACGGCGGTTGCGCAAACCTTGGCTCAATGCGCCATGCAGTGCCACGGCACTGAAGCCTTCTTGCACCAGATCGTTGGCCAGACCGTCGCACTCAACCTGCGTGCAGGCAAACACCACGGCTTGGTTGATGGTCGTGTCACGCAACCAATGGTCGAGCAACTTGCGCTTGTGCGTCATGTTGTCAGCCCACAGCAACGACTGCGTGATAGAGGTGTGTTTGTCTTGCGGCGAATCGATCTCGAGACGCTGTGGCTCGCGCATGACGCGGGTGGCCAATTGCATGATGCGCGGCGCGAAAGTAGCGCTGAACATCATGGTCTGACGACGCTGCAGCGTGAGCTGGTTGACTTCTGTCAGGTCATCGGCAAAGCCGAGGTCCAACATGCGGTCAGCTTCGTCGACCACCAAAAACTGAACTTGGTCCAGCTTGATCTGCATGCTGCGCTGCAAATCGAGCAAACGACCAGGGGTGGCAACCACCAAGTTGGCGTTTTGCAATTTAGCGATTTGCAATTGGTAAGGAATACCACCGACGACGTTGGCCACGCGCAGACCACGGCAATGACGCACCAGGTCAATCGCGTCAGCGCAAACTTGCTGAGCCAGTTCGCGGGTTGGGCACAGGATCAGGGCGCCAGGGGTGGCGGCCTTGAAATTGCGCGCGTTGGTCGGGTCCTTGCGCTTGGGCTTTTTCAGCGGGGCTTCGCCGCGGGCGACGGCCTCGGCGCTCAGGCGCTCAAATTCGGCGCGTTCGTTGCGCTCGGCCTCTTCCTGCTGCTTGAGCAGGGTGTGCAGCACGGGCAGCAGGAAAGCGGCGGTCTTGCCGCTGCCGGTCTGGCTGGACACCAGCAAGTCGGTGAATTTGGCTTTCGGGTCGGCTTTGACGTCCGCATCCAGCGCCTGCATGGCCTTGGGGATGGTCGCCATCTGCACGGCGGTCGGCTGGGTGAACCCCATGTCGGCCACGGCTTGCAGCAGTTCCTTGGCCAGGCCCAGTTTCACGAAGCCGTTGGGCTCCGCGACGATGGCGTCGAGCGAAGTTTCTTCGGCGACAGGCGCGTCGGAAAAATCCGCAACCAGGCTGGTCTCGGTGTCGATGTTTGCTTCGGCCAGAAAGTCGCCGCGAGCTTCAAAAGAATCAGTCATGTTTTTTCTCACAAATCACTTGCGCGCTGCTCCACTTGTGGTTTGAGCAGGCGAACAAGAAACGACCACCTGCCGCGTTGCGGAAGGCTTCGTTTGTGGTTAATAAAACATCAACCATCAAACGAATATTTCGGTTCAGGCGACTTCCGGAAAAACCGGTGCCTGAAGCGATGGCTCTGTTGGTAGAGCCCAAAAGTGTGAGGTAGATGTACAAATGCGGTGCACCCCGTGCATCCGTCAAGCCGTTGATTATGGCATGGTTTACGGGTTTACACCAGTCCCCCATCTCCGAAAGTCCTTCAAACCTGCCGGCAACCGCCGGGGACACCGGTTATTTGCTCTTTTTTAAATAGCAGCCAGCGCCCGCCCAGAAAGGGCTGGAAGCACAAATCACTTCAGGAAGTGGGTCCGGTAATGCTCCAGCTCGTCGATGGATTCATGCACATCGGCCAGCGCCGTGTGGCTTTGCTGCTTCTTGAACGCGCTGTACACCTCGGGCCGCCAGCGTTTGGCCAGTTCCTTGAAGGTGCTGACATCGACATTGCGGTAATGAAAAAACGCCTCGAGTTTGGGCATGTACTTGACCAGGAAGCGCCGGTCCTGGCTGATGGTGTTGCCGCACATCGGCGAAGTTCCCTTGGGCAGGTAATGCGCCAGGAAGGCCAGCAGCTGTTCTTCGGCATCGGCTTCCGTCACGGTGCTGGCCTTGACCTTGTCGATCAGGCCGCTGCGGCCATGTGTGCCCTTGTTCCAGTTGTCCATCTGCCCGAGCAGTTCGTCGGACTGCTTGATCACCAGCACCGGGCCCTCGATGCGCGGCGTCAGTTGCGGGCCGGTGACGACCACGGCAATTTCGATCAGCCGCTCTTTTTCCGGGTCGAGACCGGTCATTTCGCAGTCGATCCAGACCAGGTTGAGATCGGATTTTTTCAGCAGGGTTTCGTTTTCAGCCATCTTGCGATTCTCGCTGATCGCCTAAACTTCCCCCATGGCTGACTATTCCCTTGTCTTTACCCTGGTGTTCTCGAGCGCCCTAGTGCTGGTGCTGCTCACGAAGTTCTACCTCGCCTCGCGCCAGATCCGCCATGTGGCGCGGCACCGCGACCAGGTGCCTGCCGCCTTTGCCGCCACGATTTCACTGGCGTCGCACCAGAAAGCCGCCGACTACACCATCACCAAGGCGCGTTTTGGCCTGCTCGAACTGGCTTTTGGCACAGCCGTGCTGGTCGGCTGGACGCTGCTGGGCGGCATTGATCTGCTCAACCAGGCACTGGTGAACTCGGGCCTGGCCGCTTACGGCCCTCTGGTGCCTCAATTGGCGCTGCTGGCGGCTTTCGGCCTGATCAGCGGGCTGCTGGATCTGCCCTTCACACTGCACAGCACCTTCCGCATCGAGGAGCGTTTCGGTTTCAACAAGATGACGTTCAGGCTGTGGCTGGGTGACCTCGTGAAGTCCCTGCTGGTCGGCCTGGTGATCGGCCTGCCTATCGTGGCGCTGATTCTCTGGATCATGGGCAGCACCGGCGCCTGGTGGTGGCTCTGGGCCTGGGGCGTGTGGATGGGTTTCAACCTGCTGGTGCTGGTGCTTTACCCCACGGTCATTGCGCCGCTGTTCAATAAGTTCCAGCCGCTCGAAGATGAAAGCCTGAAGGCGCGCGTCACGGCCCTGATGCAGCGCTGCGGCTTTGCCGCCAAGGGCCTGTTCGTGATGGACGGCAGCAAACGTTCGGCCCATGCCAATGCCTACTTCACCGGTTTTGGCGCCTCCAAACGCGTGGTGTTTTTCGACACCCTGCTCAAGCAGCTGAGCCCCGCCGAAGTCGACGCGGTGCTGGCCCATGAACTCGGCCACTTCAAGCACAAACACATCATCAAACGGATTGCCGCCATGTTTGCCATGAGCCTGGCCGGTTTTGCGCTGCTGGGCTGGTTGTCCACCCAGGTCTGGTTTTACACGGGTCTGGGTGTTCGGCCGAACATGACCGGCAGCAACGACGCGCTGGCCCTGCTGCTGTTTTTGCTGGTGGTGCCGCTGTTCAGCTTTTTCATCTCGCCACTGTTTGCCCAGCTCTCGCGCAAGCACGAATTTGAAGCCGACGCCTACGCCATCGCGCAGACCGACGGACGGGATCTGCAAAGCGCCCTGCTCAAGCTCTACCAGGACAACGCCAGCACACTGACGCCCGACCCGGTGTATGTGAAGTTTTATTATTCGCACCCACCGGCCTCGGAACGGCTGTCCCGCATGGGTGCTGCACCCACCGGAACACCCGCATGAGCAACCCCATCCACCAGAACCGCCGCGCGCTGAGCGCCACCGAGATCGTCACGCAGCTGAGCCAGCTCAACGGCGAGCAGCCGCAGGGCTGGCGCCTGATCGACGGTTCGCTGGAGAAGACCTTCAGCTTCAAGAACTTCCACGAGACCATGGGTTTCGCCAACGCCGTGGCCTTCATTGCCAATGCCGAGGACCATCACCCGGACCTGGCGCTCAGTTATGGCAAATGCACGGTGCGTTTCAACACGCACGACGTGAACGGCATTTCGGTCAGCGACTTTTTCTGCGCGTCCAAGGTCGACGCGCTGCTGGCTTGACCACTGTTTCTTCCGCCGGGACCCTGCCCGGCCTGGTGGTGGCCGGTTTCGGCCGCCATTGCCTGGTCGAAACGCCCGACGGCCAGCGCCTGATCTGCCATCCGCGCGGCAAGAAAAGCCAGGCCGTTGTCGGCGACCGCGTGTTGTGGCTGCCCTCGCAGGACGAAGGCACGATAGAGAAGGTGGAAAAACGCAGCAACCTGTTTTACCGGCAGGACGACATGCGCACGAAGTCATTTGCGGCCAACCTCGACCAGGTACTGATCCTGATCGCCGCCGAGCCCGAATTCTCGGAGAGCCAGCTGACCCGCGCGCTGATCGCGGCCGAGGCCGAACGCATCACCCCCATCATCGCGCTCAACAAAAGCGACCTGGCCGAACCCTTTGCACGCGCCTGGACCAAGCTGGCGCCCTACCGCGCCATGGGTTACCAGGTGGTGCCGCTGGCGGTGAAGCCGAAAACAGATACACCCGTTGCCAACGACGCGCAAACCGCCCAGCTGCGCGAACTGCTACGCGGCAAAAAAACGCTGGTACTGGGCCCTTCCGGCGCTGGCAAGAGCAGCCTGACCAACCTGCTGATTCCGGGCGCGCAGGTGCTGACCGCGGAAATATCGCAGGCGCTCAATTCAGGCAAACACACGACCACCAGCACCACGCTGTACTGGCTCGACGACGCCAGAACCAGTGCGCTGATCGATTCGCCGGGCTTTCAGGAGTTCGGCCTGCACCACATCGAGCCGATGCAGCTGGCCAACTACATGCCCGACCTCAAGGCCCATGCGCAGGACTGCAAGTTCTACAACTGCACCCATTTGCACGAACCCGGTTGTGGCGTGATTTCAGAGGTCAAATCAGCCTCTAGCCCAAGCGAAATAAGCGCCAGTCGCTATCGTTTATATAGCGAACTTTTTGCCGAGCTGTCGCAGCCCCCGCGTTACTGAAAAGGTTCAACCGCTCACCAGCGCGCGGCAGGCCTGCACCAGCGCTGCGCACTGTGCGGGCGTCCCCACGCTGATGCGCAGGTACTGTTCGATACGCGGCAGCCTGAAATGGCGCACCAGGATACGCTGCTCGCGCAAGCCCGCGGCCAATGCCGCGGCGTCATGCGCGGGCTGGCGAACCATCAGGAAATTGGCCTGTGACGGCAGCACTTCAAAACCCAACGCCTGCAGATCACGCGCCAGGTCTTCGCGGCTCGCCATGACGGCTGCACGCGTGGTTTCAAACCAGGCGTGGTCCTCGTACGCGGCCACCGCACCCGCCAGTGCGAGGCGGTCCAGCGGGTAGGAATTGAAGCTGTCCCGCACGGTCTCCAGCGCCTCGATCAGATGGCGCTGGCCGGCGGCAAACCCCACACGCAGCCCCGCCAGCGAACGTGATTTAGACAAGGTTTGAACCACCAGCAAATTCGGGTAGCGGGCGATCAGGCCGATGGCGCTTTCGCCGCCGAAATCCACATAGGCTTCATCGACCAGCACCACACACTGGCTTTGTTGTTGCAGCAGCTGCTCGATATCGGCCAGCGGCAAACCTGTGCCGGTTGGCGCGTTGGGATTGGCGATCACCACGCCACCGCAGGAAGACCGGTAATGCGCCACCTGGACGCGCATGGCCGCATCCAGCGGGACCAGGGCGGATTCAATACCGTACAGGCCGCAGTACACCTTGTAGAAGCTGTAGCTGATGTCCGGCATGAGCACGGGGCGGGCTTGCCGGAAAAAAGCGAAGAATGCATGCGCCAGCACCTCGTCCGAGCCGTTGCCGGCAAATACCTGGCTGGCAGCGATGCCATGGTGGTCAGCAATCGCCTGCCTGAGCCCGGCAGCCTGCGGATCGGGGTAGAGCTGCAGTCCCTCCTGCGCGGCGGCGGTGATGGCCGCAACAACCCGGGGCGATGGTGGATACGGATTTTCGTTGGTGTTGAGTTTGACCAGGCCTTCGATGACAGGTTGCTCGCCGGGTGTGTAAGGAGTCAGCCCTCGCAGGGCCGGGCTCCAGAAAGAAGTCTCGGAAGTCACGGAGAACCTCTGGTGCAGCGTTCAGCCCAGCAGGCGCGCCAGCGTCAGCAGCGCCAGCAGCATCATCCAGAGCACCACGGAGCGCCAGACCAGGCCCACGATGCTACGCAGGTGCCCCACCTCCGGCTCACGCCCCGGCGTGCTCTCGGTGGCCTGCGGGCCGCTTGCGTCGATGCCGTCGGCCTGAAAGCCCTGGGAGGCGTCGGGAGAAAACGCAGCTTTCAACGCTTCGCCGCCCAGGCGAACATTGACCGCTCCCGAGGTCGCGGCCAGGATCACGCCGTCGTTGCGGTTTTCCGGACCCGCGGGCGCACGCTGCATGTAGTTGCGCCAGCCGTCGATCGCGTCCTCGAAACTGCCCACGACCGCGAACCCCAGTGAGGTCAGGCGCGCCGGCACGTAGTCGATCACGCCCCAGGCCCGCGCAGCGGCCTGCTGCAGCGCCGGGCTCGCGCCCTCGCCGGTCGATTTGGACTTGTAGGCCCAGTAGCGCGAGACAAACTCGGCCATGCGGTACAACACGGCACCGGCCGGCCCCAGGCCCAGCGCCGCCAGCACCGAGAACCAGGCCAGCACGCCAAACACGTGGCGGTGCGCGGCCAGCACCGAAAACTCGATCACATGCCGGACGATTTCGCTACGCGGCAGTTCGCTGGCATCGACCTGACGCCACTGCGCCAGCAGTTCGCGCGCGGTCGCTTCGTCGCCGTCGTCCAGCGCATCGCGTATGTCAGTGAAATAGTGGCTGAACTGGCGAAAGCCGAGCGTCACATAAAGCACGGCCACGCTCCAGGCAAAAGCCAGCACGCCGTTCACGCTCCAGAGCAACCAGTGCACCACCAGGGTCAGCAGGGCCGGGCCCACCACCGCCGTGGCCCAGGCGACCCAGCCGTGTTGCGGCTTGCCGGCGTCCAGGCTGCGGCTGGCCCAGCGTGCCCAGCGGCGCAAACCGGCATGAATCGGGTTGCCGCGCGCCAGCGGCCGGGCCTGTTCAATGATCAGAGCGAACAAAACGGCAAAAAAACTCATGGCAAATCATAACTGCCCCCACGGTCGCTCACACCGCGCAAGCTCCCGCACCTTGCAGGCGCCGCCCCCTTGAGGGTGGAACAGGCTACACGCAGTGAGCCTGGACGGGGATGGCTTGTCTAGGCGCTCAGAAAGCGGTAGAGGTTGCGCAACATGCCGGCCGTCGCCCCCCAGATGTAGCGCTCCTTCGCGTCCGCCCCCTCATCCCCCGTGTAGGGCATGGACAGCCACTGGCGCAGCACACCGTCGAATTCAAACTCGTGGCGCTGGTGGTTGGACGGGTCCATCAGGTAACGCAGCGGCACTTCAAAAATGTCGGCCACCTCGGACGGACTGGGCTGCAGCGCAAAACCGGGCCGCACCAGCGCGACGACCGGCGTGATGATGAAGGCCGTGCCGGTGACATAGGTGGGCAGGATGCCCAGCACCTCCACATGCTCGCGCGTCAGGCCGATTTCTTCGTGCGCCTCGCGCAGGGCGGTGTCCACTGCATCGTGGTCGGTGTCGTCGGTCTTGCCGCCGGGCAGCGCAATCTGGCCGGAATGGGTGGACATGTTGCCCGCCCGCTCCGTCAGCAGCAGCGTCAGTTCATCGCGCATGACCAGCGGCAGCAGCACGGCCGCCAGCGCTGGTTCGCGGTTGGAGAATCTTTTTTCGACGCTATGCTCGGGCGTCCAGACCGGCGGGTGCCGGAAGCGCTGGCGCAGGGCCTGCGGCGTGAGCTCCTGCGCCGGCACGCCGGACAGGTGCGTGTCCACCCCGATCACCGGAATGCTGCGGGGATCGAAGGTGGGCAAAGGCGTGGTGAACCGGGGCGTCGTCATGAGAACGCAAGATTAACAGGGCATAAAAAAAGCCGCTCCGGAGAGCGGCTTTTTTGCGGGCCGGCTGTTTTTAGGCAGCTTTGGCGCCCAGCTTTTCCTTGATACGCGCCGACTTGCCGCTGCGGCTGCGCAGGTAGTACAGCTTGGCACGACGCACGTCACCACGGCGCTTGACTTCGATCTTGGCGATCAGCGGGCTGTAGACCTGGAAGGTCCGCTCGACGCCTTCACCATTGGAGATCTTGCGCACGATGAAGCTGGAGTTCAGGCCGCGGTTGCGCTTGGCAATCACGACGCCTTCAAAAGCCTGCATACGTTTGCGGGTACCTTCAACCACGTTGACGCTGACAATCACGGTGTCGCCGGGGGCGTACACGGGGATGGTCTTGTTCAGGCGGGCAATTTCTTCCTGCTCTAGGGTCTGGATCAGATTCATGATTTATTCCATCTAACTTTTTCGTTCATACACGCGCTACGCTAAAGACCGCAAATCCATGGACACATCAGGAATGGTCAAGATGGTTGCAGTGGCCGCCAGAGGACCGAAAAGCCTTTGATTATAGCCATTTATCGCTTCGGGGCCTTTTGCGACGGCAAATCGCTCAGAAATGCCTCGTCGGCGGCCGTCAGGCTGCCGGCTGCGCGGGCCTTGTCCAGCAGTTCTGGCCGGTGCTGCAGGGTCAGGGCCAGCCGCTGCTCACGGCGCCAGCGCTCGATATGGCCGTGGTTGCCTGACAACAGCGTATCAGGGACCGTCTTGCCGCGCCAGGTCTCGGGCCGGGTGTAATGCGGGCAGTCGAGCAGGCCGTCGAGCGCCGGGTTGAAGCTGTCGAACTGGTGGCTGCCTTCGTCATGGAGCACGCCCGGCTGCAGGCGCGCCACCGCGTCCAGCAAGGCCATCGCGGCAATTTCACCGCCGGACAGCACAAAGTCGCCCAGGCTGATCTGCTGGTCCACATAGGTGTCGATAAAACGCTGGTCCAGGCCCTCGTAACGGCCGCAGACCAGCACCGCCCCGCGCCCGGCCGACCAGGCCTGCACGCCCGTGTGGTCCAGCGCGCGCCCAATCGGCGAAAACAGGACCACCGGCGCCTGCTGGCCGGCAGGCTCGACACGGTCCTCGCGGATTTTTTCAAGACAGCGCGCCAGCGGCTCAGCCAGCATCACCATGCCGGGGCCGCCGCCGAAGGAACGGTCGTCCACCCGGCGGTAGTTGCCTTCGGCAAAATCGCGTGGGTTCCACAACTTCACCTCGACCAGGCCGGATTCGTAGGCACGGCGCGTCACGCCGCTGGTCAGAAACGGCGCAAACAGCTCGGGGAAAAGTGTGATGACGTCAAAGCGCATGGCTATCCATTTTGCATGGCCCAATGTACGAGCCCAGACCAACAGAATTCGCGCGCATCCAGGCTCTCCCCTTTCAAGCAGGGGCCGCGGGCCTGGCTCTGCCAGACCGCAGGCGCTGCGGCCCCCCAGGGGGCAGGGAGCTACACGCAGTGAGCGACCGTGGGCGCTCTAGTAATCAGGTTGCCAGTCCACTGTGATGGTCTTGCCCGGCAGATCGACGGCGTCCACATACGCGGCCACAAAGGGAATCATTCGTTCCAGGGTCTGCTCGCCTTCGGTGTATTCGACACACAGCACCGAATGCGGGCCGGTGGCCATCAGGTCGCGCACATTGCCGAGGGCTACGCCTTCGCGGTTGACGACATCCAGGCCCAGCAGGTCGACCCAGTAATACTCGTCCTTGCCCGCCTTGGGAAAGCTGCTGCGCGGCACAAAAATGCGCGCGCCGCGCAGGGCCTCGGCAGGCGTGCGGTCGTCGATGCCCTCGAACTTGGCCACCACGGAGTCGGAATGGGTTTTGGATTCGCTGACCGTCAGCACCACGGTGCCGGAGAAAGCGTCAAAACCGGGCCGGTGTTTGGTATCCGGCGGCTGCAAAAACCAGCGGCCGGATGAAAAAAGCGCCTCGGAGGAGGCGCTGTGAGCCAGGATTTTCACCCAGCCCTTGACGCCCCAGGCGTCAAGAATGCGCCCGACTTCAACCGCATCGTCTGGCAGGCCAGACGGCTCAAGGCCGGG
>JAURWY010000018.1 GCA_030654695.1 Polaromonas sp.
ACTTCCATTTCAACGAGCTCGAGCAATTCGGCGTCGTCGACCATGTCGCACTTGTTCAGGAACACGATGATGTAAGGAACACCCACCTGGCGAGCCAGCAAGATGTGCTCGCGGGTCTGAGGCATTGGGCCGTCAGCTGCGGAGCAAACCAAAATAGCGCCGTCCATTTGAGCAGCACCCGTGATCATGTTTTTCACATAGTCAGCGTGGCCTGGGCAGTCAACGTGAGCGTAGTGGCGGGTCGCCGTCTCGTACTCAACGTGGGCTGTGTAGATCGTGATACCGCGGGCTTTTTCTTCCGGTGCGGCGTCAATTTGATCGTAACCTTTGGCCGTGCCGCCGTACTTGGCTGCCAGCACGGTCGTGATAGCGGCCGTCAAGGTGGTTTTACCGTGGTCAACGTGACCAATCGTGCCGACGTTGACGTGCGGTTTTGTTCGCGCGAATTTCTCTTTTGCCATTTTCAACTCCGAAAAGTTACAAAAACTATTGCCTGGCCAGCGATGCTGCGCCAATTCAAAATATGGTGCCCATTCCGGGAATCGGACCCGGGACCTCTCCCTTACCAAGGGAGTGCTCTGCCACTGAGCCAAATGGGCCTTCTTAAACTCAATCTATCAATCAAACACTCAGCAGCACGCCAACAAAAACAGCCCCGAACCCACCAAAAAACACCCCACACGGAGCACAAACTGGAGCGGGAGACGGGAATCGAACCCGCGTCATTAGCTTGGAAGGCTAGGGTTCTACCATTGAACTACTCCCGCAGCTCTGCAACTATTTCCACCAACTCACTGACACTACAAGACATTACCAAAACAATCGAAAAGTTGAACTCAACGCTTGCCTTGGTGGATGGGGCTGGATTCGAACCAGCGTACGCGTTAGCGAACAGATTTACAGTCTGCCTCCTTTAACCACTCGGACACCCATCCTTCAAGTGAACCACGGATTATGCCATGGTTTCCACCGCCCTTATGACCAATCAAGGCCTTTGTGGTCACGTGCTTGCAGCCAAGCATTGGCGGCCGCGAAGTGTCCACAGCCCATAAATGGATGTGGCGGACGGTTTGCCGAGAGAGGTGATGGGTGGTTGGCCGTCAAAACCAAGTGATCACCCTTGATCAACTCTCGTTTGGCTTGCGCATGGGCACCCCACAGCATGAAAACAGCCGACGCCGCCGAATCGGCCACAGTCCGGATCAATGCGTCTGTGAGCGTTTCCCAACCTCTTTTGCCATGACTCTCCGGGGCGCCGGCCTCGACCGTCATGCAGGTATTGAGCAGCAACACCCCTTGCCGCGCCCAAGCCTCAAGCGAGCCACTGCGAAGCCCCGAACTTGGCCCGGTAGTCGCTCCCGCTTGCGCAGCGCCCCGGTCTATTTCCTTGAATATATTGCGCAGGCTCGGCGGGATCCGGTTGCCATGCTTGACCGAAAACGCCAAGCCATGCGCCTGGTTTGGACCGTGATACGGGTCTTGCCCCAAAATCACGACCTTGACCGCTGGCAGCGGGGTCAACTCCAAAGCACGCAGGGGATGGGCGGGGTAAATAACCGCGCCGTCGGCCAAGCGCTGCTCAATGAATTGACCGAGCTGCTGCCCCGTCGGGCTGGCCAAAAAACCTTGTACAACCGGCGCCCAGCTGGGGTCGATGGGCCAAAGGGCCGGATTCCAGCCGGTCAACCGCTCTGACGATGGATTTTGCGATCCCGCATCGTCAAAGGCGAAATTGGCCCGGGTGCTCATCAGGTGAATAAATGCGCCAGCGCAGCACCTGGATCGTCGGCGCGCATAAAGGCTTCGCCGACCAAGTAGGCATTGACGCCAGCTCGCCGAAGCAATTGCACATCCGCCACGGTGCTGACGCCAGATTCGGTGACCAGCAAACGGTCGGCAGGCACATCCTTGATCATGCCCAGCGTGGTGTCGAGGGAGACCTCGAACGTTTTCAGGTTGCGGTTGTTGATGCCCAACAAAGGCGTCTTGAGTTGGAGCGCACGGTCTAACTCGGCGCGGTCATGCACCTCCACCAGCACCGCCATGTCCAGCGACATCGCCAGCGCTTCAAAGCTCTTCATTTGGGCGTCATCCAGACAGGCTGCAATCAACAAAATACAGTCAGCACCCATCGCCCGCGCTTCATAAACTTGATAGGCGTCAATGATGAAATCTTTGCGCAACACGGGCAAGTCACAGGAGGCACGCGCCTGCTTCAGGTAGTCCGTGCTGCCTTGGAAAAATTGCTGATCGGTCAGCACCGACAAGCAAGCCGCACCATGCTCGGCATAGCTCTGGGCGATGTCAGCAGGGATGAAGTCCGCGCGCAAAACACCTTTAGATGGGCTGGCTTTTTTAATTTCAGCGATCACCGCCGCTTGCCCAGCCGCAATCTTGCGGCGCATGGCACCAACAAAATCACGTGTCAGGACGCGCGACTCGGCATCTTCGCGCATGACGGCGAGCGGCTTGCGTTGCAGCGCTGCGGCTACTTCTTGGCGTTTGACCGCCATGATCTGGTCGAGGATGTCAGCCATGTGTTCTGGGTACCGATGTTGTCGAGAAAGAAAAAAGGCAAAAACCGATTATTGATGCTTATGCAGATGCGTGTCGTGTTGCTTATGCCGCGTGCGTCGCTTTGACCAGCGCATCCAGCGTTTGCCGGGCCGCGCCTGAGGCGATGGCCTGACGCGCCAGCGCGATGCCGTCAACCATCGAGGCCGCCACGTTGGCGGCGTAGAGCGCAGCACCGGCGTTGAGCATGACGATATCGGCGGGCGCACCCGCTTCGCCATCCAGCACGCCTTTGAGCATCTGCATCGACTGCTCCGGCGTTTCGACCCGCAATGCGCGACTGCCGGCCATCGGCAAACCAAAATCTTCGGGGTGAATTTCGTATTCGGTGATCTCGCCGTCTTTGAGCTCACCCACCACCGTCGCAGCACCCAGACTGATCTCGTCCATGCCGTCTTTGCCGTAGACCACCAAGGCGTGCTCGGCACCCAGACGCTGCAAAGCGCGCACTTGAATACCGACGAGGTCCGGGTGAAAAACACCCATGAGGATATTCGGCGCGCTGGCCGGATTCGTCAGCGGGCCGAGGATGTTGAAAATCGTCCGCACGCCGAGTTCTTTGCGAATCGGTGCGACATTTTTCATGGCCGGATGGTGGTTGGGTGCGAACATGAAGCCAACGCCCACGGTCGCGATGCAACGCGCAATGGCTTCCGGTGACAAATTGATGTTGATGCCCAAAGACTCCAGCACGTCGGCACTGCCCGACTTGCTGCTAACACTGCGGCCGCCGTGCTTGCTGACCTTGGCGCCCGCCGCCGCCGCCACAAACATAGCGCAGGTGGAGATATTGAAGGTGTGTGAGCCGTCACCGCCGGTGCCGACGATGTCGATCAGATGCGTTTTGTCGACCACCTCGACCTTGGTTGAAAACTCGCGCATGACTTGCGCCGCCGCGGTGATCTCACCGATGGTTTCCTTCTTGACGCGCAAGCCGGTGATGAGCGCGGCCATCATCACAGGCGACATCTCGCCGTTCATGATCAGCCGCATGATGTGCAGCATTTCGTCGTGAAAAATCTCACGGTGCTCGATCGTGCGTTGCAAGGCTTCTTGGGGCGTGATCTTCTGCGATTGGGACATCTTGACGCTTTCGAAATAGGGGGGCGACGGTCAGGCGAAGGTCAAACCTCAGGCCTGCAGCAGAAAGTTTTTCAGCATGGCATGACCATGCTCGGTGAGGATGGACTCCGGGTGAAACTGAACCCCCTGAATCGCCAGCGTCTTGTGGCGCACACCCATGATCTCGCCGTCGTCGGTCCAAGCCGTCACAGCCAAGACGTCGGGGCAAGAAGCGCGTTCAATCGCCAGCGAGTGGTAGCGGTTAACGACGAACTGCTCGGGCAAGTTGGCGAACACGCCCTCTTGCGTCGTGGTGATGACGCTGGTCTTGCCGTGCATGAGTTGCTGTGCACGGATGATCTTGCCGCCAAAGGCTGCGCCGATGGCTTGATGGCCTAAGCACACGCCCAAAATTGGCAACTTGCCAGCGAAGTGCTGGATCGCCGCGACAGAAATGCCCGCCTCGGCCGGCGAGCAGGGTCCCGGCGAAATCACCAACCGGTCGGGTGCACGCGCTTCGATGTCGGCCAGCGTCACCTCGTCATTGCGCAGCACTTCCACCTCGGCCCCCAACTCGCCAAAGTACTGGACGATGTTGTAGGTGAAACTGTCGTAGTTGTCGATCATCAAGAGTTTCATTCCAACCCCTCTTCAACCAGCTCGCTGGCACGCAGCAGTGCGCGTGCCTTGGCTTCGGTTTCTTTCCATTCCAGCTCGGGCACCGAGTCCGCCACCACGCCGGCTGCGGCCTGCACATACAGCGTCTGGTCTTTGATGATGCCGGTGCGAATCGCAATCGCCACATCCATGTCGCCGGCGTAACTCAGGTAGCCGCAAGCCCCGCCATACAAGCCGCGCTTGGTGGGTTCCAACTGGTCAATCAACTCCATCGCACGAACCTTCGGTGCACCCGTCAAGGTGCCAGCCGGAAAGGTCGCTTTCAGCACATCCATATTGCTCATGCCGTCGAGCAACACGCCCTCAACGTTGCTGACGATGTGCATCACATGGCTGTAACGCTCGACCGCAAAAGCCTCGGTGACTTTGACCGAACCGATCTCCGCGATACGGCCAATGTCGTTGCGCGCCAAGTCAATCAACATGACGTGTTCGGCGCGCTCTTTAGGGTCGTTGATGAGCTCTTGCTCGATGGCTTTGTCAGCCTCGACCGAAGCGGCGCGGGGCCGCGTTCCAGCGAGCGGCCGAATGGTGATTTTTTGCGCAGTTTTCTCAGCCTGCCCCGCTTGCGCGTCCTTGACGACGATGGCCTCTTGTCGCACTAAAATCTCAGGCGATGCACCGACCACATGGAAATCACCAAAGTGGTAGTAATACATGTAAGGGCTCGGGTTCAAAGAGCGCAGCGCCCGGTACAGCGACAGCGGCGACTCGGTGTAGCGTTTCTTGATTCGCTGTCCGACCTGCACCTGCATGAAGTCACCACCGGCAATCAGCTCCTTGGCCCGCTCTACGGCGGCGATGTAATCGGCCTTGGCAAACTCGCGCTCAGCCGGGTAACCCAGCGACGGCTTGACCACCGGGGCGCTGACGGAATACTGCAACTGATCCTTCAGACCCCGCAGCCGTTTCTTGGCATTGGCAAAGGCCTCGGGGGCAGCCGGGTCGGCATAGACAATTAAATAAAGCTTGCCCGACAGGTTGTCAATGACCGCCAATTCTTCGCATTGCAGCAGCAAGATGTCGGGACAGCCGAGCGTGTCGGGCGGGCACGAGGCTTCGAGTTTTTTCTCGATGTAGCGCACCGTGTCGTAGCCAAAATAACCAGCCAGACCACCACAAAAACGCGGCAAACCCGGGCGCAAGGCCACTTTGAAACGCTTTTGATAAGCCTCGATGAAATCCAGCGGATTCTGCGTCGAGGTTTCCACCACGCGGCCATCGGTGACCACTTCGGTCACGGCGTCCGGGCCAAAACCACGGGCCCGCACCAGCGTGCGCGCCGGCAAGCCAATGAAGCTGTAACGGCCAAAGCGTTCGCCACCGACGACAGACTCCAGCAAAAAGCTGAACTTGCCGCCGTCTTTGGAAAACGCCAACTTGAGGTAGAGCGAAAGCGGCGTTTCAAGATCGGCAAAGGCTTCCGCCATCAAGGGAATGCGGTTGTAACCCTGCTGCGCCAGGCTTTTGAATTCGAGTTCGGAGATCAAAGCAAGTCCTTATGGTGTGGCCGGCGCTGACGGCTGGACCACTGTTCATTCAAGAGGCCTCGAACAACCCAAGGGCTGTGAGGCGGGAGGCTACAGACACTGCCAGCCTGAAAACTTGGAAACTTGAAAAAAGGAGCTTCAGCGATCAGGCGTGACGGAGCGAGCAGCGACGCCAAAGCCAGGCTCCCCGGCTGCTACAACCTGTACATGTGATGCTGTGAATGAACATATGAAGGCGAAGTGTAGCAAAGCTCGGCCAGGCATTCGTGCCTAGCGCAGCGTCAATTCAGCGAAGGAATCGACATAGCCGTCGGCATCCACAGCCCGAATCGGCTGGCCGTGGTTGTAGCCGTAAGTCACCAGCACGACCGGGCAACCCGCCGCCCGCGCAGCGCGAGCATCGTTGCTGGAATCGCCCAGCATGAGCGTGCGGGCCGGTGTGCTGCGCAGCGCTTCGCAGGTCTTGAGCAGAGGCATCGGGTCGGGCTTCTTGCGCTCGAAAGAGTCGCCGCCAAAGACCTGGCTGAAGTAGCCATCCAAGCCCTTCAGCTTGAGCAACTGCTGTGCAAACGCCAGCGGCTTGTTGGTCAGACAGGCCATCGGCAAGCCTTGGGCGTGCCACTGCTGCAAACCCTGCACCACGCCAGGATAAAGACTGGCGTGCAGGCCATTGATGGCCAGGTAATGCCGCTGGTAGCTGGCCCAAGCCGGCGCATAGAGCGCCTCGGCCCTGACACGTATCTGCGCATCAGTTGAAGTACCGACTTCAGGCGCTTCGGCCGACAGCCGCAGCACATGCATCAGGGCCGACTGAATCAGGTGCTCGGAACCCTTGCCCACCATGGACTCGACCGCCGCCGAAGTCAGCGGCAAGCCAGCCAACGCACGCTCCCGCGGATGCCAAGGCAGTTCCTCCAGCATCAAATTCAGAGCCGCGACAAAGTCGCCCAAGGTGTCGACCAGGGTGCCGTCGAGGTCGATCATCAGGGCGTCGAAACTGCGCCCCAAGTCCAATGAAACGCCCAAGGCAGCGCCACCCTGATGCGTCATTTAGCCAATTCCACGCGCATGGCGTCGATCACCGATTTGTAATCCGGCTTGCCAAAAATAGCGCTCCCGGCCACAAAGGCGTCAGCCCCCGCCGCAGCGACGCGGGCGATGTTGTCGGTCTTGATGCCGCCATCGACTTCCAGGCGAATGTCTTTGCCCGACGCGTCAATGCGCTTGCGGGCGTTCTCGATTTTGCGCAGCGCCGAGTCGATGAAACTCTGACCCCCAAAGCCCGGGTTGACGCTCATGATGAGGATCAGGTCGATGTCGTCAATGACCCAATCCAGCACATCCATAGACGCCGCCGGGTTGAACACCAGCCCGGCTTTACAGCCTTTTGACTTGATCGCCTGCACGCTGCGGTGCACATGACCCGAGGCGTCGGGGTGAAAGCTGATGTAGTCAGCGCCTGCATCGGCAAAGGCGGCGGCCAAAGCGTCCACCGGCTGCACCATCAGGTGCACGTCAATCGGCACCGGCTGGCCCGAAGCCGTCACGGCATGCGGTTTGAGGGCGCTGCAGATCATCGGGCCGAAGGTCAGGTTTGGCACGTAATGGTTGTCCATCACGTCAAAATGAATCCAGTCGGCGCCAGCGGCGATGACGTTTTTGACTTCCTCGCCCAGTCGGGCGAAGTCGGCCGACAAGATGGACGGGGCAATTTTGTAAGCAGGCTTGTTGGATTTAGCAGGTGTAGGCATGCGCGGATTGTCGCTGAAAGCAGCTCAGCCGGGCAGCCTCAAGAAGGCCGCGTTAACATGCAGACCTTACTTTGAGTGCCATGCCAACTTACCAAATTTCTTGCGAAGTCCTGCCGCAGTACCTGCCGGAACAGTCTGACCCCAACCAGAAGGTCTTCACTTTTTCCTACACCGTCACCATCACCAATACCGGTGATGTCGCGGCGCAATTGATCGCGCGCCACTGGTTCATCAGTGACGCCAACGGCCACAACGAAGAAGTCAAAGGCTTGGGCGTTGTCGGACACCAGCCGCTGCTCAAACCGGGCGAGTCGTTCCAATACACCAGTGGCTCGCGCCTGCGCACCGCCACCGGCACCATGCACGGCAGTTATTTCTGCGTCGCAGAAGATGCCACCCGCTTTGAAGCGCAAATCCCGATGTTTGTGCTTGAAGCCAGCTCGGGCGCCACCGCACGGGTGCTGCACTGAACGGCACGTTTTGCCGCTGACACTGTCTGCGCTCCCCGCGCTGGCCACCTTGCTGGCGCGGCTAGATCCGAATGCCTCGCTGGCTGACCGGCATGTCTGGCTCATCGACCTGCTGCAGTGGGTGCGCGGCGACAGCCGTTCTGCGCCAGCCGCCGTAGCGCGTCTGCAGCAATTCATGGTGGCCGTTGAAGCGCAGCCCGAAGTGCACAGCCGCTTGCAAGCTTGGTGGCGCACGCTGCTGCAAACCATCGATGTGACGCCCTTGCTGGCCGACTTTGGCTTTGCACCGCGCACCGCCTTCATCAGCGAGCTGACCGAGCGCATCCGGGGCAAGCTGCTGCCGGGGACGCCTGAAACCGTTGACGCGTCTGAGCTTTTTTCCCTGCTGACGCCGAGCCGCTTTGATGCGCAATGGTTGACACTGCTGGACGAGACGCAGATCGGCCAACTGACCGAGCTTTTGACCGAGCACTCCGACACCGATGAGTGGGGCTGGCAGCACAGCCTGCTGGACGCGCTGACGTATTGCACCGCACAAATCAGAGCCACCGGTTTTTCACCAGAACTGCGGCTGCGCATGAGTGATGAAGAAAAAAGAGCGCGACCCTTTCATGCCCTGCCAGCCGATGTCGAAGACCTGCGCCGGATCTTTTTTGACCCCCAGCGCAAAGCTGACGAACTGCAAGAAGCGGTAGCGCGTTACCGCGAGCGCATGGAAGCTTGTCGACGCGCTATCAACAGCATTTACGCGCACCTTGACGAACACGGCATTTCGGTAGGCATGGTCTTCCGCCTGCGCCAGCTCAGAGCGCGATTTCTGCGTGTCCGCGAGCTGCTGGACTGCCTGCTCTCGCCCAAACCCGCCGCAGCGGCCGTCAAGCAATTGGCACGCATGGCACTGGTCGCCGAAGACCGCAAAAGCATTCGTGCACTGATCGCCGCCAACTCCACCTTGTTGGCCGCCAAGATGGCCGAGCGCAGCGCCGAAGCCGGCGAGCACTACATCACTCGCAACCGCGCCGACTACCGTGACATGTTGGGCAAAGCGCTGGGCGGCGGTGCTATCACGGCCATCACCACCGCGCTGAAATTTGCCGTCATCGGGCTCGGCTTATCAGCGTTCTGGAGTGGCATGGGTGCCAGCCTGGTCTATGCGGGCAGCTTCGTCGTCATTCAGTTGCTGCACTTCACGCTGGCCACCAAGCAGCCCGCCATGACCGCCCCCGTCATGGCCGCCAAGCTCAAAGAACTCGGCACCAGCGATGCCATCGGTGCCTTCGTCGACGAAGTCACGCACTTGGTGCGGTCTCAATCCGCCTCGGTGCTCGGCAATGTGCTGATGGTCGTGCCCGGGGTCGTCCTCATCAATCTGCTAATCCTGCTGATCAGCGGCCAACCGATGATCAGCCAAACCGAAGCGCAGCATGTATTGCTCAGCCTGAGCCTGCTGGGCCCGACCCTTGTATGGGCAGCCTTCACCGGCGGGCTGCTGTTTGTCGCCAGCCTGATGGCCGGCTGGGTTGAAAACTGGTTTGTATTGAACCGGCTGGAGTCGGCCATGCGCTACAACCCGCGCATCACAGCAACGCTGGGCGGCGACCGGGCTGGCCGCTGGGCCAGCTTTGTCCGCGACAACATCTCGGGCCTGGCGTCGAACGTGGCGCTCGGATTCATGCTCGGCATGATCCCGCCCATCACTGACTTTTTGGGCCTGCAACTCGATGTGCGCCACGTGACGCTGTCCGCTGGCCAACTGGCCGCAGCCGGGGCCTCGCTGGGCTTGGACGTGTGGCGACTGCCGGCCTTTTGGTGGTGCGTAGCCGCCATCCCGCTGATTGGCTTATTGAACTTGGGGGTGAGCTTTTATTGCGCCTTCAGATTGGCAGCACAAGCCCATAGCGTGGGCAGCGTCGACAGAAAGCGCATCCGTTCGGCCATCTGGCTGCGTCTGCGCCAACGCCCGAGCAGTTTTTTCACCGCCAAATAAAACGGTGGCGACAGCGGCGGCGTTATGCTCATGCCCCATGGGAGAGTTTGACCTGATTGAACGCTATTTCAAGCGACCCGCCAAGCGCGCGCTGCTGGGGATTGGTGACGACTGTGCCTTGCTGCAGCCACCAGACGGCACGCACATGGCGATCTCCAGCGACATGCTGGTGGAGGGCCGGCATTTTTTTGCCAACGTCGACCCCCGCACGCTGGGACACAAGGCACTGGCCGTCAACCTGAGTGACCTGGCCGCCTGCGGTGCCGAGCCGCTGGCCTTCACGCTGGCACTCGCCCTGCCGCAGATCGATGAGGCTTGGCTGGCGGGCTTTTCACAAGGCCTGTTTGCGCTGGCGGACCAGCATGGCTGCGAGTTGATCGGCGGCGACACCACCCTCGGGCCGTTGAACATCTGCATCACGGTGTTTGGCAGCGTGCCGGCGCCCGCGGGTAAGAGTCAAGCCTTGCTGCGCAGTGGCGCACAGGCCGGCGACGATATCTATGTGAGCGGCCATCTGGGTGACGCGCGGCTGGCGCTGGAGGCCTTGCGCGGCAAGTTTGATCTGCCGCCTGCCCTGCTGCTAACGACACGGCAGCGGCTTGAAGAACCCAGCCCCCGCATCGCCCTCGGTATGGCGCTGCGCGGTCTGGCCAGCGCGGCGATGGACCTCAGCGACGGGCTGGTCGGTGATCTTCAACATCTTTTAAAAGCCTCCAAAGTCGGCGCAACGCTTTACACGGCCGCAGCGCTGGATAGGCTCGCCGCACGGACGCACGTCGACTGGGCCAACGCCGGCATCAGCGACGACGCCGCGCTGACCTGCGTGCTGTCCGGCGGCGACGACTACGAGCTGCTCTTCACCGCGCCGCCTAGCGCAGCGGCAGCGCTGCAAGCCGCAGTGCTGCAAAGCGCCTCGCCGATCCACTGCATTGGCCGCATCAACGCGGGACCCGGCTTGCTGCTGCACGATAAAAACGGCCGCGAATTACCCACACACTTCACCTCGTTTGACCACTTCTCATGACACCCTTGATCGCCACGCCATGATCCCTTCTGCAGACGCAGCCGCTATCTTGCGCCCCACAGCGCGCTTCATGCTGTCGCACCCGGCACACTTCATCGCGCTCGGTTTTGGCTCGGGCCTGAGCCCACGGGCACCCGGTACCGCCGGCACCCTGTGGGCCTGGCTGGCTTTTCTGGTTATGCAGCATTGGTTAACAACCACTCAACTGGGCTGGGTCATAGCGGTTTCGTTGCTGGTCGGTTGGTGGGCCTGCACCGTCACAGCGCAGCACATGAAGATGGCCGATTCAGGCCACATCGTGTGGGACGAAATAGCCGCCTTCTGGATCGTCTTGTGGCTGCTGCTGCCAGCGAGCTTCTTGGCTCAAATCGTCGCCTTTGCACTGTTCCGCGCCTTTGACGCCCTGAAGCCCGGCCCGATGGCTTGGGCCGACAAGCACTTCAAAGGCTTCGGCCTGCGTGGCGGCTTCGGGATCATGTTCGACGATGTACTGGCGGCTTTTTGCACCTTGCTGGTCTTGTCTTTTTGGAAGCAATGGTGGTGAATCAAGTCATGCCAACACGCCACACCCTGACCCAGCAAGTCGCTGACTTGCTACAACAGAAAAAGCTGATGCTGGCCACCGCCGAAAGCTGCACCGGCGGCCTGATTGCAGCCGCCTGCACCGACCTGGCTGGCTCCAGCGTCTGGTTTGAACGTGGCTTTGTGAGCTACTCCAACGCGGCCAAGACCGAGTTGCTGGGTGTCCCTGCCGACTTGATTGAGGCCCACGGTGCCGTCAGCGAGCCAGTCGTCCGCGCCATGGTCGAAGGCGCGTTGCGGCATTCACGCGCGCAAGTCGCCGTGGCCGTCACCGGTGTCGCCGGGCCGGGTGGCGGCAATCCCGGCAAACCGGTCGGAACCGTCTGGTTTGGCTGGGCCACCCCCGACGGCGTGGTCACCGACAAACGCTGCTTTGACGGCGACCGCCAACACGTTCGCGAAGCCACCGTGCAACACGCGCTACTGCGCCTGAAACAGCTCTTGACTTGACGCCCGACCGGACCGGGCTGGCTCCGTACCTGGGTCAATAGATTGTCAAAAAGAACCCTTCTCAGGGGCGAACTCCGAAAAAACTCATGTAAGCTTCTTGACAGCCAAAAAACCAGTGGGCGGAAGTTCTGCCCCAAAACAAGGAGAGACCCATGCTGATTGGGGTACCTGCGGAGATCATGACAGGCGAGACACGAGTCGCCGTCACGCCGGAAACGGCCAAAAAACTCAAAGCCCAAGGCCACACCGTCCGCGTTCAATCGGGTGCCGGCTTAGCCGCCAGCGTTCCAGACGCTGCCTACGAAGCCGTCGGGGTCGAGATCACCGACGCCGCCGGCGCTTACGCCTGCGACATCGTGCTCAAGGTACGCTGCCCTTTGGACAGCGAGATGCCATTGGCGCGTTCTGGCGGTGTTATCACCGGCATGCTGAACCCTTTTGACGCCAGCGGCCTGCAACGCCTAGCAACAGCCGGCCTGACGTCTTTTGCCCTCGAAGCCGCACCGCGCACCAGCCGGGCGCAAAGCATGGACGTGCTGTCTTCGCAAGCCAACATCGCCGGCTACAAAGCAGTCATCATGGCGGCGGACCGCTACCAACGCTTTTTCCCCATGCTCATGACGGCGGCCGGCACGGTCAAAGCCGCCCGCGTGGTGATTCTGGGTGTTGGCGTCGCCGGCCTGCAAGCGATTGCCACGGCCAAACGGCTCGGCGCGGTGATTGAAGCCAGTGACGTGCGACCCAGCGTGAAAGAACAGGTCGAATCACTCGGCGGCAAGTTCATCGACGTGCCTTACGAAACCGACGAAGAGCGCGAAGCTGCTGTCGGCGTCGGCGGCTACGCCAAACCGATGCCGCCAAGCTGGCTGGCGCGGCAAAAAATCGAAGTCGCCAAGCGCGTTGCGCAGGCCGACATCGTCATCACCACCGCCTTGATTCCGGGCCGGGCCGCACCGGTGCTGGTCACCGAAGAGATGGTTCAGTCCATGAAACCGGGCAGCGTGATCGTTGACTTGGCCGCCCCGCAAGGCGGCAACTGCCCGCTGACCGAGCCCGGCCAGATTGTGGTCAAACATGGCGTGACCTTGATTGGCGAGACCAACGTGCCGGCCTTGGTGGCGGCAGATGCAAGCGCGCTCTATGCGCGCAACCTGCTGGACTTCCTCAAGTTGATCATCAACAAAGACGGGGCACTGACGATTGACCTCGAAGACGACATCGTTGCCGCCTGCCTGATGACGCGCAACGGCGAAGTCACTAAAAAATAAAAGCAGAGGAACAAGACCATGGAATTCGCCTCCCCCGGAATCATCAACCTGATTATTTTTGTGCTGGCTATTTATGTCGGCTACCACGTCGTCTGGACGGTCACGCCGGCCTTGCACACCCCTTTGATGGCGGTCACCAACGCTATCTCGGCGATCGTCATTGTGGGCGCCATGCTGGCCGCTGCCTTGACCGTCACCCCCCTCGGCAAAACCATGGGCGTGCTGGCCGTGGCGCTGGCCGCCGTGAATGTGTTCGGGGGCTTTTTGGTGACACGCCGCATGCTGGAAATGTTCAAGAAAAAAGAAAAGAAAGCTGCACCCGCAGCTGACGCAGGAGCCGCCAAATGAGCATGAACCTCGTCACCCTGCTGTATTTGCTGGCATCGGTCTGCTTTATTCAAGCGCTCAAAGGCCTGTCACACCCGACCACCTCGATCCGCGGCAATGCCTTCGGCATGGCCGGCATGGCGATTGCCGTGCTGACCACCGCCGCGCTCATCGTCGAGCTCTCCAGCGGCGCGGCACAAGGCATGGTCTATGTGCTGGTCGCGCTGGTGGTGGGCGGTGCTGCAGGCACCATCATGGCCAAGCGCGTCGAGATGACCAAAATGCCCGAACTGGTGGCGTTCATGCACAGCATGATCGGACTGGCCGCGGTGTTTATCGCCGTGGCTGCCATGGCCGAACCGGATGCGTTTGCCATCGTCGCCAAAGGCTTGGGCACCGCTGAAATTCCGGCGGGCAACCGCTTGGAGTTGTTCCTCGGTGCGGCGATTGGTGCCATCACCTTCAGCGGCTCAGTGATTGCTTTTGGCAAGCTCAGTGGCAAATACAAATTCCGTTTGTTCCAAGGCGCACCGGTGTCCTTCACAGGCCAGCACAAGTTGAACTTGGTGCTGGGTTTGGCGACCTTGGGCCTCGGTTTGGTCTTCACCTTCACCGGCAGCTGGAACGCGTTTTTTGCCATGCTCGCGCTGTCCTTCGTGCTGGGCGTGTTGATCATCATCCCAATTGGCGGCGCAGACATGCCGGTCGTGGTTTCGATGCTGAACAGCTACTCCGGCTGGGCTGCAGCCGGTATCGGTTTTTCGCTGAACAACGCCATGCTGATCGTCGCCGGCTCACTGGTCGGCTCGTCCGGCGCCATCCTCTCGTACATCATGTGCAAGGCGATGAACCGCTCGTTCTTCAATGTGATTCTGGGTGGCTTTGGCGGTGACGCCGGCACGGCCGTGGTGGGTTCCGCTGAGCAGCGCAACGTCAAGTCCGGCTCAGCCGACGACGCTGCCTTCATTTTGAGCAACGCCGAATCCGTCATCATCGTGCCCGGCTACGGCTTGGCCGTGGCCCGTGCGCAGCACTCTGTCAAGGAACTCGCGCAAAAGCTCACCGACCGCGGCATCAGCGTCAAGTACGCGATTCACCCGGTGGCCGGTCGCATGCCGGGTCACATGAATGTATTGCTGGCAGAAGCCGAAGTGCCTTACGACCAAGTGCACGAAATGGAAGACATCAACGCTGAATTTGGCCAAGCGGACGTCGCCATCATTCTGGGCGCCAACGACGTGGTGAACCCTGCTGCCCACGTCAAAGGCAGCGCGATTTACGGCATGCCGATTCTCGAGGCCTACAAGGCCAAAACCGTGATCGTCAACAAGCGCTCGATGGCGGCCGGTTACGCTGGCCTCGACAACGAGCTCTTTTACATGGACAAGACCATGATGGTGTTTGGCGATGCCAAGAAGATCATTGAGGACATGGGCAAGGCCATCGAATAAGACAAACGGGCGGCACTACCGCCCGTTTTCACGACCAGCAGAAAGCCCCGAAGAGGGCGTGCCCCGAGACTCGGAGCGCTGCACTTTGAGCATCAACGGAGGAGAAAAAATGACAGCATTCGACACCGTTCGTCCTTGGCTAAAGGCTTACCCGGAAGGCGTTCCCGCCGACATCGACACCACCCAGTACGCCTCGTTGGTCGCGCTGATGGAAGAGAGCTTTGCCCACTACGCCGACCGCGTGGCTTACAGCTTCATGGGCCAAGATGTCACCTTCGGCCAAACCGACAAGCTGTCGCAATCTCTGGCTGCTTACCTGCAAAGCTTGGGCCTGACCCAGGGTGATCGCATCGCCATCATGATGCCGAACTGCCCGCAATACCCCGTGACCGTGGCGGCCATCTTGCGCGCCGGCTATGTGGTGGTCAACGTCAACCCGTTGTACACGCCGCGTGAACTTGAATATCAACTCAAAGACTCAGGCGCCAAGGCCATCGTCATCATCGAGAATTTCGCCAACACGCTGGAAGAATGCATCGCCAACACGCCGGTCAAGCAGGTGGTGCTGTGCGCCATGGGTGACCAGCTCGGTTTGTTGAAGGGCACGCTCGTCAACTGGGTGGTGCGCCATGTCAAAAAAATGGTGCCAGAGTTCAACTTGCCATCGGCCGTGCGCTTCAATGTCGCCATCGCGCAAGGTAGCCGGGCCAAGCTGGTGCCACCTCAATTGACGCCCGATGACGTGGCCGTGTTGCAGTACACCGGTGGCACCACCGGCATCTCTAAAGGCGCCGTGCTGTTGCACCGCAATGTCATCGCCAACCTGCTGCAGTCAGAAGCCTGGAACGCACCCGCTATGGCCAGTTTGCCGACCAACACGCAAGCCGTCTATGTGTGCGCCTTGCCGCTGTATCACATCTTCGCTTTCACGGTGAACATGATGCTGTGCCTGCGCACCGGCGCCAAAAATATCTTGATTCCGAATCCGCGCGACTTACCGGCGGTACTCAAAGAGTTGGCCAAGCACGAAGTGCATATTTTCCCTGCCGTCAACACACTGTTCAACGGCTTGGCCAACCACCCAGACTTCAACTTGGTGGACTGGTCACATCTGAAAGTATCTTTGGGCGGCGGCATGGCTGTGCAGAGCGCCGTGGCCAAGCTGTGGCTCGATAAAACCGGCTGCCCGATCTGTGAAGGTTACGGCCTGTCGGAAACCTCGCCCTCCGCCAGCTGCAACCCGACCACCAGCCGCCACTTCACCGGCACCGTTGGCGTTCCGATTCCCGGCACATGGTTCAAACTGCTAGACGACGCCGGGCAGGAAGTGCCACTCGGTGAGCCCGGCGAAATCGCCATCAAGGGCCCGCAAGTCATGGCCGGTTATTGGCAGCGTCCGGATGAAACAGCCAAGGTCATGACCGCTGACGGTTACTTCAAATCGGGCGACATCGGCATCGTCGATAAAAATGGTTTTTTCAAGATCATCGACCGCAAAAAAGACATGATTCTCGTCAGTGGTTTCAACGTCTATCCGAACGAGATCGAAGACGTGTTGAGCGAGCTGCATGGCGTGCTTGAATGCGCCTGCATCGGCATGCCCGACGAGAAAACCAGCGAAGCCGTCAAGCTGGTGATCGTCAAACGCCATCCCGAATTGACGGAAGCCCAAGTGCGCGATTTCTGTAAAGCCAACCTCGCCGGCTACAAGCTGCCGAAAGTGATCGAGTTCAGGACTGAGCTGCCGAAGACGCCCGTCGGAAAAATTCTGCGCCGCGAATTACGCGGCCAAAAATGAACGCCGCAACCCGACCTTCGCTAACCGCCATCTTGAGCGCATTGCCAGAAGAACAACAAGGTCTGCTCGAACAACTTGTGGGTGCGCAAAAACAGACTGTGGCCGGTCGTGATTTTTGGCTTGGACAGTTGCATGGTCAGCCGGTGGCACTGGGTCTTTCCCGCATTGGCAAGGTCTCCGCGACCTTGACCGCAGCCGTTTTGATCGGCCACTTTGGTGTCAGCCGGATGCTCTTCACCGGTGTGGCCGGCGGCTTGGCGCAGGGCGTGAAGGTGGGTGACGTGGTGGTAGCGCACGACTTCATTCAGCACGACCTCGACGTGTCGCCCCTGTTTCCGCGCTACGAAGTGCCGCTGTATGGCCGCTCCCGTTTTCCCTGTGATCCCAGCCTCACGGCCTTGCTGGCGTTGGCGGCCGGCCGTGCGCTGACGACAGCGCCAGACACAACATCACCGATCGTGGCTGGGGCACAAGTGCATCTAGGGCTGATCGCCAGCGGCGATCGTTTTGTCTCCAGCGCCGACGAATCCAGTCGTTTGCAAGCAGCCCTGGAAGGCGCTGGGCACGCCGCTCTAGCGGTCGAAATGGAAGGGGCTGCCGTGGCCCAAGTGTGCGCTGACTATGGCGTGGCGTTTGCGGCCATGCGGACCATATCGGACCGCGCCGATAACTCGGCGCACATCGACTTTTCTACATTTGTGGCCGAGGTGGCGAGCCTTTATGCGCAGCGCATCATGGGTGAACTGCTGCAGTCACTGCCTGCGCCCACCTGACACAACAGCGGCCGCGTCTGCTTATTTAAGCCAACCGCGCCGGCGAAAGTACAACATCGGCACCAAAGCGCTGGCCACCATCAAGCCCAGCGCGTACGGATAACCCAGCGACCAGTCCAGCTCCGGCATGAACTTGAAGTTCATGCCGTAAGAACTGGCGATCAAAGTCGGCGGCAGCAACGCGACACTGGCGACCGAGAAAATCTTGATGATCTTGTTCTGGTTGATGTTGATGAAACCCACGGTCGCATCCATCAAGAAGTTGATCTTGTCGAACAAAAAAGCCGTGTGTGAGTCGAGCGAATCGATATCGCGCAAAATCTGTCGGGCTTCTTCAAACTGCTCGGCATTGAGCATCTTGCTGCGCATCATGAAGCTCACCGCACGCCGGGTGTCCATCATGTTGCGGCGAATCCGGCCGCTCAAGTCTTCATGCCGGGCGATCGCCCCCAGCACCTCGCCGGCCATCACGTCGGTCAGGTCGCCAGACAACACCTTGGCGCTGACTTTTTCCAGATCAACATAAATACCCTCAAGCGTATCGGCCGAATACTCGGCATCGGCGTCAAACAGTTTGAGCAAAACCTCTTTGGCGTCGTCAATCAGGCCAAGCGCGCGGCGAGCCCGCATGCGCAGCAACCGAAACACCGGCACGTCTTCATCATGAATCGAAAACAGCACGCCCTTGTTTTTCAGATCGTCGTTGACAAGGTTCAAGATGAACGCGACACGGACTGTCCGCGGCTCATCCGCATCGGCAATCAAAAAGTCAGAACGGATGTGCAACTCGCCGTTGTCTTCTTCGTAAAAACGGGCGGACTCTTCAATGTCCTCATCCATCACGTTGTCCGGAATGGACTGGCCGTAGTACTGCTTGATCCAGTATTTCTCTTCAGGCGTTGGGGACTCCAAGTCGACCCAAATCGGATTGAACTTCGACAACTCTTCCAAGGATTCGATCTCTTCCTGGAAGAGACGCCCGTTGACGAGCGTGAAAATATTGATCATGACGGACTCCCGTGGAGATTCAAGGGTGGACGCGCACAGGCCAAGTCAAGGCCGCACGAGGCGAGGGGTTGGTGGATGTGCATCGCTTTCAACCCCGGCGCAGTCTTCAGTCTGCGGGATTGAAAGCTAGCAACTAGGACTGCTTTCCAAGGATTTCTCCGTCATGAAACATGGCGGCGATTATGGCACCGGAGCCGCCCAACACAAGCTTTGAAGCGGCGCTGTTTGAAATTTGAATGACCTCAAGTCTCGCCAGGCGCAGCCAACACATCGGACGACCCCACTCATCAGCGCATAAAAAATACACCCCAGCGCGACACCAATAAAGAATATTAAAAAAATTACAAAATATAAATTTATAACCTATAAATACACTTAATTTGAGGCCGTTATTGATGGCCTGATCGCTCATCCCAAAAGCGCGACAACAAGGGCTGCGAATTGTTGCATCGCAAGATTGCAATTACCCGCCTTCAGGCGCATAGTTATTTCGCGAGCGAAGTTCCCCAAGCCATCAGAACCCCACGTTCTGCTGGCTCTTCTAAAACCCCTTCCCAGTGGAAAAGGAGTCTTTTATGAACTTGACGATCAGCGGCCACCACCTTGAAGTCACCCCCGCTCTGCGCGGTTATGTGACCACGAAACTCGATCGAATTGCCCGCCATTTTGACCAGGTGGTCGACATCAAAGTCCTCTTGACTGTTGACAACATGAAAGAGAAAGAATTGCGACAACGCGCTGAATGCAATGTGCACGTCAAAGGTCGCGACCTTTTCGCTGAAAGTTCCCACGCCGACCTCTATGCAGCGGTCGATGACTTGGCGGACAAACTGGACCGCCAAGTCGGTCGCCACAAGGATAAAACCCAAGACCACCATCACGTCTCGGCCAAATATCAAGAATAGCGTTCAGCGTTTTTCTTGCCGCACCGGCGCTCTTGAAGCAGCCGGTCTCCCTAAGCCGCCATACCCTCCTGGCGGCTTTTTTATGCGCTGGTGCTCGTGGTGGCCCGGGCAAGTGCATAATTCGGCGACTTGAAGATCGTTATGAATCGTCTTTCGCAAATACTCCCTCCTGCCCAAATTCTGGTCGGCCTTGAAGCCACCAGCAAAAAGCGCGCGTTCGAAGAAGCCGGTCTGCTTTTTGAAAACCTGCATGGGCTGAACCGCGCCCTCGTCACGGACAGCCTATTTGCCCGTGAACGACTCGGCTCTACCGGCTTGGGCCACGGCGTTGCCATACCGCACGGTCGCATCAAAGGCTTGAAAGCACCGCTGGCGGCAGTTTTCCAATTGGCCGTTCCGATTGGCTTTGATGCCCCTGACGAGCAAGCCGTTCGGTTGCTGATTTTTCTATTGGTACCGGAGGCGGCAACGCAGAAACATTTAGAAATTTTGTCAGAAATTGCCGAGCTGTTGAGTGACAGCGGACTGCGTGAGCAGCTCAAACTCAGCAGCTCAGCCGCCGACTTGCACCAGCTGATCGCCCTCTGGCATTCAAGCCACACGCAGCCTTGAACTCCGCCGCAGCCGCATGAAACCCACCGTTATCAGCGCTGAAGCCCTTTTCGAGGATCACCGCGCCGCCCTGAAATGGCAGTGGGTTGCTGGGCTTGGAGCCTCGGATCGACGCTTCGACGAAGTGGCCGTTCGAGCTGCCCGCTCGGGTGCCGACCTCGTCGGCTACCTGAATTACATCCACCCGTACCGGGTACAGATTCTCGGCGAACGCGAAGTCGCTTACCTCAGCAAGAGCAGCAAGGAAGACTGCGCACGCCGTATCTCGCGCATCATCACGCTTGAGCCACCGGTGATGGTCGTGGCCGATGGCCAGACCGCGCCTGACACCTTGATTTCCATGTGCGAACGCGGGCAGCTGCCGATGTTCGCCACGTCGGAATCTGCCGCCTTCGTGATCGACGTGTTGCGCGCTTACCTGTCTAAGCACTTTGCGGACCGGACCTCGATGCACGGCGTGTTCATGGACATTCTGGGTATGGGCGTGATGATCACCGGCGAATCCGGCCTGGGTAAAAGCGAGCTCGGACTTGAACTGATTTCACGCGGCCATGGCTTGGTGGCTGATGACGCGGTCGACCTGTTTCGCATCAACCAAACGACGATCGAGGGCCGCTGCCCGGAGCTGCTGCAAAACCTGCTCGAAGTGCGCGGCATCGGTCTGCTCGACATCAAGGCGATTTTTGGTGAGACCGCGGTGCGCCGCAAACTCCGCCTCAAACTCATCGTGCATCTGGTCCGCCGTGAAACGCTGGAGCGCGAATACGAGCGCATTCCATACGAACCGCTGACGCAAGACTTGCTTGGCATTCCTGTGCGTAAAGTGATCATCCAAGTCGAAGCCGGCCGCAACATCGCGGTGCTGGTCGAAGCCGCAGTGCGCAACGCTATCTTGCAGTTGCGGGGGGTCAATACCTATGAAGATTTTGTGGAGCGACACCGCAAGGCCATGGAACGCGGCGACTGAGAGCGCATAAACCCCTGCCGCCAAGTCACGGATCAAGCGTGATGGCGCATTGAGACGGGACGGTGTGGGCACTCAGTTTTGGTGCAGTTGGCATAAATGGACAGCGAATGGTCCGCAATCTTGAAGCCTTTGACCTGCGCGACATCATGTTGCCGGCGCTCAATTTCGGCATCGTAAAACTCTTCCACTTTGCCGCAGTCCAGACACACCAAATGGTCGTGGTGCTGGCCTTCATTGATCTCGTAAACGGCCTTGCCCGACTCAAAGTTACTGCGATTCAACAAGCCGGCTTGCTCAAACTGTGTCAGCACCCGATAAACCGTGGCCAAGCCAATGTCAGACCGATCTTCCAGTAGCACCCGAAAGACATCTTCGGCCGTCATGTGGCGCTGCTTTCCAGCCTGAAAAATCTCGAGGATTTTCAGTCGCGGCAGCGTCGCCTTGAGGCCAGTACTCTTTAACTCATCAATGTTGCTCATGGATTTTCTCAGGGGTATTCTCAGGGGATGAAGAAGGCGTCGCGCCCAATGACAAACTGCACCCAGCCGCTACAATGATCCATCATATCGTCACACTTCATTTCATGTTTGTAAAACACCGCTCCCCCATTTTGGTCGGCCTGATTGTCACAGCATGCGCGATGCTGACAGCTTGCGCTGGCAGCAGCACCTCGGCACCCCGATCGAGCGCCAGTGTTTTCAACCCCACCAGCTGGCTCACGCCTTACCGTGTCGACGTGGTTCAGGGCAACTTCATTTCGAGCGAACAAGTCGGGCAGTTGCGCGCCGGCATGAGCCGCAACGACGTGCGCAATGTGTTGGGCACGCCACTGCTGGCCAGCGTTTTTCACGCCGATCGCTGGGACTACGTGTTCTCACTGCGCCGCCAAGGCGTGCCGGCACAAGCCTTCAGTTACTCCGTGTTTTTCAAGGGCGACTTGCTCGACACCTTCAGCGGTGACGCGATGCCCAGCGAAACCGAGTTCATTGCTCAAATGGACCAGCGCCGCAAACTCGGCAAGGTGCCCCCACTCGAAGCCACGCCGGCCCAGCTTGAAGCGGCTGCCAAAAAGATGCCTGCGACGACGCCCGCAGCTGAAGCCAGCCGGGCCCAGCCCCCCGTCGCCAGCTACCCGCCTCTTGAAAGCCCACGCCAGTGAGCGCGGCCGTGACGGGCGCAGCGCCACAGCCGCTGCACATTGCCATTGCTGGCGCGACCGGTCGCATGGGTCAAATGCTGGTCGAAGCTGTCAGTGCGGCTGACGACCTCCAACTCTCCGGCGCGCTAGACCGTGCGGACAGTCCGGCCATCGGCCTCGATGCCGCAGCCTTCGCCGGACAGCACACCGGCATCCGCATCTCCGCAGACCTGCGCTTGGGGCTGACCGGCGCCAACGTGCTGATCGACTTCACACGCCCCGAAGGAACGCTGGCGCATCTGCAGATCTGCCGCCAACTGGGCGTCAATGCTGTCATTGGTACCACCGGCTTCAGCGAAGCCCAAAAAGCCGAGATCGCGGACATTGCCAAAGACATCGCGATCGTCATGGCGCCCAACATGAGCGTCGGCGTCAACGTCACCCTCAAATTGCTGGAGATGGCCGCCAAGGCACTGTCCACCGGCTACGACATCGAGATCATCGAGGCGCATCACCGCCACAAAATCGATGCGCCTTCGGGCACCGCCCTGAAGATGGGCGAGGTCATTGCCGACGCACTGGGGCGCGACCTGAAAGACTGCGCCGTCTATGCGCGAGAAGGCGTCACCGGCGAGCGCGACCCGTCTAGCATCGGCTTCGCCACCATCCGCGGTGGCGACATCGTTGGCGACCACACGGTGCTGTTTGCCGGCACCGGCGAGCGCATCGAGATCACCCACAAGTCATCGAGCCGGGCCACTTACGCCCAAGGCAGCTTGCGCGCCGCCCGCTTTTTAGCGGGCAAGCAGCAAGGCTTGTTCGACATGTTTGATGTGTTGAATTTGAAATGACCGCGCTGGACACAGTGCTGCAGGGCGATGCCGTCAGCCGGCTGGTGGCCGCGCTGCTGCTCTTGATGTCCGTCAGCAGCTGGGTCGTGATTCTCTGGAAAAGCTGGCTGCTGCAACGTGCAGCCGGCGACGTTAAGCGCAGCACTGCCGCCTTCTGGCAATCCGCCTCCATGGCAGACGCCGATCAGCGGGTCAAAGCCTTTGACAGAGACGCCATGGTCTGGCCCTTGATAGCAGCCACCCGCGCAGACGGCGCAGGCACGCTGGCAACGACTGGCGACCGCCGCCAGCAACTCACCCGCGTTTTACGCGATGCCCTACACAGCGTGTTGCACAAACTGCAGTTCGGCCAAGTGCTGCTGGCCACTGTCGGTGCCACCGCACCTTTTGTCGGCTTGCTCGGTACGGTCTGGGGCATTTACCACGCACTGGTTGGCATGAGCGCTGCAGGACAAATCACCATCGACCGGATTTCCGGCCCTGTCGGCGAAGCCCTGATCATGACCGCCGCCGGTTTGGCCGTGGCCATTCCGGCGGTGCTGGCCTATAACGTCCTCGGCCGCAGCGTCAACCGCATTGAGGCCGACCTCGAAGGCTTTGCCCGCGACCTGCGTGAACTGCTGCTGACAGCGCCCGAGCCTCTCACCAGCACCAGCAACGGTACCGCCTGATGTTTGGCCGACTCGAACGCAGCCAAGGCACCGAGCCCATGAGCGCCATCAACGTCACGCCGCTGGTCGATGTGATGTTGGTGCTGGTGGTTATCTTCATTTTGACCGCGCCGCTGTTGGCCTCGTCAGTCAAACTGGAACTGCCGAAGACAGACGCTGCGTCCACGACAGATGCAACACCCAGTGTCTCGCTGGTGGTCGACCGCGCCGGTCAAGCGTACCTAGACAACCGGCCCGTGCCACTCAATGAACTCAGTCAAAGCTTGGCGCGCACCGCCGCCCTGCAACCCGACACCGAAGTGCAGCTGCGCGCCGACGAGAACGCGCCTTATGGCAAGGTCGTTGAAGTACTGGGCGTGGCTCAAAAAGCTGGGCTGACGCGCATCGGCTTTGTCACCGACGCTCCCTCAGCGCCCACAGGATCAGCCAAAGCAGCCAGCCCCTGACCGGCGCCAACCGCCCGCCAGCGCAAGACCTAAAATCAGCGCTACTTCCGCTTCAACCGCCTCATCCGCTTCCTCTGACTTACCCGGCTTCTCATGCAAGACAAATACCAGCACCTCGACGTCGAGCGCAACGCTCAAGCCCAATGGACTGCCGTCGATGCCTACCGCGTCACCGAAGACACCACCGGCAAAAAGCCCAAGGGCAAGTACTACGCCTGCTCCATGCTGCCCTACCCCAGCGGCAAGCTGCACATGGGCCACGTGCGCAACTACACCATCAACGACATGCTCACGCGCTACCTGCGCATGAAGGGCTACAACGTGCTGATGCCGATGGGCTGGGACGCTTTTGGTTTGCCGGCTGAAAACGCCGCGCTGAAAAACAAGGTGCCGCCAGCTCAGTGGACCTACGACAACATCGCTTACATGAAGAAGCAGATGCAAGCGATGGGCTTGGCGGTCGACTGGAGCCGCGAAATCGCCACCTGTGACCCGACGTATTACAAGTGGAACCAGTGGCTGTTTTTGAAGATGCTCGACAAAGGCATCGCCTACCGCAAGACGCAAGTCGTCAACTGGGACCCGGTCGACATGACCGTGCTGGCCAATGAGCAAGTGATCGACGGCAAGGGCTGGCGCACCGGCGCGGTGGTTGAGAAACGCGAGATTCCTGGCTACTACTTGAAGATCACTGACTACGCGCAAGAACTGCTGGACCACGTGCAGGTCGGCAACGACAAGGCCACGCTGTCGGGCTGGCCAGAGCGCGTGCGCTTGATGCAAGAGAACTGGATCGGCAAGAGCGAAGGCGTGCGTTTTGCGTTCACGCACGACATACGTGATGCGGCTGGCGCGTTGCTGACCGACGGCAAGATGTATGTCTTCACGACGCGTCCGGACACCATCATGGGCGTGACGTTTTGCGCGGTGGCGCCTGAGCATCCACTGGCCTTGCATGCGGCGGCGACGCAGCCCAAATTGGCGGCTTTTTTGGAAGAGTGCAAGTCGGGCGGCACGACGGAAGCGGAGCTCGCCACGCAAGAGAAAAAAGGCATGCCGACGGGCCTTTTTGTGGCGCATCCGTTGACGGGTGAGCAGGTCGAGGTGTGGGTCGGCAACTATGTGCTGATGTCGTATGGCGATGGCGCGGTGATGGGTGTGCCAGCGCATGATGAGCGCGACTTTGCGTTTGCCTTGAAGTATTCGCTGGTGATCAAGCCTGTGGTGTCATTTGTGGAGTCCTTGCGGGTGTTCGACACTGCTGTTTGGCACGATTGGTACGCTGAAAAGGGTGCTGGCATTGCGGTTCATTCGGGGCCGTTTGACGGTTTGGCTTTCAAGCCTTGCGTTGATGCGGTGGCAGCTGCGCTGGCAGCGAAAGGCCTGGGCGAGAAAAAAACTACTTGGCGTTTGCGTGACTGGGGCGTGAGTCGTCAGCGTTACTGGGGCACGCCAATTCCGATCATTCATTGCGCTGACCATGGTGCTGTGCCGGTGCCTGAAAAAGACCTGCCTGTTATCTTGCCGCAGGACTGTGTGCCGGATGGTTCTGGCAATCCGCTGGTCAAGCACGAGGGCTTTCATGCCGGCGTGGTGTGTCCTGTGTGTGGCCAGCCGGCACGGCGCGAAACCGACACGATGGACACCTTTGTCGATTCGTCGTGGTATTTCATGCGCTATTGCGACCCAAAAAACGATCAACAGATGGTCGCTGCCGGCACCGACTACTGGATGCGCGACCCATCGTTGGCCACCGGCGGCAGCGGAATGGACCAATACATCGGCGGTATTGAACACGCCATTCTTCACCTTTTGTATGCGCGCTTTTGGACCAAGGTCATGCGCGACCTGGGCTTGGTCAAGATTGACGAACCCTTCACCAAGCTGCTGACGCAGGGCATGGTGCTGAACCACATTTACTCGCGCAAGTCAGACAAAGGCGGCATCGAATACTTCTGGCCGCAAGAGGTCGAAGATCTGCATGACGCCACCGGTAAAGTCATCGGCGCCAAGCTCAAAGAAGCCAAGGGCACGCTGCCCGCCGGCACGCTCATCACCTACGAAGGCGTGGGCACCATGAGCAAGAGCAAGAACAACGGCGTTGACCCGCAAGACCTGATCGGCAAGTACGGTGCCGACACCGCGCGCCTGTACACCATGTTCACCGCGCCACCGGAAGCCACACTGGAGTGGAATGACGCTGGCGTTGAAGGCTCTTACCGTTTCTTGCGCCGCGTCTGGAACTTTGGCGTCAAACTCTCTGCCATGTCTGCGGACGAGGCTTCTTCGGTGGTTCAAGACAAAGACACCAAGACGTTGCGCCGCGAAGTTTTCACCGTGCTCAAGCAAGTCGACTACGACTACCAGCGCATGCAATACAACACCGTGGTCTCGGGCGGCATGAAGATGCTGAACGCGCTGGAAGACTTCAAGGGCGAGGTCAACACAGCATCGCTGGCTGCGCTGCGCGAAGGCTTCGGTATTTTGCTCCGCTGCCTGTACCCGGCCACGCCGCACATTGCGCACGGTTTGTGGGCCGACCTCGGCTACGCTGAACAACACGGCGACCTGCTCGACGCCGCCTGGCCCGAGATCGACGACAGCGCGTTGCAGCAAGACGAGATCGAACTCATGCTGCAAGTCAATGGCAAGCTGCGGGGTTCGGTCACCGTGCCAGCGAGCGCTGACAAAGTGGCCATTGAAGCCGCCGCGCTGGCCTCTGAAGCCTTTGTGCGCGCGGCCAATGGCGCTGCAGCCAAAAAAGTGATCGTCGTGCCCGGTCGGCTCATCAACATCGTCATCTGAACGAACGGGAACGTCATGCAACGTCGTCATTTATTGCTGTCCGCATCAGCGGCAGGCGCCAGCGTCTTGCTGGCCACGGCGGGCTGTGGCTTCAAGCTGCGTGCTGCACCTAACTTCGCTTTCAAGTCGATCTACGTCAACACGGCGGAAGGCTCGCTCTTGGGCAACCAACTCAAACGCGTTCTAGCGTCCAACAATCTGCTGCTTGTCACAGACCCGCAGCAAATGATGACGTCGGACGTGATTTTGGATCCCCTGTTTGACCAGCGCCAAAAAGTCGTCCTCGCGATCAACGCAGCGGGGCTGGTGCGTGAATTCAAGTTGCGCCTGCTCTTCTCATTCAAATTGCGCACGCCCCAAGGCAAGGAGCTCATTCCCCAGGCTGATTTGGAGCAGCAGCGCGACATCAGCTTCAACGAGTCTGCGGTGTTGGCCAAGGAAGCGGAGGAAGCGCTGCTTTATCGCGACATGCAAAGTGACATCGTCCAGCAAATCATGCGGCGTCTGGCTTCCGTACCTGCGCTGTAAAACACCATGCAACTGGCCAGCGCGCAACTCACCGACCACCTCCAACGCGGGCTGAAAAGCCTGTATGTCCTGCACGGCGACGAGCCCTTGCTGGTGCAAGAATGCGCCGATGCGCTGCGCGCCTTCGCACGTGCGCAGGGTTACACCGAACGCACGGTGCACACCGTGTTTGGCGCGCATTTTGACTGGAGCGAAGTGCTCGCCAGCGGCGGCTCGCTGAGCTTGTTTGCCGACAAGCAGATCGTTGAAATCCGCGTCCCCAGTGGCAAGCCCGGCAAAGACGGCTCAGTCGCGCTGCAGCAAATAGCCGAGCGGGCGCAAGGCGACGACACCACCTTGACGCTGGTGCTGCTGCCCCGACTCGACAGCGCGACCGCCAAGGGTGCTTGGTTTGGTGCGTTGGAAAGTTATGGCGTCAGCATCAAGTTCGACCCGATCGACCGCCGTATGCTGCCGACCTGGATCGCTCAGCGGATGCAGCAGCACAGCTTGCAAGTCGCACCCGGCGAGGAAGGCCAGCGCACGCTGCAGTTTTTTGCCGACCGGGTCGAAGGCAATCTATTGGCAGCGCATCAGGAAATTCAAAAACTCGCCCTGCTCTACCCGACCTTGAATCCACGCCAACCATCGGTGCTGAGTTTTGAGCAAGTCGAAAACGCCGTGCTGAATGTCGCCCGCTACGACGTCTTCAAACTCTCTGAAGCGGTGCTCGCCGGTCAAGGCGTGCGCGTGGCGCGCATGCTCGACGGCCTGCAATCCGAAGGCGAAGCCGAGGTGCTGGTGCACTGGGCACTGGCCGAAGACATCCGCAGCCTGAAGCGCGTCAAAGACGCCATGGCCGCCGGCCGGCCCATGCCGATGGCGCTGCGCGAAAACCGCGTCTGGGGCGCCAAAGAAAAACTCTTTGAACGGGTGCTGCCGCAAATAGACGACGCCGCACTGGCCAACCTACTGCAAGCCGCCCACAAGGTGGACGGCATCGTCAAAGGTCTCAAGCAACCTGACTGGCCGGCCGACGGCTGGCAAGCGCTGCACCGACTGGCCAGTCTGCTGTGCGCGCAATGCGCGCCGGCATCAGCGCAACCCCGGTCTGGCTCGACGAGTGGACGGCGCTAGCCCACCGCGAGTATGGCGGGTCGAAGACTGAAAAATACAGGTCTTTGATGCACAACAAGGTGACGTCCTGCCAGCCCCGTTAAGCTTGGGTGATGACTGCATCACGCCCACAAGATTTCACATCAACCCAGCCGATCAGCCAGGATGTCCTGCGCGAGAAGTACCTCAAAGCCGGTGAAACCAGCGCAGAAGACGTCTACCGGCGCGTCGCACACGCGCTGGCATCGGTCGAACCAGAAGCCCAACGTGCGCACCACGAAGCGCTGTTTTTAGCCAACCTGCATGCGGGCGCGATTGGCGCTGGCCGTATCATGAGCGCGGCCGGCACAAAAATCCAAGCGACGCTAATCAACTGCTTTGTGCAGCCAGTCGGCGACTGTATTCAAGGCCTAGATGACGAGGGTTACCCCGGCATTTACGAGGCGCTGCGCGAAGCTGCCGAAACCATGCGCCGCGGCGGCGGTGTCGGCTATGATTTTTCACGCATTCGCCCGCGTGGCGCGGATGTCAAAGGCACGGCCTCGATGGCCTCGGGTCCGTGCAGCTACATCAATGTGTTTGACCAGTCCTGCGCCACCGTAGAAAGCGCCGGCGCACGGCGCGGTGCGCAAATGGGCGTGCTGCGCATAGACCACCCGGACGTGCTGGAGTTCATCACAGCCAAACGCACGCCCGGCCGCTGGAACAACTTCAATGTGTCGGTCGGCATGAGCGACGCCTTCATGCAAGCGCTGCTGGACGACCAGCCGTGGGAGTTGGTGCACAAAGCCGCGCCAGGCGCTGCCATCTTGGCGGACGGCGGCTTTCAGCGCCCTGACGGGCTGTGGGTTTACCGAACGTTTGCTGCGCGCGAACTCTGGGACACCGTGATGCAGTCGGCCTACGACTTTGCCGAACCCGGTATCTTGTTTCTGGAACACATCAACCAAGACAACAACCTGCGCTACTGCGAGTCCATCAGCGCCACCAACCCCTGCGGCGAGCAACCGCTGCCGCCTTACGGCTGTTGCGATTTGGGGCCCATCATCCTGACGCGTTTTGTGCGTCATCCCTTCGGTTTTGGCGGCACAGCGGTTTTTGACTTCAAGGCGTTTGAGGCCTCTGTTGCGACACAGGTTCGTGCGCTCGACAACGTGCTTGACCTGACTTTCTGGCCGCTGCCGCAACAACGCGAAGAGTCAGCCGCCAAGCGCCGCATCGGCGTCGGCTTCACGGGCTTGGGCAATGCGCTGACGATGCTGTGTCTGCGCTATGACAGCGCCGAGGGCCGCGCCCAAGCCGCCCTCATCGCTGAGCACATGATGACGGCGGCCTACGCGGCATCGATCGCGCTGGCACGCGAAAAAGGCGGCTTTCCGCGCTTTGACGCCGACGGCTACTTGGCCACGGGCACCTTCGCCAGCCGCCTGCCCAAGTCTCTGCAAGCAGACATTCGCAAACACGGTATTCGCAACAGCCACTTGCTGTCGATCGCACCGACCGGCACCGTCAGCTTGGCCTTCGCCGACAACGCATCGAACGGCATCGAACCGGCTTTTTCGTGGATGTACCGGCGCAAAAAACGCGAGGCCGACGGCAGCACCACCAACTACGCCGTGGAAGACCACGCTTGGCGCCTTTACCGGGAACTCGGGGGCGACGTGACAAAGTTGCCGGATTACTTTGTCTCAGCGCTGGAGATGAAGGCAGCAGACCACATCGCCATGATGCAAAGCGTGCAGCCCTTCGTCGACACCGCCATTTCCAAAACGGTCAACGTGCCGGCTGACTACCCTTACGCGGATTTCAAAGACCTGTACCTGCAAGCGTGGCGGGCGCAACTCAAGGGCTTGGCGACTTACCGTCCCAACAGCATTTTGGGTTCGGTCATGGAAGTCCATTCGGAACCAGAAGTGACCGCCCCCGGTCTGCCCGCAGCCGACCCGATGCGCAGCGTGATCGAGCGCCGGCCACCCGGCGCCTTGGCCGCTGTGGCTGAGAAAGTCGACTACTGGACGCAAGAAGGTCACAAGACGCTGTACCTGCTGGTCTCCTTCATGCCGCTGGCCACCACGGATGGCGGCCATGTCGAACGCGCGATTGAATTCTTCATGCCGGTCGGTCAAAGCGGCGAGTCACAGCAATGGATCACCTCCAGCATGCGGCTGTTGTCATTGGCCGCGCGCGGCGGCTTTCTGGACCGCGCCCTCAGTGACATGCGCAAGGTGGCTTGGGACCGTGGCCCCGTGCGCTTGGGCACTTACCGCAAGGCTGACGGCACGCAAGTGCCGTTATGGCACGACTCAGAAGTAGCGGCCATCGCCTACGCCGTGCAGAACATCATCAGCAGCCGGTCGACCCAGGCCGAAGTTCTCTCCGCAGCACCTGCAGACGCGGTTGCTGACGTGATGTCGCCCGCCGTCATGGCCGGCCGCAAATGCGGCGAATGCGGCGCCCATGCCGTGATTCGCAAAGACGGCTGCGAGTACTGCACGCAATGCGGCCATTTGGGAAGCTGCGGGTAAGTGGACGCTTGCGGCAAAATACAGCCATGATCTTGACCGCCACTCCTGAAGAACTGTCCCGCGACGGCGACGTCGCTCGCCTGATGGACGCCCTCGGCGCCAAAGCCAAAGCCGCCTCGGCCCTGATGGCCAAAGCGCCTACCGCCTCGAAGAATCAGGCTTTGCTGACGCTGGCCGGGCTGTTGCGCGAGCAATTTGCAGCGCTGAAAACAGCCAACCAACGCGACCTTGACCACGCGGCCGCCGCCGGCTTGGACGGGCCGATGCTGGAACGCTTAAAACTCAGCGCCGACGCCTTGGAAACCGTCGCGGTCGGCTGCGAACAACTCGCCGCCATGCCCGACGTGATCGGCGAGATCATCGGCATGAAACAGCAACCCAGCGGCATCCGCGTCGGCCAGATGCGCGTGCCCATCGGCGTCTTTGGCATGATTTACGAAAGCCGCCCGAACGTGACGATTGAAGCTGCGTCGCTGGCCATCAAGAGCGGCAACGCCTGCATTTTGCGTGGCGGCTCTGAGGCGATTGAGTCGAACAAAGCGCTGGCCGCGCTGGTGCGCCAAGCGCTGGTGCAAGCCGGTTTACCGGCCGAGGCCGTGCAGCTTGTGCCGACCATCGACCGCGATGCCGTCGGCCACCTGATCACCATGCCGCAATATGTCGACGTCATCATTCCGCGCGGCGGCAAGGGCTTGATCGAGCGCATCAGTCGCGATGCCAAAGTGCCGGTCATCAAGCACTTGGACGGCAATTGCCACGTCTATGTCGACGACTTTTGCGACATCGCCATGGCCGTCAACATTGCCGACAACGCCAAAACACAGAAATACAGCCCTTGCAATGCGACGGAAAGCTTGCTGGTGGCGCGCGCCGTGGCGGCTGATTTTCTTCCGAAGATCGGCGCCATCTACGCCGCCAAAGAAGTCGAGATGCGCTGCGATGCCGAAGCCCTCAGCCTGCTGAGCGCCGCCTTGCCGAAGGCCCATTTGACGCTGGCCACCGAACAAGACTGGTACGAGGAATATCTGGCGCCCGTCATCAGCATCAAAGTGGTGGCGGACGTCGATGAAGCGATCGCGCACATCAACCGCTATTCGAGCCACCACACCGACGCCATCATCACGCGAGACCATGGCCACGCCCAACGGTTTTTACGCGAGGTCGATTCAGCAAGCGTCATGGTGAATGCGAGTACTCGCTTCGCGGATGGCTTTGAGTTTGGGCTGGGTGCCGAAATTGGCATCAGCACGGATAAATTCCATGCCCGTGGGCCGGTGGGTATCGAAGGCCTGACCTCGCTGAAATACATCGTGCTGGGCGAAGGCGAAGTGCGCGGCTAATGCTCTTGGTCTGTTGACGTCACTTGCAAGCGGGCCGGATGCCCCCAAATGAACTGTGGTCTTACCCCGCCATAATGCGTCATTAAAGCTTAATCGCTTTGCACTGATAACAACAACTCATCTGAAAGTGACCGCATGGTCCCGCACCTCATCACCGCCTTGAACGGCCCCATCAACGAGTTGGAGCAACGCATCCTCGACTCCACGCCGGCCATTGAACGTTGGTTTCGCCTGGAGTGGATGGAGCACACGCCGCCGCTTTACTCGTCGGTAGACATCCGCAATGCAGGTTTCAAACTCGCACCGGTAGACACCAATCTGTTCCCAGGCGGCTGGAACAACCTGACGCCCGAAATGCTGCCGCTGGCCGTGCAAGCGGCGATGGCAGCGATTGAAAAGATCTGTCCTGAAGCGAAGAATCTGCTGATCGTTCCTGAGAGCCACACGCGCAACAGTTTTTACCTGTCCAACGTGCTGCAGCTCAAGCGCATCTTCCACCAAGCCGGGCTGAACGTGCGCTTTGGCTCGCTCGACCCAGAAATCAAAGACCCGACCACGCTGGACTTGCCCACCGGCGAGACCATCACCATTGAGCCGCTGATCCGCACGGACCGGCGCTTGGGGCTGAAAGACTTTGACCCTTGCACAATCTTGCTGAACAACGATTTGTCGACCGGCATTCCAGGCATGCTGGAAGACCTGCACGAGCAATACCTGCTGCCGCCGCTGCACGCCGGCTGGTCGGTGCGCCGCAAGTCGCGCCACTTCCAAGCGTATGAAGAAGTCGCCAAACGCTTTGGTAAATTGCTCGGCATGGACCCGTGGTTGATCAACCCGATGTACGCAAAATGCGGTGAAGTCAACTTCGACGAAGACTTGGGGATGGATTGCCTGCGCACCAACGTCGACGCGCTGCTGACCAAGATCAAGCGCAAATACAAAGAATACGGCATCAACGAGAAGCCGTTTGTCGTCGTCAAGGCCGACAACGGCACTTATGGCATGGGCATCATGACGGTGCGTGACGTCAAAGACCTCGACGCATTGAGCAGCAAGAGCAAAACCAAAATGAGCGTGACCAAAGACGGCCAAGCGCTTTCCGAAGTCATCATCCAGGAGGGTGTGCTGACCAACGAGCGCGTCAACGACGCTGTAGCCGAACCGGTGGTTTACATGATGGACCGCTATGTGGTTGGCGGTTTTTACCGCGTTCATGCCGAGCGCGGCGTTGACGAAAACCTGAATGCCCCAGGCGCCAGCTTTGTACCACTGGCCTTTGCCGACAGCGGCCGTTTGCCACAACCGGGTCAAAAACCCGGTTCCAGCAGCCCGAATCGCTTTTACATGTACGGCGTGATCGGCCGCCTGGCCATGCTGGCCGCCAGTTACGAGTTGGAAGCCACCGACCCTGACGCTGAGGTCTACGACTGAAGTATGGGCGTGGCCAGTCGCCCTAGTTGTTGCAGTGCAACAAAATTCAGTTTTTTAAGCGGGCTGCGGTTTCCCCTCAGTCCAGTGGGCTCTGCCAGAGCGCAAAATAGTGCTCCCATCAGCAACCATTCCTCCTGTATAGCCAGCCCCAGAAATGGACTTGCTTAGCGCCGAGGGAATTTTTTGTGACAAGTTCCAAATCCTCCCTCACGGCGCTGACCTTAGGCGCCATCGGTGTCGTCTACGGCGACATCGGCACCAGCGTTCTGTATGCGGTCAAAGAAGTCTTTGGCTCAGGCCATGTCGCCTTCAGCCCAGACAACGTGTACGGCATCTTGTCGATCTTCTTCTGGACGCTGACCGTCATCGTCTCGATCAAGTACGTCTTGCTGGTGCTACGCGCCGACAACAATGGCGAAGGCGGTCTGGTGGCCATGCTGGCGTTGGCTTCGCAAGCGGTCAAAGACAAACCCGAATTGCGGCGCGTGTTGCTGATCATTGGCATCTTTGGCACCGCGCTTTTTTATGGTGATGGCGTCATCACACCGGCGATTTCAGTGCTGTCGGCGGTGGAAGGCTTGGAAATCATTTCACCGGCCTTCAAGCAATACGTGGTGCCGGCAACGTTGATTATTTTGTTTGGCCTGTTTGCCGTCCAAAAGCGCGGCACCGCCGGTATTGGCAAATTTTTTGGCCCGATCACACTGGTTTGGTTTGCCGTGCTGGCGCTCTTGGGTATCTCGCAAATCATCACCTACCCGGCCATCCTCGCGGCCATCAGCCCGCATTACGCGGTGATGTTCATGTGGACCAACCCGGGCACCACTTTCATCATTTTGGGGGCCGTGGTGTTGTGCGTCACGGGCGCAGAGGCACTCTATGCGGACCTGGGGCACTTTGGTAAAAAACCCATACGGCTGGCTTGGTTTTCGGTCGTCATGCCGTCGCTCACGCTGAACTATTTTGGCCAGGGCGCCCTGTTGCTGAAGAACCCGGACGCTGTCAAAAATCCGTTTTACCTGATGGCCCCTGAGTGGGCTTTGCTGCCGCTGGTGTTGCTGGCCACCATGGCCACCGTGATCGCCTCGCAAGCGCTCATCACCGGTGCGTTCAGCGTCACCAAGCAAGTGATCCAGCTGGGTTATTTACCGCGCCTGAACATCCAGCACACCAGCGTGCGCGACACAGGCCAAATCTACATGCCGATGGTCAACTGGGGCCTGTTTGTGACCATCGTGTTGGCCGTGGTGATGTTCCGGTCCTCGAGCAACTTAGCCGCAGCCTACGGCATTGCGGTCACGCTGGACATGCTGATCACCACCATCCTGACCTTTTTCGTGATTCGCCATGCTTGGAAATACCCGCTCTGGCTGTGCGTGGCCGCCACCGGTGTTTTCTTCGTGGTTGATGTGGCGTTCTTTGCATCGAATCTGATGAAGCTGTTTGCCGGCGGTTGGTTCCCGCTGGTCATTGGCGGTGCCGTCTTCACGCTCATGATCACTTGGAAGGACGGTCGGGAACTCCTCAACAACAAGTTGCGCGCTGACGCCATGGACTTGCCGTCTTTTCTCGAGTCCGTATTTGTCAGCCCACCGGTTCGCGTTGAAGGCACGGCGGTGTTTTTAACGGCCGAACGCGGCACCGTACCAAACGCCATGCTGCACAACCTCAAGCACAACAAAGTGCTGCACGCCAAAAATTTGTTTGTCACCGTGCAAAACCATGAGGTGCCTTGGATTGGCATGGACAAACGCCTGCAGATTGAATCCCTCGGCCACCATTGCTGGCAAGTGGTGGTTCATTACGGTTTTAAAAATGATCTCAATTTACCCAAGGCCTTGATGAACATCAACAGCCCTGGCTGGGGGCTTGATCCCATGAGCACCAGCTACTTCTTGTCGCGTGACACCGTCATTCCGACCATTGGCGGCGGCATGGCACCGTGGCGTGAAAAACTTTTTGCGCAGATGCATCACAACGCCAGTGGCGCAGCCGACTTTTTGAGGCTGCCAAGCAACTCGGTGGTGGAGCTGGGCTCAAAAATCGAGATTTGAGGTTTGGGTTTGAGGGGTTGGGCTGACCTGCTCACCTTTTCGCAGGTGAGGCCGCACACCACTGACTCAACCGGAAACTCGGCGACCTGCGAAAATCCAAAGATGCGCTTTCGCACAGGTCTTCTTTTATTTCGAACCTCAGCCCCACTATGAACATTCTTTTCGTTGCCGATCCGCTGGAGTCTTTCAAGATTTACAAAGACACCACCTTTGCCATGATGCGGGAAGCGCAGCGACGCGGCCACACCATCAGCGCCTGCGAAACCAAAGACATCATGTGGCAGCGCGGCACGCCGGTGACGGCCTTTGTGCGTGACATTCACCTTACCGGCGACGCGCAAAACTGGTTTGTCGCCAAGCAGCAGCACCCCCACGAACGGCCGCAGGCGCTGCGTGACTTTGGCTGCATCATCATGCGCAAAGACCCGCCGTTTGACAGCGAGTTTTTCTACAGCACCCACCTGCTGGAGCAAGCCGAACGCGAAGGCGCACGCGTCTTCAACAAACCGAGCGCGTTGCGCGACCATCCTGAAAAACTCGCCATCATGGCGTTTCAGCAATTCATCGGCCCGACGCTGGTGACGCGCGATGCCGAAGACATCAAACGTTTTCACGCCGAGCACCAAGACATCATCTTGAAGCCGCTCGATGGCATGGGCGGCACCGGTATTTTTCGGGTCAAGGCCGATGGCATGAATTTGGGCAGCATCATCGAGACGCTGAACAAAGACGGCGGACAAAGCGTCATGGTGCAAAAGTTCTTACCTGAGATCGTCAAGGGTGACAAACGCGTGCTGGTGATTGGCGGCAAGCCCGTGCCCTTTGCTCTGGCGCGCATTCCGCAAGGCAATGAGGTGCGCGGAAACTTGGCCGCCGGTGGTCTGGGCGTGGCGCAAGCGCTGTCAGTGCGCGACCGTGAAATCGCCGAAGCTGTCGGTCCGGTGCTGGCTGCGCGCGGCCTGTTGCTGGCAGGTATCGACGTCATCGGCGATTGCATCACCGAGATCAACGTGACCAGCCCGACCTGCTTTCAGGAAATTTTTGACCAGACCGATTTTGATGTGGCGGCGATGTTCATCGACGCCCTCGAAGCGGCGCTGGCCGCCCCAGCGTCTTAAACGACCAAAGCCCCATCCACAAAAACCTTTAATTCCCCGGCTGCAAACGGCAGCCAAGCTTCATTCGTGGTGAGCGGCGCCGTCACCACCACCGCCACACGATCCGTCGGTTGGGTGTGTTCGGCAAAGTCGATGCTCAGGTCTTCGTCGCTCAAGGTGGCGTGCGCGAAAGGATGCTTGCGTTCGACGTAAAACAAGTTTGTGGAGGCATGCGCCCAGAGCGCTAAGCCGTTGCTCAGCATGAAGTTGAAGGTGCCGTGGCGTGCCACTTCTTTGGCCAGTTCACGGAGCGTCAGCGTGAGTTCAGCCACGCTGGGCACACCCGCATGGGACTTGGCGAGCTCTTGCATGATCCAACAAAAAGCGCGTTCGCTGTCGGTGTCGCCCACCGGTTTGAAACCAGCGTGCAAGCGTGGATGAAAGTCCTTCAGGTCGCCGTTGTGTGCAAACACCCAGTAGCGCCCCCACAGCTCACGCACGAAGGGGTGACAATTTTCGAGCGCAATACGGCCCTGCGTGGCCTTGCGAATGTGGGCGATGACGTTGCGGCTTTTGATCGGGTAACGGCGGATCAACTCTGCCACCGGTGACTCAGAGGCGGGCTGGTGATCTACAAAGTGGCGCAGGCCTTTGTCACCCTCAGTCCCGGCCAAACCCACCTTGTTTTGACCTTCAAAAAATGCGATACCCCAGCCATCGGTATGCAGGTCGGTGTGGCCGCCGCGCTGCGCAAAGCCGGCGAAGCTGAAGGTCACATCGGTCGGGGTATTGCAGTTCATCCCAAGCAGCTGGCACATGCAAAAAGACTCCTAGTTCGGGTCGGAGCGTATCCGCCAAGCCGCAAACATCGCCAACACGCAGAACGCGGCTAGCATCAAAAAAGTTTCGTTGAAAGCCGCTAGTCGCGCCGGGCTGCTGGCCGCCTGCGCCAGCGTGTCGCCGTGGACCGCCAGCCGCCATTCGAGCACGATGCCGCACAAGCTCACGCCAATAGCGCCGCCTAGCATGCGCAGAAAATTCACAGCGCTCGCGCCTTGCGACAACAGCACTTGCGGCAAAGGCCGCAGCGAGCCGAGGTTGAGCGACGGCAAGATGAAGCCTAGGCCAATGCGGCCCAAGGTTGCCCAGAGCATCAGCCACCAGATCATGCTGTCCAGCGTCACTGTCATCATCAAGGCGAACGATGTCGCCAACAGCGCCAGACCGAAAGTCACCAGCCGGTACGTCGGATGACGGTCGGCCAATCGACCCACCACGGCAATGGTGACGGCTAGCACAGCGCCGGCGGGCAACAAGACAAAACCCACAAACGACGCCGACAGGCCCAAGGCCAACTGCATATACACCGGCAACAGATAGGTTGAACCAAACAGTGCCGTGCCGTAGATGAAGGCGACCATGCTGCCCATGGCGAACGGCCGCGATGTGAATAAGGTCAGATTCATCAACGGCTCACCGCCGCGCATCGTCAACCGCCGCTGCCAAGCTAAAAATACAACAACAACTATCGCCGCACTGGTTAACAACAAGGCCGCATGAAGTCCGCCGCTGCTGTGCAGCTCGACCATGCCGGTGAGCAGGCACAAAGTGCCCACCGCCGCCAGCAGCAGACCACGCCAATCAAGGGCGACTTCGCGGTTAGTGGCGCCGCCCCCCGGAGCAGAATCTGGCACATACCGCAGGGCCAGCCAAATAGACGCCAGACACAGCGGAACCACCATGAAAAAGATCGAACGCCAACCAAACAGGTCGACCAGAACACCGCCCACACTCGGCCCGAGCGCGGGCGCCAGCACCACACCCATGCCAAAAATTCCACTGGCACGCCCTTGCTCGCTAGGCGCAAAAGCACGCATGATGATGATCGCCGGAATCGGTTGCACCACGCCAGCCGCCAAGCCTTCCGCCACGCGTGCGGCCAACACCAAATCAAAACTTCCAGCCAAGCCACCCACCATGCCGCCCGTCATCAACAGCAACATGCAACCGAGGTAGGTGCGCTGGTAACCGTAGCGAGACAGTAGCCAGGGCGTGGTCAGCATGGAGACTGTCATGGCCGCCATGAAGCCCGACGAGACCCATTGCGCGCGCTCCTGGCCGAGCGTGAACGTGCGCGTCATGTCGGGAATCGCCACATTGACGATGGTCGACGACATGATCGACGCCATGGTGCCAACCATGACGGCCAACAGCAACAGCCAGCGATAACGCGGACCGTAATGTGCCTGCAGGTCCGCCAGCTTAGAGGAATGCGTCATCTGAGTGCCGCAGCGGCATCAGCTGCGCGGCTCTGACCACAGCCGCCCGCCCCTCGCCCCGTTCTCACGCTTGAATTCGGTGATGAAGATGTCGACCGACTCTGGCGAACCGCCCAGCACGTCGACCGTGACGCGGGTGATCTCTTCCACCAGCTTTTTCTTTTGCTCGGGGGTTCGACCTTCAAACATATCAATGCGGTAAGTGGGCATGCTGATCCTTTCAAACGGTTAAATACAAATAAAGAAGGCACCCATGATAAAAGCCCAAGGCCCCTTTATCCGCGCCGCTTGAAAATTGAGGCCGAGCAGCCAAGGCGTCAACCTGTCAAACTTAAGTTGTCCAAGGCAAGCTTGCCAGGTTTGTCCTTTTCGAAATTGCTTCTTTTCGCTGCCCATCCCTTCGAAAGTCTTCGCCTTGCCGTCACTCAGATCTCCTGTTTCTTCACGCGTCTCTGGCTTCAGCGATAAGCATTTGCCAAGCTTGGCTGGCAGGGCTTACAGCTGCCAGTGCGGATGCCCGGTTTTCTTTAGAAACAGCCAATGTCTCGCCTGCGGCACGCCACTGGGCTACGACCCACGTCTCGGCCAATTGCTGTCGCTGATGCACACCGATGCATCTGATGACATTTCGGACGGCACGTCAAACCTTTGGCGAGCTTGGCCAATTGCTGACGCGCCCGAGACTGCGAAAGCTTTGGAGGTTGCCAGCTACAGTCGCTGCCTGAATCTGACAACACCCGCCGCCTGCAATTGGCTGGTGCCCAGCACTGACACGTTCGGCAGCACCACCGGCCTGTGCCGTGCCTGCCAACTGAATCACAAGATTCCGGACCTGAGCGACCCGGAACACCCTGACAACGGCCGGCTGTGGGGCTTGGTCGAACTGGCCAAGCGGCGCTTGGTGTCAGCGCTGATGGTGCTGGGTTTGCCCGTCGCCTCCAAACTCACCGAAGACCCCGAGCACGGTTTGATGTTTGATTTTTTGCGCTCAGACAGCGAAGGCGGCCACGTCATGACCGGGCACGACACCGGCCTCATCACCATCAGCTTGGTCGAGGCCGACGATGCAACCCGTGAAGCCGCACGCCAAGCCATGCACGAACCCTACCGCACGCTGCTCGGGCATTTTCGCCATGAAGTCGGCCACTATTACTGGGACCGTCTGGTCTGGGGCACCGACTGGATGAACGGCTTTCACACCTTGTTTGGCGATGAAACCGCCGACTACGCCGAAGCCTTACAGCGCCACTATGACAGCGGTCCCGCGTCCGACTGGAAGCAGCACTACGTCAGCGCTTACGCCAGCACGCACCCGTGGGAAGACTGGGCCGAGTGCTGGGCGCATTACCTGCACATGCGCGACACGGTCGACACCGCCTCAAGCTTTGGCTTGAGCGCCAAGAAAATGCAGCTCGAGTTCACGCCTTTTGCCATCGATGCGTTGTACTTGCCCAAGCACCCCAAGGCCAAACGTTTTTTAGCCTTCTTGAATGACTGGACGCGGCTGACCACCCTGCTCAACGAGATGTCGCGGTCAATGGGGCAGCCCGATTTTTATCCCTTTGTCTTGCCACGCGAGGTGGTGGCCAAGTTGCACTTCATTCACCTGCTGGTGACCGCTGCGGGTGAGTCTTCCCAACGAGAAAGAAAAGCTTCCACTGGCGGAGATGCACCAACGACGTTGGCTGCCGGAAAAGCTCTCACGTAAGTCTGCAAATCCGCCTCATAGCACCCGCAAGCCATGCGTTGAAGCGCAGCTTCGTCGAGCAACATGACGTAGCCGCGGCTGTAGCTGATGACGCCACGCCGTTGAAAGGTGCTGGCCGCTTGCGTCACGCTTTCACGCCGCACACCCAGCATGAGCGAGAACACTTCATGGGTTAAAAAAATCTCGCTCGAGCAGAGCCGGTCACGCGTCATCAACAAGGCGCGCGCCAGCCGCTGTTCGACCGAGTGATGGTTGATGCAGACCGTCTGCTGAGCCAGTTGGCTCAGCCGTGCATCGGCATAGCGGTTCAGCACCTCACGCAGACACCGGCTTTGCTGCAAGTGCTGCTGCAGGCATGTTCGCGTCATGCGAAAGGCCCGTCCTGCAGCCTGAACTCGGCCATGAAAAGCCGAGTGCTCAACGTCAAACACGGCCGAAGTCTGGAACATGCCTTCAGGGCCCACTTGCGCTACCGCCATGTCCACAGCAGCCGGCACCGGCAAAATAATGGAAACAAAGCCTTCGACGGGAAACCACACGTGACTTGCTATCGCGCCCGCCACACAGACCATCGCATGCAACTCGAGCTCAACCAGCTCGGTCTTCGCCAGAAAAAATCCACGCTCCTGCGACGGCAAACTTGCTATCAATTGATTCGCCAATGACAAATTTTTCTGCACTGCCACACTCCTTCATCTGACGCGGTTTAACCCAGCGCAACAAGCGGTAGCAAGTATTGCATCCGCAATCAAGCTCGGATAACGCCCAACCGTTCGTAACGCTCTGTAGCATGTATGTCGGAATATGTCGGCGCATTAACGAATACTCACGCGTTTTTCACACACGTTTATGACAGTGCAGCGCTAGGGGCTGGCAAGGTCACTCAGCAGCGTCCATGAAAGCGGGTGCACGGATGGCCGCGCGGCGCTCGGCACTCGGCATTCCCATCGACGCCCACCAATCGGTTGCCGTCGAAAGTTGTGTGTGCCAGCACACGTACAAAAACAAGAGGAGCCTGCCGCCAGACATTAAAGTTTTTGAGTGCTGCACTGGCCTCGTTTTATGAATTCAACCCGTGTTTGTCGACGTCTAATTCTTGTACGCGTGCTGTTGACGCTGCTGGTCGCCGCCAATATGTGCGGCATGGCCATGGCGCAAGCGGTCACACTCCCCAAGGGCACAACGCGTCCCGCTGAGCCAGTCACGCTGAACTTTGTCAACGCAGAGATCGACGCTGTAGCCCGCACCATGGCCACCATCACAGGCCGCAACGTGGTGGTTGACCCGAGAGTGAGGGGCACGCTGACGCTCATCACTGAAAACCCGGTGGCGCCGCTGGTGGCCTTCGGTCAGTTTGCGGCGCAGCTGCGCGTGCAAGGCTTTGCCGTGGTTGAAGCATCCGGGCTCTACAAAATCGTGCCTGAAGCCGACGCCAAACTGCAGGGCGGACCGGTCTCTGCCGGACCTGCGCTGGGTGCCAGCAACCAGATCGTCACGCAAATTTTCAGGCTCACGCATGGAACAGCAAACAATTTGTTGCCCGTGCTCAGGCCGCTGATCACGCCCAACAACACCATCCAAGTGGACGTTGGCAACAACACGCTGGTGATCACTGATTACGCCGACAATCTGCAGCGTTTGGCCCGCATCATCGCCGCGCTGGACATCTCCAACGCCAGCGACCTCGACATCATTCCACTGAAAAATTCGCTGGCAACGGACCTCGTGCCATTGCTGGTCAGGCTGCTGGAACCTGGCGGTGCGTCGCAAGGCGATGCGTCTTATCGAACCACACTGCTGGCAGAGCCTCGCGGCAATTCGCTGATTTTGCGGGCGGCTAATCCGGCCCGTGTCGCGCTGGTTCGCTCGCTCGTCGACAAGCTCGACCGACCGCCTGAACGTGGCGACAGCCCCAGTGGCAATATTCATGTCGTCTACTTGAAAAATGCAGATGCGACCCAGTTGGCGTTGACACTGCGTGCCGCCATCGCCAGTGATTCCGCCCCCCCCAGCGCGGCCACGGCCGCATCATCATCAACAGCCGCGCGCCCAACGCTCTCGTCCGATCCCCGACTCGCGGCGACCGGCGTTTTATCGCCTGTGCGACAACCCAGCACTGGCGGACAAATTCAAGCGGATCCCGCCACCAATTCGCTCATCATCACCGCGCCGGATCCGCAGTACCGCCAACTGCGCGCCGTCATTGAGCAACTCGATTCGCGCCGCGCGCAAGTGTTTGTCGAAAGCCTGATTGCCGAAGTGAACACCGACAAAGCCGCTGAGTTCGGCATTCAATGGCAAGGCCCGTTGGGCCAAGCCGGCGACAACGTGATAGGTTTTTTAGGCAGCAATTTTGGCGCTGCAGGTAAAAATATTCTGAGTCTGTCGACCCAAGGAATCAGCGGCCTGTCGACCAACGGCGTCACGCCCGGCACGGGCCTGAACATTGGCGCAGTCCAGCGCAGCAACGGGGTTTATGCGCTCGGGTTTTTGGCCCGCGCACTGGAGCAAACCGGCTCGGGCAATATTTTGTCAACGCCGAACCTGCTGACGCTTGACAACGAAGAAGCCAAAATCGTCATCGGCCAAAATGTGCCTTTCATCACAGGTCTTTACACCAACACGGGCACCACCGCCAGCGGCACCGTCAACCCGTTCCAAACCATTGAAAGAAAAGACGTTGGCCTGACCTTGCGCGTGCGTCCGCAGATCAGTGAAAACGGCACGGTCAAACTTCTCATCTCTCAAGAAGTCAGCAGTGTGCAGGCGTCCTCGATCAATTCGGCGACGGGTCTCATCACCAACAAGCGTTCGTTCGACTCGACTGTGTTGGTCGAAGACGGCGGCATTGTGGTGTTGGGCGGACTGCTGCAAGACGAGTACGCCGACAACGAGGAAAAAGTGCCCTTGCTCGGCAGCTTGCCACTCCTTGGGAATCTGTTCAAAAGCCAAACGCGCAGCCGCAAAAAAACCAACCTGATGGTCTTCATTCGGCCGGTGGTGGTACGCGATGCCACCAACACAGACAGCTTGTCGATGGATCGCTATGACCTGATGCGCAGTCAGCAAAAATCAGCGCAGCCCACGCAGAGCCTGTTACTGCCTATCAACCAAGGGCCACAGATGCCCGCCTTGCCCACATTGGCCCCAGCAGCACCCGCCGCCGAGAAACCTTGACCATGCCGCTTCGCTACCCGCTGCCTTATGCGTTTGCGCGGGCCCATCAACTGCTGCTTGAAATTGACGGCGAGAAACTCACGCTGTGGCACAGCGGCAAGCCAGCACTCAGTGCCTGGGGTGAGGTCATGCGCAAGTACGCAGTGGGCCATGTTGAGCGGGCCGAAGCCGGCTGGCTGGCGCAACGCATCAGCGCGGCCTATGCGCAAACAGAGTCGAGCGCGGCGACCGTGGTCAGCGAAGTGGAGAGCGATGTCGATGTCTCCAAGATGCTGCAAGAGTTGCCAGCCGTCGAAGACCTGCTGGCCACCAGCGGCGACGCGCCCATCATCCGCTTGCTGAATGCATTGCTGACGCAAGCGGCGCGCGAGGGCGCCAGCGACATTCACATCGAACCCTACGAGCAACACTCTGCTGTTCGTTTCCGGGTGGACGGCACGCTGCGTGAAGTGGTCAGGCCCAACCGCGCGCTGCACGCCGCGTTGATCTCGCGCCTGAAGATCATGGCCGACCTCGACATTGCAGAAAAGCGCCTGCCGCAAGACGGTCGGATTTCGCTGCGCATCGGCACCCGCGCGATCGATGTGCGGGTCAGCACATTGCCGAATGCGCATGGTGAACGCGCCGTGCTGCGGCTGCTCGACAAGAGCGGCGCCAAGCTGAATCTCGAAGCGGTCGGCATGGAGGGCAACACGCTGCAACGCTTCACGCGCTTGCTGAAACAACCGCACGGCATTGTGCTGGTGACCGGCCCGACAGGCTCGGGCAAAACCACCACTTTGTACGCCGCGCTGAGTCTGTTTGACGCGGACATCAACAACATCATGACGGTGGAAGACCCGATCGAATACGAAATCCCTGGCGTCGGCCAAACACAGGTCAATGCGCGCATTGAGCTGAGTTTTGCGCGCGCACTGCGGGCCATCTTGCGGCAAGACCCGGACATCATCATGATTGGCGAAATACGCGATTTTGAGACTGCCCAGATTGCCATTCAAGCCTCGCTCACTGGCCACTTGGTGCTCGCCACACTGCACACCAATGACGCCAGCAGCGCGGTCACACGGCTGATTGACATGGGGGTTGATGCTTACTTGCTGAGCTCGTCACTGCTCGGTGTTTTAGCGCAACGCTTGGTGCGAAAAATTTGCCCAGCTTGCGCGGGCAAAGGTTGCGCCAGTTGTGCCCAAACAGGTTACGCCGGTCGCACTGGCGTGTTCGAGTTGTTGGTGGCTGATGACCTCATTCGCGCCATGATCCACCGTGGTGATTCCGAAGCCAATATCCGCGCCCAAGCGGTGCTCATCGGCATGACGCTCATGCGCGATGACGCGCAGCGCTTGATCGATGCAGGCATCACATCAGCAGCGGAAGTCGCCCGCGTCACACGCGACTAAGGCGAACAAGTCGTTCAAGTCCAATAAAGTTTTTTCATGTCGGCTTTTTCTTACGAAGCACTCAATCTCGAAGGCCGACTCTGCAAGGGCGTGGTTGAAGCCGACAGCGTGCGCTCAGCGCGCAGCATGTTGCGCACGCAAACACTGATCCCCTTGCGGGTCGAGACCGTTGCGCGTGGCAGTGGCACGGGTTTGAGACGTGCCATCTTCGTCACCCGCATCTTCAATGCCAGCGCACTGGCCATCTGGACGCGGCAACTCGCCGGACTGGTCAACGCCGGATTGCCCATCGAACGTGCGCTGACCGCGCTGACAGAAGAGGCCGAAGACCTGCGCCAACGTGACTTGGTGGCAGCGCTCCGAGCCGACGTCAATGCGGGCTCTTCTTTCGCCGCAGCCCTCGCACTTCATCCCCGGGACTTTCCCCCGATCTACGTCAGCGTGGTCGGAGCCGGTGAGGCCAGCGGCCAACTCGGGCTGGTCTTGCAGCGTTTAGCGGACGATCTGGAAGAGGCCCGTAACTTGCGCGCCAAGTTGGTGGGCGCCGCGCTGTACCCGGCCATCGTCACCTTGGTGGCCTTGGTCATCGTGGTGTTTCTGGTGAGCTATGTGGTGCCGCAAGTGGCCTCGGTTTTCATCGGCAGCAAACGCGCTCTGCCATTTCTCACCGTCGCCTTGCTGGGGCTGAGTGACTTTGTGCGGACCTGGGGTTTGGCACTGCTGGGCGTGCTGGCGTTGGCAGTTTTGTCTGCGCGACTGGCGCTGCGCAAACCTGCAGTGCAAGCGCGTTTTGACGCCGGCTGGCTGCGACTACCGCTGATCGGACGCTTGGCGCGCAACTACAACGCCGCGCGTTTTGCAAGCACGTTGGCGATGCTGGTCGGTGCCGGCGTGCCGATTCTCAAAGCCCTGCAAGCGGCGGCTGAAACGCTGTCGAATCAAGCCATGCGCGCAGACGCGTTGGACGCCTTGGCGCAGGTGCGTGAAGGCTCGCCGCTGGGTTTGGTGATGGCCCAGAAAAAACGCTTTCCGGGTTTGCTCAGCATGTTTGCACGGCTGGGTGAACAGACCGGCGACTTACCGCTGATGCTGCAGCGCGCGGCGACTCAGTTGTCAACCGAAGTGCAGCGCCGCGCGATGAACTTGGCGACGATTTTGGAGCCGCTGTTGATCGTCATGATGGGCGCCGCCGTGATGCTGATTGTGCTGGCCGTGCTGCTGCCGATCATCCAGCTGAACCAGCTGGTGCGCTGAACAGCTGAACTTCAGTCGCTTTTGACAACCGCGCAATCAGCGCAGACACCGCGCACGGCAAAGTCCATGCTCAGGCCTTGGTAGCCCAAGGCTTTGAGGGCTTCTAAAGCCGACTGCGCGGCACGCTCTAGGTCACTGGCATTGGTTGGCAGTGTGCCGTCCAGCGGGCTGTCGCGATGGCAACTTTGGCACTCAAAGTGCGGCATGGCTTTGACGCTGGCGGGCATGGCTTGGTAACGACGCACTCGATTGGCATCGACCCGGCACAGCAACAAACCGACCTGGGTGAGGCGGTCAATCAGGCGGTACAGCGTGACGCGGTCAAGCGCCAACAAACCCTCTCCCGAGATTGAAGATTGCAGCTGCGCATGGGTGTAGCTGGTGTCCGGATGGGCCAACAACCAGCCCAGCACCAGCCGCGCTGCTGCCGTGCGGCGCAGGCCGTGGGCAGACAGCAAGGCATCCATCGGGTCGATGTCTGCAGCCGTACGCGTTTGAAGGTTTGTCATGAATTAAGCCTCAACAATGAACACTAATGCAACTCTGTTGCACTACAATCTACCGCAACCGAGTTGCAATTATCAACTCAAGCCGCCTACTTTTCACTTTTATTTTGGATGCGCCATGTCCCTGCATCAGCCGTCGGCACCTCCGCATGCCCACTCCTCTTCCGGTGACCGTGCCAGTTCACGCCACGCCAGCCGGCCCAGCCTGCTGGCGTGGCCGGCTTGGCTGCGCGTGCTGGCGATTTTGCCCGCCGTCGCCTTGCTGTGGGTGGGTGTGGCTTGGGCGCTGGCCCCGGCGGCGCCATGGTGAACCAGCCACCCGCAGTAACCCTGCACAACCTGACCGTCAGCTACCGCCAGCACCCGGCGTTGCACCACATCAGTGGCGGCTTTGCCCATGGCTCGCTGACCGCCGTCGTCGGGCCCAACGGCTCGGGCAAAAGCACGCTGCTGAAAAGCATCGTTGGCCTGCTGCCCATCGAAGGCAATCGGGCCGGTGGCGCGCTGACCGTGGCGGCCACTTGCCAGCGCATGGCCTACTTGCCGCAGGTCACAGAGATTGACCGCGACTTCCCCATCGACGTGCGCGACTGCGTTCTGCTGGGCTGCTGGGGCGCAGCCGGCGCATGGGGCACGGTGACCAACGCGATGTCCCAAAAAGTCGACGCCGCGTTGAGTGCCGTCGGCCTCGCCGGCTTTGAGCGCCGCAGCGTCAGCTCCCTGTCGAGCGGGCAGCTGCAACGGGTCATGTTTGCCCGCATCTTGGTGCAAGGCGCTGAGCTGATTTTGCTGGACGAGCCCTTTAATGCCGTCGACGCCAAAACCACCGCCGCACTGCTCAAGCTGGTGCAACACTGGCATCAGCACCAGTGCACCGTGATTGCGGTGCTGCATGACGATGCACTGGTCCGCGAGTACTTCCCATCGACCTTGTTGCTGGCCCGCGAACTGGTCGGCTGGGGCGCCACCAACGAGGTGCTGACCAGCGCCAATTGGCAACGCGCCAGAGCCATGGCCGAAGCCTGGGACGACACCGCTGAGCCCTGCGAAGTTGACATCCAACCCACACAGCGGCTGGCCGCATGACACCGCTTGCACTCTGGTTGTGGGAAGCCTTGCTGGCGCCGTTTGCGGACTTTGCCTTCATGCGCCGCGCCTTGGTGGCGGCACTGGCGCTGTCTTTGAGCGCCGCACCGCTGGGCGTGTTTTTGACGCTGCGCCGGATGAGCCTGCTGGGCGACGCGCTGAGTCACGCGGTGCTGCCGGGCGTCGCCATCGGTTTCATGCTGAGCGGCTTGTCGCTCACCGCCATGGCCATCGGCGGCGTGACGGCTGGCATGCTGGTGGCCGCTATGGCCGGCATGGTCACACGCGTCACCAAGCTGAAAGAAGACGCGAGTCTAGCCGCACTGTACTTGGTGGCCCTGGCACTCGGCGTGACGCTGATTTCCAGCCACGGCACGCAGTTGGATTTATTGCACATTTTGTTTGGCAGCGCCCTCGGCGTTGACAACCAAGGCTTGCTGCTGGTGGCCATCGTAGCCAGCAGCAGCGCCGTACTGCTGGCGGCGATGTACCGCGGGCTGGTGCTGGAAAGCTTTGACCCGGTGTTCCTAGGCACCGTCCGCAGGCGCGGCTGGCTTTGGCAACAAGGCTTCTTGATGCTGGTGGTGATGAACCTGGTCGCCGGCTTTCAGACGCTGGGCACGCTGATGGCGGTCGGGCTGATGATGCTGCCCGCGGTCTCCAGCAAGCTCTGGCACGACACGCTGCCAGCGCAACTCGCCAACGCCAGCGCGCAAGCCATGCTGGCCAGCACGGCCGGCTTGCTGCTGTCGTACCACTTTGACACGCCCTCGGGCCCGACCATCATTGGCTGCGCGGGCGCACTCTACTTTGTGTCTTTGTTGGTCGCCCCCGGCGGTTGGCTGGCCGGCCTCAAGAGCAGATCCCACCGAGTGGCTTGAAGCCATCCACGTTGACTATTTTTTTTGAAAGCACAACCATGAAGCTTGTTTCTCGACCCTTTTTCCATGCCTTGATGGGCCTCGTGATCGGCAGTGCAGCCTTGCTGACTGGCCACAGTTTTGCAGCCGACAAAATCGCTGTCACCGCCAGCTTCAGCATCTTGGCTGACTTGGTCCGTGTCGTCGGCGGCGAACGTGTCAACGTCACCCATTTGGTCGGCCCCAATGAAGACGCGCATGTGTTTGAAGCCAAACCCAGTGACGCCAAAGCGCTGCTGCAAAGTCGGCTGCTGGTGAGCAACGGTTTGGGCTTTGATCCATGGGCCCAAAAATTGGCCAAGTCGGTGGGCTATCAAGGTCTGGTCGTGGTGGCGTCCAAGGGAATCAAACCCATCGAGCAAGTGGCCAAGCTAGGCGCAATAGGACATGGTCACGGTCATGCCAACGGAGAAGCCGATCCCCACGCTTGGCAAAACCCCAACAACGTCGTGCTGTACATCCGCAACATCACCGCCGCGCTGAGCCAACTCGACCCGGCCAGCGCCAGCGCCTTCCAAGTCAATGCGGCTGCTTATGTGAAAGAACTGCAGGCGCTGGATGTTTGGGCCAAGGCGCAGTTCAGCGCCGTCCCCGCAGCGCAGCGCAAAGTCATCACCTCGCACGATGCTTTCGGATATTTAGCGTCGCACTACCAGATCACATTTTTGTCGCCGCAGGGCATTTCCACCGAAGCCCAACCCAGCGCCCGCGACGTAGCTCGGCTCATCAGCCAAATTCAGCGCGAAAAAATCCGCGCCGTGTTTCTCGAAAACATCAGCAACCAACGGCTGCTGGCGCAACTCAGCCAAGACGCCGGCGTCACCGTAGGCACCAAACTGTATGCCGACGCACTCTCCAACTCAGACCAAGCAGGCGCCACTTACCTGCTCATGATGCGTCACAACGTCAGCCAGTTGGCGGCGGGCATGCGGCTGAATTGAAGCGGCTTTAAACGCGCCTCAACGGGGCCGCAAGCTCATCACCAAGTTGCCGCTCCAGAGTCCGTCATCGGCTTGGCCCTCGCGCGTCAGTCGAGCTTCTACCGGCACGGCATGCGCTTCTGCGCGGGCGCGGGCCAACCACTCGGCCAAAGCCTTAGCCGGCGTTCTCCTCAACACCAGATGGACACGCTGATCGCCAACGCTGAACTCGGCGTTGCCACCCAACAGGCTGATGGACGCCTGCAGTTTGTCGACGGCCGCCGTTTGATCTAAAGGCGGCAGCGCCTGCAAGGCCTGCGCGCGTACTTGCAACAACTGCAAAGCTTGCAGCTGTGCCGTCGCCTGCTGCTGCGCCTGTGGACTGGCGCGCAAACTGCGCACGGCGGGCAGCACGCCACCGCCGATCAGCAGCAGCAACGCCAACATACTCACGGCCAGCAACAACCCACGTTGTTCACGCGGATGAAGTGCCCCAAAGCGTGCCCGCAACGCGGCATATGAAGCGTCCGCCGCCAAGAGGTGGGCAGACAGGCTGCGCATCAAAGCGTCCCCGCCGATGCAGCGGGCTGCATCAACCAAGTCACGCCCTCCCGGCTGGCGCTATAGCCTTGCGCTTGCAAACTCACTGTCAGCGCACGGGCTTCATTCGCATTCAATTCCAGTCCGCTCAAACGCAGCTGACCACTGGCGTAATCAACGCCTTTGAGCGTCTGACCTGCCGGCAAAGATCGGCTCAGCACGCCGAGCATGACATCCAAGTCGACGGCCGTGGGTGCGGCAGAGGCTTGTTCGAGAAGACGCACTTCACGCGCCATTTGCACGGGCACATCGATGATGCTTTTCAAATTGGGAAAACTGCGCGTGAGCATGCTTTTCATGGCGTCACGTTGGACAGCCAGCTGATGCTCACCCAACCAAGCCAACGCATTCAGGCCGAGCAGATTGATGCCAAGCAATGCCATCAGAGCCCATCGCGCGGAACGCCAGCGTGGCGCCTGCAGCCATTCAAGCTTGCCGCGATTCGCCAGTTGACGCATCTGCAAGCGCTTGGACACATCCCAGAATGAACGGGTCGTCTGAATCATGCGCTCAGAGGTCAACAATGGCACGATGGGTCTTTGCAAAATCTGACTGGCCAACGCAACCAACGCAGGCTCGGCGCTGACGTTGTCGGCCAAGTCGAAGCTTTCCAGCACCGCCGTCTTCAACGGAAAAATGCCGACTCCGCTGTCACCGCAGACCACCAGCTGCGGGTCTTCCGCAGTGCCGGTAACGTGCCACCGCAGCGGTGCTGCAGGCGGACCCCACTCGGGCACTACGCGCGAGACCGGACGCTTGGCCACCTCCAGTCCTTGCACCGCCATGGCCAACCAACGGCGGTCACAAACGGCCACCCATTGGGCCATGCCAAACTGACTGTTTGGCGGTAATGCGATATGCAACAGGCCTGGATCGTCGAGCAATTTATCCTCCAGCAGACCGTCTAGTACCAAACGCATACGCGCCGAACCGGGCGTGACGCCCACCGGCACCGTCACTTGGTGCCACGACAATACGCGCACCGGCGCCGTGGCAATGCAGACGTCACCCGGCTTGTCGAGCAAGGGCAAGGCTGCGGCCAGAGCCCGACCTGTTTTCGCCACGGCCACACCATCGTCAGTGACGACGAAATCGAATTCTGTCTGCGCAGTGACGGCCTCCAGCGGCAACGAAATGATGAGCGTGCTCATGGGATTTTTTGAAATGAAAGCGACGGACTCCACCAAGAGTTTTCTGTTGCCATGCCACGCCTTCGCCACAAGGTTCGCACGCTGGTGCCATCGCGCTGTAACAAGGCGTTTTCGGCCACACTGACGGTGCCTGATTCGATCTCGGTGTGGAGCTCAAAGAATCGCGAACTGACACTGTATTGCCCCTCGCTCTGCAAGTCGCTGATTCCCGCATCAGCGACGGTTTGCAGTGGCTTGGACTGTCGAAGCGCCACCACGCGTTCGGCATCGGAGCGCTTGAAGCTGGGCAGCAAACTTTGCAACACCTCCACGCTGGCGCTGTTGAGATTGACCGGCGTGCGGCTGGGCAGCAGCGTCACATGCACTTGCAGTGCCGCCAGCGTCGCCGGTGTCAGCCCCAGCCACACCAGTTGCGCCGTCTGTTGCGGCAACAGCGCTGACCCTGCTGACGCCGTGCTGTCAACGCCTGCGAGGCTGCGCGTGGCACTGACTTGCTGCAGGTTTTGAGACAAGGTGAGCAGCTGCTCCGGCGGCAACTTGAGCACTTCAAACAACTTGTCAAAAGCATTCAACCACAACGGTGACAGCGCTTGGCCGTCAAGCAGATTCATCACGTTCAGCTTGCTCTGTGCATCGCTGAGTTGCTGCGACACACGAGGAGCTGGCGGTGCTTCTGACGCATTTGAATCCGCAGCAGACTGGCCGGCAATCGTTTCCTCGCCCGCCCAAAAAATAGCCAACGGCAAGCTGACAACTGGCTGCGCCCAAGCTTCTCCGGCATGGTCTACCGCGCTGCTGCGCTGGGCATCATCACGCAACCTGGCGCGTGCCCAGTCGTGCGTTCCATCGAGCAACCAGTCGGTTTCCAAGCGACTCCGATCAGCGATTTCAATGGCCACGCTGCGCCACTCTTGCCAGAAAGCCTGGCTCGAAAAAGCCGCCACCAGCGCCACCGTCAGCAACGCCGCCAACAGCGCACTGCCGCGTGCCTCCGGCCATAAGTGGCCTTTTTGCCACACATAGCCGGCCCTCATCTCATCACCTCCAACGCTGGGTTGAACCAATCGCTGGTGAGACGGCCTTGCAAGGCTCCCCCAGAAGGCAACTCCAGCAGCAAGCGAAGACCTTCGGGGCTGCCGCCCAGATTCGCCACCACGGCATTCGCCTGCAGCGCACGACGTCCGCGGCCCGCGCCCAGCAACGTATTGGACGGCACCCATTGCCCGTTGGCGTAGTAGGCCAACTGCCAACTGCTGAGCGGCGTCACGGCCACGGCTTGACCGCCACTGGCACGGCTGCTTGCTGCGTCAAGATCGTCATTCTTTTGCGCCCAAAGCGCAGCTTGCTGCCAAGCGTTGATCAACCCGTTACGCTGGGTCAGCGGCACGGATTGCCAGCGAACCCACTGCTGCATGCCGGCCTCCCTGCGCTGCGTCCACGCCACCACCAACAAGGCTTCGGCGCTGCCAACAGGACTGCTGCGAACAAGCCGCAGCACGCGCCCATCCCAGTCCAGCGCATTCACATAGGGCGTTTCCACCAGACGGTCTAAATCGACAGCCCATTGCACCAACCCGACCTGCAAGCCGCCTAAGCCGACGCTATGGGAGCGCGTGATCTGAGCAACGCGCAGCATCGCATCCAAGCCACGCCAGCTCATCAGGGCCAGCAGCGCCATCAAGCTCAGAGCCACCAACATTTCTATCAAGGTGAATCCGCGCCTGCGCTGTAAGGGCTTCGAACGCATCAGAAACGGCCCATCACAGTCGACAAACGCAACAGAACTTGTTGCGTTTCAGCCGCTGCTGAACGCGCTTGTTGCACCTGCACACGCACTTGATGAAAGTCTGGATTCGCGGTGGCCGTCACGCTCAGCCTGACGCTGAAATTCCGATCGGCTTGCGTGCAAACGCTGGTACTCTCACCGACCTCTGGCAGTTGCTGCCGCAAGCGCAAATGCGCTAACTCGTTTTGCGCGCACAACTGTGCCAGCACCTGTTCAGGTTGCCGCTCGGCGTAGCGCATCAACGTCATGCTGACCGCCATGCCTGCGATCAAGGCCAGCGCCACCATGCTGATGGCCACCAGCACCTCGATCAGAGAAAAACCTTTGACGTCACGCACGCGCTTCATTTCTTTTGCACTTTTTTCGTTTCCTCACACGCCCTTTTCACCGCACGGCAAACGGCCGCAGTCCATCGCTAGAGACAGTCGCCGTTTGCTCCGGCGCTTCGCTGATCGACAGAACAACGGCCTGCGCACCAATGATTGGCTCGGGGCCCAACACAATCGGTTGCGCTGACTGCACGCTGATGCCCGCAGCCAACCAGTTGTCTGGCAACGCGTGTGGCGGCAGACCCTCGAAACGAAAGCCTGCTGGCGTGGCCACCCAGCGCACCGGCATGCCACTGGCGCGCGAAGCGGCGCGGCCTGCTTCGAGCAGCGCCGCCAGCCGGTCAGCTTCGCGCTCAAGTTGCGCGTTGGGCGCATCCCGCAAGGCGAAACTCACGCCGGCTGTGGCCAAGGCCATGATCGACACCACCACCATCAACTCCAACAGCGTCACGCCTCGGCCTGAAGCCCGTGTGCAAGCGCTGACCAATGCAGTCCTCATTGCCAACTGCCAATATCGGCGTCCCTGTTCTCGCCGCCGGGCTTGCCGTCAGCGCCATACGACATCACGTCAATCTCAGCTTTCACACCCGGATTGAGGTACACATAAGGTTGCCCCCAAGGGTCGTTTGGCAGCTTGTCAACATAGGCTTTCCAGTTCGTCGGAATGGGCGGTTTGTCGGGTCGCTGCACCAACGCCTGCAAGCCTTGTTCAGCGGTCGGGTAGCGCTGGTTGTCGAGCCGGTACAGCTTGAGTGCCTGCATCAAGTTGTTGACATCTGAGCGTGCTGCCGACACGCGTGCATCGTCAGCACGGTCCAGCACGTTGGGCACGATCAAGGCCGCCAAGACACCGATGATGACCAGCACCACCATCAACTCAATCAAGGTAAAGCCACGCGCCAACAGCCCCCGGTCGCGCTTGCATGGACGATAGACGTGGGTGGATGATGCGTGCGTCATGATAAATTTTGAAACTGATACGAGGCGTCGTTTGATCACCGGTCTGTTGGTCGGAGCCGCTTGTCTGTGCGCTTGGTATTGGGTGCGAGCGGGGTTGGCCTCAAGAAAAATGCCGTCTGTCGTTGCTACGCCAGCAGCTGTGGCAGTGGCAGCCGGTACACCGGCAGAACTGTCGCGCGTACTGGGTGCACCGCGCACGATGTTGGCGGGCTCAGCCTTGAGTCCGGCTGAACGCTTTCGTGCGATCGGGGTGCTGGCCAACGCATCGGGCCAAGGGGCTGCGCTGATCTCTGTCGACAAGCAAGCGCCACGCCCTTTTCGGGTGGGGGCCAGCGTCGCACCGGGCTTTATTTTGAAAGCCGTGAAGCTGCGTGAAGTCTTGCTGGAGGACAGTTTGCAAGGCGAGTTGTCCTTGCCGCTGCCAGACCCCGCCACAGCCAGGCTGGAAGAACGGATCACCGATGCACGCAGTGACAACGTACCCGCACCTTTGCCGAACACGCCAGACGCTGAAGCCGGCCCGCCCTCGCTGCCGCCTATTCGCGGTGAGCCGCGCGCGCCCTGAGGCCAGCCGGTATCAGCAAGTTCTTGGGTGTAGCGCCATGAGAAAAATCGCATGGTGTCACCTTAGATACAAATCTGCAGATGTACGCGGAGTCCGCAAGCCGAACGAGCGTCAGCTTTTGCCTACGCCTTTAACGGCTTGCACGCCGCAGCTCAGACCTGCGGCTTCCAGCCCAAGCCCTCATCCTCTGGCAATGTCGGCGGCGGCATGCTGCCATCGTCAGGCTCAACCGGAAAGTGCGCCGGGTTATCGGGGTCCTCAACTGGCGGCGGCCCACCGGGCAAGGGTGCAGGCCGGGGATGTTGGCTGAACTTCATGGTGATCGATCCTTTGACAACGAGCTTGGCAAGCGAGGCCGACAAGCCGACACAAAAACCTGCAGTTTCATGCCAAGTGAGCCGGCACTGAAGAGGCTGAAGGCCGGTTGTGCTGTCAGCTTTTCTCTACGTTGCAGTCAACAACTTCGCCAACATCAAGCGCCTGCTCAACCCGCCCCGTGACACTTTTTGTATTTTTTACCGCTGCCACAAAAGCACACATCGTTGCGACCTGGCGTGACTTCTTTGCGCACGGTGTCGACGCGTGGGCCGAGTGTGCGCCAGAGTTCGCGCAGGTCATAGACCGCCCAGATAGCTTCGCCAAACGCATTCAAGCGAGCGATGCTGGTGCTCGGCAAACCCTCTTCCAGTAGCGGTGAGACTTCAGGTTTGCCGGTGTCGTCTTCTGTCATGGCAACCACTGCTTCGAGTGCGCCGTTCAGCCATTTAGCAGCGTCTTTGTCACGCGGTTCGGCCCAGTCTTCGGGCCAGCTTTCAACGGCAAACATGAAGCCCAAGGCCCAGACCTGTGCAAAGGCCGGCAGTTCATCGGCTTTGAAGTTGACCTGCTCTTCAGCCGGCAGTTCGGCCACCGCCGCCCGCACATCCATCACCTCGGGGTGGTAGCAGTCATCATCTTCAAGCGTCTTGCATTCGGCGTCCAGCGCGGTGGACACCTCGGCCCAACGTGCTCGCCACAAGGCGGTGAAACGTTCGCGCTGTTCTTCGCTGGCGAACGATCCATCGGCTTCATCTCCTTCCGTTTCAGTGGCCGCACCGTCTTCGCCCAACCCCAGCAACACCGGAAAGTATTCAGCCGCAGGCACCGCCCGGCGACCGCAAATCAGGGCGGCCATGAAGCCTTCACAAAACTCCCATTGCGGGGTTTCGTCGTAGCGGGTGCGCAACTCATCGAGAATCGCGTCCAACTCGTCAAACGTTTCGGGCGGCAGAAAGTCGTCGGCGTTGTGGGCGGTCGTGGTCAGAGCAGGGGCGGAGGGTTGGTTGGGCATGTCAATACTTGTCAAAGATGAAACTGGCTGGCCGGTTCACGGCAGAGTGGCGTATAACTGTCGAGCCTCACTGAGGTAGGAAAGTGTATCTGCCCCCAGCGCTCTTCGCCCTGATGCCGTCCGTTTGCCGCCCTCACTGAAAGCCCAGCCATGCGCCGTGTCCTGAACTTTGTCAAAAATATCCCTTGGCCCGATTTGCGCCCTCAACTGAAGCAGCTAGACCGATACACGCAGCGACTCAACGCCTTGCTGCCTGTGCGTTACAGCTTTCTGGTCGCCTGCTTTTTCGGCGGCTTGTTGGCCTTGTTCTCGCTGGTGGGATTTGGTGTTGGCTTCTTGGCGTTTCTGATTTTTTTCGGCCTCGTGGGTTTGGGTCTGCACGACTTGAGACAGACACGAAGCGCCGTGCTGCGCAACTATCCGGTGATCGGGCATCTGCGGTTTTTGCTCGAATACATTCGCCCGGAGATTCGCCAGTATTTCATTGAAAGTGACAGCGAGGCCGCACCTTTTTCGCGCGCTCAGCGTTCATTGGTCTATCGGCGCGCCAAGGGCGAGCAAGACAACCAGCCTTTCGGTACGCATCTTGATGTCTCGCGCCAAGGTTATGAGTGGATCAACCATTCGATGCAGCCGAGCAAGGTGGCGTCGCATGATTTTCGAGTCTGGATTGGCGGCTCGCCGGACGCCGCGTCCAACTCGCGCTTGCCCTGCACGCAACCTTATGCGGCCAGTGTGTTCAACATCTCGGCCATGAGTTTTGGCGCTTTGTCGGCCAACGCTATTTTGGCCCTGAACTCCGGCGCGAAGCGCGGCGGCTTTGCGCATGACACCGGCGAAGGCTCGATTTCAGCGCATCACCGCACCCACGGCGGCGACTTGATATGGGAGATTGGCTCAGGCTACTTTGGTTGCCGCAACGACGACGGCAGTTTCAGCCCTGAACGCTTTCAAGCAAATGCGTGCGACCCGCAAGTCAAGATGATCGAGCTCAAGCTCAGCCAAGGCGCCAAGCCTGGCCACGGTGGTATTTTGCCGGGCTCCAAAGTGACATGGGAGATCGCTGCGGCGCGTGGCGTGCCGCAAGGTGTCGACTGCGTGTCGCCGGCAGGTCACAGCGCATTTTCGACGCCGGTCGAGATGCTCGAATTCATCGGCCAGTTGCGCACGCTGAGTGGCGGCAAGCCGACGGGCTTCAAGTTTTGCTTAGGCCACCCATGGGAGTGGTTTGCCATCGTCAAGGCCATGTTGGCAACGGGCATCACGCCGGACTTCATCGTGGTCGACGGTGCTGAAGGCGGCACCGGTGCAGCGCCCGTTGAGTTCAGCGACCACGTCGGTGCGCCGGTGCAAGAAGGCCTTGGTTTGGTGCACAACACGCTCATCGGCGTCGGTCTGCGCGACCGCATCAAGCTAGGTTGCGCGGGCAAAGTGATCAGCGCTTTTGACATCGCCCGCATGATGGCGCTGGGCGCTGACTGGGCCAACGCCGGCCGCGGTTTTATGTTCGCGCTGGGTTGCATTCAGGCGCAGAGTTGCCACACCGGTAAATGCCCCACCGGCGTCACCACGCAAGACCCGTTGCGCCAACAAGCGCTGGTGGTGCCCGACAAAGCTGAGCGCGTCTGGATGTTTCACCAAAGCACCTTGGAGGCGCTGAAAGAGTTGGTGCAGGCGGCCGGCTTACAGCATCCGAACGACTTGACGGCACACCACATCGTGCGGCGCCTGACCGACACCGAAGTGCGGTTGCTGGCCCATCTGCTGATGAACATTGCGCCGGGCTCCCTGTTGGCAGACGACATCAGCGCCCTGCCGAATGTCTTCAAAGAGTATTGGCCGCTGGCCAGTGCAGAAAGATTTGCGGCGTCTTCAGCGTTAGCGGCGGCTTGAGTTAGCTCAGTCGCCACGCTGAGTTCACAGCGTTTTTTGCGTTCGCACGTTGAGCGCTTGCAGGCGCTTCGCCATGGAGGTCACAGCTTTGTCTTTGCTCAGCAAGGTGCTGCGGTGCGCTACGGCGAGGTCAATGAACATTTGATCGTCGGCATCGCTACAAGTGACAGAGGCTTTGGCGGGCACCGGCACCAAACGCGCGTGCGCATCAAACTGCGCCAGCACATCCACCGCACTCAAGGCATAAAACGCCAAGCGCGGAACGATTTGCGGATAGCCCAGCACGCGTTCCAACTCGGCGCGCATCGGCATCGTGGCGATCCAGTCCCAGCTGCGCGCCGCGAGGCCGTCTCGAATCGGCTGAGCCGCGACGTCATTGAAGACGAACACATCGAGCACGATGTTGGTATCGAGAATCAACAACGGCAGCGTTGCAGCCATCACTCCGCTGTCGGAGTGACAGCCGGCGCCGGCTTGCCGCGAGCCGACCCAGCAATCATGTCGAAGCGAAACAGACGGCATTCAATCGGGCCATTCCACATCGGCACACGGCGCGATTCTTTCAACCGCATTTTGCTCGGCAGCTTCAAGTCAGGCGTGAGAATGTGGGCAGTCCAGCCGGCGTAGTTTTTCTTCCAATGCGCGGCCAGTTGCGGGAAGAAATCAGTCACCTCTTCGCCGCTGGCGGTCTGCGCTTGTTCGCGTCCGGGGTTGGCCGAGCGGTCACGCGACACTTGGGCCTCCGCCTCGCGTGCACTGGGCAGCGCACGGCCGAATTCATCAATGCCCTGACGCCGATCGTCACGCGCTTGCGTGCCCGAAATACCGGCCACACCGGCAACGTCAATACGCTCGCCATACGGCGGGTTGAGCAGCATCACGCCTGACGGTGCGGGCGGCATGCGCTGCAAGGCGTCACCGCCGCGCAGCTGCACGGCATTGGCCACGCCAGCGCGTTCGGCATTGCGCTCGGCAAAGTCGACCATCCGGAACGAGACGTCACTGCCGAAGACAGGCGCCATCGGTTCGGTGATGGCGTCCTCGGCTTGGTCCAGCAGACCGTCCCAAACGTGCGGCTGGAACGGCAGATATTTTTGAAAAGCAAAGCGACGGTTGATGCCCGGTGCAATATTGCAGGCGATTTGCGCGGCCTCAATGACGATCGTGCCCGAGCCGCAGCAGGGGTCGTACAGCGGCACGCCTTGTTCACACAAGCCGTCTTCGCCGCTCCAGCCACTGGCTGCCAACATGGCCGCTGCCAAGGTTTCTTTCAGCGGTGCATCGCCTTTGTCTTCACGCCAGCCCCGCTTGAACAGCGGCTCGCCCGAGGTGTCGATGTACACGGTCACGGTGTCGGTGGTCAGGTGCACATAAATCCGTACATCGGGCCAACGTGTGTCGACGTCCGGCCGGACATCGAACTTGCTGCGAAAGCGATCGGCCACCGCGTCTTTGATCTTCAAGGCCGCGAAGTTCAGGCTGGTCAGTGGGCTGTGCTGCGCCGTGACCTCAATCTTGAAGGTCTGCTTTGGCGTGAACCAAATTTCCCAAGCGACTTCGGCCGCGGCGTTGTACAAATCTTGCTCGTTCCGGTAAGGCTTGTGCTGCAACTCAATCAGAACGCGCTGCGCCAGGCGGCTGTGCAGGTTGAGCTGCTGCGCTTCACGCCACGAGCCTTGCAACTGCACACCGGCCCGCCAAGAACGGCCCGCAATCCCTGTGATGCGATGCACTTCAGCCGCCAGCAGTTCTTCAACGCCCGCAGCACAGGGGAGAAATAGTTGGAGTTGATTCATAAGGTTTTTCTCAGATTGGCAGGTGCTATGCGCAACGCTTCGCGGTATTTCGCCACGGTGCGGCGGGCGCATTCGATGCCCTGCTCTTTCAGCATGTCAGAAATTTGGTTGTCGCTGAGGGGCTTGTTCAGATTCTCAGAAGCGACAAATTGCTTGATCAACGCACGCACCGCCGTGCTCGATGCGTTGCCGCCCGACTCGGTACCGAGCGCCGAGCCAAAGAAATATTTCAGCTCGAACGTGCCGTAGGGCGTGCTCATGTATTTGGCGGTGGTGACGCGTGAGATGGTCGACTCGTGCAGACCCAGCTCGTCAGCAATTTCTCGCAACACCAGCGGCCGCATGGCCAACTCGCCATGCATGAAGAAGTTTTTTTGCCGTTCAACAATCGCGGTCGAGACACGCAAAATCGTGTCAAAGCGCTGCTGAATGTTCTTGATGAACCAGCGTGCTTCTTGCAGACGTTGTTGCAAGGCCGCACCGCCCTGACCCTTGTGTTGCTTCAGGGCATTGGCATAAATATCGTGCACGCGCAGCTTCGGCATGACTTCGCCGTTGAGTGAGACCTTGAAGCCGCGCCCGGACTTGACGACCAGCACATCAGGCACCACCACGTTGCGTTCCACATTCACAAAGCGCCGGCCCGGTTTCGGATCCAGCCGGCCAATGACACCGATGGCCAGCTTGATGGCGGCTTCTGGAAATCCGCACAACAGCGTCAGGCGTTTGACGTCGCGCTTGGCCAGCAACTCCATCGGCTGCAGGCAAATCGCCATGGCCGCACGGACTTCTTCGGTGTTCTTGCAGTCAAGTAATTGCAGGCTCAGGCACTCACCTAGGTTGCGCGCGCCGACACCGGCTGGCTCCATGTGCTGCAAGAGATTGAGCGCCATGGCGAAGTCTTGCTCCAGCTCTTCCGCCTGCTCCAAGTCGTCCCCCGCCAGCCCTGCGGCCAGCGACGCCAGCGTGTCTTCAAGGTAGCCATCGTCGTTGAGCGACTCGATCAAAAAGTGCAGTGCGGCGCGGTCTTCATCAGACAAACGTAGGCCCAAGGACTGACGGTGCAAGTGGTCTTGCAGTGACTCTTGGCTGCGCGCCAGCTCGGATGCGTCAACGTCTTCGCTGTCGTCGGTGTTGTTCTTGCGGGCTGGCGCGTCGCTGCCCCACTCGCTGTCGTCAGGCGCCGACTCGACCGTGCCGTCACCCTCCCAGCTTTCTTCCAATTTGGGTTCGCTGCTCTCGGCTTCACTGCTGATCGACGCTTTGTCATCGGCGCTGCTGCTGGCAGCACTGTCGCTGGCGGAATACTCGAAGTCGCGGATGTCTTGGCTGACGGGCGCATCGGCCTCGGCCAAGCCAAACTCTTCACGCGATGCGGCTTCTTCTGTGACTTCTAAAAACGGATTTTCATCGAGCATCTGCTCGACTTCCTGGCTCAGCTCTAACGTGGAGAGTTGCAACAGACGAATCGACTGTTGCAACTGCGGCGTCAGCGCAAGATGTTGCGAGACGCGAAGGGACAAGCCTTGTTTCATGTCACATCTTGAAATGCTCGCCGAGATAAACCCGGCGCACATCTGCGTTGTTGACGATTTCGGATGGCGTCCCCATGGCCAGTACATGGCCCTCGCTGATGATGTAAGCGTGGTCGCAAATGCCCAGCGTTTCGCGCACGTTATGGTCGGTGATGAGTACGCCGATACCGCGCGCCTTCAAAAACCCGATGATGCGCTGAATTTCAATCACGGCGATTGGATCGATACCAGCGAAGGGTTCGTCCAACAAGATGAAGCGTGGCTGCGTAGCGAGCGCGCGTGCGATTTCAACGCGGCGACGCTCACCGCCAGACAATGCCGGTGCTGGTGAATCGCGCAAATGCTCGACCCGCAACTCTTGCAGCAAGCTGTCGGTGCGCTGGCGAATCTCGGCTTCGCCAAGCGGTTTGCCAGCATCGTCGACTTGCAGCTCCAGCACGGCGCGCACATTTTGCTCAACCGTGAGTTTGCGAAAGATCGAGGCTTCTTGCGGTAAATAGCTCAGACCGAGTCGGGCGCGCCGGTGAATCGGCATGCGCTCGACGGCTTGACCGTCGATGCTGATCTGACCGGCGTCAGCCCGCACCAAGCCAACGATCATGTAGAAAGATGTTGTCTTGCCGGCGCCGTTCGGGCCCAGCAGACCGACCACTTCGCCGCTTTGCACGGCGAGCGAAACGTCCTTGACGACCTTGCGGCTGCCGTATGATTTTTGCAGTCCCTGCGCGACGAGGCGGCTGGGCGTGGGGGCTTGCTTGGGGGCCAGATCCATCAGGAAATTCTTATTTTTTGTCGACACTCAGCGTGGTGCTGGATCGAAGGCTGGGGGATGGGATGGCGTTGGCAGGCGCGACCGGAGCGGCTCCCGCCGCAGCGGGTGCCGGGGCGCGCGGCGCCAGCAAGGCGCGCACACGCCCGCTCGGATTAGATGGCGTGCGGACGGGCTGGGTACTGCCATCGACCGTGAAGACATCGGTGGTGTTCTCGTAGCGGATCAGTTCGCCATTCGATTCATCGGCCAACTTGCCACCCACGTAGCGACGGAGCACGGCTTTGCGAATGAACTTGACGTTGTCCGCTTGGCTGTCGTACTCAATGCGTTCGCCTTCGCCTTCGATGACCTCATCGACACCGTCGCGCTTGCTGCGGTAGTAAGCCAGTTTGCCCGGCTCGGCGATGACCACGGCCTGCTGATAGCCCTTCGCGTCTTGAAATACGTCGACGCGGGCACCCCGAATCAAGATGGTGCCTTTGGTGATGATCACATTGCCGGTAAAAACGCTGCTCTGCTTGAGATCGTCATAGCGCAGCGCATCGGACTCGGCGTTCATCGGCTTGTCACGGTCGGCTTTTTCGGCCACGGCCGGAAGTGCTGTCAGCATGGCCAACGTCAACAGCAGTGAAAAGGAGTAGTTCATAAGGGCACGAATCTTGCTGTGTATTAATTGTTGATTGTAGCCAGCACACGCCCCCAGAGAGGGTCTCGCCCATATAAAAAGCCGCCTGTTACAAGGCGGCTTTTTCATGGCTGAGTTGATCTCGCTTTATTTGCGCTTGCGGGCCAGCGTGATCAGATGGTCGGTGACGGACAGCGCCCGCTCCATGGTGCCGGCCAAAGTGCCCGAGGTGTAATAACGGCCGGCCACGCCCAGTGAAGGCACGCCGTCGACCTTGAAGGCGTCTTGCAACTGGGTCGCTTTGCGGGCTTTCATGTTGACCGGAAACGAGTTGTACAGCTCGCTGAATTTGGCTTTGTTCAGACCTTGCTTTTCAGCCCAAGCGATCACCAAATCGGCGGTGTTGAGCGCCTGCTTTTCAACGTGGATGGCGTAAAAGACTTTTTTGTGCAGGGCATCGACTTTGTCCAAGGCTTCCAGCACGTAATACAGGCGCTGCTGTGGCTCGAAATCAGGCCGAAATGACACGGGAACGCGTCGTATCACGACATCTTTGGGGGCTTTTTTTGCCCATACTTCGAACTGTGGTTCAAAGACATTGCAGTGTGGGCAGCTGTACCAAAAGAACTCCACCACTTCAACTTGGTTGGCAGCAGCGTCGACCGGCGCCGGCTTGTCCAGCTGCAAGTAATCGATGCCCTCGGTGAGTGGCTTGCCTTGGGCTTGCGCCGTCAGCGGCAGTGCGGCCGTTAAACCTGCCAAGGTGGCGGCGGACAAGGCGGCTTGTGAAAATTCACGACGTTGCATCAATGTGTAATCCTTAATGAATGGGGTTATTTTTGAACGCGCACCAGCGCGGCTTCAATGCCGCTGCTGTCGAGCTTGATCTTGGCTTTGTCAGCGTCCTCTTTTTTGTCGAACGGGCCGAGGCGCACGCGGTAGACCACGCGACCCGACTGCTCACGTTCGCTGATGCGGGCCATCAAGCCCATCAACACCAGTTTGGCACGTTGTTGTTCGGCGTCTTCAGAGGTTCGAAAAGCACCGGCCTGCACAAAATAATTAAATGGGTCTGCGCTGGCGGCCGGCGCGGCCGGCGGCGCAGCGGGCTGTGCCGGAGAGGACAAAGCAGGCAGTGACAACGGCGGCGGGGCGGCGTCTACCTTGGCTCTGGCCAAGTCGCCCAACGGATCAGCTGACGGGGCGGCGGTAACCGGTGCAGCGTCGGCGGGCTGAGGTTTGCCCGCAGGCTTGTTGGCCAAACCTGTGTTGGGGTCCCAGTCGCGGTTTTTCTGCGCCTCGGCAGCTTCATTTTCAACCGCGCGAGGTGGCGTTTTGTTCATGAAGGGCATCGGCACCTTGGTGATGTAGACAGCCACAGCCAAAGCTGCGCCCAGCCCAAGCAGGGCGCCCATGATGAAACCCAAAAGGGTTCCGCCGAGTTGCTTTTTCATAGTCAGTTTCTTCACATTTTGGCCGGTGCGCTCACGCCCAGCACGAGCAAACCATTGTGCAGCACTTGCCGCGTCGCCGCCACCAACGCCAGCCGCGCCAGCTTGACATCTTCGTCGTCCACCAAGATTCGCTCGGCGTCGTAGTAGCTGTGGTAATTGGCGGCCAATTCGCGCAGGTAAAAGGCCACGTCATGCGGCGCAAAACCGCTGGCCGCGTTGCTCAGCATGTCGGGGTATTTGGCCAGCAGCAGCATCAAAGACTGAGCCTGCGGGCTGTCCAGCGGAGAGACGTCGACGCTGCGCAACTCGTCAGCAATCGCCAACACGCGCTCGGCCCTGAACTGCTGCTCGTCTTGTCCGCTCGGCAGCTGGCTCTTGATGTCTTCATCGTCCAGCCCCGCATGCCGCAGCAGCACCGAGCAAATGCGCGCGTGGGCATATTGCACGTAGTAGACCGGGTTTTCGTTGTTCTTGGCCAGCGCCAAATCAATGTCAAAGACGTATTCGGTGTCAGGCTTGCGGCTGAGCAAAAAGAAACGCACAGCGTCCTTGCTGGTCCACTCAATCAAGTCGCGCAGCGTGACGTAACTGCCGGCGCGTTTGGAGATTTTCACTTCCTCGCCATGACGAACCACGCGCACCATGGTGTGCAGCACGTAGTCGGGGTAGTTGGCCGGGATGCCGGCACCCGCCGCTTGCAGACCGGCGCGCACGCGGGCAATCGTCCCGTGGTGGTCCATGCCCTGGATGTTGATGGCGCGGGTGTAACCCCGCTCCCATTTGGCCAGGTGGTAGGCGACGTCGGGCACAAAGTAGGTGTAGCTACCGTCGCTCTTTTTCATGACACGGTCTTTGTCGTCACCGTAGTCGGTCGACTTGAGCCACAGCGCGCCATCCAGCTCGTAGGTTTTGCCGGCTTCTTTCAGCTTGCCGACGGTCTGCTCAACCCGGCCCGAGCTGTACAAGCTGGACTCCAAGTAATAGTTGTTGAAGCTGACCGAAAAGGCTTTCAGGTCTAAGTCCTGCTCGTGGCGCAGGTAGGCCACAGCAAACTGGCGAATCGCGTCGAGGTCGTCGATGTCGCCTGACGCGGTGTATTCGCGGTCGTCGGAACGGACGGTTTTTTGGGCGATGAAATCACGCGCAAAGTCGTCGATGTAGTCGCCGTTGTAGGCCGGGTCTGGCCACAGTGCGTCACCCGGTTTGAGGCCTTTGGCGCGCGCTTGCGTGCTGGTGGCCAGCGTGTGGATTTGCACGCCCGCATCGTTGTAATAAAACTCTCGGTAAACGTCCCAGCCTTGGGTCGCGTACAGATTGCAAATCGCGTCGCCCAAGGCCGCTTGCCGACCATGGCCGACATGCAATGGCCCAGTCGGGTTGGCCGAGACAAACTCGACGATCATGCGCGGCTGAACGTCTGGGTGCTGTTGGCCGTAGGCGCTGCCGCTGCGCAGCACTTCGCGCACGGTTTCCTGCTTGGCCGAAGGCTTGAGCCGGATGTTCAGAAAACCCGGCCCGGCGATTTCAATCGCGTCAACCCAGCGTTCAAAAGCCGGCGCCCGCAGCAACACGGTGCGCAGGTTTTCGGCCACTTGACGCGGATTGAGCTTGAGGGGTTTGGCCAGTTGCATGGCAGCCGTGCAGGCCAAATCGCCATGGGCCGCCACTTTGGGGGACTCAAAAGCGGCTTTGTCGCCGGCACCGAGGGAGAGTTCTTCCAGCCCGGCAGCCAAAGCTGCGAGCAAGTCTTTTTTAATCGATAGCATCCGCTGATTTTACGGTGAAGGCCGCCCCATCAAGGGTAGACCATTTAGACGGGATGAGGGCGAAGTTGCTCAGGAATGAATCAGTGCAGCAATTTGAGTGCGCAAGCCGGGCAAGTCGGCATGAATGGTGGTCCAAACCACCTCAAAATCAATTTTGAAATAACCGTGGGCAAGTGCATTGCGCATTTCATAGGCGAAATTGAGCGGAACCTCTGGATGCTGGAGGGCAAAATCCGGGTGGTATTTTTTCATGTTGTTCGACGCCTCACCAATCACTTCGAAGTTGCGAATAACGGCGTCCTGTGTTTTCTCGTCTTGCAAAAATCCGGCTTCCGCCATGCCTTCCACGTAGCGATGAACACGGTCAATAGCCAGAACAATGTGCCCGAGATACTCAGGCAACCTCAGGATGTCAGACTTGCTCATATTGGCATTGCATCTTGCAAGACAAGCGACTTGAAATGATCAGGAATGGCGCGCGGCGTCAAGACATCGACCGGGATGCCCAACAATTGCTTGAGTTCGTAGCGGATGGCACCAATGTCCATCATCGTCGTGTCTTCGGTCGGGTCGACCAGCAGGTCGAGATCGCTGCCCTCGGTATCGTTGCCGTGAACCACAGAGCCAAAAACTCGGACGTTAGTGACCCGGTGGCTCAAGGCAATGCGGCGAATAGCTTCGCGATGGGTTTGCAGGGCGACGGAAGGCAACATGGACAGCTCCTAGGAATGCGCGGTGTGCTGACCGCTGGTCACTGCATGGATATTAACAAGGTCAATACCAAGACGCAGTCCACGCAGAGCCCAACAGGGCCTGCGCCTTACTGGCCAGACGCCGTCAACTTGGCAAACTTCGCCATCACATGCTGGGTCCAGTAGGCGATGTCATATTGCTTGACATGGGCCAGCAGGCCTTGCATGCGCGCGCGGCGTTCGTCTTCCGGCATGTCGATCGCCTGGTCGATGGCGTCGTCCATGGAATCGCGGCTGAAGGGGTTGGCCAACACCGCGTCTTTCAGCTCCATCGCGGAGCCCGCAAACTCGGACAACACCAACACGCCCGGCTCGCCATTTTTGGCCGCCACAAATTCCTTGGCGACCAAGTTCAGACCGTCACGCAGCGGCGTGATCCAAGCGATGTCAGCCGCACGGTAAGCGCACACCACTTCTTCAAACGGCAGCGGCGTGGTCGACAACATGATGGGCAGCCAGCTCATGGAGCCGAAATGTCCGTTGATGCGCCCGACCAGTTGCTCAATCTTGCGCTGCTCGGCCTTGTAGACCTCCATGCCATCGGCGGCAGACACTGTCACCAGCAGCAGCTTGATGCGGCCCAGCAGTTCAGGCCGGCGACGCAGCAGCCGGTCAAATGCGTCGAGCTGCTGGCGCGTGCCCTTGGCGTAGTCAACCCGGCTGACCGAGACAATCACAATTTCAGAGTTCAGGTCGGTCCGCATTTTCTCGGTGCAGGCCAAGCCAGCCTCTGACTCCACTGCGGCGATGATGCGATCCGGCGTGGTGCCAATCGGCCAGGTGTCGATCAGAATGTTGCGGCCTTCGTAGTCCAGGCTGCTGGTCACCACCGGCTCGGACATGCCCTGACCGCTGGTGCGAATCGCCTCGGGCACCGGCTCCTCGTGGCGGGTGATACCGCTGCGCAGGCCTTGGGCCACGGCGCAAAAGTTCTGGCTGTAACGTGCCACGTGGAAACCGACCATGTCGCAGTCCAGCAAGCTGCCGAGAATCTCGTCGCGCCACGGCATGATGTTGAAAACATCCGGGCTTGGAAACGGCGTGTGGTGCATGAAGGCGATCTTCAAGTCAGGCCGCATCTGGCGCACAAACTTCGGCACCAGCCACAGGTTGTAGTCATGGATCCAGACCACCGCACCGGGTGCCGCTTGCTCGCAGGCGGCTTCGGCAAACAGCCGGTTCACCTCGCGAAACATCGACCAATCGGTGTTTTCTGTGGAGTACAACCAAGGGAATGAATTGAGCACCGGCCACAGCGCCTCTTTCGACACCACGTGGTAGAACTGATTGATCTGGGCAGCATCCAGCGGCAGACGCACGACGTCGTAGTCGCCGGTGCTTTCCTTCATGGTGATGCGGCGCTCGAATTTGCCTTTTTTGCCTATCGGCGCTTTTTTCCAGGCGACCCAAATGGCCTTGTCGACTTGGGTAAAAAAACCTTTGATCGACGGGATGATGCCGTTCGGGCTGCGCGGCTCACGCAGCGTGAGAGTTCCGTTTTCAATGACTTCTTCGTAGGGTTGGCGGTGGTAGACGACGACCAGTTCGGTGTTCATGTTCGAATCCTTCAATGAAAGCGGCGCAAGGCTTCAAGCACGCCAGCGGCGCCCTCCAGCTCGCTTTGATGCACATGGGTCAAGTCGGCAATCGCCGCACTCAACAAGGGCTCACGGTTGGCCACGGCAACGCCTGCCAGACCGGTCTGAAACAACGACAAATCGTTCAAGGTGTCACCCGCCACCAGCGTACGCTCAGGCGGCAGATTCAACGCCTGCAAGGTGCGAAGCAGAGTCGGACCCTTTTGCACGCCGCGCGGCAAAACATCGAAATACATGTTGTCCGACAGCAGCACATCAAAGCCCAGCGGCTCAACGGCCGCTCGCGCGGCCGTTGCCAGCACCTCATCTGTGTACAAGCAAGAAATGCGTCGGCCTTCGATGTGCGGCTGAGCTTTCAGATGGGAATGGTTCTTCAGCACGGCGTGAATACGCTCACGGGCGTCTGTCGCCCAACACCCCTCAAACCAAGCCTCCATGCCGTCATGCGGCAGGTACTGCGGGCCCGTGTAAAAACTGGTGCCAACGTCGGCAATGATGTGGTCGGGTTGCAAGGGCAAACCGGTCAGCACGTCTTGCATGGCCGTCAAGCTGCGGCCGCTGGCGTAGATCAAGACGATCTCGTCGCGGCGGGCGTTGATCCAGTCGTACAGCTCGGCGCGCTGCGCCTCTGAGCCACCTAAAAATGTACCGTCTAGATCGGTGGCGAGTATGGTTTTTTGCAATTCAGCTCCTGGAGTCCCGTGGCAGGGCGACGAATAAAAGCGAAACGGCAGCCGGCCGGGACGCGGCAGTTGGGCGTCAGCAGACTGAGTTTTGAAAAATAAGACTCAATGCCGAAGAAAAACTGGCGAAGAGAGCACTTTACCAACAGATACTAAAAATAGCTGTAGGACAGGAGGCTAGAACCTAGAGCAATAATTCTTTTGAATGTATTTATCATTGCTCAGGCCGTGGCGCAGCCCAAAACTCGGGCTGGCCGTAGCTGTGCTTCAGGAAGTCGATCCACAGCCGGACCCTTAGTGGCAGGTGTTTGCGCTGCGGGAACACGGCAAAAATGCCGTTGGCCGGCGCGTCATAGTTTTGCAGCACAGCGACCAGCCGGCCCGCAGCGATCTCGGCCTCGACCTCCCAGGTGCTGCGCCAGGCAATCCCATAACCGGCCAGACACCAGTCGTGCAGCACTTGGCCGTCGGAGCAATCCAGCGGACCGCCGGGCTTGAGGTGCTGCAATTCGCCGTTGATGCGAAATGCCCAGCCGCGCGTTTGCGAGGCATCGCTGGAGAGCGTCAGGCAGTCAAAACGCGCCAACTCAGACGGCTGTTGCGGCGTGCCGTGGCGCCGCAAATACTCAGGCGTGGCCACACACAGACGCCGGTTGTCAGCCATGCGCACGCTCACCAAGGACGAGTCTGGCATGTCGCCGACCCGTATCGCGCAGTCAAAGCCCTCGCCAGCCAAGTCCACAACCCGGTCGCTCAGGTTCAGCGAGATGGTGACGTCGGCATGTTGCTCCCGAAAACGCGTCACCAGCGGTGCCACATGGCGACGCCCAAAGCCCGCCGGGGCGGTGATCCGCAGATGGCCGCTGGCCTTGACGCCGCCGGCCGAAACGCTGGCTTCGGCATTCGCCACATCGATCAGCAGGCGCTGACAGTCCTCCAGAAAAGCACTGCCTTCATGCGTCAAGCTGATGCGGCGCGTGGTGCGCACCAGCAACTTAACACCGAGCCGGCTTTCCAAAGCGTCGAGGCGGCGGCCCATGATGGCGGGCGCAACGCCCTCGGCTTTGGCCGCCGCCGTCAAACTGCCACGGGTGGCCACGGAAACGAAGGATTCGAGCTGCTTGAGTTTGGCCATGCGCGATTATGTGCAATTTCAGGTGCAATCGAGCCAGTTAGAGCCCCGATTACATCGGGTCAAACCCTTCCACCCAGCGCCTGCAGTTCAGTAACTGAGCCGGGCCACCGCGCGCAAAACATCCGGCGTGGTGCTCGGCAGACCGAAGTATTCAAGGTACGCCGGGATCTGCTCATACAACATGTCGGTGCCAATCTGCACCGGGCAGCCACGGCCTTGGGCGGCACTCAAAAAGGCCGTCATCTCGGTCCGCATCACCACTTCGCCGACAAAGGTTGTCGGCGCGATGCGCGCCACATCCATTGGCAAAGCGTCGCCCTCATTCATGCCCATCGGCGTGGCGTTGGCCACTAAGTCGTGGCCGGCTGGGTCGTTGCTGCCCGTGCGCACTTGCAGCGCCGGGTAATGGGCTTTTAAACGGTCGCCAAGCGCCTCGGCCGAGGCCGTGTTGACGTCATACAAACTGATGGCTGCGACGCCTGCCGCTGCCAGCGAAGCGGCAATCGCCGAGCCCACACCGCCGGAGCCGACCACCAGCACCGTCGCGCCTTGCAGCTTGAAGCCCTTGCGCAGCACGCCGCGCACAAAGCCCTCGCCATCAAACATGTCACCTTGCAACTGCCCTTCAGGACCAACGCGCACCGCATTGCAAGCCCCGGCAATCGCAGCCGCTGGCGACAGCTCGTCGACCAGCCCGATGGTGGTGACCTTGTGCGGCATGGTGATGAGTGCGCCACGGATGTTGCTGAGCTTGAACACCGATCGCAAAAAAACCGGGTAGTCCTCAACCCGGCAACCCATCGGCACCACCAGCGCATTGATCCCCTGCTGTTCAAAGTAGGGGTTGTAAATCATCGGCGCCTTGAAGGCATGCGTCGGAAAACCAATGTGGGGGATGAGTTCGGTATGGCCGTTGATGAGCATGGGAGGCAGCGAAGAAGCCAAGGGAAAGTGTTTTTTAAAAGGGCGCTTTACTTGGACGCTTGAACAGCGGAGACCGCAGCGCGCAACGCGAGCAAATAGCTGTCAACGCCGAAGCCGCAGATCTGACCTTTGACGATTTCAGCGAACACCGAGACATGGCGGAAAGCTTCGCGCGCATGGATGTTGGACATGTGCAACTCGACGATCGGGCAAGTCAAAATAGCCAGCGCGTCACGAATGCCGTAGCTGTAATGCGTCCAAGCACCGGCGTTGATCAGCACGGCGTCCACGCCCTCGGCATAGCCTTGATGAATGCGCTCGCACATATCGCCTTCGCTGTTGGTTTGGTAGGCCTCAATCGTGGTGCCAAGCTCTTGGCCCAAAGCGGCCAGCGATGCATTGATTTCGTCCAACGTGATGGTGCCGTACTGGGCCGGATCGCGCTTGCCGAACATGTTGTGGTTGATGCCGTGCAGCATGAGAATTTTCATGGTTTTTCCTTGTGGAGTAGATGGGATTTTTCGCTGATGCGAGGTGTCAAGCAGCGTCGAGGTTAACAGTGCTGCCCGTGCGCGCGGCCTCAACAATGGCTTCGGTGACGCGCAGGTTCAGCAGACCATCGTGCGCGCTGACCAAAGGCGATGCCTCGCCGCGCACGACCTGGCCAAAGTGTTCCATCTGGTGCTTGAGCGGGTCATCGCGCACCATGCCGACGACGCCCACTTCAAACGACTTCCACCAAGAGCGGTCTTCCGGACGTGGGTAAGTTTTCAAGCGCATGGTCGGCACTGACAAGCTACCGTTGGTGCCGGTGATGACGTAGCAATCTTCGTCTTCATAGCTCGAGTAAGCCTTGTTTTCCTGGCTGGTCTGCTCCCAGCTGCGGGCACAGGCGGCGGTGTCTGACAGCAAGAACGTGCCCAGCACCCCGCTGGCAAAACGCAAGTTGATGGCGACCGTGTCTTCAACAGGAAAGCCACGCGTCGCGTGCGAGGCAAAAGCCTGTACTGCCAGAATCTCGCCGCACAACATGCGCAGGTTGTGCACCTCATGGATCATGTTCAGCAAGATCGGCCCGCCACCGAGTTCACGCCGCCAAGGCGCGTCCGCGTAGTACTGGTCCGGCTTGAAAAAAGTAGCGCTGCCCATGACCGCCACGAGTTGGCCCAGCTTGCCAGACCCCAGCACTTCACGCGCCTTCGCCATGATCGGGCTGTGCGCCCGGTGGTGGCCAATCACGACCTTGGCGCCAGTCGCCTCCACCACCCGGACCAACTGCTCGCCTTCAGCCACGCTGGTGGCCATCGGCTTTTCAAGCAGGATGGGCATACCCGCATCAATGCACTGCAGCGCCTGCGGCACATGCAAGTGATTCGGCGTCGCCAACACCAGACCATCGGGCCGGTTGTTGGTCAGTAGCTCTTCAATGCTTTTGAACCAAGGAACACCGGCTTGCGCGGCCAACGCCACAGCAGCCGGCGAAGGGTCAACGATCGCTGACAACACGCAACTCGGACTATTCAGGGCCACGCCCATATGAGCCTGGCCGATGTAGCCGGCACCAGCCACGGCGATTCGAGTTTTGGTCATGTGCAAAAAATCCAACGGAAATAATCAGCCGCCACGACTTGCGCCGTGGCGGACGCCATTTATTTGCGAAATTTGGCCAACTCGGCTTCCAGCTCAGCCACAGTAGCGGCAATTGGCTCGCCATGCTTAGCGATCACAGGCTTCATCTTGTCGCGCAAGATGGCCATTTCAGCGGCTGGCAGCTCAGACACGCTCATGCCGTTCTTCTTCAAATTATCCAACGCACCGGCCACTTGGCCACGGGCAGCAGCACGCTCAACCTTGGCCGACTCGGTCGCAGCATCTTGCACGATGGTCTTTTCTGCAGCGCTCAAGCTGTCCCAGAATTTCTTGCTGATGATCACCGACTGCGGGTTGTACTGGTGGTTGGTCAACGCGACGAATTTTTGAACTTCGTAGAACTTGTTGGCATTGATCACGGTGATCGGGTTCTCTTGACCGTCGATGGCTTTTTGTTCCAAAGCGGCATACACCTCTGGGAATGGCAGTGGTGTCGGGTTAGCGCCCAGCGCCTTAACCCAGTCGACGTTGACCGGGTTCGGGATCACGCGCAGTTTCAAGCCCTCGAGGTCGGCAACCTTGTTGATGGGGCGCTTGCTGTTGGTGATGCTGCGAAAACCCAGCTCGTAGTAAGCCAAACCAACCATGCCTTTTTCTTGCAACTTGGCGTGCATTTTTTTGCCGAAAGGACCGTCGACCACCGCGTCGGCTTCTTTCTCACTGGCAAACAAGAATGGAAAATCGAACACGCCAAAGTCTTTGACCTGGCTGGCCAGAATGCCGGAGTTCAGGGAGACCATCTCGACCGTGCCGCCTTGCAAGGCAGACACATTGGCCTGGTCGCTGCCCAACACGCCGCCAGGGAACAGGTTGACCTTGATCTTGCCGCCGCTCTTGGCTTGCACGATTTCAGCGAACTTTTCCATGCCGACCACGATCGGGTGACCTTTGGGATTTTGCGTGGCGAACTTGATGGTTTTGTCTTGCGCAGAAGCGACGCCGGCTGCAGCCAGAATGACCGAAGCCAGCACGGTTTTGAGGAATACACGTTTCATGGGTTTGTCTCCAAATAGGGTTGTTGATCGGCCGTACGCAAGCATGAAACGGTTTGTCGTCTGGCGTACCCGAACAGACGACAAACCAAAAAACTCAATAGAACCAGCGCGCCGGCACCATGACCAGTTGCGGAAAGGCGATCATCAAGAACATCGCGGCGAACTGGGCAATCATGAAGGGGATCACACCCTTGGTGACTTCGTCCATGCCCATTTTTCCGACACCCGCCACCGCATTCAACACGGTGCCAACGGGTGGCGTGATCAAGCCAATCGCGTTGTTGATGATGAACAGCACACCGAAATAAACCGGATCAATGCCGGCGGCCTTGATCACCGGCATGAGCACGGGCGTCAGCAACAAAATGGTCGGCGTCATGTCCAGCGCCGTACCCACCACCATGGTCAGCACCATGATCGCCAGCATCAGCAAGCGAGGGCTGTCCAGCAAGGGCTGCATCAACTCAACCACTTGCGCTGGCAAATTAGCCACCGTGATCAACCACGCCGACACCATCGCTGCGGCCACCAGAAACATCACCACCGAGCAGGTCACGGCTGCGTTGACAAACAAGGGCACCAACTGTTTGATGTTGAGTTCACGGTAGACAAACACCGAGATAAACAAGGCGTAGACCGCGGCCACCACGGCAGCTTCCGTCGGCGTGAAGACGCCGAACTTCAAACCAAAAACGATGATAAAAGGCAACACCAACGCCCAAGTCGCCAGCCGCATGGCGTCGATCACTTCAGAGAAAGATTTACGCGGCGGCGGCGTGATGGTCTCTTTGCGCACCAGCCACCACCAAGTCACCACCAGTGACAGCGCCAACCAAATCCCCGGAAAGATGCCGGCCATGAACAACTTGGAAATAGAGACGTTGGCAGCAACACCAAAAATCACGAAGCCAATACTCGGCGGAATGATCGGGGCGATGATGCCAGCCGATGCAATCAAGCCGGCCGAGCGGCCCCGATCGTGGCCGGCGGCGATCATCATCGGCAGCAGCAAAGCCGTCAAGGCAGCCGCATCAGCCACCGCCGAACCGGACAACGACGCCATGATAACGGCGGCGACGATGGTCACATAACCCAAGCCGCCTCGCACGTGACCGACCAGTGCCATGGCGAAGTTCACGATGCGCCGTGACAAGCCGCCGGCGTTCATGATCTCGCCAGCCAGCAAGAAGAAAGGCACGGCCAGCAAAGGAAAGCTGTTGGCCCCTTCCATGACGTTTTGCGCCAGGATTTGCGCGTCAAACATGTTCATGTGCCACATCAACGCGGCACCGCACAAGAGCAATGAAAAAGCTATCGGCACGCCGAGCGCCATGGCGGCAAGCAAGGAGCCCAAGAAAATGGCAATCGTCATATCCGACCTCTGTTTATTCTTAGATGAATGGGACTGGCGATTTACCGACTGGCGCTGGCATCTGCGCGCGGCGCTTCTTCGGATTCCTGAATCAGTACCAACTGATCAGCGTCAATCTGACCCGTCAACAGGCGCCAGAGGTCATTCAAAAGGATCGGCGCGCCCAGCACTGAAAACACCATGCCAGAGGCATAAAACCAGGCCATGGAGACTTCCATCACAGCGCTGGTCGAGGTCAGGTTGATCACCGTCTGGTCGTAAGCCCCCTTGAACAGCAGCCACAGGCAATACAGCATCAGTAACAGCGACAAGCCCATGCAAAATTTCTTGCCGGTGGGCCCTAACTTGCCGACCAGCATGTCGGTGCCCAAATGAGACTTGCTGCGCAAGGCGACCACCGCGCCCATAAAGGTCAGCCAGACAAACAACCAGCGCGACAACTCTTCAGACAGCGTGAAGCCGGAGTTGAAGGCGTAGCGCATGAAGACGTTGCCGAACACCAGTACCACCATCACTGCGAGCATGGCGGCGATCAAGTAACTCAACGCTTGGCAGTACAGATCGATTGTTTTTTTAAGCACGGGTTGTCTCTGAATTATTGGCTCTGACCGTAATGTACGAACTTGTTAGTTCTTCATAAATAGGGGAAACCCTTGGTCTCCTCATGGCCTCGGGACATCCCTGAACGACTGACTTTGGGCAGGTTCAGCGCCGCACGAAGCGCACGATCATCTCAACGATATTGCTGCGCCGGACCGCCCGCGCTGCGGCAGCGGTCGGGTCGTGCTTGAAGATCAAGCCAAAGGTGTGTTGGTTCGAAACGTTGAAAAACGTCAATGCAGAAATCGACGCATGAATGTCGATCGGATCCAGCCCTGCCCGAAACACGCCCTCGGCCACGCCCCGGTCGTAGAGCTGGCGAATCGCTTGAATGGCCGTGACATTGAGCTCCTGAATGATCTTGCTTTGCGCCAAGTACTCGCCACGCTGCATGTTTTCGGACATCACCAAGCGGATGTAATCCTGGTTGCCAAAATGATGGTCGAAGGTGAACTCCACCAGTCGGCGCAAGGCTTGCTCGGGTAACAAATCGCCTAAATGCAGCTCGGCCTCGATGCGGCGCATGCGCCGATAAGCTTCCTCCAGAACGGCCAAATACAGGCCTTCCTTGCTGCCGAAGTAGTAATAGATCATCCGCTTGCTGGTGCTGGTAGCAGCCGCAATCTCGTCGATGCGACCACCGCTCAAACCCTTGCTCGCAAACTCGGCGGTCGCCACTTCCAGAATGCCGGCCATGGTCCGGGCCGGATCGTTGGTCCGTGTCGTGGTGCGAGCGGCCGCCTTGGCCGTCGGTCGGGTCGAACGCGAAGGCGTTTTCAACGTCGAATGTACTGGTTCGTTCATTCGCAAAGTATAGGGCGCCGTGCTGCAGCCCGCGGTTCACGATCAGCGCATTAAACTTTTTTCGATGCCTTTGATGGCAGCCACCAGCGTCTGGTTCACCGGCGTCGCAATACCGTGACGCACACCCTGCTGCACCACCGCACCGTTGATGAAATCGATCTCGGTGACTGAGCCTTTCTCCAAGCTTTGCAGCATCGAGTTTTTAAACTCAAACGGCAAACCGGCGCCGGCCATGCGCCACGCCTCCACCGGCTCCGTGATGCTCAGGCGCACACCGCAGGCGCGTGCCACAGCCATCGCCTCGGTGACTGCCGCCACCGCGCACGCCTCCAGCGCGGGCACTTGGTACAGCTCGCCATAAGGCAGACGCGTGATGCCGCTGAGCGCACCCGTGGCCACGTTCACCAGCAGCTTGTCCCAGATCGTGCCCATGATGTTGTCGCTCACCGTGGTGTCCAGACCCGCCGCGTTGAAGACGGCCGCAACGGCCTCGGCCCGCACACTGACGGTGCCGTCCAGCTCGCCGATCACCGTCAGCTTTTGTCGCGTGCCAGCAATCACATGACCCGGCGCGAGCTGCGTACCGCCCACATACGTTTTGCCAGCCAGCAGCTTGTCGCGGCCAACGATGCCGGCCAACACCTCTTCATGGCCCAAGCCGTTTTGCAGCGACAGCACCACCGTCTGCGGCCCCACCAGTGAGACCGCCGAGCGCATGGCTTCTGCGGTGTGAAAGGACTTGACCAACACGATCAACAGATCGGCAGGCCCACTGGCGCTGTCAACCCCAGCCGCTGAGGTGACGGCGCGCACCAGCACCGCACGGTCAACACCGTCGGTACGCAACACCAAGCCGCGCTGCGTCATGGCCTCGACTTGCACCGCGTTGCGATTGATCAGCCAGACCTCATGACCCGCTTCGGTCAGCACCCCGCCCATCGCGCAACCCAAGGCACCAGCGCCCAACACGGCTATTTTCAAAATAAAGTCCTTCGCCGTCAGGTGGACGGGTCAGCGCAGCAGCGCCGGCTAAACCCGCAACCCCAATAACAACTTAAAGCGCTGCCAATACGCCGGCGCGACCCAAAAAATATAAGCCGTCACCACGGCATTGGCCAAACCGACCGCCAAGAACACCACCGGAATACCAAGCCCAGCCTTGAGCAGCGCACCCGCCAGCACGGCGCTGACAATCATGAACAGGGCGTTCAAAATGTTGTTGGCCGCGATGATGCGGGCTCGGTGCGTGACCTCGCTGCGCAACTGAATCAGCGCGTACATCGGCACACTGTAAAGACCGGCCGACAGGCTCAACAACCCCAGGTCCGCCATGACCCGCCAATGCGCCGGCGTCCGCACAAATTCGGCCACGCCCATCAGCGCAGCGGGCGGCAAGTTGCGGGAAGCAAAGTACAGATCCACCGTGAAAATCGTCATACCGATGGCACCCAGCGGCACCAAACCAATCTCGACTTGCCGTCGCCCCAGCACTTCGCACAGCAGCGAACCGATCGCAATGCCAACCGAAAAAACCACCAGCAACAGTGACGCCACCTGCTCGTTGCCGTGCAGCACTTCTTTGGCAAAGCTCGGAAACTGACTCAAGAAGACAGCACCAAAAAACCACATCCAACTGATGCCAAGCAGCGCCCTGAAAACCATCGGTTGCGCATGCGCCCGCTTCAAGTTTCGCCAGGTTTCAGAGAAAGGGTTCCAGTTGATGCGCAGCTCGGGGTCAGTGGCCGGTGCAGAGGGAATGAACTGCGCCACAACGCGGCCCGCCACGGCCAATGAGACACAAGCGATCGCCACATACAGCGGGCCCGTACCCGGCAGTGCCACCAGCAAACCACCGGCCACATTGCCGAGCAAAATCGCCACGAAAGTGCCCATCTCCACCATGCCGGTGCCGCCCATCAACTCGGACTCGCGCAGCGCCTGCGGCATGTATGAAAACTTGACCGGCCCGAACAAGGTGGAATGTAATCCCATCATGAAGGTGCAACCCAACAGCAGTGGCACTTGAAAAGCACGCCAGGCACTCACAGCGCTGCCTGTCGCCAAGAAACCAGCCGCAGCCAGCAGCATGATGATCACTTCCACGTTCTTGACGAAACGGATGATGCGGGTCTTGTCGTACTTGTCAGCCAACTGGCCGCTGGTGGCCGAGAACAACAAAAACGGCAAGATGAACACCGCGCCGATCACCAGCCCCGCCATCGCCGGCGGCAACCAAGCCACGCTCAGCTGGTAAGTCACCAGCATGGTGAAGGCGAACTTGAACAGGTTGTCGTTCATCGCCCCTGAAAACTGCGTCCAGAAAAAGGGTGCGAAACGCCGTTGCCGAAGCAATTCGAACTGGCTGTGACCTGACTCTGGCTGCGTCAAAATCAACGGCTCGCGGTGAAAACGGTCAACACGCCGGTGTAGCCGTAGACATGGTTGCGGGCGATTTCACCGTTCGCAAAAAAGCCCACCAAGGGCACGTCACCCAAAGCGCGACGGATGATTTGCAGCTCCGCGCTGGGGCCACCAAAATGCGGTCCACCGCGGCCAGTGCAGCTCACGTAAATAGCCCCGGCAATGCCGCGCGCCACATGCGGTGCCGACTCGGCCTCGCTTGCGCCTAGCGCCTGAGCCACTTCAGCCGTAACCTCTTGCGGTTCGAGTTCTTCGCGGATTTCAGCGCAGACGCGCATCAAATCGGCCCGCGCTGCCGCCGCATGGCGCTCGCAAAAAGCCAGCGTCATGCCGACTTCGGGCGTATCTGCGATGGCAATGCCTTTGCGCGACGGGTCAAGCCCGATCAAATGCCGAACCAGCACATCGGCACCGAACTGACCGGCGCGTCTGACGGTGCCGTCGGCCAAGCTGTGCTCGGCACGGCTCAGGCCGACCAAGGTGCGTCGCACTTTGTCGATGGCTTCTTTTGGGTCGTCCAGCGAAATGTCGAGATCACCCAACATCACCTCGAGCGCTGGCTGGTCGTTGAGCCCGGTGATGACGTTGCCCTCACAGGCGGTGATCTGGTAACTCGTGGAGACCGGCTGACAGCCCTGCGTGACGCGCGACATCAGACCCAAACGCCCAGAATCAGCTTCTTGTGTGCCGCCCATCGCGCGGGCAAAAGCTACACCGCTGAGCCCGCCACTGAAAACACCGCTGGCGGCCCCCTGCCCTTTGAGGTTGCCATTGCCGCTGAGCGCGAACTGCACGGTCTTCGTGCGGCTGGACGCCAAGCCGCCAAAGACATAACCGCTGTCGGTGCGGGCGGCTATTTCTTCAATCAATTCGGCCACATCGGGCGTGCTGGCATCGGCGTGCACCAAGGCTGTGTGCGCTTTGAAACGACTCGCCGGTGGCAACGGTGAAACGCCCGAAAAAACACGGTACTGGTCGGCCGGCAAATCGCACAGCATCACAGCCAACGCCGGCTCATCAAAGTACTCCACGTTGTTGGCGGCAATACCCACGCCCACCGTGCCACTCCAGTCGGTGACCTCCGGCAGCTCGGCGCTCAAATGGTCGAGGATGTCTTGCGCGTGCGGCGCATAGTGGTCGGTGATGTACAGCAGCGCCAACGTGGGTGCACTGGCGTAATTGGGCAGCGCCATGTGGGCGCGCAATTGCGCCAGCACCAGCGCTGCAGCCATGGGCCACTGTGGGTGGGTGGCGTGGCCGTAGGGGAATAGTTTCATCGGGCTCGGGTGGGCGTTTTGCGGGCGGCGACAACGGGCGCGCGGGCCGGGGCTTTGGCCTTCGGTTTGGCTTTGGCTCTGACTGGCGCTTTAGCGGCTGTCTTCTTGGCCTGATCCGGCATGCCCTTGCCCGCATCCAGCGGCTGACGATCCGACACTTCTTTGAGGGCCGAGGCGGCGATGCTCTGAAACTGCTGCGTCAACGCACCCCACCACTGCATCGGGTCGACGCCGCCGGGCGCACTGGCAGGGGACTCGGTGTCGGGCTCGGCGGCCTCAGGGGCTGTTGGTGCTGCGGGGCTGGCAGCACTCTCGGGCATCTTGATGCTGAAGGCTTTGGCCATTTCAGACATGTTCACGTTCATGCCATGCAGCGTGGCCAAAGTCATTTTTTGGACTTCCAGCGCCTGAATGGTGGCCTTCAGCGCGGTGGCATTTTGGTCTAGCCAGAACTGCACAGCCTTGAGCTCAGCGATGCGTTTCTCTAACTCTTCGACGCTCATGGTCGGCGCCACCCAGTGGCCAAGCTGCGGCAGTTTGGACGGACCTTGCGCCGCGCCAGCCGTTGCTTGGCGCGTTAGGTTTTGCAAAAAATCAAAACCCGGCACCAGCTTGCCGAAGTCGGTGAAAGTGCTTTTGTCAAAGTCGCTCATAGAGTCTCCTGAAGATGGTTGGCAACGCCATTGTGCAATGTCTAAGCCGTCCGTCAACTGACAAACGGTCCTCAAACGTTCTTTTCGGCTGGCCGGCCAAGTTTGCTAAGCTAGTCGCATGAAAAGTCTCTTTCACTTCGCCTTCAACGTGACCGACCTTGACGTGGCACGCCACTTTTACGCCGGCGTCCTCGGCTGCACGGAAGGCCGCTCAACCGCCACTTGGGTCGACTTTGATTTTGTCGGCCACCAACTCTCGCTGCACCTGGGCGAGCCGCTGAAGACTGCACGCACCGGCCGCGTCGGCGACCAAATGGTGCCCATGCCGCACTTCGGATTGGTGCTGGCGTTGCCGGATTGGCAGACCATGGCCGCCCAGCTAGAGGCCGCCAACGTTGACTTCATCATGAAGCCTCAGTGCCGTTTTGCCGGAGAGCCGGGCGAGCAATGGACGATGTTTTTCTGCGACCCTTTCGGCAACCCGATGGAGATCAAAGGCTTTCGCTCACTAGAGACGATTTACGCGACTTGACAACCACGGACGTGGCGATGGTTTGCTCAATCGCACCAAACACTTGGCGGCCGTCTTTGTCTTTCATCTCAATGCGGATGGTGTCGCCAAACTGCATGTACTCGGTTTTCGGCTGGCCATCCTGAATGGTTTCAATCGCGCGCTTTTCTGCGATGCAGCTGTAACCTTTGGGCCAATCAGTCTTGCCCTTGTGCTCAACGCCCGGATTGCTGACCGTGCCAGACCCGATGATGCTGCCGGCACGCACGTTACGTGTTTTGCACAGATGCGCAATGAGCTGGCCAAAGTGAAAGGTCATGTCCGGGCCGGCATCGCACATCCCCACCTTGCGGCCGTTCCAAGTGCTCTGCACTGTCAGGTGCAGACGGCCTTTTTGCCAGGCTGCACCCAACTCATCCGGTGTCACAGCCACCGGGCTAAAGGCCGTCGCCGGCTTGCCCTGAATGAAGCCAAAACCCTTGGCTACTTCGCCCGGAATGACGTTGCGCAAAGACACATCGTTGGCCAACATCACCAGCCGAATGCCGTCCAGCGCTTGCTCAGGTGTGCAACCCATGGCAACGTCGGCGGTGACCACGGCCACCTCGGCTTCAAAATCGATGCCCAAGTCTTCACTGGGCAAGCGCACGTCGTCGCACGCGCCCAGAAAATCGTCGCTGCCGCCTTGGTACATCAGCGGGTCGGTGTAAAACGTGGCGGGCACCTCGGCGCCCCGGGCGCGACGCACCAACTCAACGTGGTTGATGAAAGCTGAGCCATCGGCCCACTGGTAAGCGCGCGGCAAAGGGGCCATGCAGCGGGCCGCCTCAAACGGAAAAGCGTGGCGTGCTCTTCCCTGGTTCAGGGCGTCATACAGATCTTGCAGCTGCGGTGACAGAAAGTTCCAGTCGTCCAACACCTGCTGCAAGGTGTTGGCAATGCCGGTTGCATAGTGCGCGCTGGCGAGGTCCCGCGAGACCACCAGCAATTGGCCGTCACGCGAGCCATCTTTGTAAGTGGCGAGTTTCATCGGTTGTCTTTCAAGTCTGCTTGTCTACGGGTCCTGCAAGCGGGCATCGTACCCGAGCCTGCTGACCCCATGACCGGCGTTACGATCAGAGGCATCGATTCTGCCCACGCCCCTTTATCTTCCTTTGCAACATGACTGCCCGCTTCGGCTCTCAGCCCGTCAACCCGCCAGCCGGGCGTTCTGCGCCGCGCCGTTTGTTGTGGCTGCTGGGCCTTCTGGTCATGCTGGTTCACGGCTTGCTGCTAGACGCCATCCCACTTGCATTGACTACGCGGTCCGCAGTGGCGCCGCTGAAGCCGACAGCTCTGGTATTCAACACACGGCGAATCGAAATACCGCCCGTGAAAGTGTCTCAGCCTGCCCAAGTCGCGCCGACTCAGCCCCCACCCACTCTGCTTCAACAACCGACAATAGGGCTGCCCCAAGTGGCCGTCGATGAGCCGTTGAGTCCACCTGTAGAAGCCGACAACCCACCACTTGAAACGCCTACAGCAGAACCCGTGCAGCCTTTGCCCGTAGAGCCCTTGGAGCCGGTGGCCAGCGAATCGCCAGCCCCGCAAGCCCAAGCCAATCTCAACGTCCCCGGCTCCGTGCGACTCAAATACCAGATGACCGGCCTGTCCCGCGGCCTCAACTACCACGCCACCGGCGTGATGACCTGGCTGCAAGACGGCAGCCGTTACGAGGCGACCATGGTGGTGAGCGCTTTTTTGATCGGTTCCCGCTCCCTGAGCAGCGTGGGCGACATCACGGTCGATGGTTTGGCACCAAAACGCTTCACCGACAAGGGTCGCAAAGAACTCACCACCTATTTTCAGACCGACGAAGAGAAAATCACCTTCAGCGGCAACACCCCTGACGCGCCTTGGCAACGGGGCGTGCAAGATCGACTGAGTGTTTTTTTTCAGCTGACAAGCCTGTTGGCTGGAGAACCGGACCGTTATCCCCTGGGGACCCAAATTCCGGTCTACACGGCCGGACCGCGCGACGCCGCTACCTGGACCTTCAGCGTTGCCGGCCACGAAGAACTGAGTCTGCCGCACAGCACCCTGACGGCTCTCAAACTCACCCGCGATCCACGGCAGGCGTCAGACCAACGCGTCGAGGCTTGGTTTGCACCTTCGCTGGGGTACTGGCCGGTGCGCATCAAGGTCACGCAACAGGGCGGCGATTACATCGACCAACAACTGTCCGGCAGCGGCCCGCCTTGAACTTGTCGACATCGTCGCCATGTGATTCAAAAGGAAGGATGTTTTCCATGCAAATGCTTTATGACTCGGACACTTTTGCCGTGGTTCAGATTCACGCCAACGCGAATGAAGAGAGCACCATTGAGGTGGGGACTTTGCCTGCGCCGCCGCAATTGGCCCGGCACGGCTTTGAAATCGTTGACAAACGCTCCGGCAAAGAGGTTTACTTGGACGGTTCTTGGGCCGAATTTTTTCAACAGCGCCTGAACGTGTGGCAGCAAAAAGCACCCACCCAAGAAGAAGTTGAAGACATGCTGGAAGGCTACGCCGAGTTAGCCCACACACCGGTGTCGGTGCACTGACAACGCCCTACGCCAGCTTGTCTTGAAACCACCAGCGGTACATCGGCTCAACCAACAGCAGCACACCCGCCAGCCGCATCACATGAAACGCCGTCACCATCGGCACGCCCAATTGCAAGACTTTGGCTGTGATCGACATTTCGGCAACGCCACCCGGTGAGGTGCCCAGCAACAGGGTCGCCCAGTGCAAATCGACGAAGTGAGACAGTCCCCAGGCAAACCCGCCGGAAAGCGTAATCATGACCACCGTGGCCAGCGTCACTGAGGCCATCCAGCGCGGCGCTAAGTGCACAAAACTGGGGGTGAAGCGCACCCCCAGACTGATGCCAATCACCAATTGCGCGGCATTGACCACTCCGGGCGGCAGCGCCGACTGACTCAGCTCATTGGCAGTCAGCAAAATAGACACTCCCAGCGACCCAATAAACCAAGGGTTCGCGCCTTTTGTCTTGACCATGACCCAGCAACCAACGCCAGTCAGCAAGGTCCAGAGCGCCAAGTTTGACCAGACCAGCACGCGCGGTCCCGGCAAACTGGTGTCGATTCCGTGCAGACCGGCCCACTGAAAACCGAAGGGAACAATCAGCGTCACCAACAGCACACGCAGGCTGTGCGCTGAGGCGATGAGATCGGTTTGCGCGCCGTGCCGCTCGCCCATCAGCGTCATCTCGGAGGCAGCCCCAATCGGTGAAGAAAAATAAGTCGTGATACGTGACAAGCCCGCAATGTGAAAACGCCCAGCACCCGCATGCACTCGGTGCAGCCAGGCACCAAACAGCAATCCCAAGGCCAGCGCCCACACGATGCCCAGCGCCATAGCCCACCACATACCTGCCACCAAACTCATCATTTGCGGCGTGAAGTAAAGTCCCAAAGCACCACCGATGAGCCATTGCCCACCGTTGCGCAGCGGCTTCCAGCTGGCGGTCGGCCCTCCGGCCATCGTCAAACCAGCTGTCAGCAACAACGGTCCAATCATCCACGGCAAAGGCACCTTCAGTGCTATGCACAGCAAGGCTGCCGCCCACGCCAACAGCAAGGTGAGCAGAGTGCGTACCACGAGACGCTGAAAAAAACGCTGAGTGAATTGGGCGAAGGCTGAATTGGGCATGTGGCAACGAAGAAACCGGGGCGAAAAATACTTTTGAAGCCTTAGTATCGACGCATGTTCAACCTCATTTGTATGCCCGCCTTTATCCGGCCCCTCATGGCAGTGCTCGCCATCCCGCTGAGCGTGTCTTTGGCCGGCTGCACCGTCGGACTTCAAGCCACCGAATTACAAAATCGACTCGACGCTTGGTTGCCGGCCGATGTGTTGCTGCTCGGCGAGCAACACGACGCGCCAGAGCACCAAGTGCTGCAACAGCAAATCGTTGCAGCGCTGGCGGCGCGCGGTGTGCTTGCGGCGGTCGTGCTGGAGATGGCGGACAGCGGCAACAGCACCGCAGGCCTGAAGCCTGACGCCAGCGAAGAACACACCCGCAGCGCGCTGCACTGGGATAACGACGCTTGGCCTTGGGCGGCGTATGGTCCAGCCGTGATGAGCGCCGTGCGGGCCGGTGTGCCGGTCCTGGGGGCCAACTTACCGCGCGCGCAAATGCGCAGCAACATGGCCGATGCGCAGTTAGACCAGCGTCTGCCGGGCCCAGCGCTGAAGGCGCAACAGCAACTCATTCGACACGGCCATTGCAACCTGCTGCCTGAAAGCCAGATCACCCCCATGACGCGGATTCAAATCGCCAAAGATAGGCGCATGGCGGACACCTTGCAAACAGCAGTTCGGCCTGGGCAAGTGGTGGTGGTGCTGATCACCGGCAGCGTGCACGCCGACAAGCAACTTGGCGTGCCGCAACACCTGCCGCCGGAACTGCGTTTGAAAGCCATCCGCTTGCAGTCTGGGTCAGCGGGCACTGAACGCGAATCTTTTGACGACGTGTGGGCCACTCCGGCCATTGCGCAGAAGGACTACTGCGCACAACTCAGGGCAAGCATGGGGCAAAAAGCCCCGCTACCAAGCCCCTGAAAATGAGCCGCCATCCATCAACAGATTTTGGCCATTGATATAGCCCGCATGGGCGCTGCATAAAAAAGCGCAGGCTGCGCCAAATTCTTCAGGTCGGCCGAAGCGGTGCGCAGGATGCTTGGCCAAACGCTGGTCACGCAGGACCTCCACGCTAGCGCCTTCTCGACGGGCCTGTGCGGCAAAGTTGCCGGCCAAGCGCGCAGTGTCAAAAGTACCCGGCAAGATGTTGTTGATCGTCACGTTGCGGCCCACTGTGGTGCGTGCCAAACCCGCCACAAAACCGGTCAAACCACTGCGGGCCCCTGTGCTCAAGCCCAAGCCATCCACCGGCGACTTCACGGCGCTGGAAGTGATGTTGATGATGCGACCAAAGCCGCGCGCCATCATGCCGTCGACAGTGGTTTTGATGATCTCTATCGGGCTGAGCATGTTGGCGTCCAAGGCGCGCAACCACGCATCACGGTCCCAGTCGCGAAAATCACCTGGCGGTGGCCCGCCCGCATTGGTCACGACGATGTCAAAGTGAGCGTGCTCGGCAAAAATGCGCGCCCGACCTGCCTCGGTGGTGACATCGGCCGCCACCCAATGGACGGGCGCTTTTGACAGTGCGGTCAACTTGGCGGCGGCACTTTGAAGCGTCGCTTCAGTGCGCGCCGCGATCACCAATTCAACACCCTCTTTCGCCAGCGCTTCGGCGCAGGCAAAACCCAAACCAGCGCTGGCGCCGCAGACCAAGGCCTTGCGGCCCGCAATTCCAAAGTCCATGCCGGTTACTTTCCCGTTAACTGTTTGAGGGCTAAGTTCTGCATGGTCTTGCGCAAGCGCGACAAGCCGATGTCGTGCTCGTACAGGTGTTCGCGCTGGTTGGCGTCGGGCTCCATGGTTTCCAGCATCACGCGGTCCTGCTCCAGCACCACCCAGTGACGTGCCTCCAGCCGGTTGCGGTAGAGAAATCGCCAAACGTCGCGCTGCCAGCCACTGACTTTGCGGCAGCGCCAGAAGAAAACCACCGAGAGTTGCGGGCTCACCGGGGTGTAGCTGCCAATGACGGTGAAGCTGCCACCCGGGCCGCCGGTTTTGGGATAAGGAATCGCCAAGCGCATCCACTGCGTACCGGTGTCACCCCACTCCGTCCAGTCGAAGTTCACATCACGCTGACCGTCTTTTTCAAACATGAAACCGCTCTCGGTTTTTCGCAGCTTGAACTTGGCACTGATATCGCCTTCACTCATGGAGTGCGACTGCTTGTGAACAAAGCTGCCGTGCATCGGGTCCATCACGTTGTCAGCGACATAGCGGTAGTCGCCGCGCCACTCGACATAGCAAAGAAATGAGCTCCACTCTGGACTGCTCAATTCTTCTGGCAATGTCAGTGGCGGCGGTGTCTCCACATAGTCGCGGCTGTTGTAGAGCCAGATCGCCCCGTGGGCATCGAGCACATGGAAAGATCGTGCAGCACGCGACCCCTCCAGCGTGCAGCCCGGGCTGGCAGGCACCTTGGTCACCATGCCGTCGCAACGCACCTCGATGCCATGGTACGGGCAGGCCAAGCGGTCACCCAGATTGACCCCCATCGACAATGGCGCGCCGCGGTGCGGGCAATGGTCTTCCAGCGCGTGAATGACGCCAGCGCCATCGCGCCAAAGTGCCAGCTTGTTGCCAAGACGCCGCATCGACACCGGGCGTTCTTTGACAAAATCTGAGGGGCAAATCGGGTACCACAGGTCGTACAAGCCACGCTCTAGCAGCCTGTCGACGTCGGTTGTGGTGGGTGCTGTCTTGGCGTCTTGCGGTTGGGTTGTGGTGTTCATGTCATTGCCCCAATGTTTTGATGACGGACTGAAAAGACTCGGCCGTCCAAGGCGCTCCATTCGGTCCGAGCGGGCCGCTCTTGTTCAGATGCGCAAGCAGCGCATCCAGCTCCCAGTGACCGGCACCGAAGCCGCGTTCGATGGCGTCTCCCAGCAAGTCTTCGTAGCTTGTGGGCGGCCGCGTGCGCGCTTGGTGCGGATTCAGGTAACGCTCAGGCAGCGCATGGATAGGAATGTCGTTCATGGTGCTTTCTCCTCAAACTAGATTTAGTCGGCAGCGATGTTGCGGGCTTTGATGATGCGCGCCCACTGCGCCGTTTCTGTCCGTATGTGAGCCTCAAACTCGGACGGCTTCATCAGTACGTCTGTCAATCCTTGGGCCTTGAGCTGCTCACGCGTGGCCGACTGACCCAAAATACCCGCCGCGTCTCTGGCCAGCCGCTCGACCATGGCCGAGGGCGTTCCCGCCGGGGCCAGCAGGCCGTACCAGGACGTCACCAGCACGCCGCTGACACCCTGCTCGGCGAAAGTTGCAATCTCGGGTGCGGTCGCGCTGCGTGCTATGTCAGTGATGCCCAATGCCACCAGCTTGCCCGATTTAATATGCGCCAGCGTGCCAGGTAGGTTGCTGAACATCAGCGGCACCTGGCCGCCGAGCAGGTCGTTGAGTGCTGGCCCAGTGCCCTTGTAAGGCACGTGCAGCAAGTCGATGCCGGCTTGCTGCTTGAAGAGTTCTCCCGCCAAGTGCAACCCACTCCCCACCCCCGGCGATGCATAGGCCAGCGCAACCGTTCTCGCTTTGGCCAGCGCGATCAGTTCGCGGAGATTGCTGACCTTGAGCGAAGGATGTGCCACCAGCACATTGGGCGCCTTGGCCAACATCGTCACAGGCTCAAAATCGCGCTCGATGTTGAACGGGAAATTGGGCATCAAAGTCGGGTTGATGGTGATATTGCCTGCGGGCACGACCAGCAGGGTCTGGCCGTCGGGCTTGGCATGCTTGACCTTGTCAATGCCAATATTGCCGGCTGCCCCAGCCAAGTTTTCCACCACCCCGCTCTGTTTATAGCGCTCACCCAAACCAGCCGCCAGCAGTCGAGCCAGCGAATCCACCGGGCCGCCCGGTGGAAAGGGCGCGACGATGCGAAAACCTTCGCCGCCCAAACTTTGGGCTTGCGCATGGCTTGTCAGGGCAAGCATCGCGAGCCAGCCCAGTGTGTTGCGTCTTTGCATGAGCATGGTCTACCTTTTCTCTGTCAAAAACCCGGTACCCGCCTCAACCTTGGGCTGTCGTCGGGTGTGGCCGTCAATACCGCCGTCAATCGCCCATTCGGCAAAAGCTGTGGGGCTGGGTTCGAAATCGCGCGGCACCCATTTCTCGGTCAGGTGGTCTTCGTCGGCGTTGTACTCGATCAGGCCGCCACAAGGGTTTTCAAAGTACCAAAAAATAGCCGATGAGATCGGATGCTTGCCAGGACCGAGTTGTGTCTTCCAGCCCTGGCGACTCATGTGCATACCGCCGCCAAACACCTCGTGGATATCGCGCACAGTGAAGGCCACGTGGTTCAGACCACTGGGTTTGTTGGGAAGTTGCAAAAGGAAGATGTCATGGTGCCCACCATTGACCGAGCAACGCATGAAAATGCCTCGCCCCGGGTAACGGTCAGACGTGGTGAAGCCCAGACCGGTATAAAACGCCTCAGCCGCCTCGAGCTTGTCCGTGAACAGCACAACATGGCCAATTTCGACCGGCTGCGCCGACGTATAAATCGGTGACGGCTGGTCGACGCGGCGCACGTCGTCCCAGGTGTTGGTAGGCACACCGGGGGCATTGATGGCCCGCTTGATACTTTTCTGAAACACAACACGCAGACCGTGCGGGTCCAGCGCTTGCAGGGTGCCGTGACTGGCACGCTGGTCCAAAAAGCCGGGCGCGCTGGCCAAGGCTTGAGACAGCGTTTCAAGTTGCGCATCACTGCGCACGCCCCAGACCACTTCACGCAGCGTCGGGCCTTTTTCCATGGCTGGTGGCAAGGTGTCATCGTCAGTGCGACGGACATTGACACGCGCGCCATTCAGGGTTTCCCACACCTGCAAGGTGTCAGATTGGCTGATATTTGTCAGACCCCAATCAGCCAAAAATAGCGCTGCCGCTTCCCACTGGTCGGTCGAGTAGGTGATGGCGTCTATGCCCTCTGTTCCCTGCCCGATGTTGCTGTTTGTGTCGATGCGGGTCATGCCTTACTCCATGGCAAAGGCGCCTCGTTGAGGCCCCAGTAATAACTTTTTTGCGCGGTGTATTCCAGAATGCCAAGCCGGCCTTTTTCGCGGCCGGTACCGCTCATCTTGACGCCACCAAACGGCGTGCTGGCTGAAAACACTTTGTAGGTGTTGACCCAGACCGTGCCGGTCTGCAGGGCCCGACCCAAACGCCAAACGGTCTTGTAGTCCCGGGTCCAGATACCAGCCGCCAAGCCGTAGACGTTGTCATTGCATTGCGCCAGCAGATCGGCCTCGTCGTGCCATGGCAGCAGCGCCAGCACCGGCCCGAAGATTTCTTCTTGGCACATGCGGGCGCTGTTGCTCAGACCTTCCAGGATGGTCGGCGTGTAATAGCTGCCTTTGTCGAACGCTGCGCCCTGTGGACGCACGCCACCGAACAGCACACTGGCTCCCTCGTCGATGCCGAGTTGCACATATTTTTCGACCGTTGCGCGGTGGCTTTGACTGACCAGCGGACCCATCTGGGTACTGTCGAGCATAGGGTCGCCGACACGCAAATTTTGAACGCCTGCCAGCAGGCGCGACTTGAACTCAGCGTAGACACTGGCGTGCACAAAAGCCCGTGAACCAGCAATGCACGACTCACCCGATGAACTGAAAATCCCGTACAGCACACCCGCCACAGCATGGTCGATATCGGCATCAGCACACACGATGGTGGGGGATTTGCCGCCCAGCTCCAGCGACGTCGGCATGAGTTTTTCGGCGCCTATGCGGGCAATCCCCATGCCGACATGGGTGCCGCCGGTGAAGGCAATGCGCTTGATGAGCGAGTGCCGCACCAACGCGTCACCAACGATCGACCCTTTGCCCGGCAGCACGCTGATGATGCCGTCTGGCACACCCGCCTGCTGCGCGATACGGGCCAACTCGATGGCCATGCGCGGCGTGATTTCTGCCGGCTTGAACACCACCGCGCACCCAGCCGCCAATGCGGGCGCGAGCTTTTGCGCCTCGCTGGCAATCGGCGAGTTCCACGGCGTGATGGCGCCGACAACGCCCAAAGGCTCGTGCACGCTCATGGTCACAAAGTCACCGCGCGAGGGGGTGATGGCGTCTTCATGTGTTTCGCAGGCCGCCGCAAAAAACTGGAAAGTGCCGGCGGCACTGGCCACCAACGCACGCGTTTCTTTGATCGGCTTGCCGTTGTCCAAGCGCTGCAACTGCGCCAGCTCCTCGCCTCGTTCACGAATACCGGCGGCTATGCGGTGCAGCATGGCGGCCCTCTCATGCGGCTTGAGATTGACCCAATCGGGCTTCATGCGGGCTTTTTCTGCCGCCAGCACGGCCTCATTCACATCGTCTGCGGTGGCTGCGTTCAGTGTCGCCACGGTGCAGCCGTCATGCGGGTAGTCGGTGGCATAAGCCGGGCCAGACGCATCGCGCCAACGACCGGCCATCAAAGTCTGCAAATGGGGCGGGGTCGTGCGGCTCATAGGGTCAGACTCGCAGCGCGGTTGTTGAGAAAGCGCAGCGCTGACAACACTGTCAACGCCGAGGTTTTGGGATTGTCAGCCAGTGGCTTGCCGCGCAGGGTGAGCTGCATTTCTCCGAACTCACCGCGCGCCAAAATTTCGTGGATGTTCTCGGTCACGGCCGGGTCGGCGATCAGCCGCACGCGGGTGGCGTCCAGCCCGAGGCCCGCCAGCGACACCGTGGCCGCGACGTTGGCATTCTTCGGGTACAGGCGGGCGGCTTCGCGCGCTGTGCCTTCAAAAATAACGGCCGCCTGCGTCAAGCTGGCCAGGTCGACCACGGCCTCTGCCGCCGAGCCCTGCCAGCCCAGCGGAGGTTTCCGACCGGTGTAGGTGACATCAGTCAGCCCGGCCAACCGCGCGGCAGCTATCGCATCGATGCCGCCAATCGCGCCAGCCAGCAAGTGCACCTGCGTGTTTCCTTGCTTGGCTGCGGCTGCCAATTTCTCAGGCAAGCCAGCTTCTGCCAGTGCACCGACCGACACCACCGCGCACTCGGTGCCTTTTTCAAGTGCGCCCAGCACGTGGGCCGTCAGCGCGTCGTGGCCGGCACACTCGAGGGCCAGCCGGGTACCAACAGGGACCTCTGAAACCGCCTGGATGCTGGTGCCGCCTAAAGCGGCCTGCACGTCGGCGATACGCTGCGGCCGCACCACCACATGCGTGACGTTCACAAGAGCGCTGCCCTGCAAGCGGCGACAAATCGCTTGCCCAATGGCGCCGTAACCGATGAGAACCACATCCAGCACGCTCAGTCCTTTTTCAAAATGGGGCCAGCAAACTTGACTGCAAACGGACCCCACTTTTTCATGTCAATCTCGACCACCACCGGGCCGCTGGCAGCGAACGCTTTGGCCAGCACCGTGTTGGTGTGTGCGGGCTCGCTCAAACGGAAATGGGTGACCTCCAAGCTGGCGCAAAACTGCGCAAAATCGGGTGTGTGCAGGTCGACATAGCAATGGCGGCTGCCGTAAATATCGTCTTGTATATTTTTGATCACGCCGTAGCAACTGTCGTTCATCAGCAGCACCACGATGTTGGCCTTTTCCTGCACGGCGCAAGCGAGTTCGCCCACATTCAGCATGAAGCCGCCGTCGCCAATCAAGGCCACCGTCTTGCGACCCAGCTGGTGCTCCTTGTCGGCAACGGCCGTGCCAATGGCCATGGCCAAGGCTTGGCCGATGCCACCCCCCAGCGCATGTACGCCGGCCCGTGGATGGTTCAGCACCGGCGCACGGTTACCCCACATGGTGTTGGACAGCGTGATGTCACGCACCCACCACAGCGCTTGGCCGGCTTGCGCGGCCAGACCATTTTTCAAGCTGGCATAGGCTCCTAAAGTAGCGTCGACCAAGCCCACGGCTTCAGCGCGGGCTTGTTTGACATCGCCCGCCAGTGCGGCATCCACCTGCATGCGGCCTTCAAGCCTGTCAGCCAACGCGTTCAGCGTTGCCAGCGCATCACCGTGTACAAAATAGTCGCTGTTGTAGCCGCGGTTGTGTGCCAGTGCATTGGCATCAATGCGGTACAGCGCCTTTGGCAGTCTGAGCTTGTAGCGCAAGGTTTCGTTGCTGCGCAGGCGCGAGCCCACGACCAACATCGCGTCGCAGCTTTGGTACAGATCTTCTGCCGGTTTTTGCAAGTTGTACGAGCCCAAGCTCGCCGGGTGATCTTCGGACAAAATGCCGCGCCCCTGCACCGAGGTCACCACGCCCCAGCCCATCTTGACGAAACGCTCGACCGCCGAACGGGCACCGCGTGCACCGCCACCCAGCCACAGCAGTGGCCGTTTAGCCGTTTGTAATTGGGCGGCCAACGCATCAACCTCCGCCGCAGCCGCCTGCACCGGTGCCACGGGCAACGGGGAGATGTCTGCCGGCAGGTCCAGCAGCGCAGACTGGATGTCAATCGGAATCTCAATGCTCACCGGCCCACACGGAGCGGTGAAGGCTAAGCGGTGCGCCTCGCGCAAGGTGGCCAGCGCGGTCTCCGGGTTGCGGATGCGAAAGGCTGCTTTGCCAACCGCCTGCAGCATGGCGAGTTGAGCCGGTGCTTCGTGGATGAACCCCAAGTCACGGTCCAAATAGTCGGACTCGATCTGACCGGTGAGATGCAGCAGCGGCGTGCCGGCGGTCAGGGCCTCCACCAAGGCGCCCGCCGCATTGCCGGCGCCGGTACCGGTGCTGGTCACGCACACGCCCAGTACGCCGGTGACACGCGCATAAGCGTCGGCCATGTTGCAGGCACCGGCTTCACCACGCGCCGACACGAAGCGGATTTTTTGAAGCGTATGGAACGCGTCCAAGATCGGCATGTTGTGAATCGAGATCACGCCAAAGGCTGCCTTGACACCGCACTGCTCTAGAAAACGCGCCACCAACTCTCCGACGGTGATGCTTGTTGGACGGGTGCTGGCGATGGCAGCTTGAGGGATCTTGTTCTTGTTCATGCGGCTATTTATTTAAAACGGAGGATGTGGACAGGCGGTGACTTCGCTGGGGCAGGTGACTCATGCGCAGCGTCAGCTGAGCCGCCGCCGCCATGACCTGCGGCACCAGCACATCGGTCTGACTGGCGTCCAGATGTTGTGCTGGCACAGTGATGCTGACGGCCGCCACCACTTCTTTGGCGTCATTCAAGACCGGTGCGGCAATGGTTGAAATACCGGTTTCAAAACCGCCTTGGCTGACGCCAAAGCCATTCGCTCGGTCAATATCAATCAGCGCCTTGAGCTGCGCCAGCGTGGTGGGTGTCTTGGGCGTGTGCGCTGGCAGCGCTGTCTCTGGGTACAGCTCTGACAGGGCGCGCATGTCGAGGTCTGCCAGCAGTTGTCGGCCGAGCACCGTGGCATGGGCCGGCAAGCGTGCACCGACCTGAATGGAATGAAACAGCGCACTGCGGCCCGTGGCCTTGACCACAAACACCACCTCGCGCCTATCGCGCACCACCAAGTGAGCGGAATAGCTGGTGGCATCTCGCAATGCATCAATGATGGGGCGACCATGCTCGGTCAACTCCATCGAGGCCATGTATTCGAAACCCAAGCGCAACACACCGATGCTGAGTTTGTAGCTGTTGCTGTCACCCACCCGTTCGACAAAGCCAGCTTTCTCAAGCGTGTGCAAGATGCGAAACACCGATGCGCGCGGCAAGTCCAGCTGGCGGGCCAAATCAGCGCCCGTCAGCTCGGGCGTGTGTCGGCTGAACTGTCCGAGAAGGTCCAGTCCGCGCTGCAGTGCAGGCACGGTGTAGCGGTCTTCTGCAGCGGTGCTCATGCCACTGCCTTAGGTGTTGTTTGGCCAATCAGACCCAGCAGCGCATTGACCCGTTCTGGCGCATCCAATGCACAGGCGTGCCCGGCATCGCCAAGGTCTGTCCAAGGCACCCGGGCAGCGGCAGCAACCTGCTGACAACCCGCAGCGGGTGTGATGCTGTCGGCCAGGCCACTGGCCACCGCAACCGGGCAGCTCACCTTGGCCAAGTCGGTCAGCAAATCACCCATCGACAGGAGATGGCAGGCTTGGGTGTAACCGTCCGGATGGACCTGAGCCATCACAGACTGCACGTAAGCCACCCATGCGGGGTCGGCCTGCGGAGACAGCATGGCCGCACCCCTCTTTTGCGCCATGCCCTGGGGTCCGAGTGTGCGCAAATTTTCCAACCGAGCATTCAACTTTTCGGCTCTGTCTTCTGGGCTCGCCCGTGCGTACCCTTGTGCCGGCGCGAACAGCACCAACTTGGCCACTTGGTCGGGACGTTGCACCGCAGCACGCGTGGCCATCAGCGCACCCAACGAATGACCCACCAGCGTGACAGGGTGGCGGATGCCCAAGCTGTCAAGCCAAGACCACAACCGGCCGGCGTAGTCGCCGGCCGTGGGTTGCAAAGGCGTGACCGGGCTGCTGCGGCCGTAGCCGGGCGCTTCCCAGGCCAGCACGCGGGCATGGCCGCTCAGTTCTGCAGCTTCAAGCTGCCGCAACCAACTGGCAGAGCCCGAGCCAATGCCGTGCAACAACACATGCGTCACCGCCTGCGTGTACAGCCCGGCTTGTCGATAGTCCACAGCGCCGTTTGGCGTGACAACACAGACCGTCGGAAAACGCTGCAGACGGTCTGCTAAAGAGGCTGTGGCGGTGTCAGCAAGACGCATGATCGGTGCTCAGAGGATGGACGCACACAGGCTATTTTTTCAGCGCGTCACGTTTGATTTTGGCGAGGGGGCTGTCGGGTGGATAGGTCGGCGTGATGGGCTTAGGGGTGCCTAACATCACGCACATCAGCGCGTCTTCGTCACCGATGTTGGTTTCTTCGCGGTAGACCCCTGGCGGCACCGAGACCAGATCACGCTCACCCAAAATCGACTCCCAACGCTCACCCTCTTTTTCGCAAACGATCTTCATCTTGCCGCGCATGACAAAGAACACTTCTTCAACGTCGTAATGAATGTGGGAAGGGCCGACATTGCCAGCCGGAATCACCATGGTTGAAAACGTGAAGTGTCCCGAAGGAACTGTGTTCGCATCGGCAGTAACGCCAGTGCCACCGGTGCCAACGTAGCGCATTTGAGCTCGACGGTAGGTCGGATCGAAGTCAGCCTGAAACTTGAGCGCATCCCAGTCGTACTTGCGTGAGGCGAAGCGTGCAACTCGCCCTTCCAGCCAGTCGGCCAAGCTCTGACCTGGCGCCTGCATCATGCCGCGCTGAATGTCAGCTTCTGGCGGAATCGCAGCATCGATCAAACCGCGTTCATTGAAGACGGGTTCGTTGGCAGCAACAGAGGTGTTCATCGTTAATTTCCTTTTTTCATTGCATGACAAAGCCGCCGTTGATTGGCAGCACTTGGCCGGTGATGTAGCCACTGCCGCGAGACAGCAGAAACAGCACGGCGCTTGTGAGGTCTTCGGGTACTTGGGGGCGCTGAATGGCGCGGCCGTTTCGATAGTGATCGTGGCGAGCCTGTGGCACATACTCTGTCGCCTCGACCAAGGTCAGACCGGGCGCGATAGCGTTCACCGTGATACCTTGAGGGCCGAGCTCACGCGCCATGGAATGCGTCATCGCCATCACTGCGCCTTTGCTGGCGACATAAGCCATCAGGTTGGCGGCACCCCACAGCGCGGTGTCAGAAGCTAAGTTGACCACCCGCCCCTGTCCCGAAGCAGCCAAGTGGGGTTGCGCGGCAACCGTGGTCAGCCACGTTCCCCGCACATTGACGGCCATCACCTTGTCCCAGGTTGCCACCGCGATGTCGGCCATGGCTTTGCCGCCGGAGTTGGTGATGGCGCCGTTGTTGATCAGACCATCCAGACCGTCCATATGGTGGGCGGCGGCCGCTACGCCAGACTGGATGGCCACTGCATCGCTGAGGTCCATGGGCACGTAAAACGCCCGTGGGCCCAGCTCGCCAGCGAGCGCCTCGCCACGGGCATGCAACACATCGCTGATGGCAACGCTGGCACCGGCATCCACCAGTGCACGGGCAAAGGCTTCCCCCAAGCCACGTGCGCCGCCAGTGACCAGCACTTTGCGGCCAGTGAGATTGATTTCAGGTAGGTTGGTGCTCATGGCATCTTTCACGGGGTAGGCATCGCTCAGGCCGAGCGGCGCTCTGCGCTGGGCAGGTAATGCAGCACTTTTTTCTCAGCGATGACCACCGCGTAGTAAGCCACGATACCGATCACCGTCAGCGCACCAATCACCACAAAGACTGCGGCGGTGTTCCCTTGACCTTCAAAAAATACCAACAAGTAACCCAAGCCAATATTGCCGCCAACCAGTTCGCCAACGACAACACCAATCACGGCCAGCGTGCTGGCAATTCGAAGTCCGGAGAACAGCGCAGGCATGGTGGTGGGGTATTCAACGTTCATAAAAACTTGCCAGCGGGTGGCTGAAAAAGAGCGCGCCAGATTGATCATGTCCGCATCCATGGCGCGCATGGCCGACAACACGTTGATCAGCACCGGGAAGAAAACAATCAAGACTGCCACCAGAATTTTGGGGTACATGGTGTAGCCCATCCACATCACAAACAACGGAGCAAAAGCCACCTTGGGCGCTATCTGCAAAGCCAGCAGGTAGGGTGACAAGACGGCCTCTATGCGCGGCGACATGCCGAGCGCATAACCAATCAAAGCCCCCAACACCGAGCCCAAAATAAAGCCGATGACGACTTCGGCCGCCGTGATGCCAGCGTGCCAGAGCAAGCGTTCACTGCCCCAGATTCGCACGGCTTCGGCGCAGACCTTGCTGAAGTGCGGCAGCACGAACTCGGGCACACCAATCAAGCCCGGACCCCATTCCCACGCCGCCAGAAACAGGACCAAGACCAGCAGACTCCAGCTGGTCGTCACGAGGCGGTCGCGATTGACGTTCATTTATTTTCCGCTGACAAACTGATTGGTGTAAAGGTCTTTGAGTGGTGCTGCTTTGGGTACGATGCCATTGCTCACGTAGAACTTCTGTAGGTCACCCAGACGAGTTTCGTCCATCTGACCAGGGACTTTTTGGCCCGCGTAAACGTATTTGTTGTACAGCTCGAATGTTGCGAGGATGGAGGCCTCTTTACCTTTGTATACCGGCACGTGCTTGACGTAGACTTCCGTCGCAGCCTTCGGGTCTGCCATGATGTCCTTCATGCCCTTCAGCGTGGCGCGCACCAGTTTTTGAATCAGTTGCGGGTTCTTCTGGATGGTCTCGTCCGATGCAAGAATGGCCTGCGCCATGCTCTTGAAATAAATGTCTGCAGGCAAGATGTCGACCTTGGCACCAGCATCCATGGCACTCACAGTCCAGTCGGGCACACCGGCCATGGCGACGGCTTTTTTGCTGGCGAATTGTTGCCATACGCCTGCTGGGCCAGCGGCCTGGATGTTGACATCGTTCTTGGTTAAACCCACTTTGCTGAGCATGCCCAACAGCGCGTAATAGGCCGTATCTGTGTAGGAGATGACGGTGACGGTTTTACCTTTTAGCTCACGCGGGCTTTCGATGTATTCATCCTTGTGGCTGACCAACTGCGTCAGCGAACCACTGCCCAGCACCGCCACGGCTTTAACCGGTATGCCTTGCGCTCGCGCAATGATGGAAGTGTCGCCAATGGCTCCCCCAATCACCGCGTTGCCGGCACCCACTTGTTTCGCAACGTCGACACCACCGCGACCGGCCACAAATTCAACATCCAAACCTTCGGCCGCGTAATAGCCTTTGGCCTGTGCCAGCATCCACGGCCCAAAAGCAGGCAGCGTGCCCGGTGCAGGCAACAGGTAGGTGATTTTTTGAAGCGGCTGAGCCTGCGCTGGGGTCAAGCCCAACAAGGCGACTGACGCCAGAATGGCAAGACTGGTGCGGCGCAAAACAGAACGGCTGGTCAGTGTCATGAGTTTCTCCGGTTGGCAGGTTACAGGGCTAAAAAATCGAGTTAAAAATGAATGCTTTGGCTCAATGCACTTCTGTTTGCGCATCCAGTTTGAGCAACTCCATCAGGTGGGCGACGTAAGGCCCAACCTCGGCACGCTTGCGTCTGGCCATGGGGTTGTCGCGGTCAGGCATGTCGACCGTGATCTGCTCGACGATGGTCCCGGGGCGTTCGCTCATGACCAAGATACGGTCCGACAACGCGACCGCTTCGGCTAAGTCGTGCGTGATGAACAGCACGGTCTTTTTGTGGTCGGCAACGGTCCGCGCGAGATCCTGCTGCAGGATCATCTTGGTTTGCGCGTCCAGCGCTGAGAAAGGCTCGTCCATCAGCAACACCAGCGGGTCGACGGCCAGTGTTCGGGCCAACGCCGCGCGTTGTCGCATGCCCCCGGACAACTGGTGCGGGTAGTTCGTCCCAAACCCCTCAAGGTGACACTGCGTCAGCAGCTTGGCCGAGACAGCCGCACGCTCTGCCCGCGGCATACCGCGCAACTCCAAACCAAATTCGATGTTCTGTGCAATCGTTCGCCAAGGCATCAACAAATCTTTTTGCAGCATGAAGGACACATGCGCGTTCGGCCCCTCTACGGCTTGTCCCGCCACCTTGACAATCCCGGCGCTGGGTTTGGCCAAGCCCGAGCCCATGTTGAGCAGCGTGCTTTTGCCACAGCCCGAAGGCCCAATGATGGAGACCACTTCGCCTTCTGCGATGGCAAAGCTCACGTCTGTTGCGGCCAACACCTCTTTGGATTGACCACGCGCTGGAAAGCGCTTGGCCACCCCAATGAACTCAATGGCCGGTCGACCAGAGCTGACGTTGCTCATGCAGCGATCTCCACGATGGGGATTTGCACTTGCACACGCCCTTCCAGCACGCGCACCGGAAAGCACTGCAGATCGCGCTGACCGATCTCTGCCAAACACTTGCCACTGGCGATGTCAAAGCGCGCCGCGTGCAGCGGGCATTCAATCACCCCGTCTTCCTGAAAACCTTGCGACAGCAAGGCATACGCATGCGGGCAAACATCCTCCAATGCATGCACCTCGTCGCCCAGCAAGAACAAACCCAGCTTGCGTCCATTGACGTCAACCCCGACTGGAAAGTCGGGGTCGAGTTGGTCGCGTGACGCGACTTCGTGCCATGTAAGCGCCGGATCGCCGAGTGGAGTGCTCATGGTTTTCCCAGTTAAAAGGCTTGCTGAAAATCATTGCAAAAATGATTATTTGTTTCACTAAAGAAACGCTGATTCACTAAAGATTCATTATTTGCCCTCTGCTTTTCCCTGTCAATTAATAGCCGAGTGTTTTTGTCTGGTTAATCAGTGCGGCTATTTCATGCACTTAGGCGTGCTTTCGAATCGCGTCAGCCAGAACGTTGACCATGCGGTCAATGTGCTCTTTTTCGACGATGAACGGTGGGCACAACACAATGTTTTCACCAGCTGACCGGACCAAGACGCCGTTGTGGAAACAGGTCATGAAAATGTCGTAAGCGCGCTTGCCCGGCGCGCCTGGAATAGACGCCATCTCAACCGCCCCCGCCAACCCTAAGCTGCGAATGCCGATGACATTCGGCAAGCCCTTCAGGCCGCTGTGCATCGCGTCGCCCAGCAGCGTACCCATCTGGCCGGCGCGTTCAAACAGCTTCTCTTCCTTGAACAGCGTGAGCGTGGCAATAGCCGCTGCGCAAGCCACCGGATGACCCGAGTAGGTGTAGCCATGGAAAAACTCGATGGCGTGTTCCGGTGCGCCCTCATTCGCCTTCATCATGGTGTTGTAAATGCGGTCGCTGCAAACAACGCCGCCCATCGGAATCACGCCGTTGGTGACGCCCTTGGCGAAGTTCAGCATGTCGGGCACGACGCCGTAATAGTCGGCTCCAAAGTTGACACCCATGCGGCCAAAGCCGGTGATCACCTCGTCAAAAATCAGCAAGATGCCGTGCTTGTCACAGATCTCTCGCAGACGCTTCAAGTAGCCCTGTGGCGGCAGGTACCAACCGGCACTGCCCGCCACCGGTTCGACGATGACAGCGGCGATATTGCTGGCGTCGTGCAGCGGCAAGATGCGGTTTTCTAGCTCTAGCAAAATGTCTTCTTGCCAGACCGGCTCTTGGTTGTGAATGTAGGCGTGGTTCACCGGGTCGTGAATGAAGCGCAGGTGGTCCACACGCGGCAGCAGCGCCGCACCAAACACCTTGCGGTTGGCCGGAATACCGCCCACGCTCATGCCGCCAAAACCGACACCGTGGTAGCCGCGCTCACGGCCGATGAAGACATTGCGATGGCCTTCGCCACGGGCGCGGTGGTACGCCAGCGCAACCTTGAGCGAGGTGTCGGCAGCTTCCGATCCGGAGTTGCAAAACAGCACCTTGTTCAAGTCGCCGGGTGCCATGTTGGCAATCATTTCAGCGGCCTTGAACGCCTGGTCGTTGCTGGCCTGAAAAGCCGTCGCGTAGTCCAGCGTGTCGAGTTGCTTTTTGATGGCCTCGTTGATCGGCTTGCGGTTGTGGCCCGCCGTGACGCACCACAGACTTGAAATGCCGTCCAGCACCTGCTTGCCGTTGTGTGTGGTGAAGTGCATGCCGTCGGCGGCGACAAAGACGCGCGGGTCTTGCTTGAAGCTGCGGTTCGGCGTGAACGGCAACCAGTGGTGATCCATGTTGAAGGCGGGCTGAGTCATGTGAGTTCCCTTGAAGTCGTGATCGGTGTTTGAAGCCCATTCTGTCACCGTTGCGTCTTACCCCGACGAGCTGAATAAATGGCTTCCAGTACTGCGACAATGGCTCCCGCCATGAGCTCAACCTACACCCTCACCCTGTCTTGCCCGGATCGTCCCGGCATTGTTCATGCCGTCTCCGGCTTTTTGTTTGAGCGCGGCGGCAATATTCTCGACGCAGCCCAGTACGCCGACGACCGCGACCAGGACGCCACCGGCCTATTCTTCATGCGGGTCGGTTTTGCCTGCGCTGACTTGTCGTTTGAAACCCTGAAAGAAGACCTCAGCGTCTTGGCCGGTGACTTTGACATGCGCTGGAGCTTGCACCAAGCCAGCCAGCCGATGCGCACCGTGTTGATGGTCAGCAAAGAAGGGCACTGCCTGAACGACTTGCTGTTCCGCTGGAAGTCGGGCCTGCTGCGGCTGGACATCCGCGCCATCGTTTCCAACCACAATGAGTTTGAGCAGCTGGCGGCGAGCTACAAGGTGCCTTTTCACCACATCCCGGTAACTGCAGCCACCAAGGCTGAGTCTGAGGCCCGGCAATACGACGTCATCCAGTCTGCAGGCGCCGAGCTGGTCGTGCTGGCGCGTTACATGCAAATTTTGAGCGACGAGATGTGCCAAAACCTGGCAGGTCGTGCGATCAATATTCACCATTCTTTTTTGCCCAGCTTCAAAGGTGCCAAGCCGTACCACCAAGCGCATGCGCGCGGCGTCAAATTAATCGGTGCCACGGCCCACTATGTCACCGCAGATCTCGACGAAGGCCCGATCATCGAACAAGATGTCGCCCGCGTTGAGCACAGCCGAACCGTGGAAGACCTGACCGCCATAGGCCGCGACACCGAAAGCCAAGTGCTGGCGCGCGCCGTGAAATGGCACAGCGAACACCGCGTGCTGCTGAACGGGCATAAGACGGTTATTTTCAAATAAGGCACCTAGCGCGGTCAGCGCAGTCCATGTCCGCCAATCGTTGTCTAAATCCGTTCACCTCACCAAGGGCCGGATGGTCGTGAAACCGCCATCGACGGCCAAGACCTGACCGGTCAGACGTGAAGCTTCTGGCGACAGCAGCCAATCCATCACCGCGGCCACTTCGTCAGCTGTTTGGACGCCGCCCAGCGGGTACTGCTTAGAGGCCCCTTCCCGCATGGCGGGTAACTTCAGCATGCCCTGGGTCATGGGTGTCTCTGTCATGCCGGGCGCCACGGCATTGACACGCAGGCCTTGTGATGCATAGGTAGCGGCAGCACCGCGCACCAAGGCCTCAATACCGCCCTTGGCGGCCGCAATGGCCTCGTGGTTGGCAACCCCGATGCGTGCCACAACCGAACTCACAAACACCGCGGCACCGGGCGCGCCATTCAGCGACGTGATCCAAGCCTGTAAGGTCCAAAGACTGCTTTCAAGATTGATGCGCAGCACTTCTCTCGCTTGCTCAGCCCGCGTACGGTGCAGCGGCGCAATCAGGGTACTGCCAACCGCATGCGCCAGCCAAGAAGGTACCGCTCCAAGCTGTTCACGACAGGCTTCAAACGCGGCAGCGGCACCCTCGGGTGTGGTGGTGTCAGCAGCAATGTGGGCGTCGGCGGCTACCTCACTCAAGGTGGTACTGTCGCGGCCAACCACGGCAACGCGCAGGCCTCGCGAACGCAGGCGCGCGACCAATGCGCGTCCTATGCCGCCACGTGCGCCGGTCACCAGTGCAATGTCGTTTGTAGTCATCAGTGATTCCTAGATATTTGAGTTTTAAACCATTTAAAGCAGTTCTTCGGCGCTGTGGATGCCGCGCGTCGTGCGCGTCCACCACTGTGAAAAACTGGTGCACGGCCGGTCGACCGACGGGAACAAAGCTGGAGCCGGGTCTAGCTGCGCCAAAGGCTTTAACCACGCGGTGACATGCGGGTCATCCACACTGCGCACGCTGGCAGCGCCCTGCAAGGCGGCGCTCAGAATTGACGAGTCGACCCACCAGCGCTGCTGAGTCACTTCGGCCATGGCGGTGTCGACCCAGCGCCAACGCGCCTCAGACCAAGGCCGAACGGCATGGTGTTCCTGCAGGTAGACGCCGATGATCAGCGCGTCTTTTTTCAGGTCAGCCGGTGGCGCGCGCAATGCCCATGGATGCACCAGCCACACGTCACGACCCGCAAGACACTGAACAGTGGTCGCATCGGGTGCCTTCAAACCAAGGTCTGCGGGCGGGCTTTTGTGCAGCAAGGGCACCGTTGGGAATTCTGCAGCCGTTGATTTGGCACGGCGTGTCGGACCAAGTCTTGCACGAACAGTGCGAGCCATGAGGTCTAAGCCCTCGTAGGATTGATCGATCACCGACTTGGGGCTGTGCCAGTGAACTGGGGCGAAACGCGCCACGTTGTCGGCATTGAACAAATAGGGTTTGTGACTGCCAGTGCCCGCCACCCATTGCCAACTCAGATGGTTGCTAGCGAGGTCGCCGTCAAGGAGGTGAGCCACCAACCAGTCGGCACCTGCCCGCCAATGCACTTGACGTGTGTGGACCACATAGCTTGCAAGCCACATTCGAGCATGGTTGTGCAGCGTTCCGGTGGCATAGAGCCTGCGCACTGCTTCATCAATGACAGGCACGCCGGTGCGGGCTTGGCGAATGTCGTCCGGCAGCACCGCGTCGTAAACGTCGTCTGGGAGTGGGCCCGAGTGCAGCGACTGCATGATGCCCGCCCCCGTGTGAGACCAAACGTGACGGAAGAATTCTCGCCAGCCTAGTTCGTAAACGAGCTTGTGATTAACAGCCAGTGGTTCGTCCCGCAGCAGCTCAAGCAACACCTCGCGCAGCGTCACCAGACCGTGTGTCAGATAGGGTGACAAACCCGTCACGGCACCGTCAATATGGTTGCGTGTTCGCGCGTAATCGGTGGGCCGAACACCTGCGATACGCGCCATCGCAGCAGAGCGCGTGGGCGGTGTCGCGGCTTCAAACGCCATGGAATGGGCGGAATCGCTGGCGGCCTGCATGCCGCTCTGCAGGTGGCTGGCACTTTGTAGGACGGCGGTCATGGGCAGCTGTTTCATTCGTGTCAAAAAATATTGAAAGCCGTTTGTATCGCAACGAGGAAATCGATGCGTTTCCCGGGAAATTAGGGTGCCAACGAATCAACCTTCGCCTTCAGTCCAGCGACGATTACCCCCCAAACGCAAGTAAAAGTTGTTCTCGATCATATTTAATAACGGTCAACAACATAATCACGTCCATCTCGTTTTACGAACAAGCATTCGCACCACTCAGCATTCGTCATGTTGTTGACTATGACGGTACTGACACGAGCTGCGCGCACGTTGGCTTTGCGGCCAAGAGCGAGCGAGGTCAACGCTTTTTACGAGGCGGCGATGGCGGCGGGGGCCACAGACAACGGTGCACCCGGCGCTCGCTTGCATTACGATCCGCGCCACTATGCAAGGCACTTCATAACTGGAATACCCGCTCTTCATTCAGCGCCACGTTGCCTAAGATCAATGCTCATCTTGATCTACCAGCAACGGCCTCTTTTCGGAGCAACTAATTTGTTTCCCAGCCGCATGGCGCAAGTCAGCCACCCAGTTTTCCCGGGCAGCGACGCCCAAACACCCACCAGTGACCCAGCATGAAAAAATTTTTACTGACAGCGATGGCCGCAGCGACGCTGCTCGGCTGCGCCGCGCCTGCTGAAATGACTTTGTACCCTGAACCCATGAAAGACGCTTTGCCGGTTTTTGCTGCTGGCAGCTTGCGTGAAGCCATGACCGACATTGCGCGTGACTATGAAACCCGCACCGGCCAAAAGATCGCGCTGACCTTTGGCGCGTCGGGCTTGCTGCGTGAACGTATTGAGAAAGGTGACGCTGCGCTGGTCTTCGCGTCGGCTGACACCCAGCATCCGCAGCGCTTGGCCAATGCGGGTGCATGGGGCGCGCCATCGGTGTTCGTGCGCAACAGCTTGTGCGCCCTGACCCAAGCCAATCTGAAGGCGGCACCGGCCACATTACTAGACACCCTGCTCGACCCGACGGTGCGCTTAGGCACCTCCATGCCCAAGGCCGACCCGGCTGGTGACTACGCTTGGGAGTTATTCCGCAAAGCCGACAGCGTCAAGGCCGGCGCGTACGCCACGCTGGACGCCAAGGCCTTGAAGCTCACAGGCGGTGCCGACTCCCCCAAGGCACCGGCTGGGCGCGGTACTTACGCCTGGGTGATGGATAACAACCAAGCTGATCTATTTCTGACCTACTGCACCAACGCCGTGGCCGCGCAAAAAGAAGTGCCACGCTTGGCCGTGGTGGCCTTGCCGGCTAATTTACAAGTGGGTGCGGCGTACGGCGTGACCGTTAAAAAC
>JAURWY010000006.1 GCA_030654695.1 Polaromonas sp.
CAACGACCGAATGTCCTTTGTCGACCACCTGCTTGACCGCCTCGTCCTTGAACTCGACGGCGTATTTCGTTCTCTGCATTTGCTTTTCTCCATTTCAGTTTTTTGACATCATTATTTGTCTACTGATTTGGGGGAATGCCACTTGTAAGCGAGGAAGTTAGATCGACTTGTGACGACTTAAAGGACTGGGTACCCAAGGGGAAGCCATGGAGCAAAACAACTCGTATGGACTGAAAGTCAAGGGCTGTTATTGACTGGCCGGCGGAAACTGGAAGCCGGGGAACGCAGCGGGGAAAGAAAGGGTGGCAGTCAACGCAGTAGCTTGAGTCGAATCGAGGTGATCTTGTGGCCGTTGGCCTGCAGTCGGGCTTGCAGCGTCGGCAGCAACTGACGCAGTTTGGCGGCCGCGGCGTTGCTAGAGATCAGCAAACACCAGACCTCACCCTCGATGGGGCCGGCTTTGACCGACGCCCGCATTGGCGCTGGCAGCAGCAACTCAACGCTTTTGAGCAAATCGCTCGACTCGCGCACCATTCCAGCCAGCCGCGCCAGAGAAGGTGAATTCTCAATGGCTTGGTTGAATGTGACGGCCCTAGGTTGGCGGTGCGGTGAGTACATAGCGTAGAGATACGTTGCTGAGAAAGGTGCGAGGTGACGACGCGGGAGTAATTTGAATTATCAGGGATAGCAAGCCTATAGCAGCAGAAAATCTCGCGATACGAAGCATCCTAGAGGGGCTTCAGAGCAGAGGTAAAATCAGGGGTTTGCGCACAGTTGAACTGGCTAACGGGCTGTTCAGCTGACAAAAAGCGCCGTCTTTCAAGTTGCAATCAATAAAGGTTTCGGCCGTTTTAACAGCTGCTGGTGCTGGTAAAGGGCTTCGTATCTATGGCTTTCAATCCTCTGACAAAACTCTTCGGTAGCCGTAACGACCGGTTGATGAAAACTTACCGTAAAACGGTTGACCGCATCAATGCGCTGGAAGGGCAGTTCGAACAACTCAGCGACGAGCAGTTGCGCAACAAGACGCAAGAGTTCAAGGACCGCGTGGCCGCTGGGGAGACTCTAGACAACTTGATGGTGGAAGCCTTTGCCGTAGTCCGTGAAGGCAGCAAACGCGTCATGAAGATGCGGCACTTTGATGTGCAGATGTTGGGTGGTATGTCGCTGCACAACTGCAAGATTTCCGAAATGGGCACGGGCGAGGGTAAAACACTCACTGCGACCTTGCCGGTGTACTTGAACGCGCTGGCTAACAAAGGCGTTCACGTGGTGACGGTGAATGACTATCTGGCCAATCGCGATGCGCGTTGGATGGGTAAGCTCTACAACTTTTTGGGTCTGTCGGTCGGCATCAATTTGCCGAACATGTCGCGCGAAGAAAAGCAAACGGCTTATGCGTCTGACATCACCTACGGCACCAACAACGAATACGGTTTCGATTACCTGCGCGACAACATGGTCTACGAAGTTGGCGACCGCGTGCAGCGTGGGTTGAACTTCGCCATCGTCGACGAAGTTGACTCGATTCTGATTGACGAAGCTCGCACGCCGCTCATCATCAGCGGTCAAGCAGAAGACAATACCGCCATGTACCTGGCCATGAACCAGGTCGTACCGCTGATGAAGCTTCAGGTGGGTGAAGCTGATCCACGCACGGGCGAGGGCATCATCACGCCTGGCGACTTCACGGTGGATGAAAAAACCCATCAAGTTTTCCTGACTGAGCAGGGCCACGAGAATGCCGAACGCATTCTGTTCGGCATGGGCCTGATTCCTGAAGGTGCAACACTGTATGACCCGGCCAATATCGCCTTGGTGCATCACCTCTACGCAGCGTTGCGTGCCAACCATATTTACCACCGCGACCAGCACTATGTGGTGCAGGATGGTGAAGTGATCATTGTTGATGAGTTCACCGGTCGATTGATGTCGGGACGTCGTTGGAGTGATGGTTTGCACCAAGCAGTGGAGGCCAAAGAAGGTGCCGCCATTCAGGCTGAAAACCAGACGATGGCGTCGATCACGTTTCAGAACTATTTCCGTCTGTATAAAAAGCTCGCGGGGATGACTGGTACGGCCGACACCGAGGCTTATGAGTTCCAAGAAATTTATGGCTTAGAGACGACCGTGATTCCGCCGAATCGGCGCAGTCAGCGTGAAGACCAGTTGGACCGTGTGTACAAAACCACGCGCGAAAAATACGAAGCCGCCATCAAGGACATTCGCGAATGCTACGAGCGCGGACAGCCGGTGCTGGTCGGCACGACGTCGATCGAGAATTCGGAAATCATCGACCAGCTGTTGGAAAAAGAAAAGCTGCCGCACCAAGTGCTGAATGCCAAGCAGCACGCTCGTGAAGCAGACATCGTGGCGCAGGCCGGCCGTTCCGGCATGATCACCATCGCTACCAACATGGCGGGGCGGGGCACTGATATCGTGCTGGGCGGTAACGTCGAGAAATTGATCGAAGTGGTCGAGGCGGATGAAAGCCTGGACGACAACGCCAAAGCTGCGGAAACAGTTCGTCTGCGCGCGCAATGGCAGGCCGAGCATGAAAAGGTCAAGGCCTTGGGTGGCTTGCGCATCATCGCGACTGAGCGGCATGAGTCACGCCGCATTGACAATCAACTGCGTGGCCGTTCCGGCCGTCAGGGTGACCCTGGCTCATCGCGCTTTTACCTGAGCTTGGATGATCCTTTGATGCGGATCTTCGCGGGTGACCGCGTGCGGTCCATCATGGAGCGTCTGAAGATGCCTGACGGCGAGGCAATCGAAGCGGGCATCGTGACGCGCAGCATCGAGTCTGCGCAGCGCAAAGTGGAAGCCCGAAATTTTGATGTACGCAAGCAGCTGCTTGAATACGACGATGTGTCCAACGACCAGCGCAAGGTGATCTACCAGCAGCGCAACGACATCATGGATGCGTCGAGTTTGCAAGGTCAGATCACCTTGCTGCGTGAAGGTTGCTTCACCGATTTGACGCGTCAGTATGTGCCGACTGAAAGCGTTGAAGAGCAGTGGGACATTCCAAAGCTTGAAAAAGTTTTGCGCGAGGAATGGCAAGTCGACGTGCCGCTGCAAGAAGAGGTGTCCGCTTCGACGGCCATCACGGATGATGACGTGCTGGAAAAAGTCGTTGCTGCGGCCAACGCAGCGTTTACCGCCAAGGTGGAGCCGATTGGTGAAGAGAGCCTGATTCAGTTCGAGCGCATGGTGCTGCTGCAAAGTATCGACACCCACTGGCGTGAGCATCTGAGCTCTTTGGACTATTTGCGTCAAGGTATTCATCTGCGCGGCTATGCGCAAAAGCAGCCCAAACAGGAATACAAGCGTGAGGCATTTGAGCTCTTTGGCCAGTTGCTAGACAGCGTCAAAAACGACGTGACCAAAGTGCTAATGACGGTCAAAATCCAGTCCGCTGAGCAGCTCGGTGAGGCGGCCGAAGTGTTGGAAAATCGTGCTGAAAACATCACCAATATGACCTATACCGCGCCGACGGAAACCGGTGAGGTCGAGGTCATTGCGATCACGGATGAGCAACGCCAGCGCATGGCGGGCGACTACATTCCACGCGTTGGTCGCAATGACCCTTGCCCGTGCGGTTCGGGCAAAAAATACAAGGCCTGTCACGGCAAGCTGGTCTGATCAGGCGCACCTGATGCGGGCCCAGCGCATGGGCCCGCTGTTCTTGAACTCTGGAGAATCCCCATGCCTGTGAATCTGGTCGCTACGTCTGCTGCTGAACTTCATCCCGTCCCTGGCGTTCGTTGGGGTATTGCCGAAGCTGGCATCCGCAAGGCCGATCGCAAAGATCTGGCAGTTCTCTTGCTTGACGAAGGTTGCGCCGTTGGCGCGGTGTTCACGCAAAACCGTTTTTGCGCTGCACCGGTGCAAATCTGTCGCGAGAATTTAGCCTTGAACGCCGGTGCCTCGCATGGCATTCGCGCCATGCTGATCAACACTGGCAATGCGAATGCTGGCACCGGTTCTGATGGCTTGATGCGCGCCCGCGCCAGTTGCATCGCACTGGCCCGTGAGCTGAATGTGTCGCCGGAACAGATCTTGCCGTTTTCGACCGGCGTCATCATGGAGCCGCTGCCGTATGAGCGCATCGCCGCTGGCATACCAGCTGCGCTGGCGGATGCCCGGCCAGACAACTGGGCCAGTGCCGCCGAAGCCATCATGACCACCGACATCGTGGCCAAGGCGTTTTCCACGCGCATCACACTGGGTGGTGTCAGCGTGACCATCACCGGCATCAGCAAGGGTGCGGGCATGATCCGTCCCAACATGGCGACCATGCTCGGTTTCATGGCGACTGACGCTTGCGTGTCGCCGGCCCTGATGTCGCAACTGGCCCGCGAACTCGCCGAAGGCTCCTTCAATCGCGTCACGATTGATGGAGACACGTCCACCAACGACTCCTTCGTGATCGTGGCGACGCAACAAGCCAAACACACGCCGATCACCTCGTTGGACAGCGCTGGCGGCCGCGCCCTCAAAGCGGCCATGCTGGAGATTGCCCAGAAGCTGGCGCAGGCGATCGTGCGTGACGGCGAAGGGGCGACTAAGTTCATCACCATCCGCGTCGAAGGTGGCAACACCGGCGACGAGTGCCGCAAAGTGGCTTACGCCATTGCGCATTCACCGTTGGTGAAAACGGCTTTCTTTGCCAGCGACCCCAACCTCGGCCGCATTTTGGCCGCTGTCGGTTACGCCGGTATTGATGACCTGGACCAGACGCTGATTGATTTGTACTTGGACGACGTGTTGGTGGCTAAAAACGGTGGCCGCCACATTAACTACGTCGAAGCCGAAGGCCAACGTGTGATGAAGCAAAGCGAGATTTTGGTTCGCGTGGTGCTGGGTCGCGGCGACGCGGTCGACACCGTCTGGACCTGTGACCTCTCCTACGATTACGTCAAGATCAACGCAGATTACAGAAGCTAAACAGCCCCATGAATGAGTCCTTTGAACGCCTGATGGCGCGTGTTGAATCCTTGGTCACCCGCATTGAGTCGGTCTTGCCGCAGCCCTTGAGCGCACCCGACTGGCAAGCCTCGGTGGCTTACCGTTACCGCAAACGCAGCTCCGGCTTTGGTTCGCTGGAGCCGGTGAAACACTTGGGCACCATGCGGCTGACGGATCTGAAAGAGATCGAAGACCAAAAAGAGAAAATCAAGCGCAACACCGAGCAGTTCGTGAAGGGTGTGCCGGCCAACAATGTACTGTTGACCGGTTCGCGTGGCACCGGAAAATCCTCTTTGATCAAGGCCTGCCTGAACGAGTATTCGGCGCAAGGCTTGCGCCTGATTGAAGTGGATAAAGCTGACTTGGTGGACTTGCCCGACATCGTTGGCTTGGTCTTTGGCTTGCCAGAAAAATTCATCATCTTTTGCGATGACTTGAGTTTTGAAGAAGGCGAGTCCGGCTACAAAGCGCTCAAGTCCATCTTGGATGGCTCGATCGCAGCGGCCACGCCGAATGTGCTGATTTACGCCACCAGCAACCGACGCCATTTGTTGCCCGAGTACATGACCGAAAACCTCACCTACACGCACACAGCGGACGGCGAAGTGCACCCGGGCGAAGTGGTTGAAGAGAAAATTTCGCTGTCTGAACGCTTTGGTTTGTGGGTCAGTTTTTACCCTTTCAGCCAAGACGAATACCTGACTATCGTGGCGCAGTGGCTGACCTCTTTTGGCGTGACGGCCGAGGCCATCAAAGCGGCGCAACCGGCGTCATTGGTCTGGGCTCTAGAGCGTGGTTCACGCAGCGGCCGGGTCGCTTTTCAGTTCGCCCGCGACTACGCCGGTCAACAAACCACGGCATGAGCTCAGCGCTGCTGGTGGCTGACAAAGACCGACCACGCGAAGGCGGTGTTGATCGCCAGATTGTGGAGGTTGCCGTTGGCGTTCTGATGCGCGCCGGCGGTGAGTTTTTGCTGACCTCGCGGCCGCCCGGCAAGGTGTACGAAGGCTACTGGGAATTCCCTGGCGGCAAGTTAGAGGCAGGCGAAAGCGTCGAGCAGGCTTTGCGGCGTGAGCTCGAAGAAGAGATCGGCATCACCATCGGTGCCGTGCAGGCTTGGCGCACCGAACTGGTGGACTATCCGCACGCTTTGGTGCGGCTGAATTTTTGCAAAGTTTTTGACTGGACGGGTACGTTGCAAATGCGCGAAGGTCAGTCATTCGCTTGGCAGACGCTGCCAGTGCAAGTCCATCCGGTGCTGCCTGGCACCGTGCCTGTGCTCGATTGGTTTGCGCAAGAGCGCGGCTTTCAAGCGGCGACCCATTTGCCGCTTTGAGCTTTACCCGTAGCCGTTGCGCTAGCCGCCGAGCTGCCACTTTTTGCTTGCAGCCAGCACAGCCTCCGGATAAGGCGCTTGCCCGCGCGATCCGTTGTAGCGGCCCAAACCCATGAACAAGTCGCCTTGTTCCCGGTCCAGATAATGCCGCAAGATGACGCAGCCAAAGCGCAGATTGGTCTGCAGATGAAAGAGTTTGCTGACATCGCCATCGCCAATCAGGCGGACCCAAAAAGGCATGATCTGCATGAAGCCGCGCGCGCCCACCGTAGACACGGCGAACTGGCGGAAGTTGCTCTCGACTTCGATCAGTCCCAGCACCAAGGGCAGGTCTAGCCCGGCGCGTTGGCTCTCGTACCAGACGGTTTGTGAAAATTCTTGGCGGTTGTGCGCCTCAGGAATGCGTCGTGCAAGCCTGTCAGTCATGAGCTTTAACCAGCGCTGATAGGCCAGCCGGCTTTCAGCATTGCTGAATTGCGGTACGGGCGGTGACTTTCTGGAGACTGCTGACGTCAACGCCGTGCGCACGGAGTCGACCAGCGGTTCTTCCAGTTGGCCGCCTGCGTGGGCCGTCGCGCTGAATAGACCGGTACAGCCCAAGATGCCCACGCTGCCGAAGAGGCCCATCAAGCTGGTCGCACTGCCGCGCTGCAAGCAACGCCGCCGCGAGATGCAGGCGGCGTCCAGAGGCGTTGCTAAGCGCCCTGGCGGCTCCATCATGGAGCCAGCTTGCCCTTGAGAAAGTTGAAGACATCGTCGACCGCCACTTTGGTCGACGCAGCGTCACGGCGCTGCTGGTATTCAACTTGACCTTCTTTCAAGCCGCGGTCGCCAATCGTCACGCGATGCGGCACACCGATCAGTTCCCAGTCGGCGAACATGGCGCCGGGTCGCTCGCCCCGGTCGTCCAGAATGACGTCGACGCCAGCCGTCAGCAGCTCGGTGTGCAGCTTGTCGGCTGCTGCTTGCACCTCGGGGAAACGGTCCGGGCTGATCGGGCAGATCACCACGGTGAAGGGGGCAATCGCATCCGGCCAGATGATGCCGCGCTCGTCGTGGTTTTGCTCAATCGCCGCCGCAGGCAGCCGCGTGATGCCGATGCCGTAGCAGCCCATTTCCATGAACTGGGGCTTGCCGTTTTCGTCCAGAAAAGTCGCATTCATGGCTTGGCTGTACTTGGTGCCCAAGTAAAACACATGGCCGACTTCAATGCCGCGCTCAATTGCCAGCACGCCTTGGCCATCGGGTGACGCATCGCCCGCCAACACATTGCGCAAATCAGCCACTACGCTCGGCTCGGGCAAATCGCGCACCCAGTTCACGCCGGTCAAGTGCAGGTCAACTTCGTTGGCGCCACAAACCCAGTCGCTCATGACGGCGACTTCTCGGTCCACCACCAACGAGACCGGTTTCTTCAAGTTCAAGGGGCCGAGGTAGCCCGGCTTGCAGCCGAAATGGTCTTCGATTTCGGCCAAGGTGGCGAAGCGGAAATTGGCCAAGCCTTCGATCTTGCCGACCTTGACTTCATTCATGTCGTGGTCACCGCGCAGCAGCAGCAGCCAGACGCGGGTCTTGATGATCTCACCGGCTGGGCCGAGCTCGTCGGTGGCCAAGACCAGCGACTTGATGGTGCTGGCAAGCGGCACACCGAGCAAAGCAGCGACATCCGCGCAGGTGCTTTTGTCCGGTGTCGATGTGCGTGTCAGGGGCTGGGAGGCGGCCTTGCGCGGGCCAGCGGGTGCGAGTGACTCGGCCTTCTCCATATTGGCCGCGTAATCACTGCTGGGGCAGTAAACAATCGCGTCTTCGCCGGTGGCGGCGATCACCTGAAACTCTTCGCTCAAGTCGCCACCAATGGCGCCGCTGTCGGCCGCTACGGCGCGGTAGCGCAGACCGAAGCGGTCAAAAATTTGGCGGTAAGCCTGCGCCATGTTTTGGTAGCTGAGCTTGGCCGCTGTCGGGTCGCGGTCAAAGCTGTAGGCGTCTTTCATGGTGAATTCGCGGCCGCGCATCAGGCCAAAACGCGGGCGCCGTTCGTCGCGAAATTTGGTTTGAATTTGGTAGATGTTTTTCGGCAGCTGCTTGTAGCTGCGAATGTCTTGACGCATGACGTCGGTGATGACCTCTTCGCTGGTCGGCTGTATCACGAAGTCGCGGCCATGCCGGTCCTTGATGCGCAGCATTTCGGGGCCCATTTTTTCAAAGCGGCCAGTTTCTTGCCAGAGTTCAGCCGGCTGAATCACCGGCATGGCCATTTCAATGGCGCCAGCGCGGTTCATTTCTTCGCGCACGATGGCCTCGACCTTGCGAATCACCCGCAGCCCCATGGGCATGTAGTTGTAGATGCCGGCACCCAACTTTTTGATCATGCCGGCGCGCATCATCAGTTGGTGGCTGACAACTTCAGCGTCGGCTGGCGCTTCTTTGAGCGTCGAGATGAAGAACTGGGAGGCTTTCATGGGTGCGTATTTTCTGAGGTTAGATCACTGTCGCCTGCAGCAAGCTTGGCGCTAGGCCTTTCGCTGTGCATAATGGACTCAGTTTAAAAATTTTGAGGTTTGATTATGCTCGACCGCGATGGCTTCAGGCCTAACGTCGGGATCATCTTGCTCAACCAGAAAAGTCAGGTATTTTGGGGCAAGCGCATCCGTACCCACTCGTGGCAATTTCCACAAGGCGGCATTGACCGGGGCGAAAATCCCGAGCAAGCCATGCTTCGTGAATTACACGAAGAAGTGGGGCTGATGCCGCAGCATGTGCAAGTGCTTGCCCGAACCCGGGACTGGTTGCGTTACGAGGTACCTGACCGGTTTATCCGCCGTGATGCGCGCGGACATTACAAGGGCCAGAAACAAATCTGGTTTTTGTTGCAATTGGTTGGCCACGACTGGGACTTGAACCTGCGTGCCACTGACCACCCCGAATTCGATGCTTGGCGCTGGAACGATTACTGGGTTCCGCTAGATGCCGTGGTCGAATTCAAACGCGGTGTTTACGAAATGGCGCTGACCGAGTTGTCACGCTACGTGCCGCGTTTTGATTTCCGTGAGGAGCCTCGCGTCGATCACCGCAACCGTTATTTGCGTGGCGGTGTTCGCCAGCGTGATGCTGGGCAAGCGCCGGGTGCTGACGGTTTTTCACATTACACGTCGCACGGCGGGGTATCGTCATTTGAGTTGCCACCGGGTGCGAGTTTTGACCCGGATCCGCAAACCAACCTCAGGCCTGTAGCCGCTCCGGGTGAGCGAGAGGCTTAACTGCCTCGGCGTTTTAGCTGTTCAGCGATTCAGAACCAGATTGGTCCGGTGGACCATTTCTGGCTCGCCGGTGTAACCCAGCAGGCGCTCAAACTCAGCCGATGACTTGCGGCAAATGAGTCGCGCTTCGGCGCTCGAATAATTCGACAGACCGCGGGCAATTTCCAGACCGTCTTCGTCGCGCACGGCGATCACGTCACCGCGCGAAAACTCGCCCTGAACCGCCGTCATGCCGATCGGCAGCAAGCTCTTGTCCTCATCGCGGACCTTGGCCACCGCACCCGCATCGATCAGCACGGAGCCACGCATTTGCAGGTGATCGGCCATCCATTGTTTGCGCGCATGGTTTTTCGGAGTTTGCGCCACCAGCAACGTGCCGATGGGCTCGCCGCGCGTCAGGCGCAGCAGGGCATCTGGTTCACGGCCCCACGCGATCACGGTGGAGGCGCCAGAACCGGCGGCTCGCTTGGCCGCCAAAATCTTGGTCAGCATGCCGCCTTTGCCAATACTCGAACCGGCACCGCCGGCCATGGCTTCAAGGGCGGGGTCGCCGGCTTGCGCTTCATGTACCAGCGTCGCGTTGGCGTCCTTGCGTGGGTCTGCTGTGAACAGACCTTGTTGGTCGGTCAAGATGATCAGCACGTCGGCCTCCACCAAGTTGGCCACCAGCGCGCCCAAGGTGTCGTTGTCGCCAAACTTGATCTCGTCGTTGACGACGGTGTCGTTCTCGTTGATGACCGGCACTACGCCCAATTGAAGCAAAGTGAGCAGGGTCGAGCGGGCATTCAAATAGCGTTCGCGGTCTGCCAAATCGGCGTGTGTCAGCAGCACTTGGGCGCTGCCAATGCCGTTTTCGCGCAGCTTGCTTTCGTAGACTTGCACCAAGCCCATTTGGCCAACAGCAGCCGCGGCCTGCAGCTCGTGGATGGCTTTGGGCCGGTTGCTCCAGCCCAAGCGCTTCATGCCTTCGGCAATCGCACCGCTGCTGACCATGATGACTTCGCGGCCGTCTTTCACCAGCAGCGCGAGTTGCTTGCACCACAAGCCAATGGCTTCGGCGTCTAGGCCCCGGCCCTCGTCGGTGACCAGGCTGGAGCCTACTTTCACGACGATGCGTTTGGCGTTCAGCAGGACGGGTGACAAAGCGGCTGCAGACATGGGCGGGACTCTTCAGTGATCAGCGGGTGGTTGGTCCAAAGGAAAGCGTGGATCGATTTCTTCCGGCGGTTGTTCGCTCTTTTGCACGGCTTTGACGTGCTGGTAAATGGCCTTGACCAAGTGTTCGCAGCCTTCGCGTGTCAAGGCGGAGATTTCGAACACCGGGCCCTTGAACTTGAAGCGCTTGACGAAGTCTTTGACAAGCGCTGCGCGCTTGTCCGGCTCAACCATGTCTAGCTTGTTCAAAACCAGCCAGCGCGGCTTGTTGAACAGTTCTTCGTCGTACTTTTTCAGCTCGCCGACGATGGCCTTGGCTTGCTTGACCGGGTCGATGCTGTCGTCAAACGGGGCCATGTCAACAATGTGCAGCAACAGTCGCGTGCGCTGCAAGTGGCGCAAAAAGAGATGGCCTAGGCCGGCGCCTTCAGACGCACCTTCAATCAAACCGGGCAAGTCGGCGACCACAAAGCTTTGCTCAGGGCCGACCCGCACCACACCTAGATTCGGGTGCAGCGTGGTGAATGGATAGTCCGCAATGCGCGGCCGTGCGTTCGACACAGCCGTGATGAAGGTTGATTTGCCGGCGTTCGGCATGCCGAGCAGGCCGACGTCGGCCAGCACCTTCAGCTCCAGCTTCAGGCTTTTGTGCTCACCCGGCCAGCCAGGTGTTTTGGTGCGCGGCGCGCGGTTGGTCGAGCTTTTGAAGCGCAAGTTGCCAAAGCCGCCGTCGCCACCTTTGGCGATCAGGACTTCTTCGCCGGGCACCAGCAGCTCAAACAGAATGTCGCCAGTTTCGGCGTCCGTCATGATCGTGCCGACAGGCATTTTCAAGACAATGTCGTCACCCTTGGCGCCGAACATGTCCGAGCCCTTGCCGTGCTCGCCGCCGTGTGCGTTGTGGCGGCGTGAAAACCTGAAGTCAACGAGGGTGTTCAGATTGGAGTCGGCAACCGCATAAATGTGACCGCCGCGGCCGCCATCGCCGCCATTCGGACCACCGAATTCTTTGTACTTCTCATGCCTAAATGAGACGCAGCCGTTGCCCCCATCGCCAGCGGCAATGTCAATATATGCTTCGTCAACAAATTTCATGATGAATGTCCCGATCTACCAGGTGATAGAAACAAAAAAGCCCCGGCTGGCGGGGCTTCGATGCCATCGAAGTGATCAGCTTAAGCTGGTGTCACGTTGACGGTGTGCTTGTTCAAAGCGCCCTTGACGGCAAAGGAAACCTTGCCACCAACCAACGCAAAGAGGGTGTGGTCTTTGCCGATACCGACATTGACGCCCGGGTGGAACTTGGTCCCGCGCTGGCGAACAATGATGCTGCCTGCGTTGATGACTTCGCCGCCGAACTTCTTGACACCCAGCATCTTGGGCTGTGAATCACGCCCGTTTCGCGTAGAGCCGCCGCCTTTTTTCTGTGCCATTTTCCGTTACTCCTGGTACTGACTGCTTAGCCGGCGATGACGCCGATTTGCAGTTCAGTGAAATTCTGCCGATGACCTTGGCGCTTTTGGTAGTGCTTACGACGACGCATCTTGAAGATGCGCACTTTGTCGTGCCGACCATGGGCTAAGACTGTGACAGTAACTGTTGCACCGGACACCAAGGGCGTACCAATTTTGATATCACTGCCGTCGCCGACTGCCAATACCTGATCGATAACAATCTCTTGGCCTACGTCCGCAGCAATCTGTTCTACTTTAATTTTTTCACCAGTAGCAACTTTGTATTGTTTGCCACCGGTTTTTATGACCGCGTACATGTAAGACCTCTTCAATTTTGAATTGAGTTCCGCAGACGGATTTCCGCAGAGCCTTAGATTATAGCCTTGAGCGTAAACCCTTGTCGAGCCTTATTTTTCGCCCTTGCCAGCCCCTTCGCCGCCAAGACCTTGTAGCCCAAGCGTTGCGGTTGCCGACAGCAGCCTTCTTATAATCGCGTCAAATTCTGGTCTGGACTCCCCCTTGTCTCTCAATTCTTCAAGTACCGCCGCCGCTTTGGCGCTTATCGCTGACGACATGCGCGGCATGGACGCGGTCGTCGAGCAGCGCCTGAGCTCTGACGTCGCCCTGATCGGTCAAATTTCCCGCTACATCGTGGCGGCGGGCGGCAAGCGTCTGCGGCCTGCCTTGCTGTTGCTGATATGCGGTGCGCTCGGCTACAAAGGTGAGCAACGCTTCAATCTGGCCGCCGTGGTCGAGTTCATTCACACCGCCACCTTGCTGCACGACGATGTGGTGGACGAGTCGACCTTGCGGCGCGGCCGCGAGACGGCCAACGAGGCTTTCGGCAACCCAGCCAGCGTGCTGGTTGGCGACTTTTTGTACTCGCGCGCCTTTCAGATGATGGTCGACGCCGGCGACATGCGCATCATGCGCACGCTGGCTGAAGCGACCAATGTGATTGCCGAAGGTGAGGTTCAGCAGCTCATGAACATGCACGATGCGGGTCTGTCCGAAGAAGACTATGTGCGGGTGATTCGCTCAAAAACGGCCAAGTTGTTTGAGGCTTGCGCTCGGATTGCTGCTTTGCTTGCGGGTTCTTCGCCGGCCATTGAGGCCGCTTGCGCGGACTATGGACAGGCTCTCGGCACCGCTTTTCAGGTCATTGACGATGTGCTCGACTACGACGGCGATGTCTCTGAAATGGGCAAAAACTTGGGCGACGACTTGCGCGAAGGCAAAGTCACATTGCCTTTGATCATTGCTATGCAGCGCGGCACGGCACAAGAGCGCGACACCCTGCGTCTGGCCATTGAGACCGGCGGAACCGAGAAAATGACTGAAATTGTGGCCATCGTGCAGCGCACCGGGGCGCTTGACGCGACCCGTGTTTGCGCGGCTGCAGAGGCGCAGCGCGCAATGAATGCATTGGTGACATTGCCAGAAAACGATTACCGTGCGGCATTGATGAGCTTGGCTTCGCAATTGCTGGGACGTCGTGCTTAGTTACTCAGCGTACGCAAATAATCTAATTTCCTTGACTATCGGGGGATGTATTCTTCGAGGCATCTTGGGTCTATTGATTGCGCAGAATATGGCTTGCGAGTTACCTCTTGCAAAATAAAAGCCTCAAAATTTAACCCTCGACCAATGGAGAATGGCAAAATTTTTTATATTCATGAGTATTTTAGGTGAGTAAATTGCATAAAATCGAGAGGTTTCTTAGTTTAGAATCAAGTTTTATTAAAAGGATGACTGATGAGCTCTTTAAAAGACCTGTTGTTGCAGATTGAAACCCTGCAAAATCAAGTGACCGAAGTACGCCAGCGCGAGGTCGGTGAGGCGATCGCCAAGGTTCGCGCGATCGTTGCAGAATATCAGCTCACCGCTAGCGATGTGTTTTCAAGTGGCAAGGGAAAATCTACGGCGAAAAAAACGGGCAAAGTAGCTGCTAAATACCGTGACCCCATCAGCGGCAACACGTGGAGTGGTCGTGGCCTTGCGCCCAAATGGTTGGCTGGCAAGAATAAGGCTGACTATCTGATCGCTGATTGATCACTTATCAAGCAATCTGCTACTCCGAAAAAGCCCACATCGACTGTGGGCTTTTTTGTTTCTCCGAAGCCATCAAATGATGGGATTCAAATATTTATTTCATTGCGATAAAAATTTTTTACTAAAGATCTTAAATTGTCTAAAAAGTAAATTAATAGTTTGTTTATTTTTAAATTATTTGTTCTTTAGTTTTACAAATTGATTGACTTCTGCGATGATCCAGCCATGAACTTGAAAGAATATCATCGCAACCGCTGACGGTGGACTTAACCGTTTAGGAATATCTCGGGAGTCGGTTCACACCGATGAAACGCCGACAGTCACATTCTTGCAGAAGATGTTGCACCAAGCGGTCAATATGCAGGCCTCTGATTTGCATTTTGAACCGTATGAGTTCAACTATCGGGTTCGGTTTCGCATAGATGGCGAGCTGCGGGAAATGGCCACACCGCCCGTCGGTCTGAAGGATACCCTGGCCTCCAGAATCAAAATTCTCTCGCGGCTCGATATTGCTGAAAAACGCGTACCGCAAGATGGGCGCATGAAGCTGACCATCGGGCCAAGGCAAGTTATAGATTTTCGTGTCAGTACTCTGCCCACGCTATTTGGTGAAAAGATTGTGATCCGTATTCTTGATCCCTCTGCGGCGCAAATGGGCATGGATGCGCTGGGTTTCGAGCCCGAGGAAAAAGAGCGGTTATTGAGTGCTTTGCGACGTCCTACCGGCATGGTGCTGGTGACCGGTCCGACGGGTTCTGGGAAGACGGTATCGCTGTACACCTGCCTGCATCTACTGAACCAGCCCGGCGTTAATATTTCCACAGCAGAAGATCCTTCCGAGATCAATTTGCCGGGTGTTAATCAGGTCAATGTGAATGACAAAGCGGGTTTGACTTTTGCAGTCGCTTTGCGGGCTTTCTTAAGGCAGGACCCTGACATCATCATGGTCGGAGAAATTCGAGATATTGACACCGCCGACATCGCGATCAAGGCGGCGCAGACCGGACATCTGGTGTTGTCCACGCTGCACACCAACGACGCGCCGACCACGCTGACGCGCATGCGCAATATGGGAATCGCCTCCTTCAATATTGCTTCCAGCGTCATGCTGATCACCGCACAGCGTTTGGTGCGGCAGTTGTGCATCCATTGCAAAGTGCCCGCCGATCTACCGCGCGCCACGTTGGTACAGGCAGGTTTCAAAATCTCTGAGCTGGAGGGCAATTGGTCTCCATTTCGGGCTCAAGGTTGCAGTCTTTGCAACAACGGCTACAAGGGGCGTATCGGTGTCCACCAAGTCATGCCTGTGTCGGAAGAAATCCAGCGGATTATTCTTCGGGACGGGAGCGCCATGGAGATTGCCGCGCAGGCCGAACTGGAGGGCGTGCGAAGTTTGCGCCAGTCGGGCTTGCTGAAAGTTAAACTCGGCTCGACTTCACTGGAAGAAATCCTGAGTTGCACCAACGACTGACCGATCTGCCCACTTGAACTTTGAACCTTATGGCCGTAGCTGAAGTTTCTCAACAACTCCGCGATGTTGTCTTCGAATGGGAAGGCACCAACCGCGAAGGCAACCCAGTGCGCGGTCAAATCCGGGCGATGGGCGAAAACCATGTTAAGGCGGTGCTGCGGCGGCAGGGCGTGCAACCTCTCAAAGTCGCGCTTCAGCGACGCGCATTAGTCCGATCGGGCCGGGCGATCAGACCCAACGATGTTGCGGGTTTCACCCGGCAACTGGCCGCCATGATGAAAGCCGGTGTGCCGCTGCTGCAATGTTTTGACGTGGTCAGTCGAGGTCACAATAATCCGCGCATGGTCAGCTTGCTCAACGCTATCCGCAGCGATGTTGAAACTGGAATCTCTTTGAGTACCGCGTTTGGCAAGCACCCCGCCCATTTTAATTCGCTCTACTGCAATCTGGTGGCCGCCGGTGAAGCGGCTGGCATTCTTGACGCGTTGCTGGACCGCTTAGCCGTGTACATGGAAAAGACTGAAGCCATGAAGGCCAAGATCAAGTCGGCCTTGACCTATCCGGCTGCGGTGCTGGCTGTTGCCTTTACAGTCATCGCCATCATCATGGTCGTGGTCATCCCTGCATTTCAGAGTGTTTTCTCGTCGTTTGGCGCGGATCTGCCAGGACCGACGCTTTTTGTCATGGGCGTCAGTGAATCCTTTGTTGCCCATGGGTGGCTCATGCTCGGGGCTGGCGGGGTCAGCGCCTATTTGTGTGTGCGCTTGTGGCGGCGCAGCGAGAAGTTGCAAAGCTTGACTGACAGATGTCTTTTGAAGTTACCTGTCTTTGGCGCATTGCTCGAAAAAGCCTGCATCGCCAGATGGACACGCACGCTGTCAACCCTATTTGCCGCCGGTGTGCCACTGATGGACGCTCTTGCCTTGGCGGGTGGCACCACCGGGAATTCTGTTTATGCGCAGGCGAGTGTCAAGATTCAACAAGACGTGTCAACCGGGGTCAGTTTGAATGTGGCGATGGCGAACGTCGGGGTGTTCCCGAACATGGTGGTGCAAATGTGTGCGATTGGTGAAGAGTCAGGCTCCTTAGATCACATGCTCGGCAAAGCAGCCGATTTTTTTGAGGCTGAAGTGGATCAAAAAGTCGCCGCTTTGGCAAGTCTCATGGAGCCCTTCATCATGGTGATTCTCGGCACCTTGATCGGTGGAATTGTGATCTCCATGTACCTGCCAATTTTCGAACTCGGGCAGGTGATTTGATGCTGACTGACGCTTGGTCTTTTGCTCTCAGCTTGCTTTCGCTACCGCTGCTGGCGGGCGTTGTCGGATTGATCGTTGGTAGTTTCCTCAACGTTGTGATCCATCGTCTGCCGCTCATGATGGAGCAGCAGTGGTCCAAAGAGTGTGCAGAATTTTCCGGGAAAGAGGATGCAGCAAGTGCTGAGCCGGATGCTGAGCCCGTTCTTAGTTTGTCTCAGCCGCGTTCGCGCTGTCCGCACTGCGGTCATCCGATTGCTTGGCATGAAAACATCCCTGTCGTGAGTTATCTTTTTCTGCGCGGCCAGTGTTCGGCGTGCGGTGTCGGTATCAGTTGGCGTTATCCGTTCGTCGAATTGCTGACGGCGGGCTTGTTTTATTTTTGCGTGGCGCGCTGGGGCTGGACGTCCACAGCGGTGGTTTGGTGCGGATTTTCAGCGGCGATAGTCACGCTGGCCATGATCGATTGGGACACCACCTTGCTGCCAGATGACATCACGCTGCCACTGGTGTGGAGTGGTTTGATCGTCGCTGCGTTGCAATGGAATCCCGGTGTCAGCCTCAGCGATGCTGTGTGGGGTGCCGTGGGCGGTTATCTGTCTTTGTGGGGGGTGTATTGGGCCTTCAAGCTCATCACCGGCAAAGACGGCATGGGCTTCGGCGACTTCAAATTATTTGCAGCGCTGGGTGCTTGGTTCGGTTGGACTGCGCTGGCACCGATTATCCTGATGGCTTCGGTACTGGGCGCAGTGGTTGGTGTGGGCCTCAAGTGGTCGTCTAATTTGCGGGAGGGTGGTTATCTGCCCTTCGGCCCATTTTTGGCTATCGCGGGTTTGACGGCGCTCTTTGTCGGACCGCAATCTATCCTTCGGTTGGTGGGGCTTTCCTTGTGACTAGGTTATTGTCTGCGCGACGAATCGGGCTCACCGGTGGCATCGGCAGTGGTAAAAGCACCGTGGCCGGCATGCTTGCCGAGTGCGGCGCAGTGATTGTGGATGCGGATGCCATTTCTCGTCAGACAACGGCCGCAGGCGGAGCCGCCATTCAGTCTATTGAGCAAATCTTTGGCGCATCTTTCATCACGCCGGCGGGTGCCTTAGACCGTGACGCCATGCGGCAGCTGGTCTTTTCAGACCCGGCTGCCAAGCTGCGTTTAGAGGCGATCGTTCACCCGCTGGTGACGCAGGAGACTGTTCGCCAAGTGCGCGCAGCGGAATCCGCTGGAGCCCGTTGCCTTGTTTTTGATGTTCCTTTGCTGGTTGAATCTGGCCGCTGGCGCCACCAAGTGGACCAGGTTCTGGTGGTGGATTGCACCGAAGAGCGGCAAATCAGCCGGGTCATGGCCCGCAACGACTGGACCCGTGAGGCGGTGCAAAAAGTAATGAACGCCCAAGCCAGTCGAGCGCAGCGACTGGCTGCCGCCGATGTTTGTATTTACAACGATTCGCTCTCGCTGGCAGAATTGGCGAGTCTTACACGGGATGTGGCCGCAGGCTTCGGGCTATGATGTAACAGTGCCCGGTTAGCCGGCCTCTCAACGTCGATAAAGAAATCGCTGTGATCCTTTACGAGTATCCATTCAACGAACGCGTGCGCACGTATTTGCGCCTTGAACACCTCTTTGGCCGTCTCGGCGAATTGGCTGAGCGCGACGATCCCATCGACCATCACTTCGCCATCACCACGATCTTCGAGATCATGGACGTCGGCGGTCGTGCCGATTTAAAAACGGATGTCCTCAAGGACCTCGAAAAACAAAAACATGTGCTGAATGGTTATCGCGGCAACCCGGCCATCTCGGAAGCTGCGCTTGACGAAATCATCGGACAGTTGGACAGTTATTTTGCAGCCCTGAATGCCTTGCCAGGCAAAGCCGGTCAGTCATTGACGGAAAATGACTGGCTGATGGGCATTCGCAGCCGTGCCGGCATTCCGGGTGGCACTTGCGAGTTTGATTTACCAGCCTATTTCGCTTGGCAGCACCTGAGCGGTGCGCGTCGGCGCGAAGATATTCAACGCTGGATGTCGACGCTGGTGCCTTTGGCTGGGTCTATCAGTCTTCTTTTGAAGCTCTTACGCGATGCAGGACTGCCGCAAAAAGTACTCGCCTCAGCGGGGGTTTATCAGCAGACGCTGCCGCAGGGTCGGACATTCCAGTTACTACGGTTGCGGCTTGATTCTGCAACGGGTCTGGTGCCTGAGATCAGCGCCAACCGCCTGATGGCATCCGTTCGGCTGATGCGGCTTGAAAGTGATGATCGCTTGCATTCTGTGTCTGAAGACGCTGAATTTGAGCTCACGCTTTGCGCCTAACACCGTCGTCGGTTAGCTTGACGCTGACAGCTCGTCAAAGACTTGATGATGACCCCAAAGAATTCTGAACCCAAAATTGTCACCTGCCCGAGCTGCGGCGGTGACAGTGTGTACGCACCTACCAACGCCTTCAGGCCGTTTTGCAGCCAACGCTGTAAAAACATGGACTTGGGCGCTTGGGCCAGCGAGAGCTTTCGCTTGCCAACGGACGCGCCGCCTGACGATTTGGTTTTCGGCGACGCCAAGCTGCAATAGCTTGGCGTTATAGGTTCGGCCTGCTTCAGGCTTCTGGCGTGCCGATGACCTGCTGCAGTTCGCCGTTTTGGTACATCTCCATCATGATGTCCGAGCCGCCAATGAACTCGCCCTTGATGTACAGCTGGGGAATGGTTGGCCAGTTGCTGTATTCCTTGATGCCGTGGCGAATCGCTTCGTCTTCCAGCACATTGACGGTGGCTGGTTTGTTGACGCCGCAGGCTCGTAACACTTGAATGGCCTTGCCAGAAAAACCGCACATCGGAAATTGGGCGGTGCCTTTCATGAAAAGAACCACGTCGCTGGATTTGACGATGTCATCAATGCGTTGCTGGGTGTCGCTCATGGGAATACTCCGTTGGTGTGGTCCCGGCACGCTGGCCGGACGTTAAAAATCGTGTTGACAGATTATCGGGTGCTTTTAATCCCGCTGCGCAAGTCCGGCTTCATGCGGCCAACGGCCACCTGAGCAACGCTGAATACTGGCCAAGTCATCACGGCTGGAAACGCTTGCAAAGCCTTGTTCTCGCAGCAGCTGGCGAACGGCCTCGGCTTGGTCATAGCCGTGTTCCAGCAGCAACCAGCCGCCAGCCTGCAAATGCGCAGGCGCAGCGGCAATGATTTGGCGAAAATCGCTCAGTCCATCGCTACCGGCCTTCAGCGCCTGAATCGGCTCAAACCCCAAAGCCGCCAAGTGCGGGTCGCCTTCGCGAACATACGGCGGGTTGCTGACGATCACATCAAACAGGCCCTTAACCTGCTCAAACCAGCGACTGATTTCAATCGACACGGCCAAACCCAGCGCCGCCGCATTGCTACGGGCGACCGCCACGGCGTCAGCGCTGGCGTCGATGGCGCTGACAACGGCTGTCGGGCGCGCGTGTTTGATGGCCAAGGCGATGGCGCCGCTGCCGGTCCCGAGGTCGAGGACTTTGGCGCTGCCTGTAGGCAGCACGTCAAGCGCCCAGCTGACCAAGGTTTCGGTGTCGGGTCTGGGAATCAAAACGCGTGTATCAACAGCCAGCGGCAGGCCAAAAAACTCTTGTTGACCGACGATGTAGGCTAACGGTTCACCGCTCGCCCGACGTTGGCTGAGCACGCTAAAGCGTTCGCTGGCCGCGGGCGGCAACGGGTCGCGGTCATGGGCGATGAGCCAAGCCCGTTCGCCATGTGGCTTGCCCAGCACATGCAACAGCAGCAATTGCGCATCGAGCCGGTCCAGCCCCAAGCTGCAGGCGGCAGCGATGGCCTGCGCGCAAGTCAAAGCGTCAGCCATTTCGGTTTTCCAGCTCGGCCAACAGCTCCGCGCCGCGCTCCACTTGCAGGGCGGTCACCACATCTTCGAGGTCACCCTCCATGATGTAGTTGAGTTTGTAGAGCGTCAGGTTGATGCGGTGGTCGGTGAGCCGGCCCTGCGGAAAGTTGTAGGTGCGGATGCGGTCACTGCGGTCGCCACTGCCGATCAAACCCTTGCGCGTTGCGGCGTCTTTGGCGGCGCGTTCAGAGCGGTCTTTTTCATGGATGCGGGCCGTCAACACTTTCAAAGCTTGGGCCTTGTTGCTGTGTTGACTCCGACCTTCTTGGCATTCGGCGACGATGCCGGTGGGCAAGTGGGTGATGCGCACGGCCGAGTCGGTCTTGTTGATGTGCTGGCCGCCAGCGCCACTGGCGCGGTAGGTGTCAATGCGCAAATCGGCCGGGTTGATCTGGATCAGCACCGCCTCGTCGGGTTCGGCCAGCACGGCCACCGTGCAGGCGCTGGTGTGGATGCGGCCCTGAGTTTCGGTGGCCGGCACGCGTTGCACCCGGTGGCCGCCTGATTCAAAGCGCAGCTTGCCGTAGACGCCCATGCCGAGACTGTCGGTCGGACCTTCCATGCGGACCACCACCTCTTTGTAGCCGCCCAGTTCCGAGGGCGACTCGCTGATGATCTCGCAGCGCCAACCGCAGCGTTCTGCATAACGCGTGTACATGCGGAACAAGTCAGCTGCAAACAGAGCGGATTCATCGCCGCCAGCGCCCGCTCGAATTTCCAGAAATGCCGGCCGCGAGTCGTCCGGGTCTTTGGGAATCAGCATCAGTTGCAGTTCTTCGTCGAGGCGTGCGATGTCGGCTTTGGCTTCGTCGATTTCGTCTTCTGCCATGGCCGTCATGTCGGGGTCTGCCGCAGCTTCTGCGAGCATGGCTTGGGCGCCAGCCAGGTCGGCCTCGCGGCGCGTCAACTTGTTGTACTGCGCCGTGATCAGGCTGGCTTCGGCGTGTTCGCGGGTCAGGTTGCGAAAGCGCTCCATGTCGCTGACCACATCGCTGGCAGAGAGCAGGGCGTCAAGCTCGTGCAAGCGAAGAATCTGGCGTTCCAGAGTTTGACGAAGAAAAGGTTTCATCGGAGCATTCAGGGCTGCCGCTCAAAGGCGGCGGAGAAAAAAGGGCGATCCATCGCTGGGCAGCCGACTGCAAAGTCGGCGCGATAGGTGGCGTGAAGATCGCCGCTAATGGTTGCTGCTGTCTTTGGGCTGATGGCCGCGCAAGAAGAGCCTAGACACCGTTTGTGCCGTGCTGTCCCGGTTTTCAGCATCGCTGGCGTGCAGCTCTGTCATGGCGCCGTGCAGCATTTTTTGGGTCAGCCCGCGTGACAGCGCTTCGAGAACGGCTTCCACCGGCTCGCCCTTGGCCAGCATTTTTTTGGCACGGTTGATTTCAAGTGCGCGCCATTCGTCGGCTTGGGCATTCAGCTGTTGGATCAGCGGGACGGTGCCGCGCTGGTTAAGCCAGTGCATGAAGTTTTGCACGCCGGCGTCAATGATCACTTCGGCCTGCGCCACTGCGGCTTGCCGGTTGTCTTTACCGGTCTGTACGACTTTTGCCAAGTCGTCGACGGTGTAGAGGTAGATGTCTTCGAGGGCCTGCACTTCAGGTTCGATGTCGCGGGGAACCGCCAAGTCGACCATGAACATGGGCTTGTGCTTGCGCAGTTTGAGCGCCCGTTCCACCGCGCCCAAGCCAATGATGGGCAAGGTGCTGGCGGTGCAACTGATGACCGCGTCAAACTCATGCAGGCGCAGCGGCAGATCGGCCAGTCGCATCACTTCTGCGCCAAAGCGACCCGCCAGTTTTTCACCGCGCTCTAGCGTGCGGTTGGCAATCGCCATCGATTTCGGTTTCTTGGCGGCGAAATGAGTCGCCGCCAGTTCAATCATTTCACCGGCACCGACAAACAACACCTTGATGTCGCCGAGGTCTTCGAATAGTTGCCCGGCCAAGCGCACTGAGGCGGCCGCCATGCTGATGCTGTGCTCACCAATTTCGGTGTTGCTGCGGACTTCTTTGGCCACCGCAAACGAGCGTTGAAACAGCTGGTGCAGCGTGGTGCCCATGGCGCCTGCATCTTCAGCGGCGCGCACCGCGTCTTTCATTTGGCCAAGGATTTGCGGCTCGCCAAGCACCATGGAGTCAAGCCCGCTGGCCACGCGAAAGGCGTGGCGTGCGGCATCGCCGTTGTGCAGGGTGTAGCTGTGCGATCGCAGCAGCGCGGGGGAAACGCCGCCGTTACGCGCCAACCACTCGATGGTGCTGTCGAGGTCGACGTGCTCGCCAGCACAGTAAATTTCGGTGCGGTTGCAGGTCGACAGCAGCGTGGCTTCGGGCTGGCGCGACAGCGAGGCGCGCAAACCCTTCAAAGTCGGTTCAACCTGGTCGATGGCAAACGCAAATCGGCCTCGCAAATCGAGCGGTGCGGTGTGATGATTTAAGCCAAGGGCCCAGACTGACATTCCCTGATTATAAATTTTTGGCTGACCGCGGCTGATGGCGAGGCTCAAAATGGCCTTTTCTGAGTGCCTGTGCGCTTAAACTGCATCGCAACTTTCCATACCTGCCCATGACTTTTTACCTTCTGGCCAACCATCTGCTGAACTTCGTGGCACCTGCCGCTTTTCTGGCTTTGCTGATGGTCGGTCTGTCCACGTGGTTGCCTTTTTCCAAATCTAAAGCCGGCAGCAAAGCGTCCCGCTGGAGTCGACCCGGTTGGCGCTGGCAATTCACGATGGTGTTTGCGGCCAACTTGCTGGTCACTGCCGGTGGCTTGGTTTTTTTCGGCCATGACGGCAGGTTGCTGACCTATGCCGCCATGGCGCTGGCAGCGGCTTTGGTGCAGTGGCTGCTGCTGCGCGGCTGGAAGGCTTGAGCCTTCTCAGCTTGACGACGAGAACAGATCCACGCGATCGGTAATGATCCCATCGGTGCCCAGCGCCCACAGCCGATCGGCTGCCGGCGCGTCATTCACCGTGTAGCTGAGCACCTTCAAGCCTGCGCTTTGGGCTTGCTGCACGCTGACCGCATCCCACTGCGTGTGCTTGCAGACTACCGCCACACAGCCGAGTCGCAGGGCAGTTTCCAGCCAGCCGGTCTGCAAGGCGTCCAACAACAAGGCGCGCGGCAAATGCGATTGCGCAGCGCGGGCGGCTTCGAGGGCTGCTGGCTGAAAGGACGACAGCAGCGGTGGCATGGCGTCAGTCGGCGCTTCAGTCCATAGCCGCGCCGCCACGTTCGCCACCACGGTGCCCGTCAAGGACTCACTGCCGGGTGTGGGTTTGATCTCAATGTTCAGGGCCAATGCGTTGTCTAGGCAGAAGCGCGCGACCGACTCCAAGCTGGCCAGTGGTTCACCCGCATACGCCGGTGAATGCCAGCTGCCGGCGTCTAAGCGTGACAGCTCGTCCCAATTCAATTCAGCCGCCAGACCTTGCCCGTTGCTGGTGCGATCCAAGGTGGCGTCGTGCAGCAAAAACGGCACGCCGTCGGCACTCAGTTTGACGTCGCATTCGAACATGCGGTAGCCATGGGACGCGCCCAAGCGAAACGCCGCCAGCGTGTTTTCGGGTGCCAGTTTGCCGGCGCCGCGATGCGCTATCCAGCGCGGATAAGGCCAAAAATCTCTCACAAGGTTAGGCTGCTTGTAATCGGCAGTCCATGCGGGTGGCAAAGTTGAAGCTTGCGATAAATCATCATGGGTCTTCGCAGTGGTTGAGCGGGGTGACTGAGCGAAAGTATGAAATAGCCAGCAACCGGAGTTTTCCAGAGGTTTGTCCGCGTTGCCGGTGTGGTGGTTTCTGTGCTGCGGTAACATTGTCTTTCAGGTGGGCTCCCCCTCCTTGGCTGCTAACTTTCGCACGATGAACGCACTTACTACCCTTGATGAGTTTCACGCCATTGCCGGCGATGCTGGTGATTTGACGTCAGGCCTTGCCGCTGAGCAAGCCCGCATTCGTGAAATTCCGTACAACTACACCTCGTTTTCTGACCGCGAAGTCGTGATTCGCTTGCTGGGCGCACATGCTTGGGGTTTGCTCAATCGGCTGCGCGACGAGCGCCGAACCGGTCGTTCTGCTCGCATGCTTTACGAAGTGCTGGGTGATGTCTGGGTGGTGCAACGCAACCCCTATTTGCAGGACGATTTGCTTGACAACCCGAAGCGCCGCAAGTTGCTGGTCGAGGCTTTGCAGCACCGTCTTGGTGAAGTGGAAAAGCGCCGCACGCCTGATGTGGATGCCGACCGTGACGCCATCGTTGGCGAGTTGCTGGCATTGGCGCGAGCCGCCGTAGAACGTTTTTCTGCATCATTCAAAAGCATGTCAGACCTGCGCCGCCAGACCGAGCGCAAGCTGGGCAAGTGCACGCAAAAAGACAACATCAAATTCGACGGCCTGTCGCGCGTCTCGCATGTGACAGACGCCACCGATTGGCGCGTTGAGTACCCGTTTGTGGTGCTGATGCCCGACACCGAGGTCGAAATGGCCGGTATGGTCAAGGGCTGTATCGAGCTCGGTTTGACGATTGTTCCGCGGGGCGGCGGCACTGGTTACACCGGCGGCGCGATTCCCCTGACCTGGAAATCAGCCGTCATCAACACCGAAAAACTCGAAGCCATTACCGAGGTGCAAAAAGTCATGTTGCCGGGACTGGCGGATCTTGTGCCGACCATCTGGACCGAAGCCGGTGTGGTGACGCAGCGCGTCGCCGACATGGCCGAGAAGGCCGGTTTTGTTTTTGCGGTAGACCCGACCTCCGCCGAAGCCTCCTGCATTGGCGGCAATATCGCCATGAACGCGGGCGGCAAAAAAGCCGTGTTGTGGGGCACGGCGCTCGACAATCTGGCCTCTTGGCGCATGGTCACGCCTGACGCTGAGTGGCTCGAAGTGACTCGTTTGAATCACAACTTGGGCAAGATTCATGACGTCGAGGTGGCGAGCTTTGAGCTCCACTATTTCAAAGCTGATGGTAAGACGCCGATTCGAACTGAGCGCTTGGATATTCCGGGCAAGAGTTTTCGCAAAGAAGGCCTCGGCAAGGACGTCACCGACAAGTTTTTGAGCGGCCTGCCGGGCATTCAAAAAGAGGGTTGCGACGGCCTCATCACCAGTGCGCGCTGGATCGTGCACCGCATGCCGGTGCACACGCGCACCGTGTGCCTGGAGTTTTTTGGCAATGCCAAAGACGCTGTTCCGAGCATTGTTGAGATCAAAGATTTCATGTTTGCCGAACAAAAGCGCGGCGGTGCGATTCTGGCCGGCTTCGAGCATTTGGACGACCGTTATCTGAAGGCGGTGGGCTACGCCACCAAATCCAAGCGCGGCGGTTTGCCCAAGATGGTGCTGTTCGGTGACATCGCGGGCGACGACGCTGATGCGGTGGCACGCGCTACCTCTGAGGTGGTGCGCTTGGCCAACTCGCGCGAAGGCGAGGGCTTCATCGCCGTCAGCCCTGATGCGCGTAAAAAATTCTGGCTCGACCGCAAGCGAACGGCGGCTATTTCGCGTCACACCAACGCCTTCAAGATCAACGAAGACGTGGTCATTCCGCTGCCGCGCATGGCCGAGTACACCGACGGTATTGAGCGCATCAACATCGAGTTGAGTCTGGCCAACAAGCTCAAGCTGTGCAACGCACTCGAAGCCTTTTTCGCCAAAGGCCAGTTGCCTTTGGGCAAGTCTGACGACGCCAACGACATCCCTTCGGCTGAACTGCTCGAAGACCGGGTGGTACAGGCTTTGGCGCTGGTGCGCGAGGTTCGCACGCTCTGGCGCGGCTGGTTGGACAACGTGGAAACCTTGTTCCCAGAGCTGCAAAACCATGCCTTGCGCGCCAGCTGGAAAACCCAGCTCCGCGCCCCGCTGCAAGCCCTCTTCAACGGTGCTGCGTTCCAGCCGATTTTGGCTGAGTGCACGGCTGTGCATAAGCGCGTGCTGAAGGGCCGCGTCTGGGTCGCTTTGCACATGCACGCGGGTGACGGCAATGTGCACACCAACCTGCCGGTCAACAGCGACGACTACGACATGCTGCAAACCGCCCACGCGGCGGTGGCTCGCATCATGACGCTGGCGCGCTCACTCGACGGCGTGATTTCAGGCGAGCACGGCATTGGCATCACCAAGCTTGATTTCTTGACCGAAGCCGAGCTGCAGCCGTTCACTGACTACAAAAAACGGGTTGACCCGGAAGGTCGTTTCAACAAAGGCAAGTTGCTACGCGACGCCGCTTTTCCGGCTGATTTGACCAACGCCTACACGCCGAGCTTTGGCCTGATGGGGCACGAGTCGCTGATCATGCAACAGTCGGACATTGGCGCGATTGCCAGCAGCATCAAAGACTGCCTGCGTTGCGGCAAATGCAAACCGGTGTGTGCCACGCACGTGCCGCGCGCCAACCTGCTGTACAGCCCGCGCAACAAAATTCTGGCGACCTCGCTGTTGATCGAAGCCTTCTTGTACGAAGAGCAAACCCGTCGCGGTATCTCGATCAAACACTGGGAAGAGTTTGAAGACGTGGCTGACCATTGTACGGTCTGCCACAAGTGTCTGACGCCTTGCCCGGTCGACATTGACTTTGGCGAAGTCTCGATGAACATGCGCAACTTGTTGCGCAAAATGGGCCAAAAATCGTTCCGGCCAGGCAATGCGGCGGCGATGTTCTTTTTGAACGCCACCAACCCGCAGACCATCAAGTTCATGCGCAGCGCCATGGTCGATGTCGGCTTCAAGGTGCAGCGCGTGGCCAATGACCTGATGCGCTCCTTGACGCGCAAACAGACTGCCAAGCCGCCTTCCAGCGTAGGCAAGGCGCCGATCAAAGAGCAGGTGATTCACTTCATCAACAAAAAAATGCCGGGCGGTCTGCCGAAGAAAACGGCGCGGGCGCTGCTCGACATTGAAGACAACAACTACGTCCCGATCATCCGCAACCCGCTGAACACGACGGCCGAGACCGAAGCCGTGTTTTATTTTCCGGGTTGTGGTTCTGAGCGCTTGTTCTCGCAGGTTGGGCTGGCCACGCAGGCCATGCTCTGGCATGCCGGTGTGCAAACCGTCTTGCCGCCGGGCTATCTGTGCTGCGGTTATCCGCAGCGCGGCAGCGGTCAGTTCGACAAGGCTGACAAGATCATCACCGACAACCGCGTGCTGTTTCACCGCATGGCCAACACGCTCAACTACCTTGAGATCAAGACCGTGGTGGTGAGTTGCGGTACTTGCTACGACCAGCTGCAGGGTTACGAGTTCGAGAAGATTTTCCCCGGTTGCCGCATCATTGACATCCACGAATACCTGCTCGAGAAAAATATCACCCTGCGAACCGATGAGCCCGGTCAAGGTTATCTGTACCACGACCCGTGCCACAGCCCGATGAAATTGCAAGAGCCGATGAAGACGGTCAAAGCCTTGCTGGGCGACAACGTTTTGAAAAACGACCGTTGCTGCGGCGAATCCGGCACGCTGGGCGTGACCCGGCCTGACATCTCGACGCAGATTCGCTTTCGCAAGGAAGAAGAGCTGCAAAAGGGCGAGGTCGCATTGCGCGCCACCGGCGCTGTGGCCGCCAAGGGCCCAGTGAAGATTCTCACCAGCTGCCCGAGTTGCCTGCAAGGCTTGTCGCGCTTTGGTGATGACCTGAACAACGGCCTGCTCGAAGCCGACTACATCGTGGTTGAGATGGCCAACCAGATTTTGGGCAAAGACTGGTTGCCAAACTATGTCGAGGTCGCCAATCGCGGCGGCATCGAGCGCGTGCTGGTGTGATCTTCACACCGTAGTCGTTTCAACCTTAACCACCGAAAGAACGCTCATGGCAGGTCTTCAAACGGGTGCACCGACACCCACGGCCATCACGGTGCACAGCCAATCTCGGCAGTTGCAGGTGGCGTTTTCTGATGGTTCGGATTTCCAGATTCCATTTGAGTTGATGCGCGTCTATTCGCCTTCAGCCGAAGTCCAAGGCCACGGGCCCGGCCAAGAAGTGCTGCAAACCGGCAAACGTGAAGTCACCTTGGTCGAGCTAGAGCCGATTGGCAACTACGCCGTCAAACCGGTCTTTTCGGATGGTCATGACACCGGCTTGTTTTCTTGGGAGTACCTTTACTTCTTGGGGTCGGAGCAGGACCGTTTGTGGACCGATTACTTGGCCCGACTCCAGGCGGCAGGGGCTGAGCGCGACGTCCCCATGACCAGCGCTGGTGGCTCTGCCTGCGCCAGTCATTAAGGTCGCCCATGAGCAACACCCATTTTGGTTTTGAGTCGGTCGACGAGCAAGAAAAAGCGCGTCGTGTGCGCGGCGTTTTCGACTCGGTGGCACCTAAATACGACGTCATGAATGATTTGATGTCGATGGGCCTGCACCGTGTTTGGAAGGCCTATACCGTCAAGGTGGCGAATGTCCGCGACGGTCAATCCGTCCTAGACATCGCTGGCGGCACGGGCGATCTGGCTTTGGCGTTTGCGCCGCAGGTCGGCCCGACGGGTCGCGTGGTACACACTGACATCAACCAAGCCATGCTCAGCGAAGGCCGCAACCGTCTGCTGGACGCTGGTGTGGCCCTGCCGACGCTTGTGTGCGATGCCGAGAAGCTGCCTTTTCCGGACGCCAGTTTTGACGTTGTGACGGTGGCTTTTGGTCTGCGCAACATGACGCACAAGGATGTCGCCCTGAAGGAAATGAATCGCGTCCTCAAGCCCATGGGCAAGCTGTTGGTACTTGAGTTTTCAAAAGTTGCTAAGCCACTGGAGAAAATTTACGATTGGTATTCGTTCAAGGTTTTGCCGCGTCTGGGCAAACTGGTGGCCAATGACGATTCGAGCTACCGCTATTTGGCTGAATCGATTCGCATGCACCCTGACCAAGACGCGCTGAAGGCGTTGATGCACCAAAGCGGTTTTGGCCATGTGGACTACCACAACCTCACTGGCGGCATGGTTGCCCTGCACGTTGGCATCAAATGCTGATTTAATTTGGGTTTTAATTCATTATTGATTTTTCGGATGTGCAAAAGCTGAGTTGAGCGCATCAAGTCGGCAGCATGAACAATTAGATGACACACTTCAAACAAGTAAAGGTGGGGACATTATGAAATTTTGGTCAGCAATTTTGGCAGTCGCATTGACTGCTACCTTGGCATTCTCCGGTGGTGATGCCGAGGCCAAGCGCATGGGTGGTGGCAAGTCCGTCGGCAAGCAATCGTCCAACGTCACTCAGCGCGACGCTGGAGGTTCTGCTACACAAGCGGCCAAGCCTGCTGCGCCCGCAGCGGCTCCGGCAGCTGCTCCTAAAAAGCCTTGGGGCGCCATGCTCGGCGGTTTGGCGGCTGGTCTCGGCTTGGCTTGGCTGGCGTCTTCGCTGGGCTTGGGCGCAGGCCTCGCGCAGTTCATGACCTTTGCGCTGCTGGCGCTGGTCGTCATGTTGGTGATCGGCTTCGTCATGCGCAAGATCAAGGCGAACCGTGAAGGTGGGGGGCAATCGTCTTCGCCGTTTGCGTTCCAGGGCGCGGGTGCCACGCCAGCGCGTGACTACAGCCCGGCCAATGTGGGCAACGACGCCTCGGCCCGGCCTTGGGAGCGTCCTGGGGCTTCATTTGAATCCACGGCGCCAGCTTCTGCCGGCGGCTCCATGATCGGTTCGGCACTGGCCGGTTCTCAGTCTTGGGGCGTGCCCGCCGACTTTGATGCCGATGGTTTCTTGACCGCTTGCAAAACTAATTTTGTGACCTTGCAAGACGCTTGGGACCGCTCCGACATCAGCTCCCTGCGGGCCATGATGACGGACGACATGCTGGACCAGATCAAGAGCCAATTGGCCGAGCGCGAGTCGCATACCGGCGGTGTTGTCAACAAGACCGACGTGCTGCGTCTGGACGCTCAATTGCTCGGCATCGAGGAGTTGGCCGATGTCTATATGGCCAGCGTTGAATTCTCTGGAATGATCCGCGAAGATGCCTCGGCAGGCCCGAGCCCTTTCCGCGAAGTTTGGAACATGACCAAGCAGCGCAATGGTGCTGGCGGCTGGTTGGTGGCGGGTGTTCAAGCCTTGCAATGATCTGACCGGTCATTTATCCGTCAAAATCGGGGACGTATGAATAAAACGTCCCCTTTTTCTTTTCTGGAATCTTTCGCCAAACACCTTCAACCGCCAACCTGGCTGGTCGCCGAGGGTCAGCAGCGGCTGGTGTTGTTTCTCAATCATGTCCTGATGCAGGAAAAAGAGGCGCAAACGCGCCTCGCCCGCAAGAAGGGCAGCGTGATCCATTTACGCTGGGGTGCTTTTGCGCTGGACTTGTTGATCACCCCGGCAGGCTTGACGGACCGCGCGCCGGCAACACTGCCAGCCGACCTGACGCTGTCGGTGGCGATGGAAGCGCCTTGGGTTGTGGCTCAGTCGGTGCTGGAAGGCAAGGCGCCGCCGGTCAAGATTGAAGGGGATGTGCAACTGGCCGCTGAATTGGGTTGGCTGGCTGACAACCTGCGCTGGGATGTCGAAGAAGACCTGTCTCGCATCTTGGGCGATGTGCCTGCGCATGCAATTGCCGGGGCTGGCCAGCGGTTGTTAGCAGCAATACGTGAGTTCGTGGCGCGCGCACCGCGGCCACCTTTTACGGCGGGCAGTCCTCGTAGTCCCGTCTCTCAGGCGACGACATGAGCCGGCTTTTTCGCGGTATTTTCATCGTTTGGACGGTGCTTCGTTTTGGCCTAGATGAGCTTGTTTTGTCGAGTTTTGAGAAGCCCTGGATCCGTCTGCTGACCCGCATCGTCTCGGTCGGTCGGAATCTGAAGGCACCACGTGGTGAGCGCTTGCGACTGGCGCTGGAGCGGCTGGGTCCGATCTTCGTCAAGTTCGGACAAGTTATGTCGACCCGCCGAGATCTGCTGCCCACCGACATTGCCGACGAACTGGCGCGTTTGCAAGACCGTGTCCCACCGTTTGAGTCGTCTGTGGCGGTGGCCATCATCGAGAGTGCTTTTGGCCGTTCCATCGATAAAATTTTTGCCAGTTTCGAGCGGACTCCTGTGGCCAGCGCGTCGATTGCCCAAGTGCACTTTGCGACCTTGCCCGATGGCCGCAAAGTCGCAGTCAAGGTTTTGCGGCCGAACATGTTGCCGGCGATTGAAAAGGACTTGGCGCTGATGAGCATGATGGCGGGTTGGGTCGAAAGCCTGTCGGCTGATGGCAAACGTCTCAAGCCGCGCGAAGTGGTGGCTGAATTCGACACCCATTTGCACGACGAGCTGGATCTGCTGCGCGAAGCCGCCAACGCAGCCCAGTTGCGCCGAAACATGCAGGGCCTGAACCTGGTGATGATTCCCGAGATGGTCTGGGACTTTTGCATGCCCAATGTGATGGTCATGCAGCGCATGAAGGGCGTGCCGATCAGCCAAGTGCAGCGCTTGCGCGACGCGGGTGTCGACATTCGCAAGTTGGCTCGTGATGGCGTCACGATCTTTTTCACGCAGGTCTTTCGCGATGGGTTTTTCCACGCCGACATGCACCCGGGCAACATCCAAGTGAGTCTGGAGCCCGCCACTTTCGGGCGTTACATTTCGCTTGATTTCGGCATCGTCGGCACCCTGACCGAGGTCGATAAAGAATACTTGGCGCAAAATTTCACGGCGTTTTTTCAGCGTGACTACAAGCGCGTGGCCGAGCTGCACATCGAGTCGGGCTGGGTGCCAGCGCGCACCCGCGTCGACCAACTCGAGTCGGCCATTCGCGCTTGCTGCGAGCCTTACTTTGACCGTCCACTGAAGGAGATCTCGCTTGGGATGGTCCTGATGCGGCTGTTCCAGACTTCGCGGCGTTTTCAAGTTGAAATTCAGCCGCAGCTGGTGCTTTTGCAAAAAACATTGCTCAACATTGAGGGCTTGGGCCGCGAGCTCGACCCTGAGCTCGATTTGTGGAGTACCGCCAAGCCCTTCCTCGAAAAATGGATGATGGAGCAGGTCGGCCCGGAAAAATTACTGGCCGAACTCAAGGCCGAAGCGCCGACCTACGCCAAGCTGTTGCCCGCATTGCCGCGTCTTTTTCACCAATTCCTCAAGACGCAATCGACCGGCAATCGGCGCGAACTGGTCGAGCTGCTGGCCGAGCAAAAACGCACCAACAGGCTGCTACAGGGACTGGTCTATGGCGTTTTAGGCTTTGCTCTCGGCTTATTGGCGATGCAACTGGTGCTGCGTGTGCCGCTATTTTGAGGTTGTTAGCGCTAAAGTGCAGCGCCTATAATTGAGGGTTTGCATCTTGACGCCCTTTGCAGGATGCGCAATTCACCCGAAAACATCTAGAGTTATGCCAATCTACGCTTATAAATGCGAGTCCTGCGGGCATGCCAAGGACGTTTTACAAAAACTCTCCGACCCGCTGCTGACCGATTGTCCGCAGTGTGGTGCGCCGACTTTCAAGAAGCAGCTCACCGCTGCTGGTTTTCAGCTCAAGGGCTCCGGCTGGTATGTCACGGACTTCCGTGGTGGCGATTCGGGCGCACCTCAGGCCAAGGACGGTGTGGCACCTGCTGCCTTAACCTCTGATGCCCCTGGCGCCGCCTCAGCGCCTGCGCCTAAAGCGGACAGCGCCGCCGCACCAGCGCCTAGCGCTCCGGCTGCACCTGCACCCTCATCGGGTAAAGCCGACTGATGGCTGCCGTACGCCGCTGGCTGCTGGCCGGTTTGTTGGTATTGGTGCCGTTGGCGATCACGCTGTGGGTGCTGGACTGGATCGTTGGCACCCTCGACCAAACCCTGCAAATATTGCCGCAGTCTTGGCGTCCTGACTATTTGCTGGGCTTTCATATCCCTGGCTTTGGTGTCTTGCTGGCGCTGGCTATTGTGTTAATCATCGGCGCTGTGGCGAGTAATTTTTTCGGCCGAAAACTGGTCGGCTGGTGGGACGCGCTGTTGGGTCGCATCCCCATTGTCAGGTCCATTTATTCGAGCGTGAAACAGGTCTCCGACACCTTGTTTTCAGAAAATGGCAATGCCTTTCGCAAAGCCTTGCTGATTCAGTGGCCGCGCGAAGGCGTCTGGACCATCGCTTTTCAGACCGGTACACCCGGCGGTGATGTCGTCAATCATCTCGACGGTGAGTACCTCAGCGTTTATGTGCCGACCACGCCAAACCCGACCGGTGGTTACTTTGTGATGTTGAAAAAATCAGACTGCGTAGAACTCAAGATGAGTGTCGATGAGGCGCTGACCTATGTGATCTCTATGGGCGTTGTGTCTCCCGGCAGTCCCGCCACCCACAAACCACTCTAGCCAAATAAGCCAATTTAGTTTTGGTGCGGCAGTTTCCCTTTGAGACCGCGCACTGTCACACTTCGCGAAATCCGTTAACCGTTAACCGTAAAGCAATCTCCGTATGTCCAACGCTTCAAAAATGCGCTCCCACTATTGCGGTCTGGTGACCGATGCCCTGCTGGGCGAAACCGTCACTCTCTGCGGCTGGGTCAATCGCCGGCGTGACCACGGCGGCGTGATCTTCATTGACCTGCGTGACCGCGAAGGTTATGTGCAGGTGGTTTGCGATCCAGACCGTGTCGATATGTTCAAGACCGCTGAAGTCGTGCGCAACGAGTTTTGCGTGCAGATCAAAGGCTTGGTGCGCGCACGCCCAGAAGGCACTGTCAACGACGGTCTGAAAAGCGGCAAGATCGAAATTTTGTGCCATGAACTGACGGTACTGAATGCCAGCGTCACGCCACCGTTCCAGCTCGATGACGACAACTTGTCTGAGACCACGCGACTGACGCATCGTGTGCTGGACCTGCGCCGCCCTTACATGCAGAACAACCTGATGCTGCGTTACCGTGTGGCGATGGAAACCCGCAAGTTCCTCGACGCCAATGGCTTTATCGACATCGAAACACCGATGCTGACCAAAAGCACGCCCGAAGGTGCGCGTGACTATCTGGTCCCTAGCCGCGTCAATGAAGGCCAGTTTTTTGCATTACCGCAAAGCCCGCAGTTGTTCAAACAGCTGCTGATGGTGGCCGGTTTTGACCGCTACTACCAGATCACCAAATGCTTTCGCGACGAAGACTTGCGGGCTGACCGTCAGCCTGAATTCACGCAGATCGATATTGAAACCTCGTTCATGGACGAGCAAGAGATTCGCGACATGTTCCAGGGCATGATCAGCAACATTTTCAAGACCGTGCTGGCCACCGACTTGGGTGAATTCCCGGTCATGGCCTACGCCGACGCGATGCACCGTTTCGGCTCTGACAAGCCTGACTTGCGCATCAGCCTTGAGTTCACCGAACTCACCGATGTCATGGCCGATGTCGACTTCAAAGTCTTCAGCACACCGGCCACCACGCCGGGCGGCCGTGTCGTCGCGCTGCGCGTGCCGGGTGGCTCTGAGATGAGCCGCAGTGAGATCGATGCCTACACAGAGTTCGTCAAAATTTACGGTGCCAAAGGCTTGGCTTGGGTCAAGGTCAACGACATCAGCAAGGGCCGCGAGGGTTTGCAAAGCCCGATCGTGAAGAATATTCACGACGCTGCTTTGACCGAAATCTTGAAGCGCTGCGGCGCCCAAAGCGGTGACATTATTTTCTTTGGCGCGGACAAAGCCAAGGTGGTCAACGACAGCATCGGGGCCTTGCGCTTGAAAATTGGCCTGAGTCCGCTGGGCAAGAAAGTCGGCGTCTTCACGGCTGGCTGGAAGCCGCTCTGGGTGGTTGACTTTCCGATGTTTGAGCACGATGAAGCCAACGACCGCTGGAGCGCTGTTCACCATCCTTTCACCGCACCAAAAGACGGCCACGAAGACTGGATGGACATGGACCCGGGTCGCTGCATCGCCAAAGCCTACGACATGGTGCTCAACGGCTGGGAGCTCGGCGGTGGTTCCGTGCGGATTCACCGTGCAGATGTGCAAAGCAAGGTCTTCGACGCTTTGAAAATCGGCACTGAAGAAGCCCAAGAAAAGTTTGGCTTCTTGCTGGATGCGCTGCAATACGGTGCGCCACCGCACGGTGGTCTGGCTTTTGGCTTGGACCGCATCGTCACCATGATGACCGGTGCCGAGTCGATCCGCGACGTCATTGCCTTCCCGAAAACCCAGCGCGCCCAGTGCTTGCTCACGCATGCGCCGAGCCCAGTGGACGAAAAGCAATTGCGCGAATTGCACATCCGTTTGCGCAATCCACTGCCAGCCTAAATCCAGCACCCAGCTTGCGCAACACCTGTACGGATGCGGTAGCCCGAGCGTTTGAATGAAGACGTTCAAGCTGCCGGTTTCCGTGCTGGTGGTCATTCATACGCCAGCGCTAGAGGTGCTGCTGATCCGGCGCGCCGACCACGCTGACTTCTGGCAAAGCGTGACCGGTTCGGTCGACGTCGAAGATGCTGATCTGCGGCACACTGCCGCGCGTGAGGTGCAGGAAGAGACGGGTCTTGCTGTCCAGCCCACTGATTTGGTGGACTGGGGTATCACCAATGTGTACGAGATCTACCCGGCCTGGCGTCACCGCTATGCGCCCGGCGTGACGCGCAACACGGAGCATCTGTTCAGCTTGTGCGTACCGCAAGCTGTGCCCGTGCGCTTGAGTTCACGCGAGCACACCGATTCGCAGTGGCTTGATTGGCGTGCTGCTGCTGACCTTTGCTTTTCACCGTCGAATGCCGAGGCTATTTTGCTGCTACCGACAGTGGGACAAATTCGTCTTTGAGATGATGGTTGGCAGCATGGCACAGAGCGTTTTTTTGTGTCACGCTTGACCCATGATCGAAGTCACACCAACCAAGCCACTTCAGCCGCAGCCGCAGCTGCTGCGCGGCGGTGCGGCTTTTTTTCCGGCGTTGGTCACGGCGATCGATGGCGCAGCTTATTGGGTGCAGCTCGAAACCTATATCTTTGACTTTCATGGCGTGGGTGCCGATGTGGCAGAGGCGTTGTTGCGCGCGGCCAGACGCGGCCTGACGGTGCAGGTGCTGGTCGACGGTATTGGCACGGCACCGCTGGCGGCAGAGTGGCAGGAAAAGCTTCAAACCGCAGGTGTGCACTGGCAGGTGTATTCCCCGCTGACTGGCAACTGGCCCGGCCTAGGCTTGGTGCGACCAGACCGCTGGCGGCGCCTGCACCGCAAGCTCTGCGTGGTCGATCAAGACTTGGTCTTTTGTGGCGGCATCAATGTATTGGACGATTATTACGATCCAACGCATGGTGCGCTTGCTGCTCCCCGTTTTGACTTCACGGTGGCACTGCATGGGCCCGTGGCTGAAGCCGCTTCTGAGGCTATGGCCTTGTTGTGGTGGCGCGTACAAGCGGGCTATAGCGCACGTCGTCACCATTTGGCAGAGGCTTGGGATGCCTTCAAGGCGGCGGGCTATGGTGGCCGTATCAGTGCAGCGCATTTGGCACGACGCCGCGCGTTGGCTTTATCGGGTCGGCCAGCGGGCGCCAAAATGTCGAAGACCTTACCGACGGCCCGGGCGGCGCTGTTGCTTCGCGATAACTTGCTGAACCGCAACATCATTGAGCGGGCTTACCGCAAGGCCATCGGCCAAGCGCGCCAAGAGATCCTGATCGCCAATGCGTATTTTGTGCCGGGCGGCCGCTTGCGTCGTGCGCTGATCAAGGCGGCGCGGCGCGGCGTCAAGGTCACCTTGCTGCTGCAAGGTCGATATGAGTATTTCATGCAGTACCACGCCACCCGACCGGTCTATGGCGCGCTGCTCGACGCCGGTGTTGAAATCCACGAATACGAAGCCAGCTTTTTGCACGCCAAGGTGGCGGTGGTCGATGGCCATTGGGCCACGGTCGGCTCCTCCAACCTAGATCCTTTGAGCCTGCTGTTGGCGCGCGAAGCCAATGTGGTGTTGGACGATCAGGTCTTTGCCGAGGACTTGCGGGCGCGGCTGCTGGCCGCCATCGCCAGCCATGGCCGACGTGTTGACATCACCGAGTACAACGGACGCCCGTGGCGACAGCGCTTGCTCGACCTCGCGGCCTATGCGCTGATGCGGCTGGCCTTGTTGCTCGCCGGTCAGCGTTACTAACTATTTGGAATTATTTTGCTATTAAATGAATAGCTTAAACGTTGGGCTGGGTATGGCTTTCTAAGCCGAAATATCTGCATGACAATACGCTGTCAAGGTTTTTCAGGACTGTTACCATCTTGCATGCTTATGAAATCCACCACGCCCGCAGCGCCCGGATCGGCGCCCGCCGCCGACGATGAAGGCACCCCGATGTCGGTCAAGATCAGGGAGCGCATTGCTCTTTCCCGCAAGCGCTTCAATGCCAATGACAACATCGCCGAATTCATCCAACCCGGTGACTTGGAAAAATTACTCGACGAAGTCGAGGGCAAGATGCAAGGCGTGCTTGACAGCCTGGTCATCGATACAGCCAACGACCACAACACCCAGAACACCGCCCGGCGTGTTGCCAAGATGTACCTCAACGAGGTCTTCAAAGGCCGTTATTTGCACGCCCCGACCATCACCGAGTTTCCCAACGCCGAGCACTTGAATGAGCTGATGATCGTCGGGCCGATCACCGTGCGCAGTGCTTGCTCGCATCACTTTTGTCCGGTGATTGGTCAAGTCTGGATTGGTGTCTTGCCGAACGAACACACCAACGTGATCGGCCTGTCAAAGTACGCGCGTCTGGCCGAGTGGGTCATGGGTCGTCCACAGATTCAAGAAGAGGCCGTGGTTCAGTTGGCCGACCTGATCCAAGAAAAAACACAGCCAGACGGTCTAGCCATCGTGATGGAAGCGACTCATTTCTGCATGGGTTGGCGCGGTGTGAAAGACCTCGACAGCAAGATGATCAACTCGGTGATGCGCGGTGTCTTTTTGAAAGATCCCAACCTGCGCCGTGAATTTCTCTCACTCATTCCAAAGAAGACAAACGGTTAAAAAATGGCAGCCGTGTTTCGCGGGCTTCTCCGTATTTGCGCTTCTATGACAGTGCGCGTTCATCTTCAAAGGACATCTCATCATGTTGGTTCGCCTTCTTTACGCTAGCCGTGCGGCTGATCCTCAAAATGCTGAAGCGACGGAGGCCATTTTGGCCACGTCTCGCAGCCACAACCCGGCGAGCGGCATCACCGGTATTCTTTGTCATGGCGGCGGCATCTTTTTGCAAGCCTTGGAGGGTGGGCGCACGGCGGTGAACGAGCTTTACAAACACATTCTCAATGACTCCCGCCACAAAGATGTCATTTTGCTGAGCTACGAAGAAATCAGCGAACGCAAATTTGGCGGCTGGACCATGGGCTTGGTCAACACGGCCAAACTCAACACCTCCATCTTGCTGAAATACGCTGAGCGGGCCGAGCTGGATCCCTACAGCGTGTCTGGCGCTGTTTCCATGGCTTTGTTGCAGGAGCTGATGGCGACCGCTTCCATTGTTGGCCGTTCCTGACGCCTCGGACATGCTGCTTGTCGGCTGCGACTTTTCCAGCAGCCCCAGTCGCCGAAAACCGATTGTTTTTGCCACGGGTCAGCTGCACCGCGACCGGGTTCAACTGGCGCAGCTCGAACGGGTTGAATCGCTAGATGATTTTTCGCAGTGGCTGACGCAAGACCGAGGGTGGTTGTGCGCTTTTGATTTACCCTTTGGTTTGCCGCGCGAACTGGTCACCACGCTTGGTTGGCCCGATCAATGGGGGGCGTGCATGCAGCATTACGCCAGTCTCTCACGGCCAGAGATTCGAAGCATTTTCGCGGCCTTTTGCAATGCCCGGCCCGTGGGGCAGAAGTTCGCTCACCGCGCGACCGACATTCCGGCCGGTTCCAGCAGTTCCATGAAATGGGTCAACCCACCCGTCGCCTATATGTTGCATGCGGGTGTACCGCGCTTGATGGCCGCCGGCGTGCAACTTCCAGGGCTGGGTTCAACGGCTATTGAGACGACCCAGCCGCTGCGGATTGCCGTGGAAGGTTACCCCGGTTTGTTGGCCCGTGAACTGCTTCAGCAGGCTGGCCAGAACGCCAAAACACGCAGCTATAAAAATGACGCCAAGGCCTTGCAAACGCCAGAGCGATTGATCGCCCGCAAGGACATGCTCACCGCACTGGAGCATGGTCAGACGCGGCTGGGATTGCGCCTGAAACTCACCCATGCCCAGCGTGACAGGTTGGTCGACGATGCCACTGGCGATTCGTTGGACGCCGTGCTTTGCCTGATGCAGGCGGCTTGGGCGCATCAACAGCATGTTGAAGGCAAGCCTCGCTACGGTCTGCCAGCACAGGTTGATCCGCTCGAAGGCTGGATCATCACGGCCTGATCCAAAGATGCGAACAAAGCGCACGATGACATGGCGCCTTTGGGCGGGGCTGGCACTGCTGACGCTGACCGCTAGCAGTGCAGCCGTAACGGAACCTGCGCCATCGGTGTGGCTTGGCGTGGTCACCTATGTGGTTGACGGCGACACTGTGCACGTGCGTCCGCTTGAGGGTGGTGCACTTCACAAGATCAGAATGATCGGCATGGATGCGCCTGAAATATGTCAGACCGGCGGCCAGGCGGCCAAGCAAGCTTTGCAAGAACGCATTCTCAAACGCGCCGTGACGGTCAAGCCGCAAGGCGTCGATGTTTATGGCCGTGACCTTGCAACGATTTATTTGAGTCGGGAAGACGTGGGCGAGTGGATGGTGCGGCGCGGACACGCTTGGTCATATCGCTACCAACGTGATCTTGGTCCGTATGTCCTGGAAGAAGGGCATGCTAAGTTGCTCGGCCGTGGACTCTTTGCAGAGATGTCGCCGGAGTATCCGTATGATTTCAGGCGCCGTTACGGCCGCTGTCCGTACCAGCGCTGATACCGCAGTCAGGGGCGAATAACAATGTCGTTACGAACAGCACGCACATTGCGGTTGTTGCGGGCAATGCGTTCGGCTTGATTTTTTTCAGCAGCGTTTTTGGCAAACCCCGACAGCTGCACCGTGCCGTTCAAAGTTTCAACGCTGATGGAAGAGGCAGACACAATTTTGTCATCGATAAATTTAGCTTTGATGCTGGCGGTGATGGCGGTGTCATCGACATAAGAGCCGGCTGTTTCTTGGCCTCTCACCACGGCACAACCCGCGCTGAAGAGGGTGATGCCAGTCAAGGCGGCAAGGGCGATAGCGCGAGCGTATTTCATATGAATTCCTAAGGTGAAAAGCGAAAGGTGGTCTCTTTCAAGGGCTAACGTTCACGCGGCGGTTCGGGCGTGGCTGACAAAAATGAAGCGACCAGACTCGACATCTGCGTAGACCGAAGCGCTGCAATCAACACGCCGGTGACGGAAATAAGCCGCCATGGCTTGGCGATGACCACGGCAGCACCGATAGCTGCCGCGATACCAACCAACTTCAAAGGATTCTCGGCCGCATATTTTTCAAGCATGGGGTGGGTGACGTCCACTGCCAGATGCGCAGGATGCGACCGCCACCAAGCCGATGAGGCTCGTCGGACTGTGCGCCAGAGCCCATTGAACCCAGAAGATGAGTGAGGTCGTGACGAGCGAGTCGAATGGGAGCCATCTTCAAACGCTGCGGCTCCACCGTCTGCCCCAAGCGATGATGAATCGTCAGACCGATCGTCGTTCAAAGAGTCTTGTCGGTCCCGGCTCATGCTCTGCACGATTGCACGGCGGCTGACTGCTAAACGCTGCTGTGGCGTCAGATTCATTCTGCGGCCTCGCGCAGAGCGCGTAGGTCGCTGTTCACTTGCGACTTGAGTTCGGTGAAGCGGTCAGTCTGGGTAAACGTCTTGGTTTTTGATAAGGCCAGCAACGTCAGCAGCAATATGGCGCCCGGAACCGCCACCAATACCCAGTGAAAATGATTCATCAAGCCCAGCATAAGAGCGATGCCAGAAAAAATCACAAACACCAGAAGTCCAGTTGCGACAAGCGCCCAAGCGAGCCCGCGCTTGACCCAATCCACCGTCATCCCCGACGTTTCCTGAGAGATGAGCTCGACATACGCCGAAACGTGATCAGCTATGAGATCGGGACGTTTGATCAGCGTCGCAAATAGTGGGTGAAGCATAAAGAGCGTGCCGTGCGCGAAAGAGGATTAATAACGTTTGTTGTTCCGGACTGCCGTCACCAGCAAGGCGACGGCTGCGCCTACAGCAGCTGCAATTAGCACGGATCGCATCGGTTGCTCGGTGACATATTTGGTGGTGACATCGCTGTATCGAGCCAATGACTCTTGGGCTTTGTGCTTGGCTTCAGTGGCCATGTCCATACTTTGGCGAGCCAGCTTTTGGGCGGTGTCGGCCAGTTTGTCAACCATGGGGTCGACACTGCCGCGCAATTCGCGGATCTTGCCTTCGGCTTGGTCGAGTGCTTCTTTGGCGTAGCTACGTGTCAGCTCGGTGGCTTGAACAGTGGCTTGCAAGGCGTCGTCGCGGGTGTTGCGAGCAGTTTGGGCTGCAGAGTTACTGGTGGTCATGGTGAATCCTTTGGGTTGATTGCTGAAGCAAAGCGGCTTCATCGTGTGTGTCGTGAAAGCGATCCCAGTCGATACCGATTCGCAAAACCGAATTCAGGAGGGTGTGCTGGCTTCTTTCGACTACTGGCTTTCAGTTTAGATTGCACTTTTGATGAGCTTCATCGGTAAGCTGCGGGTGGCTTTGTCAGTAAAAGTGTTGATGCCCTGTAGGACAAGGGCTTACTGATGGTGTGCTTAGCGCGTTTTTGGTAATTTGGCGCGAATGTGAGTGCCCTTGCCTGGACTGGATTCAATGACCAAATGTCCGCCTGCCGCCTCGACGCGATGTCGCATGCCGGCCAGTCCGTGGCTGGTGGCTGCTACTTTTGCAGAATCAAACCCCTGCCCGTTGTCGCTGACTTCGATGATCACGTGGTCATCATTGTTGTGCAACGTGATGTCTGCATGTGTGGCATTGGCGTATTTACTCATGTTCGTGAGTGACTCTTGGACCAGTCGATAGACCGTGAGTTGTGCCGAGCCACCCAATTCAACCGATGCCAGCGCCGTCTTAATCTCAATGCCGGATTGTTCGGCAAACTCACGCGTGAGAATTTCAAGCGACGCCACCAGCCCTAAGTGAGACAGTGAAGAGGGGCGCAAGTCTTCGACAATGCGCCGCTTGAGCGCAATGCCACTGTTGAGTGTGCTGATCAGGTGTTCGAGTCGCTCGTTGACCTCGGGCAAGTTGTTACCCAAACGAGATCTGATGCGCGCCACATCCAGCTTGGCCGCCGTCAGCAGTGCGCCGAGTTCGTCATGCAATTCACGCGCTAAATGACCCCGCTCATCTTCTCTCACTTCTTGCAGGTACGTGGCGAGCTTCGCCAGTTTGGCGGTTCGATCTCGCACCAGTTCTTCCAGTCGATCACGCTCGTTTTGCAACGCAAGTTTTTCCCTCGTGCCAGCGACCAGCAAGGCCTCGGTTTGCAGCAGGTACATGTAGAAAGCAAGCAGGCCTGCCAGGGAGATGGCCGCAATGCCGATCCGCGAAAGCAGCAACGAATGGTTGACCTGCAGGTGCGCGGCTTCCATCTTTGACAAACTGGAGTCCATGAGTTTTTGAGAATAACGCCGGACTGCATCCATGTGCTGTTTGCCGACGTCCGTGGTCAGCATGAACTTCCATGCGTCGTCGTTGCCGATTTTTCGCATGCGCACACTCAAATCGTTTTCACTCTGCCTCTTACTGATGTAGTGCGCCAACAATTCGAATTCAGCCAAATCCTCCGGCTGGTTTGCCAAAAGTTGGCGCAATTGCGCCAACTCTTTCCCGAGTTCAGCGACGGCGCTGTCGTAGGGCTGCAGATACTTCTCATCGCCTGTGAGCAAAAAACCGCGCGTGCCGGTCTCAGCATCGAGCATGGTGTGCATCAATTGGCCGACTGACTGGCGCGCAAGTTCGGCGTGTTCGATCCTTTGGGTCGCTTGCGTGGAGGCGTGAAAACTGGCTTCATTGATGGTGATCAATATGGCCGCTCCAAGGATGGCGAGCGGCAAGCTGATCACCATTTTGGGTATGGATAACTGCTTCAACGGAGGCTCCAAATTAAATGTCGGTGAATTATTCGTCAATAATGGATGATTGTGATAATTTAAATATTTTCCCAACGATCAGCTTAAAAAGCATGGCATAAGCGCCCACAATAGATTCACTGGAAAGACCATGAAATGATAAAAATTGGTATTGTTGATGACCATGCAATTGTTCGTTCTGGACTCAAACAATTCTTCTCGGACCACGTCGACCTAAGGGTGGTGGGTGAAGCCGCCAGCGGCAGGGAAGCCATTGACTTGGTGCGCAACGTTGAGTTGGATATCTTGGTGATGGACCTGTCTATGCCCGGGCAAAGTGGTATCGATGCATTGGCCATGATCCGCGCCAAGGCGCCTGACGTCGGCATCCTTATTTTGAGTGGCTATCCAGAAGAACATTACGCGGTGAATTTGATTCGCCAAGGCGCCAGCGGTTACTTGAATAAAGAGTGCGATCCGACAGAGATCGTCAACGCTATTCGCGTGATTTCCCTCGGCAAGCGCTACATCACACCGGGCGTTGCAGAGTTGTTGGCGCAGCAACTCAATCGGCCTCACGACATTGCTGCGCATGAGCAATTGTCGGAGCGTGAGTTTCAAGTTTTCCTCAAACTGGCCAAGGGCGAAACGGCTGGAGACATCGCTAAAGCGCTTTCTTTGAGTGTCAAAACGGTGAGTACCTACCGTACGCGCGTGATGGAAAAGATGAGCTTGTCATCGAACAGCGACTTAACCTATTACGCGCTCAAAAATAAATTGATTGACTGACGACGCTAGTCTGTGGCGTGTTGACACTGCTCAAGGCAGTAGGTCACCAAGGCGTCAATTTCATTAGACTTGTCGAAGACGGCGTCGACACCCAATTGGGCGCATCGCTGACGAATGTCTGCAGTGGCATAGTTGCTCAACACAATCACTTTTTGGTTCGGCTTACGGTCTTGGCAGGCATCGACAACACCGAGCCCAGTCCCTTCCCGCAGAAACAGATCAACGATGGCCAAGTTCCACGCGCTCGCATTATGGGTGAGCCACTGCCGACCTTCGAGTTCGGTTTCTGCCGTGCCAACCGCCTGAACGCAGGTCAGCTCTTCGAGTGTGCCAATCAGGTTCTCTCTGATGGTGGCGTTATCTTCGACGATAAAAGTCTTCAATCTCACTTGAGTTCCATTAGTCGTGACGGCTGGGTTTCAGAACGCTTCCATTGTGGGAAGAACTCCACCGATGAGCCAAGAGGGGAAATTCGCGTTTCGTCATGTATTGCTGATGAATTCTGACAGTGACTCAGCGACGATGATGTAGGGCAACTCCTACAGTTTTAGATAAGTTGCGTAAATAACAAAAAATTTTGCTCGACAGCAGCAGCTACGGCTGAGATTAAAAAAACTCAAAGGCCAAGTGATCATGGATCAGCGTGGCCGTTCAACGAACGCCGCAGACTTTGCAATCGGGTTGCCGCCGCGCACCCATCTCTGTCCAGCGCATCTGCCGCGCGTCCAGCATCAGCAGTCTGCCAGCCAAGGTCTCACCAAAGCCGCACAACAACTTTAGCGCTTCTGCCGCTTGCATGCTGCCAACGATACCCACCAGCGGCGCAAAAACGCCCATGGTGGCGCAGTTGGTTTCCTCAGGCGCATCAGCCTCTGGAAACAGGCAGGCATAGCAGGGGGCCGCTGTCTGGCGTGTATCAAAGACCGACACTTGACCATCCAGTTGCAAGGCCGCACCCGACACCAGAGGTTTGGCATGGCGTACGCAGGCCCGGTTGATGGCGTGGCGGCTCTGAAAATTGTCGGTGCAGTCCAGCACCACATCGGCTTGTTGAACCAGCACGTTCAGTAGCTTGTCGTCAGCACGTTGGGTTACCGCAGTGACCTGCACATCGGGATTGATCTGGGCAATCGCTTCGGCGATCGACAGCGCTTTGAATTGGCCTATCCGCGCTGTGGTGTGCGCGATTTGCCGTTGCAGGTTGGTAGCTTCGACGCGGTCATGGTCAACCACCGTGATGTGGCCAACGCCCGCGCTGCCCAAATACAGCGCAGCGGGTGAACCGAGTCCGCCCGCGCCGATGATCAGCGCATGCGAGGCCAGCAGCCGAGTTTGCCCTTCAATGCCAATGTCATCGAGCAGAATATGCCGGGCGTAGCGCAGCAGCTGGGCGTCATTCATAGAGGCAGCGCTGAGTGCAACCCCAGCTTCAATTTTCTTTCTTCGCTTCCTTGCGCTCAACCATGGTCTTGCTGACAATCACCGGGCTGCCTTTGAGCTGATTGATAGCCTGCATCAGGGGGAAGTCTTTGGCGCTGCCAAACTCAGGCGGTCGGCGTTGCTCAGGGGTTTTGCGTGACTCTTCTTCAAGCCGCTTCATGGCCGCTTCGCGGGCTTTTTCACGGTCTGGGTCTTTGACTTCAGCGCCTTGGCCACTGTTCAGGTGTTTTTCCAAGTCTGCTTCGCGCGTGCGCAAAGCGGCAAACGGACTGCCTTCCAGCGTTTCGTCGACCATCACGTCAGGGATGATGCCGGTGGCTTGGATCGACTTGCCGCTCGGGGTGAAATAACGTGCAGTGGTCAGCTTCAAGCCGGTGTCTGGGCCGAGCGGACGCACAGTTTGAACAGAGCCCTTGCCAAAGGTCTGGTTGCCCATGATGGTGGCGCGCTTGTAGTCTTGCAGGGCGCCAGCCACGATCTCACTGGCTGACGCGGAACCTTCATTGACCAGCACGACCAGCGGAACGGTTTTCAAGGCAGCAGGCAGACGTTTGAGTGGATCGACGCCGCGGCGAGCATAAAACTCTGGCGAGGCTTTGTAGGTGAACTTGCTTTCAGCGAGCTGGCCGTTGGTCGAGACCACAGTGACGTTCTCGGGCAAGAAAGCCGCAGACACCGCCACAGCGGCATCCAGCAAGCCACCTGGGTCGTTGCGCAGGTCCAGCACCAAGCCCTTGAGATTCGGTTCTTGCTTGTAAATTTGCTCCAACTTGGTGACGAAATCTTCGACCGTGCGTTCTTGGAACTGGCTCAGGCGGATCCAAGCGTAGCCCGGCTCGACGATTTTGCTGCGCACCGATTGGGTGCGAATTTCTTCGCGCGTGATGGACACCGGGAAGGTGCGGTTCTCGTCTTTCCGGAAAATCGTCAGCATCACTTTGGTCTGTGGCTCGCCGCGCATTTTCTTGACCGCGTCGTTCAGGCTCATGCCTTTGACGAAGCTGTCGTCAATTTTGGTGATCAGGTCGTTGGGCTTGAGTCCGGCCCGGTCGGCAGGGGAACCTTCGATCGGTGAAACCACCTTGACGAGGCCGTCTTCTTGGCTGATTTCAATACCAACGCCAACGAAGCGACCGCTGGTCCCCTCACGGAATTCCTTGAAGGACTTCTTGTCGAAATACACCGAGTGCGGGTCAAGACTGGCGACCATGCCGGCAATGGCATCGGTGATGAGTTTTTTCTCGTCGACGGGTTCGACGTAGTCGCTCTTGACCATGCCGAAAACAGCAGCAAGTTGTTGCAACTCTTCGAGTGGCAGAGGCGCCATACCGCCGCGCGCGACAGCTTGTAGTTGCACAGTGGTCAATGCGCCTGCAATGGCACCCACCGAAATCCAGCCTGCTACCTTGAGTTTTTGACCCATAAAAAAACACCTTCATTGGCCTTGTCCCCAAGGCGTTACAACATGTGCTGCACAGGCCCCCGGCAAGAATGTGAAGCAATATACACCTTGGAGGAAAGCCCTGCGAATCAGTTCCGCAGCAAACCCGGCAAGGGCATCAATAGTTTGTCAAAACCGCACGACTTTACACAGCCGATACGTGATTTTCAGGTTTGAGCTGAGCTGTTCAGCTTTTGCCCTGTGCTGCCACCGCCGCAGCAGCCTTGGCAATCGCCTCGGTGTCGCCCAAGTAGTAGTGGCGAATCGGTTTGAGTTCCGCATCCAACTCATACACCAGCGGAATGCCATTCGGAATGTTCAGACCAACGATATCGTCATCTGACATGTTGTCCAAGTACTTGACCAGCGCCCGGATGGAGTTGCCGTGGGCCGCCATCACGATGCGCTTGCCGGATTTGATGGCGGGCGCGATCGATTCGGTCCAAAGCGGCATGACCCGTGCCACCGTGTCTTGCAGGCACTCTGTCAGCGGCACTTGTTCTGGCGTCAGTTTGGCGTAACGCGGGTCACTGCGTTCGCAGCGCTCGTCGTCCGGTGTCAGAGCTGGCGGTGGTACGTCATAGCTGCGGCGCCAGGCCAGCACCTGCGCGTCGCCGTATTTTTTGGCGGTTTCAGCTTTGTTCAGCCCTTGCAACGCACCGTAATGGCGCTCGTTCAGACGCCAGCTGTGGACCACGGGTAGCCAGGTCCTGTCCATCTCGTCGAGTACGTGCCAGAGGGTGCGGGTCGCTCGCTTGAGCACGCTGGTGTAGGCCAGGTCGAACTCGTAGTTCTCATTTTTGAGCAATTTGCCAGCGCTGAGCGCTTGGGCAATGCCAGTCGGCGTCAGGTCGACGTCGGCCCAGCCGGTGAAGCGGTTTTCAAGATTCCAGGTGGACTCGCCGTGGCGGATAAGCACTAATTTGTACATGAATAGACGCTTGAAAATGTCGGGTTGCAGGGGATTCGCAGCAGGTGCGCTGCGCAAGGTTCAGCCGCCATTCTAAAATCACTGCTTAACTGCCCAACAGGCGCAACACTCAAAAGGTTTAAAAGTGAAATTTCTGATCGACAACTGGATGCTGATTTCCGTGGCGCTGACCGCGGGCGGTCTGCTGGTTTGGCCTCTGATCGCCAGTGGTACGGCCGCCGGAAGCTTGAGTGCGACGGCTGCGGTGCAATTGATGAACCGCGAAAAAGCCATCGTCATAGACGTTGGCGAGCCCGAGGAATTCGCAGCGGGTCACGTCGCTAACTCGAAGAACATTCCCTTTGGACAGCTTGAAGACAAGTTGCCCAGCACCGTCAAAAACAAGGCTTTGCCGCTTATCTTTCTGTGCCCGGTGGGCGCTCGCGCAGCCCGCGCCGTTTCAGTGGCTAAAAAACTCGGCTATGACCAGGCGCAAAGCCTGAGCGGCGGACTCAAAGCCTGGCGCGAAGCTAATCTACCTGTTGAAAAGGCATGAGCATGCAAGTCGTCAAAATTTACACCACGGGCTCATGCCCTTATTGCATCCAGGCCAAGGCGCTTTTAAAGCAGCGCGGCGTGACTGAGCTCGATGAAGTCCGCGTCGACATGCTGCCGGGCGAGCGCGAAAAAATGATGGAGATCACCGGTCGCCGCACTGTCCCGCAGATTTTCATCGGCACCACCCATGTGGGCGGTTGCGACGATTTGGTGGCGCTGGATGGCCGAGGCGGTCTGCTGCCCTTGCTGAGCGCGGCTTGATTTTTTCAGCCGATCGTCCGGCGATAATTCTTCCGCTTGCACGGCCGTCACAGGCCGCGGGCGTTTCATTTTTAGTTTGTTGAAAGAGCACCATGGCCGAAGCCAACCTTGATCCTGTTTTCCAGATTCAACGCGTCTACCTGAAAGACATGTCGTTGGAGCAGCCCAATTCCCCAGCGATCCTGCTCGACCCCGAGCAACCCAGCGTTGACATCCAGTTGGGTGTTGAAACATCGCCGGTCGCCGACGGTCTTTTTGAAGTCACCGTGACCGCCACCGTGCACACCAAAATCAATGACAAGACGGTGTTTTTGGTCGAAGCCAAGCAAGCCGGCATCTTTGAAGTGCGCAACGTCGAGGCTGATCAACTCGGATCGATCCTCGGCATCGCTTGCCCGCAAATCGTCTACCCTTATCTGCGCGGCAACGTCGCTGACGTGATCCAGCGCGGTGGTTTCCCGCCGGTGCATCTGGCGGAAATCAACTTCCAGGCGATGTTCCTGCAGCAGCAAGCCGATGCTGCCGCTCAAGCTGATGCCGCTGCCCAAGCCGCACCGCAGATCATTGTTTAAGTTTTGATCCATTCCCCACTGTTGAACCGTCGCGCGCTTGCAGGGCAGGGCGCGGCATGAAGATTCTGGTCATCGGCGCGGGCGCTTGGGGCACGGCACTGGCTGTCTCGGCCAGTCTCAAAACGGTCTCTGGACAAGCGGCACACGAAGTCTCGCTGTGGGCCCGCAACGCGGCCTTGGTGGAGGCGGTTCAGTCGACGCGGCAGAACCAGCGTTATCTGCCGGGCATCACGCTGGCCTCGGGCCTGCAGATGCTGGGCGGCTCAGACGCTTCGTTGGAAGCGGCTCTGGTGGGTCAAGACCTGATCGTCATCGCCACGCCGATTGCTGGCGTGCGCAGTGTTTTTCAGCGCTTACAACAGGCCCGAGTGCGCGTGCCAGTGGCTTGGTTGAGCAAGGGCTTTGAAGCGCCGTTAGCCGCGGTTGCTGGCACTGCACCGGCCGCCTTGCCCGGCGTGGGCTTGCTGGTCCATGAGATCTTGGCGCAAGTCGCCCCCGACTTGTTGGCCGGCGTGCTGAGTGGCCCGAGCTTTGCGCGTGAAGTGGCGGCGGGTCAACCGACCGCCTTGGTTGCGGCCAGTGAGCATGCCGATGTGCGGGCGGCGCTGGTCGATGCTTTTCACAGCGACACTTTGCGGGTCTACGCCAGCGACGACATCGTCGGCGTTGAGGTCGGTGGCGCGGTTAAAAACGTGTTGGCCATCGCGACTGGTTTTTGCGATGGTTTGAAGCTCGGTTTGAATGCCCGTGCAGCGCTGATCACCCGCGGCTTGGCCGAGATGAGCCGGCTCGGTGTGGCCCTGGGTGCACAAAACGAAACCTTCACCGGCTTGTCCGGTCTGGGTGATCTGGTGCTCACCGCGACCGGTGACTTGAGCCGGAATCGGCAAGTCGGTTTGTTGCTGGCGCAAGGTCAAACCCTGGCGCAGGCGGTGGCCTCATTGGGTCATGTCGCCGAAGGTGCTTATTGCGCCCGCACGGTGGTGCAGCGGGCTCAAGCACTCGGCATTGAAATGCCGATTTCTGAAGCTGTCGTGGCCTTGCTGGACGGCGAAGTCACACCCGTGCAGGCGGTGGCCTCGCTGATGGAACGTCACGCCACCGTTGAGCAGGGCTGAAGCCTACCGGACTGGCGTCTTTGCGGCTCAACTCTCCAAGTTGTCAATCAGTCGCGTCATGCCGAGTTTGGCTGCGCCCAGAACCACCAAGGGTTCTGTGCCCAGCGGGCCGGCTTGGGGGTGCGGGCTTAACAAATCGGCACGTTTACGCACCGTCAGGTAATCCGGCTTCCAGCCGCGCCGCGCCAGCGCTTGCATGGCTGCGGCTTCAAGTGCGGGCAGGTCAGCCGCTTGCGCACCTTGAGCGGCTTGGCCCAAGGCGGTCAGCGCCACCGAGAGTTGCACCGCTTCTGCACGCTCGGCTGGGCTGAGATAGGCGTTACGAGAAGACAAGGCCAAGCCGTCTTCGGCACGTTGCGTCTCGCCGGTGACGATCTCGATCGGCAGGGCAAACTGCTGAACCATGCGGCGGATCACCATGACCTGTTGGTAGTCCTTCTTGCCGAAGGCTGCAACGCCCTCAGGCTTGCCAGCAAACACGCATGAAAAAAGCTTCAACACGACGGTGCTGACACCGATGAAAAAACCGGGCCTGAAGTGCCCTTCCAAAATGTCCGCCAGCTCCGACGCGGGATGCACCTTGTACGTTTGCGGTTCTGGATAAAGCTCTTTTTCACGCGGTGCGAACAGCACATTGCAGCCGGCCTCTTTGAGGCGCTCGGCATCGGCGTTTAGCGTGCGCGGGTAACTGTCGAAGTCCTCATGCGGCGCAAACTGTAAGCGGTTGACAAAAATACTGGACACCGTGACGTCGCCCAAAGCAGAAGCCTGTTTGACCAGCGCAATGTGACCGTCGTGCAAGTTGCCCATGGTTGGCACGAAAGCCGGACGCCGATAGGCACTCAGGTGCTGGCGCAAGTCGGCAATGGTGTGAACGATATGCATCAAAAAATCCTTGAAGCCAGAGTGATTGAAAAGAGAAAAGTGCGAAGTTACCAGGCGCCTGCCAAGCGATTACCAAGCGTGTAGGGCGTCCACCGGAAAACTGCCTTCTTTGACGGCTTTGACATAGGCCTCCATCGCACCGCGCACGTTGCCGGCGTCGTCCATGAAGTTGCGCACAAAGCGCGGCATTTTGCCCAGGTTGATGCCGAGCATGTCGTGCAGCACCAGCACTTGACCGGCGGTGTCTTTGCCGGCGCCAATACCGATGGTCGCGCAGCGCGTGAGTTCGGTCGTCAGGGCGGCGGCGACAGCGGCCGGTACCATTTCGAGCACGACCATGGCCGCACCGGCGTCTTGCAGTTCATGCGCGTGCTGCTTCAACACGGCGGCTGATTCGCCAGTTTTCCCTTGCACCCGGTAACCGCCGAGTGCGTGCACGGTTTGCGGTGTTAACCCGAGGTGGGCGCAGACCGGAATCCCACGCTCCACCAGAAAACGCACGGTCTCGGTGGTCCAGCCGCCACCTTCTAGCTTGACCATGTGCGCACCGGCTTGCATGAGCACGCTGGCGCTGCGAAAAGCCTGTTCACGCGACTCGTGGTAACTGCCGAAGGGCAGGTCGCCAATCAGCCAGGCCGTGCTCTGTGAGCGGCGCAGGCCGTTGGCCACACACTCTGTGTGATGACGCATGGTTTCCAGCGAGACGCCGACGGTACTGGTCAGGCCTTGGCAGACCATGCCAAGCGAATCGCCGACCAAAATACACTCGATGCCGGCGGCGTCTGCCACGGCCGCAAAGGTCGCGTCGTAGGCCGTCAGCATGGTGATTTTTTCGCCGTGTTGATGCATCTCGCGCAGCCGCGGCAAGCTGACCGGTTTGCGCTGCGACGGCGCTGCGGCGGGCGGCAAGGTGCCGTAAGCAGACGCTAGGCTGTCGGCAGACGGTTTTGCAGTGTCTTGAGTCATGTGGGCTCCGTGAGTACGCAATAGTTGATCAGCTTCATGGATGAAAGGACGTCAGCCGAGGGTCGGCGCCTGCTATGTGGAGCTTCACGCTGTCGTGTAAGCCAACCGGACGTAAATGGGCGCGAAAGCTTCAGCCTGCGTGACGTCGATCAGCCCCTCTTTGCACAGCTCCAGCATAGCAATGAAGGTGACCACCAACACCGGCATACCTCGCGTGGTGTCAAACAGTTCTTCAAACTCGACAAAGCGGCTGCCCTGCAGCTTGCGCAGCACGATGCTCATGTGCTCACGCACACTGAGTTCTTCGCGGGTGATCACATGGTGCTGCACCAGTCGCGCTCGTTTGACGATATCGCGCCAAGCGTCTTGCAGGTCGACCACGCTGACATCGGGGAAGCGCGGCTGCAAGGCTTGTTCGACAAACACCTGCGCACGCAAAAAATCCCGACCAAACTGCGGAATGCTGTTGAGTTGGTGCGCTGCCAGTTTGATCTGCTCGTACTCCAGCAGACGCCGAACCAGCTCGGCACGTGGATCTTCAGCTTCTTGGCCTTCTGCGGTTTTCTTGGGCGGCAGCAGCATCCGCGATTTGATCTCGATCAGCATCGCCGCCATCAATAAATACTCGGCCGCCAGCTCCAAATTGGTCGATCGAATTTCATCGACGTAGGCGAGATACTGCCGCGTCACCGCAGCCATCGGAATGTCAAGAATATTGAAGTTTTGCTTGCGGATCAGATAGAGCAGCAAGTCCAGCGGGCCTTCAAAAGCCTCTAGAAAAACTTTCAGTGCATCGGGCGGGATGTACAGGTCGTGCGGCATCGCAAACAAAGGCTCGCCATACAGGCGGGCCAGCGCCACTTGGTCAATCACAGCCGGCATGCCCGGCATGTCTTTGACACCCGCAGGCAGCAGCGATTGGCTACGACTCAGGGGCAAGTCTGCCGACAAACCCATTATTTCCCGTTCGGATGCTGGCCGGTCTGATAGACGTAGGGCTGTTGCGCGACGCGGGCATCCTCGTAGTCCTGCTCAGCATTGCGGTCAATTTTCTGGTCCCACCAGATGGCGCGACCCGCGCGCTGCTCAGCTTCGAGCGATGGCTTTTGGGCCTTCAGGGTCTCAATGAATTGAGTCACTTCAGAGGTGTAATCGGGGCGGCGAAAAATGGACATGTCGGATACCTTTGGCAAGCATTTTAGGGGATGGTGGCCTCAACCTTGGCAAGAAAGCCGGCGCGCTCCATGGTTTCGCGCGGTTGGGCGTTCAGTCCCGTCATGACGAGTCGTCCGCCGCGCAGCACCACCGCCTTGTGGAGTTGCTCCAGCACCTCTAGGCCAGAGCGGTCTAGCGACTGCAGCGATTGCAAGTCGAGCCTGATGTCCAGCCCTTGGGGGGCGGTTTCGACGGCGGTCAAGATCGGGTCGACCTTGGCCACGGCGCCAAAAAACAAGGCGCCGTAGAGCTGGTAACTGGCCGAATTCGCATCCCGCGCGGTCTCGACCACGCGAAACAGCGAGCTCATCCGCCGCACAAACAGCACGCAGGCCAAAATCAGTCCGACCTGCAGCGCCACCGTCAAGTCAAACACAACGGTCAGAAAAAAAGTACCCAACATGAGCAGTTTGTAGTGGTTGCTGTGTTGGCGAAAGTGCACCAACTCGCGCCACTCGCCCATGTTCCAAGCGACGTACATCAAGACACCGGCCAGCACCGCCAGCGGCACGTGCACGGCCAGTGGCGCCGCCACCAGCACAATCACCACCAGCGTCAGGGCATGCACCAGCCCGGAGATCGGTGAGGTCGCGCCGGCCCGCACGTTGGTCACCGTGCGGGCGATGGTGCCAGTGGCTGGCATGCCGCCAAAAAAGGGCACGACAAAATTGGCAAGCCCTTGCGCCATCAGTTCTTGGTTCGGGTCATGTCGGGGCAGTCCCGAAATCTGGTCCGCGACACGGGCGCACAGCAGCGACTCAATCGCGCCCAGCAAGGCAATGGTGAGGGTCGGGGCGAACAGCAGCCGCACGGTGTCCCACGAAAAGTCGGGCAGAGCAAAGACCGGCAGCGTTTGTGGAATACCACCAAAGCGCGAGCCGATGGTCTCGACCGGGAAGTTGGCCAGATAGGCCAGGGCCGTGAGGCTGACCAGCGCGACAATCGGGCCGGGCAAGCGTCCGGTCAGCCGTGTCACGCGGCGCATCGGCAAGCCCTCGACGTCATGCAGAGCTTTCAACAAGCGCGCCGTCAGCGTATTTTTTTCATTGGGCGCAGCGGCAAAAATAAGCGGCCAGACGAACAGGCCCACGAGGCAGGCCAGCGCCAATCCCAGCGCGTAAAAATTGAGCGTCCCTAAGTGGCTGCCCAGAACGCCCAACTGCGAGAAAAAATCAGCCGGCATCTTGTCCACCCGCAGGCCGAGAAAATCCTTCACCTGCGACAAGGCAATCAGCACGGCAATGCCGTTGGTGAAACCGACCACAATGCTGACCGGCACATAGCGCACGAGGGTGCCGAGCTTGAACAGTCCCAACAGGTACATCAGCACGCCGGCGCAAGCCGTGGAGATCAGCAGATTGGCTAAGCCATAGCGCTCCAAAATGCCATACACAATGACGATGAAGGCGCCTGCCGGGCCGGCGATTTGCACTGAAGAGCCGCCCAGTGATGAGACCAAGGCGCCGGCGATGATGGCCGTCCAAATACCGGCTTCTGGTTTCAGGCCCGAGGCAATCGCAAAGGCCATGGCCAGCGGCAGCGCAACGATACCCACGGTGATGCCCGCACCAGCGTCTTTGAAGAAGCGCTCTTGTGAGTAACCTTTGAGGGCGTCCAGCAGGCGAGGTCTAAAAGGGGCCAGCGGGACGGGCAGCGTCATTTGCCGCCTGGGAGTACAGCGTCGGCTGTCGCGCCGACCACTTTGCCCGCCACTTTGACCGTGCCAATAGCCGCGTCACCGACCAGCCCGACCGCACCGACGGCCAAGGAAGCCGCGGTGTCAACCACGGCAATGACGACACAGCCCGACAGCGCAAGGCTTGCGCTTGACAGCAAGATGATGCGCAGCAGTCCGTCCATCAATGAATCCGCATGCCTGGCGTGGCACCTGGCCAAGGGGTCAGCACGTGAATGCCGGGCTGGGCTTTTTCGTCTGCATGGCTGGCGGCCAGCACCATGCCTTCGCTGATGCCGAATTTCATCTTGCGCGGTGCGAGGTTCGCCACCAAGACGGTGAGTTGGCCAATCAACTGTTCGGGCTGGTAAGCCGACGCGATGCCGCTGAAGACATTGCGCAGCCGGCCTTCGCCAGCGTCGAGCGTCAGCCGCAAGAGCTTGGTTGAGCCCTCCACACGCTCGCAGTTGACGATCTTGGCGATGCGCAAATCGATCTTGGCGAAGTCGTCGATGGTGATGGTCGGAGCGATGGCTTCGCCGCCGGGGATCAGCGCTTCGCTGGCTTCTTGGTCAGCTTCTGCCGAGGCTTCAATGAGCGCCGGTTCTGCGCCGGCAGGCGGCTCAAACAAGGCATCGAGTTGCTTCACATCGACGCGTTGCATCAGGTGTTTGTAGTCACCAATGACATGGCCTTGGCCTAGCGGCGTGGCGGCATCGGCAAAGCGCATCGGCGGCGTTTTCAGGAAGTCTTCGACTTGCGCGGCCAGTGCTGGCAGCACCGGCTTGAGGTAGAGGCTCAACAAACGGAAGGCTTCGATACAGACGGTGCAAACGTCGTGCAGGCGCGCCTCTAGGCCGTCTTTTTTGGCCAGTTCCCAAGGTTTGTTTTGGTCCACGTAGGCGTTCACTTGATCTGCCAGCAGCATCACTTCACGCGCGGCCTTGGCGAATTCGCGGCTTTCGTAGAGTGACTCGATGACGCTGTGTTGCGCCTTGAGGACATCGAGCAGCGCAGCGCCGTCAGCCGAAATAAGACCCAGCTGGCCGGCGAAGCGTTTGCTGATGAAGCCCGCCGCACGGCTGGCGATGTTGATGTACTTGCCAACCAAATCGCTGTTGACGCGGGCCATGAAGTCGTCGGCATTGAAGTCGATGTCTTCATTGCGTGAGTTGAGCTTGGCCGCCAGGTAGTAGCGCAGCCATTCGGGGTTCATGCCGAGACTGAGGTACTTCAGCGGGTCGAGTCCGGTGCCGCGGCTCTTGCTCATTTTTTCGCCGTTGTTGACGGTCAAAAAGCCGTGCACAAAGACGTTGTTGGGCGTCTTGCGACCGCTGAATTTCAGCATCGCTGGCCAGAACAAGGTGTGAAACGTCACGATGTCTTTGCCGATGAAGTGGTATTGCTCCAGCGCCGCGTCGGCCATGTAGGCGTCGTAGTTCTGGCCGCGCTTGTCGAGCAGGTTTTTCAAGGAAGCGAGGTAGCCGATCGGGGCGTCCAGCCAAACGTAAAAGTACTTGCCGGGGGCGTCGGGAATTTCGATGCCGAAGTAAGGTGCGTCACGGCTGATGTCCCAGTCGCCCAAGCCTTCGCTTTGCGTGCCGTCCGGGTTGGTGCGCACCGAAAACCATTCTTTGACCTTGTTGGCGACTTCCGGTTGTAGTTTTCCGTCTTGCGTCCAGTTTTCCAAAAATTCAACGCAGCGCGGGTCTGACAATTTGAAGAAGAAATGCTCAGAGCTTTTCAGCACCGGCGTCACACCCGACAAAGCTGAGAACGGGTTGATCAAATCGGTGGGCGCATAGACTGCACCGCAGACCTCGCAGTTGTCGCCGTACTGGTCTTTGGCGTGGCATTTTGGGCATTCACCTTTGATGAACCGGTCCGGCAGAAACATGTTCTTTTCAGGGTCGAAGAACTGCTCAACGGTTTTGGTTTCAATCAGTGAGCCTTGCGGGTTGTCCCGCAAGTCACGGTAAATCTGCCGGGCCAGCTCATGGTTTTCCGGCGAATCGGTGGAGCTCCAGTTGTCAAAGCTGATGTGAAAGCCGTCCAGGTAAGGCTTGCGGCCGGCAGCGATGTCGGCGACAAACTGCTGCGGCGTTTTGCCCGCTTTTTCGGCAGCAATCATGATCGGTGCGCCGTGGGCATCGTCGGCTCCAACGAAGTTCACCTCATGGCCCTGCATGCGCTGAAAGCGCACCCAGATATCGGCCTGGATGTACTCCATGATGTGGCCGATGTGGAAATTGCCGTTGGCATACGGCAGGGCGGTGGAAACAAAAAGGCGGCGCTGGGACATAAACATCTTTATTGAACTAAGCCGGGATTTTATGTCGTTGGGACCCAGCTAAGCCCTTCAGCCAGTGCGGACGAGGTGCCGGCGTTAGACTGCTCACCAAACTTTTCACAGACTTTGTAGCTTTAGCGGCACCTATAAAACCGGAGATAGATTTCATGGCGGCAGAACAACAACTGACCCAGCAGGCGATTTTTAATGCCCTGCAGGCAGTCATAGACCCGAACACGGGCAAAGATTTCGTCAGCACCAAAGCGGTTAAAAACCTGCTGTTGACCGACGGCGATGTGGCTTTTGACGTTGAACTGGCCTATCCCGCCAAGAGCCAACTGGCTGGGTTTCGCAAGCAGCTGATCGCCGCTGTCAAGGCCGTGCCGGGCGTCAACAACGTCTCGGTCAACGTGACGTTCAAGATCTCCAGCCACAGCGTGCAGCGTGGCGTGCAACTGCTGCCTAATGTGAAAAACATCATCGCCGTGGCCTCGGGCAAGGGCGGCGTTGGCAAAAGCACTACCGCGGTTAATTTGGCGCTGGCTTTGGCCGCTGAAGGTGCCAGCGTCGGTTTGCTGGACGCCGATATTTACGGCCCCAGCCAGCCAATGATGATGGGCATTGAGGGCCGTCCTGAAAGCGTTGACGGCAAAAACATGGAGCCAATGGAAAACTACGGCATTCAAGTCATGTCGATTGGCTTTTTGGTGGCCCAAGACGAAGCCATGATCTGGCGTGGTCCGATGGCGACGCAGGCGCTTGAGCAGCTGCTGCGCCAGACCAACTGGAAAGACCTCGACTATTTGATTGTCGACATGCCGCCCGGTACCGGCGATATTCAGCTGACGCTGAGCCAGCGCGTGCCGATGACCGGCGCCGTGATCGTCACCACGCCGCAAGACATTGCTTTGCTGGATGCCAAAAAAGGCATCAAGATGTTCGAGAAAGTCGGCGTGCCGATTCTCGGCATCGTCGAAAACATGGCGGTGCATGTGTGCAGCAACTGCGGCCACACCGAGCATATTTTTGGCGAAGATGGCGGCAAGAAAATGGCTGCTGACTACGGTATGGACTACCTCGGCGCCTTGCCGCTGGACATGCAAATTCGCCTGCAGGCCGACAACGGCCGGCCGACCGTGGTGGCCGACCCGGATGGCGATGTGGCTGGTATTTACAAGGCCGTGGCGCGCAAGGTGGCGGTCTCGATTGCGGCCAAGAACAAAGACTTTTCGTCCAAGTTCCCGACCATCACCATTTCCAAAAACACCTGACCGACCCCTTGCACACAACACTACAGCGCATGAACTGAGATGCCCAAGTTTTACGGCTGGCGCATGGTCGCTGCGGCTTGCGGCATTCAGTTTTTGATAGGCGCTTTGCTGTTGCAGAGCTTCGGTCTGTACATCGCCGTCTTGTCGGAAGAAATGGGTTGGAGCAAGACCACGCTGTCAGGCGCTGCTGCCTTGCAGTCGGCGGAGTCAGCCATCATCGGACCGCTGCTCGGTTGGCTGATGGACCGCTGGGGTCCGCAATCCCTCATTCGCTGGGGTATTGTGATTTTCAGTGCCGGGCTCTTGCTGCTGAGTCAGGTCGACAGCGTGGGCACCTTTTATGCCAGCGCTGTTTTGATGGCGATTGGCGCCAGTTTGGGTGGCTACTTTCCCCTTTCGGTGGCTATCGTTCACTGGTTTGAAAAGTACCGTGGCCGCGCCTTGTCCATCATGAGTTCGGGCTTGGCTTTGGGCGGGCTGGTGGTGCCAGCCATAGCTTGGTCGATGCAGCAGTGGGGCTGGCGCGCCACGGCTGCGGTTTCTGGCGTCTTGGCCCTGGTGGTCGGTTTGCCCTTGGCGCGCATGATTCGTCGGCGTCCCGAAGACCATGGCGAATTTGTCGATGGCATTCGGCCGGAAGACGAGACGCCTGAATCGGTCGTCTTGAAAGCCGCCGGGCAACAGGAATTTTCACTTCGCGAAGCCCTCAACACGCGAGCGTTTTGGTTGCTCGCCACCGGCCACGGGCTGGCTTTGTTGGTGGTCACCGCCGTCAACGTTCATGCGATCACCCATATGCGAGAAGGTCTCGGTTACTCCTTTGCGACGGCGGGCTGGGTCATCATGCTGATGACTTTCGGTCAACTCTTGGGCGTGCTGCTGGGGGCCGTTATCGGTGACCGGTTTGAGAAGCGAAAGGTAGCTGCGCTGTGCATGTTGTCGCACGCCCTCGGGCTGATGTTCTTGACGTATTCGAGTCAGATGCAGGGCTTGATCGCCTTCGCCATGTTTCATGGCCTGGCTTGGGGACTGCGTGGTCCTTTCATGCAGGCGATCCGCGCCGATTATTTTGGCCGTCAGGCGATTGGCGCCATCATGGGTATTTCAGCCGCGATCATCGCCGTGGGGCAAATCGCCGGCCCGATGGTCGCCGGCATGTTGGCCGACTTGACGGGCGACTACCAGCTTGGCTTCACCGTGCTGTCGATACTGTCGGCTCTGGGGTCGGTGTCGTTCATGCTGGCCAAGAAACCGGAGCGGGTTGTTTCAGCCTCTTGACTAAAAGTTCACTCGACCAAAGCCACCGATTTCACCTGCGCCCAGACCTGCATACCGGGGGCCAGCTGCAGTTCATGCACCGCACGTGCAGTGACGCGTGCCAGCAGAACAGATTGACCGCACTGGAGCTGGATCAAGGTCTGCGAGGCATGCGTGTCAGGGCCGATCGCCAACACCACACAGGACAGCAAATTCTGGATACTGGTCTGACTGGGTTTGTCCAGGGCAATACTGACATCGCGTGCCAAGACCCGCACGCGCACCTGCCGCCCTAAAGGCAAGCCGGTGTCACGAACCCAAAGACTGCCGCCGTTGAATGTCAGTTGCGCCAGTTGCCAGCGTTCGTCGCGTGTCTCAATGGTGGCCGACAGCAGCGCACCGGCATCGTCACCCAGCACCACCGGAATATCGAGTCCGGCCAAGACATCCGCGACCGGACCACAAGCCTTGACCTTGCCAGCGTCCAGCACCACCAGCGTGTCGGCCAGTCGCGCCACTTCGTCCGAGGAATGCGTGACGTAAAGCATGGGGATTTTCAGCTCGTCACGCAGGCGCTCCAGCCAGGGCAGGATGTCTTGCCGGCGTGCGTTGTCGAGGGCGGCCAGCGGTTCGTCCAGCAACAGCAAGCGGGGTTGTGTCGCCAGTGCCCGCGCAATCGCTACGCGCTGACGCTCACCACCGGACAACTGGCTGGTTTTGCGCTCCAGCAGCGCGCCAATGCCGAGCAAGTCGATGGCGGCGCTCAAAGCCGAAGCGTCGGTACTCTGGGCACGCTTCAAGCCAAACTGCAAATTGCCCCGCACAGTCAGGTGCTCAAACAAGCTGGCTTCTTGAAACACATAGCCCAGCGGGCGTTGCCAGGTCGGCAGGTAAACGCCGGCGGCGTCATCCTGCCAAGTCTCACCGGCAATCGCTACCCGCGCACCCGGCGTGCGCTCCAGACCGGCCGCGCAGCGCAGCAAACTGGTCTTGCCCGAGCCGGACACGCCGAACAACACCGTGATGCCTTGGCCCGGCAATTCAAGGTCCACATCCAGCGCAAAGTCAGCTCTCTGCAGCTTCAGCTGGATACGACTCACTGGCGCGCTCACCTCATCACCTGCGTGTTTTGACGGTTCATCAGGGACAGGCCCAGGAGCACCGCAAAGGCAAACACCAGCATGCCGCCGGCCAGCCAGTGGGCTTGCGCGTATTCCATGGCCTCGACATGGCCGTAAATCTGTGTAGAGACCACGCGGGTCTTGTCAGGGATGTTGCCGCCAATCATCAGCACCACACCAAATTCGCCAATGGTGTGGGCAAAACTCAAAATGGCCGCAGTGACAAAACCGGGCTTTGCCAGAGGCAGGGCTACGCTGAAAAAAGCATCGATGGGTCGCGCCCGCAGTGTGGCGGCGACCTCCATCGGGCGTTCGCCGATGGTTTCAAACGCATGCAAAATCGGCTGCACTGCGAACGGCATGGAGTAAATAACCGAGCCCAGCAACAGGCCGGCAAATGTAAATGACAACGTGCCCCAGCCCATCGCCTGCGTGAACTGGCCGATGGGCCCGTTCGGTCCCAGCGCCACCAGCAGGTAAAAGCCCAGCACGGTGGGCGGCAACACCAGCGGCAGCGCCACGACGGCGGCAATGGGGCCACGCAACCATGATTTGGAGCGCGACAGCCACCAGGCGATCGGCGTGGCGATGATGAGCAACAACACCGTGGTCAGGCTCGCCAACGCCAGTGTCAGCCAGATGGCAGACAGCGCGTGGCGATCGAACTCCGGCAAGGTCAAAAAATTCACAGGTCGTAGCCGCAGGCGCGGATGATGGCTTGCGCCTTCTCACTCTTGAGATAGCGAAGCAAGGCGATTGCCGCAGTGTTGTCTTTGCTGGTTTTCAGCAACACTGCGTCTTGCTGAATCGGTGCGTGAAAACTAGCAGGAACAATCCAAGCCGAGCCCTGTGTGAGCTGTCCATCCGCAAAAACTTGGGACAAAGCAACAAAGCCGAGAGCGGCGTTTTCGCTGGCCACAAACTGGTAGGTCTGGCCGATGTTGGCGCCTTCTACGAACTTGGGTTTCAGCTGCCTCAGCAAGCCGAGTTTTGTCAGGGTCTCGATGGCGGCTGCACCGTACGGCGCTAGCTTGGGATTGGCCATCGCTAACTTTTCAAAGCCGCCTTGGCGCAAGACATCGCCTTTGTCATCTACAAAACTGGGCTGTTTGCTCCACAGCACCAGTTTGCCGACGGCATAGGTGAAGCGGGCGCCCGCCACGCCCAAGCCTTCTTTTTCAAGGCGTGCGGGGGTCTCGGTGTCGGCCGCCAGCAGCACCTGAAAAGGCGCACCGTTTTTGATCTGCGCGTAAAAACCACCCGTCGCGCCAAACGCCAACAGGGCCTTGTGGCCGGTGTCCGCCTCAAAAATCTTGGCGATTTTTTGCATCGGCGCCGTGAAGTTGGACGCCACTGCCACGCTGACTTCGGCGGCAGATGCCGTCGATGTGACACCGCACAGGGCTAGGCCAACTAGCAGCGAAGCCTGCGGAAAATACCCTGTCAATTTTCTGAAAATTATCATGAAATTTTCGCTATTCTAAAAAAGGATAGCGGAGTATAGCGACAGGCTGACTTTTCAGTAGAAAATTCTAAGATGAAAAAATCTCAACTCCAGTTGGCAGACGCGCTGGGTCAGCAGTCGACAGACAAACGCGTCGACATCCTGCGGCGCATTGGCCAGGTCGGCTCTATTTCTGAAGCAGCCAGAGGCGCCGGTGTCAGCTACAAGGCCGCATGGCAGGCGATTGACACGCTCAGCAATTTGGCCGGCGTTGCGCTGCTGGAGAAACTGGTGGGCGGCGCTGGTGGGGGCGGTGCAAGGCTGACGTCAGCGGGTCAGCGTGTATTAGACGCCGCCGACCAAATGAGTCAAGCGCGCAGGGACGTTTTGAAAAAAATTGAAACGGACTTGCAGCTGGGTGCCAGTGTGTCCAACTTGTCCGCTCTGTCCTTGCGCACCAGCATGCGCAATCAGCTGCCCTGCAAAGTCAAAGCCATCAAGTCACGCGCGGGCGCGATGCGGGTCGAGTTGTTGTTGTCGGACCAGACCGTGTTGTCCGCCCGGATCACCCAGGAGAGTGCGGAGTTGTTGGGCTTGAAGCCCGGACTCGCCGTGTTGGCGTTGTGCAAGGCGACGGCTGTGTCCGTCGGCAGCTGCTTTGACTCAGCCGATGGTCGCAACCTTCTGACTGGTCGGGTCAGCCGGGCGTCGCGTTCAAAAAATGGAGGTGAGGTGGCGTTGAGCTTGCCGTCTGGACTCCAGCTGGTGGGCTTCACCGCGTCTGGCGTGTTGCTCAAAGTCGGTCACACGGCGATGGCTTGGTTTGATGAATCTGCGGTGGTCATCGCTCTGACGCACTGACTTTTATGGTTCTGCTTAGGTTGCCGTTAAGAAGCCATAGTTTCAATTAACTAAAAAAGAAACATGCTCATAAATCGAATTTAGTGGTTGAATAAATTGCGATTTTATTAATTCCGCCAGCTGCTTCATGTGCGATGCAGAAGGCCATCAAGGCACACTGAACAATGCGTACAAACACACTTGGTTTGCTCGACAAGGAGCGAACCATTGCCGGTTCTGGTTTCAACCGCTGGTTGGTGCCACCGGCAGCTTTGGCCATTCACCTTAGCATTGGCATGGCCTATGGCTTTTCTGTGTTTTGGTTGCCGCTGTCCAAGGCGCTGGGCATGAAAGAAGCGATTCAGTGCGGGCCCGATGTGGGCTTCATCGCTCAGCTTTTCACCACGACATGCGATTGGCCTATTGCCACTTTGGGGTGGATGTACACCTTGTTCTTTGTGTTCCTTGGACTGTCCGCCGCGGTTTGGGGTGGCTGGCTTGAACATGCTGGCCCGCGTAAAGCGGGCGTCGTGGCCGCATTCTGTTGGGGTGGCGGCATGTTGTTGTCGGCGCTGGGCATCTATTTGCACCAATTCTGGCTGATGGTGCTGGGCTCCGGAATCATTGGCGGCATTGGGCTTGGTCTGGGGTATATATCGCCGGTGTCTACCTTGATCAAATGGTTCCCAGACCGCCGCGGCATGGCCACTGGCATGGCCATCATGGGATTTGGCGGGGGTGCCATGATCGGTGCGCCTCTGGCTGCTGAGCTGATGAAATACTTCACCACGCCTAGCAGTGTGGGCGTGTGGCAAACCTTCGCCCTCATGGGTTCGCTCTACATCGTGGCCATGCTGTTGGGCGCTTTTGGCTACCGTGTGCCGGCCACGGGATGGAAACCTGCTGGCTGGACGCCACCCGTTGCGAGCACTTCCAATGCCATGATGACCCAAAACCATGTGCACGTGACGCGCATTTGGGGTATCCCCCAGTTTTGGCTGCTGTGGATGGTTTTGACCATGAACGTGTCGGCCGGCATCGGCGTGATTGGCATGGCCAGCCCCATGTTGCAAGAAGTTTTTGGCGGCGTCTTGATTAATGTCACGGCCAAGTTTGGTGAGTTGGATGCCGTTCAGAAAACCGCTATTGCCGGTGTGGCTGCAGGGTTTGCAGCGTTGCTGAGCCTGTTCAATATCGCGGGTCGTTTTTTTTGGGCCAGCTTGTCTGACAAGCTGGGTCGAAAGCGCACCTACACCGTGTTCTTCGTCTTAGGCGCCTTTTTGTATTTCAGCATTCCTGCCAGCGCCGGTGCGGGCAACTTGCTGATGTTTGTGGCCGCCTTCTGCCTTATTTTGAGCATGTATGGCGGTGCATTCGCCACCGTCCCAGCGTACTTGGCAGACTTGTTTGGCACGCAAAATGTGGGCGCCATCCATGGCCGTTTGCTGACCGCCTGGGCGACGGCCGGGATCATTGGCCCCGTGGTGGTGAACTACATGCGACAGTACCAGCTCGATATGGGCATCCCGCGAGAGCAGGTGTACAACCAAACGATGTACATCTTGGTCGGCATGCTGGTCGTGGGTCTGATGTGCAATTGGCTGGTCCGTCCAGTGGACGCCAAGTATTTCATGACCGAGACCGAGTTGGCCGAAGAAAAGCGCTTGGCACACGAAAGCTCGACAGCGTCAACGTTGGTCTCATACGACAACAGCGTCTCTAGCTCACTGACAGTGGCGCTGGCTTGGTTGGCCGTTTCGCTGCCCTTGGCTTGGGGGGTTTATCGCACCATGCTGAGTGTGGGGCAGCTTTTTCACTGAGGGCTAATAAAAGGCTGTGTAGAGTAGACAGCTCGCACCAACTCAGCCTCAATTTCCGCCGCGTCAAGCCGCACAAAAGTCGTGTTGTGTCGGTCCGTGAGCGGTCCGCCGCCGGGAATCACCTCGCCTTGTGGGCCGTAGCCAACAGCTTTGAATTTCCACAGCGCGTTGATCAATTTCAAATAGCCCACATGCTGGCCGTGCGCGTCAAGCAGCTGGCAGGTGCCGGCGTTGAGGGGTTTGAGTGTGAAGGGTGTCATGGTGAAGGTGCAGAGATTAACCCCAAGCGCCAAGACCCCATACACCATGGGCGGCGCTGTCCACCGTACACTCCCCGCCATGTCTGGATTTGTCTTGTATTCCCCTGCTGCCACTGGTTCGCCCGAAGCTGCCTCGCTTGATGCAGCAGAGGCTGTGCGCCGGCCGTTCACCCAGGTGGCGGTCGTCATGCAGCGTGAACACATCGACAACCGCTGGCAGCCTTGGCGCTGGAGCCTGTCTGAAATCATTCCGCATGAAGACGGTTTTGGCCCGCAGCCACGCCTGCTGATCAAGGATGATCAGCAAGAGCGCTGGCTGCACCCGGGTTTCACGGTAGAGCTGTTCACCGACGACACCGAGGGCTATCACCTGAATTTGACGACCGAGCACCCCTGCTTCTGGGTGGTCTGGCGTATGGAAGAAGAACCAGCCATCAGCGATGAGTGCATTGCGGTGCCGCAGACGGTGACGCTGAGTTACAGCGACGCCGGTCGCTGGTTGGACGCACAAGAGTCGGTTGAGCAAGTGCCGGCGCCTATCGAGGTGCTGAGTTGGATGCAGGCCTTTGTCGACCAACACCACGTGCTGGAACTCAAGCGGCGCAAGCGCCCGGACAGCTTCAAGTCATTGCAAGATCGTTTTGGCAATCCGGTGCGGGTCAGCACCGAAAAAATACGCGGACCGAGCCATGGCTGAAGGTGCAGACGGCTTTCTGGGGCGCTGGGCGCGCCGTAAAAACGATGCGCTGCAAGGCAAACCGCTGGAGGAGTCTGCTTCGTCTCTTCCGGTTGAAGCAATGGCCAAGCCAACGCCCGCTGCCGAACCGGTCAAACACGTAGAGCCGGTAGAGCCAGTCAAGGCGATGACGCTTGACGATGTCAAAGACCTGACCAAAGATTCCGACTTCAAGCCTTTTATGAACCGCAGCGTGGAGCCTGGTGTGCGCAACGCCGCCATGAAAAAGCTCTTCGCTGATCCGCACTTCAACGTGATGGATGGGTTGGATATTTACATCGACGATTATTCGAAACCTGACCCCTTGCCGCTGTCGATGTTGCGGCAGATGGCCAGTGCCAAATTCCTCAAACTCTTCGACGATGACGAAGAAGAAGCGAAAAAAGCCAAAGACTTAGCAGATGCTGCAGCCGGCGTGGCCCTTGACGCCGAGCCAGCACGGGAAACCACGCAGACACCACCCGATGATTCAGTGGCACAGTCGGAGCTTGCTCCCGAAGAGCTGGCTGCCTTGCCAAACCCCGATACAGACACCCATCCCCAACCGGAAGCACTCTCGCCTTCCGGCATTCGCCAGGAAGACCATGCCCACATTGATTTGCGACTGCAACCAGACCATGCCCCTGAAAGCCCAGACACTGGGCGCGGTGCTGCATGAGGAGCTGACCCTGCATTCAGCCCTGTGCCGCCGCGAGGCCGGGGCATTTCAAAAAGCTATTCAGTCCGGCGACGACGTGGTGGTCGCCTGCACCCAAGAAAAACGTCTGTTTGCCGAGCTCGGCACCGAAACCGTCGGTGCGGTCTCGCCCATCAAATTCGTCAACATTCGCGAGACCGGTGGCTGGAGCAAAGACGCTGCCAACGCCATGCCCAAAGTGGCGGCGCTGTTGGCCGCTGCGCATCTGCCGGATGCTGAGCCGGTGTCCACAGTCACCTACACAAGCACCGGTCGCCTGCTCATCGTCGGCCCGGTTGACCAAGCCGAGCAAGTGGCAGCCATGTTGTCGGACACGCTCAGCGTGACGATTTTTGCGCAAGGCGTATCAGCCCAAGGGATGTCAGCCCAAAACGGCGCATTGCCACCGGCGCAAGAACGTCAGTACCCGGTCATCAGCGGTGAGGCGCTGCAGCTCAAGGGCTGGCTAGGCGCCTTCGAGCTAAACTGGAACAAAACCAACCCGATTGACCTCGACCTGTGCACCCGCTGCAATGCCTGCGTCGCGGTTTGCCCTGAAGGTGCGATTGACCTCAGCTACCAAGTCGACAGCAACAAATGCACCTCGCACCGCGACTGCGTGGCAGTCTGTAAAGTGGCCGGCGCGATTGATTTTTCGCGTGCGCCACAAGCCTTGAATGAGACCTTTGACATGGTGCTCGACCTCGGCAAGACACCTTTAATCACGCTGCATGCACCGCCGCAAGGTTATTTCGCCTTGCCGGGTTTTGTCGGTTTGGCCACGCCCGGTTTGCTGCCGATGGTGGTCAAGCTGCGTGACATGGTGGGCGAGTTCGAAAAGCCCAAATTCTTTGCCTACAAACAAAAAATTTGTGCCCATAGCCGCAACGAAACTGTCGGCTGCAACGCCTGCGTTGACATCTGTTCGGCAGGCGCGATCAGCAGCGAAAAAAGCCGCCAGCAAATCAAAGTCAATCCCAACCTGTGTATCGGCTGCGGTGCCTGCACCACGGTCTGCCCAACGGGTGCGTTGACCTACGCCTACCCGCGCGCCAGCGAGCAAGGCGTTCGCCTTAAAACCTTGTTGAGCACCTATGCCAGAGCGGGCGGGCAAGATGCCAGTCTGTTGTTTCACAGCCAAGGCAGCGGCCAAAAAGCGATTGAAGCCTTGGGTCGGGCGGCGCAATTGGGTTCCGCCCAAGGCGTGCCCGCCAGCATGATCCCGCAGGCCTTGTGGCACACCGCCAGCGTCGGCATCGACCTCTGGTTGAGCGCCATCGCGCTAGGCGCACGGCAACTGGCGGTGCTGGTGACGGACGAAGAAGCGCCGGACTATTTGGCTGGCTTGAGCGCGCAAATGAAGGTAGCGCAAACCATTCTCACGGGGCTCGGTTACAGCGGCGTGCACTTTCATTTGATCCGCTCCCCCGGTGCGCTGAATGCCCAAAGCTTGGCCGCACTGGACGCCAGCTTGCAGGTGATCGGCAAAGCCAAAGCCGTCGGTCCGTTGGTCGCTGCACGTTTTGCGGTGGCACAGGAAAAACGCAGCACCCTCGACATGGCGCTCGACCATTTGATGACACAAGCGCCGGCCGCGTTGCCCGAGGCGATTGAGCTGCCCGCGCTGGGCTCGCCATTCGGCAGTTTGACGGTCAACAAAGACAGCTGCACGCTTTGCCTGAGCTGTGTCAGTGCTTGCCCAGCCAGTGCGCTTCAAGACAACCCGGAGTTGCCGCAGCTCAAATTCATCGAGAAAAATTGCGTGCAGTGCGGCCTGTGCGCCATCACCTGCCCAGAAGACGCCATCACCCTGCAGCCGCGCCTGCTGCTAACGCCGGCGCGCAAAGAGGCGAGGGTGCTGAACGAAACCCAGCCCTACGCTTGCATCCGCTGCGCCAAGCCGTTTGGCACGCTCAAGGCGATTGAGTCGATGTTGGGCAAGTTGTCGGGGCATGCCATGTTCCAGGGTGCTGCGGGTGACCGCTTGAAGATGTGTGGCGACTGCCGCGTCATCGACATCTACTCGGCCGAGAACGAAGTCAAAATCACCGACATCCGCTAAATCAAGTCCAGTTAAGAAGTACCCGCATGCAACCAGCCATCCTTGTCCCGTCATCGCTCGATGAAGAAACTGCTCGCGCCGAAATCTACGGCCTGCTGGCGGCGCTTTTTTATGCGGCCCCAACGCCAGCGCTGTGGGACAACCTGCGCGCTGCGGTGACCGAAGCACCGGCTGCCGGCGCTTTGCTAGAGGCCAGTTGGGGTGAGGTCGTGGGATGCGCGCGTGCCATGTCAGCCGCGGAAGTGGCTGACGAGTACGACGCTTTGTTTGGCGGCGTGGGCAAGCCGGCGGTGTATTTGTTTGGCTCGCACTACATGAGTGGCTTCCTCAACGAAAAGCCGTTGGCGGCTTTGCGCGGCGACTTGGCCGCGCTGGGGCTGGACCGCGACGACGACATGCCCGAAACCGAAGACCACTACGCGTATGTCTGCGAGGTGATGCGCTATTTGATCGCCGGTGAAGACGTTGAGGTGGCCAACCTGACAAAGCAGCGCGAATTTTTCACGCGGCACTTGCAGCCTTGGGCCTTGCTGATGTGCGATGCCATCAGCGCGCACCCGAAGGCGCGTTTTTACAAAAGTTTGGCCAGCTTCACGCACACCTTCACCAACGTTGAGTCGCAAGGCTTTGACATGCTGGCCTGAAATCACTGTGCTTGGTTCGCGACGGCAAGGGCTCGGTTAATCGTTATCGAATGACTAAGTTTTTTCACTATTTATCGTGGATTTTTGGCGAGTTTTAGGGTTTTTACTATGAGCGCCACACTTTTGTGTCGTAGGATCCTATGAATTCGATTTCCTACCCTTTCAGCGGAGTAAACATGCAAGACAGCCAATCCAAGCCTTCCCGTCGGGGATTCTTCTTCGGTGCCGCCGCCACCGGAGCGGCAGCTGCTGCCATCGTCGCCATGCCGGGTGCCACCTTGACTGAAGTTGTTCAGGTTGAACTCAAACCGGCGCCTGAAAATGGCGGTGGCTACAGCCTGTCTGAACACGTCAAGCGCTACTACAAGACAACACGTCTCTAACACCCTGATCTAAGCGATACAGACCCATCTCGGTCAGCCCCCTTTAACTTCCACGGAGAGCTTATGCTGCTCACGAAAAAATCGAATGATGTCCAACGCGGTGCCGCTGCCGGCGCGGGTTCTGTACGCTTTGTGCAAAGCCTGTCTCGCGGCCTGAGCAACGCCCTGCCCACCATGGACCGCCGCGCTTTTCTGCGTCGTTCCGGTCTTGGCGTGGGTGTTGGCTTGGCGGCGACGCAACTCACTTTGGTGAAAAAAGCCAAAGCCGCAGGCGCTGGCGCGGCGGGTGACGGCAGCGGCAAGCTGGTCGTCAAGCGCACTGTTTGCACGCATTGCTCGGTCGGCTGCGCAGTCGATGCCGTGGTAGAAAACGGCATCTGGGTGCGTCAAGAACCGGTGTTCGACTCGCCTATCAATCTCGGTGCGCATTGCGCCAAGGGTGCTGCCCTGCGCGAGCACGGCCATGGCGAGTTCCGCCTGCGCTACCCCATGAAGCTGGTCAACGGCAAGTACCAACGCATCAGCTGGGATGTGGCGTTGAATGAAATCAGCGCTCGCATGCTTGAGCTGCGCAAGACCAGCGGCCCTGACTCTGTGTACTGGGTCGGCTCCTCCAAGCACAACAATGAGCAAGCGTATTTGATGCGCAAGTTCGTCAGCTTCTGGGGCACCAACAACTGCGACCACCAAGCCCGCATTTGCCACTCGACCACGGTCGCCGGCGTGGCCAACACATGGGGCTACGGCGCCATGACCAATTCATACAACGACATGCAAAACAGCAAGGCTGCGCTGTACATCGGCTCCAACGCCGCTGAAGCGCACCCTGTCAGCATGCTGCACATGCTGCACGCCAAAGAAACCGGCTGCAAGATGATTGTGGTGGACCCGCGCTTCACCCGCACAGCCGCCAAGGCCGATCACCACATTCGCATCCGTTCCGGCTCCGACATTCCCTTCTTGTTCGGCATGCTGTACCACATCTTCAAAAATGGTTGGGAAGATAAAAAGTACATCAACGACCGTGTGTACGGCATGGACAAGATCAAGGCCGAGGTCATGGCCAACTGGGCACCAGACAAGGTTGAAGAAGCCTGCGGCGTGCCTGAAGCGCAGGTTTACATGGCCGCTGAGATGATGGCCAAGAACCGGCCATCGACGGTGGTCTGGTGTATGGGCCAAACTCAACACACCATCGGCAACGCCATCGTTCGCGCCTCTTGCATCTTGCAGTTGGCGTTGGGCAACGTCGGCGTGTCGGGCGGCGGTACCAACATTTTCCGTGGCCACGACAACGTGCAGGGCGCAACCGACGTCGGCCCGAACCCTGATTCGCTGCCAGGCTACTACGGTCTGGCTGAAGGTTCTTGGAAACACTTTGCAAAGACGTGGGGTGTCGACTTCGAATGGATCAAGGGCCGCTATGCATCGCCCGCCATGATGGGTAAGCCAGGTATCACGGTGTCGCGCTGGATTGACGGCGTGCTCGAGAAAAACGAGTTGATCGATCAAGACTCCAACCTGAAGGCCTGCGTTTTCTGGGGCCATGCACCGAATTCGCAAACGCGCGGTTTGGAAATGAAACGCGCCATGGACAAGCTGGACTTGTTGGTGGTGATTGATCCGTACCCGTCGGCAACAGCCGCCATGGCGGCCATGCCAGGCAAGCCGGAAGACCTCAACCCGAATCGGGCGGTCTACTTGTTGCCTGCAGCCACGCAGTTTGAGACCAGTGGTTCCGTGACGGCTTCGAACCGGTCACTGCAGTGGCGCGAAAAAGTCATCGAGCCGCTGTGGGAGAGCCGCTCTGACCACATGATCATGCATCAGTTGGCCGAGAAATTTGGTTTCGCCAAAGAGCTCTCCAAAAACTACAAAATGCAAAAAGTCAAAGGCATGGACGAGCCGATGCCGGAAGATATTTTGCGCGAAATCAACAGTTCAGTTTGGACCATTGGTTACACCGGTCAGACGCCTGAACGCCTGAAGGCGCATATGAAAAATATGCATGTGTTTGATGTCAAGACGCTGAAATCCAAAGGCGGTAAAGACAAAGAAACCGGCTATGACCTCGGTGGCGATTACTTCGGTTTGCCTTGGCCATGTTGGGGCACAGCCGCATTGAAGCATCCAGGCTCGCCCAATCTGTACGACACCTCCAAACACGTCATGGACGGCGGCGGTAACTTCCGCGCCAACTTCGGTGTTGAGCGTGAAGGCGTCAACCTGCTGGCTGAAGACGGTTCTCATTCCAAAGGTGCTGACATCACGACCGGTTATCCAGAACTCGATCACATCCTGCTGAAGAAACTCGGCTGGTGGGATGAGTTGTCAGACCCTGAAAAAGTCGCCGCTGAAGGTAAAAACTGGAAGACCGATTCTTCCGGCGGCATGATCCGTGTCTTCATGCAAAACCACGGCTGCCATCCGTTTGGCAATGCCAAGGCGCGTGCTGTGGTGTGGAACTTCCCCGATGCGATTCCGCAGCACCGCGAGCCTTTGTACGGCAACCGTGCGGACTTGCAAGCCAAGTACCCGACGCACGAAGACAAGAAAGCATTCTGGCGTCTGCCCACGTTGTTCAAGACGATTCAAGACAAGAACATTGCCGACAAAGTCCATGAAAAATTTCCGCTGGTCATGACCTCCGGTCGTTTGGTCGAGTACGAAGGCGGTGGCGAAGAAACTCGTTCTAACCCTTGGCTGGCCGAACTGCAGCAGGAAATGTTCATCGAGATCAACCCCAAAGTGGCGGCGGACAAAGGCATTCGCAATGGCGAGCGTGCCTGGGTCACCACGCCGACGGGTGCGCGCTTGAACGTTCAGGCCATGGTGACACCGCGGGTCGGACCCGACACGGTCTTCTTGCCATTCCACTTCTCCGGTCGCTGGCAAGGCGCGGACATGCTGGCTTACTACCCACAGGGGGCTGCACCGGTGGTGCGCGGCGAAGCGGTCAACACAGCGACCACCTACGGTTACGACAGCGTGACGATGATGCAAGAAAGCAAAACGACCGTTTGCAACGTCGAAAAGGCATAAGGAAAATATATGGCACGCATGAAATTTGTCTGTGACGCAGAACGCTGCATTGAATGCAATGGTTGCGTCACCGCTTGTAAAAACGAAAATGAAGTGCCATGGGGCGTCAATCGTCGCCGCGTGGTCACACTGAACGACGGTGTTCCTGGCGAAAAGTCTATCTCGGTGGCCTGCATGCATTGCAGCGACGCGCCTTGCATGGCTGTCTGCCCGGTGAACTGCTTCTACCGCACCGATGAAGGTGTGGTGTTGCATGACAAGGACGTCTGCATCGGTTGCGGTTATTGCTCTTACGCTTGCCCGTTTGGCGCGCCGCAGTTCCCTTCCCAAGGCACGTTTGGTGTCCGCGGCAGGATGGACAAGTGCACCTTCTGCGCAGGTGGTCCGGAAGCCAACGGCAGTCAAGCCGAGTTCGAAAAATACGGCCGCAACCGCTTGGCTGAAGGCAAGTTGCCGGCGTGTGCCGAGCAGTGCTCCACCAAGGCCTTGCTAGCGGGTGACGGCGATGTGGTCGCCGACATTTTCCGCAACCGTGTGGTTCAGCGCGGCAAGGGTGCCGAAGTCTGGGGCTGGGGTACAGCTTATGGCTCGCAGCAAGCCGGCCGTCCACCTGTGGAAGGCGTTAAAAAATGATCCGTACAGCATTGATTTTGGCTGCCGTGGTGGCCTTGGCTGCTTGTGGCGAAACGCCACAGACCGGCACCGGCTCCAAGCGCGACACAGCGGCTTTCCAAGGCACCAGCAACCCGTTCAATGCGCCTGGCTGGAAAGCCGGTGACAAGACGGCATGGGAGCTTCACCTGAAGTCGCGCCTCCAAAACGGGCAAAACGAATACAACCGCATCAATTAAGAGGGGAGTTCTCATGCAACACCCATCACGTTTATGGAGAGCGCTGCTCTTGACGGCTTGTGCCGCACTGACTTTGTCTGGCGTTTCAGCGCAGACCACGCCAGCGGCACCGGCCGCGACTATGGCTGCCGCTGGCACCAGCGGCGTCCAAAGCGCCAATATCTTCGACGTCAAGCCTGAAGCCAGCGCTGATCCTGGTTACGCCGCGCAGACCAATGCAGAGCGCGCTAAGGTTCAGCCCGGCAACAACGCACCGATGTGGCGACAGGTCGGCGAAGGCGTTTCTGGCTTTACCAGCTTGCCTAAGAGTCAGGCGCCTGAAGCGGGTAATTTGATTCAACCCTTTGTGCAGTACCCCGGCTCCCGGCTGACCAACGCCGGTGACGCTTGGCGTCAAGTGCGCAACAACTGGCTGATCCCTTATGGCGGCGCTTTGCTGTTGATCGTATCCGGCGCGATTGCGCTTTTCTATATGACCAAGGGCACCATCAAGCAGCACGGTGTTGACACGGGCAAAAAGATCGAACGCTTTACCGCCTTCGAGCGCTCAGCCCATTGGTCGAACGCCATTGCCTTCTGTATCTTGGCTGTCTCTGGCATCGTCATGGCTTTTGGCAAGTATTTCTTGTTGCCGGTTATGGGGTTGACGCTGTTTGGCTGGTTGACCTACGCACTGAAAAACTTGCACAACTTCGCCGGTCCGGTGTTTGCTGTGTCATTGATTGTTATCTTCGTCACCTTCTTGCGCGACAACATTCCTACCCGTGATGACCTAGTCTGGCTGCTCAAGGGAGGCGGTCTGCTGTCTGGCAAAGAAATACCATCTCACCGTTTCAACGGTGGCGAAAAATTGGTGTTCTGGGGCGGTGTGTTTTTCTTGGGGATCATCGTGGTGGCCTCAGGATTTGTCCTGGACATGATTGTTCCCGGCTTGATTTATGAGCGCGCCACGATGCAGGTCGCGCACATGATTCATGCGGTTGCCACTGTTTTGATGATGGCCATGTTCCTTGGACACATTTACATTGGCACCCTGGGCATGCAGGGCGCGTACCAAGGCATGCGGACTGGCTATGTCGACGAAACTTGGGCCCGTGAACACCACGAGTACTGGTACGACGACATCCAGTCCGGCAAGATCCCTGCTCAACGCACCGAGCCAGCGGCACCGAGTCAGCCCGTCCAAATTTAAGCGAGAAAGCACATGAAAAAATTCTTAGTCGCCAGTTTGCTGCTCAGCGCATCCTTCTTGGCTTCGGCCAAAATTCCGGCTCCCGTCTTGGATGATGCGGCCAAAGCCAAAGCTGCGGAAACCGCCGCCAAAACCGCTTGGAGCGGCAAGGTCGACGGCTACAAGCTTTGCAAGTCACAAGACAAGGCCGCCGCCGCTTATTACAAGTCGGCCAAGGCCGCCGGCAAACCGACCAAGCCAGCGGCTCAGACACCTCCTTGTGCAGACCCAGGGGCTTTCGCTTACAAGCCAGCGACGCCGGCCGTGGCGGCGACACCCGCTGCAGCGCCTGCTAAGAAATCCTGACCTCAGACTCTGTCTGTTTAAAAAGCCGACCCCATCAGGGTCGGCTTTTTTGTTGTAGCCTACAAAAATGAATCAGACTTCTTTGCCTTCTTTGCCTTCTTTGCTGCCTCTGCTGACCGAAGCCAGTGCTCCGCTGACCTGCGAAGTTGACATCGTCAATGAATACGGCGAGCAGCAGCGCATGTCGATTCCGGCCGAGCGCGCGCTCACCGTGTATGTCGACAAGCGCGAACTGGTGACCTTGATGACGCTGGGCGCACAGCCGGAACTGCTGGTGTTGGGTTATTTGCGCAACCAGCGTTTGATCACTTCACCCGAACAAATCGAGTCGATCACGGTGGACTGGGATGTCGGTGCAGCGGCCGTCAAGACACGCGAAGGCATCGACGACATCGAAGAAAAAACAGCGCGCCGGGTGGTCACCACGGGTTGCGGACAGGGCAGTGTGTTCGGCGGGCTGATGGACGAGGTGGACCAGCTCGTACTCCCCAAAGACATCCGCATCACACAGCGCCAACTTTACAGCGTGGTCAACACCATTCGCCTTGAAGAGACCACCTACAAGTCGGCCGGCTCGGTCCACGCTTGCGCCTTGTTTCAGCTGGGCGGTGATGAGCCGAAGATGCTGTTGTTCATTGAAGATGTCGGGCGCCACAACGCCATCGACACGATCGCTGGCTGGTTGGCCATGCATGTGATCGATAGCCAAGGGCTCGTTTTTTACACCACGGGTCGGCTCACCAGCGAGATGGTCATCAAGTCAGCGCAGATGGGCGTACCGATTGTGGTGTCGCGCAGCGGCATCACGCAGATGGGCCATCAGATCGCGCAAGCCGTGGGTCTGTGTGCCATTGGCCGCGCCACCAATAAGCGTTTTGTTTGTTATGCCAGTCCGGAGCGCTTGCAGCTTGAGGCTGGTTTGGTCAAACGCGACACGACCTCCCCTGAAAGCGCCTGAACACCGCCCACCTAAAGCAACGGGTAATCTTTATAGGCTAAGGTCGGGCCCATGAATTTTCTTTTCTTGAAGCTGGGTTGGAAGAGCACGCTGCGCGATTTGCGCGCGGGTGAATTGCGTTTGTTGATCGTTGCGGTAGCCTTGGCCGTGGCGTCCCTCACGGCGGTTGGTTTTTTTGCTGACCGACTCAAAGGCGGCTTGGAGCGCGATGCACGCCAACTGCTCGGCGGCGACGCGATCGTCAGGAGCGATTTGCCCACGCCAGCGCCTTTCGTGGCGAAGGCGAACGAGTTGGGCTTGGCCACCGTCTCCGTCGTCAGCTTCCCGACCATGGCGCGCGCACCAGACGCCGCCGGAGGGGCCACTAAACTGGTGGCCTTCAAAGCCGTGGCCGCAGGCTACCCTTTGCGCGGCAACTTGCGCATTGCAGAGACCCCCGATGCACCAGGTGACACCACTCGGGACATACCCGCGCCCGGGACTGTTTGGGTGGATGCGCCGCTGATGAACTCACTCGGCTTGGCCATGGGCCAGTCCTTGCTGCTCGGCGATGCCAGTTTCACGGTCAGCAAAATCATCGTCAGCGAGCCGGACCGGGGCGGCGGCTTCATCAGCTTTTCGCCACGCGTGATGGTCAATCAAGCCGACGTGGCGGGCACCGGCTTGATACAGCCGGCGAGCCGAACCAGCTATCGTTTGGCCGTGGCGGGCACCGATCCGGTTGTCAAGGTTTTTGTTGACTGGGCTACGGCTGAACTGAAAAAACCGGGTGAGCGGGGCGTCAGTATTGAGTCACTTGACAGTGGTCGCCCCGAGATGCGCCAGACGCTGGACCGGGCTGAAAAATTCCTCAACCTCGTGAGCTTGTTGGCCGCACTTTTGAGTGCCGTGGCGGTCGCCATCGTGGCGCGCGGTTTTGCCGCCAAGCACTTAGACGATTGCGCCATGTTGCGCGTGCTCGGTCAACCGCAGCGGACGATTGCATGGGCTTACACCTTTGAATTTGTGTTGGTGGGTTTGTTTGCCAGCGCTGTGGGTGTGGCACTGGGTTTTGCGGTGCACTACGTGTTTGTGCTGCTGCTGGCGGGCTTGGTGGAGTCCGTGCTGCCTGCCGCCACCTTTTGGCCGGCGGCTTTTGGCATGGGCATGGGTTTGACACTGATGCTGGCTTTTGGCCTGCCGCCGGTGTTGCAGCTGGCCCAAGTGCCACCGCTGCGCGTCATTCGCCGCGACGTCGGCAACCTCAAACCCGTGTCGATTGCTGTGTTGTCGGTGGGTGTTCTGGGTTTTGCCACCTTGCTGCTGGCCGCCAGCAGCGATCTCAAACTCGGGCTGATTGCTGTGGGTGGCTTTGCTGGGGCGGTGCTGTTGTTTGCGCTCGCGAGTTATGCGGCAGTGCGCTTGCTGCGCGTCAGCGTCAATGAAACCACTGCGCCGCGCTGGTTGGTGTTGGCCACGCGGCAACTCGCTGCGCGCCCGATCTATGCCGTGGTGCAGGTCAGCGCGTTGGCGGTCGGTTTGCTGGCGCTGGTGTTGCTGGTATTGCTGCGGACCGACCTCATCAGCAGCTGGCGCCAAGCCACGCCGGCGGATGCACCCAATCGCTACATCATCAATGTGCAGCCGGATCAAAGCGCTGCTTTTCAGCAGGCTTTGCGTGACGCTGGCGTGGCGCGTTACGACTGGTACCCGATGATTCGCGGCCGGCTGGTGGCTGTCAATGGCCGCGCCGTGGTACCGGAAGATTACAAAGAAGATCGCGCCCAGCGGCTGGTGGATCGCGAGTTCAATCTTTCAAATACAGCACAGCAGCCAGAGCACAACAAAGTGGTGGCGGGTCGCTGGACGCCCGAAGAGAAAGAGGGTCTCAGCGTCGAGGAAGGGCTGGCCGAAACTTTGGGCTTGAAGCTGGGTGACAGCTTGCGCTTTGACATCGCCGGCCAACTCAGTGAAGCCAAGATCACCAGCCTGCGCAAGGTCGACTGGGGTTCGCTGCGCGTGAACTTCTTCGTCATTTACCCGGTGAGTGTGTTGGCCGGCGTGCCGATCACTTACATCAGCGCTTTCCGGGCACCCGAACAAACCGGCCCACCGGGCAGTTTTGACAATGCGCTGGTGCGGGCTTTTCCGAACATCACCAACGTCGACATGACCAGCACGCTGGCGCAGGTTCAGCGCATTCTGGACCAAGTCATTCGCGCCATTGAATTCCTCTTTGGCTTCACGTTGGCCGCCGGCTTGGTGGTGTTGTTTGCCGCCGTGACCGCCACCCGTGAGGAGCGCGCCCGCGACTTCGCCATCATGCGTGCGGTGGGTGCCCGCGCTTCGCTGCTGCGGCAAGTGCAGCGGGCCGAATTGGCAGGCGTTGGTTTGTTGGCCGGATTTTTGGCGTCTGTCGCGGCGGTGGCGGTCGGCTGGGCCTTGGCCCGCTATGTCTTCAATTTCGCTTGGACCGCGTCGTGGCTGGTGCTGGTGCTCGGCAGCGTCGCGGGTGCGCTGTTGGCGCTGGCGGCCGGCTGGTGGGGCCTGCGCTCAGTCCTCAACACACCGGTGGTTGAAACCTTGCGTCAGTCTCAGGGGCAATAATCGGCACCATGCAGATTGAAGAAAAACCACCTGGCACGCCGCCGTTCGAGACCCCTTTTGAGTGGATCGGCGGCGAGGCTCGTATCCACGCCTTGGTCGAACGCTTTTACGACTTGATGGATCTTGAGCCGGCCTACCCCGCGCTGCGGGCCGCACATGGCCCGGAACTCACCAACGCCCGCGAACGCCTGGCCATGTTTTTGTGCGGCTGGATGGGCGGGCCGCAACATTACACCGAGCGCTTTGGGCATCCCATGCTGCGCATGCGCCACATGCCGTTTTCCATCGGTGTGCTGGAGCGCGACCAATGGGTCGCCTGCATGGACCAAGCCATGCAAGAAACCGGTGTCGATGAGGTGCTGCGGGAGCGCTTGAAGGACTCGTTCTTTCAGACTGCCGACTGGATGCGCAACCGGGGCGTTTGAGCTAGGCGGTTGGCTCGGCGTGAGCCAATACCTGCACACAAAAGCGAAAGACGCTGAGTGCCATCTGCGCATGCCTTGGGAATACTTGTTGAACAAGTCACCCTCAAGGAGAAATCACATGTGCAAAACGGCTCGCTTTCCAATGGCTTTGATGGCCCTTCTTTTCAGCGGCGTGGCCTTCTCTCAGAGTACTGCGCCGAGCCGCACCAGCGACTTTGGGAAGCGTGAATTCGAGGCCAACTGTGCCAGTTGCCACGGCGTCAGTGGCAAGGGAAATGGGCCGTTGGTGGAGTTTTTACGCCGCAGTCCACCCGACCTGACCTTGTTGGTCAAAAAGAGCCAAGGTGTTTTTCCTATGAATCGCTTGTATGAGGTGATTGAAGGCGGGAATTTGCCCGCGCATGGTGCCCGTGACATGCCGGTCTGGGGCCAGGAGTACCGCATCAAAGACGCCGAATACTACATGGACACGCCGTATCCGATCAGTCCGGAAGCGATGGTTCGGACGCGTCTGCTGGCTTTGCTGGAGTACATCAACCGCTTGCAGGAGCGCTGAGCTTCAAGCTGCGTTGCAAGCTTTTCAGTTAGGGGCGAGCAAGACCACCAGCGCACCCGCGCCGCCCTCGGCCGGCCGTGCCTGTGCAAACGCCAGCACTTCAATTTTTTGAATCAGCCAGCTCTGCACGCGGCCTTTGAGGACGGGTGTTTTGCCGGGTGAGCCGAGGCCCTTGCCGTGGACAACACGGACGCAGCGCCAGCCGGTTTTTTGAGCATCGCGGATGAACTTTGACAGCGTGTCGCGTGCATCATCGCGGCGTAGCCCATGCAGGTCGAGCTGGCCCTGAATTCGCCAAGCGCCGCGGCGCAGCTTGCGTACCACGTCCACACCTATGCCGGGTCGTCTGAAGCTCAGCGCTTCATCGGTGTCGAGCAGTGCATCGCCATCAAACTCGTCTGAAATCGCTTCCCGCATGACGGCCTGCTCGTCAAGTTGATGTTGGACGGCAATGGGTGGCGGCTGGGGGAGGCTGATCTGCGCTTTTTGACCCGGGCCGTGCCTTACCGGCAGCGCCTTGATCGGCCCGATGCTGTGGGCGAAGAGTTCTTTTTCAGCCTTCAGTTGGCGGGCTGCAGCGAGGCGGGCTGCTTGCAGTTCGGCGGTCAGCTTCGTCTGTTTGTCGATGTCTAGTTTCAGGGCTTTCAGGCCGCGCAGGTCTTTGATGGCGGTGAGGGCAGGCGGTTTCATGCCTCAACTTTAGACCAATCCGAGCTCGGCCATCGACACCGCCTCCGTGCTGGTCACGACAAAATGGTCAAGCACCCGCACATCGACCAGCGCCAGCGCGGTTTTCAGGGTGTGCGTCAGCGCCTCGTCGGCGCGCGAAGGCTGGGCGCTGCCGCTTGGGTGGTTGTGCGCCAGCACCACGCTGCCGGCGTTCAGGGCCAGTGCCCGCAGCACCACTTCTCGGGGGTAAACGCTGGTTTGCGTCAGCGTGCCGCGAAACATTTCTTCGAGCGCGATCAGGCGGTGCTGGCTGTCTAAAAACAGCACCGCAAAAATCTCATGCGGGCGGCTGCCAAGTTGCAATTGAAGGTAGTCACGGACGGCCTGCGGCGACGCAAACAGCGGTTTTTCGGCCAGCCGCTGCGTCAGCGCTCGGCGCGACAGTTCCAGCACCGCCACCAGCTCCGCGCGTTTGGCAGGGCCCAGTCCTTTGATGGACTTCAGAGCCTCGGCGGGCGTGTGCAGCAGGCCGGCCACACCGCCGAAGGTGTCCACCAGCTCTTGCGCTAACTGCAAGACGTTTTTGCCACGGATACCGCTGCGCAGCATCAAGGCCAGCAATTCCGCGTCGCTCAAAGCCGCTGCGCCGCGCGCCAGCAGTTTTTCACGGGGTCGGGCATCTTCCGGGAGGTCTTTGAGCAGCATGGCGCAGCTTAGCCAGCCGTGTTGGCCGAGTGGACTGACATTGTTCAGCACAAGCCAATGCGCAGTCCGACGGCGCTGCCAGAAAGCCCTGCAATCAGGAGCGCTGCCGTCTTTTCCTACAATAGCAACTCAATTCAGCCCCTGCCTTTGCGGACTTTGCGTTCCGCCGAAAGTTGTCCATGTCGCTTGTATCGCCTGATCTGTCCATCGCCAACTTGGAGCCCGTGCCCGTGGTGGCACCCGGTTCCTTTTTGACCTTGCACTACCGCATGGCTGCGCCCGCTGTGAACGGCCAGCCGGGCGCGGACATCATCAACACCTTTCAGGACAAGCCTGCCACGCTGAGTTTGGGCAGCGGCCAGTTGTCACCCGCACTGGAAAAGCGCCTGCTCGGACTCCCGGAAGGCACGCGCGCTACGTTCGAAGTGCCGGCGGGAGAGGCCTTTGGTGATCGCAACCCGGATCTGATTCAGTGGGTGGCGCGCAAGCTGCTCAACGAACTCGGCGACCCCGACGAGCAATATAAAGTCGGCGACGTGGTGCAATTCCCGACGCCTGACGGCATGGGCCAGTACGCCGGTGCGGCGCAGCAAGTCAAAGCAGACGGCAGCGCGGTTCAATTCGACTTCAACCACCCCTTGGCCGGTCAGGGCGTGGTCTTTGAAGTGCATGTGATTGGAGTTTTATGACGGCGTCTGTGACCCGCTTGCTGTCGCATCCGCAAGAAATTTTGCTGGCGGAGCCGCGCGGATTTTGCGCCGGCGTCGACCGGGCGATTGAAATCGTGGAGCGCGCCTTGATCAAATTTGGCGCGCCGATTTATGTGCGCCATGAAATCGTTCACAACACCTACGTCGTCAACGACCTCAAAGACAAGGGCGCGATTTTCATTGAAGATCTCGACGATGTGCCGCCCGGTGCCACGCTGGTGTTCAGTGCGCACGGCGTGAGCCGCGCAGTGCAAGACGAAGCCCGCGCGCGCGGTTTTCAGATTTTTGATGCGACTTGCCCGTTGGTCACCAAGGTGCACGTTGAAGTGGCCAAGCTGCACAAGGAAGGTTATGAGTTCATCATGATCGGCCACAAGGGGCATCCTGAAGTTGAGGGCACGATGGGCCAGCTCGACAGCGGCATTCATCTGGTTGAAGACGTGGCCGACGTGGCGCGCATTCAGCCCAGCCAAACCCGGCTGTTGGCGGTGGTCACGCAGACCACGCTCAGCGTTGACGACGCCGCCGAAATCAGCGCTGCCGTGAAAGCCCGTTTCCCGACGGTGCGCGCGCCCAAGCAGCAAGACATTTGCTACGCCACGCAAAACCGCCAAGACGCTGTCAAGGTGATGAGCCCGCAGGTGGATATTTTGATTGTGGTCGGCAGCCCGACCAGTTCCAACAGCAACCGTCTGCGTGAACTCGCCGCCAAACTCGGCACCGACGCCTACATGGTCGACGACGCCAGCGAGCTGCAGGAAAGCTGGTTCGAAGGCCGCAATCGCGTCGGCTTGACGGCCGGTGCTTCCGCTCCCGATGTACTGGTCCGGCAGGTGATTGACCGCCTGCGTGCGATGGGCGCGGTGTCGGTGCGCAAGATGGACGGTATCGAGGAAACCATCAAGTTTCCGCTGCCCAAAGGGCTGAAGATGGACAGCGAACAAACAATCGCCGCTGGCAGCAGTCGGCTGCATCAGCCTGACGACTGAAAGCGGCCAAAAAGCCGCTTGATCGCGGTGGTCTTGGTGGCCTTTAAAATCTCCCGATGCTTGACATCAACCTTCTCCGCAAAGACCTCCCGTCCGCCATCGCGCGACTCGACAGCCGCAAGCGCCCACAGGCGTTTTTGAACGTCGAGGCCTTCCAGTCCCTTGAGGCTGAGCGCAAGACCTGCCAGATTCGCACTGAAGAGTTGCAGAATCAGCGCAACAGCTTGTCTAAGCAGATCGGCCAGCTCAAATCCAAGGGTGAAGACACCAGTGCCATCATGGTGCAGGTCGGCACCTTCAAAGCCGAGCTGGACAGCACGGCGCAGCGCCTAGAACAAATTCAAACCGAGATGCAGTCGCTGCTGCTGGCGGTGCCCAATTTGCCGCACACCAGCGTGCCCGAAGGCGCTGGCGAAGCCGGCAACGTCGAAGTGCGCAAGTGGACGCCGGCGCAAGGCTTGGGCGGCGTGCCCGCAGCGTTTACTTTTGAGGCCAAAGACCACGTGGATGTGGGCGAGCCTTTGGGGCTGGACTTTGCCGCCGGCACCAAGCTCACCGGCTCTCGCTTCACCGTGATGAAGGGCCCGCTGGCTAAGCTGCACCGCGCGTTGTCGCAGTTCATGCTGGACTTGCAGACGGGGCAGCATGGCTACACCGAATGCTATGTGCCGTACATCGTCAACGCTGATTCGTTGCGCGGCACCGGCCAATTGCCGAAGTTTGAGGAAGACTTGTTCGCTGCCAAAAAAGGCGGTCAAGAAGGCGAAGCTGAGAACGCCGCACTGTATTTGATTCCGACTTCCGAAGTGCCGCTGACCAACTTGCTGCGCGACGAGATCGTGACTGAAGCTGATTTGCCGATCAAGCTCACCGCGCACACGCCGTGCTTTCGCTCTGAAGCCGGCAGCTACGGGCGCGACACGCGCGGCATGATTCGCCAGCACCAGTTCGACAAAGTCGAGATGGTGCAAATCGTTCATCCTGAGAAGAGCTATGAAGCGCTGGAAGAGATGACCGGCCACGCCGAAGCCGTGCTGCAAGCGCTCGGTCTGCCTTACCGCGTCATGCTGCTGTGCACTGGCGACATGGGTTTTGGCTCGACCAAGACCTACGATTTGGAAGTCTGGTTGCCGGCGCAAAAGACCTACCGTGAGATCAGCTCAGTCTCCAACTGCGAGGCCTTTCAGTCGCGCCGTTTGCAAGCGCGTTTCAAAAATGCGCAAGGCAAAAACGAGTTCGTTCACACCCTCAACGGCTCCGGTCTGGCCGTCGGCCGCACCTTGGTGGCGGTGCTGGAGAACTACCAGCGCGAAGACGGCAGCGTGGAGGTGCCAGCGGCTTTGCAGCCTTACATGGGCGGTATCACGCAGCTGACGCCGGCCGCAAAGTAAGTCACAAGGTCAGGCTGTATGTCGCCGCTCGCCGAGTTGTTCCTTGCGCGACTCGCCAACGAGTCGGCGGTGCTGGTGCAGGTGCAAGCGACAGAAGGTTCTGCGCCGCGCGATGCGGGTGCTTGGATGGCCGTTTTTTCGGATGCACTGATCGGCACCATTGGCGGCGGGCATCTGGAGTTTGAGGCCATCGACCGGGCGCGTGCGCTGCTGACTGTCGAAGGCAACGACAAGCCGCCAGCCGAGCTGATGCGCTTGGCACTAGGTCCTTCTTTGGGTCAGTGCTGCGGCGGCGTGGTGCATCTGCGGCTAGAGCGAGTCACGGCACAAGCCCTGCCGGAACTGCGCCGTCGCTTGGATGTTGAACGCATGCCGGTGGTGCTGTTTGGTGGCGGCCATGTGGGACACGCGCTGGCCGACGTGCTGGCGCGCTTGCCGGTGGCGCTGCACTGGATCGACAGCCGTGAAGGCATCTTCCCCATCGGTTTGCCGACGCATGTGGTCTGCGAACATTCCGACCCGGTGCAAGCGGCAGTCAAAGACTTGGCGCCGGGGTCCTGCGTTCTCATCATGAGCTTCAGCCATGCTGAAGACCTCGACGTGTTGACGCAGTGTTTGGCGCGGCAGCGCAAAGAGCAAGATTTACCCTACATCGGCTTGATTGGCAGCAAAACTAAATGGGCGACCTTCCGCCACCGTTTGGAAGCCCGCGGCTACAGCGCCGAAGAACTCGCGCAGGTCACTTGCCCGATCGGTATTCCCGGTATTGACGGCAAAGAGCCTGAGGTGATTGCGCTGGCCGTCGCTGCGCAATTGCTGCAAGTCCGGACGTCGTTGAAAGCCTGAGTCTCAATAGTCCGAGCGCATCAGCCGTTGGGCGCGAGGGCTCATGCGGCTGCGAATGTTGGCGTTCAGCCAAGGATGACTCGGCTCACTGGCAGCGGCCGGGTCGGTAAACACGGCGCGCAGCACATCCAAGAACTGACTTGCGAAGGACACGGGTACCGTCGCAGACGCCTGCTTGGCAGACTGGCCCATTGAGGCATTGGCTGCGTGGTCTTGATCGGCAAAAAGAACATGGCTTGTCATGGGGACTCCTTCAAGGTGACGTGTTCGGCAAAAAGCAGCTGAAGCAGAAGTCACCGCACAAATATAGGGTTTACGAGGATAAATGTAAAACGACTTATATTTGGTTTGAGTGCATTATTTTTCATTTATAAGTTAGCTTGGAAGGCCAGCACGCATGGACATCAACCTCGCCCGTACCTTTCTGGAGATCGTCTCTAGTCACAGCTTTGCCCAAGCTGCAGAGCGCCTGCATGTGACGCAGACAGCGGTCAGTGCGCGCGTGAAAACGCTGGAGGAATTGCTTGGCCGTCAGCTGTTTGTGCGCAACAAGGCAGGCGCTTCACTGACCCCGGCCGGTGAACAGTTTGTGCGTCATGCCATGACCTTGGTGCAGGTTTGGGAGCGGGCGCGTCAGCAGATGGCGGTGCCGCCTGGGCGCCGGGCGCTGGTGACGCTGGGTTGCGAAATCAGTCTGTGGCATCCGTTGATGCTCGATTGGCTGCTGTGGATGCGCCAGAGCGCCCCTGACCTCGCTTTGCACACCGATGTCGGTGTCGCCGACGACCTGCTGGAGCGCGTTGCCCATGGCACGCTGGACATCGTGATTGCCTACGCACCGCGGCAACGGACAGGTCTGCGCATTGAGTTGCTGATCGAGGAAAAGCTGGTGCTGCTGAGCACCTCGCCCAACCCAGTGCCGCCGCAAGCAGCCGAGTATGTGTATGTCGACTGGGGCAGCGAGTTCGCGGCGCAACACAGCTTGGCGTTCCCGGCGCTGTCCAGCGTCGGACTCTCTACCAGTTTTGGGCCACTCGGCTTGGAGTACCTGCTGGCTGTGGGCGGCGCCGGTTATTTCAGGCAAAACGTGGTGCAGAAACACCTGCGAGAGGGGCGGCTGCACCGGGTGCCTGGGGCGCCTGAGTTTTTGTACCCGGCTTATGCGGTGTATGCGGCAGACGCTGACATGACCGTGTTGGCGCCGGCGCTGGCAGGATTGCGCCAAGTGACGCAGCGGACTGCCGCTTAGCCGCAAATTTTGTATACACTCCAAGCCGCAAGACCGCAGCGGAGCCGGAATCTCATTCCAGTGTCGCGGTCCATGCTGCTTACAGCGCCCGCAGTGGTGAGCAGTCCAACAACCATGTCTGGCTGGTGCGAATCCGTTTCGCAGGCAAGGCATAGGGATTGCTAGGTCAACACCATGGAAACTTATCTTCTCGACTGGGCCAACCTGCTGCTGCGTTGGGTCCACGTGCTCACTGCCATCGCTTGGATTGGCTCCTCCTTTTATTTCGTCTTTCTGGACTCCAGCCTGACACCGCCGGTGGACGAAGACCTGAAAAAGCAGGGTGTCAGCGGCGAGCTCTGGGCGGTGCATGGCGGCGGTTTTTACCACCCGGTCAAGTTCGCCCTGAAGCCGCCGCAAATGCCGGCCCATCTGCATTGGTTTTACTGGGAGGCCTACAGCACTTGGCTCACCGGCATGGCATTGTTCACGGTGTCTTACCTGTGGCAGGCCAGCACGTACCTGATTGATAAATCGCTGATGGATTGGTCGCCGGTGGCTGCCGGTGCGGCGGCACTGTCCTTTTTGGTGGCGTTTTGGCTGGTGTACGACGGGATTTGCCGCGTCATGGGTCAGCGCAAAAATGCCGATGCATGGGTCGGTGCAGGCGTCTTGGTGCTGGTGTGCGTGGCCTCTTGGCTGGCCTGCCATTTGTTTGCCGGGCGTGCAGCTTTCTTGCTGGTCGGTGCCATGATCGCCACAGCCATGAGCGCCAATGTGTTTTTCTGGATCATTCCCGGCCAGCGCACGGTGGTGGCCTGCATCAAGGCGGGTGAGCCGGTCGATCCTGTGCACGGCCAGCGAGGCAAGCAACGCAGTGTGCACAACACCTACTTCACGCTGCCGGTGCTGTTCGCCATGCTCAGCAACCATTACAGCTTCACGTGGAGTCATCCGCAGAACTGGCTGGTGCTGATTCTGATGATGTTCGCCGGTGCGGCGATTCGCCAATTTTTTGTGCTGCGTCACGGCTACAAGCTCGGTCGCAACGGCAACCCGTTGGCCTACGCGCTGGTCGGCGTGGCGGTCATTCTTGCCACCATCGTTTGGCTCAAACCCGCACCGCGTGCGGCGGCCAGCGCTGTGCCTGCGGTCGTCACCTATCAGATGTTGCAACCCGTGCTGGCGCAGCGTTGCTACATGTGCCACGGTGAGCAGGTTCAGATGAAGAACCTGCGCGTTGATTCGCCTGAAGCCGTCGAGCTACATGCACAAGCGGTGTACCAACAGGTGGTGGTCAGCAAGATCATGCCGATGAACAACGCCACTGGCATCACCGACGACGAGCGGGCTTTGGTGGCCCGCTGGTTTGAAGGTGGTGCGCGCGTGCGCTGATACATGCGGTGCTCACCGCGGCATTGACCGTGACAAAATCAAACTCTTTTGAATATCGCTAGAAAATAAGCGCTGCTGCCGTTCGCGGGGGCAGCTATTCAATGCGTTGAAACTGGAAACCTGCTTTGAAAATCACCGAAATCCGCGAGTCCACACGCCCGATAAAGTCGAACATCCGCAACGCTTATATTGATTTTTCGAAGATGACCTTGAGTCTGGTGGCTGTGGTCACCGACGTGATGCGGGACGGCAAACCGGTCATCGGTTACGGCTTCAATTCAAACGGTCGCTACGGGCAGGGCGCTTTGATGCGCGAGCGTTTTATTCCGCGCGTGCTCGACGCTGATCCGGCCAGTTTGCTTGACGACACAGAAGACAACATCGACCCTCACAAGGTTTGGGCGACCTTGATGAACAACGAAAAACCGGGCGGCCACGGCGAGCGCTCGGTGGCGGTCGGCACCATCGACATGGCGGTGTGGGACGCTGTGGCCAAGATCGCCAACAAGCCGCTGTACCAACTGCTGGCCGAGCGTTATGGCAACGGCACGGCCAACCGGCAGGTGTTTGTCTATGCCGCGGGCGGCTACTACTGGCCCGGCAAAGGGCTGGAAGGCTTGACCGGGGAAATGCAGAGTTACCTAGACCGCGGTTATTCGGTGGTCAAGATGAAGATTGGTGGTGCGCCACTCGCTGAAGACTGCCAGCGCATCGAAGCCGTGCTCAAGCTGCTCGGCCCCGGGCAACGCTTGGCCGTGGACGCCAATGGCCGCTTTGATTTGCCCACGGCGGTGGCTTATGCCAAGGCCATGGCCGGCTACAACTTGTTTTGGTACGAGGAAGCCGGCGACCCACTCGACTACGCTTTGCAGGCTGAGCTGGCACCGCATTACGCGCCCGCCATGGCCACTGGTGAGAATCTTTTCTCGATGCAAGACGCCCGCAATTTGATCCGCTACGGCGGCATGCGACCCGACCGCGATTGGCTGCAGTTTGACTGCGCGTTGAGCTACGGTTTGGTCGAGTACTTGCGCACGTTGGACATGCTGCGTGAGCACGGCTGGTCGGCCAGCCGCTGCATTCCCCATGGTGGGCATCAGATGTCGCTGGCCATTGCGGCTGGTCTGGGTTTGGGCGGCAATGAAAGTTACCCCGATTTGTTCCAACCTTATGGCGGTTTTCCGGATGGCGTGAAAGTGGAAAACAGTCTGGTGACGCTGCCGGCGCTGGTCGGTATTGGGTTTGAAGGCAAGGCCGACTTGTACGCCGAAATGACGCTGCTGGCCAGTTAACGGTCGGCTGCAACACATGTCTTCACACATCACCCGTGCAGCCCTGTCGCCGCAAGACCAGCCGCGAGAATTTTTGTTGAGTCTTTACCAAGCTGCCGTGTTGCGCGCCTTGCCGCTGCACAACACGGCGGCTTTTTTGCCGTCACCGCCCAGCCCTGAAAGTGGCGGCCGCACCATCGTGATTGGCGCTGGCAAGGCGGGCGGTTCCATGGCGCAGGCGGTTGAAGCGCTCTGGCCCGCCGACGCACCCTTGGAAGGGTTGGTGGTCACGCGCTATCAGCACATTCCACCGCGCCCTGTGGGGCTGAAGTCGCGCATCGAGATCGTCGAAGCTGCGCACCCGGTGCCGGATGCTGCCGGGCTGGCCGCGGCCGAACGCATCTTGGCCATGGTGCAAGGCTTGACTGAAAACGATCTGGTGTTGTGCTTGATTTCAGGCGGTGGTTCTGCGCTGTTGACGTTGCCGGCAGAAGGCCTGAATCTGGAAGACAAGCAGCGCATCAACAAAGAGTTGCTGAACAGCGGCGCCAATATCAGTGAGATGAATTGCCTGCGCAAACACCTGTCGCGCATCAAGGGTGGTCGGTTGGCAGCAGCTTGCGCACCGGCGCGGGTGGTCACCTTGACCATCAGTGACGTGCCCGGCGACGACCCGTCCATCATCGCCAGCGGGCCGACCGTGCCAGACGCCACGACCTGCGCGGACGCGTTGGCGATCTTGCAGCGCTACGTCATTGAAGTGCCAGCCGCGCTGCGTGCCGATCTTGAAAGCGGTGCGCTCGAAACCCCGAAGCCCGGCGATGCTGTTTTCAAGGGTCATGAAGTTCATCTGATCGCGACGCCGCAGCAAAGCTTGGAAGCCGCCGCCGAGGTGGCACGCGCGGCCGGCTTGAAGGCCTACATCCTGAGTGACGAGATAGAAGGCGAGTCCCGCGAAGTTGGCAAGGTGCATGCGGCATTGGCGCGCGCCGTGAACCAAAAAGGCCAACCGTTTGAAGCACCCTGCGTGATTTTGAGCGGTGGTGAAACCACCGTGACGGTACGTCCGCAGACGGCGGGTGACGATCAGAAAAAACGCGGGCGGGGTGGTCGGGCAGGCGAATTTTGCATGGGGCTGGCGCTCGGATTGCAGGGCCAGTCAGGCATTCACGCATTGGCAGCAGACACGGACGGCATTGACGGCCTCGAAGACAACGCCGGTGCCTTCGTCGCGCCAGACACGCTGGCCCGTGCCCAAGCCGCCAGCATGAAAATCGACCGCTACCTAGACCGCAATGATGCCTACGGTTATTTTGAGCCGTTGGGGGACCTGGTCATCACCGGGCCGACACACACCAACGTGAATGATTTCAGGGCGATTTTGATTTTGTAGGCGCCGGCATCTGACACAGGCAGCACTTGTGCATGCCCATGAAAAAGGCGGTCGGAGCGAAAGCTCCGACCGCCTTTTGTCAGGTCTTTGAAGATCGATTACAGCTTGTAGGACACCATCACCAGCGGTGTGGTGGCTTTGCACTTGTCGCCATTTGCAGCGAGGCTGCTGTCGCAACCAAATTTGTTGTTCCAGTATTCAACGCCGACGCCTGCGCTCAGACCGCTTTTAGGGCCCATCACGTCAAACATGAAGGTGGCGCGAATCAGGGTTTCCGTGGCCGTTTCAGCTCCGAAACCGTCTTTTCCTTTGGGGCCGACGATGCTGGCGAAACCGCCGAAAGTGCCGATACCGCCGACGGGGATCGCCCAAGCCGAGTTCAGCGCTGGCGCAACATCAAACGAAACAGACTTGCCGACGACACCGTTGTTGTTAGATTCTTTGTAAGCTGCAACGCCGATGTCCCAGAAGCCAGCGCTGACGGGCATGGCGGCCGACATACCCAGATGCAACTTGCGCGGCGCAGGCGCAAAGTAAGTATTTTTGGCACCAGCGTCGACGCGAGCCGTTAGATTCAGATCTTTGGCAAAGCCGTAGCCGGTTTTGTTGCCCGTCATGGCGTTCAAGGAAAAGTTCCGCTGGTAAAAGCCGTACCACTCTTGGGCACCTTGAGCATTTCCATTGGCTGGGTCTGCACTGTTCGATTTGAGCAAGTCAATGTTGAACAGGTTGGTGCCAAGCTTGTCACCACTCACGTGGGTGAAAGTCATGATGTTTTTCGCCACTTTGTCCGAAACACCCGGTTCAGACTGGTGCGGCGCGTAGGTGTAGGTGATGGAGTTGCTGCTCCAGTCGGCGGCGAAAACGCTTGTGCTGGCAAGCAAGACGGCGGCAATGGCGGTGAAACGAGACACGGTTTTCATGATGGATCCTGTTGTTGTGCGTGAATGTCGAAGCAGCGGGCGCTGTTCGGAAATCTACTATGCATGAGTTGTGCCAGCTTGCGTTGGTTCATAGCGGTTTTCAGGCATATATTGTCAATTTAACATCTATAACTTAATTTATATGCACTATCGCCGTTTTTTGGCGTGAGAGCTGCCATTTTTGCGATTTTTGGACTTCTGTTGATTCATATGCAGCCTTGCTAGACTGCCCATCATGCCCAAACTGATACCGTCATTTTTGCGCCGAGTTGGCCCTGGCGTGGTCACGGGCGCGGCGGACGACGACCCTTCCGGTATTGCCACCTACACCCAGGCTGGCGCGCAGTTTGGCACCGGGCTGATCTGGACGGTTTTTTTGTCGCTGCCGTTCATGATTGCAATTCAGCTGGTGAGCGCCCGCATTGGCCGGGTCACCGGCAAGGGGCTGGCGGCTAATTTACGCGAGCACACGCCGCGCTCTTTTTTGCTGTTGGTGGTGGTCTTGCTGACGCTGGCTAACACCATCAATATTGCGGCTGACATTGCGGCGATGGGAGAGGCTTTGCAGTTGGTGCTGGGCGGTGATAGGCATTTTCATGCGGTGTTGTTTGGGTTGCTCACGGTGCTTCTGCAAATCTTTGTGCCTTACCGCCGGTTGGCGCCCATCCTCAAGTGGCTGACGCTGTTTCTCTTTGCTTACGTGATGGCCATCTTCACGGTGCAAGTGCCGTGGGTGCAGGTGCTGCACGATTTGGTGATTCCTCAACTGCAGTGGTCGTCGGCGTACTGGATGATGTTGGTGGCGTTGCTGGGCACAACCCTTTCGCCGTATTTGTTCTTCTGGCAAGCCTCGCAAGAAGTTGAAGAGCTGCGCCTCAAGGGTCAAGCTAGCAGCTGTGTGTCAGCGATTGGCCGGGACCTTCAGCGCGTGCGGCGCGACACCATCGCCGGCATGTGTTTTTCTAACTTAATCGCTTTTTTCATCATGGTGATGGCTGCCGTGGTGTTGTATGGCGCGGGTATTCGCGACATCACCTCAGCGTCGCAGGCGGCACTGGCCCTGAAGCCACTGGCCGGCGACTTCGCCTTCATGTTGTTTGCCGGCGGGGTGATTGGTACGGGCTTGCTGGCGGTGCCGGTGCTGGCGTCGTCGGCCGCCTATGCCGTGGCCGAAGCCTTTGGCTGGCCCGAGGGACTGCAGCGCCGCTGGTACGAAGCCAAGCGTTTTTACACCATCATTGCCGTGGCCACGCTGGTTGGCACCGGCTTGAGTTTCACGTCGATTGACCCGATGAAAGCACTTTATTGGAGCGCCATCATCAACGGCGTGGTGGCTGCACCGATCATGGTCGGCCTGATGCTGCTGGCGAGCAACAAGACCGTCATGGGTCCCTTCATCTCAGGCGTTAAAACGCGCTGGTTTGGCTGGCTAGGCGCAGGCATCATGAGCCTGGCCGTGCTGATGATGCTGTGGGACTTGTGGCCCGGCCGTTAGTCTGACGCTTGAGTCAAGCTCAACGCCTGCAGCACGTTTTCAGCGGTGGCCGGTGCGCGCAGTTGCACTCGTTGGCGGGCCGGTGCGGTGCAACCCACCGCGTCTTTCAGTGCCTCATAGACACTGATTGCCAGCATGAAGGGCGGCTCGCCCACAGCCTTGCTGCCGAAGACGTTGTCCTCACGGTTGGCCTCTGGCCACAGCGCAATCTTGAAGTGTTCTGGCACGTCGCCCGTAGCGGGTATTTTGTAGGTGCTGGGGGCGTGTGTGCTGAGCTGGCCCTTGTCGTTCCAGACCAGCTGCTCGGTGGTCAGCCAGCCCATGCCTTGGATGAAGCCACCTTCAATTTGCCCGATGTCAATCGCCGGGTTGATGCTGGTGCCCACGTCATGCAGGATGTCGACTTTGAGCACGCGGCTTTCGCCGGTCAGCGTGTCGATGGCAACTTCGGTGCAGGCCGCACCGTAGGCAAAGTAATAAAACGGCCGACCGGTCAGGGTTGTTTTGTCGTAATGGATTTTGGGCGTGCGGTAAAAGCCGTCGCTCCACAACTGAATGCGGTTGGCGTAGGCCAGTCGCACCACGTCTTTGAAGGGGCGCGTTAGTGTTGGGGAGATCACGTCGCCGGCCACAAAGCGCACGGCGCCAGCGCCGCAGCTGTCGAGTCCGGCGACAAACTGCGCTAAGTTGTTGCGCACGTTGCGGGCGGCGTATTGAGCGGCGCGGGCGTTGAGGTCGGTACCGGCTGAAGCCGCAGTGGCCGAGGCGTTCGGGATTTTACTGGTGTCACTGGCCGTGACCAGTACTTGTTCGAACAGCACACCGAGTTCGTCGGCGACGATTTGCCCCACTTTGGTGTTCAGGCCCTGACCCATTTCGGTGCCACCGTGGTTGGCCTGCACGCTGCCGTCGGTGTAGACGTGCACCAGCGCGCCGGCTTGGTTGAACAGCGTGGCCGTGAAGGAAATACCGAACTTCACGGGCGTCAACGCCAACCCGCGTTTGATGACGCTGCTGCTGGCGTTCCATTCGGCGATGGCGTTGCGGCGCTGCCGGTAGTCGGCGGATGTTGCCAGGGTGTTGATCAGCGGCGCGAGGATGTTGTCTTCAACCTGCATGCCGTAGTGGGTTGTGTCGCGCAGGCCGGTACCGCTAGATGCCTCGTCGCTGTAGAGGTTGCGCAGCCGCACGTCGAGCGGGTCCAGACCCAGATGCCGCGCGATGTCACCCAGAATATTCTCGATGACGATCATGCCCTGCGGCCCACCGAAGCCGCGAAATGCCGTGTGGCTTTGCGTGTTCGTTTTGCAGCGGTAAGAGCTGATGTCGACGTCTTCTAAAAAGTAGGCATTGTCGGCATGAAAAATGGCGCGGTCGGCGACCTGTCCGCTGAGGTCAGAGCAGAAGCCGCAGTTCGCCGCCATCATCAATTTCAAGCCGCAGAGTCTGCCGCTGTCGTCAAAGCCGGCCGTGTACTCGTAGGCAAACGGATGCCGTTTACCGGTGACCAGAAAGTCATCGTCGCGGTCCATGCGCAGCTTGACGGGTTTGCCAAATTTGAGCGCGGCCAAGGCCGCCCAGACGGCCATGTGGCCGCTTTGTGTTTCTTTGCCGCCGAAGCCGCCGCCCATGCGCCGGCATTCGACGCGCACCGCGTTGTTGTCAATACCGAGCGCGTGCGAGACCCAGTGCTGAGCCTCGCCAGGGTGCTGCGTACTCGAGTACACCAACCACTGGTTTTGCTCTTGCGGCAGCACGTAGGCGATCTGGCCCTCTAGGTAGAAATGCTCTTGCCCGCCGACTTCCAGCGCGCCGCTCAAAGTGTGTGGCGCGCGCGCCAAGGCCGCGTCAGCCGCACCGCGCCTGACCACCACAGGTGGAAGTACGAAATTTTTTGCGGCCAGTGCTTCTTGCACCGTCAGCACGGCGGGCAAGGCTTCAATGCTTAACACAACTTTGCGGGCTGCGTGCCGAGCCTGCATCACCGTTTTCGCCACCACGAGGCCGATGACTTGGCCGACGTGCTCGACAAGGTCTACAGCAAAGACCGGTTCGTCATGCACAAAAGTGGCCAACAGCGGATCGCCCGGCACGTCGGCCGCCAGCACCACTCCGCGCACGCCGGGCATGGCCAGCGCAGCCGTCGCATCAACGCCCAGCAATTTACCGTGCGCCACGGTTGACAAAATGGGTGCGGCAAACAGCGTGCCTTTGACTTCCGGAATGTCGTCGATGTAGTTCGCTGCACCGGCGACTTGCGCTCTGGCGCTTTCATGAAAATGCGATTGACCGGCGGCTGAAGTCGGTGCGGTCATGACAGTGCCTCCAACTTGAACGCCTCGAGGTTGATGTGCTGCTCGCCTTGGCTTTCCAGCCAGAAGCGTTGCAACAAATTGCCCAGCACTTGCCTGCGATAGCTGGACGATGCACGCATGTCCGAAATCGGTTCGAACTCGGCGCGCAGGGTCAGCATGGCCGCTTGCACGCTGGCCTGCGACCACGGTTGGTCACGCAGCGCGGCTTCGGTTTGCCGGGCGCGCACCGGCGTGGCGGCAACACCTCCCGCGCCAATCGAGATGTCACTGACCATGCCAGCATCCAGCGTCAGATTCAACACCAGACAGACGGCCGAAATATCGTCGTCGTAGCGCTTGGAGATTTTGTAGGCGCGCAGCCAAGAAGTTTGAGACGAAGACGCTGGCAAAGGCACTTTGATGAACGCCACCACTTCATCGGCCGCCAGCAGGTTCTGGCGATACCCGGTGTAGAAGTCTTCCAGCGGCATCTCGCGTTCGCCGCGCACGCTGGCGAGCACGATGCGGCTTTTCAGGGCAATCAGCAGCGGCATCGAGTCGCCGATGGGGGAGCCATTGGCGACGTTGCCGCCCAACGTGCCCGAGTTGCGCACCGGCAAACCGGCAAAGCGCGCGGCAAAGTTTTTGAGTTCTGGCCAACTTTGAAGCAAAGCGGTAAAGGCGTCTTGCAAAGTGGCGGCAGCGCCAATCACCAAGTCGCTGCAGCGCTGTTCAATGCGCCGGAGTTCGGCCACGCGGCTGACATCGATCACGGCATCAAACTGCTTGTGCCTCTTGGTCACCCACAGTCCGACATCGGTGCAGCCGGCCACCAGTTGGGCTTGGGGTTGCGCGGCGCGGGTAGCCAGCAACTCTGCCAGCGTGCCGGGCATTTGGTAGGCTTTGTAGGGACTGTTGGCGCTAGGTGCTTGCGGCTGAATCTCGGCGAGTTGGCGAGTGATGGCTTGGTGGTCTAGCCGCACTGGCGGCAAGCTGGCCATCTGCTGCGCCGCGTCCAAAATCGGCCGGTAGCCGGTGCAGCGGCACAGGTTGCCAGAGAGCTCTGTTTGGGCGAGTTCGCGGGTGATCGCTTGACCCTTCACAACGTGGTTTTGGTACATGCCAAACAGACTCATGACAAAACCGGGCGTGCAAAAACCGCACTGCGAGGCATGGCACTGAACCATGGCTTCTTGCGCCGGGTGTTGGCTGGCTGCGTTCGTAGCGCTCAGGTCTTCTACTGTCCACAGTGCCAGCCCATGCACCGAATGGGCCATGCGAATGCAGCTGTTGACGGCCTTGAACGTCAGTTGGTCACCCTCGGCCTCGCCAAGTACCACCGTGCAGGCCCCGCAGTCGCCTTCGCCGCAGCCTTCTTTGGTGCCAGTGCAGGCCAAGTCTTCGCGTAAGACCTCCAGCAGCGTACGGGTGGGTGGTACATTGTTCAGCGAAACGACTTCGCCGCGCCTCAGGAATTGAATGGTTTGACTTTTGGGGGTGGGCATATGTGGGTCAGGGTAAACAATCAAGCAAACGTCGGCATACGGATCGGCATATCAACCGCATGTTTGAACAGGTATGAATGATCAGGCGCTTTTCGACAAGATAGACCTCCATCTCATCAGGGTCTTGAACACCGTGCTCACAGAACGCAGCGTTTCGCGCGCAGCCATCCGTCTTGGAATGTACCAACCCGCTGTCAGCGCGGCGTTGCGGCGCCTGCGCGACTTGGCGGGGGACCCGTTGTTGGTGCGCTCAGGCGCCGGAATGGTGCCGACCGATGCGGGCCTGCGCATGATCGGACCTTCGGCCAGCATCTTGCGCGCCGCCGAAGTGATGTTCAGCGATGCCCGTGGTTTTGATCCGGCCACCGCCAAAACTGTTTTCAGTCTGGCGGCGAGCGACTACCTCGACCCCTTGTTTTTGCCGCAGCTGGTGGCACAAATCAAGTCGCAAGCGCCGCACTGCCGGATTGAGATGCGGGGTTTGTCGCCAGAGTCCGATTACCGCGCGCACTTAGCCCAAGGCGACATTGACATCGTCATTGGCAACTGGGCCGCGCCGCCGGATGACTTGCACATGGGGCGATTGTTTGGCGACGAAGTGGTGTGCTTAGTCTCTCGCGAGCACCCTGCTGTGCGGCGTGGCTGGGATGTCAAGAGCTGGCTGGAAGCTGAGCACATTGCGCCCACGCCGACGCACCTCGGCGCTAAAGGCGTGATCGATGACCACTTGGAGCAGCTCGGCCTGCAGCGCAATATCATGGCGCGTTGCCCACATTTTGGACTGATCCCGGCGATGGTGGCATCAAGTTTGCTGGTACTGACCACCGGCCGACAGTATTGCGAACGCTACAGCGACGTGCTGGCCCTGAAAATATTGCCTTGCCCGATTGAATTCCCCCGCATGATGTATTACCAACTCTGGCACGAACGCTCACACGCCTCCAACTCCGCCAAGTGGCTGCGCGAGCGGGTGCGCGCCGTGGCCATGGCGCTCAGAAAAGAAGAGCCCAAACATGCATAAAACGGCATCGGCCAGCCCACGGCTGCAACTGCACGGCATCACCAAAAGCTACCCGGCCGTGGTGGCCAACAGCGACGTGTCGTTGACGGTGCAGCCGGGCGAAATCCATGCCGTGCTGGGTGAAAACGGTGCGGGTAAATCGACGCTGATGAAGATCATTTACGGCTCGGTCAAACCCGATGCGGGCAGCGTCATGGTCGACGGCGTGGCCGTGACGATTCGCAATCCACAAGAAGCCCGGGCGCTGGGCATCAGCATGGTGTTTCAGCACTTCAATTTGTTTGAAACGCTGACCGTGGCAGAGAACGTCTGGCTGGGGCTCGACAAACAGTTGAGTCTGGCCGAGGTGTCGGCGCAGATGGCCGCCACCACCGAAGAATACGGTTTGCAATTGGACCCGTCTCGGCCGGTGCACACGCTCAGCGTGGGTGAGCGCCAGCGGGTCGAGATTGTGCGCGCGCTGCTGACCCATCCGAAGTTGTTGATCTTGGACGAACCAACCTCGGTGTTGACACCGCAGGCGGTTGACAAACTCTTCGTCACTTTGCGGCTGCTGGCCGCGCGTGGCTGCAGCATTTTGTACATCAGCCACAAGCTGCATGAAATTCGCGCCTTGTGCACCGCCTGCACGGTGCTCCGCGGTGGCAAGGTCACCGGCGTTTGCGACCCGCAGCAAGAGTCCAACGCGTCATTGAGTCGCCTGATGATTGGCGCTGAGCCGCCAGCATTGGAACACCGCGCCTTGCACGCCGGTGCGGTGGTGTTGCAGGTGCGGGCGCTGAGCCTTGCGCGTGAAGACCAGTTTGGCGTTGATCTGGATCGCATCACCTTGGACGTTCGGGCCGGCGAGGTGGTCGGCATTGCCGGCGTCTCCGGCAACGGCCAAAAAGAACTTCTTTATGCGCTGTCGGGTGAAGACACGCGGGCACCCGCTGAGGCGATTCAAGTCAAGGCCGAGCCGGTCGGCAAACGCGACCCGATGCAGCGCCGGGACCGTGGCGTGCATTTTGTGCCTGAAGAGCGGTTGGGACGCGGCGCGGTGCCGTCGCTCGGCCTCGCACAAAACCTGTTGCTGACGCGGCGCGATGCGGTCGGTCGTGGTGGCTGGCTGAGGCTGGGCACATTGCAGGCGCAGGCGGAAGGCATCATTCGGCGCTTCAATGTCAAGGCCGGTGGGCCGGATGCGCCAGCACGGTCTTTGTCAGGCGGAAATTTGCAAAAGTTCATCGTCGGTCGTGAGATCGAAGCCGGCCCTGAGTTGTTGATCGTTTCTCAGCCAACCTGGGGTGTTGACGTCGGTGCGGCGGCGCAGATTCGCGGTGAGATTCTCAAGCTGCGCGATGCTGGTTGTGCGGTCTTGGTGGTGAGCGAAGAGCTTGAAGAATTGTTTGAAATCTGCGACCGCCTGTATGTCATGGCCAAGGGCCAAACCTCTCCGTCGCTGCCGCGTGCAGAGGCCACGGTCGAGCGCGTGGGTCTGTGGATGAGTGGCCTCTGGCGAGATGAAGCGCATGACGAAGCATCCACGCAAGGAGGAGCGCCGCATGGCTGATTTTTTCAAGCTTCGGCTGCAACTCGAAGCGCGGCCATACGCCTCGCGCACCTGGGGTTATTTGTCGCCGGTGCTGGCGCTGCTGATCACCGTCGTGATCGGCGTGTTGTTGTTCATCGCGCTCGGCAAAGACCCCGTGCAAGGCTTGCGTGTGTTTTTCTGGGAACCGATTCGCAGCGCTTATGCGCTGGGTGAGTTGATGGTCAAAGCCACGCCGCTGTTGATCATCGCGCTGGGGCTGGCGGTGTGTTTTCGCTCCAACGTCTGGAACATTGGTGCGGAAGGTCAATTCATCATCGGCGCGGTAACGGCTGGCGGCGTGGCGATGCTGGCTGACAAGTCAACGGGTGCTTGGATCATCCCTGCGATTGTGCTGGCCGGGGCGCTCGGCGGCATGCTCTGGTCCGGCATCACGGCGCTGTTGCGAGACCGTTTCAATGCCAACGAAATTTTGGTCAGCTTGATGCTGGTGTATGTGGCCGACATGGTGCTGAGTTACCTCGTTTATGGCCCTTGGAAAGACCCGGCTGGCTACAACTTTCCGCAAACCAAGACCTTTGATTCGGCTACGCAAATTCCCCGGCTGATGGCGGGATCGCGGGTCAACATCGGCATCTTGCTGGCCTTGGCTGGTGCCGCTGCGCTGTGGCTTTATCTGTACCGCACCTATGCCGGCTTTGCGCAGCAGGTGGGCGGTTTGGCACCAGCCGCGGCGCGCTACGCCGGGTTTTCGTCGCGCAAGGCGTTGTGGGTGGCGCTCTTGGTGTCGGGCGGCGCGGCCGGTGTGGCCGGCGCACTTGAAGTCGCCGGCCCGATTGGCCAGCTCTCGCCGTATGTGCCGGCGGGCTACGGTTTTGCGGCCATCATCGTCGCCTTTGTCGGGCGCTTGCACCCGGTCGGCATCGTCTTTTCGGCGCTGCTCATGAGCATGTTTTACATTGGCGGGGAATTGGCGCAGTCGCGTTTGGGTCTGCCGAAATCGCTCACCGGTGTGTTCCAGGGCTTGCTGCTGTTCAGCCTGCTGGCCTGCGACACCTTGATCGCTTACCGCATCAAAATCAAATCGGGGGCTCGCTGATGGACTCAACGGCCTTGCTGCTCGCAGCCACCCTGAGCGCCGGCACCGTGCTGGCCATTGCAGCGCTAGGGCTGCTCATCAACGAGAAAGCCGGCATCGTCAATTTGGGCGCGGAAGGCATGATGCTGTGCGCAGCGTTGGCCGGTTTTGTCACCGTGGTGCACACCGGCAACAGCTGGCTGGGCTTTGGTGCTGGCATGTTGGCTGGCGCATTATTGGCGGGCTTGTTTGGCGTGTTGGTGATCTGGCTCAACACCAACCAGTACGCCACCGGTTTGGCGCTGAGCTTGTTTGGGGCGGGCTTCTCCGCCTTTGCCGGCACGCGCTACGTGCAAGAAAAGCTGCCCGAACTCAGCAAGTACACGATTCCGTTTCTGTCAGACCTGCCGTTTGTCGGCCCGGCATTTTTTCGTCAGCATCCAATGGTCTACCTGACCATCGCTTTGACCTTGGGCCTCATTTGGTTTTTGTATCGGACTCGCGCCGGACTGGTCTTGCGCTCGGTTGGCGAGAGCCCTGAATCGGCTCATGCGCTGGGTTATCCGGTGCGACGCATTCGGCTGGCCGCGGTGATGGTCGGCGGTTCGCTGTGCGGCTTGGCGGGTGCTTATGTGTCGGTGGTCTACACGCCCTTGTGGGTCGAGGGCATGATCGCCGGCAAGGGCTGGATTGCGTTGGCCCTCACCACCTTCGCGACCTGGCGTCCGGCACGCGTTTTGCTAGGTGCTTATTTGTTTGGCGGTGTGACCATGCTGCAGTTTCACTTGCAGGGTTTGGGGGTTGATATTCCGAGCCAGTTCTTGACGATGTTGCCGTATCTGGCCACCATCGTCGTGCTGGTGCTAATCTCACGCAACCCGCAGTGGATCCGCCTGAACATGCCGTCCTCAATTGGCAAGCCCTTTCATCCGGGCGCCTGATCTTGACGTCATTGTGTTTTGACTGTGTTTTTTCCGGACCCTTCAGGGGGTTCATTTTTCGTAACCGTCGCTACTGGAGACGACATGACTGATCTGCAAAAACGTTCCTTGCTCAAGTTCGCTGCAATTTCTGCAGTGGCTGCTGCAGCCCTGGTGGGCTGCGGTAAAAAAGAAGAGCCACCGGCGCCAGCACCTGTGGCTGCACCGGCCAAGGCGGAACCGCTCAAAATCGCTTTTGCCTACGTTGGCCCCGTTGGCGACGGCGGCTGGACCTTCGCGCACGACAACGGCCGCAAAGCCGTTGAAGCCGCTTACGGCGACAAAGTCGTCACCAGCTTTGTCGAAAAAGTGCCTGAGTCAGCCGATGCTGAGCGCGTCCTGCGCGACATGGCCGGTCAAGGCAATAAGCTGATTTTTGGCACGACCTTTGGCTACATGGAGCCCATGCTCAAAGCCGCGGCTGATTTCAAAGACGTCAAGTTTGAGCATGCCACCGGCTACAAAACCGCCGATAACATGCGCACCTATGACAGCCGCACTTATGAAGGCGCTTATCTGGCTGGCGTGATCGCCGGCAAGATGAGCAAGACCGGCACGCTTGGTGTGGTCGGCTCGGTGCCCATCCCTGAAGTGGTGCGCAATATCAACAGCTTCACGCTGGGCGCGCAGTCGGTCAATCCGAAAGTCAAGACCAAAGTCGTCTGGGTCAACGAGTGGTTCAATCCACCGAAAGAAACCGAAGCCGCCACCGCGCTGATCAACGGCGGCGCTGACGTGTTGTTCCAGAACACCGACTCGTCGGCCGTGCTGCAGACCGCCGAAAAAATGGGCAAGCGCGCCTTCGGTTGGGATTCCGACATGACCGCTTACGGCCCCAAGGCCCACCTAGGTTCGGCGATCATCAACTGGGGTCCTTACTACGTCAAAGCCGTGGGCGAAGCGCTTGAAGGCAAATGGTCTACCGGTCAAGCTTGGTGGGGCGTGAAAGAAGGCGCGATTGACATGGTGTCTGTGGCCGCTGATGTGCCTGATGAGACTAAAAAACGTGTCGATGAGATCAAAGTCGGTCTGAAGGATGGCAGCTTCGCCATTTGGAAAGGCCCGATCATGGACAACACCGGCAAGGTGTTGATCGCTAAAGATGTCGTTGCCGATGACAAATTCCTCGGCGGTCTGAAGACCTACGTCAAAGGCGTTGAGGGCAAGGTGCCAGGCAACTGAGTCAGCCTTTGCTGAACCTCCAAAAACAGCTGCTCTAGGGCAGCTGTTTTTGTTTGCGACGACACTGAGCAGTCTTTGAAAGCCCATGATGACCTTGATCCGACCTATTGCCGCCGACCGCTTGCCTGAACTGCTCCAGCTTATGCCGAAGGCGGAGCTGCACATTCACATTGAAGGCTCGCTCGAGCCAGAGTTGATTTTTGCGCTGGCCCAACGCAATGGTGTGCGCTTTCCTTATGCCAACGTGGAGGCGCTGCGTAGGGCTTACGCCTTCAGCAACCTGCAAAGCTTTCTGGATATTTATTACGCCGGCGCCAGCGTGCTGTTGACCGAGCAAGACTTCTACGACATGGCACGCGCTTACTTCGTCAAAGCTGCCGAAGACCATGTGCTGCACGCTGAGCTGTTCTTTGATCCGCAGACACACACCGCGCGCGGCGTCGCGATGGACACCGTGGTCAAAGGGTTGCACCGCGCTTGTGTCGATGCCAAGGCCGAGCTGGGCGTGAGTGGTTTGCTGATCATGTGTTTTTTGCGGCATCTGAGCGAAGAAGACGCTTTTGCCACGCTGGAGCAGGCGCTGCCGTTTCGCGATCACATCGTCGGCATCGGTCTCGATTCGGGTGAAGTCGGTAACCCGCCGGAAAAATTTGCGCGTGTTTTTGCGCGTTGCCGGCAGCTCGGGTTTCGGTTGGTGGCGCATGCCGGCGAAGAAGGCCCGCCAGCGTATGTCTGGACGGCGCTAGACCTGCTCAAGGTCGAGCGCATTGACCATGGCGTGCAGTCAACCCATGACGCGGCCTTGATGCAGCGGCTGGCGCAAGACCGCATCGCGCTGACGGTGTGTCCGCTGTCGAATCTCAAGCTGTGTGTCTTCCCTGATCTGGCCAGCCACACGCTGGGCCAGCTGCTGGCCGCGGGCATTGCCGCCACCGTCAATTCGGACGACCCGGCTTACTTCGGCGGCTACATGAACGACAACTTCACCCGGACTTTTGCGGCGCTGCCATTGGGTGCCGTCGAGGCCTACACACTGGCCCGCAACAGCTTTGAAGCCAGCTTCATCGAGCCATCGGCGAAGCAGGCATTCATCAGCCAGCTGGATGAATCCTTTGCGACCTTTCGCTAACTTTGCCTGAACACGCATGAAGTCTTCTGTGAGCCCCTGGACGATCGCGCTGGCGGGCATGGTGTCGCTTGGCGTGGCCATGGGCATCGGCCGCTTTGCCTTCACGCCCTTGCTGCCGATGATGCTGAACGATGGTGTGATTGATCTACCGGCGGCCAGTTGGCTGGCCAGTGCCAACTACATTGGGTACTTGGTGGGAGCGCTGCTGTGCATGTTGCAGCCGTGGCTGTGGGCGCGCTTTCCGCGGCTGCCGTCTTTGGCATTCACGCAGCTGGTGCGCGGCGGTTTGCTGGCGACGGGTGTGCTCACGCTCGCGATGGCTTGGACGGACATGCCGGCGTGGCCGCTGCTGCGCTTTCTCGCTGGGGTCACCAGCGGCGTGGTTTTTGTATTCACCTCGGGTTGGTGTTTGTCGCAGTTGGCCCGTCTTGGCTTTCCCAATATGGGCGGTGTCATCTATATGGGGCCGGGGGCGGGCATTGTGCTGAGTGGACTGTCTGCCAGCGGCATGGTGGTTTGGCACTGGATGGCGACCACCGGCTGGTTGATTTTTGGACTGCTGGCCTTCGTGCTGACGGCGCTGGTTTGGCGCAGTCTTAGCGGCAGCGAGGACCGCTTGCAGCCGCTCGTGCCGCGCCTGGAAAAAGTCGCTGACTTAACGCCCGCCGCGGCCAAAGTCGATCACGGTTCCTTTGAGATTTTTTTGCTCACAGTGGCTTACGGCATCGCCGGTTTTGGCTACATCATCACGGCGACTTTTTTGCCGGTGATCGCGCGTGCAGCCTTGCCGAGTTCACATTGGCTCGATCTCTTTTGGCCGCTCTTTGGCGTAGGTGTGATGACCGGTGCTTGGTTGTCAACACGCATCAGGCCGGGTGGCGACTTTCGTTGGTTGTTGGTCGGTGGTTACTTGATTCAGGCGTTCGCCATTGGTATCAGTTTGTGGAGCCCGAGCTTGCTTGGATTTGCTTTGGGCAGCTTTTTATTGGGCCTGCCTTTTACGGCCAACACGTTTTTTGCGATGCAGGAAGTACGCCGCTTGCGGCCCGCCACTGCTGCCAGTTTCATGGGTTTGATGACCGCTACGTATGGTGTGGGGCAGATCGTGGGCCCGCCGTTGGTGGCCGTTTTGATGCACGGCGCGCGACTGCCTGGCGAAACCTTCACCTTGTCATTGCAGATCGCTGCGGCCTCCTTGTTATGGGGCGCGGCAACCTTTGGCTGGATGGCTCGGGTCTATCCTGTGAAGCCGCCGCCCTGACGGCCGACCGTTAGAATACAGTTCCCCTTGGTGGCGTCCCGGCGCTGAGGGATTCCACATCACCGGGGCCATGTAGAGGACTACCATGTATAAAAACCTCGCTGCCGCGCTCGTGGCCGCCTGTTGCATTTCACCCGTTTTTTCTCAATCAACGCCGCTGAAAATCGGCTTCGTCTATGTCGCGCCCATCACCGATGCCGGTTGGGTGCGGCAACATGAAAACGGCCGTCAAGCGGTGCAATCCGCACTCGGTCAGCAGGTGCAAACCCGATTTATCGAGAACGTCGCCGAAGGCCCAGACGCCGAGCGCGTGATCCGTGATTTAGCGCAGCAAGGAAACAAGCTGATCTTCACGCCGAGCTTTGGCTACATGGAGCCGACCCTCAAAGTCGCGCGTGATTTTCCGGACGTCAAGTTCGAATCCATCACCGGCTACAAAACCGCGGCCAATGTGGCCACCGCCAACGCGCGCTATTACGAAGGCCGCTATCTGGCTGGCATCACCGCCGGCCGCATGACTCAAACTAATTTGGCTGGCTACGTCGCGGGTTTTCCGATTCCCGAAGTGCTGCAGGGCATCAATGCGTTCACGCTGGGCATGCGTTCTGTCAACCCGCGCGCCGAGGTCAAAGTCATTTGGCTGAACGCTTGGTTTGAGCCGACGCGCGAGCGCGACGCGGCCATGACGCTATTCAACCAGAACGTCGATGTGGTGGCTTTTCACACCGGATCGAACGCCGTGATGACCGCCGCTCAAGAGCGCGGCAAGATGGCGGTGGCCTACCACTCCGACATGCGTCTGGTGGCGCCAGACGCGCAGATCATCGCCGTGACGCACGAGTGGGGCGCCTATTACACGCGCCGCGCCCGTGCGGTGCTGGCGGGCACATGGCAAAGCGGCAACGTCTGGGGCGGCGTGAAGGAGGGCATGGTGCGCGTCGGTCACTTCGGCCCGAAGGTGCCGATGGCCGTGCAAAAAGAAGTCTTGGCTCGGCAACAAGACATTGCCGCTGGCAAGCTGCAGCCGTTTTCCGCTGGCAAGACGCCGGTGCTCAGCAACACGGGCACGCCTGTGATCGCGGCGGGCAAGGCGCTGTCAGACGCGCAGATTCTGAGCATGAACTTTTTGGTGCAAGGTGTGCAGGGCAGCTTGCCGAAGTGAATTTACCTATAGCCAACATATGCCGAGCAGCATGGCCGGTGCGCTGAACTGCGCTACTCTTCAAGCCATGAAAGCTTATCGCGCCGCCATTCTTCGTTTTGCCGCTGACCATTCTGCCGTTTACGAGATAGACGGCTTGCTGGTCGTGGCGGCGGACGCCAGTGGCCGACAGCGCGTAGAGGCGGTCGGGCCTTGGCGTGAGTTGGCGCCGCGTTATGCGCATCTGAAGATTGAGCATTTTCCGGGCCGCATCATCGCGCCGGGCTTTATCGACATGCACATTCATTACCCACAGGTCGATGTCATCGGCTCGCCGGCGGATGGCTTGTTGCCTTGGCTGGAGAACTACACCTTTCCACAGGAAAGCCGCTTCAGTGACCCGGCGCATGCCGCCGAGGTAGCGCGTTTTTTCATCGATGAATTGTTGAGAAACGGCGTCACGACTGCGCTGACCTTTGCCACCTCGCACCCGGGTTCGGTCAACGCCTTGTTTGAAGAGGCCCAACATCGGCAGCTGCGGCTCATCACCGGCAAGTGCCTGATGGATCGGAACTCGCCCGATGGCGTGCGCGACGAGACCGAGCAAAGCTTGATCGACACCGAGGCGCTGATCCAGCGCTGGCACGGCCAAGACCGGCTGGGCTATGCCATCACGCCGCGCTTTGCACCGAGTTGCAGCGATGCGCAGTTGCGTGGCGCAGGTGCGCTGGCGGCCCAATACCCGGACGTCTGGGTGCAGTCGCATGTGGCTGAAAACCGCGAAGAAATTGCCTGGGTCCGTTCGCTGTACCCGGCGGCGCGCAGCTACTTGGCGGTGTACGAGCAATTCGGTTTGCTGCGCCCGCGCAGCGTTTATGCGCACTGCATTCACTTCGACGACGACGACCGCGCGCTGATGCGCAGCAGCGGTGCGGCAGCGGCCATCAGCCCGACCAGCAACTTGTTTCTGGGCAGCGGATTTTTTGACTACGCCGGTGCCGACCGCTTCGGCTTTGCGTACGGCTTGGCCAGCGACGTCGGTGGTGGCACCAGTTTCAGCCCGTTTCACACCATGCTGGCAGCTTATTACGTGGGCCGCGAAGGGCAAACCAAGACCGGCTTGTCGCTCAAGCCACAGCAGCTGTGGTGGCAGCACACGGCGGGCGCTGCCCAAGCGTTGGGGCTGGCCGGTGTGGTGGGTAATTTGCAGCCCGGCTGTGAGGCTGACTTCGTCGTTCTGAACCCGAGCGCCACGCCGTTGCTGGCGCGCAAGACGGCGCAAGCCAACAGTTTGGACGAACTGCTGTTTGCGATGATCGTGCTGGGAGACGACCGGCTGGTCGAGAAAACGGTGATCTCGCAAGCCTCCGAAGTGGCTTGACGGTTTCGGTTGCCTACAATGGCGGCTCATCAACGATCTTCCGACGTGAGCACCCCACCATGAGCATCAAGAGCGACAAATGGATACGCCGTATGGCCGAATCAACCGGCATGATCGAGCCGTTCGAGCCCGGTCAAATTCGGCAGGCCGCCGACGGCCAGAAGATCATCAGCTACGGCACCAGTAGCTATGGTTACGACATTCGCTGCGCGCCTGAGTTCAAGGTGTTCACCAACATCCACAGCACGGTGGTGGACCCGAAAAACTTCGACGAAAAAAGCTTTGTCGATTTTCATGGCGACAGCTGCATCATTCCGCCCAACAGTTTTGCCTTGGCGCGCACTTTGGAGTATTTCCGTATCCCGCGCAACGTGCTGACCATCTGCCTCGGCAAAAGCACCTACGCGCGCTGCGGCATCATCGTCAACGTGACGCCTTTTGAGCCCGAATGGGAAGGCTACGTGACGCTGGAGTTCTCCAACACCACACCACTGCCCGCGCGCATTTATGCCGGCGAAGGCTGCGCGCAAGTCTTGTTCTTTGAGAGCGACTCGGATGACGTTTGCGAAGTCTCCTACAAAGACCGCGGCGGCAAGTACCAGGGTCAGACCGGCGTCACGCTGCCCAAAGCGTAAGTTCCTACAGCACAGCGCGGTCGCGACTGAAGGCGCAGGCAAGCCTGCTGCCTACTATGGACGAATGCTGTATTCGTCTTCCTCTGCAAACGCAGCGAGCCACGCTGGGCAGTTGCATTATTGGCCTTGCGAGCTGCTGCATGCTTTCACGCTTGAGATGGCGGCACGCGGCATCTGTGTGCATGAAGCCATGATGTTGGGCGATGCTGACTATGCCCGCCAAAAACTGTCAGAAGCCTGCGCCCTGCAGGACCCGACCGTTGATCGGTTGGTGCTGAAGATGTCGGATTATTTCTAGCCACTTCGCCAAGCCGGTTAGCATTCGTCAACGACGAACAACCGATGAGGCGAGAGTATGAAATTAAGTCGGCTGTTTCAGCCTCGCAACCCGCTTTTTTGGATCATGCTGGCCTTGAATGGGCTCTCCACGGCGCTGGCATGGCTGGTGCATAACCGGCCTTTGAACACCTTCGGCATGTTGCTGATTGGCGGTTTTGCGCTCATCAATGCCGTGCTGGGGACTTGGTTTGCTTGGCGGCTGGTGAAAGATGTGCCGTCAGTGCCGCCTTTGCCGGCAGTCAAGCCCATGTCGGTGGCTGAAACCGATTAGCGCCGTGCGGCTTAAGGGCGAATCACCTCGCCGGTGTCCGGCTTGAAGCGAACCACCTGAACGCGGCCATTGGCACCCGGAAAGCCATCGAAGACCGCTCGCACCAGATAAGGCACCACCGTTGGCAGCGGGCTCGGACCGCCTTCGTGGGTGGCGGTTGACTCAAAGACGGTGCGCGGTGAACTGCCGGCAGGGCCTTGCGTGTCGAGCAAGCGCAGACGCAAGCTGCTGACCTGAACCGTCTCCATCAACTGCTGGTTGCCAACATAGCGGGGCCCAAAAGGGTCAGGGACCCAATAACCGGGGTAAATCCGGCCGGCTGCATCCCGAAAACCCGGGCGGTAAACATACTGGTCTTGGTAGACCGGCCTTGAATAACTGCGATTTTCGAGTTGGCTGCTGACGCTCAGGTCGACCAAAATGCGCGCCGGTTGGCCGCTGGCTGCGGGATGTAAGCTTTGTTTGACGAGCTCGGCGGTGACCAAGCTTGCGTAAGACGCTTGCTCCAGCTCCCGAGTAGGGTCAGTCGGTGCCAGAAAACCAAAACTGCTTCCAACCGCATCAGCAGGCCACTGCTGAAAGCTGCTGACCCGCGCGGTGATGGGTGAGGCGCAGCCGCTCAGCAGTGCGACCATGACCAGCGCGCCACACACAAGCCGGGCTCTGCTGAACAGAAAGAAAGAGTGGGAGTGCATGAAAAGATCCATTAATCTCGGACATTTTGCGCTCTCCAAAGGTTCCTGCGGTGGAGTGAAAATCAGGGCTTAAGCGAGTCAGTCGGCCAATAGACGCCAGAATGAGACAATAGATGCAAATATGACGTCCTCTTTTTCTAATCTCAATCTGGCTGAACCACTGGCCCGTGCCGTGGCCGAAATGGGCTACGAGTCCATGACTCCGATCCAGGAGCAAGCTATTCCTGTCGTTTTGCAAGGCAAAGATGTCATGGGCGCGGCCCAGACCGGCACCGGCAAAACGGCTGCTTTTTCATTGCCGCTGCTGCAGCGCATGATGGCGCACGAAAACGCGTCGACCTCGCCCGCCCGGCATCCGGTGCGCGCCTTGGTCTTGTTGCCGACACGTGAACTCGCCGATCAAGTAGCGCAGCAGGTGAAGTTGTACGCCAAGTACACCAACCTGCGCAGCGCCGTGGTGTTTGGCGGCATGGACATGAAACCCCAAACCGCCGAACTCAAAAAAGGCGTTGAGGTTTTGGTCGCCACGCCGGGTCGTTTGTTAGACCACATCGAAGCCAAAAATGCCGTTCTGAACCAAGTCGAATACGTCGTGCTCGACGAAGCCGACCGCATGCTGGACATCGGCTTTTTGCCCGACCTGCAACGCATCCTGAGCTACCTGCCGAAAAAACGCATCACCTTGTTGTTCTCGGCGACGTTCTCGCCTGAGATCAAGCGCTTGGCTTCCAGCTACCTGCAAGACCCGGTCACCATTGAAGTGGCTCGCTCGAATGCCACGGCGTCGACTGTTGAGCAGCATTTCTACAGCGTCGGCGCTGACGACAAGCGTCGCGCCTTGCACCAGATTCTGAAATCACGCGGCATGAAGCAAGCCTTCGTCTTCGTCAACAGCAAGTTGGGTTGCGCCCGCTTGGCCCGTTCCTTGGAGCGCGAAGGTCTGAAGACCACCGCTCTGCACGGCGACAAGAGCCAAGATGAACGTTTGAAGGCGCTCGAAGCTTTCAAAAGCGGCGAAGTCGATTTGTTGGTTTGCACTGACGTGGCGGCCCGTGGTTTGGACATCAAAGACGTGCCAGCCGTGTTCAATTTCGACGTGCCTTTCAACGCGGAAGACTATGTTCACCGCATCGGCCGCACCGGTCGGGCTGGCGCTTCGGGCTTGGCCGTGAGCTTTGTGGCGCCGAGCGACACACGCTTGGTGGCTGACATTGAAAAGCTCATCAAGACCAAGATTGAATTGGAGCCGATGGAGTTTGAAGAAGACCGTCCGCGCATCAGTGAGCAGGGTCGCATCAACGATGGCCGCCGCATGTACCGCGAGACGGAAGGCTCAGATCAACCGGATGAGCCGGGTGTGAAGCAGCCCGTTTCGCGTGAACGCCGTGAAACACGCGAGCCGCGTGAGCGCCGCGAATACGCACCGCGGCAGTCGAACGCACCCCGTGATCCGTTTTTTGACCAGCCGTATGAGTCGACCTTGTCCGCTGAAGCCCAGCCAGCTTGGGAGGCGGCGGCTAAATCGGCGGGACCGCGCGGCATGTCGGCGAACATCAAGCCGAAGAAAAAAATCGCCGCCTTGTTCAAGACAGCCGTCACAGAAAGCTGATCTAGGCTTGGCGAAAAACCCGGTCCCGAAAGGTGCCGGGTTTTTTAATGGCCGTCATGTTGCTGCACGGCTTCACAGTCGACTGAGAAAAGCTCGAAGGCGCCGGGCGCATCACCCTTTGCACCCGTCAGTTTCGCCGCTGTCAGGCAGTTGCCCCAGACGCAGCCAGTGTCCAGCGCCAAGGTGTTTTGACGCATGACAGGCTTGCCCTCTGGGGTGCCCAGACCGACCGTCGACCAATGACCGAAGGCGATCGGCGTGTCAGCCGTCAGCCGACCCGGCACATTGAACCAAGGCACGTGGCCCAGCGGTTTTGCATCAGCGGAGCCTTTGGCCTTGAACTCCATCACGCCTTCCGGTGTGCAAAAGCGCAAGCGCGTGAGGGCGTTGACGATCACACGCAGCCGGTCATGGCCTGTCAGGTTGTCGTCCCAGCTGGCAGGTGAGTTGCCGTACATACTGCTCAAAAACTCAACTGCCTGAGCACCTCGCAAGGCTTGTTCGACCTCTGCGGCCAAGGCCAATGTGCGCGCCGTCGTCCATTGCGGCAGCACGCCAGCATGCACCAGCAGCCAGCCCTGAACGAGCAGGGCCATGTGCCGATGCCGCACCCAGTCAAGCAGGGCAGCACGGTCGGGTGCCTGCAAGATCGCGTCGAGGGTGTCGCCCTTGTGCTGCTTGTGCAGGCCGTAGCCCACGGTCAGCAAATGCAGATCATGGTTGCCGAGCAAACTTTGCACTGAATCGCCCAATGGCATGACCGTGCGCAGCACCGCCAGCGAGTCGGGGCCGCGGTTGACCAGGTCGCCGAGCAGGTAGAGGGTGTCGCGGCTGGGTGAGAAATCGATGCGCTGCAAAAGTCGCTGCAGCGGTTCGTGGCAGCCCTGAAGGTCGCCAATGAAGTAAAGTGCCATGTCTTTATTTTCGTCTGGATTCATGGATATTTTGCTGATTGCCCTGTTGACGCTGCTGAATGGGGTCTTTGCCATGTCAGAGTTGGCGCTTGCGTCGAGCCGCAAGGCTAGGTTGGCGGCGGCCGCTGAAGGCGGTGACAAAGGCTCGCAGGCCGCGCTGAGCCTGCTGGAGAACCCGACGCAATTTTTGTCTTCGGTGCAGGTCGGCATCACCTCGATCGGCATGCTCAACGGCATCATCGGCGAGGCCGCATTCAGTGGTGGCTTGTCGGCGTGGATTCAAACGTGGGGCGTCACGGTGCGGGCCTCTGACATTTCAGCAACAGCGATTGTTGTCATCATCATTACCTACGTGACCATTGTTTTTGGCGAGTTGGTGCCCAAACGGATCGGCCAGCTTTACCCTGAAACCGTGGCGCGTCTGGTGTCGCGGCCCATGATGTGGGTGGCCAGTGCCGCCCGACCGTTCGTGCGTTTGCTGTCATTCAGCACGCAAACCGTTCTCAAGCTGCTGCGCGTTGACAACGCAGCAAGTCGCGCGGTGACGGAGGAAGAAATTGCCGCCAGTTTGGAGGAGGGCGTGAGTGCCGGTCTGATTGAAGAGCATGAGCACCAGATGGTGCGCAACGTTTTTTTGCTGGATGACCGACTGTTGCCGTCGCTGATGCTGCCGCGCTCTGACATTGAATGGCTGGAGGCCAGTGACACGGTGGCGCAAGCGCTTGAAAAAGCCAGTGCCAGCGGTCACTCTTGGTATCCGGTGTGCCGTGGTGGTCTCGATGACGTGGTGGGGGTTGTCAAGGTCGCCGTGTTGCTGGTGGTGCGAGACCTGACTCAAAGTGGTTCTGCGCCTGTGGCCCCTGCTGAAGACCGCGTTGGTGCTTACGCGGTGCCGGCGGTGTTTGTCCCCGAGTCGCTCAGCGGCATGGAGTTGTTGGAGCAGTTTCGTCTTCGCTCGACACGGATCTTGTTGGTCGTCGACGAATATGGCGTGGTGCAAGGGCTGGTCACGCCGATGGACATGCTGGAAGCCATCACCGGCGAATTGCCGCCTGGTGCGCAGCTTGACGCTTGGGCCACACAGCGACCAGACGGTAGTTGGTTGCTGGACGGCGTGATGCCGGTGTCTGAACTCAAAGCGCGGCTAGACATCAAACAATTGCCGGAAGAGGAGCGCGGCCGCTACAACACGGTCGCCGGATTGCTGCAAAGCGTCTCAGGTCGGCTGCCGCTTGTGGGAGAGTATGTCGATTGTGCTGGCTGGCGATTTGAGGTGTTGGACTTGGACGGTCGGCGTATCGACAAAATTCTGGCGAGCCGACAAGCGTCAGAGCAGGCCAGCTAAAAGACTCAGGGCGTTACGTTGCCTGGCTTGGTCGCCGGCGTGACTGTGATGGTCACTTCATTGCCGCCGAAGCTGGCAGATTGGATTTGCACCGTTGCCACCCGCTCGGCTTTGCTGAAGGTTAGAAAACTCAGCTTGGAATAAGAGCTGGACGTCAGGACCCAGCCAGCGCTTGGCAGGCCATCGCGGTAGTAGGTGTAAATCGCTTGTGATTCGCCTGGAACGCTCAAACTGATGCGTCCCATCCAGCGGTTGCCCGTGCCCATCACCAGGGTTTCTTGCGGGCGCACGGTTGAACCTGGGGGAATCGGCATGTCGCCGGCGAGTTGTGCCGCAGACGGTTCAGGCGCCGTTACGCCGTCTTTGCTGGGTGGCCGAATGTCCACACTGCCGCAGGCCAGGAGCACAAAGGCTGTGCACAGCAAAGTCAAATATTTCAGGATTTTCATGGTGTTGCCGGTCAAAGCTTCAGCGGCGCCGGGGCATCCGGTTGCACGTCTAGCTCATCCTTCAGCGCGCGATTGTAGACAGTTGCATTGTCGGCGCGTGGGTGTGTTGCCTGCTCAGGCAAGCGCCCGGTATTGGCGATGAATCTGAACGTGCGCGTCCAAGAAACCACGCAGCCTCTCCATGTTGAGCGGTTTTGGCAAAAACAGCACTTCAGGCGGGAGTCCGCCACGTTGTTGAATTTCGATGTCGCTCAAGCCCGATATGACAATGGTCGAAATGCCCTGATATTCCGCACGACTTGACACCATGTTGAGCAGCTGAAATCCATCGAAGGGTTCCATGTTCAGGTCGGTGATGAGAATGCGTGGGCGCACGCGCTCTAGCTGCAACACGGCATCTAGCCCGTCAACGGCAACGGAGCATTTGATATCAGGGTACTGCGTTTCAAACACTGCCACCAACAGGCTGGCGGTTGGTTCATCGTCCTCGACGATGAGGACGTGAATCTGCTCTTGATCAGACTGCAGGTCATTCAAGCGGTGCAGGTTACCTGGCTGTGAAGAAGCCAAGCGCAACATGGCTTTGTGTCCCATTTTCTGATTCAACGCTTCAATGGAGCTGCGCAAAATCCGCCTGTGCCCACCCTCGGTTTTGACGGCTGGTAATTTGCCGGAATCCACTAGCTTTTGAATGGATGTGCGCGACAGGCCCAGCATTTTGGTGGCTTCACCGATACCTATAAAGTCCATACTCATTATTTTCTTTCTAGACCAAGCACAAGGAAAATGGTTGGCATGCCCACCGATGTCGATGGTCGCCTCGTGTCGTGTCAGTTTCTTACGTGGCCTCTAGAAAGACGAGTATCGAGTAATTATAATCATTAAGCAATATATGTATCGAAAAGATACACATAAAAGTATTTAATTGTTCTGCATTAAACAAATGCTTGCAATTTGTCCCCTTGGAGCATGACGCGGTACAGATAGCGGTACTCTTCCGGGTCGTAATCGGCATTGGCTTGGTGCATCACGCTGCGGTTGTCCCAAATGACCATGTCGCCGACACGCCACTGATGGCGGTATTCGTATTTGGCTTGGGTGGCGTGTTGGTACAGCTCGTCAATCAAGCCAAAGCCTTCGTCGGCGGTCATGCCTTCGATGCCCTCCATGCGCCCAGTGTTCAGGTACAGCGCAGGGCGGCCGCTGATGGGGTGCTTGATGACCAAGGGTTGTTCAGAGTGCGGAATGTTCGCCATTTCTTCGGGGCTCAGCTTTGCAAAGCTGCGCGGACTTCGGCTGCTTTCATGCACATGCTTGGAGCGCAGCGGTTGGATGGCGGTTTTTTGGGTCTCTGACAAATCGTCATAAGCCCGCCGTACATCGACAAATTGCGTATCGCCGCCGTAGGACGGAATGTGCACCGCCATCAGGCTAGTGGCCTTGGGAGGTGCCCTGTCGTTGGAGTGATCGGTGTGGTAGTTTTCGCCGCGCACCTGCAGCTTGCCGTTTTTGCGCGGCAAGTCCTTGGTGGAATTACAGCCGACCAAGGGATAGTCAGGCAGGACGAACTTTTTGATTTGCTGATCCATCAGGCTACCGAAAATTTCGGCGGCCTGCATGAACTGAGGCGGCGTCAGGGGCTGGTCCCGAAAGACCAGCACCGCATGTTTTGCAAACAGCTCGTTGAGCTCAGCTCGAGCGGCCGCGCTGACAGGTTGTGTCAGGTCAAGCCCTGACATCTCAGCGCCGAAAATCGCATTGATTGCGCGTACGGTCAAGCTCACGGTCGCACTCCTTTATTCGATTTTGATGCCGGTTTCGCGGGCGACTTTGGCCCATTTGGCAGTTTCGTCTGACATGAACTTTTCAAACTCTGGGCGCGACATCGGCATCGGATCTGCGCCTTCGCCGGCAAAACGTTTTTTCATGTCTGGCTCTGCCAGCGCGGCATTGGCCTCGCGGTTGAATCTGTCAACCACGCTGGTAGGCGTGCCTGCGGGTGCCAGCAAACCCCACCAGTTGCTGACTTCCACGTCGACGCCGGTTTCTTTCAGCGTGGGGACATCGGGAATCAAGTCGACGCGGCGCTGCCCGGCAACGCCTAAAATTTTGATCTTTCCAGCGCGCAAAAAAGTTTGCATCTGGATCAGGCTGCCCAAAGACACGTGCACGTGTCCGGCGGCCAGATCGATCAAAGCCGGTCCACCGCCTTTGTAATGCACGACGGTCAGATCGGCACCCGTGCGCAGTTTGAACAGCTCAATGGCGAAGTGCTGGAAACTGGCGACACCCGCCGAGCCGAAGTAGACCTTGCCGGGATTTTTTTTCGAGTAGTCGATCAATTCCTTGATCGAGTTCACGGGCAGGCTGGCGGCCACCACAATCACGCTCGGGCCCATGCCAAGCATGGCCACGGGTGTGAACGACTTGACCGGGTCGTAGGTCAGCTTCATGACCGATGCATTCATCGTGAAGGTCGACGAAATCAGCAGCAAGGTGTTGCCATCGGCTTCAGCGCGCGCGACCGTGGCAGAGCCGATGGCGCCCCCGGCCCCCGGCATGTTGTCAACAATCACCGATCGCTTCAGACGGGGAGTGAGCTGCTGAGCCATGGTTCTGCCAACGATGTCGTTGCTGCCACCGGGTGCGAAGGGAACAATGATGCGAATGGGTTTATCTTGTGCAGCAGCCTGTCCCCCTGGCAGTGCCGTCCCTGCAGCGAGCAAGGCCCCGAGCGTGAGATGGAACTGGCGGCGGTTGCCGTGGATGTTGATACGCATGGATTTGTCTCCTGGTTGATTTATGTTGTTTTGAAGTCGTACAGCTTGGCGGGGTTGTCGACGAGTATTTTTTTCAAAGTGATCGGGTCGTTGACCCATTCGACCAAGCGGTTCAGCGCACGGCCATCGTCGATCGGGTTGAAGGCTTCGACCACATCGCGCTGCCGCGGCTTGCCCGGTGCCGCACCTGGGTGCGGCCAATCGCTGCCCCACAGCAGGCGGTCAGGGTTGGCGGCGATCAAGGCTTGGGTCACGAGCGCGGCATCGGCGCAATCAGGCGCGTTTGAAATACGATGTGGCGCTGACAGCTTGACCCAAACCTGACCTTGACGTACCCGTTGCAGCACGGTGTTGAAGTGCGCTTGGTCTGGCCCGAGTGCTGCCTGCGCGCGGCAAAAATGATCCAGCACCACCGGCACCGAGAGCTGGTCCAGCACGGGTTCAAGAGACGCGAAGACCGTGAGGTTGGTGTAAATCTGCACATGCCAGCCGAGGTCTTTGACGCGGTCGTGCGCCCACAGCAACTGGCGCGTGGCCATCGCCGGGTCCTGAATACCATCGGTTTCGAGGTTGATGCGGACACCGCGCACACCAGCATCGTGCATGGCTTGCAGCTGCGCATCGGTGGTCTTTTCGTCGATCACGGCCACACCGCGTCCGCGTCCACCGAGCGCCAGCAGGGCATCTACCGTGCAGCTGTTGTCGCTGCCATAAGGGCTGGGATGGACGATGACCACGCGCTCAATACCGAGTTGGTCGTGCAGGCGCAGCATGTCTTCGAGCCTGGCTTGGCCCGGCGTGTACTGCCGATCTGCTGCCAGCGGGTAGCGGTCCGTTGGCCCGAACACGTGCGTATGGCAGTCGCAGCTGCCGGCTGGCATCGCAGAATGGGGCGGCTGATGATGAACACCATGAATGGCGGTTGAGGGAGCAGGTGGCGACTGGGGCATGGCGGAAACTTTGATTTCAGTTTTGAGCATGAGGGCGGCGGTGCTGCTTGGCGGCAGATCAGTTGACGCAATTGGCGGGCGGTTTGCCTTGCAGCACGTCGATGACTTGTTGCGCCACTTGCAAGGCGCTTCTCTCTTGGGTTTCGTGCGTGCCGCCAGCGGCGTGGGGTGTCGCCACCAAGTTTTCCAATTGCAGCAGCGGATAGTCAGCCGGCGGCGGCTCGACCTCAAAAACATCCAGACCCGCGCCAAACAGATGGCCGCTGGACATCGATTCAAAGAGCGCTTGCTCGTCAACAATACCGCCACGCGAAACATTGATGAGGATGGCGTTTTTCTTCATCAGAGCCAATTCTTTGCGGCCCATCATGTGCTGACTTTCAGCGGACAGTGGCAGGTGCAAGGTCAGCACATCCACTTGCGGCAGCATCTCGTGCAGGTTGGCCACGCGGGTATGCGGCAGATCGCTCCAATGGTCTGCCGGGCTGCGCGGCGCGTACGTCAGCAACTTGGCGTCAAAAGCGCCCAGCCATTTTTTGGCGACGGATTTTCCGATGTTGCCCATGCCGACGATGCCAACGGTTTTGCCTTGTAGTTCAATGCCCAGATGCTGCGGCCTGACGATCTCGGCACCCGCGCGCAGCATGCGGTCAAAGCGTGACACGCGGCGTGCAACGCTAAGTGCCAATGCAAAAGCCATTTCGGCCACCGCTTCGCTGTTCACACCCGGGGTTCGGCATACCGGAATGCCGCGCGCTCTGGCGGCATCTAAGGCAATCGTGTCGTAGCCAACGCCTTGCTTGCAAATCACCTTGACATGTTGCGCACGGGCGAGTTGCTCTGGCGTGATCGGCGTCATGCGGACCATCACGCCGTCGGCATTTTCTGGCCAGTTGTGGATGGCGGGGTCAGGCCAGCAGACCACATCGGCGTGTTGTCGGGCCAGTGCCACGCCGGCCTCATGGAAGGCATCGAGAATGTAGATCTTGGGGCGCGCTACACCGGTAGAGGAGTCTGCCGAAGGTTTTGTCGTCGCCAAGCTCATTGCTTGGCGATCTTGGCTTTTTCGATGACGTCACGCCACCAAGCAATGTCTTTCTTTAGCAGCGCTGTCATTTGCTCGGGCGTGTTGCCGCGGGCGATCACGCCGAGGTCGAGGAACTTCTGACGGATGTCGTGTTGCGCAACGGCGGCATTTATCTCCGTGCTCAGCTTGGCGATCACTTCGCGCGGTGTGCGAGCTGGGACGGCAATGCCGTTCCAACCCGCAATTTCATAATTCGGCAGACCGCTTTCGGCAATCGTCGGCACGTTCGGCAGGCTCGGGAAGCGCTGTGCTTCGGTCACACCCAGCACGCGCATCGTGCCGGCTTTGGTATGCGGGATCACCGGCGCAATGGTTTCAAAAATTGCTTGCACGTCACCGGCGCGCAATGCGCGAACGACATCGGCCGAGGTTTTGTAAGGCACGATGGTGGCCTCAATGCCCGCCATGGAGCGAAAGACTTCAGCTGCTAAAAACTGCGCACTTCCAACAGAAATGGTGCCGATGAACAGCTTGCCCGGGTTGGCTTTGGCGTCCGCGATCAACCCGCGTGTGTCGGTGATGCTGGACTTGTTGTCGACTGCCAAGGCAAAGCCTAAGGTGCCAATGAGTGAGACCATTTCGAAGTCTTTGACCGGGTCAAAGGGCAGCGACTTGAACAGCGATGGCGTCATGGCGAAATTGCCAGCCGCGATGAAGTTCAAGGTGTAGCCGTCGGCTGGCGCCTGCTGCGCCACTTGCGAGGCGACGATGCCGCCCGCGCTGGGCCGGTTGTCGATGACAAATGGTTGACCGGTTTTCTCCACCAACTTTTGCGCGACCAAGCGCACGGTCAAATCGCCGGTGCCGCCAGGGCCATAGCCCACCATCACTTTGACCGGCCGGTTGGGATACGGCTCGGCGGCGCTTTGTGCGTGGCTCCAACTGCTCGCCATCCATCCCAGCGCAAGCGTTGCGATGGAGGTCCAAGCTTTTCGGTTTGTCTCTTTGATTATTTTTTTCATGAATTTCAACTTTCAGGCCAAAGGTCAAGCGACATCCAACGACGTAACTCAAACGTCGAAAGGTGGGAAGCTGGACGAACCCGCCTCGGCCCACAGTAGGCGGATCATCGCGGGCCATTCGAGCTCGCCATACGGCCGGCGCGTGCCGGGTTGGTAAAGGTGCGCCGTGTGCTGCAAAACTTCTTCAGTAGGAAGCGTCAGGCCGGTGCCGGCAGCCATCGCATCAACCTGAGCGCGGCAAGACATTTCGAGTTGATACATCGTGTTGAAAGCCTGCGCCACACTCGGGCCGCAGGTCAGCAAGCCGTGGTTGCGCAAAATCATGGCGGTGTGTGGGCCGAGATCTTTCACCAACCGCACGCGTTCAGCAAGGTCGATGGCCGGGCCCTCAAAGTCGTGATAGCCCAAGTGATTGTGAAAACGAATCGAGGTCTGCGTCATCGGCAGCAGCCCACACGCCATACTGGCCACCGCCATGCCAGCCCGGCTGTGGGTGTGAATCACGCAGTGCACATCTGGACGCGCCTCATGGATCGCACCGTGAATCACATAGCCCGACTTGTTGATGCCGTAGTCGGTGTCTGGTTTTGACAAAATGTTGCCTGCCAAGTCGATTTTGGCCAAGCTGGAGGCCGTGATTTCTTTGTAAAGCAGTCCGTACAAATTGATCAGCAAGTGGTCGGTGCCGGGGATGCTGGCCGTGATGTGGTTGTAGATCAAGTCGGTCATGCCAAACTTGTCGACCAGCCGGTAGCAGGCTGCGAGTTCTACCCGTGTGGCCCATTCTTCAGGGCTGACGTCGTCGCGAACACTTTTGAAATCGGTGGCGTAATTGGGCATGTGCGGACTTTATGAGTTGTGTCGTGGTGACGGTGAACAGCCATTAAATTTTTTAAAACCCGCGCATGTTACGGCTAAAACGTGCGGGAGCCAATCTGGTTTACGCTGGTGGACAGCCAGAAAACAAGGGCCTACACATCATTTTTCCCGCGATATCAGTCCCAGCGTGCGAGCGACATCGGGCTCGTGCAGGGGAATGCTGACCAACGTCGGGTGTCCTTGCTGCGGCATCGCCAGACGCGGCACCACGCCGACACCTAAACCGGCCTCGATCAAACTGACCATCGCGGGCACGACTTGCTCTGGGCCAGCGCCATGTCAATCAGCAGTCGGTTGCCGCTGCCTTGCGCTAGGGTGATGTAGCTGTGTTCGCCGAGTTCGTCCCAGCGAATTTTTCTCTTTTTGGCCAGCGGGTGGTCTTTGGTGCAGGCCACCACAAAGGGGTCTTGCAGCACCGGTTCGAACTCTATGTCGGCTTCTTGTGCGCCGATGTAGGTGAGCCCAAAATCGGCTTCACCGCGCAGCACATTGAGCAAAATATCGAAAGACGATTCGTCAATCACACGGATACGAATGCCGGGATATTTACGGTGGTACGTACGCAACACACCCGGTAAAAAATAGGCCACGGCCGACGGCACGCAGGCGATCGTGACTTCACCAGAGATGTGTTCAGCGACGTCGCTGATGCCGAGCAGGGCGCTGTCTAGCTCGTTCAAAACGCTGCGCGCTTAAGGTCGGCTGAATCAAAATTCATGCGTTTACGACAACAATAGATGGAATATTTGCACTTTACACGCACGCATTGACTTTCGATAATCGCGCTTTTAGAGAAAGAATTCCTTTGAATACTCGTGCCAATGACCCGATCCGGGTGCCTGAATCTGAACTCACCCAACTCGGCATCAAAGCCTTTCAGGGGCTCGGTTTGTCGCTGGCGGATGCCCAAGACGTTTGCCGCATTTTGGTCATGGCCGATCTGTTCGGTCTTTCCACTCACGGCCTGAGCCGGGTCGAGTCGTACGGTGAGCGCTTGTTGATCAAAGGCATCAACCCCGGTGCTCAGATCAAGGTTGAGCGCTTGGCACCGGCCATGGTCCGGGTCGATGGTGACAACGGCGTGGGCCCTTTGGTCGGTCTGCGTGCGCTGGAGGCGGCCATGCAAGTCGCCGGTGAATGCGGTATCGGCATCGCTTTCGCGCGCGGCAGCAATCACTTTGGACCGATCTCTCCCTATTCGCTGATGGCGGCTGAGGCGGGCTTTGCGTCCATCATCGGCAGCAACGCGACCACCACCATTGCCCCTTGGGGCGGCACGGATGCGCGTCTGGGCAACAGCCCCTTGGGCTTTGGCGTGCCGAACCCCGGCGGCGCGCCATTCTTGTTGGACATGGCCATGAGCGTGGTGGCTAGAGCCAAGATTCGCAATGCGTTCAAGCGTGGCGAGAGCATTCCTGCCACCTGGGCGACGGACAAACAAGGTTTGCCGACCAGCGACCCGGCGCAAGCGCTCGACGGATTTTTACTGCCGATCGGTGGCCACAAGGGTTACGGCTTGGCGCTGTTGGTTGATTTGTTCGCCGGTCTGCTGTCGAACGCGGCCTACCTGACGCACGTCAAGTCCTGGGTTGACGCGCCTGACGAGCCGCAGAACCTCGGCCACTTTTTCATCCTCATCAACACCCGCTTGCTCGGCTCGACCGCTTGGCTCACCGAGCGCATGAATGACTTCGCCGCCATCTTGCATGGCAGCCCCGCCGCAGAAGACGGCAAGCCGGTGCTGGTGCCTGGCGAAATCGAACTGGCCAAGATGAAAGACCAGCGTGAGCACGGCATTCACATGCCGGCTGACGTCATGGCCTTGCTGCACAAGCATGCTGCGAATGCGTCAGCTTGAGGCCCACAATAAATCAACTACAGAAACGACGAATCATGACATTCAGTGCAGCCGTGAAGAGCGCTTTGACACCCACCGGACGCTTGCGTGCGTCGATTAATTTGGGCAATCCTATTCTCGCGAACCGCAACGTTGCCGGTTTGCCTGTGGGCGTCTCCATTGATCTGGCGCGTGAGTTGGCGCGCCGGCTCGGTGTCGAGTCCGAGCTAATGGTCTCCGAGTCAGCCGGAAAGTCCGTCGACATCGTCAACGCCGACCAAGCCGACATCGGTTTTTTCGCCATCGACCCCGTGCGCGGGCAGGGTATTTTGTTCACTGCGGCTTACGTCTTGATCGAAGGCAGTTACTTGGTGTGCGATGCCTCGCCTTTGCAGCGCAACGAAGAAGTCGACAGCGCCGCGCACCGCGTCACCGTCGGCAAGGGCAGTGCCTACGACCTGTATTTGACGCGTTCCTTGAAGGCCGCGGAGATCGTCCGTGCGGTCAGCTCGCCGGCCGTGGTGGACACCTTTTTAGCCAATGGTGATGAGGTCGCTGCAGGCGTTAAGCAGCAGCTTGAAGCAGATGCCAAGCGCTTGCCAGGCCTGCGACTGTTGCCGGGCCGCTTCATGGTCATCGAACAAGCGATGGGTGTCCCCAAAACGCGCGGCGAAGCTGCTCAAGCGTACGTCGCGGCCTTTGTGGAAGACATGAAAGCCAGCGGCTTTGTGGCTGAGTCTTTGGCTCGGCACCGTATTGAAGGTGCTGCTGTAGCGCCTTTATTTTTGAATTGATCTCATGAAAATTGTTGTTCTGCCCGGCGACGGTATTGGCCCCGAAACCATGGCCGTCACGGTCGATGTGCTGGAAGCCGTGTCCCAAAAATTTCATCTTCAGCTCGAGCTCCAGCACGACATCGCCGGCCATGACAGCTTGAAGCTGCATGGCGCGACCGTCACGCCGGCCCTGCTTGAAAAAGTGCGGGCAGCCGATGGCTTGATGCTGGGCCCCATGGCCACTTACGACTTCAAAGATGAAGCCAAGGGCGAGATCAATCCGTCAAAATTTTTCCGCAAGACCTTCGATCTGTATGCCAACATTCGGCCGGCGCGCACCTTCAAAGGCATGCCAGCGCGCCTGGGTGAATTTAACCTTGTTGTGGTACGCGAAAATACCGAAGGTTTTTACGCCGACCGTAACGTCGAGTCCGGCGGCAGCGAAATGTTGATCACGCCAGACGTGGTGGTGTCGCTGCGCCGCATCACCCGTGTTTGCTGCGAACGTATCGCCCGCACAGCCTTTGAGCTGGCCATGACACGGCGCAAAAAACTCACCATCGTGCACAAAGCCAATGTGCTGAAAATCGGTGACGGCATGTTCATCGAGGAGTGTTTTCGCGTCGCTAAAGAATTTCCAGAAGTAGCGGTTGACGACTTCATCGTCGACGCCATGATGGCCCACGTGGTGCGTGCACCGCAGCGTTTTGACGTCATCGTCACGACCAATATGTTCGGCGACATTTTGTCGGACTTGACGGCAGAGCTTTCAGGTAGCCTCGGCTTGGGTGCTTCGCTGAATGCTGGTGTCAACCACGCCATGGGCCAAGCTGCGCATGGATCTGCGCCTGACATTGCCGGTCAAAACATTGCCAACCCTTTCTCGCTGATCTTGTCTGCTGGGCAGTTGCTGCGCTGGCACGGGCTGCGTGCTGACAAGCCGGCTTTCATAGAGGCCAGTGCCGCCATTGAAGCAGCTACCGCAGCGGCGATTGCCGCACACGAAGCCACGCGCGACGTCGGCGGTCAGCTCGGCACGCGTGAAACCGGCGCGGCCTTTGTGGCTCGCTTGATGGCGGCCTGAACGCACCTTTTGGCCGTGTGACGAGTGAATTCTGCCGTGGTTGTAGAACGTCATCTTTGAAAGCGGCAGTTTGACGGCGTGTGAAAAAAATTGTGGTTTTTTGTGATGCTGCCGAGATAATACAAAGCAATGTCAGTAACACCAACCGCAAGATTCCACCTATGAGCCATTTCATTTCAAGACGCCATTTTTCTAAAGTCGCTGCCTCGCTGAGCTTTGGCGCACTGAGCGCGTTGGCATTGCCTGCCGTTGCGCAAAGCTGGCCCGATAAGCCGGTTCGCATGATCGTGCCAGCCCCTGCGGGCAGTTCGCTGGACGTGATTGTTCGCAGCTTGGGTGAGACGCTGAAGACCCGCTGGGGTCAGCCGCTGATTGTGGAGAACAAGCCAGGCGCTGGTGGCACGATTGGCATGGACGCCGTGGCCAAGGCTGCGCCAGACGGCTACACCTTGGGCATCGGCTTCAATGGCCCGATCGCCTTTGCCCCCTTCATGTTCAAAAAGATGGCTTACGACCCGGCCAAGGACTTGCTCCCCATCATCTTGACGACTTCCCAGCCCAACGTTCTGGCGGTGCCAGCCAATCACCCGGCCAGCACCCTGCCCGAGTTTTTGGCTTGGGCCAAGTCGCAGGGCAACAAGGTCAGCTACGCCTCTGTCGGCCTAGGCAGTTCGTCGCACCTGTCGATGGAGTTGCTGAAAACCACCGCTGGTTTTGAGGCCACGCATGTGCCTTTCAATGGTTCGCCACCCGCGGCACTGTCGGTGGCTCAGGGCGAAACCCAGGCGCTGCTGGCGGTGGAGCCGGCCTTGCTGGCGCTGGTGCAAGCGGGACGCTTGAAGTTGCTGGCGGTCACCAGCCCGCAGCGCCTGGCGGCACGCCCTGAGTTGCCGACGGTGGCCGAGGCCGGATTTCCCGGGTTTGATGCACTCGCATGGAACGGCTTGTTTGCACCCGCCGGCACCCACCCCGAGATCGTCAAACGCATCAACGCTGACGTCAACGCGGCCATGGCCGAGCCAGCATTTCGTCAGGCCATGGCCAAGCAGGGGTTGATCATCGGTGGCGGGTCGGCTGCTAAATTCAAAACTTTCATGGATGGTGAATCCCGCAAGTGGGGTGCCATCATCACCAAAGCAGGCATCAAGCTGGACTGACTCACACCAGATTGATAGCGAGGCACAATTCGTAGCCGACACCCCAGACCGATTTGATGGCGGCTTCTTCGCCTTCCAATTGCACCGCTTTGAATTTCTTGCGCAAGCGCGCCACCAATTCTTCGAGGGCATGTTTGCTCATCAAATCGTCGGTGTCGTCGTTGCCGTAAAGGTCGCACAAAACGCCGGATGACAAGGTGTTGTCTTTGGCTTGAATCAAAGCCACCAAGAGCGATTTTTCGCGGTGCGTCAGCCGGAGTTTTTGCCCGGGCTGCGGGCCCGACAAAGTTCGGTCCCGCAAATTCAGAGACCATTCATCCTGAGTGATGATTTTTTTGACCCGACGCCCTAGGCTCAACAGCACCAGCACCAGCTCGTCGGGCGCGATGGGTTTGGTCATGTACATGTCGGCACCGCCGTCCTGGTAGCCTGAGATGCGGTCTTGCAGCGCGACCCGCGCCGTCATGATCACAATGCCTGCTGCGGGGAGGGTTTGCCTGAGCCGCCTGCACAGGCTCAAGCCGCTTTCTCCGGGCAAGTTCAAATCGATGATGAAAAGGTCAATAGCTTCTCTGGCCAGCAGGTCATCCAAGGCCGATGCACTGTTGACGGCATGCACGACGAAGCCTGTGGCTGACAAGTGAACCACAATTTCTTCTCGCAAATAACGATCGTCTTCAACCAAGGCGACGACCAGTGACTGTGAAGCGTCTCTGGCTTTGAGCGGGTTTAACTTGATCAATTCGGGATCCTGACAGTAAAAATAACACGCTGGTTTTCTTTGCGGTAAAGCACGGTGGCGCCAATTTTTTGTGCGGCAGACTGGACCAGACTCAAACCGATTCCCATGCCAGGTTGGTTTTGCACGCCGGGGTGACGGTAATACCGCTCAAACAAACGTGACTCATCGGGCTCCTGGTCTTCAGCAACTGCATTGCTGATCTCAAAACATGTTGTGCCGGTATCCGCTTCGGTGGTGACGGTCACGATTATTTTTTCATCAAATGCTGCGTACTTGTGTGCATTGCTCAAGAGATTTTCCAAGATCACGATGAGCATTTGCCGGTCGGCTTTAAAGACCGAGTCATCTTGGATGGAGATCTTGAATCTATCGACGTCTGGGTATTCTTGGATCAATTCGTGGACGATGTCCAGCGCAGGAATCGATTCGGGTTGTGCCATGATTTCTGTGCGCTCAATCTTGTTGGAGCGCGCCACGTGTTCAATCAAATCATCCATGCGGTTCACCGACGCATCAATGCGCTGAAGGCGCTGCAGAGAGTCGCTGTCGCCAGTGATCTGGCGTTTGAGCGACGCCAGCGCAAAGCGAATAGTGCCCAGCGGATTTTTCAATTCGTGCGTCAGCATGTCGACCAGCGCACGCCGTTCGCTGAGCTTGTCTTCATTGGCTCGCGCTTGTTCTGAGATTGAACGCAGTGTTTGCAGTTCGGCCAATCTCGCTGAATTTCTGAGGCGCTGCTCACTCAGAACTACCAAAAATACGATCAGTCCGATGATCACGCCATTGAGTCGCCAGTCATTTCCGCTATGAAAGAATCCGACGGGACCGCCGATAGTCATATTGGAAAACACAAACAACGAACCAATCACGATCAACACCAAGTTGACGCCATAACAAAACACATAAATACCGCGCCGCACGCTGGACAGATTCACGCAAGACAAGATACCGTAAATCTGAACAAGTGGATTGATGAAAAATAGGAAAAAATTGAGTCTTGTAGCGTTCAGGGAGTGTTCTGAATAAATCAATCCAAGATTGATGAAGCACAGACAGATCATCACCATGATCATTTTCTTGTAAGTTTCCGAAGGTTGATGCGCTTCCAATAACGCCCAGCCTATCAGCGCGGTCAACGCCACCCGGGCGAAAAAAATAACAGTGCTTATTTTGTCCACGTTATCTGTCGACCACCCCGGCAAAAGGTGCGCCAGCAGGCCGACGTTGGCCACCACAAAAAGAACCACTGCCAACTGGAAGACGCTGTAGACCAGCAACAAGATGGAGCGCTCTATCGCCAGCAAGGTCACACCAAAGACCAGTAAGACGATGGCTATCGTCAAGGAAAAAGTTATTTTCCCGGTGCGTTGGGCGACCACTGTCATCAATGCGTCCGAACGTAATATCTCAGTTTCAATGACCATCAATCCCATGGTCTGAATCCTGACATAGACCGGGCTGGTCGGCGCCTTCATTGGGCTCAAGGCAAAGCAGTGGTAATCGTCAGGGCAGATGTTGGCTTTGTTGGTGTGTTGGTCGCCTCCCAATTGCCGAGCCCATTGGCCGGCGACGAACTCATACACCTCAATCTGGTCCAGAGAGTGAGGGCCGACACGCAAAATCGGTGGATTTTTGGCATCGCCAACATCGGCTGGGCTCGTCCAAGGGACCGGCGTCAGCTCAATCCAGACGGCACTGGACTCAAACCCGAGGCGCAAAGGGCCTTCGTAGGGGGTGAAGTGGCGTGTGGCGACGGCGTCTATTGAAACATCTGCCGCGGTATCTCGGTGATACGCCTGCGAGACTGAATAGCCCGGCTCTGCCGCGGACACGGGCATTTGGAAAAGCGCAAAGACGACTAAAAAAACCAGACGCAGCATAAATTCAGCCCGGCCCACGCAACTTGCGCTCTTGAAGCCAGTGGTCAGGAATTTATCACCTTAAATTCTGAAAAAAGAGAGCAATGGTGAGCCTTTACAGGGATTCGTGGTCTTTGGCGCATCTCGTGTGGCTACGATCTCTTTCAAATAAGACAAGTAGTCAATTGGCTGTTTGTGCTTCAACTTTGAATCGGAGAGTTTCATGACCGCCTTAGAAGAGCTGCAATATCAGATGGCTGCCTTGCAACAAAAGCTCGCTGAAGAAACCTTGGCAGAGGCGGCCAAACAGCGCGAGCTTGTTCTGCAAAAGGCCAGGGCACGTGAAGCTGAAGTAGCCAAAGGATTGAAAGAGATTGCCGGATTGATGCGTCAATATCGGCTGAAGAAAGAGCACCTTTTCAAGGCTGCGCAGCAAAGTGGTGTGGTCAGTGCTGGCAACGGTGCAAACGGTGGCTTTGCGCACGGGGGCAAAGACAAGGAAGTCCGTGCGGATGTGACCTTCGATATTTCTAGAAGTCCAGCCTCCAGCGCGCCTGTGAAACCGAAAACACTGGAAGAAATGCGTCAGTTTTACGGAAATATGGATTCGCAACTCAATGAGCCGGCTTCCCCCTACGGGCTTCCTGCAAATTAAGTTTGAAATGAAAGTTCGTCCAACAACTGGACGTTTTGCCGGGCAAGGCTTCACAATCATTTCGTTGGTTCTGCAAGACTTTTTTGCGTTTTGATGCTTTTTTGATGTGAAACAGGCCAAAGTGGGCGATGATTACACTCGTGATCGTCGCCCACTTGATCCGCGGCCATGCCGCTGCAATCCTATTTTTTCTGTGTTCTCTGTTCTCCGCAGGGCGCACTTTTGCGGCGGAAGATTACAAACTTCGCTTCCCGATGGCCGGGAGCTTGGGCGGCGAAATCGGCGCGTCGCTGAATGTGCCCGGCTGGTACGGGAGCACCGCAATCACCGCTGTCAAAATTGACAAAGTGACGGGCAGTGATGGCAAACCACTGGTTTCTTTCGAGACTAAAACCATCACGATCAACCCCACGACAGGGGCACCGCTCCCGGTGGCTGTCAATTACACGTCCCAAGTCACGATGGACCTTGGGCAAACCCAGATGCAAGCCAGTCTGGTCATGGGTTACTTGACAGAGCCGCACTATGCCGGCGGTAGGCTGATCGCCACCTTCACGCTGCCCTACATGCTTCGGCAAGAAAGAGACGTTCGGTTGACTGGCCCGGTGCCCACCGCCACCGGGCCAAGTGCCTTGGTCAATGGGGCTGTTCAGAGCAGTTTGAACAGCGCCTACGAAGCCGGATTGGCCGTAAGAGCGACGGATGCCAGTGGCGTCGTGCAGGGCTGGGGTGACGCAGAAATAGCCGGGTCTTGGGTCTATCGGGAAGCTGACACGTTGCTGGTGACCAGCCTCACGCTGGCCTTACCCACCGGCAAGTACAGCCCGACGGGCAGCGTGCCCAACATCGGATTCGGCAACTTCTACACGCTGCGCACGGGTTTGGCCGTGTCATACAACGCGACGCCAGATTGGCGGCTGGGTGCCAAAATGTCCCTTGGCTTCAACACCCGCAACAAGGACACCGATGTCCGGAGTGGGAATTTCGCTGGTGTTGACTTGGCCGCGCTGTACCGAACCTCCTTTGGCTCATTGGGGCCACACCTGCTGTACGTTCAGCAATACCAGCCCGACTCGACCGACCAATACGGCAAGTTCAACGGGACCAGCGCTGGGGCTTTGTTCAACACCCCCATCAAACCGCTGAATGTCAATATCAGCGTCTCTTATATGAAGGCGATCAAAGCCGCTAACGCGCTTTCCGGCTCATTTCTTCGGCTGCGGGTGAGCAAGGCTTTTTGAAGAAAAAGGTGATGCGTCTGTGAATCACCGCTTCTTTTGACGCGTTGAGAAATGCTCGGAAAAACTACCTTCAGATGTTTCAAAAGGTAGACGCCGTCCGCTCAAATAGCTAAGATCCGACTCCCTTTGTTTGGATTCGCATGCAACTAATGTGGCTTTCTGGCCCTACCAGCCAGGTTAAAAAAATTTCCATCACTGCGCGCAATGTGTTGCTGGCAGCCTTGGTATTGGCCGCAGGCTTGCTGTTTTTGGGTTTTGTTTTGAACTGGGTGGGCCTTCGCATTGCCGTGGAGTACAACCCCGAACTCGCTCGTTCCATGGGCGGCGTGACCAGTGAGTCTGAGCAAAAGCGCGTGGAGGCCGTTTACCGTGAGCGCCTTGACCAATTGAAAAGCGTGCTCGACCAAAACGTTCAAGAAGTTAAGAAATTAGAGACGCTGAAGAATCGGTTCATGGAATTGGCCACGCCTGCTGCCTTCAAAGGCCGCTTCAGCGCCAAAGACGACTCAAAGGGCGGTCCTTTCGTTTCACCGCCATGGCCGCAATTTTTAAAAACAGGATTTTTCCGGCAACCCCTGCATATGGAGTTACACCAAACTGCAGAACAAGCCAAGAACGTGAGCGAATCCCTCGTGTCCTATGGGGTGAAGTGGACCCATAATTTAGCGTGGTTAGAGACCTTGCCAATCGGCGTGCCTATTTATTCCGATTTTCGTTTGACCAGCGGTTTTGGCCTCCGCAATGACCCCTTTTCTGGGGCCTTGGCCATGCACGAAGGCATTGATTTTGCTGCCGAGGTGGGCACCAACGTGTTGGCTGCCGGCCCAGGCGTGGTGGTTCGGTCTGATTGGGATGCTGGCTATGGCCACGTGATTGAAATCAAGCATGCCGAAAACTTTGTGACGCGCTATGCTCATTTGAGCAAACGCCTCGTTGTAGAAAATACACGCGTAGACAGTGCCATGGTGATCGGGCATGTCGGCAGCACTGGCCGCTCGACAGGGCCGCATCTGCACTTCGAAATTTTTCACCATGGCAGGGTCTTGAACCCACTGCAAGTTTTGCCTGTTAAAGCGCCATGAAACTTCTCACCTTATCTTTCACACGAAATGCTGGCCATGTTTGAAAAATTAAAAAACAAATCTTTCACCGCAACGCAAGAAAGGTTTGACACGCTGGTCGGCCGCACCACCACGATCTTTGGTCGTTTGGTGTTGTTAGACAGCGTCCGAATTGATGGCAAAGTCATGGGCAATATTGAGACAGCCCCAGGCAACAAAATTTCGGTGGCGATTGGCCCAACGGGCGAGGTGGCCGGCGACATTCATGCGCATCGCATCTTGGTCGCAGGCAGAGTTGACGGCAATATTTATGCTGCAGAGCGCGTTGAGTTTCACAAAGACTCGGTGATCAATGGCGACATATCGTATGGTTCGATTGCCATAGAGCACGGGGCTAGGTTGTTGGGCATGGTGGTTCAAAACAAGGCCGCCGCCCAATCAGCCAATCGTGCGCAAACGGCCATTGAAAACGCGCAAAACAAAACCTGAATTGGCCAGTCAACGATTAACAACTGGTGCCACCAACAGGAATCGAACCTGTATCTAGCGCTTAGGAGGCACTCGTTCTATCCGTTGAACTATGGCGGCAATTTTGCGTAATTGTATTCTGTGAGAGTTCGCTTTTCGTCTATCTATTCATTCGTAGGGCACGGTGAAGATCAGGTCAATAGCGGTTTGTTCGCCCGCTTGAGCGCGCACGGTGAACCGCCGCGAGAGCTCGTAAAACATAAAGAGCGTGCCCACTGTTCCTGACAGCGAGCGCTCGTACGCTGCATAAAAATTCCGTGAGAACCGCTTGCCCAGCGTGATGGCGCCACCGGCGGCGCTGCTGGTGTCGCCGCTGCTGGAGGGCGCACGAAAAGACAGCTCGTCCAAGCCCAGTGACGAGGCGAGTCCACCGGTCATGCTGCCGCTTTTGCTGCCCAGCAAAGCGAGGGCAGCCTGCTGCAGCAGGGCGGCTTCGGCACCCCCTGCAGCAGACGATCGACCCAGTATCAACCAAGCTAATTTTTCGGCTTCTGGCAGGTCGGGTTGGGCGTACAGGCGCACATTGGGCAGCAAGGCCGTGCCCGTGATTTCGACGCCGACGCGCTGACTTAAGTTGGGACGAATGGCCAGTATGTTCAGTGTCGGATTGTCGATCGGGCCGGTGAATCTCAGCACACCGGTTTCGATGTCGAGCCGCTGACCGTAAGCGCTGTATTCCCCGCCAGCGGTCGCAATGGTGCCCAGTAACCGAGGTGCGCTGACCGAGTTACCGAGCAGGTTCAGCGAACCGCGCATGCGCGTGTTGATGCCTTTGCCTTGAATGCGAAAGTCGTTGCCTAGGTTGAGCTGAACGTCGATTTTAGTGACGCGGGTTGGGGGCTTGGCTGTGCTCGCTGCGGGTCTATTGGCTTGCGCTAGGGGTGCTGTTTTCACCCGCACGTCATCCCCGAGTTGCGGCCGGCTTTCGTCGGGCAAGACGATGCGGGCTTGATCAACGTTGAGGGCACCGCTGATGTTGGCGGCCAAGTCGGTGAGAGAGGCTTGCAACTGGCCCGACAGCGTGATTTGACGGTCATTGCGGATGCTGGCGCGCAAGCGGTCGAGTTGCGCTGTCAGCGTGACTTGTGGCGCGCCGTTCAGCCAGCTGGCTTCACCTTCGGCGCGGAGCTGGCCACCGGCATCGTTGGCACCGGCCCCGCGCAAGCTGAACTCGCTGATGCGCATGCGCGTGCCATCGACGTTGGCGCGCAGTCGGCCTTGGCCGAATTCAAAGCCATCGACGACTGAGCGCAGCGCCAAGTCGTCGGCTTGCAAGTCGCCCTTGAATTGCGGGGCCAAACGGTTGCCGCTGAGGGTCATCTCGGTGGCCAGCGAACCACGCAGCCGCCAGCCTGGCGGCGCCAGCACAGACCAAGCGCCGAGGCGCGGCAGTTGCGCTTTCAACTGGCCGCTGAGTGCGGCGTCTGCGGGCCAAGACCAACCGGCGATCGTTCCCGCCGCAGTGCGCCGGAGTTGTGTGCGCAACTCCCCCTCAGCTGAGCCGGCGCGTGCGCTGTCCCAGCGCAGTTGGGCGATCAGCGCAGCACCTTCGCTGCTGTTGTTGATGGCGAGGTTGAGGCGAGCCTCACGAATGCCAGCCGCCACACGGGCAGGCACGCCATCAGCCGTTTCAGCTTGCAAGGTGAGGTCGCCGCTGCTGCGCGCGAGTTGCGCTGTGAGCTTTAGCGTGGGGCCTATCACAAGGTCCCATTCACCGTCAAACAGCAGGTTGCCGATCAAGCCAGCGCTGGCGATTTGTGGGCCCAGCAGCAGTTCAGCCCAGGCCAATGGCAAGCCTTTGAGTGAGCCTGCGGTGACAACTTCATCTGCTTGCCAGCGCGTCGGCTGCCAAGCCAGTAGCGCTGAGCTGGTCGCCGCGCTGCGGTTGCCATTCGTGGCGGCGGGGGCACTTAAGCTGGCTTGGCCTGCGCCGACTTCGATCAAGTCTGCGGCACCCGTCAAGTTAAAAGGGCGCTGCGTTTCAATACGCCAAGCACCCGAGCCCAAGGCTGGGTCTTCGACGGAAAGTTTGAGTTGCTTGACGCTGGCTTGCCATGCTGGCAAAGGCGACGTCAGCGACAGCGGCTTGGCGGTGCTGCCGCCTTCCGCGCCAAGTTCCAGAGCGATGCGCCGCGTGCCGATGTCGGCCCGGCCTTTCGCCGTCACTTGCATTTGGCTGAGACGGCCTTTCAAGCTGGCTTGCACATCGCGCAGCCGCAGCTTGGTTGAAGTCGGTTGCCAGTCGAGCGTCGGAACATTCAGCGATGCACTGAGTTGCGGGTCGCGCCAGCCGCCTTGCCAGTCGACGCTCAGTTGACCGCGACCTGTCGCGGTGACAACCTCCAGTGGCGGAGCCAGACCCGGCAGGCCACGCAGCCAGCGCAAGGCTGGCTGCAGGTCGGACGCTGTCACGGCGAGTTGGCCGCTGCCGGTGCTTGGCCGCAGCTCGCCTTTGGTTTCAAGCTGGATGCCGGGCGCTGTCAGCGACAGCTGGCCTTGGCCGCCCAAGGTCTTTGGCTGGTACTGGCCGCTGGCTTTGATTTCGGCGTCGCGTGTGCGCAGTTGCAGCGCGCTGAGTTCGAGTGTGTCGCCGGTGGACTTCAACGCGGCGCTGCCGTTCATCCGCAGCGGGGTCAGCTTTGAATACAGGGCCGCCGGGTTGACTTGTTGAAGCTGTAAATTCACCCGCCAGTCAGGGCTGGTGGATTTCGCATTGGTGGTGTCAGTCCACTCGCCGCTGGCTTGCAGTCGACCCCCGCCCAGTTGGGCATCCATAGAACGCAACAAGACCTGGCCGCCACGCCATTCACCCTTGGCCTGCAGTTGGTCGACGGGCAAACGTTGCTGATCCCACGGGCCAGCACGGCTGTTTTTCAGCGTGGCTTGAAGCGTCCAACTGGCCGTCTCTTGCGGCACCAGTTGTGCCTTGCCGGTGAGCTGGGTGTGCGGCGCTTGGGGCAACAGCAGGGCCAAGTCGAGGTCTCTGAAAGTGGCCTTGGCTTCAGGCACGGGCTGCGCTGCCCAAGGCGATATGTGCGCGTTGATGCTGGCTTGCGGTTGCAGGTCACTGCGTGGGCTGGTTCCGTTCAGGTCCAGTGCCGCGTTCAATGTGAACGCAGTCAGTGCGCCTTGCGCCGAGGCGTTGAGGCGCAAGGACAGCGGCTCTTTGCTGTTCGGCAGCGCCGCCTTCAGCACGCCCGTCAGGCTGGCGTCCAAAGTCATGGCGCCGTCTGCGGCCAAGCTGACGCGGCCCTCATAGTGGCCGCTGGCCACTTGCACTTGCTTCAAAGTGAGGGCGTGTTGTGTGTTGGCGTAGCGGTAGTGGGCCCGCAGGTCGGTGGCCTGGGTTGCGGCTTCATCGCCCCAGGAGATGCGTCCCACGGCAAGGTCTTCCAGCATGACGTCCAAAGGCAGACGCAGCGAAGACGGCGGCGTTGTCGGCGGCGTTTCTGCCGTCTCGATCGGGTCGACCTGCAAACGCGCCAGATGCAGCCGGTCGATCTGCAGCCGCCCCGATAACAGTGCCAGTGCTTGCCACCGCACTTCCAGCTGCGATGCCGTGACATACAGGCCCGCGTCTTGCCAGACTAAGCGCTCCACCCGGCCACCGTGCCGGAGGGAGCCGGTCACGTCTTGCGCTGTCAAACTGAGCGGGGCTGGCAACAAGCTGGACTGGCTGACCCAGCGCAAGGCGGTGGCAAGTGAGCCTTCAGAGCCGCTCCACCACCACACGCCGCTGGCAGTCAGCCCCAGCAGCAAGGCTGTGGCAGCTAAAAAGCGAGACAAGAGGCGGATTTTTTGAGCCATTTAAAACACAAACCCGACGCTGACGTGGAGCCTTACTTGCTGGGTTTTGACGCCGTAGGCGAGGTCAATCTGCAGCGGACCGATGGGGCTTTTCCAGCGTGCGCCAGCACCCACGCCGACCGCTACGTTGCGGCGCAGATCGGCGGCGCTGTCAGCCACATTACCGGCGTCAATGAAGAGGGTACTTTCCCAATCGGTCGGCAAGCCGCTGCTCAAAATAGGCCGCTGCCATTCGGCACTGGCAACGGCCATGTAGTGGCCAGGGCCGGTGCTGCCGTTGGGCAAGGCAATGCCGATGTCGCGCAGTCCGTAGCCGCGCACGGTGGTGTCGCCACCGGTGCGAAACAGCTGCGTTGCGGGAACCGTGGCATCTTTGGCGGCGATCACGGCACCCCCTTCGGCGCGAAAAGCCATGCGGCCACGCGCAAGTGGTGCGATGCCGAGCCAGCGTCCGACTGCGCGCAAAAAGGGTTGCCGTTGCGTCCCCAGCGTGGTGCCGGCGCCGGCGTCAAATCCAAGTCCGTAGCCGCGTGTGGGGAAGGGCAGGCTGTCGAAGTAGCGGCCGGTCCAGCCGTAGTTGGCGGTCAGCGCCGAACCGTCGCCGATGCGTGCATCGTCCAGCGTGCTGGCGGTGCCGCTGGCGGTCACCGTCGCACGGTCGTATTGCAAGTAAGTCGTGCGGTCGATGCGTTCGCCGGTTTGCACTTGACCGAAGCGCAGCGTCTGAGCGTTGGTGACCAGTTCATCGTCGTCGAGACGAGCGACGCGAGCCAGCAAGACCCAACGCCAGTTGTCAGCGTCAGGCAGGGAGGTCCACTCAGTTTGTGCCAGCGGGGTTTTGCGGTCGAGTTGCAGCTTGGTCACGGCTCGCCAGTCCAGGCCGGGCACGCGGTTGTGGGTGTGTTCAATGGATGCACGCGGTCCGGTGTCGGTGGTCATGCCGATGCCGAGCACCACTTTTTGCAGCTTGGCCTCACGCAGCTGCACGCTGACCGGTGCGGCGCTGGGGTCGCTGTCTGGGTCGACCAGCACATAAGCTGAATCAAAGTAACCGCTACCGGCCAGCCGTTGCTGCGCCTCAACGAGTTTGCGCTGGTCGTAAATATCACCAGGGTTGAGGCGAGCCAAGCGCGGTACCAACACCGGGTCGTAACGCTCCAAGCCGCTGACCTTGAGCTCGCCCAAACGATAGAGCGGGCCGGAGTCTAGCTCTACAGTGAGTGCGGCGGCATTTGTTGCTGGGTCGATATCGGCCAAGCTGTAGGAAATGCTGCCGGCCGGGTAACGCCGCGCCACCAGTTGCCGCAGGGCTTGCGTCTTGGCGGCGTCCCAGCCGTCTTGTGTGAAGGGCTGGCCAGTGGGCAAGCGCCAGTCGAGCTGGATGCTGTCTCGCTGCCTGGCGGCATCGGTATCGAGAGTGTTTGCAATATCGCCTTTGAAGCGCAGATCCGCTTGCGTCGTGCGGGTGGCGACACCCAGCGCAACCTTGATCAAAATGGTCGGCGTCCTTGCTTGTGCTGGCGGTGCAATGGCTATGCTGCGGCTGATATGAACGTCGGGGCTGAAGTAACCCAAGGTGCCGAGCAGGTTGCGCACGTCGCTGTCTGCCAGCAGCATGAGACGCGCCAGTTCGGCGTCCTCTAAGTCACTCACTGCGCGAAAGCGCTGCAGTTGCAAGTGGCGCTCAAGCAGCTCGCGAACTTCTGCGGGCGCTTCGATGCGAATGTCAAATGAATCGGTGAATGAATCAGTGTTGGCGCTGGCTGGGCTGACGAGAGTCGTCCAGACAGCCATGACGCTGGTCAGAATAAAAGAAAACCGGCAGCGTTTTTTGTCGAATGTCACGCCGGCAAGTTTACGGTCACTTGGTCAGCAGACGCATGGCTTCTTCAAGGCCTTTGAGTGTCAACGGGTACATGCGGTTACTGACGAGCTGTTGCATCACGGCAATGCTCTGTCGGTATTGCCAGACGCCCTGAGGCTCGGGGTTGATCCAGGCGAATTTAGGGAAGGCGCTGGTCAAGCGTTGGATCCATTCAGCGCCGCTTTCGGCGTTGTTGTATTCGACACTGCCGCCGGGCTGAAGAATCTCATACGGACTCATGGTGGCGTCACCGATAAAGATGAGCTTGTAGTCTTTGTTGTACTTGCGGATGATGTCTAGCGTGGCGAACTTTTCGCTGAAGCGGCGGCGGTTGTTCTTCCACATGAAGTCATAGACGCAGTTGTGAAAGTAATAAAACTCCAAGTGCTTGAACTCACTCTTGCTGGCTGAAAATAATTCTTCAACGCGGGTGATGTGCTCGTCCATGGTGCCGCCGACATCCATCAGCAGCAGCACCTTCACGTTGTTGTGTCGCTCGGGCACCATCTTGATGTCGAGCCAGCCGGCATTGGCCGCCGTGGATTTGATCGTGTCGTCAAGGTCGAGTTCTTCCGCGCTGCCTTGGCGGGCAAATTTGCGCAGTCGGCGCAGCGCCACTTTGATGTTGCGGGTGCCGAGTTCTTGCGAGTCGTCGTAGTCTTTGTAAGCGCGTTGGTCCCACACTTTGACAGCGCTTTTGTTGCGGCTTTTTTCTTGGCCGATGCGGATGCCTTGGGGATTAAAACCGTTGGCTCCGAAAGGCGACGTACCGCCCGTGCCAATCCATTTGCTGCCGCCTTCATGGCGTTCTTTTTGTTCTTCAAAACGCTTTTTGAGCGTCTCCATGAGCTCGTCCCAGCCCATCTTCTCGATCTTGGCTTTGTCTTCAGGGCTGAGCTCTAACTCGAGGTTTTTTCGCAGCCATTCAAGGGGAATGTCTTTGGTGAAGTCGGCCACCATTTCGACGCCTTTGAAGTAGGCCGCGAAGGCGCGGTCAAACTTGTCGTAGTGCTTTTCGTCCTTCACCAGCACGGTGCGGCTCAGGTAATAAAAATCATCGATCTTGTAGGCGCCTTCGCCTGACGGGTCAGCCTCGCCGCTGTTCGGCCCGACCACGCCGGCCTTCAGCGCTTCGAGCAGCGTCAGGTATTCCTTGACCGACACCGGCAGCTTGGCCGAGCGCAAGGTGTAGAAAAAATCAATCAGCATGGCGTTTGCGCCAGCGCCGCGCTATTTGCAGCCCCAGCCCGCCTCCTAAACCGACCAGCACAATGCCCGCAATGCTGCTGTTGCTGTAGCCGGGATCAAATATATCCAGGCCAAGCCAGCGACCTGCCCAATAACCGATCAAGGCACCACCGATAAAACCGATGGCGTCTGACAGGCCTTCTTTCAGCATTGATTTTGGATTCATGATTTCAACTCTCAAGAGCTCTGACTGACTAACTGACTCAGGCGCTGATTAGCGATTTTGGCGTTGCATGAACACCAGTTTTTCAAACAGCGTCACATCTTGCTCGTTCTTGAGCAGCGCACCAATCAGCGGCGGCACCGAGACTTTGTTGTCTTGGCTTTGCAAGGCTTCAAGCGAGATGTCTTCGGCGACCAGCAGCTTGAGCCAGTCCAGCAACTCGCTGGTGGAGGGCTTTTTCTTCAGGCCGGGCAGGTTGCGCACGTCGTAAAAGGTTTTCATGGCGGCGGCCAGCAGCTCTTGCTTCAGCCCGGGGAAATGCACGTCGACGATTTTCTTCATGGTTTCCGCTTCGGGAAACTTGATGTAGTGGAAAAAGCAGCGACGCAGAAACGCATCGGGCAATTCTTTTTCGTTGTTCGAGGTGATGAAGACCAGCGGCCGGTGCTTGGCTTTGATCAGCTCCCGCGTTTCATAGCAGTAGAACTCCATGCGGTCGATCTCGCGCAGCAAGTCATTCGGAAATTCAATGTCGGCCTTGTCGATTTCGTCGATCAGCAGCGCCACCGGCTGGTCAGCGGTGAAGGCTTGCCACAACACGCCCTTGAGGATGTAGTTGTGGATATCTTTGACCTTTTCGTCGCCCAACTGCGAGTCGCGCAGGCGCGAAACGGCGTCGTATTCGTACAGGCCTTGTTGGGCCTTGGTGGTCGATTTGATGTGCCACTGCAGCAAGGGCAGCTTGAGTGCCTCTGCCACTTCCTCGGCCAGCATGGTTTTACCGGTGCCGGGCTCGCCCTTGACCAGTAGCGGTTTGCGGAGCGTCGCGGAGGCGTTCACGGCCAGCATCAGGTCTTCGGTGGCGACGTAGTTTTGGGAACCTTGAAATTTCATGTGGCGATGGGATGAAAGTGGATGGGGGAGATTGTGCAGGAGGCTGCGACTCGCAGCTATATAATCTGGCGTAGTTTTAAGATGAATTTCAACTGATTGTGCGCGCAAAAATGATTAAGCTGCTCCCCACTATTTTCGCTCTGGCTGTGTCTTTCGTGAGTTTCACGGCCCAAGCTCAGGCCATCGCCGGAAGCGCCGAGGCCGGCCAAAAGATCAATGCCATGTGCATTGGCTGCCACGGCATCAAAGGCTATCAAGCCAGTTTTCCAGAGATTTACAAAGTGCCCATGATCTCTGGCCAAAACGCCAAGTACATTGAGTCGGCTCTGCAGGCTTACAAAAAAGGTGACCGCAAACACCCGACCATGCGCAGTATTTCAGAGAGCCTGACCGACCAAAACATGGCCGATTTGGCTGCTTACTACAGCGTTCACGGACTGGTTGAAGGCCAGTTGGCAGCCAAAGAAGTCAAAGCGCCTAGCGCTGAAGTGGCCGCACTGTTGGGCAAAGCCAATTGCGCGTCTTGCCACGGTGCCAACTTCAGCCTGCCGATTGATCCGTCGTACCCAAAAATCGGCGGCCAGCACGCTGACTATTTGTTCGTGGCTTTGAAGGCCTACAAAATCAGCGACAACGCCAAGGTCGGCCGCAACAACCCGATCATGGCCAGCATGGCCAAGCAGTACAGCAACGCTGAACTCAAGCTGCTGGCCAACTACTTATCTTCCGTTCAGGGTGATGTGAAAGTTCAGCCACAAAGTCGCTTCATCTGGCCTTGATGGCCTGTCACCATGCAAAAAGCCGCAGTGATGCGGCTTTTTGCATGGTGGCTTGGGTTTGGACCACTTAGCACGAAATGCGCAGAAAATAACGCCTCAAACAATAAGGTCCTCGTGAATCAATCGATTGCTCATGCCGAACTCATCGCTTCTTTCAGGCGGGCGGAGGCAGATGCGGCTCACAAATTCGGATTGATCAAAGCAGTTGAAAAAAAGGGACCCAAAGCGATTCAGGCGGCCGTCGAAACCGCTGCCAAGGCTGCCAAACGCAGGGATTCATTTGCCAAAAAACTGAGTGTCCTGGGGGTGAGCCTCAAGGATTAAGTGGCACTTGGTGCGTTGGCTCAGTCTCTTGTGGCGTGGCGTTGCACGCAGTCGATGTAGGCGGCGCCGTCAGGCGTGCGGCCGGCGCGCTGGCTTTCCCAGACCATCTGGCCTAGGCAGTCCATGGTTTCGTGGTGTGCCGTGTGCAGAGAGTTGCGACGGGCGGTGAGTAATTCAACCGCTTGGCGGATGCCGCGGGGCTGGTCGATCGAGCATTGTTCGCTGATCGTCAGGTGCATCGACAAATGCAAGAACGGATTGGTCTTGCCGCTTTCGACGTCGTACATTTTGGCCACAGCGGCCTCTGCATCGGCGAAGTCTGCGTGGTATTCAGGGTGCTCGTCGATCCACTGGCTGACGATGGTTTCCATCGCGTCGAGGGGCGAGCCCGCCAGGGACTTGGCGTAGACCGCACAGAAGAAAGTACGGACGTCGGTTTGAGAAGGCGTGAACATGTCGAAAGCGTAGCACGCGTCAACAGAAAAAATCTGCTCAGGCCCGCTTCACCGCCAGCAGTTTTGAAATGGTCTTGGCCGCGGCCAGCAACGCAGGCAGCATGCTGTCCTGCATGATCTTGGCGCTGGTGCGGTTGGCTTGGCCGCTGATGTTGAGTGCCGCCACGGTGCGGCCTTCCCGATTGGTCACCGGCGCGGCGAGCGACACCAGGCCTTCTTCCAGCTCCTGATTGACCAGCGACCAGCCTTGCTTGCGGGTGGCTTGGACTTTGGCCAGCAGATCGCTCACGTCGGTCAGCGTGTGGCGGGTCAGGGCTTGGCGGTCACTGGCCTGCAAGCGGCTCAGCACCTCGACGTCGGGCAGACCTGCCAGCAGCACGCGGCCCAGCGAAGTGCAGTAGGCCGGTAAGCGTGAGCCAACGCCCAGACTGATGCTCATGATCTTGTGGGTCGGCACCCGCAACACATAAATAATGTCGGTGCCCTCCAGCACTGCAGCAGAACATGACTCCTTGACCTCGTCGACCAAGGCCTCCATGATGGGTTCGGCCAGGTTCCAGATCGGCATCGACGACAAGTAGGCGAAACCGAGGTCAAGAATACGCGGCGTCAAGCTGAACAATTTGCCATCGCTTTCAACATAGCCTAGGCTTTGCAGGGTCAGCAAAATGCGTCTGGCACCGGCCCGCGTGAGCTCACTGCGGCCAGCGACTTCGGTGAGTGTTTGACGCGGTGTGTCGGCGCTGAAAGAGCGGATGACTTGCAGCCCACGGGCAAAAGACTGCACGTAGCTGTCGCCGGGGGCGGGTGTTCTGGCCGAGCCGGAAAGTGGGTTGGATGAGCTGGTTGCCATGGCAGCGGGAATCTCCTAAAATTCATTATACGAACATTTGTTCTTATTGCGAACAAATAAGTGTCGAAGAATTGCTAACCTTGGAGCTGTTTAATGATCAACAAAATTGCCCCGTCCATCACCGCGGCCTTGGCCGAAGTGAAAGATGGTTCCACCGTGATGATTGGCGGTTTCGGTACCGCCGGCATTCCCAATGAGCTGATTGACGGGCTGATTGCTCAAGGTGCGAAAGACCTCGTCATCGTCAACAACAATGCTGGCAATGGCGAAACCGGTCTGGCAGCTTTGCTCAAAGCAGGCCGAGTGCGCAAGGTCATTTGCAGTTTTCCGCGCCAAGCCGACAGCCACATTTTTGATGCGCTCTACCGCAGCGGAAAACTCGAACTAGAGCTGGTGCCACAGGGTAATCTGGCTGAGCGCATCCGCGCCGCAGGCGCAGGCATCGGGGCATTTTTCTCACCCACCGGCTACGGCACCGAGCTGGCCAAGGGCAAGGAAAGCCGCGAGATCAACGGCAAGTTTTACGTGCTCGAAATGCCGATTTACGCCGACGTGGCACTCATCAAGGCCGAAACCGGCGACCGCTGGGGCAACCTGCTTTACCGCAAGGCGGCACGCAACTTTGGCCCGGTGATGGCGACCGCCGCCAAGATGACCGTGGCCACGGTGCACGAGATCGTAGAACTGGGCGCACTGGACCCAGAAAACATCGTCACCCCCGGCATTTTCGTCAGCAAAATTGTGAAAATTGACCGTGTCGCCACCCAGGCCGGCGGTTTTAAAAAGGCAGCATGACCATGAGTGACATCAGCTATCAAAAACGCAGCAAAGAGCAATTGGCCCAGCGCGTGGCCCAAGACATTCATGACGGCGCTTACGTCAATCTTGGCATTGGCATGCCGACGCTGGTGGCCAACCATTTGCCGGCCGGCATTGAAGTGATTCTGCAAAGCGAAAACGGTATCTTGGGCATGGGGCCTGCGCCTGCAGCGGGTGATGAAGACTACGACCTGATCAACGCGGGCAAGCAGCCGGTAACGCTGCTGCCGGGTGGTGCTTATTTCCACCATGCGGACAGTTTTGGCATGATGCGCGGCGGACACTTGGACATATGCGTGCTGGGTGCATTCCAGGTCAGCGCCACCGGTGACCTAGCGAACTGGAGCACTGGCGAAAAAGACGCGATCCCCGCCGTGGGCGGCGCCATGGACTTGGCCATCGGCGCCAAGCAGACGTGGGTGATGATGGATTTGCTGACCAAAAAAGGCGAGAGCAAAGTCGTTAAAGAGTGCAGTTACCCGATCACCGGCATTGGCTGCGTGAAGCGGATTTATTCCGAACTGGCCACGCTTGAATGCACGCCCAAAGGTCTGTTGCTGGTCGACATGGTCGACGGGCTGACGCACGCCGAACTTGAAAAAATGCTGGGCTTGCCGATTGCCCTGGCAGCCTGAAAAAATATCCCTATTGAAAGAAGACACACCATGAGTTCACAAGCCTTTATCTGCGACGCTATCCGGACACCTTTTGGTCGCTACGGCGGCGCGCTGTCCAGCATTCGCACCGACGACCTCGGCGCGATTCCGCTGCGAGCCTTGATGGCACGCAACCCGAATGTGGATTGGCAAGCCATCACCGACGTGATTTATGGCTGCGCCAATCAAGCCGGCGAAGACAACCGCAACGTCGCCCACATGTCGAGTCTGCTGGCGGGTTTGCCGTTTGAAGTGCCGGGCGCCACCATCAACCGTTTGTGCGGTTCAGGCCTTGATGCTGTGGGTACAGCAGCCCGTGCGATTCGTTCGGGTGAAGCGGGTCTGATGATCGCTGGCGGTGTTGAAAGCATGAGCCGCGCACCGTTCGTCATGCCGAAGGCCGAGAGTGCCTTTAGCCGCGCCAATGCGGTTTACGACACGACCATCGGCTGGCGCTTCGTCAACAAGTTGATGAAGCAGGCGTACGGCGTCGACTCTATGCCTGAGACGGCTGAGAACGTCGCCACCGACTTCAAGATCGAGCGCGAAGCGCAAGACCGGATGGCGCTGGCCAGCCAGTTGAACGCCGTGGCAGCGCAAAAAGCCGGCCACTTCGCACGCGAAATCACGGCGGTCACGATCGCCCAGAAAAAGGGCGACGCCATCATCGTCGATACAGACGAGCATCCGCGTGCCACCACCATGGAAACGCTGGCCAAGCTCAAGGGCGTGGTGCGCCCGGACGGCACCGTGACGGCCGGCAACGCCAGTGGCGTGAATGACGGTGCGTGTGCCTTGTTGCTGGCTGATGAAGCCAGCGCTGCCAAGAACGGCTTGACGCCGCGCGCCCGCATTGTCGGCATGGCGACCGCCGGCGTGCCACCGCGCATCATGGGCATCGGCCCTGCGCCGGCGACCCAAAAAGTGCTGGCGCTGACAGGTCTCAAATTAGAACAACTGGACGTGATTGAGCTCAACGAAGCCTTTGCTGCACAGGGTCTGGCCGTGTTGCGTCAGCTCGGTCTGCAAGATGACGATGCCCGCGTGAACGCTTGGGGCGGCGCGATTGCCTTGGGCCATCCGTTGGGCGCTTCGGGCGCACGACTGGCCACCACGGCTGTCAACCGCTTGCACGCCACCGGCGGCCGTTATGCGCTGTGCACCATGTGCATCGGTGTGGGTCAAGGCATTGCGCTGATTCTTGAGCGGGTGTGACGGTGACGTTCGCCATCCCGAATCGCCGCCAACTCTTGGTGGCCACGCTAGCGGCTTCTGCATTGTCTGCCATCAGTTTGGCTGTGCGCGCCCAAGGCAAACCGACCAAGATCGTCGTGCCTTTTGCGCCCGGCGGTGGCAACGATGTGTTTGGTCGTCAGATGGCCAAAAGCCTGGGCGAACTGCGCAACCAAAGCGTGGTGGTTGAAAACAAACCGGGGGCAGGCGGCAACATCGGCACCGAGCAAGTGGTGCGCAGCCAGGCCGACGGCAGCACGCTGCTGCTGGGTCATTCGGGTACGGTGTCGATCAACCCGGCGCTGTACAAGCAACTGAAATACGACACCCAGAAAGATTTGGCACCGGTCGCCATGTTTGCCTCTTCAGCGCTGGTCTTGGTGGTGCCGGCTTCGTCGAAGGTCAAGTCGGTGGCCGATCTGTTGGCGCTGGCCAAGTCGCAACCGGGCCGTGTCAATTACGCCTCCAGTGGCGGCGGCACGGGCGGTCACTTGTGCGGCGAATTGTTCGAACATAAAACCGGCGTCAAGCTCAGCCACATTCCGTACAAAGGGACTGCGCCGGCGCTCACCGATCTCGTCGGCAGCCAAGTGCAGATGATGTTCAGCGTGATTCCGCCTGCCTTGGCCTTGGTCGCCAGCGGGCGTTTGCGCGCCATCGCTGTGACCAGTGCCAAGCGCAATCCATCGATGCCGGACGTGCCGACCATCGCTGAGTCAGGCATCAGCGCACTGGCCGATTTTGAGAGCACGCTGACCTATGGTTTGCTGGCTCCGCGCGGGACGCCAGACACGGTTGTCAAGGAATTGGCTGCGCAGATTCTGAAGATCGCCGCCTCTGCGGAATTCCAGTCCCGATTGGGCGTGGAAGGCGCTGTGTCGTTGTTGGGTGGGCCGATTGAATACGCCGCGCTGATCAAAAAAGAAAGCGCGCAATGGGCGGAGATCGTCAGGATCTCGGGCGCAACGCTCGATTGAGTTGGTGTGGAGTGCTGTTTTTCCACCCAAGGAAAAACTGATTTCCGCTGGTTTTCTTGTGACTGATTCGGCTCTGCGACACACTAGGCCCAGTTAAAAGAGACAACCAGGAAATAAAAATGGACAAGCGAATTGGATGGATCGGGCTGGGGCGCATGGGCGAGGCCATGGCCAAGCGGCTGCTCAAGGCCGGCCACAAGGTCAGCGTCTGGAACCGCACCGCCGCAAAAGCGGCGCCGCTGGCCGAATACGGCGCCACGATCGTTGCTGCCAAGCAAGATCTGGCCAGCTGTGATATTGTCTTCACCATGGTGTCGACCACCAACGACCTGAAGGAAGTGTTGTTTGGTGAGGGTGGTTTGGTCGCCGGTTCGGCCAAGCCGAAGGTGGTGATCGACAGCTCTTCCATTTCGCAGGAAGGTTCCGCCGAAATTCGCCAGCGACTCGAAGCCATGGGCGTGGGTTATTTGTGCAGCCCGGTGTCCGGCAATGCCAAGGTCGCCAAGGCTGGCAAATTGCTGCAAGTGGCCTCAGGCCCGAAAGCGCTCTACACCGAGATCGAGCCTTGTTTGCAGGCGATGGCGCGCAAGGTGATGTGGGTCGGCGAGGGCGAGTTGGCGCGCATCTGGAAGATCGCGCACAACACCATGTTCGGCGTCGTCATTCAGAACCTGTGCGAAATCACGGTGATGGCTGAAAAAGCCGGCATTCCGCGTCATATCTTTCTCGAGAGCATCAACGACTCGGTGCTCGGTTCGATGTACACCCGGTATAAAACACCAACGCTGACGAATCTGACATTTGACCAAGTCACTTTCACGCCCAAGCTGTTGCTGAAAGACATGGACTTAGGTTTGGCGGCAGCGCGTGCCTACGGCGTCGCCATGCCGGCAGCAGCGGCCACGCGCGAGTCAGTGTCGCGCATGGTCGGTCGTGGTCATGACGACATTGATTTTGCGGTGCTGCTGCAAGAAACCGCTGCCGATGCCGGCCTGGTGCTGAAATCGGAAAACGTCAAGATGAGCGACGGTCTGGAGTCCTGAGCCATGGCCGCCCAGCCACCCCAGCCTAAGAGAAGTTTGATCCGCGGTGCGTCCATCATCACGATGGATGTGCAGGGAGATTTGCCGCAAGGCGATATTCTCATCACCGGCGAGACGCTCACTGAGATTGCGCCACGCATCCATGTGGATGACGCCGAAGTGATTGACGGCAGCGGCTACATCGTCATTCCGGGGCTGGTGAATGCGCACATGCACACCTGGCAGACGGCATTGCGCGGACTGGCGTCGAACTGGACGCTGCTTGAATATTTCCGCAAGATGCACGCCGGTCTGGCAACAGTGTTCGAGCCGCAAGACCTGTACATCGCCACGCTGGTCGGGGCCTTGAACCAGATCAACTGCGGCACCACCACGTTGGCTGACTGGTGTCACAACAACCCGACGCCGCAGTCGAATGACGCGGCGATTGCCGGTTTGCTGGCTTCTGGTATTCGGGCTGCATTTTTCCATGGCACGCCCAAGCCGGACCCACTCCCCGGGCAGACGCCTTTTTGGGAAGTACCGCATCCACGCGCCGAGATCGAACGCTTGCTCAAGGCGCATCAGGGCCGCCCGCTGTTGAGTGTTCAGGCCGCGGTGCTGGGCCCGCATTATTCGACGCTGGACGTTGCCATGCACGACTTCGCCATGGCCAAAGAGCTGGGGCTGATTGCTTCGCTGCACCAAGGCGGCGGACCTGCCCGCACGCCGGATGGCTGGGAGAAATTAGAAGCCGCCGGACTGCTAGGGGACCATATCAACATCGTCCATGGCCATGCTTTGAATGACGACCAGCTGAAGCGTTTCTGCGACCTTGGTATGAGCTTTTCAGCAGCGCCAGAAAGTGAAATGACGCAAGGCCACGGCTATCCGATCACCGGCAGGTTGCGTGCTTTTGGCCGTGCGCCATCGCTGGGGGTTGACCTTGAAAGCGCTATCAGTGGTGAGATGTTGGTGCAGGCCCGCGTGGCCCTCGGCATGCAGCGCTCGCTCGACAACGCCGCCCACCGTGAACTAAACGGCAGCATTCCGAACACGTCCACCGTGACCACGCGTGAAGCGCTGGCGTGGGTCACGATCGAAGGTGCCCGCATGCTCAAGCAGGCCGACCGCATCGGTTCGCTGTCCAGCGGCAAGCAGGCTGATTTGGTGATGATCCGCGCCACCGACCTGAACATGCAGCCGGTGCACGACGTCGTGAACTCAGTCGTCATGCAAACCTCGCTGGCCAACATCGACAGCGTGATGGTGGCGGGGCAGTGGAAAAAACGCGCCGGTCAGTTGCTGGGTGTCGACCTGCAACCGCATTTGCGCGCCTTGCAGCAGTCGGGCGAAAAAATCGCTTTGGCTCTTGGGCTGGGCTCGGTGCATTGAGTTTCGTTTCGTTTTATTCAAGCGGCACAGACCGCAGGCCTTTTAATATTCAGGAGACACTTTGATGAAACGCTTTTTAATTGCCTGTGTGGCAGTCCTGTCAGTCGCCACCGTCAGTGCGCAGCCAGCAGGCGCCGAGTACCCGAGCAAGACCATCAAAATCGTTGTGCCGTTCACGGCCGGCAGTGCCACCGACATCATGGCGCGCGTCGTGGGTGAACGTTTGAGTGCCAGCTTGGGTCAGGCCGTGATGGTCGAGAACCGGCCCGGTGCCGGCGGCACTTTGGGTTCTGCGCAAGTGGCCAAAAGCGAGCCTGATGGCTACACGCTGCTGGTGGTGTCAACCGGCCATGTGGTGAATCCAACCTTGTACCCCGGCCTGAGCTACGACACCGTGGCCGACTTTGCCGGTGTCTCGCCTTTGGCGGCATTGCCTAGCGTGTTGGTGGTCGGTGCTGGCAGTCCTATCAAATCGGTGAGTGAGCTGATTGCAGCCGCCAAGGCCAAACCCAATTTTCTGAATTACGCCTCGGCGGGCGTTGGCAGTGCAACGCACGTCAACGCTGAAAAGTTCCGCAGTGTGGCGGGCATTCAGATCACGCATATTCCATTCAAGGGCACGCCTGAGACCATTGTTGAAACCAGTTCGGGTCGGGTTGACTTCATGTTCACGCCGGTGCTGGCGTCGATCCCGTCGATCCGCGACAACCGCATGCGCGCCCTCGCTGTCAGCACCGCCAAGCGCTCGAGCGCCTTGCCTGACGTGCCGACCGTGGCCGAAGCCGGCGTGCCTGGTTTCGTGTTCGATTTCTGGATCGGATTGCTGGCGCCGGCCAAGACGCCGCGCGCCGTGGTCAACAAGCTGAACGCCGAAGTCGCCAAGATCCTCGCGCAGCCTGAAGTCAAAGAGCGCATGGCCAAGATGGGCGCAGAATCCATGCCAATGAAACCTGAACAATTCGACGCCTACATCAAAGAAGAATTCATCACCCTGGGCGCTGTGATGAAGGCCGCCCCCAAGTGAGCCAAAACCATTTCTTGACGCGCGCTCTGCACCATTTTGCAAAGGCAGTGGTCTGATGGCACTGCGCACAGTTAAGCTAACGATCAACGGCCGTCTGTCGTCCGTCGAGGCCGACGACAGCACGCCGCTGGTCTACGTCTTGCGCGACGAACTCGGCCTCAAAGGCACACGGCTGGGCTGCGGACAGTCTCAGTGCGGTGCTTGTCATGTGATGCTGGACGGGGTCTCGGTGCCGGCTTGTGACACGCCGTTGTGGGCCGTTGAAAACAAAGTGGTGGTCACCATCGAAGGGCTGGGTCAGCCCGATGCTTTGCATGCGTTGCAGCAGGCTTTCATTGACGAGCAAGCGGCGCAATGCGGCTATTGCGTGTCAGGCATTTTGGTCAGCGCTGCGGCTTTGCTGGCCAAGCGCCCGCAGCCGAGCGAAGCGCAGATTCGCGACGCGCTTGACCCGCATCTGTGCCGCTGTGGCGCGCACAACCGCATGGTGCGTGCGGTGCTGAAAGCTGCCGCCGCTGGAGCGGGGACATGAGCGACAGCACCTTGAAAAATCCGGTCGTGTTGCCGGGCAGTTTGCAGACCAATCGCCGCTTGTCGCAGTGGTTGGCTTTTCATGGCGATGGTCGCGTGACTGTGCGCACTGGCAAAGTCGATTTAGGGCAGGGCATCAGCACCGCGCTGGCGCAAATCGCCGCGGACGAATTGGACGTCTCCGTGACGCGCATTTGCATGGAGCGCGCCAGCACCGTGCAGGGCCCGAACGAAGGCATGACGGCCGGTAGCATGTCCGTGCAAGACTCAGGCAGCGCCTTGCGCCAAGCCTGCGCTGAAGCGCGAAAAATTTATTTAGACTTGGCGGCGAAGATAAACGGTTTGACGCCGATCCAGCGAGCTGAACTGCGTGTGATGGACGGCGAGTTCATCAGCAGCGCGAATCAGACGGTCGGAAGTTATGGGACATTGGCGGACGACGCCTTGCTGGACCTTGAAGCCACTGGCAGCGCCAAGCCAAAGTCAGTGGCCGATCACACCTTGACCGGCCAGACGGTGTCGCGTTTAGACATACCGGGTAAAGTGCTGGGGCTACCAGATTTCATTCATGACATGGTGTTGCCCGGCCAGTTGTATGGCCGTGTGGCGCATCCGCCATCGCCGGGTGCGGTGTTGTTGGAGGTGGCGCTGGACGCCATCAACGCGCTGCCGGGTGTGGTCACAACCGTGCGTGATGGCAGCTTTATCGGCGTCATTGCGCAGACTGATTACGCGGCCGTGCAGGCCCTGAAAAAGCTCGCCGCTGCGGCCCGCTGGGACGAGCCTGCGACCTTGCCTGACATGCATGGGGTGCCCACATTTTTGCGCGCGCAGCCGGTGAACAGCACGGTGGCTGGCGAGAAAAAATCCGACACAGCAGGCCCGAATCTGACGTCTTCCGAGGCTTCAAGAGCGGCCGCGGGTGCCCAGTATTTCAAGGCGTCCTATGCGCGGCCATTTATAGCGCATGCCTCTATCGGCCCCTCGTGTGCGCTGGCGCGTTGCGATGCCAATGCCAGCGGTGAGGTCACGGGGGTTGAGGTCTGGACCCACAGCCAAGGGATTTACAACCTGCGCCCTGACTTGGCATTGGTGCTGGGTTTACCTGCCGCGCAGATTGCGATACAGCATGTGCCCGGTGCCGGCTGCTACGGCCACAACGGTGCCGACGATGCGGCCTGTGACGCCGTGTTGTTAGCGCGTGCCGTGCCGGGCCGTCCCGTGCAGCTGCAATGGACCCGCGAAGACGACTTCACCTGTGCACCGTTCGGTGCGGCCATGGCGGTTGATTTGCAAGCCGTGGTCGACGCTGATGGCTGCATCAGCGACTGGCAGCACGACGTTTGGTCGAACGGTCACAGCATGCGTCCCGGCCGTTCTAGCACGCCGGTCTTGCATGCCGCGACCCTGCTTGAAAAGCCATTCCCACGCCAAGTCGCCATCAACATGCCGTTGGCCAATGGTGGCGGCGCTGAGCGTAACGCGCTGCCGTCGTATGACTTTGCGCAGTGGCGAACGCATTCCCACCGCGCGCTGAACATGCCGCTGCGCACCTCTTCGTTGCGTTCCTTGGGTGCGCATTGCAATGTCTTCGCGGTCGAATCTTTTCTGGATGAAATGGCTGAACAGCTGGGCGTTGATCCGCTGGTGTTTCGCCTGCGCCACCTCAGCGATGAACGCGGCCGTGCCGTGCTCAACGCGGCAGCGGCGATGGCCGATTGGCCCAATCGCCACGCCGGTGAACGTCGTGAGGGAACCGGTATGGGCATCGCCTTTGCGCGCTACAAAAACACCGGCGCTTACTGCGCTGTGGTGGCGGCGGTGCATGCGGAGGCCGAGGTGCGGGTTGAGCAGTTGTGGGTTGCAGCAGACGTCGGCTTGGTGGTGAATCCCGATGGTGTGTGTAATCAGATCGAAGGCGGTGCTATTCAAACAGTCAGCTGGGTTCTCAAAGAAGCGGTGCAGTTTGACAGCACCCGTGTCACCAGTCGCAGCTGGGAGGACTATCCGATCTTGCGTTTTTCTGAGGTGCCGAAAGTCGACGTGCAACTCGTCAGCCGGCCGGGTGACAAATCGCTGGGTGCGGGTGAAGCCACGCACGGGCCGGTCGCGGCAGCGATTGCCAACGCCGTGGCCGATGCGCTGGGCTTACGCATGCGTCACATGCCGCTCAGCGCTGACGCTTTGCTGCAAGCCGCGCTGGCTGATCCTCGCTGACGGTCAGTTCGGTGTATCTCAGATAAGTCTGTATTTCAGAAAGTATTCAAGCATGTCTGTCTCATCATCGCCGTCAGCTGAGCCGACGCTGCTGCGCGTCAACATCTTCAACACCTCCAGCAATCTGCCGCTGATGGTGGCCATGGCCGAGGGTTATTTCGCCCGCCGCCAATTGACGATCGAGTTGCAGAACACGCCCAACTCCGACGCGCAGCGCGCTGGTTTGGCGGCTGGTCAATTTGAGATCGCCCACGCGGCGGTGGACAACGCTGTGGCCATGGTCGAGACGGCCGGGCAAGACGTGGTGATTGTGAGTGGCGGCGACGCCGGCATGAACGACTTGATGGTGCGTGCCGAAATCAACAGCATCGCTGATTTGCGGGGCAAGCTGCTGGCGGTCGACGCACCGGGCACGGCTTACGCGCTGGCAGCCAAAAAGATTTTGAAGAACCACGGACTGCTCGAAAACCGCGATTACAGCGTCAAGCTGGCCGGCGGCACCGGGCCGCGTTCTGCTGCCATGGTGGCCGACCCGCAACTCGCTGCCGGCATGATCAATCCGCCGTTTTCGTTCACGGTGCGTGAACAAGGGTTGAAAAGTCTCGGCAGTCAGTTCAGTTTGCTTGGGCCTTACCAAGCGACGGGCGCGTTTGTACTGCGCCAATGGGCTGCCGCGAATGCCGATGCACTCAAGCGTTATCTGGCTGCCTACATCGAAGGTCAGCGCCATGTCCTGAATCCGGCGAACAGGGTCGCCATGATCGCTTTGCTATGCGATAAATTTCAGCTCTCAGCCAGCGCGGCTGAAGGCACGTATGACGCGCTGGTGGCGCCAGGTTCTGGCCTCGCGCCTGACGCTGCCTTCAGTCACCCGGGCTTTCAGACGGTGCTGTCGATTCGCGCCGAAATGGAAGGTATGTGGGGCGGTGTGCCGCCTGCGCTGGATCGGTATCTGGATCTCTCACATTACGCTGATGCCTTGCGGATGGCTGGCGCTGCGTCATGACCGGACATCCGGTCCCCGTGCATTTTTTGGGCGTCGGCAAGATGGGCTTGCCGATGGCCGGACATCTGCAGGCTGCAGGACACGCCGTGACGGTCAGCGACCCGAGTGCTGAACGGCAGCAATTGGCCAGCGCGCAGGGGTTGCAGGTGGCGACTGATGCCGCGCAAGCCTTGGCCGCAGCTGACGTGATTTTTTCTTCGTTGCCGAATGATGCGGCTTTGTTGGCTGTCAGTGCACAGGTGGTAGCGCAGGCGCGCAAGGGCTGCATGTATATCGACACCAGCACGGTCTCGCAGCAGGCCTCGGCGCAGGTCTCTGCTGTGTGTGCAACCGCCGGCATCACTTACCTGCGGGTGACGGTGTCGGGCAACAACAAGATGGCGGAAGCCGCGCAGCTCACCGTCATGGCGTCTGGCCCGAGGGCCGCTTATGACCAAGTGCTCCCCTTGCTGCAGCTGCTTGGTCCACACCATTTTTATCTGGGTCAAGCCGAAGAAGCCCGGCTCATGAAACTGGTCGTCAACCTGATGATTGCGCAGACCAGCGCCATGCTGTCTGAGGGGCTGACGCTGGGTCAAAAGGGCGGTTTGCAATGGCAAGACATGTGGCAAGTCTTGAGTGCCAGCGCCGTAGCATCGCCGATTCTCAAGGCCAAGTCAGTGCAGCTCGGGGTACGTGATTTCACGCCCACCTTCACCGTTGAGCAGATGACCAAGGACCTCGATCTGATTTTGGATGCCGGCGCTGCCGTGCACGCACCGTTGCCGCAAACCTCACTCACCCACCAGCTGATGCACGCCGCCATGGCGCAAGGCGATGGCCTGCTGGACTACGCGGCGATCATCCGAACAGTCGAGCGCAGTGCCGGCCTGACGCCTCAAGAATGAAAGATCCCATGAGAAGTTTTGTTTACCGCGGTCAAGCCGGAAAAGTGGTTTTTGGACCGGGCTCGCTGAGCCAGCTTGGCGCAGAAATTGAAGCCCTGGGTGCGCAAAAAGCCTTGGTGCTGTGCACGCCTGAACAGCGCGCTTCGGCGGAACACGTGGCTGACTTGCTCGGCGCGCGCGCAGCCGGCATTTTTGACCGTGCCGTGATGCATGTCCCGATCGAAACGGTGCACGAGATCCGTGCCTTGGCCCGCCAACTGGGCGCTGATTGCGCCGTGGCCATCGGTGGCGGTTCGACCACCGGGTTGGGCAAGGCCATTGCACTGGATTCTGGCTTGCCGATTGTGGCCATTCCCACGACCTACGCGGGCTCGGAGATGACCGAGATCTACGGCATCACGGAAGGTGGTTTGAAGAAAACCGGCCGCGATCCCCGTGTCTTGCCGCGCACCGTGATTTACGATCCGGAGCTGACGCTCACGCTCCCCGTGAGCCTGAGTGTGACCAGTGGCATCAACGCCATTGCGCATGCAGCCGAGGGTCTGTACTGCGTCGACGGCAATCCGGTGATGGACGTGATGGCCCGTGAAGGTATTGCCGCGCTGGCCCGTTCACTGCCCCTGATTCGCCAGTCATCTGCCAACCTGGAGGCTCGCAGTGATGCACTCTATGGTGCCTGGCTCTGCGGTTTGGTCTTGAACAACGTTGGTATGGCTTTGCACCACAAGCTGTGCCACACGCTGGGCGGCACTTTCAATTTGCCACACGCGGAAACCCACACCGTGGTGTTGCCGCATGCGTTGGCATACAACGCGCCGAATGCGCCGCAGGCGATGGCGATGATCTCAGCGGCTTTGAATGCTGGCGGCTCAGCGGGCGGGACTCACCAGGGCGTGCGAAGTGCGGCGGCTGGCGTCTTCGACCTGGCACAAGACAACGGCGCAGTGGTGTCACTGAAAGCGCTAGGCATGCAAGAGGCTGACCTTGACAAAGCCTGCGCGATCGCCCTACAGAACCAATACCAAAATCCGCGGCCACTTGAGCGAGTGGCGCTGCGGCAGTTGTTGCAAAACGCTTTTGACGGTCGGCGTCCGGACTAAAACCGACCCGTCCACTTGCGCTCGTAATCCATCTTGTCGAAGTGCTCAACCATGAAGTCGATGAAGGTGCGGACTTTGGCTGACAAATGCTTGCGGCTCGGGTAGGCTAAGTTGATGTTCAGGTGCGGCAAGTCCCAGTCATCGAGCACCGGCACCAGCCTGCCCGCAACAATGTCTTCGTAAAGAATGTAAGTGGGCTGCACCAAAATGCCCATGCCGTCGAGTGCTGCTGCCCGCAAAATTTGGCCATCGTTCGACTCCAGCAGTCCTTTGACTGTGACCGTTCGGGTTTCGTCGCCACGCGTGAAGCGCAACTCGTTCGGGTTGTTGGCGTAGGTGTACATCAGCATCTTGTGCTGATGCAAATCGTCCAGGGTTTTCGGGAAGCCATGCTGCGACAGGTAACGCGGCGAGGCCGCCATGATGCGCCGGGTTTCGGCGACACGCCTGATGGTGATGTTCGAATCCGGCTCCGACTCGCGGGTGCGAATGGCCACATCGATGTTGTTGTCGATGATGTCGAGGTAGCGATTGGCTGACTCCACATGCACCTGCACGTTGGGGTAGCGCTGGGTGTATTCACGCAGCAGCGGCGCCACATGGTGAACTGAAAACGACAGTGAGGCCGTGATGCGCAGCACGCCGGTCGGGTCGAGCGCGGTGGCATTGACGGCCGACTCAGCATCTTTGAGTTCCGCCAAAATAGTTTTGGCGCGCCTGAAAAACTCCTGACCGGTGTCGGTCAGGTACAGCCGGCGCGTGTTGCGCTCAACCAAGCGAGCGCCCAGCCGCTCTTCGAGCGCCGACAAATGCCGACTGGCCGCTGCATTGGACAACTCCAATGCTTCGGCCGCACGGCTCAGGCTGCCAGTTTCGGCCACCTGCACAAAAAGTTCTATTTCAGTCCAGCGGTCCACGCTGCGTCTCCGTTGTCACCGACCCATCGGTTCTTGGCCTGCATTGTGGCGCAGACCACTGGGCTTTCTTCCGCGGCATGAAAAAGTCATTTGCGCCAGTCTGCTTTCAGATTGAGCACTGGCCCACTATATTCGTCAAAAACCAGCCAAGGTATGAAACGTACGCACCATGATTTACATCTTTCACTTGCTCGATAAACCTGATCGCGCCACTCTGCGGCAGAGTGTTCGACCTGAGCACAAAATTTACCTCGCTGCGGTGGCCGATCGCATCGCCTTTGCTGGCCCGCTGCTGGCTGACGATGGCCAAACCATGGTGGGCAGCTTGTTGGCGATTGATTTTGAATCGCGTCAGGCGGCTGATGCTTGGTTGGCCAGTGAGCCGTTCAATCTGGCGGGTTTGTATGCGAGCCGCGAAGTTCACGGGTTTGCCAATTTGTGGCCGCAACGTGTCGGCTTTCCACCTGCAGCGTGAGTCCGCTGATTCTGGAGATTTTTGTGATCAAACACATCGTCATGTGGAACCTTCGTGGTGAGACGCCAGCAGAAAAGCGCGATGGCATCGTGCAGTTGCAGCGCAGTTTCGAGTCACTGCGTGGGCGTATTCCCGGTTTGCTACACCTCGAAATTGGTGTAGATTTCAGCCGCATTGACTACGCTTGCGATGTCGTGTTGTATTCCGAGTTCGAAAACCAGGCAGCGCTCGACGGCTATGCCGTGCACCCTGAACACCAACGCGTCAAGCGTGAATTGGCCGACCTGCGCATCGCCAGGCACCAAGTTGATTTTGTCAGTCCGGCAGTGCTTGCTGCCGCGACTGCACCCTGAATAAAAAATGGAGATGTGGATGAACGATGACATGCAAAGCGAACTAGAAATACGCCAGATGGTGGAGCGCTGGGCGGTCTGGCGTGACGCAGGTGACTGGGCGCGCTTTGCGACCGTTTGGCATCCCGATGGCGTCATGATGGCGACCTGGTTTCAGGGCTCGTTTCAAGAGTTCATCCGGGTCACCCAAGAGGGCTGGAGCAAGGGTGTCAGCATTCTGCATTTTCTGGGCGGATCAGCCGTCGAGGTGGTCGGCGAGCGGGCTATTGCACAAACCAAAATGACGATCTCGCAGCGCGGCATGGTCGAAGGCGCCGATGGCCCAGTGCTGTGCGATGTGGTCTGCACAGGGCGCTTTTATGACTTTGTGCAGCGTCACGAAGGTCAGTGGAAGTTGTTGCACCGCCAGCCGATTTATGAAAAAGACCGCATCGATCCGGTCGACTCGTCGGCCACTTTGTCCTTGGACCAAGAGGCCTTGGCAGGCTTTCCCGAAGGCTATCGCCACCTCGCTTACATCCAGACGCGCATTGGCTACACCGTCAAGCTTGACATGCCGATGCTGAAGGGCCCGGTGGTGCAAGAGCTGTACCAACGCGGCGCCCGTTGGCTGGCCGGCGGTGCGCTTGAACGCTGAGTTTTTTGTGCGTGCCGCGATAAACATAAATCAATGGGAGACAAAGACATGACTCAACACACGTTGACGGATCGACTCAGCCTGGGGCTGACCCGGGCGCTGCTGGCCACGCTGGCCTTGACCGTGTTCAGCGCTATGCCTGCCGCTGCACAAGTGTTTCCGAACAAGCCTTTGAAGGTGGTGGTGCCGCAGCCGCCAGGCGGCGGTTTTGACTTTGTCGGTCGGCTGCTGGCGGATCGGCTGAGCAAGCAACTGATGCAACCCGTGGTGGTCGAGAACCGCCCAGGTTCTGGCACGCTGATTGGCACTGATGCGGTGGCCAAAGCGGCACCTGACGGCTACACGCTGTTGGTCGGCTCGGTCTCGAACCTTGCTATCAATCCTGGCTTGTATCGCAATTTGCCCTACGACAGCCTGCGTGATTTCGAGCCCGTGGGTTTGGCGGTGGCCTACAGCTACACCTTGATGGCGCGCAAAGATTTACCCTTCAATTCCCTGAGGGACTTGGTGGCGCATGCCAAGACCAACCCGGGCAAGCTGACCTATGCTTCGGCCGGTAACGGTTCTGGTCAGCACGTGTTGGCCGCCGCTCTCTGGCAACTCGCTGGCGTCGAGCTGGTGCACGTGCCATACCGTGGCGCGCAGGCGGCCTATCAAGATTTGTTGGGCGGTCGTGTCGACGTGTTTTTTGACTTGTCGCCAACGGCCCGTGTGCAGGTCGACGCCGGTAATGTGAAAGCGCTGGCGGTCTCTGGCAGTGCCCGCTTGGCGGGCCACCCAGCGGTGCCGACCATCATTGAAACCGGCGTCGCGGCACTCGAGCTCGAATCGTGGTTTGGTCTGTTCATACCGTCCAAGACACCACCTGATGTCGCCGCGCGGCTGAATACCGAATTGGCCAAGGTCATTGCCGCGCCTGATGTGATCGACATTTTCCGCAAGGCGGGCGGCCGGCCGCTGGCTTTGAACCCCGCCGAAACACGTGCGCTGGTCAAACGCGATGTTGACCGCTGGACCAAATTGACGCGCGACCTTGACATCAAGCTCGAGTAAATCTGTAATCTACCCTCCTCATCCACTTTTTTAAAAGAAAAATCCCATGCGAATTTCCGAAGCTTGCCTCGACCAACTTTTTTTCAAAGCCCGCACGGCCAACGGCTTCATCGACAAGCCAGTGCCTGCCGAGCTGCTGCAGCAGGTCTATGACATCGCCAAGATGGGCGCTACTTCGATGAACACGCAGCCTGCGCGCTACGTTTTCTTGAACTCGGCCGAGTCACGTCAGCGTCTGATCCCGGCGCTGTCTGCCGGCAATGTCGATAAAACCAAGGTCGCACCTGTCACCGTCATCGTCGCCACCGACACGCGTTTTTACGAGCACATGCCCTTGGTCTGGCACAACCCGGGCGCCAAAGAAATGTTTGAAGGCAATAAGCCTATGGCCGATGGCACCGGCATTCGAAATAGCACCTTGAGCGGCGCTTATTTCATGATTGCCGCACGCGCTGTCGGCTTGGATTGCGGCCCGATGAGCGGTGTCGATTTGGCCAAGGTCAATGCCGAGTTTTTCCCGGACGGACGCTTGCAAGCCAACTTTCTGATCAACCTGGGTTATGGCGACAACAGTAAGCTGTTTGACCGTAACCCGCGGCTCAGCTTTGAGCAAGCCTGCAGCGTTCTGTAACGCCGTGATGTTGTGACGGCGTTCGCAGTGACGTAATTTAAAAACGGAGACATAGCATGGCAGAACTTGAAGTCAAAGATTTGGCCCAAGCGGTGATTGAGCGCATGACGGAGTGCAAGGACCCGCGTTTCAAGCAGGTCATGACATCGCTCGTCAAGCACGTCCACTCATTCGTGCAGGAGGTGCAACTGACGCCTGATGAGTGGATGCAAACCATTGAATTCCTGACCGCGGCCGGTCAGATGTGCGACGAAAAGCGCCAAGAATTCATTCTGCTGTCAGACACGCTGGGCGTCTCCATGGCCGTGGTCGGGATTGAGCAGGCCAAAGGCGCTGCTGCCGCGCTAAAGGCCAAGCCGACTGCGCTAAAGGCCACTGAAGCTACCGTGCTTGGTCCGTTTTTTTGGGAAGGTGCACCCGAGTTGGCTTTGGGTGCCGACATCACGGGCGACAGCTCGGGTACGCCGGCCTTCTACCACGGCCGCGTCACCGACACCTCGGGCCAACCGATTGCCAACTGCACCCTCGATGTCTGGTCGGGTGATGGCGATGGCTTTTATGACTTGCAAAAAGGCCCGGATGCGCCGATGGCCCTGCGCGCCCGCTTTCACACCGATGCCGACGGCCACTACCGCTTTTGGTCGATCAAACCGGCGTACTACCCGGTGCCTGATGATGGTCCGGTCGGCGGCATGTTGCGCCGCATGGGGCGCCATCCGAACCGGCCTGGCCACATGCACACCATGCTCAGCGCGCCCGGCTTTGAGCGCCTGATCACGCACCTGTTTGTCTCTGACAGCCCGTTCCTGGATTCCGATGCAGTCTTTGGCGTGCGCAACAGTCTGATCGTTGATTTCGAGGCCCATCCGGCGGGCACGGCGCCGGATGGTCGCGTCATGGCCACGCCTTTCCACACGGCGTACTACGACTTCAAGCTCGTGCCTTCGGCCTGAGCGTTTTTCATTCCATCTCTGGAGATTCATTTTGAAAATTGGCAAGGCCACCCAACCCCGCTCAGCCATTTGCACCTCGAACGCCGACACGATTGTGGTGCGTGGTGCAGATCTTTCGCGTGACCTGATCGGGCACATCAATTTCGGTGACTATTTCTATTTGCTGGTGACCGGCCGCCGTGCTGATGCCGCGACCAGTGCCGTGCTGAATTCGACTTTGGTGGCAATTGCCGAGCACGGCTTGGTGCCCAGCGTCCAAGCCGCCCGCATGACCTTGGCCGCTGCGCCGGATGCGATGCAGGGCGCTGTGGCTGCTGGCCTGTTGGGTTCTGGTTCGGTGATTTTGGGTGCTTCTGAAACGGCCGGGCGTTTGTTTTTGGCGGTGGAAAAAGAAGCTGAGAAGCACGGCGGCGATCTGCACGCAGCGGCACGCACCGTGGTGGCCGATTTGCGTGCGCGCAAGTTGCCGATCGCCGGTTACGGTCACCCGGAACACAAGCGAAGCGATCCGCGTGCGGTCCGTTTGCTCGAAGTCTCACTTGAGGCGGGTGGTGGTCAGCGCTATGTCGAGATCGCCAAAGTGATTGAAGCCATCATTCCCGAGGTGGTTGGTAAAGAACTCCGGATGAATGTCTCTGGCGCGATTCCGGCGGTGCTGCTCGGCGTGGGTTTTCCGGTCAACGCACTCAAGGGCGTCCCCATGTTGGCGCGAACGGCCAGTCTGATTGCCCACTTGAATGAAGAGCTGGAAGATCCGATTGGGTTTGCGTTGTCGTACCAAGCCACGCAAGGGCAGGAATATACCGGCGACATGCCTAAAGCAGGCTGAACGCGCGATGGCTCAAGTTCTCGCCAACGTCAAGGTCGTCGAGCACGGCACCTTTATCACCGGGCCAGCGGCCTCCATGCTCTTGGCCGACTTGGGTGCCGACGTGGTGAAGGTCGAGTTGCCGGTGACCGGCGATCCGTTTCGGGCCTTTCAGGGTGAGTTGTACAGCCCGCATTTTCAGACCTATAACCGCAACAAACGCAGCATCACGCTGAACACCAAAGACGCGGCCGACTTGGCGCGCTTTGATGACTTGATCCGTGAAGCCGATGTCTACATTCAGAACTTCCGGCCCGGCGCGGCCGAGCAAATTGGGGCTGGACAAAAGCGATTGCAAAAGATCAATCCGCGTTTGATTTACTGCGCCATCAGCGGCTTCGGGCCGACCGGTCCGTACGCGGGTCGCCCAAGTTACGACACTGTGGCGCAAGCGACCAGCGGATTTTTAGGGTTGTTGATCAACCCGGCCAATCCGCGTGTGGTGGGCCCGGCGCTAGCCGATGCATTGACTGGGTTTTATGCGGCTTACGGCGTGCTTGGCGCTTTGCACGAAAGGCATGCCACCGGCATTGGTCGCAAAGTCGAGGTCTCCATGATGGAGGCCATGACGCACTTCAATCTGGACGCCTTCACGCATTTGTTTTCCGCCGATGAAGTCATGGGCCCGTTCAGCCGAGCCAGTGTGTCGCAGTCGTATGTGATGCAGTGCAGCGATGGTTTGTGGCTGGCGCTGCACATGTCCTCGCCGCCCAAATTCTGGCAAGGGCTGGCGACAGCGATGGAGCGTCACGATATTTTTGAAGACCCGCGCTTTGCCACGCGGCAAGCGCGCATCGAGAACCAAGAAGCGCTGATGCATGTGCTGGCCGCGACCTTCAAGTTGCGCTCGCGGGCGGAGTGGTGCGCCCGATTGGTGGCTGAAGACGTGCCGAACGCGCCGGTGTACACCACCGCCGAGGTGCCGCAAGACCCGCAGGCGCAACACCTGCAGTTGTTTGTGGAGGCGCCGCACCCAGTTGCGGGCACCTTTAAGACGGTGCGCTCACCGGTGTCTTTTGACGGCGAGCGTTCGCTCCACATCACCGCGCCACCGCTGCTGGGTCAGCACAACGCAGAGTTCGCGCGTGGCTGGGCTGCCCGTGCGGCTTACCAGCAAACGCCGGCTGCCAACGAAAGCAAACTATGAATTTATGCGCAAGCCGTCGCGCACGGGTCGCCGGTGTGTTAACTGCTGCGGGCCTTGGCTTGGGCGCGCTGCCAGCCTTGGCGCAAGACTACCCACTGCGACCCATCAAGCTGGTGGTGCCGTTTGGTCCTGGCACGACCACTGACATCATTTCGCGTGTCATCGCCGAGGGTTTGAGCAAGCCGCTGGGGCAGCCGGTGGTGGTTGAAAACCGCGCCGGTGCGGGTGGTGTCATTGGCTCAGATCTGGTGGCCAAGGGGCCGGCAGATGGTTACACCATCGTCATGGGCACGGTCGGTACGCACGCCATCAACGCCACGTTGTTCAAGAAGTTGCCCTATGACCCGCTGAAGGATTTTGTCCCTGTGGCGTTTGCCGGTTACACGCCGACCTTGTTGGTGGTGGCCGCGAATTCACCGCTCAAGTCGGTGAAAGACTTGGCCGCCCAAGCCAGCCAACCTGGCAGCAAGGTGAGTTATGCATCGGCGGGCAACGGCACCTCAGGCCATTTGGCCGGCGAGTTGCTGAAGGCGCGCGTAGGTGGCGACATGGTCCACGTGCCCTACAAAGAAGGTGGTTTGGCCATGACCGACGTGATGGGAGGGCAGGTGCAGTTCATGTTCTACCACCCAGCGGCGGTCATGCCGCACATCAAGTCGGGCAAGCTGCGCACGCTCGGTGCGTCCAGCGCTAAACGCAGTGCGGCTGCACCCGATGTGCCGACCTTGGTCGAGCAAGGCGTGGCTGATTTTGACTTGGTGGCTTGGTTCATGATGTATGCCCCTGCCGCAACGCCAGCGCCTGTTTTGGCGCGTTTGCGGGACGCCGCCGCACAAGCTATGGCGAGTCCAGAAGTGATCGCCAAGCTCGGCTTGCAAGGTCTGGAGTTACGCAATATGAAGCCTGATGAACTCACCAGCTTTGGTCGGACTGAAATCACCAAGTGGGCTGACTTGGTCAAGCGCTCAGGGGCTCAAGTCGATTGAGAGGCGTTTCAAATTTAGTTGTATTTTTCCGCGGTTCTACATCAATATACAGGAGACAAACCATGAAAATGACAAGAAGAATTTTGGTCGCTGTGACTGCCGTGGGGGCAGCCTTGACATTCACCGCAGCGGTGCAAGCGCAGACGCCCGGTCCGGTGCGCATCGGCAGCACGTTGGCTTTGACGGGCCCGCTGTCATCGACCGCCATGACGCACAAACTGGTCGGCGAAATTTATGTTGAGCAACTCAATGCCCGTGGTGGTTTGCTGGGCCGCAAGGTCGAGTGGACGGTGAAAGACGACCAGTCCAAACCGGAGTTGGCGCGCACGCTTTACGAACAACTGGTGACGTCAGACAAGGTCGATCTGCTGATGGGGCCTTACGCTACGGGTGCGATTTTGTCAGCCATGGGTGTGGCCCAGCGCTACAACAAAGTGCTGGTGCACCACACCTTCGGCATTCCATCGCTGGCCAAGTACGACATGCAGTTTCCAGCTTGGTCGTTAGGTTCTGATCCTGGTACCACCGTCCCCAACACGCTTTTTGATGCACTGGCAGCATCGCCCAAGCCGCCCAAAACGATTGCTATTGTCACCAGCAAATTTCCCTCGATTCACTTCATGTCGCTGGGCGGTCGTGAAGTGGCTAAAAAACGGGGGCTGACAGAAGTGTTGTTTCTGGAATGGGACTTTGGCAACCGGGATTTTGGACCGATTGCTGCACGCGTGAAAGATGCCAAGCCTGATCTGGTCTGGATCGGTGATATCGGCCTCGAAGGCAACATGCTGCTCGACGCGATGAAGAAGATTGATTACACGCCGCCGCTGCACTTTCACCTCTACCCGGCCCCAGGCCCGATGAGCAAAGCGGCTGACGGCAACAACGCGCTGGCCGTGACGATTTTTGAAGAGCATGCGCCGTTCACCAACAACCCGGCAGCAGCCCAGTTCGTCAAAATTTTCAACGAGCGTGCGACGCAGCTGAAATTGCCGGACACCAGTGTTGAAGTTCAGGCTGCTGCGTCTTACTCGGCTTGGCAGATTCTGGAAGCCGGTGTGCGCGGTGCCAACAGCTTTGACGATAAGGCTATCGCGGCCTGGCTGCGCAAAAACCGCGTTGAGACAATCCATGGGCGCCTGCGTTTTGACGGCCCTGGCAATTACGGCGACGACCTGATGAAAATCAAGCAGGTGCAAAACGGCAAGTGGGCTGTGGTCTACCCTACACAGTTTGCGCCACCTGGCGTCAAGCTCCAAGTGAAGTAATCTGCAAAGGGGCCGCAGATGAGTTTCCCAAGTTTTAATTTACTCGCCCAATCTATCCTGTCGGGGATTTTCATTGGCGGCCTGTACGGCCTGATTGGGTTGGGTCTGGGTCTGACCTGGGGCTTGCTGCGGCAGATCAATCTGGCTCATTTTGGGCTGGTGTTCCTAGCGGCTTACCTGAGTTACCACATGGCCACGGTGGGGCATGTGGATCCGCTGCTGACGTTGTTGATCTTGCCGCCACTGTTCTTTTTGATCGGCGTTGGCATGCAGTGGGTGTTGGCCCGTTTCAACATTTCGCCGTTCAATTCGCTGCTGGTGACTTTCGGCATCACAGTGGTGATTGAAAGTGGGATTCAGGCGGTTTGGACGGCCGATTACCGGCGGCTCGAAACGCACTACAACGACATGAAATTCACTGTTGGCTCGCTTTACATCCCGGTGCCAGAACTTGTCACGTTGGTGTTGTCGGTCACGATTGCAATGCTGATCTGGGCCGCCATGCGCTATACCGACCTCGGCAAGGCGCTGCGGGCGATGGCCGAAGACGGGCAGATTGCCGCTGCTTTTGGTATCAATCAAAAAGGCATGTCGCTGATGCTAGCCGGTGTTTGTGCCGCGCTGGCGGCTGTGGCTGGCATTTGCCTGTCGTTGACCTTCACGCTGACACCCTCACAGATTTTTGCTTGGGTTGGTGTGGTCTTCGCGGCGGTCATGTTGGGTGGGCTGGGCAGTGCTGTCGGGCCCTTGATTGCCGGCATCATCATCGGTGTCAGCGAAGCCATCACCATGGCTGTGGCTTCGCCTTCGTGGGCGCCCATCGTGTCTTTTTCGCTGCTGATCTTGATGCTGTTGCTGCGCCCCGGAAAGATCTGAGACATGAATAAAACAGTCATCGGCATTTTGGCTGCCGGAGCGACGCTTGCGTGTGTCCCTTGGCTTGGCCTGCCGGCTTTCTACGAATCCTTTCTGTACCTGATTTGCCACTGGATGATCCTGGCTTTGTCATGGAATATCTTGTCGGGTTACTCGGGTTATTTTTCGTTTGGTCACGGCGCTTTTTTTGGCGTCGGCATGTACACCTCCGCCGGTCTGTCTGCCAATTTGAATTGGCCTTTCTTATGGACACTGCCGGCCGCCGCTCTGTTGGCGGCGCTGCTGGGTCTGGCCTTGGGCGCTGTGGTGTTCAGGGTCAAAGCGGTGCGGGGTGAGTTGTTTGCTTTGCTGACGCTGGCCATCACGTTTGTGGTGGGCACGATTGTGCTGAACACCCGCATTGATGGCGGCCCCGGTATTTCCCTGAACGCAACGCTGGTGCCCGCCATCGGACCGACAGCTTCGGCATCGCTTTACCTGATGGCGTTGGCCGCGGCTGTGTTGACGCTGTTGATCGCCTACAAGGTGCAGTCGTCGAAGCTGGGCACGGGTTTGTTCGCCATTCACGACGACGAAGACGTGGCGGAGGTCATGGGCGTACCGACCTTTCGCTACAAACTGTTGGCCTTTGGCTTGTCGTCGGCGCTGGCGGGTTTGGCGGGTGGCATCCATGCGCTGTTTGTGTCTTACGTGACAGCGGGTGATACCTTCACCATTGTGGTGCCGCTGACCGTGGTGCTGATGAGTGTGCTGGGCGGCACGCGCCACTGGGCGGGTCCGGCGGTGGGTGCGACGGTCATCACTTGCTTGCTGTATTTCTTCACGGCCGGCAACAATCCAGTGGCAGGCAAAGCGGCCGTGGGCGTGATTTTGATTGTCGTGATTCTCTTCATGCCGAATGGCATTTTGGGTTTCTTTTTCAAGCGACGTGCCGCCACACAAGGGCTGGCTTCGGACGCCATGTCAATCCAAACATTAGAGGCGCAGCAGATCAAGCCGCTGCCAGTGGCTGCTGTGACAGCGCCTGCTGCGAACTCTGTCGGCGTCACCGCTGTTGCGCCCAAGATCCTGCTGGGCGTGCGTGATCTTTCTAAAGCTTTCACGGGTGTGCAGGCGTTAGACAAAGTCAGCTTGCAGGTACATGAAGGTGAAATTCTCGGTCTGCTCGGCCCCAATGGTTCAGGTAAGTCGACCTTCATCAATGTGGTGAGTGGTCATTACGCAACCAGCGGCGGAGCGATTGTCTTTGCCGGTCAGCAACTCGCCGGCTTGCCCGCGCACCGGATTGCCCAAGCGGGCATTGCACGCACCTACCAGATCCCGCGGCCTTTTGCGCACATGAGTGTGCTGCAAAACGTGGCGCTGGTGGCCATGTTTGGCGGCGCTGCACTGGATCAGCGGCAGGCCACTTACGAAGCTTGGACTTGGTTAGAGTTCACCGGGCTCAAGGACAAGGCGAATGCTTTGCCGGACGATCTGAATTTACACCAACGCAAGTTTTTGGAGCTGACGCGGGCGCTGGCTTCACGGCCGCGACTGGTCTTGCTCGACGAGGTGCTGTCGGGACTGACGCCTGGCGAGATCAATGAGGCGATTGAATTGATTCGCAAGATCCGCGAGCGTGGCGCGACCATCGTTTTTGTCGAACATGTGATGCGTGCCGTGATGGCGCTGGCTGACCGCGTGGCGGTGCTCAACCATGGCAAGTTGATCGCCATCGGTCCGGCCCAAGACGTCATGCGCAATGCTGAAGTGGTTAGCGCTTACCTGGGAACGCCGCATGCTTGAAGTCAACAACATTTTGGTCAATTACGGTGCTGCACCGGCTTTGTGGGGCGTCAGCCTTGAAGTCAAAACGGGTGAGATGGTCTGCGTGGTTGGCCCCAACGGTGCTGGCAAGACCACGCTGATCAACGCGATTGCCGGCATGCACCGCGTGCGCGGTGGCACGCTGAATTTCAATGGCCGTGACATCACGCAACTGGAGAGTCACCGTTTTTGCGAGGCGGGCATCGCCATCGTTCCGGAGGGTCGGCGTTTGTTCACCCAAATGACGGTCTACGACAACCTGGAGTTGGGCAGTTTCATTGCACCGGCCAAAGCCAAGCGGCAAGAAACGCTGGCGTATGTCTTGTCGCTGTTTCCGGCTCTCAAGGCAAAGCTGCAGAGTCCGGCAGGGGCCCTCTCGGGCGGTCAACAGCAGATGGTGGCGATTGGCCGCGCCTTGATGGCCCGACCCAGTTTGCTGTTGATGGATGAGCCGTCGCTTGGTTTGGCGCCCGCCATTGTGTTGGACATGTTTGGCGCTATTCGCCAGATCAATGCGCAAGGCACCTCGGTGCTGCTGGTCGAGCAAAACGTGGCCATGGCCATGGCGTTAGCCCACCGTGCCTATGTGATGGAAGAAGGGCATATCGTGGCCGAAGGTTTGGCCAGTGAGTTGCTCACGCGGCCCGAAATTCAGAAGGCTTATCTGGGTCTGGATATTCCGAGTTAACGTGTTCATAGCCGGGTGCCCAGAGCCGGCTGATAATGAGCTGCTTTGCTCCTGCACGTTTTTCTGATCGTGTTTTTGCCGTGAATTTCCCCCTCATCACTGATCCTTTTTTTTATGTGTGTGCCATTCCGGCCGTGCTGCTGGTGGGTATCAGCAAAAGCGGTTTTGGCATGGGCATTGGTTCGCTGGCGGTGCCGCTGATGGCTTTGACGATCACGGTGCCGCAAGCTGCGGCGATCTTGATGCCTGTGTTGCTGTTTGTCGATCTGCTGGGGCTGGCCGCGTTCCGCAAAAACATCGATGTCAAGCTGCTGCGTTTTTTGATTCCCTACGGCTTGCTTGGCGTCTTGTTGGGTGCGCTGATGTTCAAGTCGTTGGACACCCGATTGGTGTCCGGGTTGGTGGGTGGCTTCACGCTGCTTTTTTTGGCGCAGCGCTTGGTGTTTCCGCCGCACGCTGACAGTCCGCCACCCCCGCGCTGGTTCGGTCGGGTGATGACCACTTTGTCGGGTTTCACCAGTTTTATCGCTCATTCGGGTGGCCCGCCCATTGGTGCTTATGTGATCCCTTTGCGCTTGAGTCCGCTGTACTTTGCGTCAACCATGGCTTATTTTTTCTTCGTGATCAATTTGTCCAAGTGGGCCCCGTTTGCTTTGTTGGGCCTGTTGGACTGGCGCAATATGGCGACTTCGATCGTGCTGCTGCCTTTGGTGCCGATCGGGGTGATGGTGGGCTTGGCCATGGCCAAGCGCATCAGTCCGTTGCTGTTCAATCGCTTGATTCTTTGGGGGATGGGGCTGACGGGCAGCAAGCTGCTGTGGGACGCGTGGCACTGACTTAGACCGCAGCGATTCAGGACTTTGATGTTCAGTCTGGGGTCGTGAGCGCGCCGCTGTTGGCGCTGGCAAAGCCAAGTTGTCGCCAAGCTTCAAAGACCGTCACAGCCACGGCGTTGGACAAGTTCAGGCTGCGCTGACCGTCCAGCATCGGCAGGCGCAGACGTTGCGCTGGCGCAAAGGTGTCGCGTAACGCGGCTTGAAGACCTTGGGTTTCAGAGCCGAACACCAGCCAGTCACCGGCTTCAAAATGCACGTCGTAGACGCTGCCGCTGCCGCGCGTGGTCATGGCAAACATGCGCTCGGGCCGGGGTTGTTGGCTGTCCAGCAGCGCCTGCCAGTTGGCGTGGCGCAAGACGCGGGTGTACTCGTGATAGTCCAGCCCAGCGCGGCGCATGTGCTTGTCTTCCATCGAGAAGCCCAGCGGTTCGACCAAGTGCAGCGTGCAGCCGGTGTTGGCCGCGAGGCGGATGACGTTGCCCGTGTTGGGCGGAATTTCGGGGGCGACCAGAACAATATGAAACATGCGCGTCATTATGTCGGGGCGGTGCGCGTCAGCACCAGCGCGCTGACATGGCTGGCACCGGCTTGGCGCAGAACGCCCGCCGCCGTCAGCAGTGAGGCGCCGCTGGTCATCACGTCGTCGATCAGCACCACGCGGCGGCCGGTCAGTTCCGCTGTGCGCAGCGGCGCCACAGCGAAAGCCCCTTTTAAATTCTCAAGACGCGCGCTGCGTTTGAGTTCGCTTTGCGGCCGGGTGTGGCGTATGCGCAGCAGCAAAGAGGTGTCGGCGCTGGCGCGGCAGGCGCTTTGACGCAGCAGCGCACGGGTCAACTCCCAGGCTTGGTTGAAGCCGCGCCAGGCCAGCCGTTCGGCTGACAGCGGCAGCGGTAACAGCCAATCTTGCGCCGTCAACTGACCCAAAAACGCACGCACTGCGGGCTGTTCCAGCAGCGTGCTCGCCATGAAGCTAGCCCAGCCGGTCTGGCTGTCAAACTTGTAGCGCGACACCAGCTCAGACCACGGAAAGGCATACGGCAGGGCGGCAAAGCAGGCGTCGAGGCCGAAAGGCTGACGCTTGCATCGGGCGCACTGCGAGGTCTGCTCAGTCAGTTCCGGCAATTCCGGCAATTCCAGCGCGCAAGTGCGGCAACGCCTGCGTGGCTGGCCGAAGCGTGCCATGCAGGCATGGCACACCGGCGCACTTGGCCAACTCCGGCACACCGCGCACTGGCTGGGCACGCGGTTCATGAGCAAAGCGGGCAGGGCGTTGAAATGCATCGAGTCAATATACTCGTGCCTATGAGTTCAAGCCAACGCCCACCGACGCTAGACCCTCTTGCTGTCGAGCGCTGGCAGCGAATAGCGCCCGATGTCACACCGTGGCTGCACGAAGAAGTCGCGCGCCGCATGCTGGACCGATTGCAATGGATCAAGCTGCAACCCGCTGTCTGGGCGCATTGGGGCGCTGTTCGCGGCGGTCTGCAAGCGCATGACGTGCTGTCCAAACAATATGCCCGCGCCCAATGCCACGTTATTGAAACTTCGGAGCACCGAAAGGCCTTTGCCCAAGCAGCGCTGGTACCACCTTGGTGGAAAAGAATGGCGCTGATGTTGTCAGGCGGCGGTTCAGCCACCCGGTTTGACACACCTGCCCCCGGCAGCGTCAACATGCTCTGGGCCAACATGGCCTTGCACGAAGCGGCTGATCCACAAGCCTTGTTGGCGGCTTGGCATCGCTTGTTGGCGGTCGACGGCTTCGTCATGTTTTCCAGCCTCGGGCCTGACACAGCACGTGAAGTGCGCGATTTGTACGAGGCCTTGGGCTGGCCGCCCGCCGGCCATCAGCTGACCGACATGCACGACTGGGGTGACATGTTGGTGCAGACCGGCTTTGCCGAGCCGGTGATGGACATGGAGCGCATCACGCTGACCTACGAAACGCCGACACGTCTGCTGCAAGAGCTGACCGAACTCGGCCGCAACTTTCACCCGCAGCGCTTCAGTGCCTTGCGCGGGCGCCAGTGGAAGGCCAAGCTTGAGCAACTGATCAGCGAGCGTTTGCCGCGTGGCGCAGATGGCCGCCTGTCGCTGACCTTTGAGGTGATTTACGGCCATGCCCTGAAAGCCCGACCAAAGATGAAGGTCTCGGCACTGAGTTCTGTCTCGGTCGCGGACATGCGCAGCATGTTGCAGGCCCAGCGCGGGCCGTCCAGCCCGTGAATACAGCGCACCCGCCAATGGTCATTGACTGAAAACCGGGGGCTCTGCCAAACCATGCTGGCTACAATCACCTGCGAGTTTTGGGTATATTCCCCCGCTTTCAAGCGTCGCCTTCAGGGCGCTATTTTGTGAGTGCTTCTTCGTGTTGAATCCTGCTCTCAAGCTTCGCTTCGGTACTCTGCGTGCGCAGGGAGATCACGAGGCGCCTCTGGTGCAATGGCAGCTCAAGCCCAACTGCTCGGTCACGCCGACTCAACTGGTCCAGTTTTACGCATCGCTGTGCGTGGTTTCGCTGGGCATTGCCGCTTTTTTCTGGGTTCAGGGTGCGCGCATGGTGCTGTCTTTTGCCGGAATTGAGCTGATCGCGGTGGGCGCTGCCCTGTTGATCTACGCGCGCCATGCCCGCGATGGTGAAAAAATATTTTTACACGGCACGCAATTGGTGGTTGAGCTGCACACGGCAGGCCGCACTGAGCGCGCCGAGTTTGCCCGCGAATGGGTTCGGGTCGAGCCTAAAAGCGGCGATGGCTCTCTCATAGAGGTCTCGGGGCAGGGAAGAACGGTGGAGGTGGGGCGATTTTTACGTCCGGAATTACGCCCTGCGCTGGCCCGTGAAATCCGTTTGGCGCTGCGCGGTTGGTTGGTCAGTGGGGCTGAAAGCCCGGTGTCAAGGTGATCCTTCAAAATCAGTCGGCTGCGCTAACTTTATAATCTGCCAGTTAAATTAGTCCGTAATTGATTCCATAAAAGTGATGACGATGAACGCAAGCAAAACAACAAGGTCTGGCATGACACACGCAGGGGTGATTTTGGAGTCGGTAAAACAGGCGCCTTTGGCTGCGTTTTGCAAAGCCGCAACTACCTTCACCGTGCTGGCATCTTTGAGCAGTGCGGCCATGGCCCAAGTCAAAGACTTGCCAGGCGGCCCGGGCGTCAACCAGCTCAACTTGCCGATGCCGGCCACGCGCATAGCTGCCGAGCAAATCTGGTTGCACTGGTTCATGATGATCATCTGCACGGTGATCTTCGTGGCGGTCTTCGGCGTCATGTTCTATTCGATTTGGAAGCACCGCAAGTCGGTTGGCCACAAAGCCGCCAACTTCCATGAGTCGACCGCTGTCGAAATCGCTTGGACTGTGATCCCCTTCCTGATCGTCATCGGCATGGCTCTGCCGGCCACCAAAGTGTTGGTCGCGTCCAAAGACACCACCAATGCCGACTTGACCATCAAGGCCACCGGTATTCAGTGGAAATGGGGCTACGAATACATCAACGGCGAAGGTGCTGGCATTGGCTTTGTCTCGACGCTAGATGCTGGACATCGCCAGTTGTCCAATGATGGCGGCCCTAAAAAGGGTGAGGAAATTGACAACTACCTGCTGAAGGTGGACAACCCGATGGTGGTGCCGGTTAATCAAAAAATCCGCATCATCACCACTGCGAACGACGTGATTCACGCCTTTGCAGTGCCGGCTTTCGGTATCAAGCAAGACGCTATTCCTGGCTTTGTGCGTGACACGTGGTTCCGCGCTGAAAAAACCGGTGACTTTTACGGTCAGTGCCAAGAACTCTGCGGCAAAGAACACGCCTACATGCCGATTCACGTCAAAGTGGTGTCGGCTGAGGATTACACGCTGTGGGTCAACGGCAAGCTGAAGGAGGCCTCGGCCAAGGCGGATGATCCGACGAAAGTTTGGACTTTGACCGATCTGGTCGCCCGTGGCGAAAAAGTTTACGCTGCCAATTGCGCCGCCTGCCACCAAGCCAATGGTAAGGGCGCCGGTCCGATCAAACCGCTCGACGGCTCGGCCATCGTGCTGGACAAAGATCATCTCAAACAAATCAACATCCTTCTGAATGGCGCCAACAACGGCACCATGCCGGCGTGGAAGCAACTCAGCGACACCGAACTTGCTGCAGTCGCGACCTACACGAAGAACAACTGGTCTAACAAGACTGGCCAGTTGGTGCAGCCCTCTGAGTTCGTAGCAGCCCGCAAGTAATCCGTTATTCGGTTTCAATTATCAGTAGCCGGATCATCCGGCGCATGTCAAGTTAAGTTATCAAAGGAAGCCAGATGAGTGCAGTTCTAGACCATCACGATCACGCTCACGACCATGAGCATCACGCCCCCACGGGCTGGCGCCGTTGGGTCTTTGCGACCAACCACAAGGACATCGGGACGCTGTATCTGCTGTTCGCCTTCACGATGTTGATGGTCGGTGGTGTACTGGCCATGGGCATTCGTGCCGAGTTGTACCAGCCAGGCTTGCAATTGGTGAATCCGGAGTTGTTCAATCAGCTCACCACCATGCACGGTCTGATCATGGTGTTCGGCGCCATCATGCCGGCGTTCGTTGGTTTTGCGAACTGGATGATCCCGTTGCAAATCGGCGCGTCTGACATGGCTTTTGCCCGCATGAACAACTTCAGCTTTTGGCTGATGATTCCGGCTGGCCTGATGTTGATGTTCTCATTCTTCATGCCTGGCGGCGCACCCGCAGCTGGCTGGACGCTGTACGCACCGTTGACCCTGCAGATGGGCCCTTCGATGGACGCCGGCATTTTTGCCATGCACCTGCTGGGTGCTTCGTCCATCATGGGTTCGATCAACATCATCGTCACCATCTTGAACATGCGCGCGCCCGGCATGACCCTGATGAAGATGCCAATGTTCTGCTGGACATGGCTCATCACTGCTTATCTGTTGATCGCTGTCATGCCCGTGTTGGCCGGCGCCATCACCATGACGTTGACGGATCGCCATTTCGGCACCAGCTTCTTCAACCCAGCCGGCGGCGGCGACCCAGTGATGTACCAGCACATTTTCTGGTTCTTCGGTCACCCCGAGGTCTACATCATGATCTTGCCGGCTTTCGGCATCGTCAGCCACATCATTCCGGCTTTCTCGCGCAAGCGCCTGTTTGGCTACGCTTCGATGGTTTACGCCACCGGCTCGATCGCTATTTTGAGCTTCGTGGTTTGGGCTCACCACATGTTCACCACCGGCATGCCGGTGACCGGTCAGCTGTTCTTCATGTACTCGACCATGTTGATTGCCATTCCTACGGGCGTGAAGGTTTTCAACTGGATCGCCACCATGTGGAAGGGTTCCATGACCTTTGAAACGCCGATGTTGTTTGCGGTCGGCTTTCTGTTCGTCTTCACGATGGGTGGTTTCACCGGCTTGATCCTTTCGGTTGCGCCGATTGACATTCAATTGCAAGACACTTACTACGTGGTGGCTCACTTCCACTACGTGCTGGTGGCCGGTTCCTTGTACGCGATGTTTGCCGGCTTCTACTACTGGTGCCCTAAGTGGACGGGCGTGATGTACAACGAGTCCCGCGGCAAGATCCACTTCTGGTGGTCGCTGATTTCTTTCAACATCACGTTCTTCCCAATGCACTTCTTGGGTCTGGCCGGTATGCCACGTCGCTACGCCGACTACCCGATGCAGTTCGCCGATTTCAATGCGATCGCCAGTATTGGTGGCTTGTTCTTCGGTCTGGCTCAGGTTTATTTCTTCGTGTTCATTGCGATTCCTGCCATGCGCGGCATCGGCCCTAAAGCCGAAGCCAGTCCATGGGAAGGCGCTGAGGGCCTAGAGTGGGAAGTGGCTTCACCGGCACCGTTCCACACCTTTGAAAACCCACCCAAACTGAATGCTGCCGCTAACAAGGTGATCGGCTGATCGCTGACCACTCAACTGTAAAGACGCCATGACACCTGACCAAAAAAAGAACAATCGCCGCTTGGGCCTGATCCTGGGCACCGTTGCGTTCGTGTTCTTTATCGGCTTCATGGCGCGCTCAATTCTGCTTAGCCGCGGTTGAACTTGAACAACATGGCAAACGCACGGGAAAATTCGAGAATGTTGGGCAAGCTGGGCGTCATCGTGCTCGGCATGTTCGCTTTTGGGTATGCGCTGGTACCGATTTACAACGCCATTTGCGTCATGACCGGGATCAACATCTTGGCCATGGGTGACAAGCAAATTCCAGGGGCCACGTCGTCGCAGGCAGCTAATACGCAGGTCGACAAAACCCGCAGTATCACCGTCGAATTTGACGCCAACGCGCGCGGTCCTTGGCACTTCAAGCCAGCCATGCGTAGCATGCAAGTGCATCCTGGCGAACTCACCACGGTCATGTACGAGTTCCAAAACGTCCAGAGCCGCACGATGTCCGCGCAGGCGATTCCGAGCTACGCACCGCGTCAGTCGGCCGCGCACTTCAACAAGCTGGAGTGTTTTTGCTTTAACCAATACACGCTGGCGCCCGGTGAGAAAAAAGAATGGCCGGTAGCGTTTGTGATTGACACCAAGTTGCCCAAAGACGTGACAACCATCACGCTGTCGTACACCTTCTTTGAAGTCGGTGGCAGAACGCCTGCGGCACCGCCGGGCTTTCAAGATAAATCAGTCTTCAAGCCGGTGGCTGCTGTGACGGTCGTTAAATCTGAGGTCCTCGGTTTATGAGTGCCCATTCAACAGCGATGACGATTTTGCACACGGTCAAGGCCGTGGCGTGGTCGTTCATTGGTTTGCGTGGCAGCAAAGAGTCCGAGCAAAATGCCAAGAAGCTCAACCCTTTGCACATCATTGCGGTCGCGCTGGTGTTTATATTTTTGTTTGTCGGTGCGTTGGTCTTGTTTGTGAACTGGGTCGTCAAGACGTGAGTTGAGTCCATCGGTCCCCAAACCGGCCCCACTGCAAAATAAAGTGGGGGCAAGATTTGTCAAGAAATTTGAGAATTTAGAGAACAGAGGTATAGAGATGTCTTCAGCAGCACACGGGTCAACCCCTTACTACTTCGTGCCGGGCCCATCCCGTCACCCTGCCATGGCCGCTTTGGGCCTGTTTTTCGTGGTCCTGGGTGCCGGGCAGTGGGTCAACGGCGTTGGCTGGGGCGCTTACTCGCTCACCTTTGGTTTGATCTTTTGGCTCGGTGTGCTGTACCAGTGGTTCAGTGAGGCAGTGGGCGAAAGCGAAGGCGGGATGTATGGTCGCAAGATCGACATGTCTTTTCGCTGGAGCATGAGCTGGTTCATCTTTTCTGAGGTGATGTTTTTCGGCGCCTTTTTCACGGCACTCTGGTGGGCTCGTTCGCACTCAATCCCAGAGTTGGGTAGCTTGGAAAATGCGCTGCTGTGGCCTGACTTCAAGGCCGTTTGGCCCAGCATGGCTGCCGGCGTGACGGCTTCCCCGGCCGGGATCGTTGAGCCTTTCAGCACGGTTGGCCCGTTCTGGTTGCCGACCATCAACACCGCCTTGTTGCTCAGTTCCGGCGTGACCCTGACCATTGCTCACCACGCATTGCGTGAAGGCAATCGTGGTCGCACTATCGGCTTCATGTGGGCCACGGTGTTGCTGGGTGTGATTTTCTTGTTTGTGCAGGGCTATGAATACGCCCACCTTTACAGCGACCTGAACCTCAAGATGTCTTCTGGCATCTATGGCTCAACTTTTTACATGCTGACGGGTTTTCACGGATTCCATGTGTTTGTTGGCATGCTGATGTTGTTGTTCATCACCTTGCGTCTTGGCAAGGGGCATTTCACGGCCGAGAGTCATTTTGGATTTGAAGGTGCAGCCTGGTACTGGCACTTTGTCGACGTGGTCTGGCTGGGCCTTTACATTCTGGTTTACTGGCTCTGAGTTGCAGGTCATGCGCAGCAAGCGGTGTTACTGCTTGCAGGCTGCCTGCACAGAACCGCATAAAAATGCCGCGTTGCGGCTTTTTTTATGCCCGCAGAGCTGCTCTGCGTTTGACAGCGGTCGGTCAACGACCGGACGGCAGTCCTGTCGGCTGGATGTAGCCAAGCTTCCAAGCCAATAAGATGCAGGCAAAGAGAAGAATCGACAATCCAACGCGAATGGCAAGTGCCCTAGCCATATGACTGGTTTTGGCTTTACCGCCGGTACCGTCTTTCATCATGAAGTAAAGGGCGGACGCTAAGCTGCCCAAAATAGCGATAAATGCAAAAGCAATGAGATACGACATATGGCTGATTATCCGTCCATGACAGCCTCTGCACATTCAGGCCGGTTCTGGATCGTCACTGTGGCCGCACTGCTGACGGTGGCGCTGACGTTTTCTTTGGGCCTGTGGCAACTTGACCGAGCGGCGCAAAAGCAAGCCTTGCAAGCCTCCCTCGACCTGAAAAAAGAATTGCCCGCATTGAGCCAAGCGGATCTGCTGGTGAGCCAAGAGATCATCTCGACGGCGTTGATCGACCGGCAAATAGTGTTGTCGGGTCGTTGGCTGACCGAACAGACGGTCTATCTTGACAACCGCCCCATGAACGCCAAACCGGGTTTTTGGGTCATGACGCCGTTGCGGCTGACGGGCTCGGACAAAGTGGTACTGGTTCAGCGTGGCTGGATTCCGCGTCATTTCAGAGACCGTACGGAACTGGCGCACATTGAAACGCCGGAACAGGCCGTCACGCTGTTGGGGCGAATGGCCCCGGCGCCTGCCAAACTATATGCTTTCAAAGGCGCTGACACGGGCCGCATCCGGCAAAATCTCGACATTCCCAATTTCGCTGCCGAGACCGGCTTGCAGCTGATCCCCGCCCTGGTGATTCAAATAGACCCTGCCAGTGACGGATTGCAGCGCGACTGGGCAGCGCCGAACATCGGTGTTGACAAACACCACGGCTACGCCTTTCAGTGGTTTGGACTGTGTGCCTTGGTGCTCGGTCTGTACATCTGGTTCCAGCTGGTTTTGCCGCACCGTCAACGCCGGTCTGCCTCCCAATTCAACAACAAAGTCTGATGATTCGCCATGTCCACTGAGAAGTCTTCGCCACGATCAACAGAGCAGAACCGTCCCGATCTAGACCAGCCCTTGGGCCTCACTGTGCACGAACTGCCGCGAGCCGAGCGAGTTGCCCCGGTCAACCGCAACGGGCGTCTGAAGATGTTGTTCATCTTGCTGGTCTGCGCCGCGCCTGTCATCGCGTCTTACTTCATGTATTACGTGGTGCGGCCAGAAGGTCGGCGTAATTACGGCGAACTCATCACGCCTCAGCGGCCTCTGCCAACTTTCAATGTGACGACGGCCAATGGCGCCGAGGTGCCCGTCAATTCGCTCAAAGACCAGTGGCTCTTGATCAGCGTGGCCGGCGGTGCTTGTGATGCCGTGTGTCAGCAACACTTGTACTTTCAACGCCAACTGCGGGAGTCGTTGGGGCGCGAAAAAGACCGCCTAGATTGGGTCTGGCTGGTCACTGACAACGCGCCGATTCCGGCAGCTCTCGAGCCGGCGCTGAAAGGCGCCACCGTGCTGCGCGTCAGCCCAGCAGATGTGTCTCAATGGCTCGAAGCGGGACCCGGCCACAGGCTGGCAGACCACTTGTACCTGGTCGATCCGCTGGGCAACTGGATGATGCGCTTCCCCGCCGCGATGGACGCTGTTGGCGCCGGTAAAGCCAAGCTGGATCTTGAGCGTCTGCTACGCGCTTCAAGTAGTTGGGACAACGAAGGTCGCCCATGACGGAGCAAGCCCTTTACGACCTCAGTCCAGCCATTCGGCTGATGCTGATGGGCTTGGTGGTGGCACTCGGCCCGCTGGCTTGGGTTTGGCTGCGCAGCCGCCGTGCGCCTTTGCCGCATCGGCTGCGCATGCTGACGCTGGTGACGCTGTTCCTCACTTTTGACTTGGTGCTGTTTGGCGCCTTCACGCGCTTGACTGATTCCGGCCTCGGCTGTCCGGACTGGCCAGGTTGCTACGGCAGTGCCAGCCCACTGGGCGCACACGCTGACATCCTGCAAGCCCAAGCAGCCATGCCGACCGGCCCGGTGACGTTTCCAAAGGCCTGGATCGAGATGATTCACCGCTACTTGGCAACTGGCGTTGGCGTGCTGATTTTGACGCTGACCGCCGTCACGTGGCTGGCGCGTCGGCAAGCTCGCTTGCTGCGCGAACCGGTGGCCTCGTCTGCCGTGCCTAGTGCGTCCGATGTGTTGCAACCGTGGTGGCCCACGCTGACCTTGGTTTGGGTGTGCCTGCAGGGCGCTTTTGGCGCGTTAACGGTGACCATGAAGCTCTTTCCAGCCATCGTCACGCTGCATTTGCTCGGCGGCATGGTCTTGCTGGCGTTGTTGCGCGCGCAGTCGGTACGCTTTGCGCTGGCGGCTGGCGATGTGCGGGTGGTGACCGTGCCGCGCAGCACATGGTGGTTGTTGCTGCTGGGTTTTGCCTTGCTGTGGCTGCAAATTGCTTTGGGCGGCTGGGTCAGCACCAATTACGCTGTGTTGGCCTGCACTGATTTTCCGGCTTGCCAAGGGTCCTTCTGGCCTGACATGGATTTCCGGCTGGGCTTCTCGCTCTGGCGTGAACTCGGTGCGGGCCATGGCGACGCCAATTTCACCTTTCAAGCCCTGACAGCCGTTCACTACGTCCACCGGTTGTCGGCTTACTTGGTGTTTGCGGCGCTGCTGCTGTTGGCGCGCCAGCTTTACCGCGCGCCCGGCATGCGCGCACATGCCCATTGGATCTTGGCGCTGGTGTTGTGGCAACTCGTCACAGGCGTCAGCAATGTGGTGCTTGGCTGGCCTTTGTTGGCAGCCGTTTCGCACACTGGCGGCGCTGCCGCGTTGGTGGTGGTGATGACGGGTGCTTTGTTTTCTTGCCGCCGTGACGCGCGGCCAGTTCTGGGCCAAAATTGAGGGCTTCACGATTGTCCGCATGAATCCTACTGAACCTTCTTCAGCGCCGAGTGCGCCACTGCCATTTTTAGTCTCCCGCTGGGCGCAGTTTTATGCGTTGACCAAACCACGCGTGGTGCAGCTGATTGTGTTTTGCGCGCTCATCGGCATGGTCTTGGCGGTGCCTGGCGTACCGAGTTGGGCCGATGCGCAGCTGGCCCTGATCGCCTGTGCCGGTATCTGGCTGGTGGCCGGTGCAGCGGCAGCGTTCAACTGTCTGGTGGAGCAACAGATCGACTCTAAAATGCGGCGCACAGCGTGGCGTCCCACCGCGCAGGGGCAGCTGAACAACACCTTGACCTTGGGTTTTTCGGCGCTGCTGTGCGCTGTCGGATCGTGGATTTTGTATGTCTGGGTGAACCCCTTGACCATGTGGCTGACCTTTGCCACCTTTGTCGGTTATGCCGTGGTCTACACCGTCATCTTGAAACCGCTGACGCCGCAAAACATCGTCATTGGCGGTGCTTCCGGTGCCATGCCGCCAGTGCTGGGCTGGTCGGCCATGACCGGCAATGTCGGCCCTGAAGCGCTGATTTTGTTCCTCATCATCTTCTTGTGGACGCCGCCGCATTTTTGGGCGCTGGCGCTGTACCGCGTCGAGGAGTACCGCAAGTCAGGCCTGCCGATGCTGCCGGTGACACATGGCAATGAGTTCACGCGATTGCAAATTTTTCTGTACACGTTGGTGCTGTTCGCAGCCTGCCTGATGCCCTTTGTGTTTCAGATGAGCGGCTGGTTTTATCTGGCTGCGGCGGTGATCCTGAGCATCGGTTTCAGCTGGTACGCTTGGCGACTGCTGCGTGCGTATTCTGACGCCCTGGCACGCAAGACGTTTCGGTTTTCCCTGATCCACCTGTCGCTGCTGTTTGCCGCCTTGCTGGTCGACCACTACCTCATATGACCATCATCAACTCGGCTGCTTTGAGTCGTCGCCGGACACTTCTGAAATCCGTGACAGCCGTGTTGGCCGCTGCTGCACTGAGCGCCTGCGGCCCCGACAAACTGCAGTTCAAAAGCATCGACATCACCGGTGCCGACTACGCCAAAGACTTCAACCTGACAGACCACAACGGTGTGCCTCGCAGCTTGAAAGACTTCAAGGGCAAGGTCGTGGTGGTGTTCTTCGGTTTCACCCAATGTCCCGACGTGTGCCCCACCGCGTTGGCCGAGTTGGCGGAGGTTAAACGCAAACTCGGCAGCCAGGGTGATCGCTTGCAGGGCATCTTCATTTCAGTTGACCCAGAGCGTGACACCGAAGAAGTTCTGAAGGCCTACATGGCCAATTTCGACCCGAGTTTTATCGCCCTGCGGCCGACGATGGCGCAACTGCCCGAAGTCGCCAAAGCCTTCAAGATTTACTACAAAAAGAGCGAAGGCAAGACCGCTGGCAGTTACACCATGGACCACTCTGCGGGCAGTTACGTGTTCGATCCAGAAGGCCGTGTGCGGCTTTACACGCGCTACGGCTCGGGTGCCGAGGCGCTGGCGTCTGACGTTGCGTTGCTGTTGACATAATTTCTCATGGAAATACAAACTGCGCTTCAGGGTCCGATCGGCTGGGGCAAGGCAATTTTGCGTCGCTAGTGGTTCAGTATGAGTGCTGCTTTAGCTGTTGAGAATCTATCGGCCCTTGCCGTCGACACGCATTTCCCCGTGGTCATTGTGGGTGCTGGACCGACCGGCCTTATGCTGGCCAACTTGCTGGGTATTCAGGGCATCAAAACCTTGGTGATCGAACAAAGTCACAACACCGTGGGCGAGCCACGGGCTGTGACCATTGATGACGAAAGTCTTCGAACGGTGCAGGCCACCGGTTTGATCAGTCAGGTGTTGCCGCAGGTTGTGCAGGGCTACGGGGTGCATTACTACTCGTGGCGCGGCAAAGAGTTTGCACGGATTGAGCCGAGTGTCATGGAACACGGTTTCCCCAAGCGCAATGCCTTCCGGCAGCAACTGCTGGTGGGGCAGCTTCGCGATGGGTTGCAACGGTTTGACACGATGCCGATTTGGTTCGGCCATGAACTGCTGCGCTTTCAGGACGATGGTGACGCCGTTCATTTAACGCTCCAGCACGACGGAAAATCCAAGACCATCAGCTGCCATTGGTTGGTGGCTTGTGATGGTGGCCGCAGCACAGTCCGGGAGCAGCTGGGCATCCAACTGACGGGCAGTAGCTACGATGAAAAGTGGTTGATTGTGGATCTGCTGGATCGCACGAGTGCCTTTCGCCATACGCGCACGTATTGTGATCCTGTGCGCCCGGCAATTCGTTTGCCGGGCCCCGAAGGCACGCTGCGCTACGAGTTCATGTTGCATGACGGCGAAGACCCGGAACAGATGCTCGACGAGGCCAGCATCCGCCGCTGGATTCATGCGCGTGAGCCGGCAGATGCCTCGCTCGTCATTGCGCGCAAAGTGGTGTATGGCTTTCATGCGCGTGTTGCGGAGCGCTGGAAGTCTGGTCGGGTTTTCCTCGCGGGTGACGCGGCGCATTTGACGCCGCCGTTTGCAGGGCAGGGCATGAACAGCGGGGTGCGCGATGCCGCCAACTTGGCGTGGAAGTTGGCCGCCGTGGAGCGAGGTCAGCTGTCGCCGTCTTTGCTGGACACTTATGAAATGGAGCGCAAGCCACATGCGTGGTCGCTGATCAAAATGGCCGTGCGCATTGGCACCTTCATGCAACCCAAATCAATACTGATGGCCATGCTGACACAAGGTGGGCTGAAGCTCTGCAGTGTGTACCGGCCGGTGCGGGACTACGTCCTGCAGCTCAAGTTCAAACCCAAGCCGCGCTTTGCGCAAGGGTTTTTCATCGGCCAAGTGACGCCTTCAGCGTTGGTGGCAGTAGGGCAGTTGCTGCCTCAACCGATGGTTGAAATGCCGGATGGTGTGCATCTACCAATGGACGATGTGCTGGGCCATGGATTTTCACTGTTGGCACTGAAAGATGCCGATGTCAGCGCTGTTCTCAGCAGTTTTGCGGCGGCGGGTTTAAGCTGCTTGCACGTGCAGGTGGTATCGCCCTCAGATGACTTCATCAAGCGTGAAGGGCAGAGCCTCACACGGGATGTACCCGATGCAATCGTTCGTGACCATGAAGGGGTGCTTGAAAAAATCATCCGTAGCGCCGAAGCGCAGGCTGTCGTGCTGCGACCGGATCGCTATGTGTTGGCGTACTTGCAACGCCAGAACTCAAGCAGCGCTGAGGTCGCGCAATGGCTCAAGCGTAAACCGCCAGTACCTTCTTCATCTTTTTCATAGCCGCCACTTCAATCTGGCGAATGCGCTCAGCGCTGACTTGGTATTCAGCGGCCAAGTCATGCAGCGTCATGCCGCCGGATCCGTCGTCGTTCACATTCAACCAGCGCTCTTCGACAATCCGCCGTGAACGTGGGTCGAGTCCTTCCAGTGCCGCAGAAATGCCGTCCGTGGCGAGCACGTCACGCTGATGCGACTCAATCAAGGCGGTCGGCTCATGGCTGGCGTCAGACAGATAGGCGATAGGGCCAAAAGCGTCTTCACCGTCATCACTCGGGCTAGGATCTAGCAGCGTGTCGCCGCCCGACATCCGCTGCTCCATCTCAATGACTTCTTCCCGCTTGACGTTCAGCGTTTTGGCCATCGAATCAATCTGCGCAGCGGTCAAGGTGTCGCGGTGCGTGGCCACATCGGCATCGTCCTTGAAACCTTGCTTCATCGAGCGCAAATTGAAGAACAGCTTGCGCTGTGCCTTGGTCGTGGCCATCTTGACCATGCGCCAGTTTTTCAAAATGTATTCATGGATCTCAGCTCTGATCCAATGCAGGGCGTAGCTCACCAAACGGACATTTTGGTCCGGGTCAAAGCGTTTAACCGCCTTCATCAGGCCGATATTGCCTTCTTGGATCAGGTCGCCGTGGGGCAGGCCATAACCCAAATATTTGCGTGATACCGACACCACCAAGCGTAAGTGAGAGAGCACTAACTTACTGGCAGACTCAAGGTCGTTCTCTTCTTTGAGCTTGCGACCGAACTCCTGCTCCTCGGCCAAAGTGAGCATGGGCAGACGGTTCACCGCCGAAATATAAGCGTCAAGGTTGCCGAGCGGGGGCAGCAGGCTTGAAGCGCTGGCCCAAGGCGTGGTCAGCGCCATGGTGCTCGTACGGGTGTCAGTTTGACCGGTTGCGAGTGTCATTTGAGACTCCTTTTGTCAATGTTAAATGTTAGCACTCCCTAAACTAGAGTGCTAAAGATCAATGGTGATGACCCTGATCGGTTCACGCCATCATCATGAGACTTTCGAGACCTGCCGCACTTGTCAGCGTACCCAGACAGTTTCGTGTCTAAAAATCTGATGACATTGATCTTCATCACCTACGCAGCGAATAAACCACTGGCGCAAGTCTGTTTGTGCGCATGGTTGGGTTGCTGCATTAGAGCCTTTAAAAGTTCATATATGACGATGCTATGATATCTCCTATATGAATTTTATGTTGCGCATCCCCCTGAACGCAAATGCTGAGCAATTGGTCCGTCTGCAGGCCTTGCAAGCAGCTTTTGCGCAGGTCTGTAACGCGCTCGCTCCCACAGTGCAGCAAACGCGGGTGTGGAACCGGGTGGCACTGCACCATTTGACGTACCACAAGCTGCGCGAGCGTTTTCCGGAGTTGGGCTCGCAAATGGTGTGTAACGCTATTTACTCGGTGTCGCGCACTTGCCGGTTGGTTTTTCAGCACGCGCAAAGTCCGTTTAATTTGAACAAGCTGGCCGACAAGCCGCTGCCTCTTTTACGTTTTTCGGACAACTGCCCCGTCTACTTTGACCGCCACACCCTGAGCGTCAAGAACGGGCAGCTGTCCATGTTCACGCTGGATGGGCGTATGCGTTTTGCGCTGGCCCTGAAGCCGGCTGACGAAGCCAATTTCAATGAAAAAAAGCTTCGCGAAATTGTCTTGTCGTGTCGCGCTGATGCTGTGTATGAGTTGTCTTTCCTGTTCGACGATGAACAGGACAAAAAAACGCCAGAGCTGTTGGGCTCCGGCAGCTCTGAAGTTCCTGAATATGTCATGGTCGAGGAGGCCTCATGAGTTCCACTAAACCCCCGTCAGAGTTGCGGACGGCCATCAATGCGCTGCAGCCCTACTTCAGGCGGGCCGCCTTGTTCAGTGTGTTTGCCAGCCTGTTGATTTTGGCGCCCTCGGTCTACATGCTTGAAGTTTATGACCGGGTCGTCAACACCCGTAGTCACATGACACTGGCCATGCTGACGGTGGTGGTGCTGTTCGCCTTTGTGGTGATGGAGGTGCTGGAGTGGGTGCGATCTGAGGTGATGCACGAAGCCTCTATGGCCTTTGACCGGCGCATGAGTGGCCGTATTTTTACCGCCATTTTTGAGGCCAATCTCAAACGTCTGCCCGGCGGCAGCGCCCAGCCCATGAACGATTTTCGCTCGGTGCGCGATTTTTTGACCACCCCGGTGGTGCTGGCGCTGATGGAGGCACCGGTGGCGCTGACGTTTCTGATTCTGATTTTTGCCATCAGCCCCGTACTCGGCTGGTCGGCTGTGGTCGCCGCTATCTTGGTCACCTTCGTCGGCTGGCTGAATGAGCGCAGCACCCAGCCACCTTTGCTGGCCGCTAACCGCAGCGCCATCGCCGCCCAGCAATATGCCGACGGCACCCTGCGCAATGCGCAGGTGATTGAGTCCATGGGCATGTTGGGCAACATCCACAAGCGCTGGATGGGCAAGCAGCAAGAGTTTTTAGGCCTGCAGGCCCAAGCCTCCGACCATGCTGGTTTTTACCAAGCGGTTTCCAAGTTTCTCCAAAACACCACCAGCTCTATGCTGCTCGGCTTGGGCGCTTGGTTGCTGCTGCGCGACCAGCTCAATGGTGGCGCTGCTTACATGATCATTGGCTCCATTCTGGGCGGTCGCGTGCTGGCACCCTTGGTGCAAATTGTCTCGCAGTGGCAAACCGTGGTGAATGTACGTGATGCCTACAGCCGACTCGACAGCATGCTGTCGATGGTCGCTCTGCGGCCTGAGAGTATGGCTTTGCCGGCGCCGCTGGGCCATCTGCAAGTTGAGGCATTGATTGCCGGTGCGCCCGGCATTCCGGTGCCCATTCTCAAGGGCATCAGCTTTGGTTTGCAGCCGGGCGACGTGCTGGCCGTGGTCGGTCCTTCGGCCTCCGGCAAGACCACTTTGGCGCGTTTGTTGGTGGGTCTGTGGCCAGCCAGCAATGGCAAAGTTCGGCTTGACGGCGTGGACGTCTTCACGTGGGACAAACTCGAACTGGGCCCACATCTCGGTTATTTGCCGCAGGGGGTCGAACTGTTTGACGGCTCCATGGCAGAGAACATTGCCCGCTTTGGTGAGCTCAACCAGGCCAAGGTCGAGGCCGCCGCGCGCGCCATCGGCTTGCATGACTTCATCCTGTCGCTCCCTCAAGGCTATGACAGTCCGGTTGGCCGCGAAGGCACCATGTTGTCGGGCGGCCAGCGCCAGCGTGTCGGCCTGGCCCGTGCGTTTTACGGCAACCCAGCCTTCATCGTGCTGGACGAACCGAATTCAAGCTTGGACGAACAGGGCGACGCCGACTTGGCCAGCGCCATCATGCAACTCAAAGCCAAAGGCAGCACCTTTGTCGTCATGACGCACCGCACCAGCGTGCTCAGTGTGGCCGACAAGATGCTGGTGCTGCGCGACGGTCAGCTGCAGATGTTCGGTCCCCGCGACGAGGTGTTGAAAGCTTTGGCTGAGGCCGTTGCCAAGGCCCGTCAAGGCGCTGTCGTGACGCCTGCAAACGCTTGATGTTTACTCTTTTGACACATATGAAAACCCCTGAATTTTTCAAGCGCAGCGAACTCACCGCCACCCTGTGGCTGTTTCGGCGTGAGTTTCTGGTCGTCGGTATTTTTAGCATGGTGGCCAACGTGCTGATGCTCGCCCCCACGCTGTACATGTTGCAGGTCTACGACCGGGTGCTGACCAGTCAGAGCGAGTTGACCTTGCTGGCCATGTCCCTGTTAACCCTGTTTTTGTTTGCCGTGATGGGTTTTGCCGAGTGGATGCGTTCGCGCGTGCTGGTCAGCGCGGGTGTGCGCTTGGACAAGCAGCTCAGCACCCAAGTGTTCAATGCCAGTTTTGAGGCCCGTCTGAGCCAGTCCGGTAGCGCCCCCGCGCGTTCCTTCGGCGACCTGATTCAGATTCGCCAGTTCCTCACGGGCAACGGCATCTTTGCCTTCTTTGACGCCCCTTGGACGCCGATTTACATGGCCGTGCTGTTCTTTCTGCACCCTTGGCTGGGCGTGCTGGGTGTGGTGTTCGCGTTGATTCAGGCTGCACTGGCTTGGTTTGGCCACCGCCACACCTTGGCACCATCCGAGGCCGCCAACGCCGCCAATGCCGATGCCGGCAGTTTTCTGCAAGGCAAGTTGCGCAATGCCGAAGTGCTCGAATCCATGGGCATGATCCGCAACCTGCAGGCTCGGTGGGCCGACCGTCACCGGACGTATCTGGACCGGGCCGGGGCATCGCAGCATTTGACGCACCGCATCACCGCCATCAGTAAGTTTCTGCGCTACACCCAGCAATCGTTGGCTTTGGGCGCCGGTGCTCTGCTGGTGATCGACGGGCAGCTCTCGCCTGGCGGCATGATCGCGGCCAACGTCCTGATGGGCCGTGCCTTGGCCCCGATAGACATGATTGTCGGTAGCTGGCGCCAGTTCATCGGCATGCGCGCCGCCTTCACCCGACTGGAGACCTTGCTGCTGGAGTTTCCCCCACGCGACACGGATTTCAAACGAGTGCCACCCAAGGGCGACATCGTCCTGACGAATGTCTTTGCCGATGCGCCAGGCCGGGAAATCCCTATTCTCCAGAACATCAACCTGAGTGTGTCGGCTGGCACCGTCACTGCCGTGCTCGGCCCTTCGGGTTCGGGCAAATCCACCTTGGCGCGGGTGCTGGTGGGCATCTGGCCCGATGTCACGGGTCAAGTGGTGTTGAATGGTTTGCCGATAGCGGGCTGGAACCGCATTGAGTTAGGCCCCTATTTGGGTTATCTGCCGCAAGATGTCGAGTTGCTTGAAGGCTCGATTGCCGAAAACATTGCCCGCTTTGGTGACGTCGACCCTGAGTTGGTGATTGAGGCCGCCCAAAGCGCCGGCTTGCACGAGATGATTTTGCGTTTCCCCAAAGGCTACGACACCTCGATTGGCGAGGCCGGTAATATGCTGTCCGGTGGCCAGCGTCAGCGCATTGGTTTGGCCCGGGCGATCTACGGCAGCCCCGTCTTCATCGTGCTGGATGAGCCCAATGCCAACCTCGACGACGCCGGTGAAGCGGCGCTGCTGAAAACCGTCCAACTGCTCAAAGCCAAAGGCACCACGGTGTTCTTGATCACCCATCGCCCCGGCGCCGTGGCAGTGGCCGACCGCATTTTGATGCTGCGTGATGGTCAAGTGCAGGCCGATGGGCCGCGTGATGCCGTTCTCGCGACATTGCAAGCGGCGCGTCAGCCCCCGGCCAGCCCAGCCCCCGGCCGGTCGGCCCTGCCAGCTTAATTTTTACCCCTATTTTTTACCGAGTCTGTCATGACCAAACTAGATATCAAACGTCTCTCCAACAAGTCGCCCGATGCGAACGCTATTTCTGATGCGACCTACGCTGCTGGCGCTGACCAGGACATCACGGTGCGCACTGGCAGTGCCGCACGCATAGGCCTGTGGGCGTTGGGCCTGGGTTTCGGGGGATTTTTACTGTGGGCTGGTCTGGCTCCGCTCGACGAAGGCGTGCCCGGCCAAGGCATGATCGCCATCGACACCAAGCGCAAGAGTGTTCAGCACCTGTCTGGTGGCTTGGTCAAGGAAGTGCTGGTGGGGGAAGGCTCGATCGTCACCGAAGGTCAGGTGCTGGTTCGGTTGGACGAAGCGGTTGCCCGCGCTAACTTTGAAACTATTCGTCAGCGTTACTTGGGTCTGCGCGCCATGGAAGGGCGTTTGCTGACCGAGCAGCGAGGGGGCGCCAACATCGTTTTCCACCCGGATGTGCTGGCATCCAGCAAGGACCCGCAGATTCGCCAAGTAGTCCTGACACAAGAGCAGCTCATCGTCTCGCGCCGGGCTTCTTTGCGGGCTGATCTGCAGTCGACCGAGGAGTCGATCCAAGGCCAACAAGGCCTGATTCAAGCCTATCAGTCCATGATGGTCAATCGCAAAAATCAGCAAGCCCTGCTGGGCGAAGAGCTCACCAACACGCGTGGCTTGGTCAAAGAAGGCTACGCCCCGCGGAATCGGCAACTTGAGCTCGAACGCATGAGCGCCGACATCAGCTCAGGTATTGCCGAGTTGCAGGGCAACACCATTCGCGCCACCCGTGCCGTGGCCGAGCTGCGTCAGCGCGCCATCGTGCGCCAGCAGGAATACCGCAAAGAAGTCGATTCACAACTGGCCGATGTTGCGCGTGAAGTCCATGGCGATGCCGAACGTTTCACCGCCGCTAAAGAAGATTTGGCCCGCACCGAGATCAAGTCACCGGCCGCGGGTCAGGTCGTGGGTTTGGCCATTCAGACTGTCGGCAGCGTCATCAGTCCCGGCCAAAAACTGATGGACATCGTGCCCGAGGACCAGACCTTGCTGGTCGAGGTGCGTGTGGCGCCGCACCTGATTGACCGCGTCCAAGCCGACCTGCCGGTTGACGTGCGCTTTTCATCTTTTGCGCACACGCCGCAACTGGTTGTCGACGGCAAAGTCGTCTCGGTCTCCGGTGATTTGCTGACAGACCCGCAAAACGGTGCCGCTTACTACCTGGCCCGTGTGACTGTGACGGCGGAAGGCTTCAAGCAACTCGGCAAGCGCCAACTGCAGCCCGGCATGCCGGTCGAGGTGATTTTCTTGACCGGTGAACGCTCCATGTTGACCTACTTGTTGAGCCCGTTGACCAAGCGGCTTGCCGCATCCATGAAAGAGGAGTGAGCGCATGACACGCCGTTTCAACCAAGTCGTCTCCAGCGCACCCTTCAAGAGGTTGGTGTTGAGTGGCCTGTTGCTGTCGTGTTCGACCGCTGTGCTGTCGATGGACTTGTTGCAAGCCTATGAGGCCGCCAAATTGCAAGACGCCACCATTCTGGCTGCCCGCGCTACCGCTCAAGCGGGCCGCGAGAACCTGCCGCAGGCGCGCGCCCAGTTGTTGCCCAATATCTCGGCCAGCGTGGGTTACAACAAAAATCAGTTGACCAGCACCACACCTAATTTTTTGGGTGTTGATGAGACCACCAAAAGAGACTATCCCAGCCAGAACCAGACCCTGACGCTGCGCCAACCTCTGTATCGCCCCTTTCTGACCGCCCAATACCAGCAAGCTGGCGCCCGAGTCGACGATGCCAATGCTCTGCTGAACCAAGAAGAGCAAAACCTCGCAGTGCGCGTCACGGGTGCTTATTTTGAAGCCATGCTGACGCATGAGCAACTCGACTTGGTGCTGGCCCAGCGCAAGGCCTACACCACGCAGCTGGATGTCGCCCGCAAGTCATTTGCGGCAGGTTCCGGCACCCGCACGGACATTGACGCGGCGCAGGCGCAGTTGGACTTGAACGCAGCGCAAGAGATCGAGGCCCGTCAAAACGTGGTCTACACCCTGCGCCAACTCGAAATTTTGGTGAATCAGCCGATTGACCAGCTGTCCACCCTGAATGTCAGCAAGCTGCAGTTGCTAGGGCCGCAGCCCAACAACCTGCAGAACTGGACTGACCGTGCCGAACTGAACAGCCCGCAACTGCAGTCCCTCAAAGCCCAGTTCGAAGTTGCCCGGTTGGAGGTCGACAAAAGCCAGTCCGGTCACTACCCGACGCTTGACGCCATCGCACAGATTTCACGCAGTCAGAGCGAGAACGTCACCAACACGCAAAACCGTTACAACAACACCGCCGTCGGCCTGCAGCTCAACATTCCGTTGTTTGCCGGTGGTGGCGTCAGTTCAGGCATTCGTCAAGCGCTTGCAGCCCAAGACCGGGCTGAGCAGTTGCTCGAAGCCGGTCGGCGTGATCTGGGTTTGCGCGTGCACAAAGAGTTTCGGGGTCTGACGGAAAACATCCCGAAAATCAGCGCCTTAGAGCAAGCCCTGCGCTCCGCTGATCAACTGGTGCTGTCCAGCAGCAAGTCGTTTCAGGCCGGCAGCCGCACGGTGGTGGACGTTTTGAATGCCGAGCAGCAACGCACCGTGGTGTTGCGTGACTTGGCGCAGGCGCGCTACATCTACCTCATGTCCAACATCCGTTTGTTGGCGCTGGTAGGCGGTGCTGATACCGACGCTGTGCTCAGCATCAACCAGGTGCTGCAACGCTGAAAACTTCAATCGTGGTCTGCGTTCCGCGCAGCGTGATTTCGCCCAGCGACTGGGTTTTGTGTTCTCGTAGCAAGGCATTGGCGGCAGCGCCGATCACCAGCTGTGTTGGCAGGTCCCGCGCGGCAGACTCCAGGCGCGAGGCGAAGTTGATGCAGTCCCCCACCGCCGTGTAGGTGCTCCTGAAGGACGTGCCTAAGTCGCCCACCAGCGCGCGTCCGCTTTCAATCCCAATGCGCACCTGCACCGGTGCAAAACCAGCGCGTTGCCGCTGGGTATTGAACACCCGCACTTCTTCCAGAATGGCCAGCCCGGCTGTGACCGCGCGGTCGGCTTGGTCAGGGCAGGGCAGGGGCGCTCCCCAGAAAGCCACCAGACCGTCGCCGCTGTATTTGTCTAATGTGCCGAGACCTTGCAGCACCGGGCGCGTCAAGCAAGCCAGAAAATCCTTGGTCAGGGTGGCGGCATCGCCTAGCGACATCGACGAGGTCGCGCGGGTGTAGCCCTCCATGTCGGCAATCAGCACGGTCACATCGCGCAGCGTCGGGGTCAGACTGTGCTGCAGCCCCAGGCGCACGATTTCGTCGAGCACCGGCTGCGCAACGTAATGTGAAAACGTCGCCATCAAGCGTCTGGATTTACGCTGTGTTTGCCACCACTCATGGGGTACCGCCACCACCAACAAAAAGAAATAAGCCCACAGCGGTGCTGTCACAGACCACTCCGCTTGCCAGGCCACCCCGGCAAAGGCCAGACCCAGCCAGCTCAGCACCAAGCCCAGCAGCAGCAGCAGCCCGCCCCAAGCCGGCAACCGGCTGATGCAAAAAACCGCTAGCCCGATGCTCAGCACACTCCACACCAGCAACCACAGCCGGCCAGACCAAGGCGCTTGCGCGCGACCTTCAGCCAAGTCCAACAACCCTGACAAGCTGGCCGCATGCACCATCACGCCGGCACTGATGGGCGCCAGCGGCGTGCTGACCCGGTCCCCCAGTCCCAGTGCTGAAGAACCGACCAGTACATAGCGCCCTGTCATCAGTGTTTTGGGGGCGGTTTCACGCAGAATGTCGGTGGCCGAAATAACGGTGTAAGCCGACAGCGCATGGCGGTAAGGCACCCGCCACAGGCCTTGCGAGTCGCCATGCTTGACCAGTGCAGACGGGTTACCACAGGTCAACAAGGCGCTGGCCAAGTGCGGGTAGTCTTGGCCTTGGTAACGGGTGCGGGCCGGCAACTGGCGCAGCACCCCGTCAGCGTCGGGCTGGTAGCCAATATTGCCCATACAGCGTGCCGCCTTGAAGCCGGCTTGGTTGGCAATATAGCCATAGGCTTTGACGGCCCCCGGGGTAGGTTGGGGGCTTGGTACGCCGCCTGCCAGCTGCCCCTGCAAGATGGACGAACTGCGCGGTGTGTAGTCAAAAATTTGAGCCAGCGCCAACGGCGCATGTTCTGCCAGTGACGCCAGCCGGGCGTCACCTTGGGCATCGCCAGGCTCGCTAAAAACAATGTCCAACCCGACGGTACGTGCCCCGTAACTGCTCAGCAAAATCTCGACCAAGTCGGCCACCTGCTGACGTGACCAAGGCCAGGGGCCGATGTCGCTCAGTGCTCCTTCGTTGATGTCAACCACCACCAGCCGATCTTCCGGTTGCCGCTCGGCCTGCAGTTGCAGAGCAGTATCTCTGAGCGCCTCGTCAAGACTCACCACAAAGCTGGGGCGCAGCCACTCCATCGACACCGCTAACAAGCACGCTACCAAGCCAATACCCAGCCGTGCCAGCCACAGAGGCGGGATGCGTTTAGCCATTGGCACTCAGAAGCTCGTCATACAGTTGCCGGTAAGCTGTGCTCATGACGTGACACCCCGTTGCTGCATCACTTTTTCATAGACCGCAAAAGTCTCTTGGGCGCAGCGATCCCAACTGAACAATCGGGAGCGGGCTAGCCCGCGCTGGCCCAGTGCTTCGGCGAAAACACGGTCTTCTAGCAACCGCTGTAGCTGCTCGCGCAGGCTGTCCACATCATCCGGATCCACCATCAGGCCGGCATCTCCTACGACCTCTGGCAGCGAGGTCCGGTTGCTGGTGATCACCGGCACCCCTGATGCCATCGCCTCTAGCGCTGGCAAGCCAAAGCCCTCATAGCGCGACGGGTAGCAAAAAGCAGCAGCACCGGCATAGAGCGATGGAATCAGGCCATCTGCGACATAGCCCAGCAGGCGTAGTTCGCCGCGACGAATCAAGTCCTCAGCCGACTTCATCAGTACCTTGGTACCCCAACCAATTTTGCCAGCCACCACCAGCGGATAACGCTGGCGCAGTGCAGCCGGCAAGCCGGCGTAGGCTAAAAACAAAGTGGTCAGATTCTTGCGCGGCTCGAGCGTCCCCACACACAAAACGTAAGCCCCGCCCGTCAGCCCTACACCGGCTAACACTGGTGCCAAGATATCAGCCTGCTGCGGGTGAAAGCGGGGGTCCGCCGCTAGGTACGTGTTGGTGATGCGCGACTTGTCGACATTGAACCAACGTTGCAATGCCAAACCCGTCGACTCGGAGATCACAATAATGTGGTCAGCCTTTTCCATGGCCCCCGGCATCTCTCGTTGCATCAACTCAACCCGTTCCTTGGGGTGGGTTTCTGGATGGTCAAAACACGACAAGTCACTCACCGTCACCACTTGTGGCCCGTTGTAGGGCAGCGGAAGGTAAGTGGGCTCATGGTAAAGAACGGCCCTAGACGGCTTCGGCGCATGGTACGCAAAAAGCGCTTTGTCGGCTATTTTCCGCAAAGCGTGTAACCGCGGTATGTAACGCCTCAACACACTGTAAGTGTGCTTGACCGTCTGCGCGGTGGCGGCCAAGGGCGGACTGACACCCTTTTCGCAACGCAGACCGTAATACATGCTGATGTCGGTGTCCGGCATTTTGTCCATGGCGGTGAACAGGCCGCGAATGTATTGCCCAATCCCCGTGAGAGGCCCCAACAAAGGCGTTGCGTTCACTAATATTTTCATGAAAGACTAAAAAGGGTCGTCAGCAGAAGACGCAACACCATGTGCTTGATCTTGTCTTCTTCGCGCAGTTTGGAGGGCAAAGTCATGAGTTGCTGGCGAAGTGAATAAGGCATCAAGCAGTAAACATATTGTCGAAAAAAAAGGGGGGGTTTTAGTCTTAGTCGATCGGACTGATCTCTTGGTTGACGGCCTTGCTCAGTTCATCTGGTTGACGCACGATGAGTCGGCGCAAGTCTTTTTCCACCACTCCTTTTTGCAGCAGGATCTGGATCGCGCGTGAAACCGTCTCACGGCTGGTGTTGACCATGATCGCAATTTCCTGCTGGGTTGGCAATTTTTCGATCACAACCAAGCCACCGGGTGCTGTCTTAGCGAACTGGTTGAGCAAGGCAAAAACGCGCTGAAAGGCGCTGGGTATGCCAAGAATAGTTCGGTAACTGGCAGCAGAGCGAATGCTCGAAGCCATGCGTTTAAACATACGCTCCGACACCAGCGGGTTATGGTAAATAAGTGCCAGCGCTGGGGCGCGTGGCAGCAAGGCGATCAAAGAGTTTTCACTGGCCACCACCGAGGCTGATCGCGGCAAACCATCGATGATTGACAATTCTCCAAAGTAGTCGCCGGGTATCAAGAAATTCAAACCAACTTCGCGCCCATCTTCGGTCAAGTCCACCGCCTGCAGACGACCCGTCAGCACGAACAGCAGGTGTTCTCCTGTGTCGCCTTTTTGCACGGCGTAGCTGCCACGTTCTACGGTCCGAAATTGCAAAGACACAGCCATCTCACCCAAGGATTTTGCGTCAACACCCGCCAGCAACGGTATGTTTTGAAGGTGTACCGTTAGGGTTTGCTTCGTTTGGGAAGCTTCGGGTGCAGCCTGAGCCGTCATGATTTACTCTTTTCCTACCCGCGCCATGTCTGCATCCACCATCATCGTGATCAACGTTTCTAAGTTGGTTTGTGCCACCCAACCCAGTTTGGCTTTTGCCTTGGCCGGGTTGCCCAACAGCACCTCCACTTCAGCTGGGCGGTAGAACTTGGGGTCAATAACAACATAGTCCTCGTGCTTTAAACCGACGTGGGTAAATGCAATGCGGCACATGTCGCGCACCGTGGTTGTCAAGCCGGTCGCAATCACGTAATCGTCAGGCGTGTCTTGCTGCAACATCAGCCACATGGCTTCAACGTAGTCACCCGCAAAGCCCCAGTCACGCTTGGCATCGATGTTGCCCAGACGCAATTCCTTTTGCTTCCCCAACTTGATGCGTGCCACCGCGTCGGTCACCTTGCGCGTCACAAACTCAATACCGCGCAAAGGGGATTCGTGGTTGAACAAGATGCCGCTTGACGCATGCAAGCCAAAGCTCTCGCGGTAATTGACCGTCATCCAGTGCGCGTACAACTTGGCCACGCCGTAAGGACTGCGCGGATAGAAAGGCGTGGTCTCGCTCTGCATGGACTCTTGAATCAGGCCAAACATCTCACTGGTCGAGGCCTGATAAAAGCGCGCTTTCGGGTTGACGATGCGCACCGCCTCCAGCACGTTCAAGGCGCCGACGCCGGTCACATTGGCTGTCAGCACCGGCTGGTCCCAAGACGTGCCGACAAAGCTCTGCGCACCGAGGTTGTAGACCTCATCGGCGGACGATTTTTCCATGCCGCGAAGTATCGCTGACAGGTCGGTCAAATCACCATCCAGCAAATTCACCTCGGCCTCAATCCCGAGGTGGCGCAGGCGCCACAGCGTGTCGGTGGAACGACGTGCATGCAGTCCAAAAACCTGGTACCCCTTGTCGAGCAACAATTTGGCCAGGTAAGCCCCGTCCTGGCCGGTGATGCCGGTGATTAATGCATTTTTATGTTGAGTTGCCAATTTCATTTTTCCAGTAGCGGTAAAGATTCAATAATGTCTCGTCCATCGACACCTCAGGTTGCCAGCCGGTGTCTTTGGATAGTTTCGCATGGTCACCGCACACCCGTGGCTGGTCTGATGGCCTAAAGCGAGCGGGGTCGTTTTGGATCTCAGCCTCGACACCTGCCAGTTCCAATAATCGTTCAACCAGCGACCGCACCGACCGCTCAACGCCAGAACAGACGTTGTAGACCTCGCCATTGAGGCCTTTACTCAGCAGCAGTTCGTAAGCCTTCAAGACATCTTTCACATCTGTGAAGTCCCGGGTGACGTCGATGTTACCCACCGCCAGTACCGGCGGACGTAAGCCAGCGCTGATTTCTGCAATCTGCCGGGCAAAATCCGAAATCGCGAAAGTGGGCGCCTGACCCGCGCCAATGTGGTTGAAGGGCCTGGCTATCACCACCTCAAATGGCCCGGTTTGGCTCCATTGGTAGCACAGGGCCTCTGCTGCAACCTTGCTCACGGCATACGGATTGCGTGGGCGCAGGGGCTGCGCTTCACAAATGGGCTGCGCTTCAATCGGTACCAAGCCATAGGCGTCACCCGTGCCGATGAACAAAACGCGCCCGGTAAATCCTGTCTCCGCCAAGGCCTCCAGCAAGCGCAGAGTACCCATGAAATTCACATTGAAAGTGGTCTCTGGCGAGCGAAACGAATCCGGTACGAAACTTATCGCGGCAAGATGTAAGACGACCCTGGGCCGATAGTCAAGCAAGCATTCAATTAAGCCGGCTTTGTTGCAAATGTCTGCGCCGCTAGCAAACGTTGACAACCCCCTGGCGCCAGACCAGCTAGCCAGCGCGTGGCCGCCAACAAAACCTTGGTCTCCTGTGACCAAGACAGGCCCTGACAGCTGTGACATTGAGTTATTCATGATGGTCGCATTCAAGCTCGAAGTGCAGCGGACGGCCGCATATTGTCATCCAAGGGTATCCAAGCTTCATTTAGGCCACCACTCCAAGGCTATGCCAAGCGTCGATGTTTGGTAGTTAAAAAAACTCAAGGTGTCGTGATTGCTGCCATAGCGCGCCGTCAGCCGGAACTGTAGATCTTCACGCAACTGATAGCGCCAGGCAGCATACCAAGAGGCAAGATTAGGGCGCCGCTTCACGTCCCCAAAAAAGGCGGGGCTGTAAGCCGATTGATCTGACAGCCAAGTCTGTCGGTGAAACAGCTCCACCAACTGACGAGGTGTCAATTGCCATTGGCTCGTCAATTGCAAAACCTGCCCATTACTGTTGCCGCCAGGGCGATTTCGAAGTGCTGTGTCCTTGATTAGTCCAAACTCTCCCAGCAATCGCAAGTCAGCCGAGGGACGCCATTGGAGCAAACCACGAACATCGACCACATGCGCTCGATAATCTGGCATGTTCAAGTAATTCCGATCGGTAAAGGTAGCAGCACCGCCGGCCTCCCAAGATCCATCATGAGACACCGACCGCATGGCTGAAATGCTGGCTGATGTAGCCGTGAGATAAGATTTCTGGCCTAGCGAAAGATGACTGATGTTGCCCATGACATCGACATTAAAAGCATCTTTTTTGAACCGATAGCCCACTTTAGCGTCGCCCAGCAGATTGTCATAATCATTGCTCCCATCGTAGTCAACCTGCTGAACAAACACCCCGCCATGCCAGCCGATCGGCGAGCTAGATCTTGATATCCCCGCCTCCAGCACTCTGAAACCATCGTTACGCGGACGCGTACCTTCCGCTAGTTGAAGTGTCAGATTGAGCGGGGCGAGATAAAAATACTCGTCCCGCGCCCCTTGATTTAAATTATGGGTGTGCCCTATGCCTGCCGTTGCGAAACCTCTCCAAGCAGAAGCGGGGACGCGACAGTTTTCTCGATAATAAGAAATCAGTTCTGCAATCGCTGGTGGCAATTCCGGGAATTGAGCTAATTTATCAAAACGAGTTTGGGCTTCCTGTTGCTTATTTGACTGACAGTAAATAATGGCCAAGTCCAACAGTGCCCCTAGGTGCAAAGGTGAGCGATCAACCAAAATACTCAAATTTCTGATGGCTTCTTTGGTCTCGCCATTGCGCATGTGTAACTGAGCTTGCTCGTAAACTAGCTCATCAGAGACTTGACTACTGGCATCAGCCGACCATACCGATCCCATCAGAATCAATAGAAACAGCAAGCACTGACCAATGTGGCGAACACAGGTAGTCGCACACAGAACAGCATTCATGCGATATATATTATGAGTTGGCCGGCACGCTGTACCTGTACCCCTGCGGAAAGGATTCACGGCCGTCGAGCGATCAGGTATACATTTTTCCCAAATACCTTATTGCAAATAAAATCTGCAAACCGACTTAAGGGAAATATGTAGCGGTCATATAAAATTAAAGCACGTCGATTGATTGTGCCGTTGTCGTTGCCGAATAACTTGAAAAGAAGAGAGGCAAAAAATCCAGCGCTATCAACATACTCATTTCTGACGACGGTAAAGCCCGCTAGCCGTACCTTCTCTGCCAAAGTTGAGCGAGTGTATCTTCTGATGTGTCCTACACTTTTATCCATACTAGAATAAAGAACATTAAACGCTGGAACATAAATCAATATGTGACCACCAGGCTTTATTTTTTGGCAACATTCTTCGAGAACTTCTACATCATTCTCAATGTGCTCTAGCACATTCAAGGTGTAGAGAAGATCAATACTCTCATTTTCGAAATTGGCAAGACTTGCTGAGGCTGGCAGGCCTAGTGCCAAAATACGGTCGAGTTGCCGATGGTCTGGTTCTACGCAGTGAACCGCGTGTCCCGACATCGCTACCTGTTTAGAAAATGTGCCGATTCCAGCGCCAAAGTCTACGACCAATTCTCCCGGTTTAACTTCTTTGCGGATGAGAGACACAAGAAAATCGTTGTAATTGATCGCATCAGCCATGACCTCTAAATTTTCTGTTCCCGAGTAATCAGACATGAGCAACCTTTTTTGAATAAACCCAGTAACGCACGCCTGTAAAGTTAATGGCAAGACCAAAAATAGCACCAACGGCTAGAGGGATAACAGGGTGATCCTTTAAGCTTGGCGCAAGCATAATCAGTAGAGTGAAAATAGCAAGATTAGTGCCGCCTCCTGCGGTCTGCACCAGAAGATAGCGGGCATACTCCACACTTTTGGGTCGATCTAGATCTACCTCTTGTCTAAATAAAATACTTCGATTCAAGACCCAGGTTACCATTGTGGCTAATGAAAATGATGCCAGCCGCGCAAAGTAAATATCGAAACCATAATGCTGCGACAGCAGCGTCAACATACCGCCATCCACCAAAAATCCAACACCCCCTACAAAAGTAAAGTATATTAACTTTCGCATGGAGGCTATTCTGATACCTAGAATTTTTTGTGTCATGCCACCGGGAAATTCAAAATTTGGCGTTCATTGTCTAACCGCTTCTGGTAGACAATTGAATCCAGTACTAAACCCACTCCAAACATCGACGCAGCGACAATCTCCAGCCCTGTCGCCAGAATTGCCAAAGGTACGTGCCGAATGTACTGGTACTGTATCCAGTCTTGAATGACAGGCACCGCAGCCATCAGTCCTGCTAGAAAAAACAATATTGACAACCACCCAAAAAAAACGAACGGCTTGTAATACCGCAATATCTGCATGATGACAAACAAGACCCTCGCGCCATCGCTAAATGTATTTAGTTTGGAGACGCTGCCCTCGGGTCGATCTTTGTACTCAATAGGAATCTCGATAATCCGATAGCGCTTGTCAAGCGCGTGCAGTGTCATGTCAGTCTCTATCTCGAAGCCCTCAACCAAGATGGGGTAATTCTTGACGAAGCGCCGGCTGAAGACGCGGTAGCCACTCATGATGTCCGCCAGTTCAGCATTGAACAAACCATTTACAAGGCTCCGCACCAGCCTGTTACCAATGCCATGCAAGGCGCGCTTATTCTCGGCCGCATAGTGTCCAGCGCTGTGACGGTCACCCACTACCATGTCAGCACGCCCCTCAAGCACGGGTGCCAAAAGATCTCTAACTCGGTCTGCAGGGTAAGTCAGATCCGCATCTGCAAGGACATACAAATCTGCATTTATTTCCAGAAATGCACGTCTGACAGCATTGCCTTTGCCTTTGCGTGACTCGTTCAAAACCCCGCCCAAGCAGCCAAGTGACGACAACGTAGTCCTTGCGATGCTCTCCGTTGCATCGGAAGATCTATTGTTGACGACCCAAATGGCCGCTTCGGGTAAAGCCGCATGAAATGCGCGTACCGTTGCTTCAATCGTCAGCTCTTCGTTATAGGCTGGAAGTATCAATGCCACTTTCATTGGGGTCATGTTGTTCTTCAATACTATTTAACGGCACGAATGCCCAGTTGTACGAGGCCTAGGCCCAAAGTCCGATTGTCATGACTGACACCCAATGCCGAAGGTGAAGTCTTTTCAGGTACCACCAACAACAGATTTTTAACGCATTCCGCTTGGTTATCGAGGTTAGCGCTCACGTCTTCATCAAATTCACCTAGCGTGATGGTTGCCTGGCTTGAGCCAATGAGTAACCTCACTGGCTTACCAATATTCGGGCCAAAGGCATGGCCACGAACGTCAATAATCAGCTTACCTTTTGGCAGGCAATTGGCAAAATGAAGCGTCACTTGGTCACTGTCTGACCAGCGCCCCCATGGCTCCTGCGCGGCCAGTCCACTCAAGTTCAGCAACGAGGGTGGTAGCAGCTGTTTGCTATCTCGAAAGTCAAGCGCAATGGGCTGCATGAACGCTTGTTGCCCCTTTAACTTTGTAGCAATTTCGCAGATGACATAAACGTCAATGTCTGTCCGAAAATGAAAGCATTTCAAATGCGTGTTGCCAGGATCAAACCCCAATGGCTCGAGTAGCTCCCAGAGCGATTCCCCTGCAACGGCCTCTCTGAGCAATATGCGCAGCGGTCGCGCATCCGGCTTGGCTACGGCAACTGCAATTAACGCATCGGCTTGGCTTGAAAGTGTACCGAGTCCGAAAAATTGGCTGTCCTTATGCAGAAATGGCAATAGATAGGTAATCGCATGGCCAACGACCAGATATCGCGCAGGCGTACTCATTTGTTCCGGCGTCAACTGAACGCCAAACGGGTTGATTTGCGCCACCCGCGCCTGCATATGCCCCCAATTCGGTATTTTGATGGCCACGCCACTCAAAAAAACGCTTCCTGCAAGCAGCCAAACCACGGTCCGATTGTTTGGAAGCAAGTGGGACAGCAGTACCCAAATGCCAAATCCGAACAAAACCTCAATCGGAATCATGTATCGTTGATAGGCAAATAACGTGGCCCAAAGTAAAAAAGAAAGCCCTAAAAAATAGACAAAAGACAGTGCTACGTTGTTGAGGCCCAAAAATCGTCTTTTGAGGATCAACAACACCGCTGTCAATGTTGCTAACACTGTAAAAATGAACAGACGGACGTCAGCAAACAAAAATTCAGACGTTTTAACCGTCCCACTAGTACTTTCCCAGAGGTAGCGTAAAAACTCACCCATCGACTCAAAACGCCAGCGCATGTCACGAAAATTGACGAAGTCAAAATAAGGCGACTTAAACCACGCGTTGTAAAGAGGAAAAAGTGGGCTTCCCCAACCTTGCAATAAATAAATATTCCACCAAAGCGTTGGTAAAAAACCGACCGCCAGTCCGGTCAAAAATGGCAGCGCCAGCCGCAGGGCAGTGCGCCAGCCGACAGGGACATAAACGCCGACCAGTGCTACAAAAAAAGCCAGTGCAAATGGGGCATTCGTCAGCTTCAGCCCCACAGCAAGGCCGAAGCAAACCCCAGCGCCTGTCAATACCCGAAATGTCTTCTCAGGTCCCTGCGCCATACCGCGCAAGCCTAGGTGCAGCCCGAGCATGACCAAAGGCGTCATGGTGGCATCAGAGAATGAAGTTCCGAGTTCACTCCACCACAGCGGAGCCAGCAGGCACAGCGCCAAGGCCCAAAATTCCGCCATCGTTATCTTGGTAAAACCAAGGGCGGCCCCTAGCTGACGACCGATCAGCACCAGTAAAGGCAGCGCAAGCAACTGAACACCCGCAATCAACCAAACACTGACTGGAAATGGCCATTGCGACAGCGCCAGATACGCAAGAATATTGGGCACTGGATTCAGAAACGACGGCAAACCTGACGGTGCAATGTCATTCGCAAAATTGCCATTCAGCAACGAGTAGCCCGAAAAATAATGGTAATTGAGCAGGTCCCAGTTGGTGTCCTGCCCCCGCTGGTAAACCAAAGCGAACGCTATAAGCCCGACGGTGACTACAAACAGCCAGATCGGTTTAACCCTCATTGATATGGGCCATGCAAGCAAAACGATTCTCTTCTTTCAGCAGTCTCAGCGGCCGGTGGCCTGCTGAGTAGGCGGCGCAATCATCAGGCCCGTGGCATGGCTGAAGACGTCCTCTGCACATTTGGGCCAACTCATGGGCTGGTAGCTGTCCTTGATCCGCGCTTCTTTGTGAGCCACCAAGGAAGGGTGATTGAAGTACCAGCGAAGTCGCTCCGCCCAAGCTGGCACATCCCAAGGGTCCACATAGTCAACCAAATCACCCCCTACCTCAGGTATGGATGCCACGTTGGAGGCCAAGCAGCACTTCCCGGCCGCCAAGCTCTCGGCCACCGGTAAACCCCATCCCTCGTAAAGCGAAGGAAACACAGTCATCAGCGCATGCTGGTAAAGCCTGGCCAGATCGGCGTCGTTGACATGGTGTAGCAACTTGATCAAGTCCTTCGTTCGGGGGTCAAACCGCAAGTCCGCCATCAAATCGTTGACGCCCCAACCTGGCATTCCAACAAAAACCAGCAGCGGCAAATTAGTCTCACCCGCGTCGACCAGCCGCGTGTAAGCGCGGTACAGGGTTTCGTGGTTTTTCCGCCGTTCAATCGTGGACACAAACAGAACAAAGCGCTGCCCCAACAGAGCAGCCACATCACTGGCCATGACATCCGTTGCGATCACTGGCAATTGGCACCCCAGCTTGATGACCGACATATCCGGAAGCGGCGCGCCTAACTCGCCCAGCAGCGCTTTCAAGTCATTCCGGGAACATTCAGAGATGCACAGTACCTTGTCTGCGCACCACGCCAGATTGGCAAAATAACGTGCAAACGAAGCCGCCACATCGCCCACACAAAGGTGCGGAAATTTGGCCGGAATCACGTCATAGCAAAACAACACCACGTTGAACCCTAGGTTTCGCTTCTGCTCGTACAGATAAACCAAATCCTTTTGGTCCCAGTCCAATCCCATTGACACATAAACATCTCCCGGCCCAAAGGGAACCGGCGGTCTTTGGGGTGTGGGCGCGCCAGATCCGGAATCCATCAGCGCTGAAAAACCAACTTGCGGCGGGTGAACAAAAGTTTTAAAGGCATGACGCAACTCGCGGTAACCCCGCAGCGCCGCAGCAAAAGCCTCTCGACGTCGCACTGCAAACGCAAAAGCAGATGCCCGCAGACCCACTGGAAGTCGATTGATTAGCCGCAATACCAGCGCCGTGACCCTGCGCTCCAGCGGCACAGCGGGCACCACGTGGGGGTGAGGGGGCTCGTTCTTGGGGACCGCCGCAGATCGACCTTGAATGCGCGCCAGAGCAACCCGTACTTCTGCTGCGCTGACCTCCTGATAACCGCTCGTGGCATGAAAGCGACAGAAACGAACCGAACCAACCGCCGCCTCAAGCCGTTGCAAACCATACGCTGCGCACTCCGCCTCCACCCTGACAATACCCACAGCCGGGCGATGCCACACCATCACCGTGCTGACATCTAGCCAAATAATTTTCATAAAGCGCTCACACCTTTCAGCGCCACGGCGGCCGCCGCAGGAATAGAGGCCAGACACCGGTCCCAGCGCAAGGCCTCTCTTCGCAATGAGGCCCCTGCATGCGGGGCTGTTGACGCACGCGGACGCGCTAAAACTGTTCGTATGCTCGTGTGAAACACTGCTGGGCTGCGCGCCACAACCACCTCTGGCAAGTCCAAAAAGTCTTCATATCCCCGAAAAGCGGCCTCGGAGCCAACCACATAAGCCCCCGAGTAAAGTGCCTCTGCAGTTTTGATATTCGACCCGCCACCATGCGGAATTGGCAACAAAAACGCGTGAGCCAATGTTTTCACCGCCGCCAGGTCCTCATCCGACAAAACACCCAGTAACGCCAGCCGAGAGAGATTCAGACTGTGCCAACGCGTTGCCGCCAGATGCTGGTGTAGGTGGGAGCACACACTCCCGGCTACCACCAACCGGCTGTCAGGGGGAAAGCAACCCAAAGACGGCCCCACACAATCCGTGAAACCTGTGAAATTGGGCGGATGCGCGCTGGCCACATAAAGCATCCAAGGTGCTTTGGGCAGACGTGCTTGCCAATGCGCCAAGAGCTCAGGCGAGGCCTGCCAAGGCGATATGCCATTGCTCGCGAGTACCGCATGCCGCGCTCCCCAACTCGCCAAAGTTGCCAAGTCTGACTTCGTCACGGCCAGCGCCACATCAGCCTCACAAGCTGCACGCCGCTCCAGCGCATCAATGTCAGCCAGCACCTGCGCGGCATCAGCAACCCCGTAGGTACTCAAAATGTCCCGCTTCAGCGGCGCCTCAATGTTTTGCGAGCCATAAATGAGGCGCACCGTCTCAAACCCAGGCAACTGCTTGATCCGTTTGGCCAAAGGCCACAGCCAAGGTTGTTCAACATGAATGACGTTCACCTGGCTTGGTAAGTGACGCACTACAGCAGCAAAGCCACCATCGTCTGCGGCTGCATACAGCCCCGTCAGCAAGTCATTCACCATCGGCACATCACGGCCATCAAATTGCCGGTATCGAGAGTCGACCGGAAAGGGCAAATCGCGTGGGCCCCGGCGCTGCGCCCCATAGCCCTCAGGCTCGTAAATCGCCATGCTCTCAACCTGCCAGTTGGCCGCCTCATACGCATGGGCTATGTGGGCCATCCTGACCTGGCCGCCATGACGTGGCTCCAAAAACGGATACGTACTCAACAGCAAAACGGTGGGTTTCATGGTGTAGATTTGAAAAATTGAGCCAACCGTTGACGCACATGCCGCGCAGCGCCACCCAACCAACGCATGGGTGCCGTGATACGCCAGGAGCGGCTACCCAACATACCCTCAAGCTGTGTTTGCACTTGAATCAACTGCGCGCCAAGCTGCGCAACAGCTTTCTCCAACTGGCCGCTACGCTCACCTAATTGCACGCTGAGCTGCGCCGTCTGCGCGTCGTAGCGCTGCGCCAGCGTGTCCAACGACAAGCCGTACTTAGCGTTAAAAGGCGCGTCAAATTCAGCCCCTACCGCTGGTGCCGCACTTTTTTGTGCCACCAGCGCATAGTCAGGGCTGACACCACTGAGCACATCTAACAGGCCGACCCGGCTGTCGCCATGCAAATTTGCGGGTTCCTGCAGATACATCACTTTGCTGCGGTAAAACCCCGCATGCTCCGCCACAAAAGCCAACAACGCAGAGGGCAGGGGGCGCTTATGCGACGGGTCCAGGTAAAAGCTGGAGGTGCCCACTGTCAAGTTTTCCGAGTTAGGCGTCTCCAACACCAAAAGACCACCTGGCATCAACACGCGCAAGGCCTCTTGCACCAAGCCCTGCACGACCTCAAAAGGCACGTGCTCCACCAGATGAAAAGCTGACACCAAAGCCAAGCTCTCAGAAGGCAACCCCTTCAACGTCGATAGCGCATCTCCCAACTGCCCCTTCAAACCACGCTCTTGGCAGGCGGCCAACATGCCCTCATCCAGATCCACGCCCGTGGCATCAAATCCAGAATTAACCAGCACCTCCAGCCACTCACCCCGACCGCAGCCTAAGTCCAGCGCCCTGGGAGTCTGAAACGCATCCACCAGCGGTCGCAAAAAAGGCTGGTAGACATCCAACCGCGCCAAAATCAACGAGCGTGAACCGCGAAACCGGTCTTCAAAGGCGCGGTAAAAAAAATCACTCATCGCACAATCTCAATCACCGGTTCTAGCCAGTTACAGCCCACAAACGTCCGGCTGTCAATGTTCGCCACGGTGAACATCAGCGCCAAATCGCGCCACTGATAGTTGTCCAGCAAATGGTTGTCACTGCTGGTCAGCGCAGTCGTGACCGAATAACTACCGGGCCCAAAATTAGCAGGGAAAGTGAAGTGGAATGTCACCAGCTCGTCAGCTTGCAGGTCTTCCAGCGGCCGTTCCATATGGTGCGTGTTGGTGCCATACATGGCTTGCCCCAGCCGGTCCTTGATCATGTAGCCCAACACCAAGCGGTCCACCGGCGCGTGCAAACGCACTTGCACTCTCAGGGTTACGCGGGCACCCACCGCCGCCGCCTCTATGGGTTCGCCACGCTCATTCAGCAGGGTAATGGCCTCCACAGTGGCTTCGCCCGTACCCGACGTGGTTTGCACCCGCCCATCAGCCAGTGTGGTTTGCGTCACGGTTGAGTTTTCACGCTCGGCAATCAAGGCGTTGTAAAAATCCATGACCTCTTCAGGGCGACCCTCTCGCGCCAAGTGACCAGCGTCCAACAGAATGGCCCGGTCACAAATGGCCTGTATCGCGTTTCGGTCATGACTGACGATCAACAAGGTCGTGCCCAGTTGGCCAAACTGCCTGATGCGCTCAAAACTCTTGTGCTGAAAATACGCATCACCTACCGACAGCGCCTCATCCACGATCAACACATCTGGCCGCTTGGCTGTGGCCAGGCTGAAAGCCAGACGCATTTGCATGCCACTGGAATACACCCGCACAGGCTGGTCGATGTAATCGCCAATTTCTGCAAAAGCCTCAATTTGCGGCATCAGCGCCGTTATTTCAGGCCCACTGAGCCCAATCAATTGCCCCGCCATGAAAGCGTTTTGGCGACCCGTGAAGTCAGGGTGAAAACCCATCCCCAGCTCTAGCAACGCCGTCACACGCCCTGAGATTTGCACGCTACCCGTGGTGGGCTGCGCGGTGCCGGTGATCAGCTTCAATAACGTACTTTTGCCAGCGCCATTGATGCCAATAATGCCCACCGCCTCGCCCGGATCAACACGAAAACTAATATCCTTCAGGACCCACTTGAGGGTGTGCCGCAGCCCCAAAAAAGGCAGAACCCACTCGGCCAGCCGCGACCAACGCGTGCCGTACTGCTTATAGGCCTTGCCCAAGGAGGTAACGTGTATGGTGCCCATTAAATGGCACCTTGAATCAAGGCTTTCGGCATCACAGCTCGTCCACCATCTCGCCGGCCCGCTTGCGAAAAAGCTGCATGCCCAGCAGGCACAGCAACAGTCCTAGCAATCCAGTAGGCACTAGCGAGCCCCAATCGGGCCATAACCCACTCACCAAAATGCCTTGGTAAGCCGTTATCAGCGGCGTCATGGGGTTCAGGGCAATCAAACCTCGAATCCCTTCATGCACCGCATTCAGTGGATAAACGATGGGCGTGAACCAAAACCAAAACTGTAGGACGATGCCAAAAAGTTGCCCCACATCCCGGAAAAACACATTCAACACCCCTAGCGACATCCCCAATCCCGTTGCAAAAATAACCTGTAGCACCAACACCGGAAAAACAGCCAAAAACGCCCAGCCTGGAAAATTGCCACTCAAAAGCAAAAACAGGGTAAAAAGCAGAAAAATAATTGCAAAGTTAAGTGCCGCGCTCAGCACCATAACGATAGGCAAACAGAGACGAGGAAAGCTCAATTTTTTGAGCAAATTGGCGTTATCCAAAAAAACATTTTGGCCCCGCCCGACAATCTCCGAAAACAGGCCCCAGGTCAGCACGCCCGCACACAAATAAATGCTGTAGCCAAAAGAAGAGGTCACACCTGGCAACTTAGCCTGCATGACTTGGGCAAAAATAACCGTGTAAACCACAATCATGGCCAGTGGGTTGAGCACCGTCCACAGTGCGCCTAGCAGCGAATTGCGGTACTTGGACTGAAACTCACGCTTCACACTGCCCAAAATAAAACCGCGGTAGGCCACAACGCCCCTCAGCATGCCAATCGACATCATGGCTTAACACCATGAGCCTGCATCCAGATCAAAAATGCGAGCATGGTTGAAGTCATTTTTTATGAAAGAAAGAATTTACCGCCCCCCTGAAAGACCCTTGGGGGGTCTGCCCATGAAGCAGCGAGAGATCATAGCAAACGATTTTCACTCGGCGTATCATGCTAATCTTTCCAATCAGGGGCCAATATTCCAAAGGAACCATGGCATGTTGCGTCGGTTGAATCAACTCGTTGTTAGTGTGGCCTTGCTGGCCGCAACCACTTTGGTACTGGCCGGGGAGGCTGGCCGCCTCGTCTTTGCGGCCGGTAGCGTGCACGTGGCGGGCCAGCCAGCCAGCACCAGCCACATGGTGATGGAGGGCGACACCATCGTGACCGGTGCCAACGGCCATGCCCATCTGAAAACAACGGACAACGGCTATCTCATCGTGCGGCCCGGCAGCCATGCACGTGTTGTTGCCTACCATGTTGACTCGCAAAACCCGGCCAACACCCGCATCAAAATTGAACTTGTCCAGGGGGTTGCCCGCAGCATTTCCGGACAGGCCGTGCAGCAGTCCAAAGATAATTTTCGTTTCAACACACCCGTGGCCGCTATTGGTGTGCGGGGCACGGACTTCACGGTGTATACCGACCAAACCACCTCCCGGGTGGTTGTCGCCGCTGGTGGCGTGGTCGTTAGCGGATTCATCGGCAGCTGCGGTCCGGCGGGTTCCGGCCCCTGCCAAGGCGCCAACAGCCGCGAACTGTTTGCAAACCAAACAGGTCAGCTATTGCAAGTGCTTTTGGGGCAGCCCGTCCCGCAGCTGCTGCGCAGCACCAGCTTGTCCCCTGACCTGACGTCGCCCCCAAGAGTCAACGAGCCAACAGCCAAAGCTTCTAGCACCGAAACCACTTCCGCAAAAGGCGGGCCGCTCAGCACACAAGATGGAACGGCCTTCATTACAGATCCCTTAGTCGGCGCGGCCATAGTGACCGACCCCTATGGCAAGATTATTTGGGGGCGTTGGCAGCCCCTGCTCGGCCAGCCCGCCAATATTGACTTTGTAAAAGGCGCTGAAGCCAAGGCTCAGCTGCTGGCCGTAGACAGTTATTTTGCTGTCATGCGCACCAACGGTGCAGACTGGCAAGCGCCTAACCAAGGCACGATGTCTTTTGAACTCAAGCAAAGCGAAGCCTTCATCCTAACGGGCCCTGCTAGCACCCCTGTGCCAGCCACCCTTGAAAACGGCCAGCTCAGGGTTGACTTTGCCAAGGCGTCATTTGCCACTGGCTTTGACCTCGTCAGCCAAAGCAAAGAACGTTTTAGCCTCAAAGCCCTAGGTGATGTGTCAGCCAGCGGGCTACTGCAGGGCGCAAGCCAATTCAGTAGCGGCTCCAACATGCAGGTCAACGGTGCAGTGGGCCCACAAAACGGCGGCAGTGCTGCGTACATTTTCCAAAGTCGCATTGACAACAACCAACTGGCCATAGGCGGCGCCGCTTGGGTGAAAAAGTAACAACCCACCCAGCAACCAACCGACTTACCTCGCTTTACGGGATTTGTGTTGTGCCAACTCACAGAGAACTAAAGTTTTTTTCGTAATGTGACGTACGTCACACTTCCAAAAGAAACGGACGGGCAAGATCACCGTCAGAACGTAAAAAGGTCGTGCTCCTCGGCTATGATCGAAAAGCGTTTATTTTTGTCAAATTAACAAGGAAACTTAAATCATGGGTGCATTTACTTCAGAAGTTCAAAAACTTTACATCGCCTACTTCAATCGCCCAGCTGATCCAGGTGGTTTGGCTTATTGGGAAGGTCAAATGGCCGCAGGTGCAAGCCAAACCCAAGTGGCTAACAGCTTCAGCGCATCTGCTGAATACCAAGCCATTTACGCTGGCAAAAACAACCTTGAGTTGATCGGTGCTCTGTATCAGAATCTGTTCGGTCGTACCGCTGACGCCGGTGGCCTGTTGTTCTGGGCTGGTGAAATGGCTAAGGGCACTGTCACTATCACCACCGTCGCCAGTGCTCTGGCAAGCGGCACCACAGCTGGTAGCGCTGACAACATCGCGATTACCAACAAAATTGCAGCAGCCACAACATTCACTACCGCAATTGATACTGCCGAAGAAATCATTGCTTATTCAAAAGCTGCAGCCTTTGCCAAAGCCGGCACTTGGTTGAGCCCGGTAAAAGATGCAACCACATTGGCTGCAGCTGCTACCACCTTGACAGCTACAGTTGCTGATGCAGTTGCAGCAGGTTCTGCCTCAACTGGCCAGACTTTCACGCTCACTGCAGGTGTGAACACACTGACAGGTACGACTGGTAATGACACTTTCGACGCTCGCGCAACATTGGACTCGTGGACAGCACTTGATGCAATCGACGGTGGTTTGGGTAATGACGTATTGAATGTAGCGACCACTGCAACTGCTGCACCAGTCGGTGCGACCGTAACTGGTGTTGAAACAATCGCCCTTTCAACTACTGGCGCTGGTTACACGATTGATACATCCGTTGCGGGTACTTTTACTGGTCTGACTTCGCTTTCAGTAGTCGACTCAACAGCAGGTGCTGTCGGTATTACAGCCGCCGCAACAACAGACATAACAACAGGCGCTATCGGCGCTCTGACAATTGATGGCGGCAAAGCTGTCGCAGCATCAACAACAACAGGTGCTGTTGCCATCGGCGGTACAACAGGCCCAGCGGGCGCAATTACTTTGGCTCATACAGCCCAAGCTGCAAGCACTATCTCCGTACTGGGTGGTACAAGCGCTACCGTCACAACGGCACAGGCTGTTGCTGGTGGTGCAGCTGGTGGAACAATCACTGTTGGTTCAGCCGCTAAAGCGCCTACAGGTGCTGTAATTGTCACCAGTACATTGGCATCATCAAACGTTACTGACGGTGCAACATCTACTGCTGGTGCTATTTCCGTAACTGGTGGTTCGACAGTAACCGTTACTCAAAATATTGCAGCTACAGCTGCAGCAGCATTAACAATTTTGACTGGCAGCGTTGCTGCAAATGCTACTGGCGGTGCAATTGGTATTACCGGCGGCGCTACGACAACCTCTGCGACAGTTAATCAAACTGCTGCAGTAACGGCTGTTTCCTCAGCTACTGCAGGTGTTGCAGGTGTTATTGACGGTGCAGTAACTATTGCTGATAAAAATGCTGCTTCCGCCACGCTGGCTGGTACTATTTCAACAGTTAGCTTAACAAACTTTGGTAACTCAACTGTCGATTCAAGCGCTTTGACATCAGTCACGCTCGGCGGTACGGGTGGTACTTTTGGTATCGGTCGCGGTGCTTTGACAGCAACACCAACTGCAAATACGCTTGCATTGAATGTCGCAACATTGACAGGTACAAACACAATTACGGACAACGAAGCGGCAACTGATGATGGTTTCACAACTATCAATCTTGCTAACTCGGGCACTTCGGTGATTGCTGATCTGGTCGCTGCTGACCTGGCAACATTGAACATCTCTGGTAATGGCAGCCTGACATTGACTGCTAACACCCTGGGTGGAGCAACAACGACAGCGATCACCAGCACATCAACTGGCTCAGTGACTTTGGGTGGTACGTTGGCTGCAGGCACCCTTTACACGGGCGGCGTGGGTGTTGACACCATTACTCTCGGAGCCTCAACCAAAGCCATTACAACTGGTGAAGGCAATGATGTTGTGGGTATCACCGCTGCATTGGGTACCGGTGGTACTGTTGACGGTGGCGCTGGAACCAATACATTGAAGTTGACTGGTACATTGGCCGCAACGTTGGATGACACAATTACATTCGCGACTGCAGTGAGCAACTTCAGCCGTCTGCAGCTCACGGATGGTGCAACTGTTAACCTGACGAATCTTGATTCCATCAACTACGTTACATTGTCTGGCGGCGGTACAGCATCGCTGAGCGGCGCTGCGACGGGTGCGACATTGGTTGTAAGTGCAGCGGCAACAAGCTCGACAGTGGCTTTGGCTGCCGATAGTTCAGCTGACACGTTGAATGTTGTGTTAACCAATGCAGCCAGTACTGACTACGGCACAGTGGTTGCAACAACATTTGAAACTGTTGCATTGACTGCCACGGAATCAGGTACGCTTTCTACAGATGCTACTGTGATCGACACTGCTACAGTGATCTTGGATGACGCAACTGCAAAAACTATCACAGTTGATGGCAATGCAAACGTCGCATTGACATTCGCAGGTACTGCTTTAACAACTTTGAACGCAAGTGGTATGACCCGCGGTGGTATCACCCTGACTACGGGTGCTTTGGCTGGTGCCGCAGCACTTACAGGTGGTGCTGGTGCCAACACGTTGGACGCAAAAGCTGCTGTTGCCGCTGTGACCCTGACTGGTGGTGCTGGTGTCGATACGTTGTTGGGCTCTGTAACCATTGCATCAACCTTAAACGGTGGCGGTGGTAATGACATATTGACTGGTGGCGTAGCTGCAGACGTGATTACCGGCGGTGATGGCATCGATACATTCGTATTTACATCAGATGCGACTCAAGATGACGTGGCTGGCGCTTCAGCAGTTAACGGTGTTCTCATTAACTTGAGTTCAAGTGCGGTCACCACTGCAGCTGTTTTCACTGCTACTGCTAAGTATTTGACGGGCGTCGCAGCTTCTGTTGCATCTAACGCTGCAACCTACATGTTTAACGGCGAGTCTAATACCAATGCTTCAGTTGTTGATACCTTGTCTGGTATTGAGAATGCCACTGGTACCGATTTGAGTGACTACATTATTGGTTCCGACGGAACAAATAACCTGGTGGGCGGAGATGAAGCCGACTTGATCGACGGTGGCGCTGGTAATGATTACTTGGACTCATCAGTCGGTAATGACATTGACACGATTATTGGCGGTGCTGGCGATGACACTTTTGTGTTGTCCGATGCAGGCGAAGCTGATGTTTGGGTTGAAGCGGCCAGTGGCGGTACAGACACTATTTATGTGGGTTCTGACTTGTCATTCGCTGGTTATGCAGTGGGTACAACAATTGCACTTGCAGCAGCAAATGCATCTTTAGCACAGTTCGAGCAGGTCGCTTTAGCTGCTGGTGTTGACGTGACATTCAACTCAGCTCAGGTCACTGGTCTGGCATTGAAGTTTGCTGAAACTGCAGCCGGTACGTCTTCTGTCGTTGTTACTGCATCTGTTGCTACTTCAGCCATTGACTTGTCTGGCTTTATTTTCAATCCAGGTGTTTACACTGCATCGAACGGCACGACTACTGTCCTGTCCGCAATGACCACTGGCACTGACTTGATCTACATCAACGGTGGTACTGGTATCAATGCAATTACAGGTACAACATATGCTGACGTGATTACTTCAGGCACTGGCGTCGATACCTTAAACATCACCAACGGTGGTACAGACACTATTGTTACAACTGTTGGTGTTGCGTATGCATCTAACGCTGCAGACGTGATAACAGGATTTACTGTTGGTGCTGCTGGTGATGTCTTGCAAATTGATATTTCTGACTCTACTGCTATCGGTGTTGGTAAAGAACTCCGGGCAGGTGGAGATATCGATACTGCAATTGCTGGAAACCTTGTCATTAAAGCCATTGCTAAAGATGCGGCCACCACACTTGCGGCTGGTGACGAAGCACTTGTTATCACTGGGACACTCGCAGATGCTGCCGCTTTGGTAGCTTCTATCGGTACCACTGGTGTAATCACAAAGAACGATACTGAAGCAGCATCTATTGTTGTGATTTGGAATGATGGTACCAATACATACGTTTCCGCAGTCCACGATGCAGGGACTGATGCAACGATGACTGCTGCAGATTTGACGGTGGTAAACATGGTTACCTTTGTTGGTGTGTTGACTGCTTGGAACACCGCTAACTTGGTAGCTGTCTCCTAAGCCACCACCAAAGAAATAACCACCCCGAGCGCAAGCAAGGGGTCAAGTTAGTCTCTTCCAGAACCCCACCGCTCACAAGGCAGTGGGGTTTTTTCATTATCTAAAGGAAACTACATGGCCAGCATCAAAATCGACAACATGGACTACGACATCGACACCCTGAGTGCAGAAGCTAAAGCGCAGCTGCAAAGCCTGCAGTACTGTGATTCAGAGCTGGCACGACTACAAGCACAAGCGGCTGTGCTGCAAACTGCTCGTATGGCTTACAGCACGGCTTTGAAAGCTGCTCTGCCTGCTACAAAGGAAGCCATCGGAAAGTGTTTGCTGGCGTGATCGGATCACACGTTATGCAGGGGATACATCGGTATGAATCTGTAAGCCCAGTGCATGAATCACCTTGAGGATCGTCGCGAAGCTAGGGTTGCCCTCGCCAGACAATGCTTTGTAGAGGCTTTCCCGACCAAGTCCTGTCTGCTTGGCTAATTGCGTCATGCCTTTGGCACGTGCCACAACCCCAAGCGCATGCGTGATGAACGCAGCATCGGCTCCTGCTTCTTCAAAGCAAGCGTCTAAGTAAGCAGCAATGTCCGCATCCGTTTTGAAGTGTTCGGCGGAATCCCACTTGGTGAGTTTGATGGTCATTTCAGTTCCTTAAACCATTGGTCAAAGGTCTTGGTGGTGAAAATTGCAGGCATGTTTTATTGTATCCCAAAATATACAAAGATCAATCAAGTTCATCGCTTGGATGGGTGAGCTGGGGCGCATGTGTAATCGGATTACACCTTGAGCAGTTCTTCAGAAATGACTTCAATTGGAGTCAACTCCACAGCACCTAGTCGGCCATCGCTATCCTGCCCAGTCCAGCCTCGACCACAGCGTCGAACTGGCACGCAACCTTTAAGTACTTGTCATAGGTACGATTGAAGCGCGCTGCCCGCTTTAACTTCCGTCTTGCGTGCGGCACGTGCTTTGACACTGGGGATTGGGCGAATGTTCAATTCCACGCGCATGCCAGCACGGGTGGCCATGTTGACGAGTGCATCAAGGCTGAATTCACCAATCTTGCCCTTGAGCATTTGATTCAAGCGAGGCTGTGTCAGTCCCAATGTTTTGGCTGCTGCGACTTGGGTCAATCCGCTGGCCTCAAACCACTTGGAGATCACCATCATGGTTTGGGAGCGCAGCAACAGGTTTTGTGCTTCTTCGGCATCGAACCCGAGATCGGCAAAGATGTTGGGGTTGCCTTTTGTAATTTTGAGATCACTCATTTCTTCTTCCTCTCGTTCGCCAATTGGCGGTAGCGGTTGCTGGCCAAATCCAGATCGGCTTTGCTGGTTTTCTGGGTCTTCTTTTCAAAGGCGTGGATCACATAAATCGCCTCGGAAAACTTCGCCACATACAAAACGCGATACGCCTTTTCAACTCGAATACGTATTTCCCTGACACCAGCGCCCACTGTTTCCATGGGTTTCCAGTCGGCGGGATCTTCACCTTCTTGCACTCGGCCAAGCTGATGTCCTGCCTCCCGCCGAGCCTCATCTGAGAACTCCTTAACGGTGTCAAGGCTGTCGCCGAGCCAGCGCATCGCTTTGGGCTGTGTTCTTATCATGGGATATTTTATTCTGGTTTCAGAATAAATCAAGATGCCATTGATTGTTGCATCTCTTCAGCGAAGACCCAACATCAGACCAGCTGAACCAGCCTTGACCATTGCAACCGTCGGCAAGTCCATCTTGAAGGGCGCCACATTGGCTGCGTCTATCAAGTTGGCTTGGCTCAGGTGAGCGTAGCGCTGGGTGATCTTGATCTTGGATAATGTGGGTTATTCATGAAAGAACCTTTGGAACTCTCCATGCGCCAGTGGCAAACCGGCTTGACCTTGGCTCAGTCCCAAGCTCAATCTGCTCACTTCCCAGAGATGCTGGGCACTTGCCAACAAATCATCTCGGCCCACAGTGGCGATGCCAACGCTTTGCTGTCCGTTGGTTCTCTGTTGCTGAACTTCGGCTACCTCACCCGCGCCCGTGACTGTTTTGAGCGCGTGCAACTTTTAGCGCCGCAAGACTTGCGCGCCCAAATGAACCTGGCTAACTTGGCACGCGATGGCGGTGACCACGCGACAGCTCAGCGCTTGTACGAAGCATTGCAAATTGCCCAGCCCAATCATCCCGTGATTCGCCGCAATGCTTTGGTGAATCAAGAATACAACCCGGCGATGACTGACGCCCAACACTTAGCCAATGCATGCGCTTGGGGTGATTGGGCAATGGCACAGGCCGGTGGCTTGAAAGCAAGGCCGCCATTGCGTTCACGCACGGGGCCAAGCGCAGTGGCCTTGCTTCCTTTGAGAATTGGCTACGTGTCTGCAGACCTGTGCCAACACACCGTCGGCCTGTTTGTCAAAGACGTTTTGCAAGCCCACAAAAGCCCATCAGGCGGAGTGGGTGCTAACGCCGTTACCGTCTTCGCCTACTCAAGCGGGCAAGTCTCAGACTGGGTGAGCGACGCCATTCGGGCTGCTTGTACTTGGCGGGAGGTGGCTGGCTTGGACGATGCGGCATTGGCGGCGCTGATTCGGCAAGACCAGATTGATGTGTTGATTGACTTGTCTGGCCATACCGCGGGTTCCCGCTTGACGGTGTTTGCCCACAGACCCGCCCCCGTGCAAGTGGCGTGGTTGGGCTACTTTGCCACCACGGGCCTGCGCTACATGGACGCCGTGCTGCTGGACGAGTGGCACGCACCGGCCGGTACGCAAGCGCAGTTTGCAGAACCCATTGTTCACCTGCCCGGCGGCCGCATGTGCTACCAGCCGGTGCCTTGGGCGCCGGCCGTGGCACCACCGCCGTGTTTGCAAACGGGTCATATCACCTTTGGCTGCTTCAACAACACCGGCAAGCTGAATGCGGGCGTGTTTGATGTGTGGTCCCAGGTGTTGGCTGCGGTGCCACAGTCACGGCTGGTGCTGAAATGGCGCTCTCTGGCCGATGAACCTTTGTGCGACTCTATCCGCATGGCCTTTGCCGACAGGGGCATTGATCCCAGCCGTATTGAACTGCGACCCGCTTCATTCCATGCCGATGTGTTGCAGCAATATGCGGACATCGACATCGCGCTGGACCCGTTTCCTTTCACCGGTGGACTGACCAGCTGCGAGGCCCTGTGGATGGGCGTGCCCGTCATCACATGGCCGCAAAGCCGTGTGGTCAGTCGGCAGACGTTTGCATTCCTCAGCGCGATTGGCTTGGTAGAGTTGGCGGCCAAGGACGCGGCTGATTACGTCCACATAGCCCAAACCCTGGCGGCTGACCGGGCCAGACTGACCCACTTACGGAGCACCTTGCGCAGCACCCTGCAGGCATCGCCGCTGATGGATGTTGCCGGATTTACCCGCCAGCTAGAAGCCACCTTGAGCGACCTGCACCACGCCATCAAAGTCCAAGAAGAGGCCCAAGCCATGAACCCCAAAACAGTGCTGCACGTAGGCCCCGGCCACCGACAATCTGGCGCCAAGCTGCCAATAGGTTTTCAGGGCAGTGAGTGGCAGGAGATACGCCTTGACATTGACCCTGGCAACGAGCCCGATATGGTGGGCTCGATGCTCGACATGGCGGCCGTGGCAACGGGCAGTGTGGACGCTATTTATTCTGCCCACAATATTGAACACGTCTACGCCCATGAAGTGCCGTTGGTGTTGGCCGAGTTTCTGCGGGTGCTCAAACCCAGTGGGGTGGCGGTCATCACCTGCCCAGACCTGCAAACCGTGTGCGCTTTGGTGGCAGACAACAAGCTGACCGATGCCGCCTACAACTCCCCAGCGGGCCCCATCACGCCGCTGGACATTTTGTACGGCCACAGTGCCGCCGTGGCCGCTGGCCATCACTTCATGGCGCACAAGACCGGGTTCACAGAAAAGTCATTGACCCAGGCCTTGCAAACGGCGGGCTTTCAATCTATTGCCAGCAAGCGCCGCGCCAGTGGTTTGGACCTGTGGATGTTGGCGTCTAAAGCGCCCTTGGCGGAGGCAGAGATCCGGACATTTGCAAGTAGAATTTTGCCTAACTGATTTTTAACTTTGAGATAAAGAACATGCCAACCATCAAAATCGACAACATTGACTACGACATCGACAGCCTGACCACCGAAGCCAAGCAGCAGCTGCAAAGCCTGCAGTTTTGTGACGCCGAGTTACAACGCCTGCAAGCCCAAGCGGCTGTGTTGCAAACGGCACGTGCCGCTTATTCAAAGGGCCTGCAAGCTGCGCTGCCAAGCCAGTTAGAGCAAGCACAAGCCGATGAAACTCTCAAGTTCAACTGACATCCAGGCAGAGCTTCAGGCACTGGCTGCGGAGTCTATGGGCTGGCAGCCTTTGAGCGAGGGCGCGTACTTACATCACGGTGATGCCGGCGGTGAAGACATGATCCAAGTGGTCGGACTACCCGATATCGCGTTGGCTGGGCTGAACGTTCTTTTGCTGACCTAGGCGCGCTACGCTGGTCACTACGGAATTTTCAGAGTCAACACACGCCGTATTCAACCCCCTGAGCCGCCTTCATCTCCAGCAACCCAGCCAGCATCTGCGCCACACGCGGCTGTTGATCGCCCAAAATTGAAGGGAGAACCGGTCTGACGGAATAAGTGCACCCTTCAATTGACGAAACCTAACCTGCAAGGCAAAATCTATTCTTGCACTAATTTAGGAAGGCACTAAATCATGACGGCCCTTGCATCTAATTCATCAGTCAAGGTTGTTGGCTCGAATGGCCAGATTTCCTTGGGTAAGCAGTTTGCTGGCCGGCAAGTGCTCATAGAGGAGCGGGAACCGGGCGTCTGGTTGGTGCGTACAGCCACCGTCATTCCCGATAACGAGCGTTGGCTGCATGAACCGCAGACAGCGGCAGATCTGCGTTCAGCCATCACTTGGGCCGTGTCTAACCCAGCGACTGACAACAATGCTGATGCCGTCATGAAACAACTGAGCGATGGCATTGAGTGATCCAAACGCTAAGGTTCAGCTAGACCTCAACAACCCCACTTTTCAGGAAAACCTGTTTGGACTGCAAAAGCCCGAGCGTCATGCCGCGCTGGAAACTTTGGCCAAGATTCGTCAACGCACTTGGGCGCAGGTGTACCGGGACAATGGTCTGAAGTGGGAAAAGATCATCAGTGTTCGAACGCCTGCCGGAATAGACGCGATTTATTCTTTACGAATGACCCAGTCACGCCGAGCTACGGCATTTCGCGATGGCCCCTACATGCGCTTGCTGACCGTGGCGGCAGATCACGACAGCACGTACGGCAAGAAATAGCTTAAAGGCTACTTTCGTTATTGACGCAAAAGGCTTGAAGCGCTGATTTGATGACTTGGGCGCAGAAACCACGATTGGCGGCTTAGCTATTGTGCAGGGGTGCTACCTTCAAACCCGGCCAGCCAATCGCAACGATGCACGCAAAGTGTCGTTAATTCCGGCGCATCATCGGGGTCATTCCAGATAGCGGGTGTGGAGAGCTTTTTCGCGTTCATTTGCTTTCCTCATAGTCCACTATTTGGGGTGTCTACCGCGGGTATGTCCCCGGTGGTGAAGTTGTCTAAGCCCAAGATATTGCCCGTCAAACGCACAGTTAAAACACGGTCCGCGCTGGCTGCCTGACTGACTGACAGCCATTTTGATCGCCCAAAATTGAAGGTGGAACCGGTCTGACGGAGTAAGTGCACCCTTCAATTGCCTGCGGCTTTGCGGGCTTGGTGAGATTCAGGCCGCCTTCAAGTACATGTCAATGTGCATCGAGGTGTAGGGGCACGAGACACCGCCGCTTTCGGTACGCTCCAGCAGTCCAAGCTCTGTCAGGATCCCCACGTCTTGATGGACACGCTTGACGTCGCGGTCAACGATACGGGCCAACTCTCGGACTGGCAAGTCGCCCTTGCCTTGCGCAGAACGCACGATATCCCAACGCTTTTCGGTTAACTGTCCAAAAAATTGAGCAGGGGTTTCAAAGTTCAAGACCTCGCCTTGGTAGGTATCAGCCTTGGCAGCCCGCGCAGCCGCACGCAATGCACTTTTCCAGTCAGGCTGCAATGTGATGGTCAGATAACGTTCGATCATGATGCTCTCCTTGTGGCGACTGCCTCGATAAAGTCTTCAACCAGTTGGGCTACAGAGATGAATGTATACGGCACTTCAATGCCCTCCATGTGACAGTGGTCACCCTTGCCGCGCTCGTTGTCAAAGCCCACGATGCGTTGGCCATTGAGCACATAGACAGCCCTGTATTTGTAGCCATGCTCAGTGGGCGGTACGGGCGTATCCAACTTCCAGACCCCAAGCTCAAGTATCGAACCATCGGGGTTAACGTTCTTGAAACGTGTGATGAGTTGCGCAGCCATGTTGGCGATTATGCCAACGATTTACCGTGTTGTCAATTTAGCCAACGCTTGCTGATTTCCAGACAGCCTGACCTCCACCGTTCATGGCGCCCATAAAACTCATCATTCCAAGTTTGACCAAGCTCACAGCTCCAGTGAGTAACGCCTTGGCACAGATAGGGGCTTAAAATTGGATCGTATAAAAATACTAAAACTTGTATAATTCAAAGATGAAGTCCGTACAGTTCCGTGGAAAATCCCTAGACGACTTGAGATCGTTTCCTAGCACCGCCTGCGTGAGGCAGGCTTTCAGATCGACCGGATTCAGCATGGCTTTCAGCCTGATGATTTCAAGCCCATGACCAGTGTGGGGAGCGCCGTTTACGTGCTGCATTGCTTCCAAAAGAAGACCCAGAAAACGTCCAAGAAAGACATTGACCTCGCCACGAAACGATACAAAGATTTGATCAAGGAGATCGCATCATGAAAAGCCAGAAGTTCACCAGTATTTGGGATGCCATCGAAGACACCCCGCAAGCCGCTGCCAGCATGAAGGCCCGTTCCACCCTGCTCATGGAGTTAGCAAATGTCATTCAAAAGCGTGGGATGACCCAAGCCGAGGCGGCGGAACTGTTTGGGGTCACCCAGCCACGTATTTCTGACCTGATGCGCGGCAAGATCAACCTGTTCTCCTTGGACATGCTGATGAACATGGCCTCTACTGCGGGAATGTCCCCAGTTGTGAAGTTGTCCAAACCCAAGGCGTTGCCCATCAAACGAACAGTCAGAGCACGGTCCGCGCTGGCAGCCTGACTGCCACCACCTCAGCCAACTCAATGAATCATCCGTCGCGGAACATATGAGGGTGCATGGATGGAACCTACACCCTTTGACAGGCGATCTTGCTGAGCACTACTCGGTCTGGGTCAATGGCAACTGGCGGATGACCTTTACCGTTTACGATGGACTTGCCGATGGTTGCAATGGTCAATGCTGGTTCATCTGGTTTGATGTTGGGGTTGAAATAAACCAATACACTAGGTGATACAATAATTCATGAAGCGAGTTTTTAAGACTAGGCACTTTAGCCGCTGGATGCGCAAGACGGAACTGACCGACAGTGCTCTGTGTTCAGCGGTTGCTGAGATGGCTCAAGGCTTGATTGATGCCGACCTTGGAGGCGGCGTTGTCAAGAAGCGTGTCAGGCTTGCAAGTCGTGACCGAGCGCTTGAGGAGATTTGTCATGTCCACTAAAGCAAAAGCCAAAAGCTCTATTCTTGAAGCAGTTCATGAGACTGCGCTTGACCTGCAGAACTTGGGGTTCATTGACAAGCGCAAGATGCGCAAATTTGACTTGTTGTGTCTCGATCAAATCCCCGACTACGACAGCACCAAAATCCGTGCCCTGCGCGATCGCTTCAAGCTGAGCCAAGCGGTACTCGCTTCTGTGCTGAACACCAGCCTGTCCACCGTGCGGCAGTGGGAGATCGGCGACAAGCACCCCAGCGGCCCGTCACAGAAGCTTTTGAGCCTGCTAGACCGCAAAGGGCTTGAGGCGCTGATTTGATGACATCTCCAGCAACCCAGCCAGCATCTG